>DAIRGA010000001.1:0-187862 GCA_036794825.1 Bacteroidales bacterium | reverse complement strand
AATTACTTTTCAACCCCCCTAAAATATCCAGGAAGTTTGAATTCAAAATGACCTGACTGGTTCTTTTTGCTTCCCACCGGAAAAGCAAAACCTTATCCTCTCCCTAAACCTTAGTAGAAAAGGTAACCTAATGAAAATCAATAACCTTATTATCGTTGGAAGGTGGTTATGACCAGAAAGCCCTGACAGGGTTTGGAACCCTGTCAGGGCTCAATCCATTGAAAATAAGGTAATAAGGTTTGATTATTTATAGAGATCGATCAGTTCTACTAAGATTGATTTATGGGAAATAAGGTTTACTGATCCTAAGCAGCCATTTTTGGAAACCGGAAATTGCAGGAATTACTTTTCAACCCCCCTAAAATATCCAGGAAGTTTGAATTCAAAATGACCTGGCCAGTTCTTTTTGCTCCCCACCGGAAAAGCAAAACCTTATCCATTTTCCAAATCTTAGTAAAAAGGGTAACGCAATGAAATTCAATAACCTTATTACCTTATTTTCAACATTTTCAATTTTAGAATTTCTTTTGGAACTTTCCTTCGATACTTTAACCAAACCCGCAGCCGGAATAGCCATTTTCGGCTATTCAAAAATGAAAATCAATTGTCCTTTAAACAACGGACACTCACCCCACAATCTTTATTGTGGTTGTAATGGTATGCTCCTGGGCTGCCATAATCCAATTGCAGGCTAAAGGCTTCTGTAGTTTCATACTCAGTAGTACTCCAGAAGAAGCATTCGCCACCTTTGTAGATGAATGTACTGTTGACCTCGCGTAAGCCACCCGCATGGCCTGTAAAGCCGGTGGCATTGTTTAAATTTTGGTTATATCCAATTGAACAAGCGTTGTATTCATAATAGTTCCAACCTGAAGTTGATGCAAGTGCTTTTCCAACCCAATCTGTATTGCCATTACACAGATACATTGGTTGGCTACTCACAAAATCTGTTAAATCACTCCACTCTGCTAAATTTGGTAAATGCCATCCAGTTGGGCAGGCTGAAAGGGCAGTATTCCAGTCATAAAGCCTTCCATAAATATCACAATTTGCTGGATTGTTCTCATAGCACCAACTATTACCAGTTTCGTAGTTCAAGTTTTCTCTCATCCAGCATTGAGTCCCAATTTGTACTGTATTGTATGTTTGGCCATCCCTGGCATCCACAATTTGGCCACAAGACTGCGGAGCACCCGCCTGATTTACCGAAACAGTTACAACTGGATTTCCTCCTTCGGCCGTGAATGTAATTTGCCCAATTCTGGGTTCGGTATCGAGATTTGCATCATAAGTAACTGTTATTGTACCATTGCCGCTGCCACTTAGTGGAGAAACTGAAAGCCATGAAATATTTTCTTCAACTGCCCAGGAAGTATTGGAAGTAACTTCAAAAGTTGTTGTACCGGCATCATTTAAAACATCCTGGCTTGGTGGAGTTACATTAAGTTGGGAAGAAGTTGTTTCGTCTTTGAGGCAACGGACGCTTAATCCATAGCTCCTGTGCCAATCACCCTGGCCGACAGTTGGGCTGTCATTAAATATAATGAAGGTAAGACCACCACTGCTAGGTATTTGTGAAGAACTCCACCAGACACCATAGTTAGTAGAATTTTGGAAATTATTTTGAAATCCATATCCACCAGGAAAACCAGAAAACCCTGTTGCGTTGTTTGTGGAAAAATTATTGCCTGGTGCACAAGGAGTATTATTTTGATTCCAATAGGAATCAGCTGCTAAGGCTTTTGCAATATAATTTGAGATACCATTACATCTGTACGTTGTTTGACCTTCTAAGAAAGATTGCAAATTGCTCCAATCTTTACTTGTAGTAGGCAAATGCCAGCCAACGGGACAAATGCCCTGTTCTCCCGCATTTGATTTGTACTGCATCATTTCATTCCATTGGTAAAGCCCTCCATAAATATTGCAATTGGATGGATTATTTTCATAACAATATTTTTCAATTGTATTGTTGTCAGACATATCGACTGAACCGTCAATTCGAGTTCCAATATTCAAGTTTTCCTTCATCCAGCATTGATTTCCTATTTGCACCGTGTTGTACGTTTGTCCATCGCGGGCATCGGTGAAAGGTTGCCCGCATTGGCCGGGAGTTCCCTGGGTAGTAACCGTAAAAACTTGAGGTGAGCTGTTAATGGCAGTACCGTCGGCTTTAAATACTTCGGCTTTTACGGATTGTTCGCCAGCCAAAGCACCCAAAGTCCAGGAAGTTTGGGCAAAGCCGGTGGCATCTGTCCATAAATCGGTTTCTGATAAAGTTCCGCCTCCAGTTTCAATTGTAAAATGAACCCGTGATGGTAAATAGGTCAACCCTTTGCTGTCGGTTACTTTTACTTTTAAGGGCGCTGGTAACGGGGAATTAACATAGCCAGTCTGGTTGTTACCCGAAACTATTTCCAATTTGGCGGGGGAGTTGTAAAGATTCTTCTTAAAACCAAAGAGTTCCTTATTGTAGCTTGCCAGCGTTTTACCAAAGATTGTCACTTCTGCTCCAATGTTTCCGTCAAGACCAACATCAAGAGTTGCATCGTAATTCATTTCCGGCACGGCAAGGTTTGCATCCAATTGCTCCCAAACCGGCAGGTTAAAATACGGCCCGGCAACACCATAAAATTTGATATCAATTTCAGGAACAATGGTAAGGTTCTGCCCTAACGAAATCGTGCCATTCCAGTTAATTGGGTGCAACTGGGTTTCAGGAATTAAATTCCAAATCCTTTGCCAGTTACCGTATTCGTATTTCACACCAAACGAAACTGTATTTGTGTTTGTGTAACCGGTAGTTGCCATAAATGCAGCATCGAAGCTACAATTAAGTTTGCCTTTTAGTTTTGTTGTAATCACCACTATTACCGGAACCGGCCCAGCCATAAAACCAATGTACTTTTCAATTTTAGCTAACGTCTTTTCATATTCCTTGCTCACCGAACCTGTTGCATTAAGCTGGACATCAAGTGAATTTTCCAAAATGGCGTTATCAGCATAAAATGAAAGACGTTTCACCTGCTTGTTTTTAAACTTGAAATCAAAATTAAACTGAGGGTCAAGCGTAAAATGTCCCTGTGGAATTGTTACCGAAACATTGTCGCCTTCATAAAGAACCAGATTTGAAAAATTATAGGTAAACCCATCTTTCTGAGGACTAATTTCGACGCCAGGAGCAAGATATAAAATTCGGGTTAACGTCAACGCCGGTTTGCCTTTACCGGTAAGACCGGCATTAAAACTGAACTCGCCTTCGATAAAAGCATCTTCAAAAGTAGCATCTGAAGTTGTTAAAGTCATTTCATTTCCATTTATGGAAGCTTCATCAACTTTTCTCAAATATCCGTCAATTTCGATTCCAACAACAATGTTTTCAGCAACAATGAGGTCTTTGGCTTTCCGGCTGCCAATGATTTGGTACCTGTAAGTACCCTGCTCCATTTCCAGGCTATCGCTGACTAACCGGTAAACTGTTGTGTCTATCACTTTCAGATTGGGGTCGGTAACGTTGGGTAAGCCTTTTAAACAGCGCACTCCATAACCATTAAAAACACTGCTGTTGCCGGTATTTACTACCGGGCTGCCGGAAGTAAAATCATAGCCGGTTGCTTGTGCGCCCGGAGTTCCTGATGATGACCAAAAAGTACTGAGGTTGTTTTGCCCCGAAAAACCGGCAACGGCATCAAACTTACCGTTCATCAGCGCATCGAAACCGGAAGTACCGGTTGAGGCCAGTTCAGTTCCGGCTGCTTCGGCGCCACCAAACGCATCAAAAAGCGTCTGCCACTCGGCCTGGTTGGGCAAATGCCAGCCTTCGGGACAAATTCCTTTTGTGTTTTCCAGGGTGTCGTAAGCCCTCATTTCATCCCACTGGTACAAACCGCCAAATTTACCGCAATTGGCAGGTACATTTTCGTAGCAATATTTTTCAACAATGCCATTATCTGTCTGGTTTTGCGTAGCATTGATCTTGGTTCCAACATTCAGATTTTTGGCAAACCAGCACTGATCGCCAATCTGCACAGTCTGGTATTGCTGCTTGTCGCGGGGGTCGGTGAATATTTGGCCACATTCAAAAGTATCCAACGGGTCGCGGCCATACTCCACCCACTCCACGCCATTAAAGAAATTGATGCAATGCGTGTTGGTGTTGAAGATAATCAAACCAGCCGCAGGATTGGGAATTGAATCTCTTTCTTCGGTAGTCATTCGTGGTGGCAGGAAGCCCTGGGAGTTGGAATTTACATCCAATTTTGCAGAGGAATCAGGCTGGTTGGTGCCAATCCCAACCTGGCCTTTGTTATAATAAACCACATTCTGGTTTTTCTGCCAATTGGTGGTATCGCCGGTTTGCCCGGAATACAACGCATAAGGCACACTCAGAAACTGAGAAACTCCCATAACCTGAAACTCGCCACCGCCGGTAAGGTCAATGGCCATTTCGAGAAAGTGTGATGACTTTCCCCATTCAACAGCACCAAAATTTCCGATGAGCACCGTTCCCTGCCCGATGACGAGATTCACCAGGCCGAAGCCGTTGGTGGCAGCGGGATGCACTTCACTGTAAACTACGGTTCCGTCGGGTGCATCAGCAAGGATTGACACTTTCAGCCAGATGTCGGTGTGAGGCAGCGCCTCACCATCGCCATTGCGCACAACGGTCTGGTAGTTGATTCCCTGCGGCGTTTGGCCGGTCACTGAGAGGCCAGCGAGGATGATTACGAGAAAAAGGAGAGATTTTTTCATGGGCTTGAAAATTAAAAAATACAACATTTCGGGAACTGATAATTTTGCTATAGTCTGAAAGTCAAAATGTAATACCTACTTAGTGAATTTCGGTGAATATTACATCCCTAAACTTTCACTGCTTTTCAAATGTAAGAATTTTGAAAGATCAGTGATTGCTGCACGAATTTTTTTCAAAAATCAATTTTTCATGGGAGGGGCTTTTGTTCATCACTGTTTCGAACAATCAGGTTTCGATTGATGGCGAAAAGGCAGATGCCGGGTTTTTTAATAATTGATTCTTCCGGCCAAAAAGGAGATTTCTCATTCCCTTCGCTTCGCTTCGGTCATACGAAATGACAGTTGCTGTGAGGTTTTGGGGGGAGCATGACATCGTAAGGAGAGGTCTCCCTGGAGGATAATGGTAAGATCTTTACTCTGGGATAAAAAAAAGGCATCTCCGTTCCGATTGACGAAGATGCCTTTAACGGCCTGCTGTTCAGTTTAATGGGGGAAAAGGCTCATGTCGTCGAGTACGTTAACAACCGTACGAACCTGCTCGGCCGACTCGTGCAGCATTTTGTATTCTTTATCGTTGAGGTTGAGTTCAAAAATTTCTTCGATGCCGTTTTTACCCAGCTTAACCGGCACGCCGATGTAGAGGTCGTTGATGCCGTATTGACCGGTAAGCCTGGCGCAAACGGGGAAAATGCGTTTCTGATCGTCCACGATGCTTTCCACCATCTGGGCGGCAGCAGCTCCTGGGGCATACCAGGCTGAGGTTCCCATAAGATTCACCAGTTCGCCGCCACCTTTGCGGGTACGATCAACGATTTTATCAATCTGATCCTTGGTAAGTAATTCGGTTATGGGGATACCTTTCACTGACGTATATCTGCGCAGCGGAACCATGGAGTCGCCGTGGCCGCCGAGCAACAATGCGTGTATGTCTTTTGGCGAAACGTTGAGCGCTTCGGCCAGGAAGGCGGTGTAGCGTCCTGTGTCGAGGATGCCGGCCATGCCAAACACCTTACGGCTGGGCTTGTTGGAAGTTTTCCATGCGGCATAGGTCATTACGTCGAGAGGGTTGGAAACGACGATGATAATGGCTTCAGGCGAATATTTTATCACCTTTTCGGTCACATCCACGATGATCTTGGCGTTGGTGCGGATGAGGTCGTCGCGGCTCATTCCGGGTTTGCGGGGCATCCCTGAGGTGATGACCACAATACCCGACCCTTTGGTGCGGAGGTAATCGTTGGTAACTCCAACTACGCGGGTATCAAAATTGTTGATGGCTGAGGTTTGCCAGATATCGAGCGCTTTTCCTTCGGCAACGCCTTCTTTGATGTCCACCAGAACGACCTCTTTTGCCAGGTCTTTGTGGGCAATTACATTCGCACAGGTTGCTCCCACGTTACCTGCGCCAACTACGGTTATTCTTTCCATAAAATGATGTTTTGTTCTATTTTTTCTAAATGGCTGAAAAACAAATTAAAGTGCAAAAATACCAATTATGGTCTTATTCGTTTTTTCAAAATTTTCGGTGAAAATGAATTTATGAAATATTAACAGCTAAACGGGTCATATCACTCATCACATCAATGTGTTGACATTGGTGTTGAGCGATTTTACGGCAAGCAAAACAGAGATTATCACCACGCCGCCACCATAGAGCCCCAACAGCGCATAATCCTGGGATATCAGGCAAAAGCTATAGAAACCATAAAAGAAAGTCGCGGCCATCAATCCCGTCAGCGAGTCGAAATAGTTATTCCGGTATTTTGACATTCCGATGAAAAAACCCATAATTGCCGGGATAAAGATCATGGCTGCCGGCAGGGTAAAGAGGACCATTTTCAGGTTATCGCTGTAATTCCAGTAATAAAGGAAATACGCGTTGGCCGTGGTGGCATAGCCCATAGCGATCATCACCGAAAAGAGGATTCCGTCGAACGGTTTGGTGAAAGATTCTTTGGGCAGATAATAAAAGCGGAGCAGCAAAAATTTGGTGAACTCCGACAGAAAACCGATCAATGCGAAAGAGTAAAAGACGATCCGGCGCAGGCTGCTGACGTGCGTAAGCCAGTATTCATAAACAAAATAGAGGGCAAGAATCATCGGGATGGCTGTGAGCAGACCGATAAAGTAAGCGCTGGCAAAAAGATTCAGAACCTTTTTCTCCATAATTTTGCGGGCAAGCAATATGAGCACAAAGAAGACAAAGGGCGCTATCAACAAGGGCATGTACTTGGAAAAATTCATAATTTTGAGGGTTTTTTGATTTGAGAGCCAAAATCCTGAAAAATTCCCTGCAAATATAATTTATTAACCAACAAAACAAATGATTATGGAAGATATACTGATCCAACATTTAACCCAAGACGAAATAATGACGAGGGGCATCAAAAGCTGGCCTGTTTGGGAAAAAGAGGTCTCACGTTTCCCGTGGACTTACGACTCCACCGAAGAGTGCCTGATTTTGGAGGGAAATATTGTGGTGGAAGCCGGCGAAAAGTCATTTCACCTTAATCCCGGCGATTTCGTCACTTTCAGAAAAGGCCTGCGCTGCACCTGGGATATAAAAAAGCCCGTAAGGAAACATTACAATTTCAGGTAATAATATATTCTATTAGTCAAACCCCTAACAATCAATATTTTGAAAGGAATAGTCATCAAATCAACCGGAAGCTGGGCCACCGTGATGGATGAAAATGGCAGCCGCATTAACTGTAAACTGAAGGGCAATTTCAGGATGAAAGGGATCAAAACCACCAATCCGCTGGCTGTTGGCGACAAAGTTGAATTTGAGATAGGGGAGGGTGATAATGTGGGTTTGATAAACAAGATCTTACCCCGCCACAACCACATCATCCGCAAATCCACTAACCTCTCCAAGGTTTCGCATATCATCGCCGCCAACATTGATCTCGCACTGCTGGTTGTAACCATAAGAGAACCTATAACCAGTGTGGGATTCATTGACCGCTTTCTGGTAACCGCTGAGGCTTACCACATAACGACGGCCATCGTATTCAACAAGATTGACATTTATGGCGAAAAGGATTTTGCCAGGCTGGCTGAGCTGGAGAAAATCTACCTCGCCGCAGGCTATAAAACCTTCAGGGTATCAGCCATAACAGGGGAAAATTTGGATTTGCTCATTACAGAAATGAAAGAGAAAGTGTGTCTCTTTTCCGGGGTTTCAGGAGCAGGTAAATCGGCGCTTATCAACGCAATTGACCCAACGCTGAATCTCAGAACCGGCGATATTTCATCTTATCACCTCAAAGGAAAACACACCACCACCTTTCCTGAAATGAATCCGCTGGCCGACAACAGTTTTATAATAGATACTCCGGGCATCCGCGAGTTTGGCCTGGTGGAGTTCCGCAGAGAAGAGATTGCCGAACGCTTCCCGGAGATGCGCGCAATCATGCACGACTGCCAGTTCAACAACTGCACTCACATTCACGAGCCGCGCTGCGCTGTGAAAGCCGCAGTGGAGGCCGGTGAAATAGCCCTGTCGAGGTACGAAAGCTACATCAAAATCTACAACGACGACTATCTCGAAAAAGAACTCTGGGAATGGGAGTAATTGAAAATCCTCAAAATCGATGATTTTACTGCTTTGAAATTTAGACCGGTTTCGTGCGTTTGTAACTACCAAAATGATAAAAAATCCAAAAATATGATTGTCCGAAACCTGACCAGTGTTTTTGTGCCTCCGCTGAAAAAATCGGATAAAATTTCCTCTGCGCTGCGGCTGATGTCGGAATACAAAACTTCCTTTGCCCCGGTTACCGACGGGAATATTTACCTGGGAATGATTTCGGAAAACGAATTGTTGAGCCAGACGAACAAATCAGCCCGCATCGAACCGCTTTGCAAAGCATTGCCCAAGCCATTTATTAATGAGAATGAGCACATTTTCAATGCGATACATATCATATCCGACCAGCAAATGGAAATGCTGCCGGTGCTCGACGATGATCAGCATTTTAAGGGGCTAATCTCTGCCGGGCAGGTTCTGACCGAAATCGCCGAAATACTATCTGTCAGAAATCCAGGTGGCATCATCATTCTCGAGGTAAACCAGAATGATTATTCGATGAGCGAAATTGCCCGTATCATCGAATCCAACGACACCAAAATCCTCAGCTCAGGGATTAAAGCAGTTCCCGATTCAACCAAAATGGAAATTACCCTGAAGTTAAACAAAATGAACATCGAGCAGGTGATTCAAACCCTTCTCCGCTACAACTACGACATCGTATTTTATTTTGGCGACAACGAAAAAAATGAGGCTATGCTGCGCGAGCGATACGAGCTGCTGATGAGGTTTTTAGAAACCTGAAAGAGGCAAATTGCAATCTGCATAAAAAGTGAATGAAAAATGATAAAAGGGTACCTGCTGTTGTTGCTGATTTCATTTGGAGTTGCCAGAATGGCAATCCCGCAGCAGTCGCATGTTCTCAGCTTGGAAACAAAAAACGACAGCATTGTATCCAACACACACAGGGCTGCTCCGGGTACCACGTTTATCATTGATTCCATTGTCCTGACCGGCAACAGGGTAACCAAAGACTTTATCATTCTGCGGGAACTAACCTTTAAACCACAGGATACCCTCTCCGCCACAGCGCTTCACAATAAATACCAGGAGTCGCGCAACAACCTCCTCAAAACCTCCCTTTTCAACTTTGTCATTATCAGCGATTCGGTTGTAATGCAGGGCGAAATGACCCATCTGTCGGTTACCATTTCATTCGTGGAACGCTGGTACATCTGGCCTTTTCCTGTTTTTGAAATTTCCGACCGCAACCTCAACGTATGGCTCGAAGAAAAAAATTATGACCGGGTGAGCTATGGTTTGTATCTTCTGAAACAAAATAACCGTGGCAGGGGTGAACTGCTCCGGCTCTTTCTTCGTTTTGGCTACGACGAGCGGTATGAAATCAGCTACCTGATCCCTTATATCAATGAAAAACAGACTGTTGGGGCTGGAATAGGGGCAGGTTGGATCCAAAATCATGAGGTTCCTTACCGGACTGTAAATAATAAACAGGAGTTTGTTAAAGATGACCAGAAATACCTTTTCACACAGTATTACAGCTATTTCAACCTTTCATTCCGCCCTAATTTCTATCAGTTTCACACTTTACAGGCCCGGTTCAATTTCTTCTCGTTTGAAGATACTTTGCTTGCTTTAAACCCTGACTACTCTTTCTATGGGCAAAAAACCAACGAGTATGTAACGCTTACCTACAAATTTATCAGCGATTACCGCGATTCGAAAGTCAACCCCCTCACCGGCCATTATTTCGAAGGTATGATCTCCAAAAGCGGTTTTGGACTGATGAAAGACGGCGATATCGAGATGATGGAACTGCTTGGTTCTTACCGTAAGTACTGGGAATTACCAAAACGATTTTATGCTTCCACCGACTGGACAGGTAAAATTTCGACCAACCGCGACCAGCCCTACTTTTATCAGCGCGGACTGGGGTTCGACCGCAACTATGTGCGGGGATATGAGTTATATGTAGTTGACGGTCAAAGCTTTATCCTGGGAAAAAACGCTCTCCGTTATGCTATCATACCCGAAAAAAGCTCGACCATCAGCTTTTTAAAATCCGAAAAATTCAACAAAATCCACTACGCACTATTCGCCAATCTTTTCGTTGATGTCGGTTTTGTTGATGCATACAGGTATTACGATGCCACCGACCTTTCCAACAACCTGCTTTACGGACTTGGCGCCGGAATTGACCTGGTTACCTATTACGATATGATTTTCAGAGTGGAAGTCTCAGTAAATAAACAAGGCGAAACAGGCTTTTACATTCACTTTAAAGATACGCTGTAATTTCTTACTCAACTCACTCAAATTGAATCACATCCCCGATATTCAATAGCTGATCCTGAAACAGCCATCAATCAGAAAATGAAAATATTTCTCACTGAAAAAAATCCCGTGCAACTTTTCAGCTTTTCCCTGCATCAATTAAACGATGTTAAACCAATAATCAACGCTATCCTCTAATGGTGGATACGGAACAACTCATTAGAGGGTGCCTCAGGGGTGACAGCAACGCTCAGAAGCAATTCTACGAGCGCTTTGCCCCAAAAATGATGGGCGTTTGCCTGAGGTATGCCGATGACGTTGAAATGGCTCAGGACTTCTTGCAGGAAGGTTTTATCAAGGTTTTTACCAACCTGAAACACTTCCGGTCGGAGGGCCCGGTGGAGGGGTGGATACAGAAGATTATGGTGAACACCGCACTTGAAATACTGAGAAAAAAAGATGTGCTGAAGCAAAGTGTTGATCTCGAAGCAGCATTCCTGGTAAGCGACAATTACCCGGATGCTTTCAGGCAGCTAAAAGCAGCAGACCTTCTGGAACATATCCAGGCATTGCCGGCGGGTTTCCGTACCATTTTCAACCTGTTTGCCATCGAAGGATACTCGCACCAGGAAATTGCCGGCATGCTCAACATCACCGAAGGCACCTCCAAATCACAATACGCCAGAGCAAAGGCCTGGCTGCAAAAACGAATCGACGACCGTTACTAATCATGGGAAAAGTGCAAGAACATACGAATTTTGAGAGCGGCATGAGGGAAGCCTTCAGGGATTTCGGATACGCTCCGGCGCCTGACGTATGGTCGCGCGTTGAAGCACGGCTGCACCGCCGTCGGAAAATAGTTCTTTTCACCACCCTTGCAACAGCAGCCGCCATTCTCTTACTTTTTGGTGTTTCAGGCTGGGTGTTTTACCACAACATGATGATTGACCTCACGCCGCCAACCGTTGCAGAGCAAGTGATTCAGCCGGTTATTGAACCTGAAAGCCCGGCTAATCATTCTCCGAAAACTTCCACCCTGACTACCCCTGAATTTCAGTCTGCAGACGAACCGGGTGACATCCCCCCGGCAGTTGCTGACGATAAGATCATGGTTGCTGATCTGGTCTCAGCATCAGCGCCTGTACCCGAAGATTTGAATCAGGAAAGCCAATCCGATTTGCAAAAGATTTGGGAGGAAGAAAACGAATCCTTGCCGGCTGAGGTTGATATGAAAACCGAAAAAAATGAAGGCCAGAAAGCCAATTACTCCACAGAAACCTTAACCCTTTATGATCTTACGCTTTATGATGATGCTTACCCTGCTGAAAAACCGAAAGACAAAAGCTGGAAACTGGGTGTGGGGTATGGGACAACAGCAGGCAACTCCGGAAGCAATCCGACTGTTTCCTATGAGGCAAATTCAGCAAATTTTACCGAGGATTATTTCTCCAGCGAGCTCTCTGCCGAAACCAAGCGCTTCGAGGATTTGGAAAACACCACCCATTCGAACCCCATAACGGTGGGGATGATGGTAAACAAAGCATTGTCCGACAAATGGGGACTCGAATCCGGTTTACTTTTTACCAGGCTGAAAACCAGGGCAACAACCAACCCGGATAACAATTCCTACACCGAATATGTAAGTGAGATACTTTATCTGGGCTTCCCCTTAACTGTCAGGTTTTCAATCGTCAACGGGCGCAGATTCGGGCTTTATGCTTCGCAGGGGCTAGTTCTGGAAAAAGGGATTAAGACCTGGTATTCAACCAACAGTTACTCCTCCGGCGTCCTTACCGGTAGCCAGACCTCCAGCTACACCGTGGAAGGAGTGCAGCTTTCGTCGTTAACCTCGCTGGGTGTGGACTATAAGCTCGGCGATCTGATCAGCATTTATCTGCAGCCCGGGTTTCAGGTATTTTTCCTGAACGAAACACAACCCTACAACATCCGCAGCTCAAGCCCATACTGGCCTTCGGTGCAGACGGGATTGAGATTTCAGCTTTAAAAGAATCAATCATTGAAAATAAATAATCAAAAACCAACAACAATGAAAAAGAGTAATTTGACCACAGCAATGTTCTCAGCAATCCTGACATTTTTGTTTTTCGCAACCGGTTGCCAGGATAAGGTGTACGAAACCATCACCTACACCGCCAACGTGCCGGTGTACATGGATTTTGAAGAATTCCGGGGCTCGGTGAAGACCACTGCTACGCAGGAGCTTGTAAATCCCGGGAAAATCTATTTCAAAGACAACCTTCTGTACATCAACGAGATCAACCAAGGCATTCATGTGATAGACAACACCGACCCGACGGCGCCGCAAAAAATCGCCTTCATTACCATCCCCGGCAACCTCGACCTGGCCATACGCGGGAATATCCTTTTTGCCGACAGCTACATCGACCTGGTGGCGCTGGATATCACCAACCCATCGGAGCCCGTCGAAATTGACCGTATCCAGAATGCCTTCCCGAATGTACTGCCCCCGATGGACATGTCCCTTCCCATTGTTGACCTCGATTTTGAAAAAGGCGTGGTAGTAGGTTGGGAAGAGACACAATACACCGAAACCATCGAAAAAGGAAATTCCTTCCGAAAAGAATGGATTCAATACGACATGGATGGAGTTCCGGGTTTCAATTTTGCCGAAATCAGCATCAACTCATTAGGCTCCACCGGCATCAGCGGTTCGATGGCAAGGTTCACCATTTACAATGATTTTATGTATGCCGTGCAAAACAACAACCTGAAGCTTTTCAACATTGCCAGCGTTCCCGGCATGAGCACCGGAAATGAAATAAGCCTTGAGCGCGTCGTGGAGACCATATTCCCATACGAAGGCAAACTTTTCCTGGGAACCACCACGGGCATGTTGGTTTACAGCCTCTCAAGCCCCGCTGCACCGGTTTTTATCTCAGCATTCGACCACATGAATTCCTGCGACCCGGTGGTGGTGCAGGGCAATCTGGCTTATGTAACATTGCGCTCTGGCACACAATGCTTTGGATTTACCAATCAACTGGATGTAATTGACATTTCGTCCATTCAGAATCCATTCCTGGTTAAAACCTACCCGATGTTCAATCCACACGGGCTGGGTATTGACGACAATGTGCTGTTTATCTGCGATGGAGATGCCGGTTTAAAAATTTATGATGCCACCGACCCGATGGAAATTCACATGAACCAGCTGGCCCACTTCCCCGACATCAAAACCTACGACGTAATCCCGCTCAATGGCGTTTTGATGATGATCGGCGCTGACGGACTTTATCAGTACGACTATTCAAACATCAATGATATTGTGCTTTTGAGCACAATTCCGGTTGTGCCGGGCAATCAAAACAAGGTGCTGCCATAATGAAAATGCGAATTGTTTTGGGGTTGATTGTTTTGATGAACCTTGGATTTCCGTTTCAACGCGCTGCAGCCCAAAAGCTCAGAGGTGAAGCAGTTTATCTGAAAAACGGCTCCGTGGTTACCGGAAAAATTGTTCAAAACGACCCGCTTGCCGGGATTAAGATTTCCAACGATTGCGGTATCTGGTTGTATTCTGTCAGCGAAATTGACAGTTTGGGGGTCAATCCTTATGTGCGATACTACACGGCAAAGACAAAGGGTTATTACAACATCAGTTCCGTGGGGCTACTCATCGGGGAAGGAAACACAGCCGGCCCCGTTTTACCTTCGTTTACCACCATTAATGGCTACAAATTTTTGCCCGGACTAACAAGCGGAATAGGAGTGGGATACGAATACTATGACTGGAGTGTGCTGCCGCTCTTTGCCGACGCCAGGTACTTTTTCAGCAACGAAGGTTTCTCTCCTTTCCTGCTGGCTCAGGGTGGCTATTCCTTTTCACTTGAGCAGAATTTTGACAATAATTACTATGGAAATCAGATTACCAAAACCTATGGTGGTCCGATGTTTGGCGCCGGAGCCGGCATCAGGGCCGGGATAGCACGCCATAGCGCACTTTTAATCAGCCTGTCATACCGGTTTCAGAAACTTTCCTACGATTCGGAAAATTACTGGGAGCCCGGCGTTGAGCGAACGTCGGTTACCAATTACAACCGGATTGCGCTGACCGCCAGCTTTCTGTTTGAGTAATGTTTTTCGGCATAATCCAAAAAATCCGGATACATTTGCTGCACTTTAACTCCGGTAGAGATGATCAACAAGATAGCATTGTTTGGCAAATCAATTGAAAATGAAGGTGTTATTTACCTTCAGCAATTGCTGGATAAATTAAAATTACTCAATTGCGAGCTGCTGATCTACCAGCCTTTTTACCGGAAAATGGAGCAAAAAATATCCTTACAATGCCGCTTTTCGCTTTTCAACACCTACGAAGATCTTAAGGATGGCGCCGATATGCTCTTTTCCATCGGCGGCGATGGCACTTTGCTCGACACCATCACGCTGGTAAGGGATTCGGGGATTCCGATTCTCGGTGTAAACCTGGGAAGACTGGGGTTTTTATCCAGCATCTCCAGGGATGAAATTCTCCCGGCCATTGATAAAATATTTTCGGGAAATTACTCCCTCGATCAAAGGACGCTGCTCTGCCTCGAAACCCGCTCCAACCACTTCGGAAAACTGAATTTTGCCCTTAACGAGCTCTCGGTGTCCAAATCCGATAACCATTCCCTGGCGGTGATCAATGTCTTTGTTGACGACACCTTTTTGAATACCTACTGGTCTGACGGACTGCTGATCGCAACTCCAACGGGCTCCACCGCCTATTCGCTGAGCTGTTTCGGACCGATCGTTACACCCGCCTCCGAAAACTTTGTCATCACCCCCATTGCCAGCCACAACCTGACGGTGAGGCCCATTGTGATCCCCGACAAATGTACCATCCGCATCACCGTTGGAGGCCGCAACCAGCATTACCAGATCGGGCTCGACTCACGCTATCAAACCCTGGACATTTCCGATGAACTGATAATCAGGCGGGCCGGTTTCAAAATCAATCTGATCCAGCTTCACAGCAAAGACTTTTTCAGCACCATCCGCGAAAAACTTCTCTGGGGTAAAGACCAGCGCAACTGATATCGGCAGATCAGTATCCGCATCCGCTTACCCTTTTACATACTAAATCAGAACAAGTTGAGTTTAAAATGCTCAATTTCGTTGATCTATTCAAGCATGCAGCATTTCTCAAGATTAATTCTGATTCTGTCGGTAATCTTACTGTCGTTACTTTCCTGCAAAAAAGTGCTCGACGACAAAATCCCTCCCACGCTAATCCTTCAGGGACCCAATCCCATGAGGATGTTTACGGGTTGTGATTTTAGCGATCCGGGCTTCATCCTCACTGATGACCTTACACCGGTTTCTCAGCTTGAAGTAAGTATCTATGACTCAGCCATCAACACGACTACTCCCGGCAATTATTATGTGGATTATTATGCCACCGATACTGATGGAAACACTGCCTATGCCAGGCGAAAAGTAGAGGTTTTAAACTTCTCGCTGAATTACTATCATGCAGTTTTTGAAGCTAATGACACACTAAAACCGATGAATATTGTATCTAAATACAATGTAACCAGCCAGTTGTTTTCCCAGGAGTTCAGGTGGATCAGGCTTTATAATTTTAATAATTATGGCCCGAAGTTCAATATCATCATGATTCCGGACACGCTGGGAAATCTTACGCTCTCTTACAGTTTGAATGATACCATCGTCACCGGAACTGGGAGCACCTTCTGCAACATGACCGGTTTCAGGCTTGACTACCAGGTGGAAACCCCTTCCAATGGGCTTGAAGTACATACTGCTACCTATAAATTTAAAGCCAATTAATTTTGTCAGCGGAATGAAGATATTTAAATCCGGCTTACTAATCTTACTGGCATTGTCGGTGCAGTTGGTCAAATCGCAGGACATTGATTTGGGGGTATTTGGCGGAGGTTCTTACTATTTGGGTGAGCTTAATCCTGCGAATCAGTTCCTGCTCACAAAACCGGCTTATGGAGGTATCATTCGCTTCAATCTAAACGACAGGATGGCCATCAGGGGACAATTGCTGCACGGATCGGTGGCAGGCGACGATGCCGTGAGTCGGGCCAACGAAATGCGCAATCTACGTTTCACTTCGCCGGTCACTGAATTTTCCGTCCTTTATGAGTTCAACTTTTTACAGTTTTTTACCGGTAGTCATGTCAGTTACTTCTCACCATTTCTTTACGGAGGCCCGGCTTTTTTTACTTTTAATCCCAAAACGGAATATGATGGTGAAACAATTTCATTGAGGGATATCGGAACGGAAGGGCAGTATCAGCCCGAACTGGGCATTGACAACCGCTACCGCCTGGTCAGTTTTGCACTCGCCTTCGGTGCTGGTTTTAAATACAGCCTCACCGACCGACTGGGCATGACCGTGGAATGGGGATTACGCAAAGCCTTTACCGATTACCTGGACGATGTTAGCGGAAATTACTGGGTTGATTTTAATACTTTAAGTACAGCAGATATCGGCTTCAGTGAAGTTCTTTCGGATCCGTCACCAACAAAACACCTGCCCGGAATGCAGCGCGGCAACCCTCAAACCAACGACTGGTATTCGTTTGCAGGCATAACACTCACCTACCGTTTTACCATCGGGGAGAAATCCACCTGCGTTGAATTTCACAATAGATGAAATAGTAATACTTTTGCGCACCTTTTTCAGAAAAAGAACTAATCCATTACAAACAGCAAACTTAGACAGTATCAGGAAATAGCAGATGAGTTACAAAGAAAAGATAAACTTGCAACGATTACCCCGCCATATTGCTGTAATCATGGATGGAAATGGCCGGTGGGCAAAAAAGCAGGGATTTATCCGGACTGTTGGACACGAAAACGGTGTTGTTGCTGTTAGGGAGACTGCCGAAGCTGCAGCAGAATTAGGCATCGAATACCTTACCCTTTACGCATTCTCCACCGAAAACTGGAAAAGACCACGGCATGAAGTGGATGCCCTGATGCGTTTGTTGGTCAAAACTATTGACTCAGAGATGAAAACGCTTATAGACAACGATATCCGGTTGATGGCAATAGGAAATCTCTCCTCCCTGCAAAAAAAAACCCAGGAACGTCTTCAGTGGGCCATCGAAAAAACCAGTCATCACAAACGCATGAATCTCGTTCTGGCGCTCAGCTACAGCTCACACTACGAAATCGTTGAGGCAACAAAAGCGATTGCCAGAAAAGTATCAAAAAATGAATTATCACTCGACGAGATTAACGAAGCAATGATTTCCAACCACCTGTTCACCAAAGATTTTCCGGACCCCGAACTGCTTATCCGCACCAGCGGCGAGTTCAGGATCAGCAACTTCCTCCTTTGGCAACTGGCCTATTCCGAAATCTACATTACCCCAACGCTATGGCCTGACTTCAGGAAAGAAGACTTCTACGAAGCCATTGTCAATTTCCAGTGCAGAGAAAGACGGTTTGGAAAAACCAGCGAACAGATCAATGAGAAAGTAAAAATCTGAAATGAGGAAATTATTCACACTGCTTTTTTGTAATCGGAGGTCATCAGTATTGCTTGTTTTGCTGGTGATGATCTTTTCGACTCTTCCTCATTTTGCAAATTCGCAGACCCCTGCCGGCTCCATGAACCTCGAATTAGACTACATGGATCCGGTGGAATATGAGATTGGTGGCATCACCGTATCGGGTATCGAATTTCTCGACCGTAATGTGCTAGTTATGATTTCGGGGCTTACGGTGGGTCAGAAAATAAAAATTCCAGGCGATAAAATAGCCACCGCCATCGAAAATCTTTGGAAACAAGGTCTGTTTGAACATGTGAGCATTACAGCAACCGATGTTCAGGATAAGATCATCTTTCTCAACATTGATCTTCGGGAGCGCCCAAGGTTGACAAAATACACCTTCGAGGGAGTCAAAAAATCGGAAGGAGACAACCTCAAGGATGAAATTAAAATAAATTCCGGTGATGTAGTTACCGAAAACCTTATCACCAATGCGCGCCGCCGTATCATCAGTTATTACACCAAAAAGGGATTTTTCGATGCTGAAGTGGATATTGCCCAGATTCCGGATACGAACCGGGTTAACAGCGTGATCCTGATTTTCAACATTAAAAAGAACGATCGGATAAAGATTTACGACATCGAAATCCTTGGAAATGAAAAACTTACTGACGAGCAGGCGTTAAGAGCCTTCAAAAACACAAAGGAGAAGGGGATATTTCGTCCATTCGACGAGATTGAAACGCTGATGTGGGATGTCACCAAAAATGCACTCCTGCTTCAGTTCGACACCTTGTATGCCAGGGCAGGTGAGTACCTCAACTCCAACATGAGGCTGAGGATTTTCAAAACCTCCAAATACATCGAAAGCGACTATGAAGAGGATAAGCGCAACCTGATCGAAAAATATAATGCCGCCGGTTACCGCGATGCCAGGATAGTCCGGGACTCTATCTATCGGAATGACGATCTTTCAATCAACATTTTGATAGAGGTGGAAGAGGGTCCGCAGTACTTTTTTGGAAACATCAACTGGATTGGCAACACAAAATACAGCGACGAATTTTTAAGTACAGTTCTCAGAATTCAGAAAGGCGACATTTATAATAAAGAATTGCTTAATACCAACCTGTCGTTTAACCCCTCGGGTATTGACGTCAGTTCGCTGTACCTCGATGATGGCTACTTGTTTTTCCAGGCTGTGCCCATAGAAGTGCGTGTTGAAAACGACACCATAGATCTTGAAATCAGGATACGCGAAGGTAAGCAGGCCAGAATAAGTAAGGTGAACGTAAAAGGGAACACAAAAACCAATGACCAGGTGGTAATCAGGGAATTGCGGTCGCGCCCGGGTCAGCTTTTTAACCGTTCGAACATAATCCGTACCACCAGGGAACTGGCGCAGTTAAGGTATTTCAACGCCGAGAACATCAGGCCGGACGTTCAGCCCAACCCTACCGATGGCACGGTGGACATCATCTATGAAGTTGAGGAAACCTCGGCCGACCAGATCGAGCTTTCGGGTGGCTGGGGCTACGGCAGGATAATCGGAACGCTCGGGCTATCTTTCAACAACTTCTCCCTGCGTAATTTATTCAACAAAGAAGCTTGGAAACCCATTCCTTCAGGCGATGGGCAAAAACTCTCCATCAGGCTTCAGTCTTACGGAAAAGGGTATATCAGCTACAATTTCTCTTTCACTGAGCCATGGTTTGGAGGTAAAAAACCAACCTCATTCAGCGTTTCCTATTTTCACTCCCTGTATTCCAATGGAATAGCAAAGAATAACCCTGCACACTCCTCTTTTGTTACCGACGGTATTGTTTTGGGTTTAGGCAAAAGATTACAAGTACCCGATGACTATTTTACGCTTTATCAATCCATTAACCTTCAGGTTTACAAACTCGACAACTACGCAAGGATATTCTCTTTTGGCACCGGCAACGGCAGATACAACAATATCAACTACAACATCATACTGGCAAGAAACTCTATTGACGCCCCTATCTTCCCAAGGAGTGGCTCCGAAGTTTCAGTATCCCTTGCTGTTACACCGCCCTACTCGTTGTTTAACAACAAGGACTACAGTGCAATGTCCGAAGACGATAAGTACAAATGGATCGAATATCATAAATGGAAAATCAGGAGCAACTTCTATATGAACCTTGTACAAAACCTGGTATTAAGTACAAGGGTGCAACTGGGTTTTCTGAGCGCTTACAACACCGAGATCGGAGTAACGCCATTTGAACGCTTCTTTCTTGGTGGAGACGGCCTTTCGGGATACAACAACCTGGATGGAAGAGAGTTGATCGGGATGCGCGGTTACACCAACGAATCCATTACACCCAATTATTACATCAACAAAAACGTTGGTGGAACCATTTACAGCAAATACACTTTCGAGCTGAGGTATCCTTTTTCGCTCAATCCAAGTGCAACCATTTTTGCATTGACTTTTCTCGAAGCAGGTAATGCATGGGACAGCTTTGCCAATTTCAACCCATTCCGGGTATTTCGATCTGCAGGGTTTGGTCTGAGGGTCTTCTTGCCGATGTTTGGTGTGCTGGGTCTCGACTGGGGCTATGGTTTGGATGAGGTTCCCGGATTACCCGGAGCAAACGCGGGACACTTCCATTTTTCCATCAATCAGTCAATTGATTAAACTACTTTAACTGAAATTACTTTTTGGAATATTATTTGATAAAATTCATCCCGTTAAAAAAATTCAAGGAGGGAAAACCATGAAAAGCATAAATGACTCGTTCAGAATTCTGATAATCACGCTGTTGCTTTCTTTTACACTGGCCGGCAGCGCCGTTGCCCAAAAGTTTGGCTATGTTGACAGCGATTATATTCTCAAGAGCATCCCTGAATACCAGAACGCTCAAAATGAGATTGATGAACTATCAAAAACATGGCAGGCCGAGATTGAACAAATGTTTGCCAAAGTAGATCAAATGTATAAAGCTTACCAGGCAGATGCCGTCTTGCTGCCCGACGACCTAAAAAAGAAGCGCGAAGAAGAGATTATCAAAGCCGAGCGTGAAGCAAAAGAGCTTCAGCGCAAACGATTCGGGCAGGATGGCGACCTTTTTAAGAAGCGGCAGGAATTGATAAAACCCATCCAGGAAAAAATTTACAACGCCATTGAAGAGATTGCCACAAAACAAAATTATGCTTTCATTTTCGACAAAGCCAGCGGCCCAACGGTGATGTATGTCAATGCACGCTACAACATCAGCGACGAAGTACTCGATCAGATCGGCAGCATTATGGGAGTAAAAAAGCAATAAGGCCGTGTATTTCAGTTGAATAGAAATAATCAGAAATTCAATCAAATAGTCTATTTTTGCACCGGAAAAATTTTAAATTGAAATAACAAAACAGCAACAATGAGCAAAACAGTAAAATTAATTGCGTTAGTAGCATTAGTAGCGCTTGCATTCGGAAATCATGCCCATGCGCAGAAATTTGGACACGTAAACTTTGCCCAGGTATATGGAATGATGCCTGGACAAGATTCGATCAAAAAGGTGTATGAAGCCTATGCCAAAGGACTCCAGAACCAGCTGGTAACCATGCAGGCAGAACTGGAAAGTAAATATACCGACTACCAGGCAAATCAGGCCACATGGTCGAGCATCATACGCCAGACCAAAGAAAGAGAGATTCAGGATATGCAAACCAGACTTGAAGATTTCAATGCACAGGCTCAGTCGGATTTGAGAACGAAAGAGGACGAACTGACAGCTCCCTTAATCGAAAAAGCACGCAAGGCAGTAGAAGCGGTTGCCAAAGAAAACGGATATACCTATATTTTCAACAGTACAGAAGGGCTTTTGCTTTACGCTTCGCCCAGTGATGATATAATGTCGCTGGTAAAGAAAAAATTGGGTTTATAGTAGCAAAAAAGCCTCCGCAAAACGGGGGCTTTTTTGTTAATCCTCCAGTAGTATTCGGTGACAAAAACAGGAGATCATGCGAAGGGTTTCATCCCGCGCTTCAATAAAACCCATGTGCCCCACATCGGCCAGCACCAGCACCTCTGAGTGCCTGGGAAGTATTGCCTGAGCCAGAATATTCTGAACCGGAATCCGCAGATCTTCTTTACCCGCAATAAATAATACCGGGATTTCGGTGTTAAGCAGCAGATCCAGTTTACCCGAACGCTCTTTCATCCCCTGCAAAGCGGCGATAATTCCCAACGCGCTGGTCTTGTCGGCAAGAATCCCAAGTTGTTCGATCTCATTCTGCAATTTTACCAGATTGATTTCTGCAAACAAATCAGGGATAAATTGCTTGACAAATCCCTTCTTGTTGAGTTTGACGATTTCGATAAGGCGGCGGCGGTTTTCTTTAAGTTCTTCGGTATCAGAGGCAGCATGCGAATGAAAGAGAACCATTCCTTTCAGCATTTCAGTATAATTGCGGGCAAATTCAAGAGTGACATAACCACCCATGGAATGACCAACCATAAGGCATTTACTGATTTGCAGATGGTCGAGCACTCTTTTGACCGATTCCGCCATCAGCTCCATGGTGTGCGTTTTATCAATCACCGGAGTTCTGCCATGCCCTGGCAGATCAATGCGAACGACCTTGTAAGACTTTGATAAAACCGATGCAAAATGATCCCAGATAGCTGATGACTCCAAAAAACCATGTAGCAGAACCAACGCCTGGCCATTTCCCTCTGCCTTGTAATAAATGGCTTTCTCTCTGAATTCAATTTTTTCCATTTCCGAAGATTTAAAAAGTGCGGTTTAACATCAATGATTCGATCTCATCGGGACTTACAGGAATGCCGGCGGAAAGATCAACCGGGCCATTCTCAGTGATGAGAATATTGTTTTCCAGCCTGATTCCAACGGCTTCTTCCCGGATATAAATTCCCGGTTCGCATGTAAATACCATGCCAGGTTGGAATGGTTCGAACCGGCTGATGACATCGTGAACATCGAGGCCGAGATGATGAGCGGTTCCGTGCATGAAATACTTTTTGAACAAAGGGTTGTCGGTGTCCTGTTTTTTGACGTCATCAATATTGAGCAGCCCAATCCGGATCATCTCTTTTTCCATTTCGTTGTTCACAAAGGTATTGTATTTTTCCATTGTGTTGCCAACGGTCATTTGCTGAATGGCGAGTGTTTGTACCCTGAGCACCAATTCATAAAGTTGTCGCTGGCGGGGTGTAAAACGGCCGCTGACCGGTATTGTACGCGAAATATCTGCAGCATAATTGGCATACTCAGCGCCAAAATCGAACAAAACCAGGCTCTCTTTTTCGCAGGGGTCATTATTCTCAGTATAATGCAGCACGCAGGCATTACGGCCCGAGGCTATGATCGGTGGGAAAGCGCTGCCGCTGGAGCGGTTAATCCGAAATTCGTGTTCCATTTCAGCTTCGATTTCAAACTCGTAAACACCCGGACGGACAAACTGTAACATGCGGTGAAATGCTTTATTGGTGATATCCAGCGCTTTTCGGATCAATTCAACCTCTATACCAGATTTTATCATTCTGAGCTTTGTCATCAGGGGCGCCGAGCGTAGATACTGATGCGCAGGGAACTTTGATCGAATCTGCCGCGCAAAGCGATGATCACGCGAGTCAACTTCTGTCGAAAATTTGGGGTATTCATAAATATTCAGGTACACATAATCGCTCCAGATAACCAGATCGCGAAGAACGAGTTCCAGCGCGGGCAGCCATTTAACATGTTGGATTCCCGAAATCGCCGTGGCCTTTTCTCTTGTCAGTTTATCACCATCGCGCACTGCTGTTTGCTCATCGGTTTCAACAAGAAAAAGGATTTCGCGCAATTTCGGGTCGGGGTGATCCGGCGCCAGCAGTAAAACTGATTTCTCCTGGTTTATTCCCGTCAGGTAAAAAAAATCCGACTGCTGACGGTAGGGGAAGGTCTGATCGCCGGAGCGGGGGTACTCGTCATTGGAATTGAAAACGGCCACTGAATTCGGCTTCATCAATTTGCCAAACCGCCCTCGATTGCCCGAAAACAATGAATTGTCAATGGGTGTGTATCTCATGGGACCTCTTTCTTAATTTAAACGAAGTATAAATTACTCAGAAAAAACATAGATTATTAAAAGACAAAGGTTTTTAGGTTTAAATTTGCCAGATTACAGATGCAAAAAAAGGTCTTTTTCAATAAAGTAGTTCAACAAACCGAAAAATTTAATCTTATGGGCAATTCAAATTTACAGCTCTCCTCCATTACCAAGAAAGTCATTATGGCTTTGGCGGGCTTGTTTTTGATTTCATTTTTGCTGGTGCATCTTGGTATCAATCTAACGATACTGATACCTGAAACCGGTCGTGAGATCTTTAACAAAGCAGCCCATTTTATGGGAACCAATCCGGCAATCAAAGTGTTTGAAGTTTTGCTCTTTGGCGGATTCATCATCCATATCATTTATGGGCTGGTGCTTCAGCTTCAGAACTGGAAAGCGCGGCCACAAGGCTATAAGGTAACCACTACCACGCAGCTATCCTATTTTTCCAAATTCATGATCCACACCGGGGTGTTGATTTTTATCTTCCTGGTCATTCACATGATTGATTTTTACTTCAAGGCCAAATTTACGGATGTTGTCCCGACGGTGCCCTATGACGGGAAGGAATATCACGACCTGGGGTTGCTCATCATCGAGAAATTCAAAATGCCAGGTTTTGTAATCGCTTACCTGGTTGCTTTCGTGTTCCTGGGATTTCACCTGCATCACGCATTTCAGTCAGCATTCCAGTCCATGGGCTGGAATCACAGCAAGTACACGCCTTCAATCAAAAAATTGAGCCTGATTGTTTCGGTTATTATCCCGGTTGGGTTTGCAATTATCCCGCTGGTAATTTATTTATCTTCAAGTTATTAATGAAAATCCAATAAATACTATGATAAAATTAGACGCAAAGATTCCTGAAGGTCCGTTAGCAGAAAAATGGAGCATTCATAAAAGGAATATAAAACTGGTTAATCCGGCCAATAAGGCAAAGCTCGATATCATACTAGTAGGCACAGGGCTGGCCGGCGCTGCAGCCGCTTCATCACTCGGCGAGCTCGGCTATAATGTTAAGGCGTTCTGTTTTCAGGATTCTCCGCGCAGAGCCCATTCAGTGGCCGCTCAGGGAGGAATAAATGCAGCCAAGAATTACAAAAACGATGGCGACAGCGTTTACCGGCTTTTTTACGACGTGATAAAAGGGGGTGACTTCCGTGCCCGGGAGGCCAATGTTTACCGCGCTGCCGAAGTGAGCAACCAAACCATTGACCAATTGGTTGCAGCAGGAGTTCCGTTTGCCCGCGAATACAGCGGATATCTCGACAACCGTTCGTTCGGAGGTGTTCAGGTTTCGCGTACTTTTTATGCCAAAGGCGCCACTGGTCAGCAATGCCTGCTGGGAGCCTATTCAGGGCTGATACGCCAGGTGGCAAAGGGAAAAGTAACCATGTATCCGCGCCGCGACATGCTCGACGTGGTAATCATTGACGGCAAGGCACGCGGCATCATCACCCGCAACCTTGTGACCGGCGAAATTGAACGCCATGCCGGTCATTGTGTGGTACTGGCTACCGGAGGTTATGGAACAATTTACTACCTCTCAACCCTTGCGCTGGGCTCAAATGTGTCGGCAGCTTGGTCGGCTCATAAAAAAGGCGCCCTGTTTGCCAATCCGAGCTTTATTCAGATTCACCCAACGAGCCTCCCGCAGCTAAACGACTACCAGGCCAAACTCACGTTGATGTCGGAATCACTGAGAAACGACGGACGCATCTGGGTTCCAAAAATTAAGGGCGAAAAACGCGCTGCCAACGACATCCCGGAAGAAGACCGCGATTATTACCTCGAACGTCGCTATCCGGCGTTCGGAAATTTAGTCCCTCGCGATGTTGCTTCCAGGGCCGCCAAAGAGCGTTGCGATGCAGGATATGGCGTAGGAAAAACCGGGCTTTCCGTTTACCTCGACTTTAAAGACGCTATCAAAAAACAAGGGAAAAAGGCCATTGAAAACAAATATGGCAACCTTTTCGAGATGTATCATAAAATCACCGGCGACAATCCCTACGAAGTTCCCATGCGTATTTATCCCGCAGGGCACTACACTATGGGCGGTCTTTGGGTTGACTATAACCTGATGACTACTGTTAACGGGTTGTTTGCAATCGGCGAATCCAACTTTTCCGACCACGGCGCCAACCGATTGGGCGCAGGCTCGCTGATGCAGTGCTCAGGCGAAGGCTATTTTATCATTCCGGTTACCATCGGAGAATTCCTCTCCGGCGAAATCAAGACCCCGCGCCTCTCCACCGACCATCCGGAGTTCGAAAAAGCTGAAAAGGAGGTAAAAGAGAAGATCAAAAAGCTACTCGCAATTAATGGAAAACAAACACCTACTACTTTCCACAAACGACTGGGAAAAATCATGTGGGATTATTGCGGCATGGTGCGCAACGAGGAGGGATTGTTGAAAGCCCAGGTAATGGTAAAAGAGCTGGAAGAAGAATTCTGGAAAGACCTGAAGGTGGCTGACACGGAAAATGAGTTAAACCAGGAGCTTGAGAAAGCCGGTCGTGTAGCCGATTTCTTTGGCATTGCCAAACTGATGATCCAGGATGCTTTAGACCGCAAAGAGTCTTGCGGCGCTCACTTCCGTGAAGAGAGCCAGACCCCCGAAGGCGAGGCCAAACGCATTGACAGTGAGTACAGTTACGTGGCCGCATGGGAATATATGGGCGAAGACAAGCCTCACAACCTTCACAAAGAACCGCTCGTATTCGAAAACGTGGAACTGAAAGAAAGAAGTTACAAATAATCACGAACTAAACACCTTTAATGATATGAATCTCACACTCGAAATATGGCGGCAAAAAGACGCCAAAAGCAAAGGAAAATTTGTGACCTACACCATAAATGGCGTATCTGAAGAGATGTCATTCCTCGAAATGCTTGATTTCTTCAATAAAACCCTTGTGGAAAAAGGAGATAGCCCGGTAGCCTTCGAATACGACTGCCGCGAAGGGATTTGTGGTACCTGTGGGCTCTACATCAATGGATATGCTCATGGACCGGCCAGCCTCACCACTACATGCGAATTGCGAATGTACAAGTTCAAAGATGGTGACAAAATCGTGATCGAACCCTGGCGCTCCCGTGCATTCCCGATAATCAAAGATCTGATCGTTGACCGCACGGCCTTCGACAAAATCATGCAGGCAGGTGGATTTATTGCAGCCAACGCCGGAGCAGCACCCGACGCCAACGCCATCCCGATACCCAAACCGAAATCCGATGCTGCTTTTGATGCAGCTACCTGCGTGGGATGTGGCGCCTGTGTGGCAGCCTGCAAAAATTCATCAGCAATGCTGTTCGTTTCGGCAAAAATCTCCCAGTTCGCATTCCTCCCGCAAGGCCGCGTTGAAGCACACGAACGCGTGCAAAAGATGGTAAGCAAGATGGACGAACTGGGCTTCGGCAACTGCACCAATACCGGCGCGTGCGAAGCCCGCTGCCCCAAAGGCATCAACCTGACCCATATCGCCCGGATGAACCGCGAATTCCTCGGCGCAAAAATCGGCGCCCAAATCATAGCATAAAGAACTCAAAAGAAGTTGTTTCATTTTTTACCCCGCCACCGTGCGGGGTTTTTTATTGAAAACTGAATCTGTTTAAAAAGTCAGGATTAACCTAAGACGTTGGTTGACTGAATCGAATCATCGTCTTCACCAGCTTCCCGGTTTCTTCAGTAAGCCAAATTTCATTTGCCTGTGTGTAAGCGTTAAGTTTCATGTAAATTTGCTGTTGAATTTGCAGACCTAATTGATTGATAATGAAAACAAAAACTATTCTTTCACAGCTAACGATTGTAAGGTTGACCCTGTTTTTGGTTAGCTTCATGTTATTTGCAGGTTCGGCGACTGCGCAAACCCGCCAGAATTTCAGGCTGCCGGATATACCAGGATACATCACGCTTAAGGGGGATTTTCATATGCACACACCCTTTTCAGACGGAACGGTGTGGCCAACCGATCGCGTGAAGGAAGCCTGGCGCGATGGTCTGGATGTAATTGCCATCACTGACCATCTGGAATACAATCCCAATCAAAAAGATGTGAGCAATGATGCAAACCGCCCCTGGGAAATCGCCAGGCCGGTGGCCGACGAGTATGGCATCATCCTCATCAAAGCAGCAGAAATTACCCGCCGGATGCCCCCCGGCCATTTCAACGCTTACTTCCTGAACGACTGCAACTTACTTCGCCAGGATGATATTGAGGAGGCTTTCAGGGCGGCTGCCAGGCAAGGAGCCTTTTTTGTGTGGAACCATCCCGGCTGGAAGGCGCAGCAACCCGACACCACCATCTGGTTCCCAATGCACGACCAGTTTCTGGAAAATGGCTGGCTGCAAGGGATTGAGGTTTTTAATGAAAAAGAATTTTATCCAATAGTTCATCAATGGGCTGTGGATAAAGGACTTACCATTTTTGCCAATTCTGATGTGCACGAGCCGATTGATTTCCTTTACCAACAGCAAAAAAATGAGCGAAGACCGATGACCCTGGTTTTTGCAAAAGAGCGATCAGTGGATGGCGTCAGGGATGCCTTTTTCAACAGGCGGACAGCGGCGCTTTTTAACGACACGCTGATCGGGGATGAAAAACACCTCAAACCATTGATCGGGGGGTCTCTTTCCGTTCAAAATCCACACGTTGAGATCAACAGCCGCAGCGAGGCTTTCTTTGTGCTGAAAAATGACTCCGACCTTACACTGATCCTGGAGGGCATAAGTAACGAAGAGTTCTCATTACCCGGTTCCATTCATCTCAAGGCCAACAGCTCCGAGAGGATTCCGGTAAAAAATATCAGGAACCTGCAACAGGGTGAGAACGAACTGGCGGTAGCATTCATGGTGAAAAACGTGCTTACCGCTCCTGGTTCACCATTGAAGACGGAGATTCAACTCACTGTATTTCAGTGGAATATTCCCCGGATTACCCATTCAGCGGGAAACAACTGGAGAATTGATTTAACCGATGAATCCGGCAAACTAACCTATCATTATACCACCAACGGCGCCAATCCGACACTTGAATCACCGCAAATGGACGTTCCTTTTCAGGCAAGGGACAGCATTACGCTGAGCATCGCCGCCTTCAGTGGTCAAACCCGCGCAGGATCTTTGTTTGAAGGTACTTTTACGTTACACAGAGCGCTAAACCAAAGGGTCATTCTGGAGAACCAACCTGAACCAAAATACTCCGCCAACGGCGCTCAGTCGCTCACCGACGGTTTGCGGGGCTCTGCCGATTACCGCGAAGGAAAATGGCTCGGCTTCAAAGGCAGCAGCATGGAGGCAATTATCGAATTTCAATCTCCGACCGATATTACGGGGGTTGAGGCCAGGTTCCTCGATGACCAGAAATCCTGGATTTTCCTGCCTGCGCAGGTGCTTGTTCTGGTTTCTGAAGACGGGTCAAACTACCGCGAGCTGGGGAAAGTAACCTTTGCATCGGCAAAAGCTGAGGGCAGCAAGGGCGTGGTAAACGCAACAGTGAAGCGCAAAGTGGGTGGAGTGCGGCGGGTAAAGATCATTGCCCGAAACCAGGGAGTTTGTCCTGAGTGGCATTCGGGAGCCGGTCAGCCGGCATGGCTGTTTGCCGATGAAATCATCATCCGGTGATGGTTCACCCGCAAGCGACAGGGAAATCGTTACTTTTGCCCAAAATCGCAGACCATTGAATGTTGAGTTTTTCATAGCGCGGGGGATTTTATCAAAAGACAAATCCAACTTTTCCAGGCCTATCATACGGCTGGCCATAATCAGTGTGGCGCTGGGGCTTGCGGTGATGATACTCTCGGTGGCCGTAACCCTCGGTTTCAAAAGCGCCATCACTGAAAAAGTAATCGGATTCGGTTCGCATATTCAAATCACCAGTTTCGACCTGAACCGTTCTTACGAAACCTCTCCCATCAGTATTGACCAGCCCTTTTATCCGGCGTTGAAAGATAGCGCCGGAATCCGTCACATCCAGGTATTTGCCTCAAAATCAGGCCTGATAAAGACTGCCGACCAAATTCAGGGTGTAGTCTTAAAAGGTATCTCGACCGACTTCGAATGGTCGTTTTTCAAAGACAAAATTGTTGAAGGCAGCTTTTTGCAAATTGACCAGGAAAAACCAACCGACGATATTCTGATCTCGAGGAAGATTTTAAACAAGCTCAATTTTAATCTTGGCGATGACGTTCGGGTATATTTTATCAATCCTGACGAAATGACCCCGCGTGGACGTAAGTTTCACATCGCCGGAGTTTACGACACCGGGCTGGAGGAGTTTGATGATCTTTACCTCATCGGCGATATCAGACATGTGCAGCGGCTCAACAACTGGGAAAGCGGCGAAATCAGCGGATTTGAAGTTTTTGTAAACAATTACCGAGAAATTGATAAAATGACCGACAAAGTTTATAACTCTATTGGTTACGGCCTCAACGCCACCTCCATCAGGGAAATGTATCCGCAGATATTCGAATGGCTTGATCTTCAGGACATGAACGTTATCATCATTCTCACGCTGATGATTGCCGTGGCTGCCATCAATATGATCTCAACCCTTCTGATTCTGATTCTTGAAAAAACCAACATGATCGGTGTGCTAAAAGCGATTGGCGCACGAAACCGCACGATCAGAAATATTTTTCTATACAATGCATCTTTCATTATTGCCCGCGGCCTGTTGTTCGGTAATTTGCTGGGAATTTCACTGGCGCTGCTGCAAAAACATTTCGGACTGATAAAACTGGACCAGGAATCCTATTACATATCCGCAGCGCCCATCCAGCTTGAATTGATCCCTGTAATCCTTTTGAACGCCGGCACATTGATTCTCTGCGTATTGTTCATGCTGATTCCGTCCTATGTAATTACACGAATCAGCCCGGTGAAAGCAATCCGGTGGGATTAGGGTCTCCATTCCCTCATCAATCCTTGTGTACCCGCTTCCGGTTGTCATGGTTTTCTGCTTCTCATTCCACCATTCCCTATCACCCCAATTCCCCATCACCTCATTTCCCTATCTGTTCACACGGTACTCTACTTGCTCTTTCGCCATATCTGTGGCATTAAATGCCTTGAGGCGACGAGCGACCCTTCGCGCCTGATAACACCATGTTTTACAGACTTTACCTCCTCGATCGAATAAAAAGCGTTGGGATTGAAGCGGTTGATGATCTCAACCAGCGTTTTTAACTGTTTTCGGGGGATAATCAGAAAAATGATCTTTACCGGACCCCGGCTTCCCTCAGCATCCATCAATGTAAGACCATAGTTATTCTCCTTCAGATAGTTAATCAGATCTGTTGAATCAAGTTTTGGGAATATCCGCACGATGACCGTACCCAGCGAAATCCTTTCTTCGAGAATGATACCGATGAAATTTCCGGTGGCAAACCCGGCGCCGTAGGCAATGTAATAAAGGTAATTATCCATCTGCTTAAGAATTTGGCTCACAGCCAACAGCCAGATTATCACCTCAAAGAATCCTAACGCCGGCGCAATGTACTTATAACCTTTTGATACAAAAATCAGCCTGAGCGTGCCGATACTCTGGTCGGCAATGCGCGATAAAAAGATCAGAAGTGGCAGGATAATCCATGTAAAAACCCATGAATCAACCTGAAAAATTCCTATATCCATTGTTCTAAAATTTTATAAACTCATTGGTAATCAATTACTTTAATGGCGGGTTACGAAGATTCCGGCTTTGAAACCCGAAAAAGTCAGGATTTCAGCGGTTAGAGGGCGCTCCAAAAACAACCCTTCATTTCTTCACATGCAAACCACACTCTTTCATGTCAGGATTTTCCCACCACCAACGGCCTGCGCGTACATCCTCCCCCGGTTCGATGGCTCTGGTGCAGGGCTGACAGCCAATACTTGCAAATCCCTTGTCGTGCAGCGTGTTGTAAGGAACGTTCTTTTGCCTGATATAGTTCCATACCTGCTGTTCATCCCAGTTTAAAAGCGGATTGATCTTAATCAACTGATTGGTTTCATCCCACTCAACAAACTTCACTGAACTGCGCGTAACCGACTGGCTGCGCCTCAATCCGCTTATCCAGACTTCAAGCCCGGATAAAGCCCTTTTCAGAGGAACAATTTTTCGGGTATGACAGCAATAGCGCCGATTTTCAATGCTTTCGTAAAACAGGTTGATCCCCTTTTCGGCAACCATCTTTTCAACCTGTTCCCGCTCGGGAAAATAGACTTCGATATTGATTCTGTAACGGGCGTTGGTCTTCTCAATCAGTTCATAGGTTTCAGGGAAAACCCTTCCGGTGTCGAGGGTAAATACCCGGGTTGAAGGGTCAATGGCTGCAATCATCTCCGTTAAAACCTGGTCTTCAGCGCCCATACTCGAGGCAAGGCCAATCTTACCTTTGTAGGTTTCCAGAAAGTATCTGAGGATTTCGGGAGCCTCTGCGTTGACGAACTTTTGGTTAAGTTGTTCAATAGCAATATTTTCCATAATCTGTATGTCCGGTTTGCGATTCAAATTCGGTTGCAAATTTATGGCAATAAGTCGAAATGACTTTTCAGGAAGATGAAAAAGGCAATGGGTGAAGAAATCGGGTCTGGCTATTTCTTGAATGCCTCTGCTCCGCCGATGATCTCGATAATCTCGTTGGTGATGGCGGTTTGACGGGCTTTGTTGTAGGAGAGTTTGAGATTGCGAAGCAGCTCTTTAGCGTTGTCGGTGGCTTTGTGCATGGCAATCATCCGGGCGCCGTGCTCTGATGCGGCTGAATCGGCAAGGGTTTCATAAATCTTAAGGTTCAGCCATTTAGGGATTAAAAGTTCGAGGACGCTTTCCAATGATGGTTTAAAGATAAAGTCGAAGTCATCCTTTGGCTTCCAGGTTTTTTGGTCCACCGGATTTTCGAAAGGAAGAAACTGCGAAACTGTTACTACCTGTACAGCGGCATTTTTAAAATGATGATATATCAGCTCAATGCGATCGTACTTTTTATCAATGAAATCTTTCATCAGTTCCTTTGCTAACGGATCAATCATCTCCGGGCTGAATTTATCAATAAGGAAATCATTTCTGCGGGCGACCTTCACTTTACGGGCTACAAGGTATTCAAAAGCTTTCTTGCCAATGGTAAAAATCTCGACATTTCCATCACGATACTGGCTTTCATAATCCTGCTGTGCGCGCTGCATCAAAGCCTTTCCAACATTGGTATTAAAAGGACCGCAGAGCCCTCTGTTGGAGGAGACGCCGATCAGAAGAATTTTCTGAGGATTCCGCTGTTCGTTGAGTGGTGACACAACCGGGTTTGCTCCCGGGTGAAATACTCGGTGCATCAATGCCTCCATACGGTCGGCATAAGGTCGCATATCCTGGATTGTGGTCTGGGCTTTACGCAATTTGGAAGCAGATACCATTTTCATGGCGCTGGTAATCTGTTCGGTGGATTTCACCGAGTCAATTCTGGTTCTGACTTCCTTTAGATTTGGCATAAAACTTAATCGGTTTAAGCAGTTTTAATATTAATCCTTGCAACCAATTCAGCGGCAACGCTTCGCATAATCTTCTCGTCTTCCTCGAGAAGTTTCCCTGCTTTCAGATTTTGAAGCAATTCAGGGTGCTGCGTTTTGAGCAGATTGATATAGATCTCTTCGAAATTTTTCACTTCTGAGGCAGGGAGTTCTTTCAGCAAGCCTTTGGTTCCACAATAAATTATGGCAATTTGCTGCTCAACCGCCATTGGGGAATATTGATTCTGTTTCAGTATTTCGACGTTACGCCGACCTTTTTCGAGCACTGAAAGCGTGGATGCATCGAGGTCGGAGCTGAATTTGGCAAATGCTTCCAGTTCGCGGAACTGAGCCTGATCAATCTTTAGCGTTCCGGAGACTTTCTTCATGGATTTGATCTGGGCATTTCCCCCAACACGCGAAACCGAGATTCCCACGTTGATAGCGGGTTTGATCCCGGCGTTGAAGAGGCTGGATTCGAGGAAGATCTGGCCGTCGGTAATGGAAATCACGTTGGTGGGGATGTAGGCTGAAACGTCACCGGCCTGGGTTTCGATCAGTGGCAATGCTGTGAGTGAGCCACCACCTTTCACAATAGGACGTATACTTTCGGGCAGGTCGTTCATGTTTTTGGCAATCTCATCCGATTCGATGATCTTGGCTGCGCGCTCGAGCAATCTTGAGTGAAGGTAGAACACGTCGCCAGGATAAGCCTCACGTCCCGGCGGGCGGCGCAGGAGCAACGAAACTTCGCGGTAAGAAACTGCCTGCTTCGATAAATCGTCATAAACTACGAGTGCCGGTTTTCCGGTATCCCTGAAAAACTCGCCGATTGCAGCGCCTGCAAAAGGAGCATAAAACTGCATGGCAGCCGGATCAGATGCCGTGGCAACAACGATAATGGTGTAGGCCATAGCGCCGTTGTCCTCCAGGGTCTTCACGATATTGGCTACTGTGGAGCCTTTCTGGCCAGTTGCTACATAGATGCAATAAACCGGCTCGCCTTTATCGTAAAATTCACGTTGATTGATAATAGTATCAATAGCAATGGCTGTTTTACCGGTCTGGCGGTCGCCGATAATAAGTTCTCGCTGGCCGCGGCCAATGGGAATCATGGCATCAATAGCCTTTACTCCGGTTTGAAGCGGCTCATTAACAGGTTGTCTGAAAATTACGCCAGGAGCTTTTCGTTCCAGGGGCATTTCCCAGGTTTCGCCCTTAATTTCGCCCTTGCCGTCAATCGGTTTGCCAAGTGTATTTACCACTCTTCCCAACATTCCGGGGCCTACCTTAATGGAGGCAATACGGCGTGTACGTTTTACCACGTCGCCTTCCTTGATGTCGTGAGTATCGCCAAGAAGTACAATTCCCACGTTGTCCTGCTCAAGGTTAAGGACAATACCCATCAGGTCGCCCTTTTCAAATTTTACCAGTTCGCCTGATTCAACATTGGAAAGGCCAAATATCCTGGCAATGCCGTCTCCGATTTGAAGTACCGTGCCAATTTCTTCAAGCTCCGATTCCGTCTTGAATCCTGCCAGTTCCTGTCGCAGGATTTCGGTAACTTCAGCCGCTTTGATCTGTGCCATATTACTTTGATTAACTTTTTACAATTCTTTATAACTCTTTCACGTAAGGGTTCTTTTCAAATTCTTTGCTCAGCAGCTTTATTTTCTGGCGCAAACTGGCGTCAAATTTTCGGTCTTTGTAGCTAAAAACAAAGCCTCCGATCAGTTCCGGATTCACTTTTTCAACCAGGTCAATGGTCATGTGGGTCAAATCGCTGAGCTGATCGAGTATTTTCCTGCGGGTTAACTCATCGAGAGTATAAGCTGTGACCAACTGGATGGTAATGATGTTTTTGTGGTCTTTGTAAATCTCTATAAAACTCTCGGCTATATACCTGGTCAAAAGTGCCCGGTCTTTTTTGATTACTAGTTCGAGAAATCTGAAGGTAAAAGCACTTATCCGCCCGACAAATAATGCTCTGAGAATGCTCAGTTTCTTTGGATTGGGAATGATAGGGCTTCTCAGGATATTGGTCAGGCTTTTGTTTTCGCGCACAACCTCCCAAACCTGAATCATATCCAGGTAAGTAGGCTCTATCAGGTTTTTTTCCTGAGCAAGGTTAAACAAAGCCTTGGCATAGCGGTTGGCGATTATGGTTACATCCATTACCCTTATCCTTCAGATTAATTGAGCTTAACGTCTTTTACCAATTCTTCCACGTATTCTTTCTGGGCATTCTTATCCATCAGTTCGCGGGAGAGTAACTTTTCAGCGATATCGAGGCTCAGCTGGCCAATCTGATTTTTCAGATCAAGCATTGCGGCGCGCTTTTCAAACTCAAGTTGTTCCCTGGTCTTTTCGATGATAAGATCGGCTTCAGCCGAAGCTTTTTCCTTCGCTTCAAGTATCATCTTATCCCGCATTTGAATCGTCTCTTTCAGGATAGTATCCCGCTCAACTTTGGCCTGGTTGATCAGCTCTTCGTTACTGGCCTTGAGATTCTTCATCTCTGCTCTGGCATGTTCGGCCTGCTGAAGCGCCTGGTCAATTGATTCTTCACGTTCATGAATGGATTTCATAATAGGATTCCAGGCAAATTTTGCCAAAACCCAAAGAACCACGCCAAAAGCAAGCGTCATCCAAAAAATCAACCCAATTCCCGGACTTACTAATTCCATAGTTTAGTGTTTAATGATGTCGTTTCTTACAAAAATGGAACAGTTACACAGTTGGTGCATTGATTGTATTTCCTGTAGCCACTGTCCTGGTATCAAACGAAACATATCTGATTATCAGCCGAAATCATTTATCCTTGATTTCGCACTTTGTCAGAATCGGACAATCCTATTGAAATACAATCAAAAGACAAACAACGATAGCAAAAAACGCGAGACCTTCGATAAGAGCGGCAGAAACGATCATGTTTGATCTGACATCTCCGGCCACTTCCGGCTGGCGGGCGATGGATTCGATAGCAGCAGCACCGATTTTGCCAATACTAAATCCTGCTCCTGCAGCTGCAATAGCTGCGGAAAGGCCTGCTCCGGCTTTTGCAAACAAGGTGAGATCAGCTCCGGCCTGTAGTAAAATCATTAAAAATTCCATAGTTTAAGCGATTTAATTGATGATTGTTATGAATTAATTTCTTGTAATTTTCTTTTAGTGATGTGCCTCTTCAACAGCCATCCCAAAATAGAGCGCTGATAAAAGTGTAAATACATATGCCTGGATAAACGCAACCAGGAGTTCGATAAATTTCACGAAAATGGAGAACACAACCGAAACCGGCGAAATCATGTAACCAAAGATCTCACCCATGTTGCCAAATATGAAAATCAGGCTGACAAATGCAAGGCTGATAATGTGCCCGGCGGTAATATTGGCAAAAAGACGAATCATAAGCACCACAGGCTTGATGAAAAGCCCCGAAAGTTCAATCACCGGCATCAGAGGTATGGGTATCTTCAGCATCCACGGAACTCCGGGGGTGTTGATGATGTGCATCCAGTAATTTTTGTTGGCAGTAATAATTATAGTGAAAAAGGTGAACAACGCCAGCACAAGCGTAACCGAGATATTCCCCGTAACGTTGGCGCCGCCGGGAAAAAATGGTATCAATCCCATAAGGTTGTTCAGGAAAATGAAGAAGAATATGGTAAGCAGAAATGGCATAAAGTAGGCGTACTTCTTCTCACCGATGGATGGCCTGGCAATGTTATCCCGAATAAACAGGATCACCGGCTCAAGAAACGACTGTAATCCGGTAGGCGCTTTGGTTCCTCTCCTGCGGTAAGCATTGGCTACCGAAATAAAGACCCAAAGCAATATGGCTGCACTTACAAAAATTGCCAGTACATTTTTGGTGATCGAGAAATCGAGCGGTGCGGCAAAATCTGCATCCTGCGTAATAATATGTTCCGAATCAAATTTGTCTAAATCGGCTTTTACAATCTTGCTTGAATTGCCTTCAGAAGCAATTCCGAAACCTTTGTAAAGTTCGTGGCCATGATGAAATTTGTTCGACATGAAAACATGTAGACTACCTTCATGCCACAGGATCACCGGCAAAGGAATGGAAAGATGAAAATCGCCAATATCCAGAACATGCCACTCATGGGCATCGGCGATGTGATGAAAAATCATATCCCCGGCATTGAATTCCTTCTTACCGTGCGAATCATCAGCATGGCCATCAGTATGGGTATGTTGCTTCGAACCATCTGCAGAATAAACATTTCCAACGGCAATGATCATCACTATCCCAAATGGGATAATCATTTTCCTGAGCCACTTCTTTATTTTGTTGTGCCGATTAATCATCAGATAGTTTTCGTGGTTTGATTAGTCTGCTAAAACGACAAGTTCGTTATTAAATACTTCAAAAATTCCTCCGTTGATTTCGATAAGGTGCTCTTTATCATCCTCTTTGGTAATTTTTACTTTGCCTTTTTTGAGCACATAAACCATCGGTGCATGGTTATGCAAGATACCAAAAAGTCCGTCAATACCGGGAAGCTGAGCGGATTTAACAGTATCCTGAAATAGTACTTTATTTTTATTGATTACCTTGATGGTCATGTTGTTAAGCTTTGCTTAATTGAATCAGGCCAGGGTTTCTTCAAGCATTTTCTTTCCTTTATCAATAGCTTCTTCGATGGTTCCGACTAGGTTGAAGGCTGCCTCGGGGTACTCATCAACGCCGCCATCAATAATCATATTGAAGCCCTTTATGGTATCGTGAATGTCAACAATCTTTCCGGGTATTCCGGTGAATTGCTCGGCCACGTGGAATGGCTGCGAGAGGAAACGCTGTACTTTCCTTGCACGGCGCACCAGTTGCTTGTCCTCTTCCGAAAGTTCGTCCATTCCAAGGATGGCGATGATATCCTGAAGTTCTTTGTAGCGCTGAAGTATGTTTTTTACACGTTGTGCTGTGTTGTAATGCTCGGCGCCAACGATGTGAGGGGAAAGAATCCTTGAGGTTGAATCCAGCGGGTCAACGGCGGGATAAATACCCAGCTCGGCAATTTTACGGTTGAGAACTGTGGTGGCATCGAGGTGGGCAAATGTGGTAGCCGGCGCCGGATCGGTGAGGTCGTCGGCCGGTACATAAACTGCTTGTACTGAAGTAATTGAGCCCCTCTTGGTGGAGGTGATTCTCTCCTGCATCAAACCCATTTCGGTGGCAAGTGTGGGCTGGTAACCAACTGCGGACGGCATGCGGCCAAGAAGCGCCGACACTTCGGAGCCTGCCTGTGTAAAACGGAAAATATTGTCAATGAAAAACAGAATGTCTCTTCCTCCGGATTTTTCGTCGCCATCCCTGAAATACTCTGCAAGGCTAAGACCTGAAAGCGCAACACGGGCACGTGCTCCGGGAGGTTCGTTCATCTGGCCGAAAACCAGTGTGGCTTGCGATTTTGAGAGCTCGTTGTAGTCAACTTTGGATATATCCCAGCCGCCATGCTCCATGCTTTTCAGAAATTCTTCACCATATCTGATTACCCCCGATTCGATCATTTCGCGAAGCAGGTCATTACCTTCACGGGTACGCTCGCCAACGCCGGCAAAAACGGACAACCCGGAGTAAACTTTTGCAATATTGTTGATCAATTCCATGATAATCACAGTCTTGCCAACACCGGCGCCACCAAACAAACCGATCTTTCCACCTTTTGAATAAGGCTCGATCAGGTCAATAACTTTTATACCTGTGTAAAGGATTTCGGCGGTAGTACTAAGATTTTCAAATTTTGGGGGATCGCGGTGAATAGGATAACCCTGCTCTTTCACGATTGATTTTAATCCGTCGATAGGTTCGCCAATTACGTTAAAAAGTCTTCCGCGGATATATTCGCCCACCGGCATCTCGATCGGACGCCCGATGTTGATCACTTTCATTCCCCGGTGAAGGCCGTCCGTTGAGTCCATTGCCACAGATCGAACCGTATTTTCACCAATATCCTGCTGCGTTTCAAGCATTATCCAACTGCCGTCTTCCTTCACAATTTTGAGAGCGTCATGAATATTGGGCAAAATCTGATCCTGCTCAAAAGAAACGTCAACTACCGGACCGATAACCTGGGAAACGAAACCCTCGCTTGTATTGCTCATTTAAAGTATCTTAGGTATGATTTGCTGAAAATTGGGCGCAAAGATACACCCTTACGCTTATGCTTAAGTGATTTATTAACAATTTTTTAAAAAGGTAACAACCGGGTTGTTCGTAATGATTCCAAATTAGCGTAGCGGCAACATTAAGCTCTCTCACTGGTTTTTGAGGATGAAAATTGATAATTGTGTGGTATTTACCTTCAGCGGAACTTTATTTACATTCCAGATGTAGGTTACCCATCTGAGCGTCGAAGCATGGATACCAGCTGCAAGGATTGATGTTTCAAACTTTTCTGTTCCCGAAATCCAGTCATAGTTGTACCAGTTCAGCGGAACACGCTCATAAACCATTTCTTTTCCTTCCTCATTTTGCACTGCAAAAACCACCCAAACCACCGGGAAACGCTTTTCTGACTGAATATTCAATTCATATTGAGCGAGAAGATTTTCGGCTTTCAGCGTGTCGGTTTCACCCCGCGCCAGCAGGATGAATTCGTCATTGGTAAATTCCCGGGCAAATTCAGGACTTGATTTGTAAACCAATTCACGGTGTAATTTGATTTTTCGTTCGAGTATCTGCAAACCTGAGCCTGGCGCAGAATCAACGGTCAAATAATGATCCGTAAAAGGAAATTTTTCCGGATCAACAATCTGAAAATCAGCAATGCTGTCGGGCCAGGTGCTGTTATGAACCATTGGAAGATTTTGCTTCATCTGGTAATTCAGATATGCCCAACGCAATTCCCTGCCCTTGTATCCCTGAATTGTAGGTGAGTCGCCGGTCGTTTTTTTATGATTCAGGATAATTTCTGAAAATCTTTTCGGAATGTCTTCATTTTCTACCGATATCTTTCGAAAATTGATTGACCAAAGAAAATATACAGGCAGAAGTATCAGCGGTAAAAGTGTCAGGATAAACACCCTTCTAAATTGAATATCAACACTATCGAAGATAAAAAAGAGAGTACCGATAAAAAGGATGATGAGCTGCATTGATGTGCGGTTGCCCGGGTAAAGCACACCAAACAGGTGATGTTCCAGAAAAAACCCGATCAGATTGCCTGTCAGCAGGAAGAAGAAAACCCATTGCGGAGACAGCAGGAGACGGAGATTCTTTTGGAGAGTGGCATTTCTGTACAAAATCATCACCACCGCAATCGCAATCAGGAGTAACATTAATATAAGGTATGCATCTGCCAGGAATGACCACTTACCGAAAAGCATGTTGGTCAGGTCTTTAACCGAAGTCGTCCAGAATCCTTCCGTGCCGCCGTAATCCAGTCTGCCGGCCGTATTCAGATCGAAAAGATACCAGACCGCAGCCAGCATCGGGATAATCCCCAAAATCATTACAGCAATGGTTGATAGAATTGTTCGCGGGTTTTTATCGGAAACAGATTTAAGAAGCAGAAGGCTCATAACCACGATCAGCGAGTTTATGTTGATCAGAATAGCGCTAACCGAAAGCACTCCAAACGCAATCGCCAGAATCTGATTTTTTACATCCGGCGCAACAAACACCCTCATAGTGAACCAGATACTGCCCACCAGCATTGTCAGCGCCAGCCCGTAACCTCTCGACATTGCAAAGAACTCGATGTAGTTGTGGATAAACAACAAACAGATCAGAAATCCCCACCTCATCAGCGGGCTGCGAAGGAAGGCGCTGATTTTCCAGATAAAAAAACCGAACAGTGGAAAGAACAAAAGATTCGGCAGGCGCAATGCCAGCGGCGACGACCCGAAAAGATGAAAGCTGACAAAAGTCAGCGCCGAATTCAAAATATGGTTATTGGTTGTCCAGTCGGAATGATAGGGGATGAACTGTCCGGGTTGAACGAAATAATAAAAGGTGGCAATTTCGTCGTGCATCGGTTGGATTAAGATTGCACGAAAAAAGAGATAGATCCAGAACAAAAGAATTATCATCGCAAAAACGAATCCCTCAGTTCTGTTAGGTTTCATTGCTCTGATACCGAAGATTTTAATGCCTGCCACTACATATTGATTTGTGCAAATGTAGAGAAAGTTATCTGTCTGGAGCAAAAGTCCCGGCCACCATCAAAGCTTTGATTTTGCAATTGGAAAATTTTTCAAACAGATCGAAAAAAAACCACCCTGCTTACAGAGTGGCTTATTGCTTTTGTCGGAGTGGCGAGACTCGAACTCGCGACCTCTAGACCCCCAGTCTAGCACGCTAACCAACTGCGCCACACCCCGAACGTTTTTCAGTAAAACTGCGGCAAAAATACAATTTTATTGCAAAATCAAGTGGTAAATAGTTCCTGTAAGTTTGATGATAAAACTATTTTTGTTCAAAATTTAGCCGATTGACCACAAAGAAATCCAAAGAGGCGATGGAAACGCCATTGATGAAGCAGTACACTGCCATCAAAACAAAATACCCTGATGCGCTGCTGCTCTTCAGGGTTGGCGATTTTTATGAAACGTTCGGCGAAGATGCGGTAAAAGCCTCCAATATACTGGGGATTGTGCTTACGAGGAGAGCCAACGGAGCAGCTTCATTTGTCGAGCTGGCGGGCTTCCCTCACCATTCTATTGATACTTATCTTCCAAAGCTGGTCAGGGCAGGCCAAAGGGTTGCCATTTGCGATCAGCTGGAAGATCCCAAACTTACCAAGAAAATTGTGAAACGTGGCGTGACCGAACTGGTTACGCCGGGGGTTTCATTTAACGATAAAGTGCTCAATCACAAAGAGAATAACTTCCTGGCAAGCATCCACCTTCTTCCAAAAAATTCCGGTATCTCCTTTCTTGATGTCTCCACCGGCGAGTTTTACCTGACACAGGGCTCCAATGAATACCTCGATAAACTAATGCAAAGTTTTAAGCCCAGCGAGATCATCCTGCAAAAAAGCAAGCGCCACCAGTTTATCGAAGAGTTTGGCGAGAAATTTTACCTCACCACTTTTGACGATTGGGTATTTACCGAAGATTTTGCCCGCGACCTTCTGCTAAAACACTTCGGTACCAACACATTGAAAGGTTTTGGTGTGGAGGAGATGAGCATTGGTGTAATTGCTGCCGGCGCTGCTTTTCATTACCTCAACGAAACGCAGCATCATGAATTAGGACACATCAGAAAAATTTCGAGAATTGAAGAGGATAAATATGTCTGGCTGGATAAATTCACTATTCGCAACCTCGAGTTGCTTTATTCGCCAAACGAAAATGCTGCTACCCTCATCCAGGTCATGGATAAAACGATTTCGCCGATGGGATCGAGGATGATGCGAAAATGGATTACGATGCCGCTCAAAATCCGAAAAAGCATCGAAGAGCGACACGGCGTAGTAGAGTACCTTATCAGCAATCCGGAACTTACTGAAATTCTGAAGGACAATATTCGGCAGATCGGCGACATCGAGCGTTTGATCTCCAAAGTGGCTGTTGGCAGAGTAAATCCCCGGGAGTTGGTTCAAATCATCAGGGGGCTGCACGCTGTGGAAAAAATCAAAGAGGGGTGTTCGATTGCAGGATCAGAGCCTCTGAAAAAGATCGCCGACCAGCTGAATCCATGTCAGGTAATCAGAAATAAAACAGAAGCTGAACTGGAATCCGATCCTCCTGCATTCATTAACAAAGGACATGTAATCCGACAGGGAGTTTCGGAGCCACTGGACGAACTCCGCGAACTGCTTTATTCGGGCAAAGATTATCTCGAAAAAATAAAAAAGAGAGAGATCGAGAAAACCGGGATTACCTCCCTGAAGATAGCTTTCAACAACGTTTTCGGGTATTATCTCGAAGTAACCAACGTGCACAAGGACAAGGTACCCCCGGAATGGGAGCGCAGGCAAACCTTGGTCAGCTCCGAACGCTATATAACACAGGAATTAAAAGAGTACGAGGAAAAAATCCTCGGCGCTGAAGAAAAAATCCTTGAAATCGAAACCAGGCTATTCAACGACCTGGTGGTTGCTTTAGCCGATTATACCGGCCCAGTGCAGCTCAACGCCATGCTGCTGGCCCGCCTCGACTGCCTGATCTCTTTTGCTTCGGTAGCCATCGAAAATGGTTACGTAAAGCCCGAAATAAACGACTCGTACATTCTTGACATCAAAAGCAGCCGTCATCCGGTGATCGAAAAACAATTGCCACCCGGCGAAGGTTACGTTCCCAACGACATTTTCCTCGACAACAAAAAACAGCAGATCGTCATCATCACCGGGCCAAATATGTCGGGAAAATCTGCATTGCTCCGGCAAGCCGCATTAACAGTGCTGATGGCACAGATGGGAAGCTTCGTGCCGGCTTCATCAGCATCCATCGGCCTGATTGATAAGGTTTTCACCCGGGTTGGCGCATCCGACAACATTTCATCGGGTGAATCAACCTTTATGGTGGAGATGAACGAAACCACCAGCATTCTCAACAACATCTCCAACCGCAGCCTTATCATCCTTGACGAAATCGGCCGCGGCACCTCCACCTACGATGGAATATCCATTGCATGGGCCATCGCCGCCTACCTGCACGACCACCCGGCATACCGGCCCAAGGTCCTGTTTGCCACCCATTACCACGAACTGAACGAAATGGCCGCCAACATGAACCGAATCAAAAACTTCCATGTTTCAGTAAAAGAGATCGGTAACAAGGTCATCTTCCTGCGAAAACTTGTCCCTGGCGGAACAGAGCACAGTTTCGGAATTCATGTGGCTAAAATGGCCGGAATGCCCCCGGAAGTAATTGAGCACGCCGGGCAAATGCTCAAGGTTCTGGAAAAGAGCCACAGCCAGGACGAGCTGAACAAACGACTGAATTCGCCCCGAAGAACCGATGATTACCAGCTCAGTTTCATCCAGCTCGACGACCCGCTTCTGCTGCAGATTAAGGATGAAATCATAAACACCAACATTGATATCCTTACTCCCGTAGAGGCACTGATGAAATTAAACCAGATTAAAAACATGCTGAAGAAAAAGTAATCAGGGACATTCTTTTCGCTCAAATTTGTTGTTACTTTTCGGAGTTCTTTTTCATTAAAAAATTCCTGCAATGTTCAAATTTAACGAGTACAACCGACCTGCGCTTAAATCCGCCATCTACTTTTTCCTTTTTGGATTTATCTGGATTCTCCTGTCAGATAATCTCCTGCTTTATTTCGTTTCTGATACTAAAATTGCATTGCACCTGCAAACCTACAAAGGATGGCTTTTCATTTGCCTCACCACCCTATTTCTTTACCTGACAGTAAGGGCACAAATCAAAATTGTGGTTACCCTGAAAAACCAGCTACAAGCCAGCGAATTGCGCTATAAAAAGATAGTAGAACTCACGCATGATGTTATTTGGACTGTGAATAAAAACGGAGTTATCACTTTTGTAAACCAGGCCAGTAATCAGGTTTATGGTCTGGAGGCAGAAGAGATGATCGGTAAGAAATTCAGTGATTTCATAGATGAAGAGACCTACTCAAAGAATGAGAAGATTTTTCAGGAACACCTTCAGCGCGGTTTAACCTCCATTGAGTATGAAACCGTAATCACAAAAAAGGACGGAAAATTGGTTTACCTCCTCGATCATGTGAATGCGCTCATGGATGAGTACGGGCAAATTCTCGAAATTGTTGGATCATCCAAAGATATCACCAGCGACAAACTCTACGAAATTGAACTCATTGAAGCCAACCAGAGACTGGAAACTGCATTGCTTGGGGGTAACCTGGGATTGTGGGATTATAACCTCGAATCAAAGGAAGTATTTGTGGACGAAACCTGGAAAAAAATTACCGGACTTACCGATCTGAACAAAAAATTTGACTCGGTATACTATGGCTCAATGATTCATCCCGATGATATTATCAAAATGGGAGAGCCATACCTGAAATTCATCAATGGAGAAAGTGAAACGTTTTCAGCAGAACACCGACTGCTACATAAGGAAAAAGGATGGCGGTGGTTTCAACTGATCGGAAAAGTTGCTCAAAATGATGAGCACCAACAGCCCCGCAGACTAATTGGGACACTGCAGGACATCACCGAAAAAAAACAACTCGAGCTGGATCTTAATTACTGGCTTAACGTTTACCGAAGCTTCATCAAATTTGCCAACGAAGGAATTTTCCTTTACGAACTTGAAGTGCCTGTGGAACCTACCATGCCGGTGGAGAAGCAAATTGATATCTTTTTCAACAAGGGTCACATTAAAACCTGCAACAGTGCATTTGCAGCCATGTATGGCTATCAAAATGCTGAAGACATGCAGGGCTTCCGACTCACACAGTTACAGGGTGGAGATGATAACCTTCATAACATCGGTTTCCTGAACAAATTCATTTCTTCCGGCTACCGGATGAATAACGAAATTTCGCTGGATATTGATCGCTACGGTAATTTGCTCTATATCAGCAATAATCTGGTAGGGATTTTCGAAAACGATAAGATGGTGCGAATCTGGGGAAGCCAGTTCAACATTACCGATCAGGTACTTGCACAGAAAAAACTTGAACAATCAGAGTTACGCTACCGGCTTTTGTTCGAAACCAACCCTGTTCCAATGATTATTTTCAGCCTCGAAAATTTCAGGATTTATGATGCCAACAGTGCCGCTGAAAAATTATTTGAATGCACACACAAAGAGCTTCTGAAGATCTACTTGCAAGAAATCCGCCCTGATTTATCGGATTATAATCTGCCTGAACTTCAGCAGAAATTGAGTAAAGAGTTATCACAGACCATAGAAATCACGCTTTTAATCAAAGGAAAAAAGAGCATTAAAGCAGAGGTAAGAACGGAAATGATTGAGAGTCAGGATAAAATGACGGTAATTGCAGCAATCAATGATATTACCCTTCTGCGTGAAGCCGAAAAAATGGTAATCCGGTCGCTTATCGAAGGGGAAGACAGGGAGCGAAAAAGAGTTGCAAAAGAAATTCATGACAGCCTCGGGCAAAACCTGACCGCCGCCAGTTTAAACTTCAGCGCCATGAAAAGCATGGTGGAAAAGATGGATGATGTCAGAAAAGAGAAATTTATGGTAGGATATTCATTCCTGAATTCAGCCATCGAAGAGAGCCGAAACATAGCCCTCAACCTCATGCCAAAAGCCATTGATGATTTCGGTCTGGTGCCCTCCTTAAAGTCACTTTTCAGCCAGATTGAAATGTCAGGAGAGGTCAAAATCACATTTTATGAAAATTTAAGAGGGGGGTTCCGCCTGCCCCGAAACATCGAACTAAACCTTTACCGCATCACGCAGGAAGCCATCAACAACGTCCTGAAACATGCGGATGCAAACCATATTTTCGTCCAACTGCTATTGCACAAAAAAGAAATTATCTATACTTTTGAAGACGATGGAAAGGGGTTTGATGTCCGGAATTCGACAAAGTCATTTAAAGGGATGGGTCTAATGAATATCAGTAACAGGGTAATGGCATTGTCAGGGATTTCGGAAATTGACAGTGTGCCGGGAAAAGGAACGGCAATAACAATCCAAATACCGCTGTAAAAGATGGAAAATACCTTGGACAAAATAAAAATTCTGTTGGTTGACGATCACAAACTCGTTCGGGACGGCATTATCTCTCTTTTGCAGGGAGAAGAAAAGTTTGAAATCGTTGGGCAGGCCGAAAACGGACTGGAAGCCATCGAGAAAATCGAACGGCTTTCTCCCGATCTTATCATTCTGGATATCAATATGCCCATAATGAACGGGCTGGATTGCGCAAAAAAGGTTGCCGAAAAATTTCCGGAAGTAAGGATTCTGACGTTGACCATGCTCAGCGAACAGGAGCACATTAAAAACATGCTGGCAGCCGGAGTTGGCGGTTACATTCTAAAAAACTCAGGCCGCAGTGAGTTGATTGAAGCCATCGAAACCGTGATGAGCGGGCAAAACTACTTCAGCAATGAGGTAAAAAATGTGATCATCATGGATATGATCAAAAAGAAAACCTCTACCGGAAAAATCAGTGGAGAAATTATACCATTGACTCCCAGAGAATTAGATGTGCTACAACTTATTGTGGACGAATACACAAACCAGGAAATTGCTGACAAACTTTTCATTAGTGTGCGAACCGTGGATGCTCACCGGCGCAATCTTCTCGAAAAAACCGGCTCAAGAAATACCGCCGGACTCGTAAAATTTGCCATCGAAAATGATCTTTTAAGAAAAAAATAATTGCTGCTCTTTCTATTGTTTTTCTCACCCTTAGGTAAATACACCTATCCTCCAAATCAGTGTTTTATGTGAGCGATCAAAGCATAAACTCACCTTACTTTGCGCTGCTTTTCCAATTAAAAACAGTGCGAACCGGTGAACACAATAATTATCGGTGATAATGAATCAATAAGTATAGCAGTAAGTGAATTGCTCGTTGAAGAGCGGGTTTGCGATTTTACCTTCCTAAAACCTTCAACACTTTTCTCAAATGGCCATAAATCAGCGGTTTACAATGCTGAGCTCATTCTTATTGATCTTTCTTCAACGATAAGGTACAGCAGAGAATTTGTAAAAAAAGTACGAATTATGCAACCCACAGCGCCCATTATAGCCTTACACTTCTATAAAGACATCTCCCTGGTGCGCGAAATTATTGATGCCGGAGCCACCGCTTATCTTTTAGTAAATACCAGCATGACTGAGTTAAGAAATGCGCTGCAGGAAATCAGGAATGGAAATACCTATATCAGCAAAGAAATATCATGACGCTGACTGGTGAAAATACAACATGTTTAGGTAATTCTACCTATTTGAAAAATACGTTTTTTTGCTGTAACACAGCGTCTGGAGCGGACTTATTTTTGCATCGTGATTCTGAGAGATAAAACTCTCAAAATATCACAAACAGTTCATTCTTTTTTGATAAGATGACTTGTTTTCCGAATAGAAGAAGAGAGAGTAATTGGTTTTCATAATGAACAGGGTTTTTAGGTTAAAAGGTATCGGGGAACTAGCTGCCGAAGTGTGAGATTTTGAATTTATTGACTTGACTTGTAACTAATTTTTTCACTTGTAATTCTCTCGGCAGTAAAGATTTAAGTTGAATCTTCACATGGAATGATGAAATTTTGATGAAGAAGAGGGTTAATTAAGTTTCCCGGTATTAAAAAAGGCTGCTAACACGTTTGGCAGCCTTTTTTGTTTATCCCGAAAATACCGGTTTTGTTAGATTTGCAACGAATTTCAAACACACTCTGTATGAAAAACACCCATCTGCTACCTGTAATTGTGTTAACCCTCTCTATCCATTTTCTAAACGCTCAGAACGAAAGCGAAAAAAAAGGCTACATCTTTACTGATGAGATTCGCCTTGATTGTACTCCCGTGAAAAATCAATTTCGTTCCGGTACGTGCTGGGGCTATTCGGGACTGGCTTTTTTAGAATCCCAACTCCTGAAAAGCGGCAAAGGAGAACTCGATCTTTCCGAAGCATTTATTGTTCGCCAAACCTACCTCGAAAAAGCTATCCGGTATGTTCGCTGGCACGGGGAGACAAACTTTGGGCCAGGCGGCGCTTCCCATGATGTATTGGAAATCATCAATAAATATGGCATCGTTCCCGAAGAAGCATACACAGGACTTGTTTCGGGTGATGAAATGTTTGTTCATGCCGAAATGGACGAGGTTTTCAAGAGTTATGTTGATGCTGTTATCCAGAATAAAAACCGAAAACTTACACCTGTGTGGCTGAAAGGATTTGAAGGTTTGCTGGATGCCTACCTGGGTCCTTATCCCGAAAAATTCATTTACAAAGGCAAAGAATACACACCCCGCTCCTTTGCTGATGAACTGGGGTTGAAAACCAGCGACTATATCGAAGTTGGTTCGTTTATCCATCACCCTTTTTACGGGAAATTTATCATCGAAATCCCAGATAACTGGATGCTCGGTGAGATTTACAACGTAAAACTTGACGAAATGATGGAGATCATAAACAGCTCACTCGAGCAGGGACACACACTCTCATTTTCGGCTGATGTCAGTGAAAAAGGATTTTCGTGGAAGAATGGCATTGCCATCATCCCCGACGAAACCAAACCCGACCTGTCAGGCACTGAGAAAGAACGCTGGGAAGCGCTGACCCGTGACGAAAGAGACAAAATGCTGTTCTCATTCGCTGAACCGTTAAAAGAAAAGACGATCACGCAGGAAATCCGCCAGACCGCCTTTGATGATTATTCCACCACCGACGACCATTTGATGGAAATCACCGGGCGGGCAAAAGATCAGAATGGAAACACTTATTACATAATCAAAAATTCCTGGGGAACCGACGGACACATCTTCGATGGCTTCTTCTATGCATCGGAAGCCTATATGCGCTGCAAGGTAGTTTATGTAATGGTAAACAGGAATGTAATCCCTTCAAAAATTTCCGGGCTGCTTAAACTTTGATTGTTGAACAATTCATGGTTGTAGCCGTTACAAAACCAGGTAGACAATTGGCACATGGCTTGTAAGCGATCCGGCAATATTCATTACGAACTCAACCAAGCTCTTCAATAGCTTGAAATAATTTGAAGCGCCAGTCCGTTTAGAACGCTATCCGGAGTGTTGAAAAGTTTTGGATAATTTTCGAACAAGAACCAAAACCATTGACCCGTTCAAAGTTACTTTTGTACGAATTTTAGTAGCTAAAAATCAATAAATTAATCACTTAAATTATGCTTGCACGAATTAAAAACCTAATGAGTATCCGGCTGGTTTTTCTGCTTATCGCGGTTATGCTGGCCGCAGGATTTACCGGCTGTCAGAGCAAGAAAAAACTTGCAAAACAGCAAGCAGCCAAAGAGCTTGCCGATAAAGTTGAAAAAGCCAAAAAAGACCTCCTGATGGTAATCAATGACCAGGGGGCTATGACCATTTCACAAAAAGAAAAGATCGTAGCAGATGTGAAAGCCTTAAATCTCAACAATGCTGAAGTGGATGCGCTTATCATTGAAGCTGAAAAAGCTATCGAGCGCCATAAGCTTGAATTACAGAAACAAGAGGAAGACAGGTTGCGCAAAGAGAAAGAAGCACAGGATGCAAAAAAGCTGGACGAGCAGAAATTCAGCAAAATTGAAGACTATTTTGATGCCATCGCAACGGCTTCTACCCCTGATATTGCTAATATGAGAATCAATGATGCTTTGAAGTTTTTTGCATCGCCCGACGCTCCCGTTCTTGTAATTATCTTCATGGAAGGCGACATCAAGGACTATGACAGACCCACCACCATCAGGCGTTACCTGGAATATCTTAAAGACCAGAAAAAGAACATGAATGCAGTTCACAATATACAGTACGACGCAAACGGAAAAATCACTGAGTTAGAACTTATTAAAATGTAAGAAAGATGAAGAGCAGCACATTAATCATATTGTTTTCGATAATCATGAGCATTCCTGCCTTTGCCCAGGACAACATCAGCCCACAGCGTAAAAACGCCATCGACAGCCTTGCCCTGGAAAAAGTAAGGGATCTGGGTAAATACATCAGCATTATAGGCGATAAAAGAACCCCGTGGTCGGAGGCCAACCGAGTGATAGACCGCACGTTGGAACTCTTTGCCGATGGAGCCATGATGGGAGTCTCGTCGCTGAATACTTCTGAAATTAAGTACTGGGGAATCCGCACTTACCTCGAAAGGCTCATGGCGCTAAATTACGATAAGGTAACCATCGAGTGGTACAATATCGAATACATCAGCGATCTCGAAAAGCAGCCCGATGGGCGGTATGTGGGTGTAATCACTATCTATCAGCGTTTTGAGGGTCGTGTTGGAGATAACCTCGTTTACGTGGATACTACCAAAAAAGACATCACTGTATATGTCGAGCGCAAGCAAACCCAGATCGGCGGAAGATTGATCGGTTTCTGGGATGTACTGCTCGGCGACATCAGGGTTTCGGAAACAATGCCGTAATCCGCGGATTTTCAAAATTATCAACCGCCGCATTTCAATCTTCTGAAAGATATGTATTTGCGGCGGTTTTGCTAAAGAACACTTCTACATTAACAAATTACCATCCGGGAATCACTGCTATTTGTTTACCAATCCAAATCAATTAATTATTCTAAAGATGCAAATGCTGAAAATCATTGTTGTCTTTTTCAATTTTGTTGCTTTGCAGGTCTATGGGCAGGACCCCGGAACATTTCTCAACAGAAACAGCAAATCACCCGATGATGAAGCCTCTTTTTACGCCGAAACCAAGCAGGTGAACCAGTTTATACGCAGGTTCAACGGTGAGGAAGATGTGCGCGGTGTGCGGCTTGCCACTACCGATCCATCCTATCGTTCGCCCGAGTTGAGAAAGAAGTACATTAATATGTTGTTTGACCAGTCGAACAGCAGTATTCCGGAGCTGCTAAAAGAGGCTTTTGTAAACGATATGATAAAAGCAAAATCCCCAAAATTTCTGGATTTTCATGGAGGAGAATGGTTCGGCGAAACCAATGCCCTGTTTCAGCGGGGGCGGGAACGGGTGAACATCACCCTCTACATGAATCTTGTCAAGGAGAACCTCGGATCGAAATGGGTTATCAACGATGTGCATTACTCTCCCTATGAGAATCTTTACAAGCAAGATGAGTTGTCGGCATCACGGTTTTTGCACCCGATGAGTCACGAGCTGGACTTCATGAACCTCGACCGGGTTTTCAACTCCGGCATTAACATCGGCGATTATTTTAACCAGGAATTTATGGTGGATAAACTTTCTATTTTTCTTTACGAACTCCGCACCTCACAGCTTCGTTTTCAGCAGGTTACATCAGTAAAATTTCATTTCTTCCAACTGGATGGCTGGTACATGGAAATCGCCGAATTTAACCGTCCGGGATTCAACCGCGGATGGCTCATTTCCAATCTCATCAAACTGGAGGATGGTCAGAAAACAAAACTGATTGATTTTATCTACCGGAAGGAATAATCATTTTCAAAAAACCACATCATTTAGACAATTAACAAGGTGATTGTTACCATGAATAGCAAGCGTTTCTCAACACAGATTCTCGTTCCCGTCATTTTTATCTTAATCTCCACATTTCTCCGTTCCCAAACTACCGGGCAGGGGGGGCTTACACCCGAAGATATTTCGCGCTATAAAGAAGATGCAACGCAGCTGATTTCGTACCTGCAGTTCACTTTTAATACCCTGGGCAATCCTGAGGTTACCACTAAAGAAAAGGATATCATCATCAACCAAAGCTGGGTGAAGGTATTTAAAAATGAAAAGGTGCAGGTGGAGGATGACCTTGACGAAAACCGTGAAGTCCCGCTCAATAAAGATGTGCAGGCTTATCTGAAAGACATTGATTTCTTTTTTAAAGATGTTGTTTTTACCTTCACCATCCAGGAAATAGAGCATTTTGTGGCTGAGAACAATCAATTTTATTTCAAAATTACCCTGAACCGGAACCTCAAAGGAACCCTGCTCGACGGTAACAAAGTGGATGTTAACAGGATCAGGTATGTGGAAATCAATCTGGACGATGCCAACAAGGATTTGAAAATTGTGAGCATTTATACTACCAAACTCAACGAGCGGGAAGAGTTGAGACGCTGGTGGAGCGATTTGCCACTGGCCTGGCGTAATGTGCTGGGTGAGAATATTACCCTGAAGGACACTTTGAAGATGAAGCATGTGCTGTGGTTCAACGACAGTGTCGCCGGAATCAATTTGCTAATTTCCCGGAGAATTAACCAGGGAGCGTTCAATCTTAGCGAACACGACACATTGAAAATTGCCCTTTCAGACACCGGAAAAATCTCTGCAAGCCTTATTGACAGGCAGATTCTGAAGATCATTCAACTCGACACCATCAATATTGCTGGTAATAAACAAATACTATCGCTTGATCCGTTGACAAAAATTACCCGGATCAAGTTCCTGAATTTTAGCAAAACAGCCGTAGAAAGTCTGATGCCTGTGCGTAATCTTTCGCATCTTGAGTATCTCGACGGCTCGAAAACGTTGATAGATGACCTTGATCCGATCAGGTATCTCAACAAGCTGAAGGTTCTTTTGTTGAGTGGCACACGAATTACTGATATCGAACCCGTGGCAAATTTCAGCCTGTTGCAACAACTCAATATCAGCCAGACACTTGTTGTTAATCTTGATCCGGTCTTATCGCTGAAGAGCCTGCAAGAGATAGATATTGCCGGAACCGGTGTAATTCATCTCAACAGCATTGCAACGTTGAAAAACATTGATCGGCTTGATTTTTCAGATACAAAAATTACCGACCTCAATCCGATCAGGGATTTGAGTGAAATTGTGTTCCTGAAATTTGAAAACACACCGGTGGGTTCGCTTACAGCTTTAAGCAATCTGAAGAATCTTAGTCTTCTATTTATTGATCAGTCCGCTGTAGCTGATTTGAGTCCTCTTGACGGCCTGCCAAAGCTGACAAAGATTTATTGCGACAAAACCCGTGTAACCCGTAACGAAGCTGTGCGTTTTATGGAATCGAATCCTAATGTTCTGGTAATTTACGAAACCACCGAACTGATTAACTGGTGGAAAGAACTACCCGCAGAATGGAAGGCGGTTTTTGCCGACAAAGTCAGCAATGCGGCCTCGCCAACAAAAGAGGAACTTCACGATGTTACCAGAACCAAAGAACTGAATATTGCCGGCAATGCCGCCATTGTTTCGCTGGAGCCGCTTGCCAACATGACCATGCTAAATTCATTGTTTTGCCAGGGAACAGGAGTTGCTGACCTTACGCCGCTTAGCCAGATTTCGGAACTCAGGGAATTGAACTTTTCCAACACCAAAATCAACGATCTCACTCCGTTACAAAACCTTTCAAAACTTACCCGGCTTTCTTTTGATTATACTGGGGTTACCTCTGTAATTCCGATAATGGAACTTAGTGAGCTCAAGACAGTTTATTGTGATCATTCGCCTGTAAACCAGGAGGAAATAGTGGATTTTCTGCTAAAGCATCCCGCCTGCCTGGTAATTTACCAAACCGATTCCCTTCGGGAATGGTGGGACGAATTGCCTGAAGTCTGGAAACTTATCGCCGAAAACTACATTACGGCCAACTCGACGCTCAGCCGAGAACAGCTTCATGAACTAACCAGTCAGAGAAGCCTTGATATTGATGCAAACGCTGAAATGTCGAAACGCTCGCTCGAAATCATCAGTCTTGAGCCTTTGAGCAAAATGATCCTTCTCGAAAACCTGAAATTTTCCAATACAAGAGTTATTTCACTTGATCCACTCAGAGGATTAAGCCGGCTACAAACGCTGGTCTGTATTTCCAATCCGGTAGTATCTCTCGAGCCACTGAGCAATCTTCTCAGCCTGGAAGTGCTCGATATTCAAAACACCTCTGTAAAACAACTTGTACTGATCGGCCCGCTGCGCAACCTGAAAAAACTGAATTGCTCCGGAACACAGATCAAAAGCCTTAAAGGGGTTGAAACACTCGAAAATCTAGGGCAAATTGATTGCATAAACACCCGGATCAAAAATCTAAAACCATTACAAAACTTACCCCGACTGAAGCAGGTAAGGTGCTTTAATACAGGAATTTCGGCCAAAACCATTGCAAAATTCAAGGCGCTGCGCCCTGATGTGGAAGTCGTTTTCTAATGAAGAGAAATTTAAAAGGGTCGCTCAATCCAACCCTCGCTGGTGAGAAACATCAGCCTGTCGAAACCAATGCTCTTCAGAATAAGAAATGCCTGTTCAAAGTAAGCTGAAAGCTCTTCCGGCCGGTGAGCATCTGCGCTGATCGTTACAGGAATGCCGAGTTGATGAATCTTCTTCAGGATTGTAATACCTGGAAATAGCTCCTCAGACCGGCCTTTGTAAATCCCACGGGTATTCACCTCAACGATGGTTCCGGTTTTTTTTATCAATTCGAGGGTCAGGTCCGTCTGATCAACATACCAGGTTTCATCTTCATTGAAATAGCGGTTTTTGTTGTGCATTTTGATTTTATCAAGATGGGCCACAACATTAGGTTTTTGGGAAGAAATCATCTCCCTCATCTGCTGCCAGTAGGTAGTAATTGCTGCACGCACATCGTCACCGAACAACAAATTCATTCCCTCGTCATAGGTTTGTTGCAAAGGTCCGTCAATAAACCACAGCTCATCCTGGTCTGGTTTTTTTATGAGATGAATCCCTCCAATTGTATAATCAAGACCAACGAGGCTTCTGAAGTATTCGAACGGTTTAGTAATCCCCGGAACAAAATCGAGTTCAAGACCGAGATACAAGCTGACCTGATCCTGAAATGTGATTTTTAGTTGCCGGATTTCATCTGCGTATGTCAGGAGTTTTTCATCTCCCTGCAGAGCAAATTTATTACCGAATGGCAAAGGCGAGTGGCTGGAGAAGCCAAGAGCTTCAAATTCCTGGCGGATGGCCTCTTCAACATAATCCACCGGGGCTGAGGAGCCATCGCAATAATGGCAATGGGTGTGAAAATTGAACAATTTCATCTGCTAATCATTTTCCGGTTCGGCATCCACCACTTTATAAACCTTATCCATGCGGCGCACCAGCCCGTTTGTAGCGATGGAACAAAAATCGCCTTTAACCGCTTTTTCGACGGAATTATCCCCTACCCGGACATCTGAAATCTTAATCTCCAGAACGCCAGTGGTAGGTCCGGTGATTTGAATTTCGTCATTCACCGCCAGGTCGTGCGTTTCAATTTTGATCTCTGCCACTCCTATTTGGCTGAAATAGTTGGTCACTTTTCCAATGTAGATTTTTCGCCGGGTGGCCATCGAACCGTATTGCGGGGTCCATTCGCCAAGTTTCTGACCCAGATAATATCCATCCCAAAATCCCCGGTTGTAAACTGTTGCAAGCTGGTTTTCCCATTTTTCGATGTTATGTGGGGTAAAGTTACCGACAAAATAAGCATCTGCGGCTTCACGATAACAACGGCTAACTACTTTCACATAATCTGCCGACCGTCCACGGCCTTCAATCTTGAGTACTTTCACGCCGGCATTAAGTATCTGATCCAGAAAATGAATGGTCTTAAGGTCTTTTGGTGACATAATATACTCATTATCAATTTCCAGCTCGATTTCGCTGTCAAGATCGGTAACTTTATAACCACGGCGGCATAGCTGAAGGCAGGCGCCTCGATTGGCTGAGGAGTTCATGTTGTCGAGGCTCAGATAACATTTCCCCGAAACTGCCATACAAAGGGCGCCGTGTACAAATATCTCGATCTGCACCAGATTACCCGATGGGCCTTTGATCTGCTCTTCCTCTATTTTCCGGGTTATTGATGCGACATCCTTAAGAGTAAGCTCTCTGGCCGTAACCATCACATCGGCAAAATATGACCAGAACTTAACAGCTTCCAGGTTGGTAATGTTTGTTTGAGTTGACATATGCACCTCAACACCCTGTGAACGTGCGTATTGTATCACCGAAAGGTCAGAAGCTATGATGGCGCTGATGTTGTTTTTTTTGGCAGCATTCACCACTTCCTTCATCTCCTCGAGCTCCTTGTCATAAATGATGGTATTAAGCGTGATGTAGGACTTAAGATTGTGCTGATGGCAAATAGCTGAAATTTTCTCCAGGTCTTCGATGGTAAAGTTCTGAGAAGACCTTGAGCGCATATTTAGCTTACCCACTCCAAAATAAACCGAGTTGGCGCCTCCTTGTATTGCAGCCATCAGCGATTCGTACGAACCCACCGGCGCCATTATTTCTATATCCTTCGCTGTCATTGAGCTAAAATTATTGGCCAAAAATACTTTGAAATCCGGAATTATCCTATAATGAAGCACTCTTGATCGCTATAGTCGGGCTTGATAAACCACATACTCCATTCTCAGGGCATTTGAATTTTTACTGATTTATGGAGCCAGTCTATTGATTTGCCAACCGCCTTCCGATTGAAGTTCGTAAACCACCCTGTCGTGCAGCCTGTTGTTTCTGCCTTGCCAAAATTCTATCAAGCAGGGTTTTACACGGTAACCTCCCCAGTTTTCGGGGCGAGGAAGGTGGGCTTCAGAAAATTTCTCCCGAAGGTTCTCTATTAGTTTTTCGAGGTAATCCCGACCCGAAATTTTTTCGCTTTGCGGCGATGCTGCGGCGCTTAAGCGACTTTCGTAAGGCCGGGAATGAAAATAATCATCCGACTCCTTTGGGTCAATTCGCTCAGCTTCCCCTTCAATCCTAACCTGGCGTTCGAGTTCTTTCCAGAAAAAAGTGAGCGCTACATAATGATTTTCAGCAATTTGCCTGCCTTTCCTGCTAAGGTAATTTGTGAAAAATGTGAATCCTGACTCGTCCACCTCTTTTAACAAAACGACCCGTGCTGACGGGCGGTTGTTGTTACCGGCGGTGGACAGTATCATGGCTGTCGGTTCGTTGATGTCAGCGTTAATAGCTTCGCTCAGCCAAAGATGAAACTGAATGATCGGATTTTGACTTACACTGTCTTCGTTCAGCGTTTTTTGCAAATAGTCGGTTCTGATGACCGACAAATCAATTTTCTGATGTAAACAATCCATAAGAAGGAATTAAACAGTGGAAACATCCGATAAAACACATCCGACAGATAGTTGTTAACTCCGATGACGAAAAATTCATCTTCACGTTGATTATCAGCAAATTATATTGAGCTTTATGGGATGTCCTTCGCGAAAAACCGGTATCAAAAAAAAACCCCGCCGGGTGGCGGGGCCAAAAAAATGAAATGAAAAAATTACCTCTCTCTCTAACTTATTTTTTATCGCTATCGTTTACGACTGCTTTTTCTTTACTGCAGCAAGCTGCTTTACCTGCATCGGCTGAAGAAGCTTTGGTTTTGCTGCAGCAACCATCTTTTGATGCATCGGCTTTGCTGGCGCATTTGGTTTTGTCACAGCTTGCAGCTGATGAGCAACCTGATTTTGTTGCCTTCGCGTCTTTTGTTGATGCTTCCTTCTTTGGTTCATCATCGTTTAAAAATGCCAACTCGGATGTGGCTGCATTTACCTGCTGGATTTTGCTAACGGTTACAAAGGCTGTTCCGAGGAAAAGAGCCAAACTGAGTACTAATAATATTTTCTTCATGATTTAAATGATTAAATTTTGTTGATAATTTTTACGTTGCAAAAATAAGTTCCGGTTTATGGGCAAATGTTAACGGGTTGTTAAATACTGTTAATGAAATGTTAAAAACGACTTTTCCCCGCTATTCTCCATACTTTTGATCTATGAAAAAAAGGAAAATAACGATAGCTATCCTTCTCACATCCATAGCGTTGCTCGGTGTAATCGTCACACAATCTATTTGGGTTACCAAATCTGTGAAGCTTCGTTCCGACTTGCTTGACCAGAATCTTGCGGTGGGTTTAAAGAGGGTGGTAAACCAGATAATGCTTCTGCAAAGCAACCTTCACAACCATCAATATGATATTTCAGAAGAGGAGGAATCGGTTTCGGAGCACAAGTATTTCATTCAGCACCTCGATCCTGCCATTATTGACTCGATGATTCAGAACGAGTTCCGAAATTCCTTTGCTGATCAGAAGATCTATTATGCCATTTTTGAAATCGAAACCAATGAGTTTGTGATTTGCAACTGCACCGGACTGGATGAGGAAATTCTTAATTCGCCCCACAAGGCGCCTATTTCATGTGTTTTTCAGGAAGATCAGTTTATGCTTTCGGTGCTGTTTCCACGTCAGCAACAGTTCATTATCCATGAGTTGCAGATCAACATCATCAGCTCGGTGATATTCACTCTCATTATCATTTTTGGGTTCTGGTACATCATCACGATTTTATTTCAACAGAAGAAACTATCCGAAATGAAGCATGATTTTGTAAATAATATGACCCACGAGCTCAAAACGCCAATAGCTACCATTTCGGTGGCCAGCGAAATGCTGATGAACCCGACCATTATAGAACAACCGGAAAAAATTACGCAATATGCCGGTATTATTCACGAAGAAAACATTCGGCTACGCGATCAGGTGGATAATGTGCTTACAGTAGCCCGGCTCGAACGCAGCGATTTTAAACTGAAGTTAGATAATATCAACGCTCACGATATCATCAGGAATGTTGTCAGAAAATTCGAAATCAATATTGCAAACAGGGGCGGTATGATCCAAACGAGGCTCAATGCGGCCAATATGATTATTTATGCCGACAACAACCATTTTGCCAATGTGATTCAAAATCTGATAGATAACGCCATTAAATACTCTCCGGAAAAGCTTGAAATCACCGTTTCGACTCACAGTAGCAATGACGGGCTAACTATTTACGTTGAAGATAAGGGGATTGGCATAGAACAGCACAATCTTGAGAAAATCTTCCTGCAGTTTCACCGTGTTTCAACCGGCGATATTCATGATGTAAAAGGCTTTGGCATTGGGCTTTATTATGTCAAAAGAATTGTTGGGGCGCATGGCGGAACCATCCAGGTTAAAAGCGCTCCGGGGAAAGGGAGTTCTTTCTTGGTTTTTATGCCATTCAAAAAAATTGATGAACTGAAAAAATGAAAAAAGTTACTGAGGAAACAAGCAACATCTCTATTCTGATTGCAGAAGATGATCTGAATCTGGGGCTATTATTAACCGACTTTCTCACCATTAAAGGCTATCACACTACACTCTGCCGCGATGGGAAAGAAGCGCTGGAAGCTTACAGGAAAACCTTTTTTAATCTGTGCATCCTCGACGTGATGATGCCCAAAAAGGATGGATTTACCCTCGCCAGAGAGATAAGAGAGATTAATCCTGAGGTTCCGATTGTTTTTCTGACGGCAAAATCTCTCCAGGAGGATCTGATGAAAGGATTCAAAGTTGGCTGTGATGATTACATTACCAAGCCTTTCAGCACTGATGAGCTCAACCTGAGGATAAAAGCCGTGCTGAAGCGATGCAGCAACCTAACGGCGCCAAGTGTCATGGGTAATCAGGTAGTATTGATTGGTTCGGTGGAGTTTGATATGGGAAACCTTGCCATTCTGGTGAAAGGCGAAAAAATCTATCTCACCCGAAAGGAAGCTGAATTGCTAAAGATGCTTTACGAAAACAAAAATCATGTGGTAAAGAGAGATGATGCGGCTAATCAAATCTGGAAACACCATAATTATTTCATTGGCCGGAGCATGGATGTTTTCATTGCCAGGCTCAGAAAATACCTCTCCTCCGATCCTTCCATATCAATAATTAACGTGCATGGAAGCGGGTTTAAACTTCTTGTGGACGAGGATCAACAATGAGACTATTCATCTGACCCTTTGACATAGTTTCTAAAACCTCACCTGCCATGCAATTTTCACCTTAATTCTAAGGTATGATTTTGATATCTTTCAAGGTCATATATTTGATCTTTTATAAGATAATGCTTGTTTCGATACCAGTACCGGCGCTGAAAGGCTTGAAAAAGATCATTACCGGCCGGTTTTGGGTGTTAAGTCTCATGATGGCTTTTTCATTCTTCACTCCGAAGATCTATACCCTGTGAAAGATTCTTACCCATTCGGTCTGGGGCTGGAGGCAAGCTGGAATTACACTTCAAAAAAAGTCCACGACCAATACCTCTACTTTCCCAGGCTGGGTATCAACGCAACTTAGTGGAAATCTGACAGTCCTGAATTCCTCGGATAAGGGTTCAACACCCTCTTTCTAATTGAACCATACTTTGGTGTACAGCAAAAATTAAGTTATTCATTCAGTGGGAGGTTGGACAGGGCGGAAAAAGGAAAAAAATTTGTAGGATGTTGAGAACACAGGATTTAGGAAGACAGGATTTTTTGTTGGAAATAATTTCCTTATGGGAAGATTCATTTTCCGGCAGCATTATGCCGTTTACGTTTACAATCACTACGGCGGGGCATCGGATATTTACCAGCGCTATTTTCTCGACTTCCTCATCACAAAAAAACTGACCACTGGGATAAGCCTGAAATCACATGGTCTTGTAGCTGATTTTCTGGATTATAGATTTGGGTTTTCCTGGTAAATCATTTTCCGGCCACCTTTTCCCCAAAAACAAAAGTAGCTTGTACAATCTGCTCATCTCCCATCATCATTAAAGCAAACAAAACTTCCTCCAGTGAGTCTGCTCCTTCGATACGATAATTTAGAAGTTGGCTCATGGTCGGGTCTATTACCACGAAATCAGCCTCTTTTCCTTTATCAAAGTTCCCGATATACTGATCGAGCGAAAGTGACCTTGTTCCGCCAAGGGTTAGCAGGTAAAAGGCCTCAAGCGGATCCAGGGTAGTGAAATGACCGTTGTGGTTTTCCCGTAGATTGTTTTTCAAAGCAGAGATTTTATAGGCATCATGCAGGTTTCGGAGCATCGAAAAGCTTGTGCCACCACCGACATCGCTGCCAATAGCGAGGGCAATTTTATGGTTTAATACCTTGTGATAATCGAAAAGCCCGCTACCCAGGAAAAGGTTGGAGGTGGGGCAGTGTACTATGGCGGCTCCGGCTGCTGCAATCCGTTGAAGCTCGGGGTCGGTGAGGTAAATTCCATGACCTAGAAGGGTTCGGGGAGTAAGAAGCCCATGACTGTCGTAAACATCGAGATAACCTTTGTGATGGTTGTAGTGATTGTTGACCACTTCTATTTCCTGCTTGTTTTCCGAGATGTGGGTCTGGACGTAAAGTCTGGGATGCTCTTTCAGAAGAGAAGCGGCCAACTCGAGCGATTCCGAGGAAGAGGTGATGGCGTAGCGGGGTGTAATAGCATAGTGTGAGCGGCCTTTTTCATGCCATTTTTCAATTTGGATTGATGTTGATTCATAGGATTGATGGGGTTTTTCGATAAGATTTTGTGGCGCGTTACGATCCATCCAGGTCTTTCCGGCAATCACCCGCATATTCAATTCGTGTGCAATTTTGAAAACAGCATCCACCGACTCATCAAACACAGCGGGATATATTGCCGCCGTGGTGGTTCCGTTTTTCAGCAATTGATCGAAAAAGAACCGGGTATGATGGTCAGCATATTCTGGCACGCTAAACTTACTCTCGTTTGTAAAAACGTAGGTTTCCAGCCAGTCGAGCAGCTGGTTGCCATGGGAAGAAATGGCTTTGGTCTGCACTGAATGAACGTGGGCATCAACAAAACCGGGAAAAATAAAACTCTTCCCAAAGGATTCCACCTCAATTTCCTGGTTTATCTGTTTGATAATCTGTGTGTAATCACCGGCAGCAATCACTTTTCCATTCTCCACTACAAGAAGCCCGTCTTCAAAAAAACGGAATCCATTTCCCAGATCGGAAATATCGGAATCGGATCGGAAATCAAAAAGCCTTCCTCTGAAACCTTTTACCATGTTATTTCTAATTGCAGCCAAAAGTAACGGTTATCGGCAAATTTCATTTTAAAGACTTTGATTTCTTTAAATTCTTCGGGGGCTAAAGCCGTGAGCCTGGTTTTTCACCCAACCGTAAGGTCGGTATTATTTGAAAGGACGTCATAGAGATTTTTTAGGCTAAAATCAAGTTGCTGAGCTGACATTGAGATTTTTGCCATAAATCAATTGACCACAAATTTTACCATGAAGGTTGACAATTTTTGGCAGATGTCCCCATTTTTCGAATTCAAATTGCTTCAAAATTGCTTCGCTCACCGGGTTGATATCCAGCATTATGGCAAAGAGATGCTGAATTCCGAGCCGTCTGGTTTCGGTGATCATGTGTGAAATCAGCAATTTTCCATACCCCTTACCATGATATTCATAATCAATATAGTAACTTATCTCGGCCGTGGTGCGCAGTCCATTCCTGCCATTCCGGTAGCTGCTCAGCGTTCCCCAGCCAATGATTTTTTGATCCAGTTCAAGGATGTAAACCGGAAAACTGTTGTTATCGTGGTCGAGAAACCAATTGACCCGTTGATCCACTGTAACCGGAGTATCATCAGCATTGGCATTCCCGGCGACTACTCCCTGGTTGTAAATCTCTACAACTCGGGGAAGGTCGTTGATCTCGGCAAATCTTATCGTGGCTGTCATCGGTAAAAGAATTTGAATTAAAAGGCATTCCTGATTTTTTCAGCAATCCTGGTAATCATCTCACTATCAGTTTTTAGAACAGCGTATTCATCACTTTCCGCAGCGCCCATTGCAACGTCAGAATTCCGGAAAAGCATTCCCGAAGGAAAAAATTTTTTGGCTGACAAATGAATCTCCTTAACTCCCGTGGCCGAAATCAGCTCCATGGCATTCGAATCGTTAATCCCGCTTCCGGCCATAATAGCGATTTTGCCGTCAGCAAACCGATTAAGATCGGCAATCAGCGCTGCGCCTAGCATTGCTGTTGGTTTTTGCCCGGAGGTCAGTATCCTTTCAGCTCCGGTGGTAATTATTGTTTCCAGTGCCTGAAAAGGATCGGGGGTCAGATCAAAAGCGCGGTGAAAAGTGACTTTCAGAGGATAGGCAGTTTCCACAAGTTTTGAGGTTCGCTCCCGGTCAACGGTCCCGTCGGAATTCAGCAAACCAAACACAACACCATCTGCGCCGGCGCTCTTTGCAAAAATGATGTCCTGGATCATGGTTTCAAACTCATTTTCGGTGTAAAGGAAATCTCCGCCCCGCGGCCGTATCATCACAAAGAGATCAATGGAAAGAAATTTCCTGGCAAGCTTTATTGTTCCAGGGCCGGGGGTTGTACCCCCTTCTGCCGGGCCTGCACAAAGCTCCACCCTGTCGGCCGGCGATTCCTGCGCAATCATTGCTGATTCGATGTTGTAAGCGCATATCTCCATTCGGATTTTACTCATAAGCGATGAATTTCGGACAAAAGTAAGTGAAGAAATTGATTTTCAATTCACGGTGTCCACTTATCCAGTCTTTAAGAGACAGTTGTACCACGGGGCTATAACTACTGAATCCGACCTGATTTTTACCTAAAAAATATGTAGGTTTGCCGGCCAAACTCAAAAATTCAGATTTTATGCAGATAAAAAGATTTTTGTCGGTTACTTTTTTGTTTTCACTCATTTCAACCCTGGTTTATCCCTGCACCAGTTATCTGGTAACTCCCGGCGCTTCGGTTGATGGTTCTTCGATGATTAGCTATGCCGCCGATTCGCACATCCGTTACGGCGAACTCTACTATTTTGAAGGAGGCTCAAAGCCCGAAGGTTCTTACTTCGAAATGTTCTGCCGCAGCACCCATAAGCCGTTGGTCAGGGTTCCCCATCCACCGTTTACTTACTCGGTTGTTGGATTTATCAACGAAAAGCAGGTGGGCATCGGCGAAACGACTTTCGGTGGAAGATCAGAATTACAAGATTCAACCGGGCTAATGGACTATGCCGGCCTAATGTTTCTTGCTTTGCAACGCGCCGCCACCGCCCGTGAAGCCATAATGGTAATTGGCAAACTGGTGGAGGAGTATGGTTATTACAGCGACGGGGAATCTTTTTCCATCGCCGATCCCTATGAAGTCTGGATCATGGAAATAATTGGCAAAGGCACTGACTGGCAGTACGATAAGAAAAAAAAGGAGTATTTCAATGCCGATAAAGGAGCTGTTTGGGTTGCGGTGAGAATTCCCGATGGTTACATTTCGGCGCATGCCAACCATGCCCGCATTATGAATTTCCCATTGGAAGACGGCGTTACCTCCATCAGTTCAAAGAGTTGGGATAAAATTACCAATCCGGATATCGGGGTCATCTATGCTCACGATGTAATCACTTTTGCCCGCAAAAAAGGTTATTTTACAGGTGAGGACAAAGATTTCAGTTTTTCTGATGTATATGCACCGATCAACTTTGGGGCGGCACGTTTTTGTGAGGCACGCGTCTGGTCAATGTTTCGGAAGGTAAACAGTGAAATGGAAATGTTTGAGGATTATGCCCTCGGCAACAACCTGAGCAACCGTATGCCGCTCTATATAAAGCCCGAACGGAAGTTATCGGTTCAGGATCTGATGAGTTTCAAGCGCGACTACCTTCAGGGTACTGAGTACGACATGTCGCAGGATATCGGCGCCGGTCCGTGGGGAGCGCCTTACCGCTGGCGTCCGCTCACCTGGAAGGTTGATGGGAAAACCTACTTTCATGAACGTACCACTGCTACCCAGCAAACCGCCTTTTCATTCATCACCCAGTCGCGCCGCAACTATCCCGATCACGTCGGTGGAATCATCTGGTTTGGCGTTGACGATGCCAATACTACCGTTTATGTTCCGATGTATGCCGGAATCAGGCACACTCCCGAAACCTTCGCCCAAGGCAATGGCAGCATAATTGAATACTCGGATAATTCGGCTTTCTGGACTTTCAACAAGGTAGCCAACTTTGCCTACCTCCGCTACAGCCTGATGCTGCCTGACATACTCAAAGTGCAGTCGGAACTCGAAAGCCGCTTTATGGCATTCGTTCCGGCAATTGACAAAGCGGCAACTGATCTTTACCAAAAAGATCCGGAGCTTGGCAGAGATTTTATCACGGATTTTTCGGTGAAAATGGGCAATTACACCGTGGAGAGATGGGAAGAACTCTTTCGCTTCCTGTTGGTTAAATTTATGGATGGAAACATTAAAAAGGAGGAAAACGGTGAATTTCTAACCAATAAATACGGCAAATATCCCATTGTCATTCATCCTGAATATCCCGAATGGTGGCTAAGGCTGATCGTCGAAACCACCGGAGATAAATTCCTTTACCGGACTCAGGAAGATAACTGATTATCAGTAAAGCGTGTTTCACACTCAACTGCTTATCAGGTTTGGCATATCTCCTTTAGTAATCTTATCACTTTTTGATCTATCGGAAAAGTAAGGTCATCTTCTGTAATTTCATCCAGTTTCACCCAGCGAAAACACTGAGCGCCATCAGTGTTTTCAAAATCAAATGGTTTTGAAGCAACCTCAATCGTCACCGGATTAAGTGGCCTGACGAAGTAATAAATGCTGATCATTTGCTGCGGTACTTTCAGCAGCCGGGTTTGCTGAAAGTAGTCGGTGGTGTAGAAATGGCTGAGGATTTCGATTTCCTGACCCATCTCTTCCCTGAATTCCCTGCGCAGGCAATCAAGTGTTCCTTCGCCGAAATTCAACCCACCGCCCGGAAATTTGGTCATCCTCATGCCCAACCGGAACTCGTCGGTTAGCAATACTTCATGCTGCTCGTTCATGACTATACCGTACACCCTGATATTGAACAGATTAGCCGGTTGTTCCATCGGAATCAGTTTTTTGGCAAAATAAATCAATTATCAGTGCATCAACGTGTTTTTCGGGCTGAGGGATTCCATTCTTCTCAATTTCAATGGAAAATGCCTACTTTTGCCCAAATTTTAGTAAAACTGCAAATGGCTCAATCTCAAGATAAATTCACCGGCGAAGGCTTAACCTACGACGATGTGCTGCTGCAGCCTGCTTACAGCGAGGTGCTTCCCCGTGAAGTTGAACTCAACACGCTTTTCACCAGCGGCATCCGTATGAACATCCCAATTGTTTCGGCTGCTATGGACACAGTTACCGAACATAAGCTGGCTATCGCCATTGCCCAGGAGGGTGGAATCGGAGTTTTGCATAAAAACATGGATATTGCCAGGCAGGGAATCGAAGTAAAAAAGGTAAAGCGAGCCGAAAACGGAATGATCCTCGACCCGATTACACTTAAGAAAAATGCCAGGGTGGAAGATGCACTTTACATCATGAAGGAGTACGGCATCGGAGGGATTCCAGTGGTTGACAACGACAACCGGCTTGTGGGGATTATTACCAACCGCGATCTACGTTTCGAACGGAACCTGCATCGTCCGGTGGATGAGGTAATGACCAAAGAAGGCCTTGTAACCACTACCGAATTCACCGATTTTGAAAAGGCTGGCGACATTCTGCAGGAACACAGGATTGAAAAGCTACCGGTGGTGGACAAAGATTTTAAGCTGGTCGGACTAATTACTTACAAAGACATTATTAAAATCAAAGCCAGGCCCAATGCCTGCAAGGATGAGCGCGGCCGCCTCCGCGTTGCTGCCGCTGTTGGTATCAGCGGGGATACCATTGACAGGGTTGATGAGCTGGTAGCCAACCAGGTAGATGCCATCGTGATTGACACAGCCCACGGTCATTCCCGCGGCGTAATGGAAACAACAAAAATTATCCGCCGCAAATATCCCGATCTTCAGCTGGTGGTCGGAAATATCGGTACAGCCGAAGCCGCACGCGACCTGGTAAAGGTAGGGGCAAATGCTGTGAAAGTAGGAATCGGACCGGGTTCGATCTGCACAACCCGCATCATTGCCGGAGTGGGAATACCACAGCTCAGCGCCGTTTACGAAGTTGCTAACGCCATCCGGGATACAGGCATCCCGGTTATTGCCGATGGCGGGATACGCTATACCGGAGATATTGCCAAAGCCATCGCAGCAGGAGCACACTCCATCATGGCCGGTTCACTTTTTGCCGGTGTGGACGAATCGCCCGGCGACACCATCATTTTTGAAGGAAGAAAATACAAGACTTACCGGGGTATGGGTTCTATTGAAGCCATGCAATCGGGATCAAAAGACCGATATTTCCAGGATATGGAGGATGACATCAAAAAGCTGGTGCCTGAAGGAATAGTCGGCAGGGTGCCGTTCAAAGGAACCCTCAGCGAAGTGATTCATCAGTTGGTTGGCGGCCTGAGGGCGGGAATGGGTTACACCGGTTCGCGCAACATCAGTGAACTTCAAAAAGCAAAGTTCATCAAAATAACCGCTGCCGGAGTGGTTGAAAGCCATCCTCACGACATCACTATTACCCGCGAAGCCCCAAATTACAGTAAGTTTTAGCGGTCTCCGGAGTTTATCAAATAATAATCAGGCTTTTTCGTCGTATTTGAAATCCTAAAGCTGAAATATTAAATTCAACAACAATAATCATTTAGAAAATGCAAAATCAGAGTAAAGCAATGAGAAATTCACTACTAATCACCACACTGAAATCAGTCATTGTAGCCATCCTGCTCATCCCGGCTGCAGCCCCGGCACAGCAAAATGACCCGACGCTGCTTACTATTGACAAACAAAACATCACGGTTTCGGAGTTCATGTCGGTTTACAAGAAAAACAATCTTGAAGGCGAAGTTCTCGATCGCAAGTCACTTGAAGATTATCTCGAATTGTATATTAATTTCAAACTCAAGGTTAGAGAAGCCGAAGACCTCGGACTGGATACAGTTCAATCGTTCATCAATGAGCTGAAAGGATACCGTGATCAGCTTGCCAAGCCCTATTTTGTTGACGAAAATTTGAACAACAAGCTTTTGGAAGAGGCCTACGAACGCAAAAAGTGGGATGTAAGAGCCAGCCATATCCTTATTACCCTCGACCAGTTTGCACCCCCGGCTGATACCATGGAGGCCTACCAGAAAATCGCCGAAATAAGGAACAGAATTGTAAAAAACAAAGAGGACTTCAACGTAGTGGCCGCCGAGGTTTCTGACGATCCATCATCCCGCGATATGCCAGCCCGGGGTTTCCAGCCGGCACGCAAAGGAAATATGGGAGACATCGGATATTTTTCGGTTTTCGATATGGTTTATCCTTTTGAGGAAGCAGCCTACAGCCTGAAAGTAGGCGATGTTTCACAACCGGTCAGAACCCAATTTGGCTACCACCTGGTGAAGCTTGCAGCCAAAAAACCAGCGCTCGGAAAAGTCCAGGTGGCTCATCTCTATTTGCAGGTTCCTGCCGATCCTACCGAAGAAAACAACGCAAAACTCAAGCTGAGAGCCGATTCCATTTACAAAGCGCTTAAAGCCGGCGCCAATTGGGACACACTTGTGCGCAAACTCTCCGACGACAAGAGTTCTTCGATGAATGGCGGAGCGCTGCCGTGGTTCAGTTCCAACAGGATGGTGCCTCAATTTATTGATGGGATCAGAATGATAAAGGATACCGGCCAGATTTCAGAACCGGTGCTTACCTCTTACGGCTGGCACATCATCAAACTGCTCGACCGCAAACCGATAGGAACTTACGAAGAAGAAAAAGCCGGCCTGAAACAAAGCCTCACCAAGGATTCGCGCGCCGACCTGAGCAAAGAAGCAGTTATTACCAAAATAAAAAAGGAAGCCGGGTTCAAAAAATTTGACCCGGCTGTGGCCGCCTTTTATCCATTAATGGATTCGAGCCTCTACAACCGTAAATGGGAAGTTGAAAAAGCAGCAGGGCTCAGTGGCGTAATCGCCAGTCTTGGAAAAGAGCAATACAACCAGCAGGAATTTGCAGCGTTCATTGCTAAAAATCAGTCAATCAATCAAAAAGAGACCTATGAGCAATTTGTTGACCGCTTGTTTGATAAATTCATTGATGATAAAGCCATTCAGTACGAAGATGCAAGACTGGAAGATAAATATCCCGAGTTCAGGGCATTGGTTAAGGAATACCGTGATGGCATTCTCCTTTTCGAGCTGACGGATCAAAAAGTTTGGAGCAAAGCCATAAAAGATACCACCGGATTAAAGGAGTTTTATGAGAAAAACAGTAGTAAATATTTATGGGACACACGCGCTGAATCCATTCTGTTTGTTTCCAACACCAAAGCCGGCGCCGAAAAGGCCCTTGCAATGGCCGGCGAACGAATGAGTGCAGATCAGATCAAAGAAGCATTTGTGTCAGACACCATGAACACCATCACTGTTGTTGAAAAGAAATTCCCGAAAGGCGAAGATTACATAATAGATAATGTTGAATGGAAACCCGGCACATCACCCATAATTCAAGAATCTGAAGAGCGCTTTGGCTTTGCTGTTATCAGGAGTATTGCTGAACCGGAACCAAAGACCCTCAGTGAAGCACGGGGTATCATAACGGCTGATTATCAAAACTATCTTGAAGAAGAATGGCTCAAACAATTGCGGGAAAAATATACTGTAACCATTAACCAGGACGTTCTTTCGCAAATAAAATAGTTGCCGGTCTTGAAATTTTCCATCCTTTCCGTCTTCCTCCTTCTGATTCTCAGTTCATGCAGCGAAAACCGCCCTGTACGAGGCGAGAAGCCTGTAGCGCGAGTCATGGGTAAATATCTGTATGAATCGGATATGGCCGGCCTGGTTCCGGCAGATGCCACTTCAGAAGACAGCATGGCCATCATCAGCAGTTTCATCAACAACTGGATCAAAAATCAGCTTTTACTATCGCAGGCCGATAAAAACCTTACCAGTCAGCAGAAAGATTTTACGAGACAACTGGAAGAGTATCGCAATTCGTTGGTTATATATGCCTACGAAAGTGAACTGGTGCGCCAAAACCTTGATACCCTTATAAGCGACAGTGAGTTGGAAGATTACTACAACGAAAACATCGAAAACTTTGTCCTGAAAGATGATATCATCCGGTTTTTCTACATCAAGATGCGAAGCGATTCACCGGCATTGAATCCGATGGTTAAACTTTTCAGGAAAAACTTTGCCCGCAACCAGGACTCACTGGTTTACTACGCTATCAATTTCAGCGAAGACTATTCCCTGGTAACCGAAGATTGGGTTCCGTTGAACCATTTTTTGTCAAAAGTGCCACTGACCATCGAGAATCCAAAGATTTTTCTCGACACCAGCCCTTTCGTCGAAATCCCGGAAGAGCCTTATCGCCATCTGATTTACTTCATTGATTACAAATTAAAAGGAAATACCGCTCCGTTTTTATACACACGCGAAAATATTAGGCTTGTCATTCTTAATCATCGTAAGCAAATGTTAATCAGAGAGATGCATCAAAAAATCTATGAGCAGGCCAGAGATAAAAATGACTTCGAATATTTTTAAACGCCTTTCATGAAAAGAATCAGTCTATTTGTGATCCTATCAGCGGCTTTTCTGCTCCCAACAGCCATCGGGCAAACTCCGCAAGGGGTTGTAATTGATGAGGTGGTGGCCGTGGTCGGTAAAGAGTACATTTTGCTTTCGGATATCGAGCAGCAATATTTGCAGATGAAATTGCAAAGCCAGGTGCAAACCAGCGAAGAAGCCACCCGTTGTATGATATTGGAAAGCATGCTTTTCGAAAAACTCCTGCTTCATCAGGCTGAAATTGACAGCGTTGAAGTTACTGACGATCAGGTGAATTCAGAGTTAGACCGGCGCATGCGTTACTTTATCAGCCAATTTGGTTCGCAGGAAAAGCTGGAGCAGTTTTACGATAAATCGGTAGCCGACTTTAAAAATGACCTGAGGGAAGTGATATCCAAACAGATGAAGATCGAGCAGGTGCAGCAATCCATCACTGAATTTGCTGCAGTGTCGCCGGCCGAAGTACGCAAATACTTTAAAAGTATCCCCCGCGACAGTATTCCATTGATCCCTTCAGCAGTTGAAGTGTCGCAGATAATAATGAAACCACAGATTACACCGGAAGAGAAATTTGAAGTAAAAGAACGCCTGACAGGCTACCGTAAAAGAATTGTTGATGGCGAAACCAGTTTTGAAGCTTTGGCCAGGATTTATTCTGAGGATCCCGGTTCAGCGAGGCAGGGCGGTGATATCGGATTACGCGGGAGGGGTGAGTTGTATCCTGAATTTGAAGCTGTTGCCTTTAAACTTGATCCAGGTGAAGTCTCTGAAATCGTTGAAACCGAAGCCGGGTATCACATCATCCAGGGCATCGAACGAAGAGGGGATTTCGTGAGGGTGCGGCACATCCTGTTGCGTCCAAAAGTCTCGCCTTACGAGCTTGAAAAAGCAAGAATCTACCTCGACAGCATTGCACAGCTTATCCGGAATGATTCCATCAGCTTTGATGATGCAGTGGTAAAATTTTCGACCGATCCATCGCGCAACAATTCCGGAATCCTTATCAATCCAAAGGACGGCAGCTCGCAATGGACACCGGAAGAACTTGACCCTAAGGTGTTTTTTGTGATCGACAAGCTGGAGACAGGAACAATCTCCACGCCGGTGCTGATGCAGGATGAAGAAGGAGCCGAAGCCTACCGGCTGCTTTATCTCAGAAAAAGAACCCAGCCGCACCGCGCCAACCTCGAGGAAGATTACGACCAGATTCAAACCTGGGCGCTGATGAAGAAAAAAAGCGAAATAGTACAAAATTGGATCAGCATTAATTCAAAAAATGCCTACATCCGCATTGATGAAAAATACAGCGCATGCAACTTCCAAAACAAATGGCGCTGATCTGAATACCCAAATAATACTTCATTAACCAATACAAAAAGAAAGATTTTATGCAATACAAATCTGACGTTGAAGCAATTGATGATTTTGGCAGGAAAATAAAACTGCTACGGCAGGAGATAGCAAAAGTGATAGTGGGACAGGACGAGGTGGTGAAAAATGTAATCATTTCGATCTTTTCTAAAGGACACGTTTTGCTGGTCGGAGTGCCGGGATTAGCCAAAACATTGCTTGTCAATACTGTTTCAAGAGTTTTGGGGCTCACATACAGCCGCATCCAGTTCACCCCCGACCTGATGCCTTCGGATATCATCGGTACCGAAATTCTGGATCAGTCGCGAGATTTTAAGTTTATCAAAGGACCGGTATTTGCCAACATTATTCTTGCCGACGAAATCAATCGAACACCTCCCAAAACACAGTCGGCACTGCTTGAGGCCATGCAGGAAAAGTCCATTACCGTTGCCGGAAAAAATTACCGGTTAATTGAGCCATTTTTTGTGCTTGCCACCCAAAACCCTATCGAGCAGGAAGGAACTTACCCGCTTCCCGAAGCTCAGCTCGACCGTTTTATGTTCAACATCTGGCTCGACTACCCGTCGTTTGAAGAAGAGATCAACGTGGTGAAAACCACCACAACAACCTATGAAGGCAAGCCTGAGGTAGTGATCAGCAGCGAGGAGATTCTCTATTTCCAGAATCTGATCAGGAAAATACCGGTTGCTGACAATGTTTACGAATACGCTGTAAGGCTGGCTACCAAAACCCGCGCTCACCGCAAAGAATCGCATCCCTGGGCTAACGAATACCTGACCTGGGGCGCCGGTCCGCGCGCATCCCAGTACCTGATTGTTGGGGCCAAGTGCCACGCAGCCATCAATGGAAAATATTCACCCGACATCGAAGACGTGAAGAGCGTGGCCACCTCTATCCTGCGACACAGGATTGTGCGCAACTACAAGGCTGAGGCCGAAGGAATTACCATCGAAAAGATCATCAACGAATTTTTAAAAGATTGATCCTTTTATGAACAAGAAGCTGCTCATTTTCATCCTTTCGGCTTTGGCGCTGATTGTGGTCGTCTGGTATTTTACCCGAAAAGACCCCACAAAGGTTGAATCAGTAAAGGTTCCGGTGAAATTCGGGCAGTTTATTGTGGATGTAAGTACTACCGGTGAGCTGGAAGCCAAAAGCTCGGAGAACATATACGGACCCGAAAATCTGCGCTCGTTGCAGATCTGGAGCGACATCCGGATCAATCAGCTAATTCCGGAGGGGACACTCGTTGATTCCGGCGATTTTGTTGCCTCACTCGATCAAACCGAGGTAATGAGTAAGCTCAAAGATCTGGAAAGTGAGCTTGAAAAACTCGAGTCGCAATACACTAAAACGATGCTCGACACTTCGCTCAATCTTAGAGCTGCCCGCAACGATCTCATCAACCTGAAATTCGGCCTCGAAGAGCAGCAGATCAAAGTAGAACAATCCAGATACGAACCTCCGGCCGTGCAGCGCCAGGAGGAGATCAATCTTGATAAAGCTCGGCGTGCTTACGACCAGGCTGTTGAAAATTATTCGCTCAGGCTCGAGAAATCCAAAGCAGAGATGCAGGAGGTTTCTGCAACGCTCGAACAAGCGCGGCGGCGACGTCAGCGAATGCTCGATATTCTCCAGCAATTCACTGTTTATGCTCCCAAACCAGGAATGATCATTTACCGGCGCGACTGGCGGGGCAGAAAAACGGAAACAGGCTCAACAGTGAGTTCTTGGGACAACGTGGTGGCGCTTCTCCCCGACCTGTCAAGAATGATAACTAAAACATATGTGAATGAGATAGATATCTCAAAAGTGAGGGTCGGGCAGCCGGTGAAAATCAGCATTGATGCCTTTCCTGAGCGCGAATACTCCGGTGTGGTGAACGAAGTGGCCAATATCGGCGAGCAGCGCCCCGGATCGGACGCTAAAGTTTTCGAAGTAGTTATCAGTGTGAACGAATCCGACACGATTATGCGGCCTGCAATGACCACCAAAAATATCATCATCACTGAGCAAATTGACAGCGTGCTGTTCATTCCCATCGAAGCCCTTCACAGCAACGATTCCGTGAGTTATGTGTTCAAAGAGGTCGGGATGAGAATCACAAAAAAACAGGTAAAGCCCGGGCAGACCAACAACAACGAAATCATTATCCTCGAAGGATTGAAAAAGGGCGATGAGGTATTGCTCACCATCCCCGAAAACCATGCTGATCTGAAAATTGTACCCTTTAACGAATAAGTTTTGAAGCGACATCTTTATAACCTGAATTCGGCGGTTGAAGCTGTATTTACCAACAAATTCCGGTCGGTACTTACAGCCCTGGGTATCATTTTCGGGGTGGCGGCTGTTATCGCTATGATGGCCATTGGTAACGGCGCCCAGCAGGAAATCCTTGAGCAGATTCGCATGGTGGGGGTAAACAACATCGTAATCACTCCAAAAATAACCGATGAAAACAAATCTCAGGAAACACAGGAAGCAGAAGATGCTGTTGAGGTAAGAAAAAAGTACTCGCCAGGATTGACGCTTACCGATGCTGAAAGTATCAGGTCAATTGTTCCCGGCGTGCAAAGAATAAGCCCGGAGGTGGTGTACAACACTTTTGTGGTAAAATCAGGAACCCGCGGAAATGCACGCTTTTCAGGAGTAGAGCCTGATTTTTTCGCTGTTTACAATCTCGAATTATTTGAAGGAGAAATGTTTTCGGCGTGGCAGCTTGAACACGGCGCCCCGGTTTGTATCATTGGGCCGGATATTCGGGCAAAATATTTCAAACAGGAAAATCCTATCGGAAAAAAGATCAAATGCGGCGACATCTGGCTGGAGGTGATCGGAGTTACCAAGTCGCGTGTGGTGACAAAATCAGCAACCGAAACGATGGGAGTCAGCGAGTTTAACAATACGGTTTTTGCACCTATCAAAACCGTGTTGCTTCGTTACCGCAACCGCTCACTGATAACCCGCGCCAGCATGAATCCCAACAACGACTCACAATCCTTCGACAACACCAACCAACTGGACAAGCTTATTGTTCAAATGGAAGACAGCGAACAACTTACGGCTACGGCTGCTGTAATTCAACGCATGCTCCTCAGGCGCCACAACGGCGAAGATGATTTCAACATTATCATTCCCGAGCTTTTGCTCAAACAGCAGCAACGTACCAAAGATATCTTCAACATAGTGCTCGGAGCCATTGCCAGCATCTCGCTCATTGTAGGTGGTATCGGAATCATGAACATCATGCTGGCTTCGGTGATGGAGAGGATCAGCGAGATCGGGCTGAGAAAAGCCATTGGCGCCAGGCGAAATGATATCATTTTCCAGTTTGTGGCCGAGGCAACCATTATCAGTATAACCGGCGGGTTTATCGGGATTCTTCTTGGTGTGATCCTGGCAAGCATCATCACCACCACCACCGGCATTTTAACCATTGTATCCATGTTTTCCATTGTTGTTTCTTTTGGCGTTGCAGCATCGGTGGGTATCATTTTCGGCCTGATGCCTGCCCGCAAAGCTGCCGGACAGGATGCAGTTACCTCACTCAGACATGAATAACTATGAAGTTACTTTCTGGAAATATTGCTGTTGCTTTTCTCTTTTGCCTGTTCAGTGCTCAACTAATTGGTCAGCAGTTATATAAAAAGCTGACACTGGAAGATGTTATCAATATTGCCCAGCAGCAATCACCGGATGCCTTGTCGGCAAAAAACCGGTTTTTAAAAAGTTTCTGGGAAATGCGCACTTCTGAGGCTTTGCTGCTCCCCAGGCTCGATCTTGAGGCTACTGTCCCGAGATATACCCGCGCCATCGAAAAAGTAACTCAGCCCGATGGCAGCGAGGTTTTCAGAGAGAGAAGCCTTGCCAATACCTCAGCGGATCTTTCGTTAAGCCAGAATGTCGGCTTCACCGGCGGTCAGGTTTATTTGAGATCAGGCATCCAGCGAATTGATTATCTGAACCTTGAAAACGCATCCGGACAGTACCCATCCGCATGGCTGTCCACACCGCTGGTAATCGGATACTCGCAAAATATTACCGGATTTAATCCCTACAAATGGTCGAGAAAGATTGATCCGATGCGCTACAATGAAGCCAAACGCCGCTACCTGGAGGAGGTAGAGCAAATCTCGATCAACGCAACCAACCTCTTTTTCAACCTGTTGGTGTCGCAAATACAAAAGAACATTGCTGAACAAAACATTGCCTACTATGATACCCTATACAAGATTGGGTTGGGTCGCTACAACTTAGGAAGAATTGGGGAGAACGATCTGCTTCAGCTGGAGCTTGGATTTCTGAATGCGCAGGCCAATTTTGAAACTTCAGCGCTGGAGCTGGAAGACAGAATGTTTAAGTTGAAATCATACCTCAGGCTGCAGGACGACATCCCGATGGAGTTGGTTCCACCGGTAGAGCAGGTTGCATTTTTCGATATCCCTGCTGAGCAGGCAGTCGGGTTAGCAAACCTCAACAATTCGCAGGCAATGGCATTCGACCGCCGCCTTCTCGAAGCCGACCGGCAGGTGAATGTGGCCAGAACCACCGACCGCTTCAGCGCCAACGTTTTTGCACAGTACGGCCTTACACAAAGCGCCACATCGCTGAATGAAGTGTATCAAAATACTCAGGATCAGCAGCTTTTTGTGCTGGGTATACAGATCCCGATTCTCGACTGGGGTCTGGCGAAGGGAAGGATTAAGGTGGCTGAATCTGACCGGGAAATCGTTCGTACTTCCGTGGAGCAGGAAAGGGTGGATTTTGACCAAAGTGTCTTCCTTCAGGTGATGGATTTCAAAATGCAGCAGCGCCGCCTCGAAATTGCCGCCAAATCCGATACCGTCGCCCGAAAAAGCTACGAAGTCGCCCGCCAGCGTTACCTTCTCGACAAAGTCAGTATCACCGAACTCACTACCTCCCAAATCAACAGCGACAATTCAAGGGTAAGCTACATCCGCAGCCTTCAGAACTACTGGATCAATTATTTCCAGATCAGGAAACTTACTATGTTCGATTTTCGCGAAAACCGGGAGATTTCCATCAACTTCGATTTACTGAGGTAATTACTCCCCTGGCTTTGAAGTAAAATATTCATCTCCGGCGTATTGTAACCTTTTTCCACCTATTTTTGTAACCATCAGCAATTAACAATTTCTTAATGAAACCTTTCCCGGGTTTTGCCGTTTAGCAAATAAACAAACCATTTTTATATGAAAGGCTTTACCTACACCATCAGGATTCTGATTTTTTCGGTTTACTTTTTACTTTTTAGTTCAGGATTACTCCAGGCGCAGCAGGCAAAGTACGTGTTTTATTTCATTGGCGACGGGATGGGCATTACCCATGTAGCTGCCACCGAAGCCTACCTGGCTGCCAAAAAACAGGAAATTGGCTACGAAAAACTGAGCTTCAGCACTTTTCCTACCACAGGATTTGCCAACAACCACGCCCTGAACCGGCTGATAACAGGCTCAGCCGCTGCCGGCACCGCTCTTGCCACCGGTCAGAAAACCACCATCAACACCATTTCGATGGATGGCAAAAGAACCCAAAACCTCACGTCCATTGCAAAAATTGCCAAAGAGAAAGGATTCAAAGTGGGTATTATATCCAATGTGAGTATCAACCATGCTACACCAGCAGTGTTTTATGCAAATCAACCCGACAGGAATAATTATTACGAAATCGGCCTTGATCTCATCAACAGCAGATTCGACTTTTTTGGGGGCGGTGGTTTTAATAAATTCACAGGAAAGAATAACGATCAGCCCGATTTGTACCTCCTTGCCGGGCAGGCAGGTTACCGGGTTTCCCGGGGTGTAGAAGAGCTGAATGCGCTTACACCGGGAGTTCAGCAGGTGATTGCCACGAGCAATTTCCTTACAAAGTCGGCTTCACAGCAATTTGTGATAGATCAGGGTGAAACCGATATTCCCCTAAGTCGCTTTATCGAAAAAGCCATTGAGTTGCTATATGGTGATGAGGGATTTTTCATTATGGCAGAAGAGGGAAATCTCGATTGGGCATCGCATGCCAACGATGGCGCCTCAGCAATCCAAAATATTAAGGGGCTTTCGGATGCCGTTGAACGTGCTGTTGAGTTCTACCTGAAACATCCTGACGAAACACTCATAATCGTTACTGCCGACCATGAAACCGGAGGGCTTACGCTTGGGTGGGCTGGCAAAGAATATGATACCGACCTGGGGTTGCTGCAGCTGCAAAAGGTCTCTTCAGAAAGGTTTAACTATTTAATTGATTCGGTGATGAAAATTACCGAAAACCAGAAATTCGAGGTGGCAATGAAAATGATAACCCAGTACTATGGTCTTGGTGGCGAGGGTGGTCTGATGCTCACTGAATATGAAAACAAACTTTTGTATGAAGCATGGCAGGTCTGGAAAGGAGAACTTCAGATGGCTGAAATAGAAAAAGAACTGAAGTTTGGCGGTGGAAATCCTGTTGTTGCTGCCGCTACCCGTATTTTGAACAACAAAGCCGGACTGGGATGGACCACCTGGTCGCATACAGGAACTCCCGTGCCGGTATTTGCCATCGGTCAGGGGCATGAAAAATTCACAGGATACTACGATATCACCGACATTCCAAAAAGAATGAAGATCGCAATGGGATTGAGCAAGTAAGTTTTATCATTCAATAATTAACCAAAAAAAATTAAAGTCATGGCTGAGTTTGTTTATCAGAACCCTTATCCGGTTCACAACGACACAACCCAATACCGGTTGTTGACCAAAAATTTTGTATCGGTTGAAGAATATAACGGGCGCAAAATCCTCAAAGTAGCGCCAGAGGGGCTGGAGTTACTGGCCCGTGAAGCTTTTTTTGATGTCTCATTTTATCTGCGCGCTTCGCACATGATGCAACTGGCTGCCATCCTCAACGACCCGGATGCCAGCGACAACGAACGTTTTGTGGCTTACACCATGATCAAAAACCAGGTAGTTTCGGCTGAAGGAAAACTGCCCTCCTGCCAGGACACCGGAACGGCAATCATCATGGCCAAAAAGGGCGAAAATGTCTATACCGGGGTGGATGATGCGGAATACCTTTCCAAAGGCATCTTCGACACCTGGCAGCAAAATTATCTTCGCTATTCGATGATTGCACCACTTACCATGACCGAGGAGAAAAATACCGGAACAAATTTGCCGGCGCAGATTGACATCTATTCCACTCCGGGAAATACTTACGAGTTTCTGATTCTCACCAAAGGCGGCGGCTCGGCCAACAAGAGCGTGGTGTTTCAGCAGACCAAATCGCTGCTGACAGAAGAAAATCTGACCAAATTTTTCCGTGAAAAGGTGAAAGAACTTGGCACCGCCGCCTGCCCTCCCTACCACCTTGCCGTTGTAATCGGCGGAACCAGCGCCGAAGCCAATCTTACAGCCGTGAAGAAAGCCTCAGCCGGATATTATGACCATCTGCCCACCAAAGGCAACGCTTACGGCCAGGCTTTCCGCGACCTTGACTGGGAAGTCCGCATCCAGAAAATCTGCCAGGAAAGCGGCATCGGAGCCCAGTTTGGCGGAAAGTATTTTGCCCATGATGTGCGCGTTGTCCGGCTGCCTCGCCACGCAGCTTCATGCCCGGTAGGAATGGGGGTGAGCTGCAGCGCCGACCGGAACATCAAGGCAAAAATTACCGAAGAGGGGATTTTCATCGAGGAGCTGGAAAAGAACCCTGCCCGCTTTCTGCCTGCCACTCCCCCCGAACTGGCACCGGCTGTTGAGATCAATCTAGACCGTCCGATGAAAGAGGTGTTGGCTGAACTGAGCAAATACCCGGTTAAGACCCGGTTGAGCCTCAACGGAACTTTAATCGTGGCGCGCGATGTGGCTCATGCACGCATCAACAAAATGATAGAAGAGGGTAAGCCCTTACCGCAATATTTCAAAGATCACCCGATTTACTATGCCGGCCCGGCGAAGACTCCGGCAGGAATGCCCTCCGGAAGTTTCGGACCTACAACTGCCGGCCGGATGGACGTTTATGTGGATAAGTTCCAGAGCCTGGGAGGATCGATGATTATGCTGGCCAAAGGCAACCGCAGCAAACAGGTTACCGATGCCTGTGCAAAGTACGGCGGTTTTTATCTCGGATCCATCGGAGGCCCGGCTGCCATACTGGCCAAAGCCAATATCAAATCCATCGAACTGGTTGACTTTGAAGACCTCGGCATGGAAGCCGTAAGGAAAATCAAGGTTCAGAATTTCCCGGCTTTCATCATTGTGGATGATAAAGGGAACGATTTTTATCAGCAGATTTAGCCGATCAGCAGGATAAACCCGGTTCTCGCTCTATCAAAAAAGAGAACTCTCTTGAAAAGGTAAAAAAGTACGCAGGCTATCTCAGCTATTCTGCTTTATTGCCAGGTTTTAAAGTTGGAATGACTATAACGACAAGGAAATAATTAGCAGCTTGTTTGTGATAACAAACTACTTAAAGCATGTGATTTCCACCACTCACTGGAATGTAAGCCCCTGTAATGTATTTTGTGTGGTCGCATGCCATCATCAGAATTGCTCCAGCGATGTCTTCTACTTTTGCAATTCGCTTTAGAGGAGTGTGTTCTGCCATTATTTGCTTAACCTGGTCTGGCATATTTGCAATTGCATCTGTTTCTGTCAGACCGGGTGCTACTGCATTTACACGAATTCCATAGGACCCCAATTCTAAAGCCAGGGATTTTACGAATGCGTCTAATCCGGATTTTGCAGTGCTGTGTGCTATGTATCCATAACCAGGTGTTCGGGATAAGCCACTTGAAACAGCTATAATACAACCCTCTTTTTTCTTCTGCATCAAAGGAACAACCTCTTTGCAGCAGTAAAAAGCTGATTTGATTTCGCTAATTAGCTTTCTTTCAAAATCTTCCCATTGATATTGCACAAAAGGCACTGTTGGGAAACTAAATCTTGCACTTAATACAAGAATGTCAACACTGCCAAAGCGTTTTTTTGTCTCAGCTACTAAATTTCTTATATCCGTTTCCTTTGAAACGTCGGCTTTTACTGCCAACGCGATACCCCCTGCCCGCTCAATCTCTTCAACAACAGCTCTGGCGGAATTTTCACTGTTTGCATAATTCACGACCACACTTGCCCCGTATTCTGCAAAAAGTTTTGCGGTTGCAGCGCCAATTCCCCGGCTAGATCCGGTAATTAATGCTGTTTTTCCTAATAATAATTTCATTGTGATCGAAATTGATTAAGAGCTAATTTTATTTGTCATGACAAAGATATTGTTTTTGTTTGTCATGACAAGTAATGATTAGGGTTTTTCTTTTAATTTTGTGAAAGTTTTCATTGGTCCAGCAAACTGTTATGAATGGAAAACATTCTTTCGAACTGCGCAGAACATCTTGTGGTATCAACGAAACCATTGAATCACCTTATTTTCGGGCTGTAGGCTGTTATGAAAGTAAGACCGCAGGTTGGCTTAATCAATAAAACGGTTTAATGAAAGCAGTTGGATTCTTTTTGAGAATGACCTGTCATTTGATTGAGGGAAATCCAATTTAGAAATTTTTGTTATCCAATAATGTCTAGCATAAAACAATCCATTAATAAAGAGATGTACGAATGAACTACAATTTAGAGGACATAGTCAATCACAGGATAGCAATGCTCGCTATTTTGCTCAAAAGACAAATATTGCGAATTATTGCAAAGAACGGATTGGATATCACACCGGAGCAGTGGGTAATTCTTTATCATTTGTGGGATAAAGATGGTATGACAATAAGTGAAGTGGCCAATATTTCAAGGAAAGACATAGCAAATGCAACCAGGATAATTGATAAACTTGAAAAAATGGGCTATGTCAGCAAAAAAAGAAATGAAAATGATAGCAGGAGTTATTTGATAACTGCCCTTCCAAAAGTCGAAGAGATAAAGAACAAAGTTCAAAACTGCTGGAAAGAATCGGTTGAAATAGCGACTGAGGGGATAAGTCAATCCGAACAGCAGTTTTTACTGACAATAATTGAAAAAATCGAAAGTAATGTGTTGAAAAATCTGGAATGATTACTCAATATTCGAGCACATTAACAGGTCAAAAAAACCAAATTAAGCAAAAAAGTTTGCCTCATACGCATTTAAAGATTTTCGTTTTGGTTCGAAAATCAATGCGTATGAGGTAAACCCATTATTTGATCACTACTTTTTTATACCAGATTTTTTCAGCGCCGGTAATCCGGATAAAATAAACACCTTTTGAATGTGCGCTCAAATCCAATGTCGTGGCGCCGTTAAATGTGCCCTCTTTTACAATTTTACCGGTTGAATTGGTAATCAAATAGTGAACTTCAAAAGGAAAATCCTCTATTTGAATGGTGAAAACCCCACTTGAAGGATTTGGTGCAAGATAGAATAAAACACCGGTCTGAATTTTGCTCTCGTCAATTGATGTCAATACTTCGAAAACCACCGACAACCCGTTTGGAGCGAAGAATCCCTGATCTGTAAGGGTAGGATTATAAGTTGCCTGCAGGTTATAAACCTCCATATTGGATGGCCTGAATAGCTTGAAGCAGATTGGTTCGTCTGGATAGAAACCATCCTGATACGGAGTTGAAAAATCATCACCAAACAGTGACAATGAGATCAGATTACCATCAAAAGATGTGAGTCCTGCGCAAATTCCACTCCCGGTAAAGGCTCCGATGAGGTCGCCTTTACTGAACTGTTGAGTTGCATTATGATCAAAAATGACAATGTGGCTTGTGCCAGTGTATGCGACATGGTTCCAGGGTGTAGTATTTGGGGTGCGAATCGGGAACGTCTTTTCAAATTTATCCTCTTTTCCACAGATAGGAAAAGTAAAGCTTGCCGCAGCAGCCATTTTTACCCAATAAGCCTTACCAGGGGCAATTTCCTGTAGGGAAAAAATAGACAATTCAGGATAGTAAATCCCATTTCCGGCTACTTCGTAGGCGATAATAAGCCCGGGAATCTGACCAAAAACTTCATTGGCAGTTAAGTTACAATTTGCCAATACAGGAAAAAGATTCCATCCGGCATTAAGGTTTACCGCAGGATTAGCCATGGTTCCATTTAATACCAAATGCGACTCCTGGTTCATTTTACTTAAATAGCCGTGGCCATTGCTAAAATTGCCCATTGTATTGATACTGTAAGCCGGATAAAACAATTGTGTGAAGTATTGCGAAAGGATCATGCTGGTTTGAACAGCAGCGACAACCTCTGAAAATGAATTTCCTTCAGAGGGATTAATAAATGCCGACCATCCATTCCAGCCCTGATCAAAGAAAATTTCCTGCATTGGAGCGCCAACATGAAGTGTGACCGGTACGTTCACAATGGGCGAAAAAGGGTCGTTTGAATTGATCAAGAGGGTTGCATAGTAAATACCATCCTCAAGTTGGGCGCCATCGAAATGGATATTTATATTCTGCTGACCAACTCCGTTTACACTTCCCGCAGGAGGATCAACCGACAGCCATGGCCCTTGCACTGTTCCGTTTATTACGAATGGCCACTCAACACCTGCGCCACCGGATGTATAAACTGACCATGAAGAAACAGCCCTTGCAATGCCATTCCCGGTGGGTGTAACACCCACTTCATCCACATAAGGTATCCATGGTCCTGAGGACGTAGTACCTGTCATCGAAAACTCAACCCAATAAGTGCCCGAGGTAAGCACTAAACCCTGAGTTGAAGCAACAATTTTATGGATTGCCCTGTTGGTCAAGCATGATTGTGCCGGAGGAACCCTGTAAATCTCTGTAAAATAAGTATCTGAGAAAAGATTGGTCACCTGGTCGCCCCAGATTATGTTCCCGCCTTGCATTGGGTCATTATCCCACAACCTGATAAAAACGCCATTGAGGGTGGAAATATCTCCAGCTCCAGTTTGGTAACCAAAAAATTCAAAAGAATCAATGCTCCAGATTTCATCTTCCGGAATTGTAAAATCATCAGCGGCTGCATAATTCAACGCCTGATTATTATTGATCCCGGTCGAAGTATGTGGCGGTTGAGGCATGCTTTCATTGCTGCCGGTGCTCGTGCAAATACTGGTAATCAAGGGGCCATTGTTCCATAGAACTGATTTCCCGGAGTTCACTTCCGATTCCGTTTCGTTGTCACCATTGTAAATAAAACTTACCGATATTGAAAAATCCAGCGTTCCCGCAGAATTATTAGCTATTACAAGGCTTTTTTGAGAAAGCTGACCAGCTTGTATGTATTCTACTATTTCATCAGGAATGATAGACATTTGCGGCTGAATCGGAACGGTTGCACAAAGAGTATTTGACATCACGGTAACCAAACCAGGCTCAATTAACTGTTCAACAGTGTAACAATAGGTTTCGCCCTGTTCAGTTGCACTGTCATAATATGAAGTATTATAAATCTGGGCTATCTGTAAATCATCTCTGTAAACGTTGAAGTAAGAAATGAAAGCATCATTGGCTGTGATGGATGCAACGTATTTGTTTGAAGTTCCGCATGCTAATTGAAGTTCCCATGTTATCGGACCAACCCAGAGCCAGTAAACTCCGGGCGGGACTGATGCCGATGCGGTAACCGTTTGACATGGCTCACCTGAGGCAGAGGATAATACGGTGTACTGGTCACACCCATTGTTGCCGTCGAGCAGGAAAAGAAGAACCGGAAATTCTGCTGTAACCGTCCATGAAAGCGTTTTTGGTGAATCCACCACCAATTCATACCAGTCGGTATCGCGTTGTGTTCCGTTGGCCCATGAGGTTCCGCAAATCACATCACCCCCGTTCAGGGTTTGAAAGGAATTGGGCGTTGCGTTGCAGCCACCGTTTGCACTGATGCCGCACTCCTCTTCTTCATTAATTGCGTTTGGCGGGCAATCAACAACACAACTGATTAAAGAATATTCACTGCCATTGATGTTAAAAGGCACATCATCCTCGAATCCAAAAGCACTCTCAGCAGTATTGAAAGAACTGAACCTTTCACCAGCATAAGGTGGAATAGCCTGATTGCCAAGCCATTCGAGAGCAACACCGAAGAAATCGGGAGTAGCGGAAAGCAAAACCGGACTGGTAAAAGCAAGCTGAAAATCCACTGTAACGACTTGGGCCAGGGTAACTGAAACCGGACCAATTGTTTGCGTGTAATAACCTTCTTTTGAGGCTGTTACTGAATAATCACCGACAGGAATATTTAAACTGTAAAAACCCTGTTCATTGGAGGTAGTCGAATAACCTTTGAGTTCATCAACACTGATCAATACCCCTGATACTCCAGCCCGCGACTGCTGATCTGTAACCATTCCCTCGATTGTGCCCAGGTATTCAATTCCGACAGCAACGGGTCCTGCTGGATTTGACTCTCCCTGAGTATAAACCGCTGTTAAAGTATAGGTGTAAGTACCGCCGGGCAGTTCCATATCAAAATAAGAGGTTTCGGTGGTGAATGTCAGCAGCGAGTTGTTGCGGTAAAGATTGTATCCACTAAATACGGGAGTGTTCAGATTATTTTTCTCAGATAATGGCACTACTTCAATTTCAGCAATATCGGAAGGATGATTCAGAATCTTGTTGGATAAAACATTAGCATTGCCCTGCGCAGGAGACAATTCCGCAAGTGTTCCATCACTATAAAGCACCACTGCACGTATGAGATAAGCCTGAGGCCATGTATTCCATTGTTGTGTGCTGTTGTTGAAATCCCATGATCTATCGTTGTTGAGGTTGGCATCAAAACCCAACGCAGCCAATGGGTTGATTGAACCAAATCCAACCACAAAATCTCCGTTAAAAAATAGGTTTTGTGATGAAACATCAACTTCCAGCCAATCGAGTTCTTCAGCATTCACAGTTTGCTGATATAGAATCTCAGTTCCTGGCTGATTGCCATTCCAGCTAAAAAGTGTAGCATTGAATGGGAAACCCCCTGGTTGAGTTGATGTAAAAAACTTCATTTTAACGAGTTGGCAGGATTGCGAAGGCGACATTCTTGTGGACATCGTGAAGCCGGGTGAAACATAAAAGGCTGTAGCAACATTGTTATCATAAATCAACTCCTCTATCGAACCAGGCGCATTCCAGGTAAGTAGCACATTGGTAAAATTCTGTATTTCAGCTGTAAAAGCAAGAGGCGGCGGCAAAAACAAACTCATTACAAAGCTGACATTTGATGTTAATCCATGGTTGACCTGAACACTCTGGTTCTGTGTAACATAGCCATCAAAGGCAGCGCTTAGTTCGTAAACACCCTCCAAAATGCTGGCAAAAGAAAATGTTCCATCAATTGCGGTAAAAGTCTGAAATGTTGTTCCAACAATTGACATGTTGACACCCGGCATTGGATTACCGCTAAAGGCATCTGTAACAATGCCTGCAATGTTCCCTTTCCCAATAGTTTGAAAATTCCACCATGGTCCAATGTTCTCTCCAACTGAGTTTTTTGCCGTAATCCTCCATCTGTAGTTCGCTTTATGTTGAAGTTCAATTCCAACACTGGAGAGGTCAAATGAAGTTCCTGCAAAGTATTGGGATTCATAAATATCAGTATTGAATGGGAACTGAACTCTTTCAATCTTGATTTTTACTTGTGTGGTGTAGGTTCCGTTGGCCCACAAGAAGATAGGTTGCAACGGCACCATGGTGGCGTTTGCATTTGGTTGAGGATCAGTAGGGGTTCCAGGAAGAGATGGCGGGATAACGGTAAGTTCAACGGGAAAGCTTATTGTTCCTTCACCCGGAATTTGTCCATTATGCTGAAAGTTAATCAAGGCATGATAAACACCATCACTGAGACCTGCAGCATTGAAATTCAGATTAACTGTTTGGTTTTCTGTGGGATTTATCTGGCCTGCTAACGGATTCAATGAGAGCCAATTGGTGAGTTCGCCATTGACAAGAAATGGTAATCCCTGCTGGGTAAGCGAACCGGCATCCAGCAAGGGCTGCCACCCGGTACTTGTTTTATGTAATGCATTGCAGGTTGTGGTCTGTCCAAGGATAGTGAGCGGTACTCCCCAAGGACCCGAAGTAAGCGATCCGGTGAAACCATATTGTACCCAATAGATTCCTTCATTCAGTTCACAACCCGTCAAATCTGCAACAATTTCCATTACAGGACGCTGATTGTTAGACAGGTCAGCTATTGGCGCACGGTAAACACCACTCCATGACGAGCTGCTCAAACGGTTGGTGGTGAGATTCCCCCAAACTACAGAACTACCGGGCTGATCCGGTATTCCATCCCAAATCCTGAGGTAAACACCTGTAATTGTTGATGTTGTCGTAGATAGTGTTTGATATCCAAAAAATGTCATTGTATTGATTGTCCATTTACCGGTAACCTCAAAATCGTCAGCAAGGTAAAAATAGTTACCCGCTGAAGAGTTATGGTTAGCATTCGGACCATAAGAAGTCATCCCAAGATTGGATTGCAACGCGCTTACATCACTTCCGCCGAAGCCAGCACCGGGATGGGTGATGAAGGAACCGTTGTTCCAAAGTAAATTCTGACTTGTTAAATCTGTGCCTGCATTAATGGTTTGAATTTCCAAGGGGTAGTCCGGAGTTATGCCAGAATTCGGGTATTCTGGTTCAAGCAGATCATGAAATGAGGCAATATCTTCAGAAGTCCAATTAGATGCCAATCCGGATGGTTCATTTCTATCCAATTCTTTTTTATTTCCTGATGCATAAATCACCGATGCGCTCCAGCTCAATGGCGCTGTTCCGGCCGGATTGGATATGGTTATAGTTTTAACAGAATTACCATCGGGAGGTAGATTTTCCTGAATGGATGAAGGGTTGATGACAATTTGAGCAAAATCAAGTGAGAAATTGAGCGATGTTGTCTGGTTGGATAGTATGGAAATGTTTTCTTCGACAGAGGTAAAGTATCCATTAACTTCGCAATAAAATGTATAAATACCGGGTACTATGTTTTGTATCTGGTAAAATCCCTGCTCATTAGTCAGGCCTTCGTAGCTACCTGAATAAACACGAGCGCCTTCTATTCCGCCACCGGCAACCGATGTAACAAATCCTGAAATTGCACCAGGCTCCAATTCAACAATCTCAACATCATCAATATACATATTGTTTCCCGCTTCGCCCACTCCTTCAAAAATGAAATAACCGATCTGGTTCAATGTTCCCTGAGGCGCCTGAAAACCATACTCGTACCAGCCATTTGCCGGAACTGTCGGAGGAAGTTCGATTTGTCTGTTTATGGAACCTATTAAAGATGCTCCATCAAGATTTGGGGATGTGTTAAAATGAACGTTTACCAAATCATTTAACAACAGATTTCCATCATCACGATACATCCAAAACTTAACTGCAACAGCATTTTCGTTTATAATGAATGCCGGACTTGCAAGGATTCCGACCGTGCCTGCCGGAAATCCGAATGATCCGTAACGAGCCATTGCCTGACCGGAATGTGGAGTGGTAACCGGGAAAGTCCCGCTTGTAACTTTGTTCCACAAACCGCTGCCGCCACCTGCAATATAGGCTCTTGACCAGCAAAGCGGCGGAAAATTGCTTCCTTCAAACCCTTCAACTATCGGCAGTTCCAGGGGTACGCAGAGGGTGGTAAATGATGCGGGTCCTGCCCAGGTGCTAATGCTGGTTTGATCACACACAGATTGAACATAAAAATCATAAGTTGTTCCGGGAGAAAGATTATCAATTTGCTTTTCTGCTTCAATAATCCCGTTGATTATTGTCCCGGTACCTTGCGAAAATCCTCCAGTACCATACTCCACATTCCAGGAAGTTTCGTCGCCCGAAGGTTCCCATTGCAGCATCGCTGTGGTAAGCGTAACATTTGTAACCATGAGGTTAGATGGTGGAAAACAGGTCGCCGGAAGAAATTCGATGGCGCCCGGATCGGGATTTTCTGAACGTGGAAGCCCGTAATAATCAAAGGGAACATAGGTAAGTAAATTAGCGCCTATGTTATCAATGGCCAGCGATTGCGGTGTTAGATTTCCTTCATTAAGATTGATAAACAAAGGATTATCGTCCTTGCTGTTCAGGTCAAAACCCTGGGTTTGCCATTCTGCCAGCGTTACATAACCGGTTGAGTTCCAAAATCCGGTGAAATTGGTTCCGGCATTAGCACCATTAAATAGTACATTGTTGTTGGTGTTAATGTTAGCATTTGCATTGAGGAAGTATAAACAATGCTTATTCCCGGTTGAATTGGTGGTAACATAGATTATGTTGTTCTTGATGTCAATCAGTCCGCCTGCATTGGTGGCGCCTGCATGATAAATTCCGCGTGCAAGCGAAGCTCCAGGGTGGGTAACATTATCCAGCGCTACGGTATTATGATAGATTTTTACAAAACTGGGTGCAGTAGCTAAAGTAGCGAGGTAAATACCGTATTGCCCTCCATTCATTCCTGTATAGCCATAAACAAGATTATTGGCTATGAGCAATTGGTTGTCAGAGGCTGAAGAAATCGAAGTGCCATAAATCCCGTTAGAAGTGGTGGTTGTAGTTACTCCCGGAGCTGCGAGCGTGTGAATGTGATTGTTCATTACACTGGTTCCCGACATATCATTACTCATAAAAAGCATGTAGGTTGTGGAAACAGAAGTTCGGTCAGGTCTGCAGATTACGTTGTTTTTGACGATTGAATTATTTTGCCCCCTCAGATAAATCCCATACTGATAGAAATTCCTGACGGTATTATTGGTAATTGTATTATTCACTGACCAGGGCAAGGTTGTGGGTCCGTTTACAACCAGACAGTAATACCCGCCGGTGGCAATACAATGATCAACAGCGAGATGATTTACCGCCAGCCCTGATGTATTGGCAGAAGTATGGCTGTTGCTGGTAACAAATGCCGCATAATTCTGGGTGGTGGAGTTAATATCAGTGATAAACTCGCAGTAGTTGAAGGTGTTGTAATTTGACCCATTCATAAGGTGTACGGTAAATCCATACTCATCATTGCCCGTTCCCAGCGATTTGAATACCATGTTGTTGATCGTAACATAATCGGTTCCGTTCATTTTAAGAGTGGCACGTTCGTTGGAATTTGTGGAAAGGTATTGTAACGTTTCACCATTTCCATTAATGATCAATTGGTTGGAAGCGCTGCTACCTGAAATTTCGTTGATGATAACCTGCTCTGTGTAAGGACCGGTGCCAGCAACAATTTCCAATGTAACAGTACCTGATATGCCCACTGTATTGAGCAAAGCGGCCAGGTCGGTGAAATTATTGAAATTGTCCCCGGATGTTGGAAGAGTACTGTTTACCGTGTAGCTTCCCGAAAGCCCGCCCAGTATCGTTTTAATTGATACTGTTTCAGGATGTCCGGATAATTGTGAAGAATTATCCATCGTATTATTGTTCAGGGCGTTAGCCTGGCAAAATGATGAAAATGCAAATGGGATTATCATCAGAAGTCGGTAGAATTTTTTCATTGGGTTGTTATTTACGATTTTGCTTGTAGTTATTGATATTGATTGAAGAATAGATTGACAGTAAACCAGGCAATTTGTAATCGGCATCTGATCAAGTTCATCAGATTAAAACAGAGGCTGATTCGGGAGCCGGGTTTTTTCTGCAGACTTTCAAACCAGAATGACCTCCGAAACAGCCTCTTATCTCAACTATTGTTGATCTTCAACTTATTGAATAATGATTTTTTGTATTGAATTGATCCCTTTGTCAACAACACGGAGAAAGTAAATTCCACGTGAAAGCCCCCTGAGGTCAAGCATTTCTGTTGTCAGTGTAGTTTGATAAACGATTCTACCATCAGCAGAAAGCACCTCAATTTCGAGTGGCATTTCAGCATTTTTCAGCAATATCTTGCCCGAAGACGGGTTTGGGAGTATTTTAATTGCATCTGTTATCTCGTTACCTATTCCGGTTGCATCACCTTTCAGGTCTTCGATCATTGAGAGTCCGCTTAGCGCAAATTCTTGGCTATGATTTGGTAACGTCGGATCAAACAACGGCTGCAACAAACTTTCCCTGCCATCTCTGTAAAGTTTGAAAAGCATAGGTTCAGTTTCCGTTAAGCCATCTTTACTTTCTGTTACGGGATCGTCGCCATAAACCACCAGTAAAAATGGCTGATTGTGGCCAGCATACGCTGCGATTCCTGTGCACAAGCCTTTTGTGTCGAAAACTCCAATGATATCGCCGGGTCTCAAATACCGGGTGGCTGAAGCAGATATTCCAACCAGATGCAAGTCGCCGGTTTTGATTACGTTGTTCCATGGTGATGAAAGATTTAAAGTACTTGCATTGTCCGGCATCACCGATGTTTTAGCAGAGGCAAAATCAAGCGTTGTTGTTTTATTGAACTTTGCCAAATATCCATACCCTGGCACAAGTGTGTTTAAGGTGTAAATTCCTCCATCAGGCCAGTAAATATTGCCGTTAAGGTCGAATATGAATGTGACGTCTTGCGGATTTATCAATTCAGTTATGGAAACAGGATTTTCGCTCAGAACAGGAATAATATGGGTTCCGGCAGTGAAAGTTATAGATTGGTCTTCAACCGGCAGCCCCGGGAACACCAGGTGACCAGCCTGGTTCATTTTTAATTTATATCCTAAATAGGAATTCCATTCACCGATAGTATTGATGTTCTGCCCCGGCCAGAATATTCCATTAGCACCGATCATAATTACCATTTGATCAAGAATATCTGCCATAGCTTCTTCAAGCATCATTTTAGCTTCGAAATTGATAAAAGAGGAGATGTATCCCCACTGTCCGGAGGCCGGTAACATAATCAATTGTCCTTCGCTAGTTGTAAAGGTATAGGGGCCTACCCACACACTACTTAATTTTGATCCATTACCACAATCTGCCTGCACATAAAAATCGTAGGATGAAGATGGGGCAAGCATACTCAGAAAGTACTCACTATTCGCCATGACTCCCTCGATCAGGGTTCCTTCTCCCTGAGCAAATCCTGCAACCCCCCATTCAAGGTTCCAGGCACTTTCGCTTCCACCCGGAGTCCATGACAATAATGCAGAACTTGCTGTAACCTGAGTGGCTAGTAAACTCTCCGGCGCAGGGCATAATGCAAGTAAAAACTCAATAGCACCCTGGTCGGGAGTTGCTGATCTTGGTGATCCATAAAAATCATTGGGTACAAAAGCCAAAAGATTTGTCCCTTTATTATCAACATCAGGCGAGGTGGGCGTTAAGTTCCCTCCATTTAGATTGGCAAATATCGGATCGGAATTTACACTGTTACCGTCAAACCCTAATCCCTGCCAATCAGAAAAGGAGGTATAGTTTGTCGAATTCCAGAATCCGATATGATTTGTTCCTGCAACCGCTCCATTAAACAACACATTGTAGTTTGTTGATATGTTGGCATTTGCATTCAGAAAATATAGACAGTGCTTGTTGCCGGTTGAATTTGTAGTGACATAAACAATATTGTTTTTGATATCAATCAAACCGCCGGCATTGGTTGCCCCACCATGATAAATACCTCTGGCTAACGATCCGCCGGGATGTGTTACATTATCCAATGAAACAGAGTTGTGATAGATTCGCACAAATGAGGGTGCAGAGGGGAGGGTTGCCATATAAATTCCATACTGGCCTCCATTCATACCCGTGAATCCATACACCAGGTTGTTGGCAATAAGCAAAGGATTGTTCTCCACTGCTGAAACTGAAGTGCCGTAAATACCATACGAAGTACTTGTAACGGCAACGCCCTGAGCTGCTAAAGTATGGATGTGGTTATTCATCACCTTTGATCCTGACATATCATTGGCTACATACAACATATAAGTTGTCGAAATTGCAGTTCTGGTCGGGCGGCTGATGCTATTATTTTCAAAAACTGAATTGTTTTGTCCGCGCAAATACAAACCAAATTGATTAAAATCTTCAACACTTGTGTTGGTTACCGAATTTCCCAAAGACCACGGCGGGGCTACAGGACCATTTATTACCAAACACTGATAACCACCCACTGCTCTGCAATTATCAATGGTCAGGTAGTTAGCTGCTAATCCGGTTGTGGCAGCGTTGGTTGCACTGTTGCCCGCTACAAAAGCAGCATAATTTTGAGTCGTTGAAGATACATCGGTGATGAACTGGCAATTGGTAAAAGTATTGAAATCAGCCCCATTCATAAGCTGTACTGTGAAACCATACTCAGTTGAAGTTGTTCCTAATGCTTTAAAAATCACGTTATCAATGGTTACGTAATCAGTACCATTCAGCTTTAATGTTGCCCTTTCGTTTGTGTTTGTTGATAAATACTGCAAGATTTCACCATTTCCGTTGATGATGATTGTGTTTTCAGCATTACTTCCGGGAATAATTCCAAGGATTATTTGTTCATTATAGGGTCCACTACCACTTGCCACTGTTACTTCAACAGTGCCATCAATACCAAAAGTGTTCAACACTGCGGCCAGATCAGTGAAACTGTTGAAGTTGTTTCCTGTTGTTGGAAGACCGCTATTGATGGTATACAATCCGGCAATAGGACCCGATCTCACAGCATCTGCCTCTCCATTCTTATTTTCATACTGAGAATCAATCCGATTATCCGGTAATTCAAAATTTCCCCGTGCGTAAACAGTGACAAGCATCACAGTCAGCAAAAACATCGTAAAACTTTTCATAAACATTAGATTTTGGTTATTAATACATCATACTTTGGCCAATTTATAGAAATTACTACTCCCACAAGTAAGAGCTAATTCTAAATGAGAATAAAATTTCTGATAAACCCACCCCTAAAAAAGTGACCAAAAGTAGATTTCAACCATGAGGTATGGCTTGCACAAAAAACGGAAAATCTTATACTTTTCTCTGTAGCTTAATTTCGGAAGGTGTTTTGGCTGTTTTGCTCCGGATGAGGCGGCTAAAGTAGGCAGGATTTTCAAATCCAAGAAGGCAGGAAATTTCGGAAATGGTCAAATCGGTCTGGGTTAGCAAGATTTCTGCCCGTTCTATGATGAACTCATGAATCAATTCTATAGTGGACATTCCGGTTCCTTTTTTGACCAGATCACACAAATGGTTTGGAGTAACTTTTAGTTCATCGGCGATATTTTTCACTGTGGGAGTTTTTAAAACTGGCTTGGAAAGGTCTGAATAGTAGTGTTTCAAATAGGTTCTTACCTTATCAATCAGACTGTTATTTACGATGGATGTGGTTTTAAACTGACGTTTATAAAACTCCTTTGAGTAGGACAAAATCACATTTAGGAAAGCAATAAAAACATCCGTGTTGGTCTGTTCACCGTTCAAAAGCAATTCTTCGTAAATACCCTCGAACAAAGTAGTAATTACCTTTTCTTCCCTTTCCGTTAAAAGCAAAGCGCCGTTGATCCCATAATTAAAAAAATCATAGTCCGAGATTTTCTTGGCCAGAGGGTGGTTTTTAATTAGTTCCGGATGAAAAACCAAACAATATCCGTCCCAAAACTCAATAGCCTGCCGTGACAACATCTGTCCCGGTTCCATAAAAAGCATAATCCAATTACTTGTGAAATAGGATGTTTTACCGTAATAAGAAGCTACCTGAAAGTTTTTCTTTATTAGAACTTTAAATAGATTTACCTGGATTTCGTTGATTTCGTTGGGGAACTTTGGAAGTGCGAGCCTGTAATTCTTTACATCCATCAGCGGGTGCATAGGAGCGCCAAGGTTAAAGTAATTATTATAATCAGCTACTGTACTCAATGTTTTCATAATGGTGCTGATTAGGCTGATAACTTGAGTTCTGGAATTATTAGAATGATCTATTCGCTATTTGTAAACAACTAAAGTGAGTACCATAACCAACATTTCGTGAAGAAATACATGAAACTTCGATGTTCATCACTTCATTTTGGTCAGTGCGAAAATATTAATAATTTTCAACAGCGTGATTTTCAGGGTAATTAATTATTGGGCAAAAACCTTTTTGGGTGTCGAATAAAGGGTTGGATATCTCTGAAAATTCATCGCAGTCATTGATTTAAAGAAATACCAGAGAGGTCAACACCAGCCATTTCATGGGACTACTCTATCACATTTTTGTAATGCTCATACCGGTAAAGGATATCGTTGACGAAATTGAACGATACCATTCCGTTGGCATAGCCGTATTGAACCACTGAATCGTTGTAATAGTGAGGGTTGGATTTGTTTTGCATGAAATAGTCCACGTTACCATCCCACACATTGGGATCGCGGTTGTATTTGGCCGCCAGCCGGCGAGCATCCAAAACATGCGCTATGCCTGAGTTGTAGGCTGCCAGAACAAATTTAATCCGTTCATTTTCATCCTTGATCATGCTTTTAAACTGCGAATCGAGCTTTTTGAGATACTTCAGGCCCGCTTCAATTTGTTCTTCAGGCGATGAGTCGTAATTGATTCCAAATATTTCGGCAGTTTCGGGCATAAATTGCATCAATCCGAAGGCTCCTTTTGTCGAAATGGCGTCCGGCTGAAACTGAGATTCTTCATAAATCAGCGATGCAACAAGCCGCCAGTCGAGATTGTAGTCAGCGCTTTTGCGACGGAGAAAATCGTCCCAGGGAGAAATTCTTCCTGATTTTGAAGGCGTGAAACTGTATTCCGATAAAAAGGCTCTCGGATGTACAAAGTATTTGTTGTAGACATAGCGGCCGTTGGATGACACGAGAAATTCTTCAAGCCATTGATCGAGGTTACTTTTCAGGCTTTCTGAACCTTTGTTCACTGCCCAGGCTATATTCTGCGGAAAACTGACAGGTACCGAAATTTCGAGGTTGGGGTAGAATTTCTGATTCACCCTGGCAACATGCTCATCGCACACTGTGTAATCAATCTCGCCATTGGCCACCATGCTGATGAGTTTCTCGGTGTCATAAGGAAACTCCACCACGTAAATCCTGCTCCCGATTTCCTCCTGCAAATTCTTTAACCTTCCTGCATAAGCTGAACCCTGTGGTACAAACACGATTTTTTCGGCCAGATCGAGCGGTGAGGTTATCAAATCAGCATGAGCGCCATCAATGCTGAATTTGCCTGAATGACCACCTTTTCGCTGCACAATAACCTGGTGAGTCCGGGTAAGCGGGTAGGCAAAATCGAGGTGTTTCTGTCTTTTTCCTGTAATTGTGAGGCCTTGCGCAATAAGGTCAACACGTCCCGACCAAAGATCCGAAATTGCGTCGTTAACGTTTTCGTGTACCACAATTTCCAGATTGACACCCAAATGCCGGGCATACGCTCTTAAAAGTTCGTACTGGTAGCCGGCGGGTTCGCCGCGGTAAACAAAATAGTCGGTGGAATTATAATCGGTAGTGGCAATCAGGGTTCCTCTTTCAAGAATTCTATTGAGTGATTGATCTTTAATATGCAATAAGTCCTGCTGTAAATCTCCCTTGTTAAACGTGCAAGAGGGTGGAATCAAAGTGGTAAGAATTGCAAAGAACAATACGATCCAATACTTCATGATATAGGTTTTAGTGAATAAATCGGCGGCAAAAATACAATTTTTTTAGATATCATGCTGATAATGAGAATTTAACACTTTTTTAACAAGGACGGAGATTACTTTGGCTTAGAAAATCGTCAGCTAAATAATTGATTATATTGTTTTTAAAGCTGATGGAATTTCAAGATTGAAACCCCTTACAATTTCTGACTCTCCCAAATTGAGACTTTGCGAAATGCGGACGAATCTCCCGTCAAAATCTTATAAAATATGCATCTTTGCAAGCACTAAATAGATGATTATGGAACTACTTGAATTGATACGAAATCGCGAAAGCATCAGGAATTACGACCCTGCTCGTCCAGTTGCGCCGGAAATTTTACATAAAATTCTGGAAGCCGGAAGACTGGCGCCATCTGCTGCTAACAGGCAACCCTGGCGGTTTTACCTGGTATCCTCACCTGCCAATCTTGCCAAAGTCAGGGAGTGCTATCACAGGGAATGGTTTAAAAAAGCTCCTCATGTTCTGCTTGTCGCAGGCAAAAGAGCGGCAGCCTGGAGCAAAGGCGACGGCGGTTTCAACTCTTTGGAAATTGATACTGCCATTGCTATGGATCATATGATTCTCGAGGCAGAATCGCTGGGAGTGGGCACGTGCTGGGTAATTGCCTTTGATCAGGATAAGCTCAGGCAAACGGGTCTGCTGGAGGAGGATGAGATGGTTTTTGCCATCACCCCGCTTGGCTACCCGGAAAAGGGTTTTGCGAAAAGCGGCAACAAAATCAGAAGACCTGAAGACGAAATTGTCAGGTATTTGTAGCTCATTTTCAATAAATTCGACAATTTCATCCAAACCCAATCAGGCATGACTTTTCTTCCAAAATACACCCAAAAGCTGCGGGATTTTATCCATCGTTACCGGCTGGATGTTTTCAAGGATGTAGCTTTATTTATCATCATCACGATTGCCATTCATTATTCGTTCAGGTTCTGGGCCAACCAGATGCACTACTGGCCGGTAAAAGAGATGATTGATAATCTTGAGGTTAAAATGGCCAGAATGGTGTATTATCCCAGCGCCTGGTTTGTCGAAAATGTGTTGCGAATCGAGATCACCCGTGTGGATCAGACCAAAACCATGTATTTTGCCAATAACGGTTACATTGCCGTAAACCGCAGTTGTTCAGGGTTTAAGCAAATCCTTCAGTTCGTTATTCTGATGATGTTGTTTCCAGGATCGCTTAAACGCAAATTCTGGTTTATCCCGCTAGGAGTAATTATTGTTTTTCTGACTAACCTGTTCAGAATCATAGGTTTATCTGTAATCGTAATCACCCTGCCGCAATATTGGGATTTTAGCCACGATAATATTTTCAGGCCGCTGTTTTACGTCGTAATCTTTATAATGTGGGTTTGGTGGGTCGAAAAACTGGCCTATCCAAAAACAAAAAAGGCAGGAACGTAGCCGTCCTGCCTTTTACAGTAGTTTTTTCTGTTACTTCAACTCAAATGAGGTTTCCCCGATCAGGTTGTCGTCGGTGTAAACACTCACACTGTAGCGACCAGCCATTGTCTCTTCGTCGAGGTTGCGCTTGTTCCATGTAACGCAAACATCCTGCGATTTCCCTGTAAAATCAATGGTTTGCCTGAGCGAGTACTGCAATTTGTTGCCTTTGTAGCTGAAGGTGTAAAGGTCGGATTTGTCATAAATCAGGATGACATTGTCCGGACGGGCAACCCTCAGGTAGATTTCCTTTTTGCCGGGGGTAATCAGCGGGTTTTCGCCAATGGTAAAGCAGATTCTCAGCGCATCGGTGCGGCGGGCGCGGTCGGTTTCTTCCTGGCGTGCGCCGCGATTGCGCAATCCCGTTGATTTGATGTTATATGCCTTCAGTACAGCTGCTTCGGTAACCCGATTAGAAAGTTCGCGTTTCTCCTGTGTCAGGCCAATATTCTTCTGACGTTCAGACTGGTAGCTTTCGCGGATTCTTTCGTTCTCTTCCTGCAGTTCACGGTTCACCGTGTAAAGCGAATCGAGCTGGTAAACGTAACCCTGCGCTACAACCCTCAGCCGGTCAAGTTTCTTCTTGATCTGGAAATATTCCCATTTGTAATTGAGCAACTCGCTGATCTCCTTGGCATTGGCTTGTATCAGGCTGTCCTTGGCTGAGAGGCTGTCGGCCAGGATACCATATTCGTTTTTAATGTAATCATGCTGCAACATCAGCGAATCCAACTCTGCCTGCAGGTCCGTGCGGATTAGCTCTTTTTCCTCATTCAGCGAGCGCAACTCTGCATTCTTTCCAAAATAGAGGAAGCTCACGACGATCAATAATAAAAGGAGCAAAACTGCTGCAATGAGATAAATGAGTTTTTGCTGATCTTTTTCTTTTCCCTTTTCGAACATAAAAAATGAATTTTTTTGAATGATACATCTATAAAAAGCTAACAACCAATAATTTATTGTATTGGTTGTTAGCTATTGAAAAATGTCATAGCAGATTAATGACCTGAACCCACAACTTTGAATTGGTCGCCGGTTTCTTCGACAATCTTCCTGAGCCATTCTTCGGGATATCCGGGCTGCTCAACTTTTGGGTTCTGTTGACCTTCGACCGGGGTTTTGATATTTCCGTCCATATACCTCATAAAGAGATAGCGGTAAAAGTGGCGCCATTCGTCTGTAACCCTGTCGCCCAGGCGTGTTGAATACTCGGTAAGGTAATTCACCGCCAGTTCGGGGTTGGTTTTGTATAATTCGACAGCTTTAGCATCTATAGTAGGTGTAAGTGTAACGAATTCCTGCTCAAGTAACTGTATCTTTTTGAATACCTCAGGATAAATTGCATTCCAGCGGGTGTAGGCAAAGTTGCTCACCTGGTTGAAAATCCAGAAAGCAGCATCATCAGACCAGCGCATCATGGCGCCGTGACCTTTCTGCATGGTGTAGGGTGCGCGGGTCATGCTGCAGTACATGGGCATGTACACTGAGCAGGAGGTGTCGTCGAGTCCGAACCAGAGGATTCCGCCAACAGGATTTGGCAGCCAGCCACGCATCTGGGCGATGAATGAGAATCCGGTTTGTTGGGTAACCGTAACCCTCTCGTGACAATAGGTTTCGCCATCAACTTTCCAGGTGAGCGGACGCCAGCGCACCGGCACTCCAAATGGCCCGGCGCCGAAATCGTTGGACATATCCAGCTCGGTACCCTGCAAGTGGTCGCGCATAAATGCAAAAACATCCTGGACACTGATCTTCTTATCCGGTTTCACCCACAAAGGCATACGGTTAGTGGCGAATTTGTCTTCGTTGGCATCGCCGTTTTCCAGTTTATCGTCGTGTTTTATGTGGCCTTTAACGTAATCAAAGTACTGATCCATACCACCGGTAACGCGGTTGAACATTGTCCAGACGCGCATTTCGCAGAAACGGGCGCCGCCAAATCCCACTGGGTTGTAAGTATCCGAAAAGCTGAAGTTTTTGTCTTTTCCTTTGAAAAGTTCTTTTTCGCGGGCAAAAGAGATCACATCGCTGGTGTAAATTGTGGTGATGGCATTGTTTTTCATAAAGAGGTCAAAATCCTTTTCGGTTACCGAAGTTTTTTTATCGGCGAGCGGGAAGGTGGTGATCCTGGCCTGGTTAGCATGGCCGGAGACAAAGCCGTCGGGGATTAACCTTGCAACCCACACAGCACCTTTGTAGCCGTTGCCTTTGCCGATCATTTCGAGAATCCAGACTTCGTTGGGGTCGGCGATGGAAAAGGATTCTCCGGAGCTGTAATAGCCATAGGTTGCAGTGAGTTCGTGGAAGATTTTGATGGCTTCGCGGGCGGTGCGGGCGCGCTGCAGGGTGATGTAGATCAGGCTGCCATAGTCAATGATAGCGCCTTCCTGGCTTCCGAGCATTTCAACGCCGCCAAATGTTGTTTCTCCGATTGAAACCTGGTGTTCGTTGATATTCCCGACAACGTTGTAAGTCTGAGCAGCCTGTTTGATCTGACCGAGGTATTTACCCGTATCCCATTCGTAAACGTCCATCATTGTGCCCTCGGGCCAGATACCTGCCGACCAGTGATAGAGTTCTCCATAAAGCACATGGGAATCAGCAGAATAGGAAACCATTGTGGAGCCGTCAACTGAGGCGCCCTTTGTAACCAGATAGTTGGTGCAAGCATTGGCAGTGGGTTGAAACCCAAACAGGAGCATGCCAATTGCCAGCGTGACCGGAAGCATTACTTTTTTCATCTTGATAGTATTTGAAGTTTGAAATTTGTTTTCGGGGTAAAATAAAACCGGGATTGCTCTCGGTTCTCTTTTAAAAACCCATTGATATACATATTGTTAACACAGCGACAAAACTACAAATTTTCCGGGATACGGCTCATGGTTCCTATAGAAATCGCCTATATTATTGATTATCAAAGGCCAGAAATATTTTTCAGACATCCGGTCCGGTTTTTCTGGATTTTGCTTCACAATGTGTAACCAACGCCCAAAACTCAATTAACCACTACATTTGCCGCCATGAATTCCGGAAAATCTCTCAAAGCACACATTTCGCTTGGACTGGCAACGATTATCTTCGGCGCCAATTACTGGATTTCCAAAGGTTTGATGCCGGATTATGTTAATCCACAGCAGCTTGTAATGATGAGGGTTGTGGGGGCGAGTCTGCTTTTTTGGGGACTTTCGCTGTTTCGCCCGCGCGAAAAGGTCAGCGAACCGGATATGAAGGTGATCGCACTGGCGGCGTTGTCCGGAATCACTGTCAACCAGTTGCTTTTCTTTATCGGACTTGATCTTTCTACTCCCGTTGACGTGGCTATCCTCCATGTATCAAACCCGGTTTTTGTGATTGTGATTGCCGCTTTGATGATCAAAGAGCGGGTAACATGGGTGAAGATCGTGGGTATTGCTCTTGGCGCTGCCGGAGCGGTGGTGCTGATTACCTACCGGGGCGAAATCTCTTTTACATCGGACACATTTACCGGAAACCTGATGGCGCTGCTCAACACCCTGGCTTATGCTTTTTACCTGGTGCTCATCAAGCCGGTGATGAACAGGTATTCCGCAATCACCGTAATGAAGTGGGCTTTTCTCTTTGGAACGATTTTCTCGATCCCGCTTACGCTGAGTTCGGCCATTAATATCAGTTTTGAGAATTACACACTCTACACCTGGTTTGCGCTGTTTTTCGTGATAGTCGTTACCACTTTTATGGCCTATCTGTTCACGGTTTATGCACTGAAATATGTGGATGCCGGGGTGGTGAGCTACTACATTTACCTGCAACCGATTATGGTAACGATAATTGCCATAATCATTGGTTCACAGATATTTGCATGGCAACATGCCCTTGCCGCAGCACTGATTTTCCTTGGAGTGTACCTTGTTTCTAAAAAGAGAAAATCCTGAAATGGGATTAGGATCTTTGATATCAAAACTAACTCTCATGAGTACGGAATTGTTAGTTTTAATCACATGTAGGAATGGGGAATTAGGTTGTTGTGGTGTGATACTGCTGACTGGCGACTACTGACTGCCGACTTTTTGCATTAAATAGCATCCATAAAAGGTTTTTCTCTCGCTGATAAGCTTAGAACATAGTTATCCAGGATTCTACAGTCAAAACATTTTAAAAACAGATCCTATACGCCGGGAGACCATATTTTTCTTTGTTATCAATCTTCACAAGCCGGGAAGGTAACCGAAGCCGGCCCGGTTACTCTGACCATGTAAGCATTTCCAGGCTTGAGGGTTCCCAGGGTGTTGATGTTCATTTCTGGCCAGTAAACTCCCGTTCCGGCAATCTCTTTGACAATCTGCACCTGGCTGATTCCGGTAAAAAGAGCAGCAACATTTACATTACATTCGCTCAATACCGGAATCATGTTCCATCCGGGAGTCAGGTCCAATTGCCGGCTAACCGGTTCCCAGCCGGAAATCTGCAATTCAGCAACGCTTTCCAGTTTAATACGGTAGCCTTCGTCATAATTCCAAAAACCGAGTGTATTGACGTTGGCTTCAGGGTAGAATATGCCGTTCATGCCTTGCAGAATCGTCAATTGGCCAAGGATAGGCTGCAGAAAAGTCTCCAGTTGGCTGTTGGCGGGGATAAGGCAGGACGAAATACCGCTCCAGCCGGCGGGAATTAAGATGGTTTGAGTATTTAACGGTGGGGGTAATAATCCGAAGAAATCGAGATAGGCTTCCATCAGGGCACTTCGATTACCTTGCAGACCACCAAATTCATGGGACGCGCCGATAGTTTTGTAGGAGTTGCCATTATAGGCAACGGCTGTTCCATAGGATGGGCTGAGGTTGCTCAAAATGAGCGTGGCTCCGGTAGCAGCTGTTAAACGGTCAATCCAGTTGTTATCTCCGCTATAGGTAAAATTCATCCCGGCAGTGAAGGTTCCTGCATGTCCGTTGATGGTTCCCAGGTCGCTTGAACCATCACCAGTTGCATTAATTTTAAACATCGGATGAACGGCTGTTTGGGCATCATAATACCAGGTATCTCCACCCTCCATGTAAATTTTGCCTCCCTGGTTAAGGTAGCCGGCGAGTGTCTGGCCTTGTGCTGCTGTCAGGACGTAGTTGTTGGAGTATATCCCCAGCAACACAAACAGTGAGGAATATAATTCGAGTCCGGAGGCAGGAAAAGTAGTAACAATTTCATAGGAAACATCATTGGAAGTGAGGGCTGTTGCAATTTTGTCCCACGAATTATGGTTTGGGTCCAGGTCAATGATAAGCACCGGAATCTGTCCAACCACTGCGCTAAAGTCATTGCTGATGTTTATTCCGAAATCAGCGCCGGCATTATGGGTAAACTGAGCAACATGACCTACCGGTGCAGCCATTGACACCGAAACGGTGTAATACCCTTCGGCCATGTTATCAGGGGCAATATTTCCGAATGCAATCTGCGTTTGTTGAATTGTTATAAACGGGCTTGCTGATGTGAGAAGGCCGGTTACATTCTTCAAATCGGCGCCACCGCTGTTTTTTAGTTTTATAACAATGGTGGCGGTTTCGCCGGGATCAAGTTTTCCATTATTGTTTCCGGCCGGATCAAGAATATAAAAACCATCAAAAGCCAGAACCCCGGCACGAACAACCAGGCTGAAGGAACTTTGCCAGCTTGAACCTCCCGAGGTTGCAACAAGATTAAAAAGTACCGAATGATTGTCCGGTATATTGGCAGCGGCCTGCACAGTAAAAGCATCTGCAACTGTTACGGTTTTTCCCGCGGGGATATTTCCATAAAAAGTAGCGCCATTGAGCAAAGTAATGTAATTGTCAGTGGTGGAAAGGGTTACCGTAACATTTTCGGCCAGTGATACTCCGGAATTTTTCATTCTGACATTCAGTCCGGCCGTTTCTCCGTAATCAAGCCGGTTGTTGTTGTTCCCGGCAACATCATTAACGGTTACATTGTCAAAATAGATTGCCGGTCCGGCAGCCGGGGTGCACTGGATGGTCTGGTAAATGGTGTTACCGTTAAATGCTGTCACGACCAGCAAAACATTGCCAGGAACAAAATTATTGGGTATCGAAACAGCGCCGCTTTGATTGGTGTAAGCCCGAACAAAATTTTCGTTTTGAGAAAGCGAAACCAGGGCATTTCTAACGGGTGTCCCGTTGGCTGTAACGATGGTTTCGAAAGGGAATCCGGTGAGCAGACTGGTATTGGTCAAAGCAAGCGTTTTGGGAGTCATTGTCCTGGCCTGAAGCGCTGCATCCCCAAAGATAGTCCAGGTTTGCATGGTTTGCAGGTCGGATGTTGATGCTGATTCGGTGTACATCAGTACAAGCCCGTTGACGACAATGGAACCGAGGATGGAGCGGCCTTCGGTGGTGTTGATGCCGTTTCCGGGATTGGTGGTATAGTTGTATCCACCGGTGAGAATGTCGTTGAAGTAGTCCTGGCCTCTCATCGGGGGCTGCCAGGGCTGATTGATGGTGGCCATAATCGTCCAGACAGCGCCACCGCCATCTTTCTTGAGCCACGCTTCGGCGAAGCATTCACCAGAGTGAAAAGCGCCGTTAACGCAAGCCACCGAAAAGATGAACGGCAGTTTACTGCCATTGGTCAGTTGATTTACGTTGGTATTACTGAAACCTGTAGTTCCCCATGAAGTCATCGAACCATGACCGCAATAGTTGATAACGCTGACGCCGCTTTCGATGGCATTTTTCACCTGAAGGATCGTTGCTGTCGGTTCGTAAGCTGTGTTGTGTCCGTTATAGGTGAATGGATCCAGTTTGTTGTTGTAAATAATGTTGGTGTGCTGATAGTCAATCTCGCCATCATCGCCAATCCCGGCGCCTTCCTGGCTTGCAACGCTCAGCGCCTTATCGTACCAAACTCCCGAAGGACTTTTTTCGTAATTGATGGCCTTATTTACCTGCACGGTAACCTGGCTGGCTGCGGATGCCGAAAACCTTCCAATGGCAATATCCGGGAAAATATCCGAACCGGCCACACAGCCCAGCATCGGATCCATCGGAGCATTGGCGCCACCACCCAGATCTGACTTGATATCTGCCCAGTCACCCACTAGCTGGACGTATAAAATTCCAGGGTTGGCATTGTATTTCTGCTGGATCAGGCTTTTTACATTGGTACCAGTAGCTGCAACCTCTTTAAAAACGTTGTACCCCTTCTCCTTTTTCCAGTCAAGATAAGGTTGAATGGCGGCTTCATCACGGGCAGTGGTAATGACAAGAATGTCGCCTGCTTCACCGATGTTGGGATAATCGGCCGGATTTTGGTAGTTGATAAAAAGTGACTGATAAAGCGCCTCCATTTCGGCGAAGTACCTTCCCGAAGGATTGAGCAGCGGGTTGACAGAAGGGGAATCATCTTCAACGAGTTGCAGGGTAATGCTGGAATAAACCCGCAGTATTTGTTGTGCTGCATTGTATTGGAATGGATAAATATAGACCGTCATCCCCCTGGCATCTTTAATTATATAAGGTTCGGTGGTTTGAATCAATTGTGCCGGGTAAAAAGCATCCACCAGCGATTCGGGAGCAATCCGGTAAGGAATTGAAGAGGGATCCTGATTCCGGTAAATCACTCCTCTCGATGGAATTAGCGGATAATCAAGAGAATATTCAGTAAAATCAACTGAGACGATCTCAAACCGAAGATTTTTCAGCGGGTCAAGCTGGATATTTACATTGATAAAAGGGAGTTCCGCAAATCCCTCATCCATTGTGGTTACCCGGCCCGAAAAACCAATTTTGGTAAAATCCGTTCCGCCCAAATTTACCGGCCTCAGGGTGAGGTCGTTAATTTGGCATTCAACCCTGGCAGTGGTTTCGGAGATTTGTGCAAATGTGGTTTTGTAACCATCGGCCTTAGTCATAAAGACAAAACCAATAAGGAATGCGAGCGAAAGTAGTGATCTTTTCATAGTCTGGTAGTTTCCTGAATGAATAATGCAAAGCTATAAAACATTTCAAAAGGGCATCATCGGCATAGGAGCCTCTAACATCAGTAAAAATGAAACCGGAAGCAGGGATTAACAAAGGTTTTTTTTCGATTTGGGAAAAACAATGGCTGTAATTTCACCCGGATTGCATGCCTCAAACCATCAGTTTATCTCGGTACATTGATAAAAACTACCAATTCCGACGACTAAAAAGCGATTTCATCAGGATGGTTTTTTGTATCTTTGCAGCGCTTTAATGAATTTATTTTCAATTAATTGATTATGACCGCAGAAGAAAAAAACTTATCCGCAATCAATGATTATTCAGCCGACAACATACAAGTTCTCGAAGGCCTTGAGGCAGTCAGAAAAAGACCTTCAATGTACATTGGCGACACAAGCAGCAGAGGTCTGCACCATCTTGTTTACGAAGTAGTTGACAACTCCATTGACGAAGCCCTGGCCGGCTATTGCGATAAGATTGAAGTTATCATCCATCCCGATGAATCAATAACCGTTACCGACAACGGCCGCGGTATCCCTACAGGCATTCATGAAAAAGAGAACCGATCAGCGCTGGAAGTAGTGCTCACAGTGTTACATGCCGGAGGTAAATTTGACAAAGGCTCCTACAAAGTTTCTGGTGGACTTCACGGCGTAGGTGTTTCTTGCGTAAACGCTTTGTCCACTCTGCTGAAAGCAACAATTTCGCGCGAGGGGAAAATTTTTTACCAGGAATATGAATGTGGCAAACCAGTTCACCCAGTGAAAGTTATCGGCGAAACTAAAGAAACCGGAACCAAAATTACTTTTACCCCTGATAGCTCCATTTTTACCGTTACCAACTACGATTACAGCATTCTCGCCACCCGCCTGCGCGAACTCGCTTTCCTCAATAAAGGAATAAGACTAACCTTGATTGACGAGCGCACAAAGGATGAGAAAGGAAATTTCGTTAACGAAGAATTTTATTCTGAAAACGGACTGGTGGATTTCATCAACTACCTCGATGCGACACGCGAAAAGCTGATGCCGGAAGCCATTTACATCGAAGGGGAAAAAAACAACACACCGGTGGAAATCGCCATGCAGTACAACACTTCCTTTTCCGAAAATCTTCATTCCTATGTGAACAACATCAACACCCACGAAGGAGGTACGCACCTGGCAGGTTTCCGTCGCGGACTTACCCGAACGCTAAAATCGTATGCCGAGAAATCGGGAATGCTGGCCAAGTTGAAATTCGATATCAACGGTGACGACTTTCGTGAGGGGCTTACAGCGATTATTTCGGTAAAAGTAGCCGAGCCTCAGTTTGAAGGTCAGACCAAAACCAAGCTGGGCAACTCCGATGTGATGGGATCGGTTGACCAGATGGTGAGTGAGTCGCTTACCCATTATCTCGAAGAAAACCCCCGAGAGGCAAAAACCATTGTCAACAAAGTAATTCTGGCCGCAACAGCGCGTCATGCTGCCCGAAAAGCGCGTGAACTGGTACAGCGTAAAAATGTTCTCTCAGGTTCCGGTTTGCCGGGCAAATTATCAGATTGCTCGGAGCGTGATCCGGCGCTTTGTGAGATATACCTGGTTGAGGGCGATTCGGCAGGTGGTACTGCCAAAGCCGGACGCGACAGACGTTTTCAGGCCATTTTACCCTTGCGGGGAAAAATTCTGAACGTCGAAAAAGCAATGCAGCACAAAATCTACGAGAGCGAAGAAATCAAAAACATCTTCACTGCACTCGGGGTCAACATCGGTACAGCAGAAGACAGCAAAGCGCTGAATATCGAAAAACTGCGCTACCACAAAATCATTATCATGACCGATGCCGACGTTGACGGAAGTCACATCGCCACGCTCATTCTTACTTTCTTTTTCAGATACATGAAAGAGTTGATTGAAATGGGTCACGTATTCATTGCCACCCCCCCACTCTATCTTATCAAAAAAGGTAAAGAGGAGCGCTATTGCTGGACAGAAGAGGAGAGAAGTGCACTGGTGAAAGAATGGTCAGTAAACGGCGAGTCCAAAGGTGTTCACATCCAGCGTTACAAAGGTTTGGGTGAGATGAATGCAGAGCAGTTGTGGGATACTACAATGAATCCGGATTTCAGAATCCTTCGCCAGGTGACCATCGAGAACGGAACCGAAGCCGACCGTATCTTCTCGATGCTTATGGGTGATGAAGTGCCACCACGCCGGGAATTTATTGAGAAAAATGCCCGGTACGCCAAAATTGACGTTTAAACTTTCATCTGAAAGTTTGAGGATCTGCAAGAGGGCTTTTTTATTGAAAATCTGACAGTTGAAAATATTAATCTACATCGGAATTGGGCTTATTTCACTAGTTTTTCTAACGGTGATAGTTTTCCTGGTTTACTCAATGGCCACAGAATATAAGCCCGGAAAAGAAGAACCACTTCAACCAACTGGAATCGCTTCAGCAAAATCGCTGAACGACAGCATTATTACCCTGATGACCTGGAACATAGGGTACGCATCCATGGGCGCAGAAACGGATTTCTTCTATGATGGCGGAAAAATGGTAAGACCTGATAAGGGGCTGAATACAAAATACTTAAATAGCATTCAGCAGTACTTTCGATCCAGCCAATTACCAGATTTCATTTTACTTCAGGAAGTTGATAAAAACGCTAAACGTTCGTATTTTACAGATCAAACAGAAGTTCTTCGTTCACTGTTAGCTGGTTTTTCCTCCGTTTTTGCAATTAACTACAACGTTCATTGTGTACCGATGCCGGTTTCGAACCCAATGGGGAAGGTTTTGGCCGGAATGATGACATTTTCTTACATTGAACCAGCCACATCGGAAAGAGTAGGCTTTCCGGTTGATTACGATTGGCCGGCAAGAATTTTCAATTTGAAAAGATGTTTTATCCTTCAGCGGTTTCCGGCTCAAAATGGTAGGGAGCTGGTACTTATCAACATCCATAACTCGGCTTTTGACAAAGGAAACATGCGCCAGATACAGCTGGAAACGCTCAGGCAGACAGCGATTGAAGAATTTATGAAAGGAAACTGGGTGATTATCAGCGGCGATTGGAATATGAATCCTCCCGGGTTTGATCCCAATTTCGTTTCGTCGGGTGACAAAACTTTTACCATTGATGTGGAAAAAATTGCATCCGATTTCATGCCCGATGGCTGGCAATGGGTTTTTGATCCTGAAAAGCCCACAAACCGGGAGGTAATCGCATGTTATGAAATAGGTAAAACCCCGACAACTATAATTGATTTTTTCCTCATTTCTCCCAATGTTGAGGTTATCGAAATTTCTACCGATTACCAGTCTTTTGCCAGTTCAGATCACCATCCCGTGCATTTGAAAGCATTTTTGACCAACTTTTAATGATAATCTGGAAAGGAGTCAATTTGTAAAAAAAATTGACAATTTTAAAAAAAGATTAATCGTAAATCATTGGTATTCAAGCATGAAAGAATTAGCCTTATTTAATTTTTAAGTTTTATTTGTATTTCAAAATGAAATACACTACTTTTACCCCGTCAAAATTCACCCAAAAACCAGAAGCAGATGAAACCCCTGTCTTTCATACTTGCTATCTTATTCAATTGCACATTGTTATACCCCTTCAATGATGCTGAATCTACTGTTGACAAAGATTTCAGCGCTTTCATGCTAAAGATCAAAAATACAACATTTACAGCTCAAAGCACTCCCGGTAATCATTTTTCGAAATCCCTGGTTCAATCCCAAAATGATCCGCCAAACCCTGACGATGAGAGTGGCGTAAGGGTTTCTGCCGGAAACGACACAACTGTATGTTTAACCAGCCAATGGGTACCCCTTAATGGCAGTGCACAGAATTATTGGTTTGTAACATGGATTACTACAGGCGATGGGTTTTTCTCTGATGCAAACCAGCTAAGTACATATTATTTTCCCGGAAATACTGACAAACAAAACGGCCTGGCGCGCCTGATACTGACCGCCTATACTTCACCGCCGGAGTTCAATTATTTCTCCGATACACTTAATATTATACTTGTATTGCCCCCAAACCCGGATGCGGGTCCCAACATGACAGTGTGTGAGGATGCAAACATACAGCTCTCCGCTTCGGTTACTGGTTTTTCAGCGCTGATTTGGACCACTGCCGGCGACGGATATTTTAATGATCCGGAATTGCCCGGCGCAATATATTATCCCGGGTTGGAGGATATCGCGTCAGAAGGAGTTGTTCTTTGCCTGGTCGCTAATCCTCTCTCTCCCTGCGTTACACCTGCTGCATCCTGCATGTGCATTGTGATTAAACGTTTACCCTATTTTGAGAACTTCAGCGATACTACCATCTGTAGAGGCAATTCGTTGAAGCTTGAACCTGTGTATCACAATTGTAGTGCAGTACTTTGGAGTACGCTTGGTGATGGGTATTTCGATAATGCAACAGCGATGCACCCCACCTATTTTCCCGGAGCAGCAGACTTAATTGCCGGAAGTGTCGAACTTCAAGGTTTATTATCACCACAATGCGTTTGCAATCAAACGATTATGGGTTCGATCACGCTTACTATACAACCCTATCCAACGGTTGAGTCCATGCCTGTTCAGGAAATTTGCCAGGGAGATACGGTTCAGGTAGTGGCTGTTGCTTATAATTACACCGATTTCTTCTGGTTAAGCTACGGCGACGGAACATTTATCAACCCTCAGTGTCTTACACCAAAATATGTTCCTGGCGCTCTGGATTTTGAAAGAGGAAAAATATTTCTTGAGTTGGTACTGAGTGCAATTGAGCCATGCAATTTGTATCTTGGATTTTATGTTGAAATAAGCCTGATTGCAAATCCAGTTGTTGATGTGGGAGAAGACATAACCGTTTGCGGCAATGCCCTGCTTGAAGCCAATGCTGATAACTATGAGAACCTCTTCTGGTCAACAAGCGGTGATGGGACCTTTAGTGAAGTAAACATTTTGAACCCTTCATATATACCCGGTGTTGCGGATCTGGCTCTGGGTTTTGCAACGCTGACCCTGACCGCAATACCGGTTTCTCCATGTGTTGGTATTCAATCAGATGAGCTGAAGGTTACCTTCGCTGAAAGCCAGCCCTTTATCATTCAGGAAATCATTGAACATGAAATCCTCCTGGGCGAGGCAACTCAAATGGTTTTTGAAGTTGAAAGTCAAACTCCTGGTGTTTATATCTGGTTTTTTAATGATGTGCCGATTGCAAACAACAACAGTCCGGTGTTTACCATCCAAAATGTCATGCCGTCACATGCCGGATTCTATCATTGCACCTTTGAAAGTAGCTGTGGTCAGCTATCCAGTGAAAAGGGATTGCTGACGGTATTGGAACCTTTTACCCAAAATTATCTTCTGGCTAATGGCTGGAATGGGATTTCCTCCTTTATCATCCCTTCAGAACCTAACATTCAGGAGATTTTTCTAGGCATCCTGGATCAAATGGTAATTGTTATCAACATGGAAGGGGTTTACTGGCCGGAAACCAACCTCAACACTCTTGAGATTTGGAGTGATGAATCAGGGTATCTGGTAAAAACGAGCGGTGAAGCCAGCCTGAGCATCGAAGGGATGATAAAATACCCTATTTTTGGCTATAAACTATCACCCGGCTGGTCGCTCATACCGGTCAAAAGTCAGTTTCCTGTTAATGTTCTTGAAGTATTTGGTGATTTTTCAGATGTTGTGATGATAAAAGAAGCAGCCGGAACAAAATTATACTGGCCGGCAATGCAGATCAATACACTTCAGGAACTTATTCCCGGAAACGCTTACCAGCTATACCTTACGGGAGATGAGACCATCGAAATACCAGTTTCGGGAGGTGAAAAATGAAAAAAACCCCAATGATATTTAGCATCAGGGTTTTAGGTGCGGCTTAATTACTGTCTTACTTCCGTGATTCGATTAAAATTTCAAGGATCTTTATACCAGCCTCTGAAATAACGGTTCCGGGTCCGAAAACTGCCACAACACCGGCATCGTAAAGGAACTGGTAATCCTGCGGTGGTATAACACCACCAACGATGACCATAATATCTTCGCGACCGGCCTTTTTCAACTCTTCGATTACCTGAGGCACCAGCGTTTTGTGGCCTGCAGCCAGGCTGGAAACGCCGAGGATATGTACATCATTTTCCACAGCCTGCTTTGCGGCTTCGGCTGGGGTTTGGAATAAAGGCCCAATATCCACATCGAAACCTATATCGGCATAGCCCGTCGAAACCACCTTTGCCCCCCGGTCGTGGCCATCCTGTCCCATTTTGGCGATCATGATTCTGGGTCGTCTTCCTTCAATTTCCGCGAATTCATCGGCAAGTTGACAGGCAACTTTGAATTTTTCATTACCGGTTGACTCAGAGGAATACACCCCTGAAATTGAACGAATAACAGCCTTGTATCTTCCAAACACTTTTTCGCAGGCAAATGAAATTTCACCGAGTGAGGCTCTTTTTTTAGCGGCCTCAACGGCGAGCTCGAGCAAATTACCCTCGCCGGTTTCACATGCTTTGGTGATGGCTTCAAGCGCTGCATCCACCTCAGCCTGGTTCCGTTCGGCGCGCAGTTTGTCAAGCCGTTTTAGCTGCGAGTTTCTCACTGCGGTATTGTCTACTTCAAGGGTTTCGATAGGGTCCTCTTTTTCGAGGCGATACTTATTAACGCCAACGATCGTGTCTTTAAAAGAGTCAATCCTTGCCTGTTTGCGGGCTGCAGCCTCTTCAATGCGCATTTTTGGAACGCCGGTTTCGATAGCTTTTGCCATTCCGCCAAGTTCTTCAACCTCCTCTATCAGTTTCCATGCTCTGTGGGCGATTTCATGGGTCAAGGTCTCAACATAATAAGATCCTGCCCATGGGTCAACGGCTTTGCAGATATCGGTTTCTTCCTGAAGATAGATTTGTGTGTTGCGGGCAATACGCGCCGAAAAGTCGGTGGGCAGCGCTATAGCCTCATCCAGTGCATTGGTGTGCAGCGATTGTGTGTGACCGAGCGCTGCTGCCATTGCCTCAACGCAGGTGCGTGCCACGTTGTTAAAAGGGTCTTGTTCAGTAAGGCTCCATCCTGATGTCTGGCAGTGTGTGCGCAATGCCATGGATTTTGGGTTTTTAGGGTTGAACTGTTTCACCAGCTTTGCCCAAAGCATCCTTGCAGCACGCATTTTGGCAATTTCCATAAAATGGTTCATTCCTACAGCCCAGAAAAATGACAATCTTGGCGCGAAAGCATCAATATCCAGCCCGGTCTGAACGCCGGTACGGAGGTACTCAAGCCCGTCGGCAAGGGTATAGGCCAGCTCGATATCAGCTGTAGCACCGGCTTCCTGCATATGGTAACCGCTTATACTGATCGAGTTGAACTTTGGCATGTACTGCGATGTGTACTTGAAAATGTCGGCAATTATTCGCATCGAGGGCAATGGAGGATAGATATAGGTGTTTCGTACCATGAATTCCTTCAAAATATCATTTTGAATGGTTCCCGAGAGCTGATCGAGGCTCACCCCCTGCTCCAATCCTGCCACAATATAGAAAGCCATTACTGGTAAAACAGCGCCGTTCATGGTCATCGAAACGGACATTTTATCCAGCGGTATCTGATCGAAGAGGATTTTCATGTCGAGGATAGAATCCACAGCCACACCAGCTTTGCCGACATCGCCGACAACACGTTCATGGTCAGAGTCGTAACCACGGTGGGTGGCCAGGTCAAATGCGATCGAAAGCCCCTTTTGTCCCGACGCCAGGTTGCGACGATAAAACGCGTTGGATTCCTCGGCTGTGGAAAATCCGGCATACTGCCGCACCGTCCAGGGACGCTGCACATACATGGTTGAATACGGCCCCCTGAGGAATGGCGGAAGTCCCGCTGCATAATTCAGGTGCTCCATCCCGGCAAGGTCATCTTCGGTGTAAACCGATTTCAGGCTGATTTGCTCCGGGGTGAGCCATTCCTTCTCAATTTTATTTTCCTTATCCCATTCGGCCCCGCTCAGGCTTGATTTTATGGAGTGCTTTATATTGATATTCTTGAAATTAGGTTTCATATTATCGGATGTTTAATTTTTCATTTGAATCAACATTACCCAATTATCCCCAGCATCTGGCTGAAATCGTGCAGGGTTTCCAAAACGTTGGATTTGATATGGATGAAGTGCTTTAATCCCTTCGATTTCAGCTCTTCAACAGTGTCTTTAGGATAACCGGCTATTACAATGATTGCTTTTCCGCCGGTTTTTTGGAGAATTTCGGGAGCAATCACCGGGTAGTCTTCGTCGGCAGCGCAAATTACAACGATTTCGGCGCCACTTTTCAGTGCGGCATCAACGCCTTCGTCCACTGTTTTGAATCCATTGTTATCAATGATTTTGTAACCGGCGCAACCAAAGAAGTTGCCCGAATACTGCGAGCGGGCGCGGCGCATCGAAAGGCTTCCGTAAGTAAGCATGAAAACCGATGGCCGTTTTTTGGTCAAAGCAAATGTATCCGTGGCAGCCCGGAGTTTTTCGAAGGCCTGCGATCCGCGGTAAAGCTTCAGCGGCTCAGCAACTGGATTTTCGGATTTCGCAGTCTTTGAGTCAAGAACATCAGGATGCACTTCATTTTCAAGATATTCGGTGAAATTGGGGTATTGATTTGCGCCGACCAGAATTTCTCTGCGATTGGCCAGGGCTGCATCGCGGATTTTGGCGGTTTTTGCAATCTTTTCCTGGATAAATCCTGCCTTGAAAGCCTGAACAAACCCACCTTTATCCATAACTTCGAGGAAAAGATTCCAGGCGTTTTCAGCGATGGAGTCGGTAAGTTTTTCGATGTAATAGGAGCCGGCAGCGGGGTCAACGATTTTATCAAAGTAGGATTCCTCCTTGAGCAGCAATTGCTGGTTGCGGGCAATACGTTCCGAAAAATCATTTGGTTCTCTGAAAACAGCATCAAACGGCTTAACAGTCAGCGAGTTGGTTCCACCAATTATTGCCGACATGGCTTCGGTGGTTGTTCGAAGCATATTCACATAAGGATCGTAAAGCGTTTTGTTCCAGTCGCTGGTGATGGAGTGGATGTGCGTCCGGGTGATTTCAGCATCTGACGGGCCGTAAGCATTCACGATTTTTGCCCACAAAAGCCTTGCCGCCCTGATTTTTGCGATTTCCATAAAATAATTGGAGCCAATGCCAAAATGGAATTTGATTTTGGGCGCTGCGTCGTCAATGGAAATTCCTTTTTCAACGACACGCTGCAGGTATTCATTGGAATAGGCAAGGCCAAAAGCCAATTCCTCCACAATTGACGACCCGGCATTTTTGAACAGAAAAGCCTTAACGGCAAGTGTGCGGAAATGCGGCACATGACCAGATGCTTTCACGATGTTGGCACAGCCCGTAAAATCATCTTCCTCTGATTGGTAAAAACCACCGGTAAGTATCAGATTTCCAATAGGATCAAAGTCTACAGAGCCGTGGATTCTGGCGAGATCGCGATTGTACTTTTTTACCAGCTTAAGGTAAATATCAATCACCTCCGGGGCCTGCTCTCCACAAATAAAATTCACTTCAACGATCTGGGCATAAATGTTTTCCATCAGCCGCTCGATCTCGTCAATCTGTGGTTTTTTTGCCGGGTTGAGTACCCAGCCCAGCGAATCAATACCTTTCATGAGAATGTCGAGGGCTTTTTTGTTGGCATCTTTGAGGTCCTTCACCTCAATGTCCTGCCGGATAAACCAGTTGTTCTCTTTTTTACGACCGCTTCTTACGAATGGAAAATCGCCCGGGAAGATGCTCAGATAGCTGATTTTTTCCAGATCCTCAGCACGATAGTAAGGCCTTACATCGAAGCCTTCCATCGTTTTCCAAACCAGTTTTCGCTCATAATCAGCGCCTTTGAGATCATCAAGAATCACCTTTTCCCAATCCTGCGATGAAACCGGCGGGAACTCGTCAAATAGTTGCCGCTGTTCTTCAAATGGATTATTTTCAATCATTTTGATATGATTAAGTTATTATATGTGAATGTTTTAGCTAATTTTCTAACCTAATTTGAAAATTCAGGCAAAAGTACAACAAATCGCCGAAGAAATATCCCGGGCTGCATGGAGATGGTTCAAATTAGTTGATCTTCAATCACTATTGTCCGACAAAAACTAAAATGTCAAAAAAGATATGCTTGAGATTCCTCTGTTCCCTTTCTTTATCAGAAAAATAAATCGAATTGCTTTTACTGCACCTTTTTGGTTAATGTGCTGATCTTTCGTTGCGTAGCGAGTGTAATCTGATACATACAGGGTACAACCACAAGGGTGAGGAATGTAGCTACGAGTAGTCCAAAGATGATCGTCCACGACATGGGGCTCCAGAAAGCAGCATTGTCGCCGCCAAAATAAATGCGCGGATTGAGGGTGGTCATCAGCGAAATGAAGTCTACGTTCATGCCCACTGCCAGGGGAATCAGGCCGAGAACGGTTGTGATGGCTGTAAGGATTACAGGTCTGAAACGGGTTTCGCCGGCTTGTTGTATGCAGACAATGGATTCCTCCGGACTAAGCAGCTGATTTTCCGAAATATCAAGCTCAGCTTTCTTTTTGGTGTGAAGATAATCGGTAAAGTCAATCAACACAATTGCATTATTGACCACCACTCCGGCCAGGCTGATAATGCCGATCCCAGTCATAATGACCACAAATTCCATGTTGAAAAGCGCCAGTCCGAAAAACACGCCGGCTGTGGAAAACACCACGCTCCCGATGATGATGAAGGGTTTTACAATTGAATTGAACTGAGTAACAAGGATAAGGCCGATCAGCGAAACGGCGATTAGCATAGCGATAACAAGAAAATCCATTGATTCCTGCTGTTCCTGCTGTTCGCCGGTGAACGAATAATCGTATCCTTCAGGAAGCTGATATCCCTGGATCAGCTCTTTTAGCTTTAAATTCAGTGCGTTGGCATTGTAACCCGGCAACACGTTGGACGAAAGCGTTACCACACGTTTTAAACCAATCCGGTTAACCGAGCCGTACGTTTTGCTGAACTCGACGCTGGCAACCGCTGAGATGGGCACCTGCATCAGTTTTCCGGTACTTTGGCTCCGGAAGGTGATACGCTGGTTCATCAGGGCAGAGAGGTTGTTCCGGTAATCCTCCTGCAGGCGCAATTGGATGGGGAATTTATCCTCGCCGATTTTGAAGTTGGATACCTCTTTGCCAAATAATGCTGTTCTAATTGTATTGGCAACCGCGTAAGTTGAAACCCCGAAACGCCGCGCCATTTCCCGGTCAATATGCACGATAATCTCCGGGCTATCGGTATCGAGATTCATTTTTAAACCCTCAAGACCAACAATGCCGGAATTTTCGATGGTTGTCATTATATCGTCGGCAATCATCACCAAAGGTTCGAAATCTTTGCCGCTGATCTCGATATTCACCGGTGGACCTGTTGGTGGGCCATTCATGTTTTTAGCAATCGTGATTTCAAGTCCCGGATAAGAGCCGATTAGAGCATCGCTCAGGTCAGCCAAAACTTTTTCGGAGCTGATGCCGCCGCGGTCTTCATATCTGACAAAGGTAACCGTTATCAGCCCGCGGTTTGGTGTGTCGCCGGCCGAAAATTCCATTTCTCCCACAGCGCCGCGGCCAACAGTAGTTAGCACCGATTTGATGATATGCCTGTTGGGTTCGATCACCCTTTCCACTTTATGTTCGATCTCTTTTACCTTTTCATTGGTCTTTTTGATATCCGTGCCAATGGGCAACTCCACCAGGATGTTTATGAAATTGGGGTCGCTTTCGGGAAAAAACAGCACGTTCGGGCTTCTTACACCATAAAAAATCAGTGAGAACACGAGAAATACTATGGTTCCCAAAACGAACCAATATGGATTCTTTCCTCGCAGCGCCACCTTAAGTGTCTGACTATAAATTCGCTCGTTGAATGGCAGAATCTTTTCCTGGAAGAGTTTTTCGAGGTAATGAAAAACGAAAAAACCAAGGAAAAGCAGGATGGCAATCAGGATGAAGACATTCCCAAAAAGGGTTGAGCCTGAGAGGTGAAACAGCCCGCCTGCCATGACAAGAAGGCCAATCAAGATGATTTTCCGGATGTTCTTTTTCTTTATCTGACTGGATGATAAATGGGAATGTTCATCCTTGTGGTCGTCGCGATAAAATGCGCCGGTAAACACAGGAACAATCACCAAAGCTACAAACAGCGACGAGGTGAGGACGATTATGAGCGTGTAGGGTAAAAATTTCATAAACTCGCCGGTAATCCCCGTCCAGAAAACCAGCGGTAAAAAGGCAGCGAGTGTTGTAGCGGTAGATGCGATGATCGGCCATGCAATTTCGCCAACGGCAATTTTTGCTGATTCAAAAGCTGAGTAGCCTTTTTCGTGGTACCTGAATATGTTGTCAACGGCCACAATAGCATTATCCACCAGCAAGCCCAGCGCCAGTATGAGCGAAAAAAGTACGATCATGTTAATTTGTATCCCCGATATACCAAAAACAAGAAACGAGAGCAGCATCGAAACCGGAATGGCAATACCCACGAACAATGCATTTTTTAATCCGAGGAATAAATATAAAATCAGAACAACGAGAATTACAGCCATTATCACGCTGTTTTCGAGGTTGGTGAGTTGGTTTCGGATCTCTTCGCTCTGGTCGTTGGTAACGGTGATCGTTAGGTCGTCGGGAAGGCTGCCTGCTTTGCGTGCTTCATCCAGTACAGTAAAAATTTTGGCTGTGGCCGACAGAAGGTTTTGTCCGGATTTTTTAACCACCTGAAGTGAGACAACCGGCTTGTTGTCGAGGCGGGCAAAGCTCATCGGATAGGCATAAGTGTCCGTTACATCGGCCAGGTCGCGCAGGTAAACGATATTACCACCCTCCTGCTTCACGATCACATTTTCAATTTCTCTGACATCCACAAATTCACCCATGCTGCGCATCGCCCAGCGGGTGCTGTCGCCAAAAAGCACCGAGCCACCGGCAATGGAGACATTTTCCTGGGCAATGGCGGTTTCGATATCCTGAAAACTAAGCTGATAAGCATCGAGCAGCAGCGGGTTTACATTAATCTGAATCTCCCGCTCATCAATACCGGTGATTTCCACTTTCGAAATTTCAGGGATTGTTTCTATCTCTTCCTCAAGAAAATCTGCAAATCGTTTTAGCTCATTAAGCGAAAAATCACCCGAAAGGTTGATGTTGATGATCGGAAACTCCGAAAAATCAATATCGAGCACAAAAGGATCGGTGGGCAGGTCGGTTGGGAGTTCGCTTTTGGCACGGTCAACGGCGTCTTTTACATCCTGAAGGGCCGCTTTCAGATCAACATCCGTCTGAAACTCAACTACAATGTCCGAATTGTCCTGTGTTGAGGTGGAGGAAAGTTTTTTAACTCCGTCAATGGTGTTTATTTCGTTTTCGAGAGGCCGCGTAACCAGGTTTTCCATGTCCACCGGGGCATTGCCGGGGTAAATGGTTTTCACCATGATGGTGGGGATGACGATGTCGGGAAAAAGTTCTTTTGGCAGCGACTGGTACGAAATGATCCCAAAAATGGTCATCATCAGTGCTACCAGAAAAACGGTGTTTTTATTTTTAAGCGCAGCAGTAGTGAGTTTAAACTCCCGGATCACGCTTTCGAGTTTCGATTTTTCGCTCATAGCTTTGTGGATTGGGAAATCGTTTTATCAATTACTGCTGTTGCTTAATGCTGCTTCGTTTCCGATTACTACCGGAATCCCCTCCGAAACCTGGTTGTGACCGAGCGTAATCAGCAGGTCGCCGATGATGAGGCCTGATTTGATCAGCGTGTTGCCTTCGCTTTCCATGCCACGTTCAACGTAGGCTTTCCGCGCTTTAAACTGCCCGTTGCCATTCTCTTTTGCAACAAAGACGTAGTGCCCCTGAATATCCTGTTTGATGTAAATGGAAGGCACAACCACTGAATTTTCGCCTGAAAATGTTTTGAAGCTGATGCTGGCCACCATATTGGGTTTGTAGCGCTCGTTGATGTTGGCCAGCAATAGCTGCAATCTGAATGTCCTGTTTTCGGGATTGATTACATGCCCGATACGGTGGATTTTCATTTCTTGCTCAAACTCGGGAAAGGCCGGAAACCTGAGGATTACTTCATCGCCGGTATTTACATAAGGCAGAAAAGATTCTGACACATCGGCATTCACATACAGCGTTGATAAATTCAGGATCAGCATCATAGGCAGCCCCGGCAATGCCAGTTCACCCTCCTTTACGTAGATGTCATCCACAATTCCGTCAATCGGCGCCTTAATCACCGACATTTCAAGCTGCGACCGAAGGGTATTCAACCTGAATTGAAGGCTTTCGTAGTTGTTTTTGGCCTGAAGGTATTGCACCTCGCTGCCGATTTTCTTTTCCCATAAATTTTTCTGCCTTTCGTAGAGCGATTTAGCCAGCTCAAGATTGGTCTCCAGCTCCCTGATGCTGTTTTCGATCACCGAAACATTCAGGTAAGCAACCACCTGCCCGGCCTTAACCCTTTCCCCTTTCTTCACCCGGATTTTGGTAATCTGTCCGTTGGTTTCGGGACTGATATTGGCCTGGTTCACAGCCTCGAGGCTGGCATTCACCATAACATAATGGCTGAAATTCTGTGGAGCAATGGCTGAAACACCCACTGAAATTGCATTTCGGGAAGAATTACCATTACCGGTTTCTTGCAGCTCGGCCTCCAGTTCTGCAATTTTCCGGTTGATTTCGGTCGCCTGGGTTTTATACTCTTCCAACTGCTTTTTGAGTTGTTCGGGGCTGTTCTCGGTGGGTGCACCGCTGCACGAAATCAAAAACAAAATTAGTAGCAATGAGGCTAAATTCTGAACAGAACTTCGATGAAAGAACTTTTTCATTTTCTCAGGCGATTTAGGTGATGAACAATTCTGTTTTTTTGTGGAACAGAAGTAACAATCGTTATTCAATTTTGTGGCAAAAATAGTAATTGCATTATCGCTGCACATCGAAAAATAGGGCTGTATAATTTTGTAAATCAATCTCCGAAGGTTTATTTCTGTCGTTTTGACAGGCATAAGTGACAGGCGAAATAGCGGTTGGATTCACATAGGAAAATAATCTATGTTATTCAATATCATATATTTACATAAATCGAAACAGTAATTACCTAAAGTATAAACACAAAAGAATACCAAGGTAAAACGGTATTCACCCCCTGTGGCATAATGATTGACATGGCAGGAAACAACTCATTTGAAAATTAACAAACTAAAAATAAAAGGAATAAGACAATGGGAAAAATAATCGGAATTGACTTAGGAACAACCAACTCGTGTGTATCAGTGATGGAAGGCAACGAGCCTGTGGTTATCCCCAATTCGGAGGGACGAAGAACTACACCTTCCATTGTAGCTTTCACCGACAATGGGGAGCGTAAGGTTGGTGATCCCGCTAAACGTCAGGCTATTACCAATCCAAAAAACACCGTTTACTCGATCAAGCGTTTTATGGGCGAAACCCACGACAGGGTGCAGAAAGAGATCAATCGGGTAACCTACGATGTAGTGAAAGGCGAAAACAACACCCCACGCGTGAAAATTAAAGACCGTCAATACACGCCGCAGGAAATTTCGGCTATGGTGCTTCAGAAAATGAAGAAAACTGCCGAAGATTATCTCGGAACAACGGTTTCGGAAGCTGTAATCACGGTGCCGGCTTACTTCAGCGATTCTCAGCGACAGGCCACCAAAGAGGCCGGTGAAATCGCCGGATTAAAAGTCAGGAGAATCATCAACGAGCCTACTGCTGCAGCGCTTGCTTACGGTCTGGATAAGAAAAAAGAGGACCTCAAAGTGGCTGTTTTTGACCTTGGGGGCGGAACTTTCGACATCTCCATCCTTGAGCTTGGCGACGGCGTTTTTGAGGTGAAATCCACCAATGGCGATACCCATCTCGGAGGAGACGACTTCGATCACGTAATCATTGATTGGCTGGCAGCCGAATTTAAAGCCGACTTCAACATTGATCTGACCAAGGACCCAATGGCTATGCAGCGTTTGAAAGAGGCCGCCGAAAAAGCCAAGATAGAATTATCAAGCTCGAGCGAAACTGAAATCAACCTGCCCTATATTATGCCTGTGGACGGAATTCCGCAGCATCTTGTCCGCAAACTGACACGCTCAAAGTTTGAGCAACTATCCGAAAAGCTCATCAGGGCAACTATTGAGCCTTGCCGCAAAGCTTTATCAGACGCTGGAATGAGGCCATCCGACATCAACGAGGTAATCCTTGTCGGTGGATCAACCCGGATCCCGGCTATCCAGCAGGTGGTAAAAGACTTTTTCGGTAAAGAACCCTCCAAAGGCGTTAACCCCGACGAAGTAGTAGCCGTTGGTGCTGCCATTCAGGGTGGTGTTCTCTCCGGGGAGGTAAAAGATGTGCTTTTGCTTGATGTTACTCCACTCACCCTCGGCATCGAAACCCTCGGCGGCGTGATGACAAAACTAATCCCCTCCAACACCACGATTCCAACCAGGAAGTCAGAGGTTTTCTCAACGGCATCCGATAATCAGCCATCGGTTGAAATCCATGTATTGCAGGGCGAAAGAGCTATGGCAAGGGATAACAAAACCATCGGACGTTTCCATCTCGACGGAATCCCGCCAGCCATGAGAGGAATTCCCAAAATTGAGGTTACTTTCGATATAGATGCCAACGGAATTCTGAACGTTTCTGCAAAAGACCAGGGAACCGGTAAATCGCAGAGCATCCGTATTGAAGCCTCTTCCGGCCTTACCGATGAAGAGATCAAAAAGATGAAAGCCGAGGCCGAAGCCAATGCCGAAACCGACAGAAAAGCAAAAGAACGCGTTGAAAAGCTCAACCAGGCCGACTCGCTGGTTTTCCAGACCGAAAAACAACTGAAAGAATATGGCGATAAAATTCCGGCCGACAAGAAGAGGCCGATCGAAGATGCGATTGCCGAACTGAAAGATGCCCATAAGCGTGAAGACCTTGATGCTATTGACATTGCATCTAAAAAACTCAACGACGCGTTTCAGGCAGCAAGCCAGGACATCTACAATGCCACGCAGCAACAGGGCGGGCAGCAGGCCGGGCCACAGGGCGGTGCTCCAAACGACGGCGGTCGTTCGGCCAACGCAGACGGAGATGTAACCGATGTTGATTTCGAAGAAGTGAAATAATTTGAACATAGCTCCATGAAGAAATCCCGATGATTAAGTTCGTCGGGATTTTTTGTTTATTAATCTGTTAATCAACAAGATAATTCTCATAAACTCTTAATAAAACTCAAAACTTACAAACAGTTCACCTCCCGATTTCGCACATTTGCTTATCTTTAGGCCTTTATTTTAATAATTACTTAACCAGAATTGCGGGTAATTACCGGGCTTTTTTCATGATTTTTGCCGGGTCATTTTTATTATCGAAATTAACCAAATAACAAACCAACAATAAATATCTAAATCTATGAGAAACATTTTCAATGCTTTACGCCCTGCTTTGATCGTTGCAGGGTTTTTACTGTTTACTGCCGTTGTACAAGCGCAGTATTCAGTGAATTTTGAAGGGGAGTCTGAAGTCAAGACGGCCTATGCCTCCGCAACAGTTACCCTTAGTGGATTACAATGGGATATGACCGAGGTTTTAATTGGCACCAGCGACCCCGACTGGAAAAATGGCATCCGTTCAGCCAGGCTCCGCGGTTATGGCGCCTCAGTGATGTCCATGCTTCAGGACAAAGCTAACGGTATCGCAAACATCAGTTTTTATTACCGCCGCTATGGAACCGACCAGCAGGTGGACTGGAAAGTGGAGTACAGCAATAACGGCGGCGACACATGGACACAGATCGGCAGCGCTTTTACGGCTCCCGCTTCGGACGTCGTTCAGCAGTTTAACGAAAACGTCAATGTTGACGGCAACGTCCGTATCCGCATCAAACGCGCCACCGCCGATGGCACTGTCAATCGAAGGCTGAATATTGATGATATTGTCATTACCGATTTTGGCGGAGGTAATCCATCCGTGGCCACCCCGGTTTTTAACCCGCCGGCTGGCCAGTATTTTGGCCCGGTGGAGGTTACTATAACCTGCTCAACACCAGATTCTGACATCTATTACACCACCGACGGCAGCGACCCAACACCTTCATCAACGCTTTACTCCAACCCGGTGAACATTACCGCCACCACAACCCTGAAAGCCAGAGCTTACGCCGAAGACCTTGACCCAAGCAGCATTGCTTCAGGAATTTACAACATTGCAGTGGTAACTGAGGTGGATAATATAGCCGATCTCAGAGATTCGTTTACCGGAGGTGCTGATTATTTTCAACTTACGGGCGAGGTTGTGCTTACTTTCATGCAAACCTTCAGAAATCAGAAATACATCCAGGACGCCACCGCAGCCATTCTGATTGATGACCTCTCCGGAAAAATCACCACCAGTTACAACTTAGGCGACGGGATAACAGGCCTCACCGGATCTTTAACCGAATTTGGCAACATGCTGCAGTTTAATCCTTTGGCCGACCCCGGAGCCCCCACATCCACAGGAAATGCTATTGTTCCTCAGGTGATAACCATCGAAGAGATGCTTGCCAATTTCGAGGATTACGAATCGGAACTGGTGAAAATCAACGGTGTAACTTTTGCCGAAGCCGGCGCCCAGTTTGAAAACGGCATTGTTTATGCCATCAGCGATAATAGTAAGGCAGCCGGGAATTTCAGAACTACATTTTACGATGTGGATTATATCGGAACCAGCATACCATCAGGACAGGGAAGTATTATCGGTATTCTTAACTCAAGAACCGACGGCGAGTATATCACCAGCCGTTCGCTGGCCGACCTGGAGTGGTACCTTGGCGAACCAACAAATTATCCGACGATGTTTACTGCCAATCCAATGGGTCTCTCGGTTAAACTCACCTGGGAAGATGCTACCGGCGCCACATTGCCAACGGGCTACCTGATTCTGGCCAGCAACGAAAATAATTTTACCGTTCCCACAGATGGCACTCCAGTAGCCAACGACCCGGTGCTTGTTGATGGCGCTGCTGCCATGAATGTAGCATATGGAGTTGAGCAGTTTACCTTTGCTGATTTGCAGGCAAACGAAACTTACTACTTCCGGATTTATCCTTACACCGGCGCTGGTTCGGCTATTGATTTTAAAAATGATGGAACTGCCCCCGCTGCTGAAGCAACAGTTGTTTTTTCCATTGATCCCGAACCATCCAGCTACCCAACTGCTTTTGCTGCTGAAGGAACAGGATCGAACATAAAACTCACCTGGACTGATGCCACAGGAACAGTTCTACCCGCCGGGTACCTGATTCTTGCGGGCAGTCAGAACATCTTCCAGTATCCTGTGGATGGCACACCGGTAACCGATGATACAAACCTGAGCGATGGTGTCGGCGCCATCAACATTGCGCAGGGAGTACAGCAGTACACATTTACAGGATTAGAACAGTCAACCACTTACTACTTCCAGGTTTTCCCCTACACCAATTACGAGCAATACATTGATTACAAAACCGATGGTGAGCCACCGCTGGTTTCAGGAACTACGCAAACCATTCAGATCGTTAATCTGCTGGCAACCACTTTCAACGAATCATGGGAGAACTGGTCGGCTGTAAGCGTTATCGGCACCCAGGTGTGGGACAGAAGTAACACTTTTGGAGTGGATAACACTCCATGCGCCAGGATGAGCGGCTTTGCCACGCAGAGCAACGAAAATGAAGATTGGCTGATCTCACCGCCGGTTAATCTGAGCAGCGTTACCAATCCCAAGCTCCGGTTCTTCTCTGCCGTGGGATACACCGGGCCAGCGATGAAAGCAATGGTTTCGTCAGACTATGACGGGCAGGCCAATCCGAACACTGCCACCTGGACCGATCTTTCCGGACTGGCTAACTGGCCTACCGGAAATCCTTTCTGGCAATGGACCAGCTCCGGCGATATCAGCATCAGCAGTTTCGAACAACAGACCATCCGGGTAGCGTTTGTTTATTACTCCACCACGCAGGCATCGGCAACCTGGGAAATTGACAACATCACCGTTTTTGGTGAAGAGGGCAACAGCATTCCGGAACCTGGTAATAGCCTGCAGGCAAGTATCTACCCCAATCCTGGCAGTGGAATATTCAACCTGGAAACCAGTCAGCAGGTTGACCGCGTGGAAGTATTTTCGCTCACCGGGCAGTTGGTGTACAGCCAAAATATCCGCGAACAAAGATTTTCGATGAATTTGAGCTTTTTGAACAAAGGGGTTTACCTTGTTAAATTGACGGACAATAATTCAGGAGTTTTTGCAACCCAAAGAATGATAATCAATTAATCCTGCAAAGGGGAACCTGTCATCAAAGCCAGGTTCCTCTTTTTAAAAACAACTATAAACAATTAAAAATTAATAAGTTATGAAAAGAATTAATCTACTTTACAAAGGCCTGTTTATCATTTTTGTAATGGCCTTTTTTTCTTTAAAACTTGAGGCTCAATACCTTGTAAATTTTGAGGGTACCGGTGAAACAAAAACAGCTTATGCTTCAGGAACGGTAACGCTTAGTGGATTGCAATGGAACATGACTGAAGTGTTGATAGGTACCGAGGCTAATGACTGGAAAAACGGTCTTAGATCAGCACGGCTAAGAGGGTATGGCACTTCAATAATGACCATGTTACAGAGCAAATCCAACGGTTTGGGAACGATAAGTTTTCTTTACAGGCGATATGGAACCGATCCGCAGGTTAACTGGAAAGTAGAGGTCAGCACTGACGATGGGGCTTCATGGATGCAGGTTGGAAGCACATTCACGGCGCCGGCATCCAATGATGTACAAACATTTTCTCAGGAGGTAAATATTGCAGGGAATGGAAGGATTAGAATAAAGCGTGGGACAGAAACAGGAACATCGAATGCAAGATTAAATATTGATGATATATTGATTACCGATTATTCAGGAGGAACACCAATTGTTGCAACCCCCACCTTTAATCCTCCCGGCGGGACTTACATGGCGCCGCAGTCAGTAACCATTTCCACTGTCACCCCAGATGCTACCATTTACTACACCACTGATGGAACCGATCCGGATGAAAATTCCCTGCTCTTCGGAGATCCCATTCCTGTAAGCCAGACAACACTCATCAAAGCCCGTGCTTATGCTGTTGGGTTTGACCCGAGTAGTATCGGCCTGGCTACCTATTCGTTTCCGGTAACCGTTAACAATCTGGCACAATTGCGCAATTCACCCCTCAATGTTCTGTATCACCTTACGGGAGAGGTAGTTTTAACTTTTAAACAATCCTTCCGCAACCAGAAATTCATCCAGGATGCCACCGCCGGTATTCTGATTGACGATTTATCAGGATTGATTACTACCAGTTACAATGTTGGGGATGGAATTACAGGTATTTACGGAACATTGAATCTGTTTGGCAACATGCTTCAGTTCACCCCGTTCCAAAATACCGCAGCCCCCACCTCCACCGGAAACCCCATCGTTCCTGTCGTAATTACCCTTGCTGAAATGAATAACAACTTTGATACTTACGAATCAAGGGTGGTGCAGATTAATGATGCTTCTTTTGCTACTCCCGGGGTTAACTTTGTAAATGGAACTGTTTATGCCATCTCGGATGTCAGCGATGCATTGGCAAACTTCAGAACAACATTTTTTGATGTAGATTACATTGGCACCCCAATACCTTCCGGTTCGGGCAGTATCATTGGAATTCCCAATGCGCGTAATGATGGCAATTACCTTACCAGCCGCTCGTCCGATGACTTAATTTTTAACCCATGCTTTTCCATTGCGCAGCTACGTGCAGGAACTGTGGGACAGCAATATACGCTTACATGCGAGGCCATTCTGACCTACAAACAGGAGTGGAGAAACCAAAAATTCGTTCAGGACGAAACTGCTGCCATCCTGCTGGATGATGCTACGGGCATCATCACCACAAACTACAATATTGGCGACGGTATTACCGGAATTTCGGGAACTCTGGTAAATAGCAACGGAATGCTGCGCCTTGCAGTGAATGCTAACCCAGGTCCGCCCACATCCACCAACAACGTTATTACCCCCGAAGTAGTAACCCTGGCACAGCTCAACGCCAACTTCATGAACTACCAGTCGGAACTGGTAAGGATTCAGGGAGTTACATTTGCCAATGGCGGTCAAAACTTTGTCGAGGGAACCAATTATCCTATTTCGGATGCTTCCGCAGATGCTTCAGGGGTTTTCAGAACCGAGTTTTTTGACGCAAATTATCTTTATACTCCAATTCCAACCGGATCCGTTGACCTGATTGTAATCCCCAACACGGTGAGCAACGCCAATTATGTTACCAGCCGTTTTTCCAGTGATATCATCAGCCTGCAGCCTACAATAACGGTAACTTCGCCTAACGGTTATGAATTTTGGGAAAGAGGTACAACCCAGAATGTTACCTGGACATCGCAGAATTTCACCGGTAACGTGAAGATCACTTTAGTCCGTCCACCGCTATACACACTTGTTATCGCTGATAATTACCCTAACGCCGGATTTTTCGCCTGGACTATTCCGGCCAATCAGCAAACGGGAAGTACCTACAAAATCAGAATTCAGGGTGCTGCTCTAGGCAGCCCAATTGATGAAAGCAATGACCCTTTCTCAATTGTTGCCGAGCTCCCGGTTCCGAAAATCGTGATCAACGAGATTATGTACAACCCATCCAATGCCAATCCTGTGATGAGCGATAGTTACTACGAATACCTTGAACTTTACAACAACGGTACTTTTAATGTTGATTTATCCGGATGGACAATTAGCAATGCCATAGTTCACACTTTTGCGGCGGGAACTTCCCTTGCCCCTGGACAATATCTTGTTTTGGCAGTAAATGCGGACTCAGTTGCAACCTACTACGGGATTAGCAATGTTATCAAGTGGACCAGTGGAGGTTTGAACAATACAGGAGAGACGATTGAGCTAAAAGCACCCAATGGAACCCTGATGGATGCTGTTTCCTATTCTTCATCTGCACCCTGGCCTTCAGGAGCCAACGGACTTGGTTCATCACTCGAACTCATTCATCCTGACCTTGATAATAGCCTGGTGGAAAATTGGATAGCCAGCATCACAAACCTTGGCACACCGGGAATTCAAAATTCAGCTTATGGCTACCAGGGTTTAACCGTAACAGCCCCCAATGGTGGTGAAACATTCATCAGAGGAACTTCAACCAACATAAACTGGACGAGGGTAAATTTCAATGGACTGATAAAGATTGAACTGCTGGACGGAGAAGCCGTAGCACAATTACTTGCTGAAAATTTACCTGCAATAGATGGAGCGTGGACGTGGAATATTCCGGCCGATCAGCCGGTAGGTACAAACTTCAAAATCCGTATCTCGGATGTGGAAGATGGCTTGCCGGTGGACGAGAGTAACGGCACATTTATCATAGCCTCACCAACAGTGCCCTCCCTCACCGTACTGACTCCCAACGGCGGCGAAACGATCATTCAGGGCTCTAACTATGATATCACCTGGAGCGCTTCAAGCTACGAAGGAACAGTTGCCATAGAACTACTTACCTCTGCAAAAAGTGGTGTTGCCATACCATTGGGAACAGCTCCATCTGCTGCCGGAACTTTTGCGTGGAACGTTACACAAGATCCGGGCTCAAATTATCTAATCAAAATTTCAGACCAGACTACCGGAACACCATCCGACCAGAGTGATGCTGTTTTCACCATTCAGCTTCCACCACAGCAGCCCAAAGTCGTCATTAACGAAATTATGTACAACCCACCGGAATCGGGCACCGATACCATTGAATACCTCGAGTTGTACAACGCCGACAACATTGCCCACAACCTGCAGGGATGGACTTTTTCAAAAGGAGTAACCTATACGTTTCCTTCTTATGATTTGATTCCAGGCGGTTATGTGGTAGTTGCTTTCAAGGCCTCGGCTATCCTGAATACATTTGGCGTGGTGGCTTTGCAGTGGACCAGCGGCGGATTGAGCAACAGCGGCGAGGAAATAGAACTAAAAGACAACCTCGGAAATGTTGTTGATAATGTGATTTATACTACATCAGCACCCTGGCCGGTGGCTGGCAACGGGCACGGTCCTTCGCTATCCCTGAAAGATCCGATGTTCGACAATTCGCTACCCGCAAGCTGGGCGCCCGAAACCGTTCTTGCAGCAGTCAACGGAGCAGGCAGGCCGGTGTATGGAACCCCGGGAGCATTGAATTTCCCTGTTCCTGCTCAAAGTATGATGATTCCATCGGGTTGGAGTGGGATTTCATCCTACATCATTCCCTCTCAGCCTTCGGTGATTGATGTTATGCAACCGATTGTCGGCAACCTGACCATCATGCAGAATTTCAATCAGTTGTATTTCCCGTTCTATAACATCAATACCATCGGGAACTGGAACAACAATGTCGGGTATCAGTTGAAAACGGATGCTCTGCGGTACCACGTTATCACCGGAACGCCAGTAGTAAGCAAAACCGTGAACCTTAACACCGGATGGAACGGACTGCCGGTGCTGAGCGAATGTGAAGTAAACGCCAGCGCTCTGTTTAGCGGAATTCCGGGAGTTGTTTTTGTAAAAGACATGGGAAGCGACCAGGTCTATTGGCCGGATGGCGGCTTGTTCAGTCTGGAACAACTTGTTCCCGGAAAAGCCTATTTCATCAAGGTAGCCGGTCCGGTTTCGATTACCTTCCCGGAGTGTCTGAAATAAACCGTTAAAATAGAATGTCCCTGTTGAACAGTTCAACAGGGACATTCTATTTTTACCAGAATCAAAATTTCATCGTTATGAAAAAGAATTACAAAGTTTACCTGGCGGCAGCAATAATGCTGCTATTACATTTGACAGCTGGTCTTTACGGCCAGCAGGTTATTACGCAGTGGACGTTTGAAGGTGACTTAATTACACCTTCCACCGGACAAGGAACTGCTTCGCTAACTGGCGGAACTACAGCCACATTTGCAACTGGTAATCCAGGTCGTGCATGGAATACAACCACTTATCCTGCTCAGGGTACCAATTCCGGGCTGGCTGGTGTCCAGTTTTTGACAGGTACGACTGGTTATGAAGACATTATCATTTCTTTTGACCACCGGTCGTCTGGCACGGCTTCCCGATGGTCTCAACTGATGTACACACTGGATGGAGGTTCAACCTGGCAAATTTATGAAGACAACCAGGGAGGTCTATCACCGCATGACACTTTTTATTCGTTTGAGTTCGACTTATCGGCCATTGGAGGAGCAAACGACAATCCTGGATTCGGTGTGAGGATTGTTTCCATATTTTCCCCTTTTGCTTTCAATCAAAATGCAACGCTTTCCTATGGCCCCGATGAGGCATATATGAGAGCCAATGCGGACGCAACCTATCAGCCAACACCTGGCGTTGGTACCGGAAACTACGCACCAGGCGGAACCTGGCGTTTTGACAATGTTACTGTTTCCGGTACCGAAATAACGGGCGGCCTTCCGGTCAAACTTGCTATCACCAATATCAACAGTGGCATTGAGCCAACGGTGAATTTGCCATTTTCTGTTACAGTTCAGGCGCAGGATGCTGATGGTTTGCCATCGGTCGTTAACGCCGAAACTGCTATTTCTCTTTCAAAAGAAACCGGAGCCGGGGTGCTGGGGGGTACACTTACCGGGGTGATTCCAAGCGGATCAAACCAGGTTGTAATCAGCGGTGTGACCTATAATGTAGTTGAGTCAGGCGTGAGTATCCGGGCTTCTGCTACTTCCGGAATGGCTCTGTCTCACGGCATCAGCCTGCCATTTTCTGTTGTCGGTTTGGCCACACACCTTGCGTTTGTGGATGTCCCGGCTGGTGGAAATGTGGGTCAACCCATTGCCACATTCAAGGTAGAAGCAAGAAGGGCAGATAATACCGTTGATAATACATTCACCGGAACCATAACCATCAACAAGGACAGCGGCCCGGGCAACCTGTCAGGAACTGTTTCTGTGGCTGCAGTGCAGGGTGTAGCTACATTTAACGACATTTTTTTTGATATGCAGGGAAGTTATGTGCTTCAGGCCACAGCCGTTGGTCTTGACCCGGGATTCAGCCCCGCCATCGAAATTTATGATGTCCCGGCTATCGAAGCGGCTATTCTTCCTCAATATATCAATGGAAATTTTCCGGGCGATAACCGCATTCCCTTTGCTTTCAGCGCCACCTTTACCAATCTGATACCCAATACAACCTATCGTTACATCAATCAGGCTGTGGTTTCTTCCGATTTACCCACTGCCAATGGAGCCGGCAACCCAATTTTTGTAAATCTGAACGGTAACTTTTACCGCTCAACTGGCCCATCTTTTACAAGTCCGGGAAATTATGGAGAGTTTACCACTGGTTCCAACGGTTCTTACACCGGTTGGTTTATTATCGAAACAACTGGAAATGAGAGATTTGCACCGGGCAATGAAGTTTTCATGAGGATCAGAATCAACAATGGTGCGGGTGGTACTGCCATCGCGAATTTGTTGACGGTCGACTTTCCGGTGAAGGTGATCGGTTATTCTCAGGAAGCATCCCAGAACTTTGGTACTGCTTTCCGAGCTGTTTCTGGTTTCTCCTCAAAGAACTTTGCTCTGCTTTATGACAATAGTTCAAAAGATGGCCGTCCACTTTTTGGAACTTCCATTGAAGTAACGGGCATCAACTATTCAACCATAGCCCAGTTTGCAGCTTTTTACAAAAACGATGTTTACAATGTCACTGGCGCTTTCGGCGGAGTTTTGCCCAACCTCAATCCCAACGGCGTGCGGCTGATTGAAGAGCGTAGCCTTACCGATGGAACGCTGGTCAACTCACTTATCTCGCCCGACGGAATCTGGGGCATAACAAATACCGTGAATCCGACCGGTGGTCTGGAAGATATCCTGGTTTTCAACCTCAGCGGCGACCCGGCGATTTCGGTTACACCAGCCTCTTTAAGTGGGTTTTCCTACGTTGTTGGCGCTGGCCCTTCATTATCAAAATCTTACGATGTAGCGATCGAAAACTTTTCCGGATCGGGTGAAATAGAAATTACCGCTCCTGTCAATTATGAAATCTCTGCAGATAACACCCTGTTTTCAAATGAGTTAATACTTGATTATGTGAATGGGGTTTTGCCTGTTCAGCCGCAGACGATTTTTGTAAGATTGAAAGCCGGCCTTGAAATCGGCGCTTACAACAACGAAATGATTGTTCATGCCTCCGAATTGACCAGCCCGGTTAACTTAGTGTGCAACGGAACGGTAACTGCGCCGCCCAACCCTCTGATTACAGTGATAACCCCCAACGGCGGCGAAAGCTGGGAGCAGGGAAGCGCTTACACCATCACCTGGTCATCACAGGATTTTGCAGGAAATGTCTCCATTTACCTGTTGAAGGGACAGTTTGGGATTTCAACAACACTCATCGAAAACATTCCTAACTCAGGAAGTTGGTTGTGGCAAATTCCAGTGAACCAGATCATTGCGGCTGATTACAAAATCAGGGTTAAAAATTCTTCCTCTGCCACTCCCGTTGACAACAGTAACGATTACTTCTCGGTAATTGCCCCGATTCCGTTCCCCAATGTTAAGATCACAGAAATCAGCTACAACCCGCCGGAAAACGGTACTGACATCCTCGAATACATCGAAATTTACAATCCGGATGCTATGGCTCACAACCTCAGCGGATGGCAGATTTCGAAAGGAGTGACCTACACTTTTCCCAACGTCAGCCTTCAACCTGGCGAATACCTTGTGATTGCTGTTAATGCTGCCACAATGCTCAGCACATTTGGGGTAAATGCGCTTCAATGGACAAGCGGAGCGCTTAGCAATAGTGGTGAAGAATTGGAAATCAAAAATGCAGCCGGCGAGGTTGTGGATTATGTTTGGTTCAAGGATGTCAGTCCATGGCCTAAAGCACCGGATGGTTACGGCCCTTCGCTTGCATTAACTGATCTTTCGCTGGACAATAGCATGGGAGAAAGCTGGGGATCTGAAACAACTTTCGTTACCATAAATGCCGATGGCATACCCGTTTACGGTACTCCCGGCGCTCCCAACCTCCCGCAGTCAGCCCAAAGTATACTGATTCCTGAAGGATGGGGTGGAATTTCAACCTACACCGCACCAGTTCAGCCATCTGTGGTTGATGTGATGCAAAATGTTGTAAATGAACTCGTTATCCTGCAGAATTTTAGTCAGCTTTACCTGCCTTCATACGGCGTGAATTCTATTGGCAACTGGAATAACAACGTTGGATATCAGTTGAAAATCAATGCAATGCGCTATCTTGTCATTTATGGTGAAATTGTTACCAACAAAACCGTCAGCCTTACAACCGGCTGGAACGGCATGCCCGTGCTGAGTGAGTGTGAAGCAGATCTGGTCACCCTTTTTGCCGGCCAAACAGGAATTATTTTTGTGAAAGAGATGGGCAGTGACGAGATTTATTGGCCAGAAGGAGGCGTCCTTACCCTCACAAAGCTCGTTCCCGGTAAGGCTTATTACATTAAAGTGGAAGGTCCGGTGAATCTTACGTTCCCGGAGTGCAACCCATAATTTTTTAAACAGAAACATTTTCAATCATTTAATTATTAATTAAAACTAAAAATTATGCGCAGATTAATTATGCTTTTTGTCATTGGATTTCTTCTTTACTCAGGAGAGACCAATGCGCAGTACCTTGTGAATTTTGAAAGCGAGACAAAAGCGGCTTATGCTTCAGCTAATGTTACGCTAAGCGGCCTTTCCTGGAATATGACCGAGGCGCTCATTGGCAGCGAGACCAATGATTGGAAAAACGGGCTAAAGTCAGCAAGATTACGCGGATATGGAACTTCGGCCATGACTATGCTGCAAGACAAAGAAAATGGAATCGGTAACATAAGCTTTTCTTACAGGAGATATGGAACCGATGTCCAGGTTGACTGGAAGGTAGAATACAGCACCAACCAAGGAGCTTCATGGACCCAGATTGGCAGTGTATTCACCGCTCCTGCCACCAATGATGTTCAAACCTTTAATGAAGTGGTTAATGTTACTGGCGATGTAAGAATCAGGATTATCCGGGCAACAGCCAGTGGTACACAAAACCGCAGGCTGAACATTGACGACATTCTGATTACTGATTTCACGGGAGGCGGCCCGGTAGTAGCAAAACCAACGTTTTCACATCCGGGAGGTACCTACTTCAATCCTTTCAATCTCGAAATTGCCTGTGAAACAGAAAATTCGACGATCTATTACACCCTAAACGGCGATGAGCCCAACAACACTTCAACGGAATACACGGCGCCCATTCCGATAGATGCCACAAAAACAGTTAAGGCCATTGCCTACGCTCCCGAAATGAGCCCAAGCCTTGTGGCTGAAGCTACTTATACGTTCGCTTCGGTTGGACTGGTTTCCAACATTGCCGAGCTCAGGGCAGCATATTCTGCAAAAAATGGGTACGACTATTACAAGATAACCGGTGAAGTTGTGCTCACTTTCAAACAACCATTCAGGAACCAGAAATTTATCCAGGATGCAACTGCAGCCATCCTGATTGATGATCTTCAGGGAGTCATTACTACCAATTACAATGTTGGTGATGGTATTACTGGTATCACAGGATCGTTTACATACTTTGGAAATATGTTGCAGTTTAATCCTGCAGCTGACCCGGGAGCAGCAACATCAGCCGGAAACGTAATTGTTCCTGAGGTGATTACCTTGAATGATTTTCTGGTCAATTTTGTCGAATATGAGTCCGAACTTGTTACAATTGAAGGGGTATCTTTTAGCGATATTGGTTCATTTTTCGCCAACGGAGCAGAATACACCATCAACGATGCCAGCAAGGCCACTGCAAAATTCCGGACAACCTTTTTTGATGTGAATTATATCAAAAGACTAATTCCACAGCAACCCTGCGATATCACCGGTATCTGCAATGCACGTGCTGAAGGATTTTTCTTCACCAGCCGAAGCATAGCTGATTTTGGATGCGCTTTACCAGTGGTAAATCTGAAAATTACCGAGATTATGTACAATTCACCGGAATCGGGAACGGACACTCTTGAGTTCATAGAAATATACAACCATAGTGTTGCTGCGGTTAACATGAAGAATTTTACTTTTTCCAGCGGTGTAACCTTTACTTTCCCTGATTATCTTTTTTCTGCTTCAGAGTATCTAGTTGTTTCGATCAATGCGCAGGCCTTTATGAACACCTTTGGGCTCCAGAGCTACCAGTGGGCAAGCGGTAACCTGAGCAACAGCGGCGAGTTGATCCGGCTTACTGATCCGTTCGGAAACCACGTGGCTGCAGTAACTTACAGCGATAGTGGCCTATGGCCGGTTGAACCAGACGGCGAAGGACCTTCGCTGGAGTTTTGTGACCCATCCAGCGACAACAATGACCCGGCCAACTGGTCATTTTCCACTAACCTTGCTGCCATCAATATGAACGGCGAGGGAATTTATTGCACTCCGGGAGCCGGATGCAACCAGAACCCCGCGCTTCCGGTTATGTATCCCACAGGATGGAACGGCGTTTCAAGCAATCTCCTTCCCGCAAGGATGAGCATGGAAGATCTTTTTGCACCGGCACTGTATAACCTGGTGATTATAATAGCAAAAGACGGCATTTACTGGCCCGGACAAAACATCAACTCTCTCGGAGACTGGGACACCTATAAAGGGTACAAAGCAAAATTCGATGGATCAACATTCTTTGTTTTCCCGGGAACCGAACCTGAAGATCGTACAATCACCCTGCAAGCAGGAACCCACCTCCTTCCGGTTCTTAGTGCCACCCCATCAGAATTGGCATCAGTGATCATGCCATTAGGAACTGACATCGAATTCGTGTTTGATATCGCCGGAGGACTGATCTACTGGCCGGCGGGCGGTATTATCCCCGGATCTTCCACTATGTCGCTCAGCACGCTCTATCCCGGATTTTCCTATGTAATTAAAACGAACAAAGCTGTTACCATTGATTTTGGAGTAAATCCTCCGAAAACGTTTTCTGAAAATCCACGCAACGAATTCGTCAATTCAACCACGTGGAATGACGTGTTGTCAACAGGAAATCAACACATTATCTCGATTGGTGGCGATGCTTTGCACACGCTTCGTCCCGGTGATATAATCGGCGCTTTTAATGCCGGCGGAATTTGCACCGGAATGAACATTTACACCGGAACGGAATCTGTGGTTCCAATGGTTGTTCAGGGTGATGATCTTACCACCACGGCCGTTGATGGAATGATGACCGATGAACCTATCAGCTTCAAAATTTACCGTGATAACCGCACCCTCGAGGTCGAAGCAATTTACAGCAGCAATGCCGATTACAACGCAGGACTTTTTGCAGATAACGGTCTCTCGGTTATCACCGGGTTTAAAGAAAGCGCTACCGGAATCGGCGACCAGGCAAATTCCGTGTCCATTTCTCCCAATCCTTCCAGTGGCCTGTTTAATCTGCAGGTAGATGGAATTTATGAACTTACTATTACCAACATCCATGGGCAGGTGGTTCTTTCCGCTTCAGCAGATGGCACAACCACCATTGACCTGACCAAACATCCAAAAGGCGTTTACCTTATCAGGCTGAATTACCAGCAGCAAACCATCATCCAGAGAATTGTGGTTCAATAGACGATGTTTCCTTACACTATCAAAAAGCCCCTGCCTTTCGCTGGGGCTTTTTGGTTTTCAGGAAATCGGAAACGAATGCTATTTTTGCAGAAAAAAAATCCATGAAAAGCTTAATTTACTGGCTTTTTCTGACAGCGGCATTTATTTCGTGCGTGAACAGAAGCGCTGACCAACCCGCCGGGCAGCAACCGGCAGCCGACACCTCCCTGCAAAACGACATCGCAGTTAAGGGCGGAATTTTATCAGATTCAACCGGTGCTGAGTTGCCTTTTCGGGTTGAAAGCAGCAGTTTTGAAAAGGATGAGGAGAGTTACAGCCAAGAGCGCGGGACGGCGGAGTTTCATTTCAAAAGAGGTTTGGTACTCTACGCCATCAACAACTACGATGAGGGAATCCTGGAGTTTGACACAGCCATTTCGATTGCGCCAAAACTCACGACGGCGTATATCAACAGGGGGAAGGGATATTTACACGTTCAGAACTACCCGAATGCCCTTGCCGACTTTCAGCAGGCTGTAGATCTGGATAATAAAGACACCACGGCTTACCTCCATCTTGCGCTGGCACATTACCACCTTGGCAACCTGCAACAATGCGTGGAAGCCAATAATGAATACGTCAGACTTGCACCCAAAAGCGCCACGGCCTATTTCAACCGAGGAACGGCCTATGGAAAACTTAACGACCTCCCCAAGGCCATCAGCGACTTTTCCAGCGCCGTCAGTATCAGTCCCAAGTATGCCGAGGCTCATTTCAACCTTGGCCTCTCCTACTATTATTCGGGCGATACCACACAAGCATGCCAAAGCTGGAAAACTGCCGCCGGCCTTGGCTTCGAAAAGGCAAAGCTGGTGGTGGAAAATTATTGCAAGTAATTGCCTGTAAATCAACTATTCATCCAAAATCGTCAGCACATCATGAAAACCCGGTTTAATCTCCTGTGGGTGATCCTGGTGATTTTTTCACCAGCACTTTTAGCCCAGAATGATCTCTCGCAACGACTTAAAAATCATGTTACCATTCTTGCATCCGATTCTTTGGAAGGGCGTGGCCTGGGGACACAAGGCAGAATCAGGGCAATGAACTACATAGCAGCTCAGTTTCAGCAGGCTGGATTGAACCCCTACCAGGAGGGAACCTATTTTCAGCTATTTGATCTGAGGATTCAACTGGTTAATGTTCAGGGAAATAATGTGGTTGGTTGGGTTGAAGGCAGCCACCCTGACCTGAAAAACGAATACATTGTGGTTGGAGCACATTACGATCATTTAGGCTATGCAACCAAAAATGGCGAAAAAATCATCTATCCCGGCGCTGATGACAATGCCTCAGGAACTGCCACAGTGATGGAACTGGCAGGGCTTTTTGCGGCAAATCCTTCCATGGCCGGACGAAGTATCATTTTCGTCGCTTTCGATGCAGAGGAGAGTGGATTACTTGGTGCAAAGCGGTTTTTGGAGGAAAATACAGTTTTCGACATCAGTAAGATCAAACTCATGTTCAGTCTCGATATGGTAGGGATGTACGAGGCCAGCGGAAAGGTGGACATGAGAGGTTCGGGATCGCTTCAAAAGGGTGCGGATATTGTGAAAAAGGTTGCTGCTGCCAGAGGAATAAACCTCGGATCAACAGCGCCCGACATTTCACAATATACCGACACCGGCCCGTTTGGCGATGTCGGGATTCCCTCAGTACATGTTTTCACGGGCATGAAATCGCCTTATCACAAACCCGAAGACACCCACGAAAAACTCGATTATGAGGGTATGGCGCTGGTAACCGGATTCCTTCAGGATTTGATTGCCGAGTTCTCTGTAATGCCCGAACTTGTTCCAGCCATGAACCTTGTGGCTACTGAAAAACCCGGCGCTTTGAGGTTCAGCTGGGGCTTGACAGCCAATTTCGGAAGCGCCCGTCACCGCTATCCTGATGAATTTTACAAAGCCAAAGGGGTGTTTGGTGTTGGTGCGGGATTGTTTTTTCAAACTCATCTTGGCAAAATCCTGACTTTTCAGCCCGAAGTTTTGTACGATTACGACGGCAGCCAGGCTGCTGAGGGGCTATTCGGGCGGCATAATTTGCTGATTCCGGCCAATGTGCAGTTCAATCTTCCTCTCGAATCCGGCGGTGCTATGAGAGCTTATCCTTTTGCAGGAGGATATTTCCGCTACACCTTTGCCGGTATAAACGACAATGACGGGCTTGATTTTGATCACCAGTACAACGACCAGGAATGGGGAATCAACTATGGGATCGGTTTGGAGGTGATGCGTTTTTCAACAGCGGTTACCTTTCGGCGGGGATTAACCAATATTTCCAAAAAGGGGGATGATAACTTTCGTTCCTCCGGTACCTATTTTACTGTTGGATACCGGTTTTGAGATAACCGAATCTCAATCTGTTATTGATCCCTGCGTGCACAATCACTTTTTCCTTCTGCTCATCTCCCGCTTGATCAGGGTGAGTTCCCGCCCGGTTTGACCTTTTACAGAGGTGTTTTCCTCTGCACGGCGCACCAGGTAAGGGATTACATGCTTCACCGGTCCGTAGGGCAGGTATTTGGCCACGTTGTATCCGGCATGTGCAAGGTTGAAGCTGATGTGGTCGCTCATGCCATAAAGCTGCGAAAACCAGATGCGGGGATCGTTTTTGGCGATCGTTTTTTCGGCCATCAGCTCGGTGAGCCAACGTGCGCTGTATTCATTGTGGGTTCCGTTGAAAATGGTTATCCGGTCAATATGCTCAATGCAGAATTGTAAGGCGGCGTTGAAGTCGTTGTCCGTGTGTTCTTTATCCGGCTGAATGGGAGATGGATAACCCATCTGCAATGCCCGCGCCCGTTCTTTTTCCATATAAGCGCCCCGTACAAATTTTGCCCCGAGGAAATAATTTCCGTCAATGGCCATCTGGTGCGACTTTTTCAGAAAAGCCAGCCTGTCGTGGCGATACATCTGAAAGGTGTTGAAAACGATGGCACGCTCGCGGTTGTATTTGGCCATCATCTGATTCACCACTTCGTCAATGAAGCCCTGGTACCACGAATCCTCAGCATCAATCAGAATAGGAACCCCCCTGTCATGGGCGGTTTTGCAAAGCGTTTCAACCCGCGCTCTGAAATTTTCGGCCTCCTCTTTTTCATCCTCATTAAGCGGCTCACCGGCACTCACCTTCGTAAGCACATTGTGGGTTGTGAAGGCCGTTGGCTTGAAAACCGCAAAAGGGATGTCGGGGTTGCCGGCTGCATTTTCGATGGTCCTCAGGGTCTCCTCCAGTGCATGTTGTATGCCCTCTTTAGATTCGGTTCCTTCGACCGAAAAATCCAGAATCGCCTTAACGTTAAATTTGCTCAGCAGGTGGATGGTGGGAATGCATTCGGCAATGCTTTCGCCGCCCACAAACTGCCGGTAAATGGTGGGTTTCACAAACCAGTTGACCGGAAGGCCAACTTTGAGGAAAGACTGCGTAACCCCACCCCCGAGCTGCATTAACCAGTTGTTGGCCAGCGCGCTGAACAAGAGGTAAGACTTCCGCAGATCGGCGTTGCTTTTACTTTTAAAAGCTATTTCGGTGTTGTCAAAGCTAATCATAACTTTTTTTTCGCAAATGTAATGAAGCAAATTCAACTACAATTGGCTCCCGGATAATTTTTGCACGTATTTTTGTAAACAAAACAAAAGCAGATAAATATCATGGAAAATCCGATGATTGACCTTGTTACCAAAACATTAGTCCTGAACACCGGAAGCGCTGAGAAGAAGCGAAATGAGATTCTGACCTATTTTCACAAAACCTACGATATTGATGAAAAGCTTTACGAAACCCTTCGCTACGGCGAAACCTTTTACATGCGTGCGGATCCGCTGCGCCATCCGCTGATTTTCTACCTCGGACACACGGCTGCATTCTTTATCAACAAACTGGTTACGGCCAGAATCATTGATCAGCGCGTGAACCCTGAGTATGAGTCCATGTTTGCCGTTGGTGTGGACGAAATGTCGTGGGACGACCTGAACGAATCGAATTACAACTGGCCAAAAGTGCAGGATGTGAGGAATTACCGGAATAAAGTCCGCTCGCAGGTTGACCACCTGATAAAAACAATACCGCTCGAAATGCCGATTAACTGGGATCATCCCTGGTGGGTAATCATGATGTGTATCGAGCACGAGCGCATCCACCTCGAGACCTCTTCAGTGCTCATCCGGCAGTTGCCCATCGAACAGGTAATCCAGCATCCTTTCTGGAAGATCTGCGAAGTGTGGGGAGAAGCATTACAAAATGAACTGATTGATGTGCCCGGCGGGGAGGTAGTACTGGGTAAAAACCGCGACCACCCGCTATATGGCTGGGACAATGAGTACGGCAGGATACTGGAGGAGGTTAAACCTTTCAGGGCGTCGAAATACCTGGTTTCGAACGGCGAATTTTTACAATTCGTGAAGGAGAATGGCTACCTTACAGAGGAATACTGGACCGAAGAGGGTTGGGCCTGGCGCAAATACCGCAATGCCACACACCCGATTTTCTGGATAAAAAACAGCGATGGAACCTGGAAATTCCGCACCATGCTGCAGATTATCGATATGCCGTGGAACTGGCCCGTGGAGGTGAATTATCTTGAAGCCAAAGCCTTCACCAACTGGAAATCCAAGGTTACCGGTAAAAAATTCAGGCTTCCTACCGAGGAGGAGTGGTATCACATACTCAATCTACATAATATTCCCGATCAGCCTTACTGGGATAAAGCGCCCGGAAACATCAACCTCGAATATTATGCTTCCTCTGTTCCGGTGAACGCGCATCGTTTCAAAAGTTTTTACGATGTAATCGGAAATGTATGGCAATGGACCGAAACTCCGATAACGGGATTTCCGGGATTTGAAATTCATCCGGTTTACGACGATTTTTCCACCCCCACCTTCGACACCCGGCACAACCTGATCAAAGGCGGTTCGTGGATTTCAACCGGTAACGAGGCCACCCGCCATGCCCGCTATGCCTTCCGAAGGCACTTTTTCCAGCACGCAGGATTGCGCTACATCGAAACGGATGAACCACCAAAAATCAGAGAAGATGTTTATGAAACCGACGCACTGGTGTCGCAGTATTGCGAAGCCCATTACGGCCGAACCTATTTTGAGGTAGAGAATTTCCCCAAAAAATCCGCCGAAATCTGTATTAAATACATGGAGGGAAGAGCAACCAACCGCGCCTTAGACCTAGGTTGCGCCGTTGGCCGGGCTACCTTTGAGCTGGCCAGGAAGTTTAACTTTGTGACCGGTCTTGATTTTTCAGCACGGTTCATCAAGATTGCCGACGAGCTGATCAAAAACGGCCTCGTAAGATATATCCTGCCCGAGGAGGGTGACCTGGTCTCTTATCAGGAGGTGAATTTTGATTCGCTGGGATTAAGAGGGTTGGAAAAGAAAGTAGAATTCTTCCAGGCTGACGCCGTAAACATTAAATCCATTTTCACTGGCTATGACCTGGTGTTTGCCGGTAATCTGATTGACCGCCTTTACGACCCCGGCAAATTTCTCGACATAATCCATGATCGAATCAATAACGGGGGAATTCTGGTGATTGCCTCACCCTATACGTGGCTGGAAGATTATACTCAGCGCGACAAATGGATCGGGGGATATAAAGCGGACGGAGAGACGGTAACGACTTTGGATGGGCTGCATCGCCATCTTGATAAGCATTTCAGGCTGATTGACGGACCTTTTGAAGTGCCTTTTGTCATCCGGGAAACCAAACGCAAATTTCAGCATACTTTGTCCGAATTTACTATCTGGGAAAAGAAGTAAGCCTGATTTTCGTTCATTGCCAGATGCGATAGTTTTAACAAATAAGTAATTTCACCGAAAAATTGAAAAATGAAAATAAAGATTTACCAGATTCTGAATATAACTGGCCTGATTGCGATGATAGTGGTCAACTTCCTGGCCAACTCCTTGCCTATTGGCGGACGAAACACCGGTGAAATTTCGGCTTTGTATCCTACCCTGTTCACTCCTGCGGGTTTCACTTTTTCCATTTGGGGAGTGATTTACCTGTTGCTGGCAGTCTTTTGTGTTTACCAGGCTAAAGGAGTCTTTTCCGACAGTGACCTGAAACGCAACCGCTTCCTTTACCGTATTGATGTCTGGTTTTTTATCTCCTGTCTGGCCAACATTTCCTGGATTTTCGCCTGGCACAACAACGTCATCTGGGTTTCTGTGATCCTGATGGTGCTATTGCTTGCGTCGTTGATGACGATCTATTTCTACCTCGGTGTTGGCAGGAGCATCATCAGCCGGGCGGAATACTTTTTGGTGCATGTTCCTTTCAGCGTTTACCTGGGCTGGATCACCGTGGCCACCATCGCCAACATTGCCGTTTTTCTCATCAAAAGCCACTGGTATCAGTTCGGTTTATCTGAAGAATTCTGGACAGTGCTGATGATTTCTGTGGCCAGCTTGCTGGGGATTTATGTGCTGCTGTTTCGTAAAGATTTCTATTTCAGTATTGTAATTGTATGGGCGTTGTTCGGCATCATTTCGCGTCGTCTGGCCGACGAGGCCGAATCCATGGAACCAATCATCCTTGCAGCCGGCGCCGGAATCCTTATCATTCTTGCCTTAAGTCTTTTTTATCGTCTGAAGAAATTCCTCAAAAATCCGGAAGAAACAGCTATAAACCAATGATTTGCTGATTTTTATCATGACTGCATTTTATCGCTCCATAAAAATTCTGATTCCTTTTTTGCTGGTTTTCAGTTTTAGCCATTGTATCCAGGGGCAGCCGGCCAAAGTAATTACCCCCGGAGCCTGGCAGACTACCCTCTATTTCCCGCTGCTAAAAAACAAGAGCATCGCGCTGGTGGCCAATCACACCTCCACCATCGGGGATCAGCATCTTGCCGATAGCCTGTTGCACGCTGGATTTGAGCTGAAAAAAGTCTTTAGTCCCGAACATGGCTTCCGTGGTAAGGCCGATGCCGGACAATTGGTGGCTGACGCCATTGACCGCGTAACTGGTTTGCCGGTCATCTCGCTGTATGGTAACAACAAAAAACCCCGGACTGAGGATATGGAAGATGTTGATATTGTGATATTTGACATCCAGGATGTGGGCGCCCGGTTCTATACCTACATCTCTACCATGACTTTGGTGATGGAGGCCTGCGCCGAAAAAAACATCCCGCTTATCGTCCTCGACCGGCCCAACCCCAATGGCTTTTATGTGGATGGTCCGGTGCTCGAAAAAGAATTTGCCTCTTTTGTCGGGATGCATCCGGTTCCCATTGTTCATGGCATGACCGTGGGCGAATATGCGCAGATGGTAAACGGTGAAGGATGGCTGGAAAATGGATTGAAAAGCGATCTCAGGATTATCCCCGTTGCCAGCTACACCCACCGCGATTTTTATGAACTCCCACTGAAACCCTCGCCAAATCTGCCCAACAAATACGCCGTTTATCTCTACCCCTCGCTTTGTCTGTTCGAAGGTACCGTTGTAAGCGTCGGGCGGGGTACCGAACTTCCTTTTCAGGTGATTGGCCATCCTGATTTTGTGGCGGGTTCTTACTGCTTTACCCCCAGATCAATGTCTGGCGCCACCAAACCGCCTTATATGGATACGCCTTGTTTCGGGATGAATCTGATGGATTTCGCCAGCAATATGAAAGAAAATCCTGCACAAATCCACCTCTTCTGGCTGATCACTTTTCATCAGCAGCTTTCGGACAAAACCATGTTCTTCAATAATTTCTTTGATAAACTTGCCGGTAATGCTGAGCTTAGAACGCAGATAGCTCAGGGGATGAGCGAAGAGGAGATCAGGGCAAGCTGGCAGCCCGGACTTGCCAAATTTAAGGAGATCAGGAAAAAGTACCTTCTTTATGAGGATTTTGAATAAAAAGTCAGCAAGGTGAGTAAAAAATTCAGCCTTTCAGCACTTGCGGAGTTGATCGTAAAATTCGCTCCCGAACTTATCCTGGGTGTTTATGTTTTGCTCTTTTTTGTGGTCAAAAACCCCAGTCATCCGCACGACCGCGTGATTATCAGCGACGGCAAGGGTTACTACGGCTATCTCACGGCGGCCTTCATTTACCAGGATTTCAGCTACAGCTTTGTTGAGGACTACGAAGCCAGGTATTACCCCAATCACCCTTCTATTTTCAAAGAATTCCGCTACCAATACAAAGGGCAAACCGTCAACAAGGGCTTTCCCGGACTGGCTTTCCTGCTGATGCCTTTTTTTCTGGCCGCTCATATTCTGGCGCTGATTTTCGGCCTTCCCGCCGATGGCTACTCTTTGATTTACCAGTACTTCATGGGCTTTGCGGCGCTTTTCTATTTCTGGCTCGGATTGCGATTTACCCGAAAACTGATGTACGCATTCGGGTTCGATGAAAAAACCACAGCCGCCGTGCTTTTCCTCATCGCTTTTGCCACCAACATCATTTACTACACGCTCAAAGAGGGCATGATGACCCATGTGTACAATTTCGGCCTGATTGCGGCTTTTCTTTTTTACCTGAAAAATTACATGGAATCCCGGAAGACCCGTTCGGTGGTTATTTCGGCGCTTCTTTTCGGGTGGATTGTTTCGGTGAGGCCTACCAACGGGCTGATAATTCTGCTGGTTCCCTTTGTCGCCGGTTCATTTAGCGCAGTCAGGTTTTTCCTGGCAGAAATTTTCAGCAATAAAAAATCCCTCCTGAAAGTAATCCTTGCCGGCCTCACCTTCCCCTTCATCACCATGCTGATCTGGTATTTGCACTCCGGCTACTGGCTGGTCTGGTCATACGGCGAAGAGGGTTTCAATTTCCTGGAGCCGAATTTTTTCAAAATACTCTTCAGCTTCAACCGGGGGTGGTTCATGTACACGCCCCTGGCAATGCTCTCGATGGCCGGGATGGTCTGGCTTTTCCGCCAACAACGTTTTGGGTTCTGGTGGCTGGCCGCTTTTTGGGTGATATTCGTTTACGTGGCATCGAGCTGGTGGGTCTGGACCTATACCTCCAACTTCGGGCTGCGGACTTTTATTGATACTTACGCGCTGATTGCCCTGATGATGGGATATTCCTGGCTTTTGATCAGGCAAAATCGTGTTTTACAACCACTGGCCAAAGTGATGGGTATTGTGCTTATACTGCTCAACAGTCTGCAGTTTTACCAGCATTACACCTTTGTTTTCCCCCCCGGGCAAACCACCTTCGAAGTTTACCGTGAATCGTTTTTCCGGTTAACACCTAAACCAAAGGTCTATTATCCTGAAGGTTACATTACTTCACGTCATATTTTTTACAACGATTTTGAAGAGGATTACGGCTGGCTGAATTATGAATCGGTAACGGACGAACGTTCTTTCGAAGGGAAATATTCCTCCAAAACCGGTATATCAGGCATTTACAGCATCGGTCTGTGGCAAAATATTGATTCCTGTTTCTCAACTGATTACAATCGTGTGAGGGTGAGTTCGTGGATTTTTTCCGACAAAAAGGAGTCGTCCGGAGTGTTGGTGATTCAGTTGGAAAGAGCGGGGGAAAAGGTCTTTTATCAGCCCTTTTTTATGAGGGAGTTCAGCCGCAAAAACCGCTGGGCCTATATGGAAGTAGCCGTGGCTGTTCCCGACAGCGTCAGGGATGCCGACCACCTGAGGGTTTATTTTCACAACGAAGATGCCCAAGAACAGTTTTTTGTGGATAACCTGAAATCAGAAGTACTTTCGCTCAGTATTGATTATTAGCCATAAAACGCAGAAAACCAAACTGTTAGATATATAGGCCTGAACCTGATCAACAACCATTATCTTGCCGTGCGGTGAAATTATCCTTGCGACAAATCGTTTATCTGTCAAACAAAGGGAAAATGAGCACCTACATCCGGAAATTGATTGCCCAGGGAGAGCACCAGCAGCTTGATTTCAAATTCGAGATTTCGGACTCGAAAAAGATTGCCCGGACGCTGGCTGCCTTTTCCAACACCTCAGGCGGAAAGCTGCTTGTGGGAGTGAAGGACAACGGCGCAATTGCCGGTGTGCGCTCGGAAGAGGAATTTTACATGGTGGAGGCTGCCGCCCAGTTGTATTGCCGCCCACAGGTGGAATTTGCCACCCGCGAATGGAACGTGGACGGAAAAATGGTGCTTGAAATTGATATACCAAAAAGCGATAACGGCCCCTGCTCCGCTCCCGACAAAGATGGAAAATGGATGGTATATATCCGTGTTCACGACCAAAACCTGCTCGCCAACACCGTGTTACTTAAGGTATGGCAAATGCAGAACCGCAAAAAAGGAATCACCATCCGCTACACCGATAAGGAGAAAATGCTGCTCGAATACCTCGACCAGAACGGCAGTATAACCATCTCCAAATTTCAGCGGATCGCCGGGATTACGCGGCAGGTGGCCGAAAAAGTACTGGTCGACCTTATCACCCTGCAAATTATCCACATGGACATCACCGAAAAGTCGGTTTTCTACCTCATCAATCCCGAAATGAAAACCGATCCCCTCAACGAATTGATAGTAAAGTGATTACAGTTAAAAACCTGTCAGGTTTATAGATGCTTCCAACACCAATAAGCATTTTCATGAGGCCGGCTTAAAAGCCTTTGAAATGGATTTTCAGAATCGCGGGTCTGTTTCAGACTTTTGAGACAGCCTCATCTCCGGGAACGCTCCTGCTTCGCCATACCCCGTAAAACCGTTACCACCATGAAAACCACCTCAGGCAGCGTAACGGATTACTACGGAAATAATATTTACAGCGATAACCAGCAAATCCCTGTATTTCAACATGATGTGCCTGCAACAGTCGTGTCCGCCGGAAAGATTTCCCGGACTTTTTTATCTGCTTGAAACCAGCAGAAACAAAGCTGTTATATTCTCTTCTAAGAAAAAAATCACATCTCTGTTCATCAATCAGGGTTTTGATTTGTTAGTAGGTCAAACAAAATTTTAAAAAGAAATAAAATGGATCAGTATAACATTTCTCAAATGCTCTCAGAGCTTGGCATTCAGCCGGTCAACAACGGCGCTCACACCGGCGTCAGCTGGATAGAAACCCACGGCGACATCATCGAATCCTTTTCACCCAACGACGGAAAGCTGATTGCGAAGGTGAAGCAGGCCACCTGGGACGACTATGAAACCATTGTAAAACAGGCTCAGGCTGCTTTTAAAACCTGGCAACTGGTTCCGGCGCCAAAGCGTGGTGAAATTGTAAGACAGATCGGTAATGAACTGCGGAAATACAAAGAACCGCTGGGTAAGCTGGTGTCGCATGAAATGGGTAAAGTTTACCAGGAAGGGCTTGGCGAGGTGCAGGAGATGATTGACATTGCCGATTTTGCAGTGGGTCAGTCGCGACAGTTATACGGGTTTACCATGCACTCGGAGCGGGAAATGCACCGGATGTACGAGCAGTACCACCCGTTGGGCATCGTTGGTGTGATATCGGCTTTCAACTTCCCGGTAGCTGTTTGGGCATGGAATGCCATGATCGCACTGATTGCCGGTGATGTGGTAATCTGGAAGCCCTCTTCGAAGGTGATGCTCAGCGCTATCGCCACCCACAATATTATCCAGAAAGTTTTAAAAGACAATAATTTGCCCGAAGGCATCCTTAGCCTGGTGGCGGCCAGTTCGAAATATGTGGGCGACGACTTCCTGGCCGACCGGAGGATTCCGCTCATCTCAGTTACCGGATCAACGAGAGTTGGCCGGAGGGTGAACCAGATCGTCGGAGCAAGGCTGGGCAAAACGATACTTGAACTGGGGGGCAACAACGCCATCGTCATTTCGCAGTATGCCAACCTCAATATGGCGCTCAGGGCCAGTATGTTCGGTGCAACCGCCACTGCCGGTCAGCGCTGTACTTCCACCCGCAGGCTCATCATTCATGATATGGTTTTCGACCTCTTCAGGGAAAAACTGATCAAAGCCTACCAGCAGTTGAACATCGGCCACGCACTTGATGCCAAAACCCACGTTGGCCCGCTGGTTGACACCGATGCTGTGAAAGCCTTCCAACATGCACAGCAAGAGGTGATTAAATCCGGCGGAAAGATCGTTTACGGCGGCGAGGTGCTCAGCGGCGAAGGATTTGAGTCGGGTTGCTATGTGCGCCCTGCCATTGCCGAAGTCGAAAATCACTGGGAAATAGTGCAGGAAGAGACCTTTGCTCCGCTGCTCTACCTGATCCGATACAAAACCATCGAGGAGGCCATCGAGCTGCACAACAGCGTTCCACAGGGACTTTCGTCGGCAATATTCAGCAAAAACATCCACGAGACCGAGCTTTTCCTCTCACATGCCGGTTCTGATTGCGGCATTGCCAACGTGAACATTGCTACCAACGGCGCTGAGATCGGGGGGGCATTCGGAGGTGAAAAGGATACGGGCGGCGGCCGCGAATCAGGTTCAGATTCCTGGAAAGCCTACATGCGCCGGCAAACCAATACCATCAACTTTGGGAAAGAGTTGCCGCTGGCTCAGGGCATCAAGTTTGACCTGTTTGATTAACAGAATCAGCGTAAGCCGCATTAATCCTGCGCAACAGTAAAGAGGGCAATCTCCTTTTGATCGGCACTCATCAATATTAACCGGGTTTCGTCAACCCGGTATGCTACCGTTTTAGCCAGAATATCGAAAAATATCTGCTCTGTATCCATACCCGGGCAGGCCATTTTTGTAGCGGCCAGGTTTCCGAATTTTATCCCGTTATCGGTCAAAAGCTCGTATCCGCCGAAGAAGTTATTGCAGGAGCTGTTTCCGGAGCAGGATGATTTTGTGGCATCAAACTGAATGAAAGCCTCTCTGCCACTTTCCTGTGTTTCTATCTTATTACCATTCAAAACGGTCAGAATCCACTTTCTTCCCTCAAGTTGTGAATCACTCCGAAGTTTGACCAGTGTATATTTTTCAGCCAGTCCGCCGGTTATCCTTTTCCCTTCCTGATCAAGTTGGAAGAGGGTGTTCTCGCCAACCTGGTACATCTGGCGCCGGCCCTCAGCACTCAGGAGTGTAATTGCCGAGCCGGCCTCATTCCACTCAAAAGTCCCTGAGTCAGAGAACTCGCCGGCTTCTTTGCCAAGATAGATCAGCTTCCGGGTAAAAGTGTTGTCGCTGAGTAAAACGATGGTGGTCTCAATTCCTTCACAGTCGGCACAAGGTGTTACGCCTTTGTAAACTCCCTGCCAGTCGAGCGAATTTCGGCTGTTGTGACCATCATTCAGCATTGATGTTGTGTCAGATTGCTGACTATCATTACTTTTCCTGTTTTCATACCGGGTTCCGCATCCGAGTGCAAATACCAAAACCAAACTCACGATTATTGCTAATTTGTACATATTTAGTGTTTTATTAAAAGAGAATGCCGGGTTGATGACAAATCCCGGCATTAAAAATTTTCAATTGTTGGGTTACTTTATTCAATTTTTATCTTCAACTCAGCCGCCTGGATAATATCCACCAGGTTGAGTGTGGGATCGGTCTTGCCGATGTAGGCTATGATGTTGCAGTTTCCGGTAACCCAGGCATCGCTCACCGGGTAGGTGTATTGCTTTGCAAATGTCGTTCCGGCAGTAATGTTTCCGGAAGGATTAACCGGATCACCATAAGCAGAGTTAATCGGCGCTCTCAGCACGTTGTGATGCACAAAATTCCAGAGTGTGTCGGGGCCTATGGTGGGATCGTTGTTGAGGTGCGGAGATACAATTTTGTCTTCAGCAATATAAACTACCAGGTTGTACTGTCCATCGAGGTTTGAGAGGAATTCGGCTTCTACATCCACGATCACCGAGTTGTATTTCGGATAGAAGGTGTTTTTCAGTTTGAGCTTGACCTGGTTAGGCTTTTGTAGCTGCTGATCAACCACGGCATTCCAGTTTGTGGTAAAAATCTGGCGCAGACCGTTGTGGACCACCCGGTCGATCTGCCCCATTGGGTTGCCGAAAATTCCGAAATCGGCGTATAATTTTTCGCTGAGCGGGCATCGAAGGTCGGTTGCAAAAGGTGTTCCGGGAACGGGTACGGCAAAGTTGCCGGCGTGTACTGTGTAAGAGATGAGGCGGGGATTATGAAGAACCATCAGCTCATGAAGCTGTTTGGCTGCTTTTGGACAATTCACACAACGATGGCCGGTGAAATCCTCAAGTAGCACCTGCTTGACCTCAACAATCACCGAATCGATGAAAAACAATGTATCGTCGGGATTGAGCGGATAGTTCTTCTGGTCAACGATTTTTAGGGGTTGGTCAACTTTTTCGCAGGCGGTCCATGTGATAAAAGCTGCCAGGGATAAAAACAGCATTAAGGATATTTTTGCTTTCATACTCGGAGATTCTTTGGATTAAAATGTACTGGTGATGGTTAAGGTGAGGCCGGTGGAGGCGGGCACATAGCGGCACACTCCGCCAACGCATACCAGGCCTTCACGCTGCAGACCGTATCGCACGGCAAACCGGGTTGTGTTCTGTGTATATCCCATGGCAAAGTTGTAGTAGTGGATTTTGAGATCTTCAACCGGGTTTCCATAGTTGTACTCGTCAGAAACGGCAAAGAACCAGGCCGGCGAGATATTGTACTCGAGAAGCATGCCAATCCAGTCGCCTTTATCTTCTTCGGTCCACAGCCCCTGGGTTTCGAGCCTGAACGATTTGCTTGGAGTGAATTTGTAGGTGACATCCAGCACTGCAATGTTGGCTTTTACCATATTGTGATCGTTGTAAATTCCCTCTTCGATCACATTTTTGTTGTAGGATTGATTGTAATAACCAAGTACTGCCTTCCATTTGGTGCTGAACTTTTTGTCGATCATAATGCTGAGATCGTTGTAGTAGGTCAGGTCGCCGATGGAGAGAAAACTGGTGGTGTAGCCGTCTGTTCCCGCCCAGGAGTTGGTAATGGACGATTGAGGCACGGTATCTTTTTCGATGGATTTGGCCAGCGAGTAGTTCAGGGTAATGGATGTTCCATATTTACCCCCCAGTGTGGTCTCTTTTTTGATTTTGTAATCCACCTGTCCCTGAAATCCAAATTCTCCGTTGGGCTGAGTTGCGTAAGGGTAGAGGGCTGCAAGGCTGTATTGATGTTCCTTGCTGATGGCGGGCAGGTAGTTGATGTCGAGCATCGGCGGGGTTCCGGATTCGGTAAGTTTGGATTTGTAGCTCATGTTGTCAATCCACTTGGTCGAAAGGAAAAATCCAAGGCCTTTGGTAGAGTAGGCGAGTGATGAGTAAAGAGCGGTTCCGTCCTTATAAATAAGGCCGTTGGTGGCATTGGGATCATTGGCCTTTTTGGCATACTCGGCATAGAAGTTAAATCCACCGTTGGAGATGTTGGCTCTTGCTGCCCAGGAACCTACGTTGTTTGGCAATTTCAGCTCATACACCGTTTGCTGGTTCCATTCAACGGAGTCCACCAGATAGGCTGAATCTGACACGTAAGTCAATTGTGGAACATTTTCATATTTGCTCACAAAACTACCCCCGATGTCAATTCTTGTTCCCCAGTTTGCCATCTTTTCAAACATTTCGTTGAGATAAAAATCTCCGTCAACACCTTTCACAATTCCTCTGTTGCTGTTTTCGTAAGGTTCCCAGAAATAGCGCTGCACGCCAATTACTCCTTTGAGCATTATTCCTTTGTAGGGCGAAAATTTAGCATTGAATCCGTAGATGTTGTTATCGTACCCCAGGGTCCAGTTTTCCCAGCTGCGCAACACCAGACCGCTGCCGAATTGCTCGTAAAAGTGGCCGGCGGCCATCTCAAAAGTTCCTACTTTGTAATTGGCAAACCAGTATGGCACGCCCACACCCTCGTATCGCTGGTCGTAGCCCAGCAAGGGGTTCAGGTAGCCTTCGAAACGCATACCGGCTGAAAAATCTCCGTTGGTGTAGATGATATTGGCAAAACCGTTCATCCCCGTTTTCCGGTAATTGAGCGATGAGTCGGTTATACCTAGCTTTTCGTATTCGGTATAGTACTGGCCATCCACCTGAACGTTTCCGGTAACTTTTGCGCCTTCGATAAAGCCCTGTGAATAAGAGAGAACCGGCAGGAGGGCGAAAAGGAAAATGATCGAAAAATAGGTTAGTGTTTTCAAAACTTACTATTTTATAAGGTGAACAACTGGTTATTATTCAACGGGTTTTCCGGCCAGAACCTTTCTGACAACGTCAATGTATTTGGCCTCGTCGCCATCAAGATACCCGACGTGCTGCCATACTACCTCCCGCTTTCCGTTGAGAACAAAAACATGAGGCGGAATATTTACATTCATCAATCTTTTAAAATCCCCGTTTGGATCCAATAATACGTCAAATTCCCATCCCTTGCCATTCACTGTAGGCATCACCCTTTTGGTAGAGCGTGTGTCGTCAATCGAAATGGCATAGATTTTTACCCCGGTCTCCTCTGCCCATTCTTCGTACAGGTCGTTGATGGCATCGTGTTCTTTCATGCAGGGTTTGCACCAGGTAGCCCAAAAGGTAAGCAGAATGGGCTTTCCGTCGTTCTGTATGTTTTTAGTGTTGAAAGGTTTGCCGTCCATAGTCTGAATGGAGGCCTCGGGAAGTTTGAACAGTGCCTTTGTTTCATTTTGTGCTGAAAGAATGGCAACCGAGAAGATCATGAGTGCTAAAACAATACCTTTTTTCATATTGAATTATTTAATGATGTGAATTGGTAATTATTTGCAAAACTAAGGTTTTCCTTATTTGTGGATTTTTTAACGTATGAAGGTTTCAAGGATTCTTGATTCAGTACCAGGCCTGATCACGATGTCGTTGATTTCGTTGGGTATGAGCAGACACTCGCCCATTCGCAGACTAACTTTCCCATGTGGATAAACAATTTCGGAGGCGCCCTGAACGCAGGTGTAGATTACAAAAGAATCCAGCTCGCCGTATTCCCGTTGAATAGCCTTATTGATGTGAATCATGCTGGTCGTGAAAAATTTTTGATTCACCACTTCCACACTTTTGTTCAGCACATTGGGATAGTGATTTCTGTAGTTCTCGTACACATTAAAATCAATGGCATCGAGGGCTTCTTCGGTGTGCAAATCGCGAGGCTTGCCCTGGCTATCCCTGCGGTCGTAGTCGTAGATGCGATATGTGGTGTCGGAGGTTTGTTGAATTTCGGCAAGTAAAATTCCCGGTCCCAGGGCGTGCACCCGGCCGGCAGGGATAAAGAAAACATCTCCGGCGGTTACTTTTTCAACATTGAGAATTTCAGTCAGATTCTTTTTTTGGAGATGGTGCAAATAGGTTCTTTGATCTACCTTCTGATTGAACCCGGTGATAAGTTCCGATTCCTCGTCTGCGCTTATGATATACCACATTTCGGTTTTTCCGTTTCCAAGACCGCGTTTCGCCGCCAGCTCATCGTCAGGATGAACCTGAATGCTCAGATAGTCGCTGGCATCAATAAATTTAACGAGAATAGGAAATTCGTTCTTGTACTTTTCAAACACCTTCTCGCCAACCAGGTCGTCCATGTAAATTTCTACCAGTTCGTTGAGTTCATTTCCCTCCAGAAATCCTTCCGAAACGATGGTTTCGTTGTCGCGAACACCCGATAAAACCCATGCTTCGCCGCAATTTGGCAGGTTTCCGAAATCCATCCCGAGTACATCTTTTATCTTTGTGCCGCCCCAGATTTTGTCTCTGAAAACAGGCTTGAATTTGAGAGGATAAAGCTGATTCATTATTTTTATTTTTGGTGATGGTGATATCAAACAGCATGCTAAAACAGATTGTGGCCTTACGCCGGGAGCTGCATCGGTTTCCGGAACTTTCAGGCCATGAACAACAAACTGCAAAGAAAATAAAAGAGTGGATTCAAACCGCTAATCCTGACCAAATTATTGAGAATGCTGGTGGTTACGGACTGATGGCTATTTTTAAAGGGAAATCAGCAGGCAAAAATATTTTACTAAGGGCTGATATGGATGCACTTCCCATCCACGAAATCAATACATTTGAACACTGCTCGTCAAAGCCCGGTATCAGTCATAAATGCGGGCACGATGGCCATTCGGCTATTCTTGCCGGTGTGGCTGGATGGCTGGGGTCTAATCCACCTGAAAAAGGATCTGTAATATTGCTGTTTCAGCCTGCCGAGGAGACCGGGAAAGGGGCTGCTGGGGTATTGGCCGATCCGCAGTTTGCAATACTTGACATTGACTTTGTCTTTGCTCTTCACAATTTGCCTGGCTTCCCAAAAAATTCTGTCATTACGCGCAATCATACTTTTTCGGCGGCTTCGAAGGGGTTGATAATCAGGCTTACCGGAGTAACATCCCACGCCGCCCATCCCGAAAACGGCATCAGTCCCGCTCTTGCAATGGCAGATATTATTCGGAAATTTGGTGAGATTTCAGTTGAAAATGATGACTTTCAGAATTTCAAACTGATTACTGTAGTTCATGCCCGATTGGGAAATCGTGCTTTCGGGACTTCGCCGGGTTATGCTGAAATTATGGCAACATTGCGAAGCTATAATGACGATGACATGAAAGTGCTGGAAGATAAAGCGATAGCTGCAGTGAAACTGATCGCTGATAAATATGGTCTGGATGAAAGGCTGGAATGGACCGAGGAATTTCCGGCAACCAACAATAACAAAAAGTGTGTCGGGCTGATCCGGGAAGTTTCGAAGGAAAAAAATCTGAAAATCATCCAGGTGGATGAACCTTTCCGTTGGTCAGAGGATTTTGGCCATTTTCTGTCGAAATACCCTGGAGCATTGTTTGGAATTGGAGCCGGAAAAAGGCATCCCGGTTTGCACCACCCTGATTATGATTTTCCTGACGAGCTCATCCCGGCAGGAATTTCCATTTTCACCGGATTGATTCAGAAAATTTGGGTGATGGAGGCTTAGGCCTTACCGAAAATCTTGCGCAGCAGCGATTTCTTCGATGCTTCATCGTCGTCGGAATAGTAGCCATAGCCGTAACCATAGCCGTAGCCATAACCGTAGCCGTATCCGTAACCGTATCCGTAGCCATAACCGTAGCCATAACCATATCCGTAAGAACCTTTACCCAGCTTTACGTCATTAATCAAAATGTATATATCGGGCAATTTGCGCAACTCGATGTCTTTGATAATGGACTCAAATACTTTTTTGTTGGTGTAGTTCTGGCGCACCAGGAAGAGGTTGGCGTCGGTGTATTTCATCAGCAGGAAGGCGTCGGTAACCAGACCGACAGGTGGTGTGTCGATTATAATATAGTCATACATCTCCTGCAGCTTTGCGAACAACTCGTCAGTTTTGGTGGACGATATCAACTCAGCAGGATTCGGTGGAACGGGACCGGCCATAATGATGTCGAGATTTTTTACCGGCGATACCTGGATGATATCCTCTAGCTTACTCTTATTGATAAGATAAGAGCTGATACCCTCTGTGTTGGTAAGTCCGAAATCCTGGTAAATCTTTGGTTTTCGAAGGTCAAAACCCATCAGCAGGGTTTTTTTCTCGTACATGGCAAAAATGGCAGCCAGGTTGATAGCGGTAAAAGTCTTCCCGGCGCCTACCATGTCGGAGGTAACAAGGACAGTTTGCTTGTTTTTGCCTTTGGTAAGGTATTGAAGATTGGTTCTGACCGATCGGAACGACTCCGAAATAGAAGACTTTGGCGATTCAGGAACCACCAGCTGGGTTTCTTTGGTGTTGTGAATAAGGTGACCGATAATTGGAACACGGGTGAGTTTCTCCACATCCTGGCGCTCAACGATTTTATCGTTCATGTAATCTTTCCCGAGTATGTAAACCACGGGTATCACCAGCCCTAGAACCAGCGCAATCAGGTAATTGAGGCTTTTCTTGGGATAAACCTGATCGCCGCCACGGGCCACATCAATGATTTCGTTGTCAGGTAATGTGGATGCTTTGGCTATTTGTGCCTCCGACCGTTTTTGCAGGAGGAAGGTATAAATGGCGTCGTTGAGTTTAAATTTACGCTCGATACCAAAAAGCTGACGCTGCGTAAGCGGGAGCCTGCTGATCTCACTTTCAAGGCGGGCAATGCGGTCGTCAATATCTTTAATGGAGATTACAGAGGTATTGATGATGTTCTGAATATTTTCTGATATGGTCTTTTTGGTTGTGGCAATACGCTGATCTATTGCGGCTACCATCGGGTTACGTTCGGATGAAGTAAACAAAAGATCGGCACGCTCGGAATATAATTTTGCCAGGCCTGAAATAAGCTGGGTCAGTAATGGATCATCAATGCCCATTGCAGATGGTACCACAATATCATCAATGCTTTGGCGGTGTTGTGTCAGATAATCCTGAAGATTTTTGTAATACTTTGATTTAACGATCAATTGCGCTTTTTGATCCTCCAACTGCTTCATGGCCGTAAAAACCTGGTTGGCTTTGAAATCAAGGTTCATCACTTCGTTAGATACGCGGAAATCCTGAAGTCTTGTTTCAACAAAGTTGAGTGAGTCGGTGATATCAATCAATTCGGAGTCAATAAACCGGATGGTGTTATCGGCAATCTGGTTTTTCTTTTCAATACCTCTGTACAAATACTGCGCAGTAAGCTCATTTAGGTAATCCTGCATTTTTTGTGCGTTGCCGCCCTGTATGGAGACTTCAACAATAGATGCCTCACGATTGATTGGTTCAACTTTAATCCCGCGAAATTGGGCGATCAGACTTTGATAATCATTAAAGATGAAAATCAGGTTTTTATTCAGAAATTCAGAGGTGAAGTTTTCGGTGAGATAAATCCTGAACTTACCAAACTCACCCTCAACAAGTTCACCAAAATCAAAATCGCGGGTAATGTTCAAACCGGTAACCTTTCCTTTATCCTCCTTATCGGAAAAATGATACAAAACGCCTTCTTCAATCTGCAAAACAAGCCTGTAGCGTGTATTGGAAAGCATGAAAACGTTAAACTTGACGTTTTTCAATTGGGCCACAGCGGTATCCATTTCAACCCTGAATGGTGTTTTATCGTAAAGCTCCGTTGTGATAAAATTTTCTTCGAGCTGGTAGGTGATCTCGAACTGGAGGTTGTTGATGGTTCTTTCGGCCAAAGTAAAAGAGCGTAGCAAACCCATCTCATTCTGAAGATTCTGCAGATTGTTGATACCTAAGCCAAGCAAATCCTTGCTGGAGCGGTCATCTTTGATCAGCACAGTGGTTTTTACTTCGTAAACCGGTTTGGTGTATTTGTTGAAAAGAAAGGCTATAACCAGTGCAACAAATATGGTCAGTGCGAAAAAATACCAATACCTGAAAAATTTGTAAAACAGCGCTTTCAGATCAACAGATTCTTCCTGCCTGATATTGGGAATATTAAGATTTGTCTCCACTGAAAATTAGGTTAATTGGTTTTGAAAAAATTGATCAGCAAAAGTGTAGTGGTGATAGAGGCCAAAACCAGCGAGTATGGAAACTCTCTGAAGGCAAAGTTTTTACCTTTGACCGGAGGTGCGTAAATAATGTCGTTGGGCATGAGGGTATAGTACTCCGATTCAAGAATGCTGATATCATTCAGGTTGAGATTCACTACTTTGGTACCTGTTTTAGTCTCCCGGATCAGGACAATTTTCTCCCTCTTGGCAAATACAGTCATGTCACCGGCATAGGAAATAGCGTCGAAGATGTTGAATTTGTTCTGATAAATACTGAATTCGCCTGGTCTGTTGAATTCTCCAAGCATGGTAATTTTGAAGATAGCAAGCCTTACAATCACTGTGGTTCCTTTTAAATAATCATCCACAATAGCTTGAATTAACTCCTGCGACTGTTCGATGGTTAAATCCTTCAGATAAACCTTTCCTACGAAAGGAAAATCAATGAATCCGGAGTCGCTGACCCGGTAGCTGTTCAAAAATATTCCAATGTCGTTGTAGTAGTTGGATGACCGGTCATCGGTACCAATAGAAAACATATTTTCGTTTGTAGTCAGTGCACTGTTAACCTTGATGTAAAGGTTGTCGCCGGGCGATATCCTGAAATCGGCCGTTTTTCTGTTCTCAAAAACAGTTTTTGCTGTGTCGCCCTTACTAACTTCCTGTTGCAGGTATTTGATTTTTTTCATTGGGATGCAGGAGGTTGCCATTACGATGGCCACTACCGCCAAAAATCCCAGATGGAGAAAATTTTTTCTGTATAATTTCATGTACCGATATTTTGAAATGTTTTACTGACTTTGAAAGTCAGGATTGACTGGCAAAAATAGACTTTTTCTTAAATCCTGACGCCCGGAGATGTTCATCGTCTGAAAATCCATGCTACTAATGGGGTGTTTCTGAGGTTTGATTTGTCATTAGTAAAGAGATTCTTACAAGGATTGTACACTATTTTCCTTTTATTTCCCCGTTTTTCTGATGAAATACCTGTGCCGGTGGTAAATTTTTTGACGCTTGTAGCTGGCTTCCATTATGTTCAGATGTGAATTGTAGGGTAAATCCTTACACGAGGCAAGCTAATCTATTCATCCTGAATCGAAAAAGTTTGTTTGATAAATTTTGTGAAGGGAGTAAAACTCCCCGATGCTAAAGATTTTATAATTTTGCAGCGCATTCTCTCCGTAGCTCAGGTGGTAGAGCAAATGACTCTTAATCATTGGGTCGAAGGTTCGAATCCTTCCGGGGAGACAGGAGAACCAGGAGCTGCACACCTTTAAGCGTGCAGTTTTTTATTAAGCCCTGACAGGGTTTGAAACCCTGTCAGGGCTATATGGAAAGCAAGGCCGATGCTAATTACTTTGAAAGTTCAACAAAAGCTGTTTCCGATTAACTCCTACATTTGCGGCCTGTTTCAACACTAACAAAGCGATGGTTTTCAGCAGCAGCCTGTTTTTACTTTACTTTTTCCCGGCCTTCCTGATCGCCTATTACCTCCTGCCCCGTAAGCTCAGGAACATCTATACACTGATTGCCAGCATATTTTTCTACGCATGGGGAGCGCCCGATTTCATCTTCATCGTCCTGGGAGCTATCGTTTTGGATTTCTATATCGTTGACATCATGCACAAATCCACGCTGCGAAAGGCGCGGAGGATACTTCTCGGAATTTCGGTGTTAATCAATGTGGGATTGCTTGCATGGTTTAAATACGCCAATTTCATGGTGGACAATTTCAATGCCATGCTCGAATGGATGGGCATGGAACCGGCCAACTGGACTGCGATAGCATTACCAATCGGTATTTCATTTTTTACTTTTCAGAAAATGACCTATTCGGTGGATGTGTATCGAAAAGTGCACCCGCCGTTGAAACTGGTGACTGATTACGCTCTTTACATACTGATGTTCCCACAGTTGATTGCCGGACCCATCGTGCGTTTCAACGAAATTGCCGACCAGATCGAAAACCGCAGGGCATTTGAAACGGTGGACGCCAAATTGCTTGGATTTTTCAGGTTTGTAGTGGGATTATCCAAAAAAGTATTGATTGCCAATGTGTTGGGTGAACAGGTTGATAAAATCTTCGCCATGCAAACAGGCGACATTTCAACATCACTGGCGTGGTTCGGGATAGTTGCCTACTCGTTTCAGATCTATTACGACTTTTCCGGATACTCCGACATGGCTATTGGCATTGGCAGAATGATCGGGTTTAAATTTCCTGAAAACTTTAATAATCCCTATGTCTCTCAAAATATCACGGAGTTCTGGCGGCGCTGGCACATAACACTTGGCCGCTGGATGCGCGATTACCTCTACATTCCTCTCGGGGGTAACAAAGTGAGTGAAAAACGACTGTATTTCAACCTTTGGGTGGTGTTCCTCATCTCCGGACTGTGGCATGGCGCAGCCTGGAATTTTGTTGCCTGGGGAGCTTTTCATGGGTTTTTCCTGATTGCCGACCGTATGTTTCTGATTAAAGCAACACGACCGCTCGGAAAATTCCCCAATATCTTCATCACCTATTTTGTTACGCTCATCGGCTGGGTACTTTTCAGAGCCGAGTCGCTCGAATTTGCATTTGAATACATCGGGAGGATGTTTGCATTTGACGACATCAGCACGGGGCTGTGGCTGGATGCCAAATTCCGCACTATGGTGATTGCCGGTGCTGTTTTCGGTTTCATAGCAGCCTTCGGCAAAACCGAATCCTGGTGGATGGGGGTGCTCAACCAGCCAAAAAACACCTGGATTACAACCATGATGATATTGCTCGCCTTGATTTTCAGCATCATATGTATCGGCGCCATCACCTCTTCCTCCTTTAATCCATTCATCTACTTCAGGTTTTAACGATGAAAATCTCACCCAAACATATCATCTTTTTTCTGCTGATTGCATTGCTCACCCTGCCGGTAATTCAGCATGGACTGAAAATTTTTGCGATTCGCCCTCTCGATGGAGATTACATCCTTACCCAACGGCCGCAATACACGATTACATCTTGGATGGACGGCTCATTCCAGAATCAGTTCGACCGGTACCTGGAGGATCATATCGGTTTTCGCCCCTTCTTTGTCAGGCTTTACAATCAGATGGATTTCACCTTCTTCAAAAAAGCCAATGCCGAGGGTATTGTCATCGGGAAAAACAACATGCTTTACGAGTACGACTATATCAGGGCCTTGAACGGCGAAGATTTTATCGGAAAAGCTGCTTTGGATAAAAAACTTTCCCGGTTCCGCTTTCTTCAGCAACATCTCAAGACCAATTTTGACATTGATTTACTATTGATCCTTGAACCATCCAAAGCAAGGACCTACCCTGACAATATCCCGAAGCGCTACCAAAAAGCGGAAAAGTCGCTCTCCAACTATCAATACATAGCAGAGCGGATAAATGAACTTGAGATCAATCATCTCGATCTGAACCATTTTTTTCTCAAGGTTAAAGATACAGCCACTTATCCGGTTTACCCGCTTTACGGAACCCACTGGAGCGAATACACAATGTTTTTTGTGGCCGATACGATGATGAGGTTTCTCGAGAATTTGCGTCAGATTGACATGCCGGAGTTTCGGGTGAGCGGAGTGACGATTAGTGATACCCTTAATTTCGGGGATTTTGACAGTGGCAGAACACTGAACCTGCTGTGCCGCCCCCATCATCAGCCGATGCCTTATCCGGTATTTGCCTTCGAAAACGATCCTTCCAAAACCCGCCCGATGGTGCTGGTGGTTTCCGACAGTTATTACTGGAACCTTTTCAACACCCGGATTCCGCAGAACCTTTTTGCCAACGAGGCTTTCTGGTATTTCAATGCCAAAGTTTATCCTGATTTTTACTACAGTGAGAAGTGGACCAGCAGTCTCGATTTGCGCGCTGAGATAGAAAAACAGGACATCATCATCCTTAGTGTCACCGAACGGTTCCTCTACAAAATGGACTGGAATTTCATCGACCAGGCTTTTGGGCTCTATGCTCCGCAGTACACCGGCGACATCGTTTATCAATTCGAGAATCAGCTGCGTTTGAATGCCGGATGGTTTGATGACGTGCTTGCAAAAGCCTCACAGCAAAAGGTGCCGCTCGAAGAAGCCATTCGCCGGGAGGCTTACTTCCAGGCATGGGTGCAGCAGCCCGAAACGTTTCTTACCTGGTATGGTCCCGATCATTATCGCTCAGTAATCCTTGGCGACAGCCTCTGGAGTGCAGAAATCAGAAAAAAAGCAACGGCGAATGGTATCGGCTTTGAAAAACAACTGACTGATGATGCTGATTATGTGTTTGAAAATGAACATCCTGAGTTGTTCAAGCTCAACAGGTTAATCAATAAGTATTTAGAGGCAATTTCTGCTGATGAAGAATGGTTGGGCGTCATTTCAGCAAAAGCTGCCGGCTTTTACATGCCACTTGAGGAGATGATAAAGATTGATGCAGAATTTATGGCGCGACAGGAGATGGCGGCAAATTCAGGCATGGAAGAGAAAATCCGGTATTATGAGCAAGCCATAAAAGATGATCCTGCATGGCTGGCGGCGATAACCAAAAAAGCCGCTGAACAGGGGAAGAGCCTCGACCAGATGATTCGTGAGGATGCAATTTACATGGCGGAGCAGGAGAATAAGAAATAATTCGGTCTGGCGGCCAGATTCTTTTTACATCGAAAACATCTAACTATGAATGAACCTTTTAACCTCGAAAATATCACTCTAAGGGTTGTCGAAGTTGCTAAAAATGTTGGCATTTACCTTGAAAAGGAGATGGGGTTGCTTAAAACCGAATCCATTGAGATCAAAGGGCTTCACAATTTTGTGACTTATGTGGATATGACCTCAGAACAACAGATCATTGCTGCACTAAAGGAAATCCTTCCGGAAGCAGGTTTTATTGCCGAAGAAACCGGGGAAACAGGAAGAGAAAGTCGCTACAACTGGGTGATTGATCCGTTGGATGGAACAACAAACTACATTCACGGGATTCCGCTGTATTCGATCAGCATTGCATTGCTCGAAGGTAAAGAGGTGATTTCGGGGGTGGTTTTTGAAATAAACAGGAAAGAGTGTTTTTATGCCTGGAAAGGAAGTCCGGCTTTTTTAAACGAGAGTATTATCAAAGTAAGTTCCGCTCCCAGACTAAACGATTGCCTGATGGCTACAGGCTTTCCTTATTACGATTACTCAAAAATTGATCCTTACCTGGAAGTGTTCCGATACCTGATGAAAAACACCCATGGATTGCGCCGCCTGGGCTCCGCTGCTGTTGATCTGGCTTATGTTGCCTGTGGCCGGTTTGAAGGATTTTATGAGTATGGTCTTAACTCGTGGGATGTGGCTGCTGGCTTGCTGATCGTAAAACAGGCAGGCGGGGACGTTTCCGACTTCAACGGCGGTGATGATTACCTCTTTGGAAGAGAAATCGTTGCAACCAACAAATTGATTCACAGCGAGTTTCTTGGACTCATTGCAGATTGTTTCCGGGGTTTTTATTCAAAAACAGATCACTGAAAAATTCTGAATACATGCACGGACCATTAAAATACCTCACATGTAAACCATCATCATTTTCATTTTAGTAACTTTGTGGAAAAAATTAGGGAAATGTAACTCATTTAATCGTAAACAAATAAATATCAATTTGTTATGAAAAAAATTATCTTGCTTACCGGATTCATTACAATGTTGATGATGGGCTGCAACTGCCCGGAACCGGAAATTGTTGATAAAGCAAAAGAAATTGCAGCCGTAAAGAAAGTTTTGGATAAGTACCGCGCTGCCAACGAAAATCAGGATATGAATCTGATTGAGGAGATCTGGAGCCCCGAGGAAGACATAGTAAGCATCGGAACTGAAAAGGGGGAGCGACTCATCGGATTTTCGCAAATCCAGGAAGTCGTCCAGCGTCAGTTTGATTCATTTTCCGAAACTTTTATCACGCCTGCCAACCAGAGCATCGAGATCAGCGACGACGGGAATACAGCCTGGTTTTCGCAGATGATGAATTACAACTTTATTCTCGACGGCACTCCTTATAGTTTCCGGAATCTGAGATATACCGGGGTTTTAGTGAAGAAAGAAGGGAAATGGAAACTTGTGCAGACACACATGTCGGTGGCTTACAATCCGCTTCAGGAGTAAAACTTCGAAACTAAACCGCTCCTTCAAACAGTTTCAGGAACCGCAGATCATTCTCGAAGAATAGCCTCAGGTCGTCAATCTGGTATTTGAGCATCGTAATTCTTTCGATGCCCGTTCCAAAAGCCAGGCCGGTGTATTCGTTACTATCAATGCCGCAACTTTCGAGCACGTTGGGGTCTACCATTCCACAGCCCAGTATTTCGACCCATCCGCTGTATTTGCAGATTTTACACCCAACTCCGCCGCAGATTTTGCAGGAAATATCCATTTCGGCTGAAGGTTCGGTAAAAGGGAAATAGGATGGGCGGAAGCGTACCTGCGTATTTTCGCCAAAAAACTCGGTGGCAAAGAAGTAGAGTGTTTGTTTAAGGTCGGCAAACGAAACATTATGGTCAATGTAAAGGCCTTCCACCTGGTGGAAAATGCAGTGAGCACGGGCTGAAATCGCTTCGTTGCGAAAGACTCTTCCCGGCGCTACAATTCTGATGGGTGGTTTTGTAGTTTCCATCACCCTCACCTGCACCGAACTGGTGTGTGTGCGGAGTACAATGGGTTTTTCGCTGTCGGCAGCAGGATTCTGAACAAAAAATGTGTCCTGCATATCCCTGGCCGGGTGCTCTTCGGGAAAATTGAGTGCGGAGAAATTGTGCCAGTCGTCTTCAATTTCCGGTCCCTCGGCAACGGTGTAGCCGATGCGGGCAAAAATGTCGAGAATTTGCCGGCGGACAATCGAGATGGGATGACGGGCGCCAAGATCCTGGAGATTGACAGGACGGGTCAGGTCCAATTGCTGGCTACCCTGTGAAAGTTCCTTTTCCGAAATCTCAGCCTTTAGTAGGTTATATCTTTCCTGGGCTTTGTTTTTGAGGATATTCAGCGCCTGCCCGATGGTTTTTCGTTCTTCCGGCGCCACCTCTTTAAAACTGTCGAACAGTGAAGGAATTTCCCCTTTTCTGCTAAGGTAATGAATCCTGTAGGTTTCGAGTTCCCCGGCATCTGAAGTGGTAAAAGCCTCGACCTCGCTGATCAGGGTTTCAATTTTTTGTTTCATTGACTGGTGAATCGCGGGTGCTATTTAATGATTTTGATGGTCATTTTCACATCCTCAACCGGCTTATCGCCTGGAGCGGTTTTTACGGCGGCAATTTTATCAATCACATCGAATCCATCGGCAATCTGGCCGAAAACGGTGTAAGCGCCATCAAGGTGTGGAGTGCCCCCAACCGTTGTGTAAGCTTTACGCTGATCTTCGGTGTATTTGATTCCCGACCGCTGCTCCATCATGTCAAGGGTTTCGTTGTTGAAAACCTGTCCCTGCACGATGTAAAACTGTGATCCTGAAGAGGCTCGCTGCGGATTAACATTATCACCCATCCTTGCTGCTGCCAGAGCGCCTTTTTTATGGTAATGTGCAGGTATAAATTCTGCCGGAACTGTGTATCCGGGGTCTTGCTTACCGGATGCGCCCTGGCCGCCCTGGATCATAAAATCCTTGATAACCCGGTGAAAAATAGAGCCGTTGTACCATCCTTCTTCAACCAGCTTTACGAAATTGTCGCGGTGTTTGGGGGTATCGTTGTAAAGGAATCCCCTGATTTCACCGTAATCAGTTGTAATGACGAATTTTACCATTTTTTCCTGTGCTTTTAAATTGGTGGCAAAAATAAACATCATTGCCACAAAGAAAAGATGCATTTCCTTTTTCATTGTTTTAGGATTATTTGATTTGGCCAATTATTCACTGATCAGTTTCACGGTCATTTTCAGATCTTTCACCGGGCGGTTTCCTCCGGCTGTTTGCACGTTGGCAATGGCATCAATCACTTCAAGGCCTTCGATCACCTCTCCAAAAACAGTGTATTGCTGATCTAGGAATGGGGTTCCGCCGATGGTTTCATATGCTTTTATCTGCTCGGGGGTGTAAAATACTCCGCCGCGGGAAGCTATGTTGTTAAGTTCGGCCTGCGTTACCTTTTTTCCCTGAACAATGTAAAACTGTGATCCTGAAGACCTTCTTTCCGGGTTCACCTGGTCGCCCTGGCGGGCTGCTGCAAGAGCGCCTTTTTTATGAAAAAAGCCGGGATGAAATTCGGCCGGTAGAGTATAATCAGGCCCGCCTGTGCCAAGCGGCTGGTTGGGTGCTGCATTTTTCGAGTCGGGGTCACCGCCCTGGATCATGAAGTCCTTAATAACACGATGAAACAAAGTTCCGTCGTAATAACCCTCTTTGGCCAATTTAATAAAATTGTCGCGGTGGACGGGGGTTTCGTTGTAAAGAATCACCGTCATCGAACCCAGAGATGTGGAGATGATTACCTTCTGAACTTTTGCATCACCGGGATTTGATTCCTGTTGCATTTCTGACGGTTGCTCTGCTGGCTGTTCCACCGGGGTGGCTGCTGATTCGATCTGGGTGGATTTTTGTGCGCTTTCGGATGAGATCTGCTGTCCGCATCCAAATGCGAAAAAGGCTGTAACTATCAGCCCGTTAAGGATGTGCGATTTCATAGTAAAGATTATTTTGCCTGATATTGATTTGATTGCTTCAAAAACTCATTTCGTGAATGATTATTTTATTTCGCATTCAAAATCTGAAGGCGGCCAATGAATTACCGTGCTGGCTTTTTGGGCAACGCCTGCTGAAAACAACTTCGGCAAAGCGGTTCATAGCTGTCTTTTTCGCCAAGCTCCACTAATCGGCTGCCACCGGCAATCCTGTGGGAGTACTGCGCTAGGTTGCCGCACTGAATGCAGATGGCGTGTACTTTGGTAACGTACTCGGCAGTGGAGAGCAGCGCAGGGATTGGCCCGAATGGTTTTCCGGTGTAATCCATATCCAGTCCGGCCACAATTACCCTGATACCAATGTTGGCGAGTTGATTGCACACCGAGGGCAATTCGGCGTCAAAAAACTGGGCTTCGTCAATACCCACCACATCCACATCGCTGGCAAGCAGCAAAATCTGGGTTGATGACTCCACCGGCGAAGAAGCTATATAGTTGGCATCGTGCGACACAACATTCTCAATATCATAGCGGATATCAACGGCGGGTTTGAAAATTTCCACCTTTTGCCTTGAAATCCTTGCGCGTTTCAGCCTCCGGATCAGCTCTTCCGTTTTGCCCGAAAACATCGAGCCGCAGATTACTTCGATCCAGCCTCTGCGTAACCCCGAATCATTTTTTATCTCGAGAAACATGCTTCAGCCTATTAAACAATCATTGAATCAAAACTTTACCTTTCAGATACGCTTTTAAAGGTTGATTCGTTTAACTTCCGGCAAATTTAGGGAATTCCTTTTCACGACAACGTTTTTAATGATTTATGGAACAAAATAATACACTGTTTGGCGAAATTTCGAGGATAATCGGCAAAATCAACAAAGATTGGGAACGGTTTTCTGCCGCCGGACAGCCGGTTTCAAAAATTGAGATAGACATCTTTCTCGATGACCTGCGGTCGGTTTATTTGCTAATTTCTGAAATCGAAATTGCAAAATCTGCATTTTCAGCAAAAACAGGCCCTGTGGATATCCCGTTTGAAGTATTTGCTGATGAAAAACCGGTAACCAAGCCCGTGGCTGAGGAGCAGAAGGAGTCGCCGGTTTTCCAGACTGAAAATCCATTGCCCGCCATGCCTCCGGTTGCTTCGGCGGAGTATCAAAAACCGCTTATCGAAGCAGTGACGGACACTGATACCACTGATCCATCACCGGAAGTTATCATTGAAAAAAAGCCCGAATTTGTCGAAGATGTGCCCGAACCAAAGTCAATAGTAAACGAATTACCGCTGCCTGAGTTAAAACCGGAACCGCCCCGCCCCGAAACAAAGCTTTCACAGTCGCAGTCAAAAATGATGGTTGACCTTTTCACCCCTCAAAAAACCGTTTCGGATGTTTTGCATGGAAATACCGACAAAACCGTGGCTGCTAAAATCCAGAACAACCATATTACCGATCTCAAAGCGGTTATCGGGATAAACGATAAGTTTACTTTTGTCAACGATATATTTAAAGGAGAGATTTCCAGATACAACCATGCCATTGACCATTTCAATACTTTGGATACACTTCAGGATGCCGAGGACTATATTTCCCGTCACGGACTCCGTTCCGGTTCGCCGGAAAACCTGGACGCACTGACCAAACTAACGAATCTTCTCAGGCGAAAATATCAACTTTAATTACTTGACTATCAAAGACTAAATCATAACTAAATGCCAAAGTTTTCTGCTTTTCTGCTTATTGCAAGTACACTACTTATATTTTCCTCCTGCCTCAAAATCGAGAAGGAGTATTATCCCATCGGTAGCGTAAACCTGAAAGTTGTGGAAGGAATCAGCCCCGATACGAGAGCGATTTTTCTGCAATTTTACACTGTTGAGCAATTTCCCTGCGTCAATTATTTTATCCGTTATGATTACGACAACAATGCCGGGAATCTGAATATCAATCTGAAGGACATCGAAAAGAATGATTTCTGTTTTACCGCTCAGGGGCCGGCAACCGCCGAATTAAATATCGGAAGCTACCTTAATGGAACCTACCAGTTTAACCTCACCATCGGAGATGCCGCAAACGCCGGAATCCTGGTGGTAACTCCCTCAAGATACATCCTGAATTTTCCTTCGCCCGATAAGCTTGTGCTGGTTACCGACACGTTGAACCGGATCCCCGAAAACACTTTTTGGGGATACGTAGCTTATGATAATCAGGAATTTGCCGGGGTAGCCCAGTCGGTGCTCGATTCGCTCGAAAACCGCGGTGCCGTGCCTGCAATGTTGATACCGGGCGATTTTGGGTATTTTACACTTGACAGCGACGGAAAAATCACCCTTGTTGATGAGCCAAATGCAGAATACTCGGTCAATTTCATCTATTCACAGGCCAATCCCGAGGATGATATCAAGGCGGTAATCCGGTATTTTTACCTCAACCATTACGACGAAGTCTATATTTTTGTGCGGACATCCAATGGCCAGGTACTCACCTCGGACATCAGATAAACAGCCTGATTGCAAATAATTAATCAACCTAAAACTAATTTGGCTTCTGATATGCCGCTAAAAGGCAACCAAACCCTATTAACAATGTCTAAATCTTTCATTCACTTAAACTAAACTTTTAACACACATGAAAAAAGCGCTTACACTGTTTTTGTTTACAGTATTTCTCGCAGCCGGAATCACCCAAATGGCTGTTTCTGCCAATCCGCAAATTGTTTCTGAGCGATTGACCGAACAATTGCAAAACCTCCGCAGTGATGAACTGGTAAGGATAAACATCATTATGCATGAAGAATTTGATACCTACAGTTTGTTGCGAAATGTGGAAGAGATGGAGAGAGAGCAGCGACGCAGTTACGTAGTTTCTGTCTTAAAAGATTTCTCCGCATTATCTCAAAAGGGCGTTCTGGCAGATTTGAACAGATTACAATCCGAAAATAAGGTAACCGACATAACCTCGTTATGGGTTGCCAATGTAATCAACTGCTATGCAACCCCCGGAGCTGTTGCCGAGTTGGCCACACGCACTGACATCGCGCTGATTGATTACGATTTTTATGAGATCATCCTCGATCCATCAGTAAGAAAAGATGCCTACCCGGAACAAGGCAATCCGGACAACCGCGAAATTACCTGGAATGTTAGCAAGGTAAATGCTCCGCAGGTATGGGCTTTGGGATATAACGGCGAAGGTGTTATCGTTGCCGTGATTGATACCGGAGTAAACTACAACCATAACGACCTGAAAAACAATGTTTGGGTGCACCCCGATTATCCTTTCCATGGTTATAACTTCGTGTCCAACAACAACAATCCGATGGACGATCAGGGGCATGGAACACACTGTGCCGGCACTGTAGCCGGTGATGGAACATCGGGTTCACAAACCGGTATTGCACCCGGCGCCAAGATCATGTGTCTGAAAGTGCTTGACTCACAGGGTGGCGGCAATCAGAGTTCCACCTGGTCGGCAGCACAATTTGCCATCGACAATGGAGCGCATGTTTTGAGCCTCTCACTGGGTTGGCAACATTCATGGGGGCCAAACCGCCAGGTTTTTCGTCAGACTTTTAATACCGTGCTTGCTGCAGGATTGATAGCCTCGGTAGCTGCCGGAAACGAAGGCGACCAGCAGGGAAGCTATCCAATTCCTGACAATGTAAGAACTCCCGGCGATTGCCCTCCTCCGTGGCTGCACCCAGATCAGACGCTTGCTGGCGGGACTTCAAGCGTTGTATGTGTTGGCGCCACCAACAGCAATGATGGACTGGCCGGCTTTTCAGGCCGCGGCCCGCTGACCTGGCAGGCCATTGCTCCTTTTAATGATTATGCATATCAGCCCGGAATGGGACTTATCCGTCCGGATATTTCAGCTCCCGGGGTAAGTATCAAATCTCTGGCTCATTACAACAACACAGGATATGAGTCGGGATGGAGCGGAACCTCCATGGCAACTCCAGCTGTTGCGGGCGTTATGGCGCTGATGCTGAATAAAAACATCGGGTTATCTGCTGCTCAGATGGATCAGATTCTCGAACAAACTACCGTGGTTCTGACCCCTGGTAAAAACAACAATTCGGGTTCTGGCCGTGTGAATGCGCTGGCTGCAATTCAGGCAACTCCCAGTCCGGGACCAAGTTATTATTCCCACACCATCAACGATGCTGCCGGTAACAACAACGGCCAGCTCGATCCGGGTGAAGCCATTCAACTGACTGTTTCGATGGCTAACTTCAGCGACATGGTTGTGAACGATGTAACTGTTAACCTCACAACTGAATCTCCATATATCACCATTACCGATGGCAATGAGTTTTATGGAAATTTTGCTTTGACCAGCATTATCGAAATTCAGAATGCCTTTGCTTTTAGCGTAGCCAACAATATTCCCGGCGGGGAAGCTATCAAATTTTTCCTTACCGCAGTGAGCGGAACGGATAGTTGGGAAAGCAGCTTCAGTGTAACAGCCAACGGTGTTACCCTTAATGCTTCCAATTTCACTATTAACGATTCAAACGGAAACGGGAACGGTAATCTCGATCCGGGCGAAACGGTGAATATCGTGATTCAAATCGGTAACCAGGGACAGGTGGCGGCGCCAAATGTAATCAGCACCCTCACCTCAACGTCACCGGATATTACCATCAACAGCGGATCTTTTACCATACCCATCCTCAATGCTGGCCAGTCCTCACAGGCTAGTTTTAACGTAACGGTTAGCCCGACTGCCCAGATTGGAACGGTGGTTGAGCTTGATCTTGAGGTGGTTTCGGGATATTATCAATACGCTGCATCATTCTTCCCAAAAGTCGGTTTGATAGTAGAGGATTTCGAGACCGGCGATTTCACACAGTTCCCTTGGCAGTTTGCCGGAAATCAACCCTGGCTAATCAATAATACAGGCTCTTATCAGGGCACTTTCAGCGCACGATCAGGCGCAATTGGCAACAGTCAGTCATCAGAGATTAAAGTAACATTGGATGTTAACGGAGGTGATTCGATCGCTTTCTACCGCAAGGTCTCTTCCGAGTCCGGGTATGACTTTTTGCAGTTTTACATTGACAACACCAAGCTGGGCGAGTGGTCAGGCGAGGTGAACTGGGGAAGAGTATCTTATCCTGTAACCGCCGGCACAAAGACGTTCCGCTGGGTTTACACGAAGGATATTTTTGTTGTTTCCGGTCAGGACCGTGCATGGATTGATTACGTTGAATTCCCGGGCATGGCCGATCAGACCCTGGCAGTTAATGCCGGCTCCGATGCAACCATCTGCGAGGGTCTTGCATTTCAGGCCAATGCTACTGCCCAGAATTACAACACTGTGCTGTGGACTACCTCAGGAACCGGTACTTTCAACAACAGTGCAATTCTCAACCCGCTTTATACACCCAGCCAGGCCGACATTGATGCAGGAAGCATAATCCTTTCATTAACAGCCTATGGCAATGCCGGAGCATCATTAACCGACCAGATGCAGCTCAGTATTATGCACATGCCGTCTGTTCCTGGACCAATAACTGGCCCATCGCAGGTTTGTATGGGTTACAGTGATTATTTCCACACCACGCAATCAGCCAATTCCGAGTGGTATGTCTGGGAGCTCACACCCGCAAACGCAGGTTCGTTCAGCAGTAACGACACGGTTGTGATGATAACCTTTACCGAAGGATTTACCGGAAGCGCAATTCTAAAAGTCCACGGCGCCAATTCCTGTGGCGGCGGGTATTTCTCCGAAGATTTCCTGCTTCAGGTTGACGATTGCACCGGAATAGGTGAGCTGACCACGAGTGGTAACCTTGAAATTTCACCCAACCCGAATGACGGATCGTTCGTTATTCAACCAAAAACTAATCTTTCAGGAATCAGCACCGTTAAGATTCTCAACACCAAAGGTCAGGTGGTTTACACCAACCAGTCAGAATTTAAGGATCAGCTACTTATCAATGCTCAATCGCTCAACAGTGGACTGTATTTCATTGTCATCGAAAATGCGCAATCTGTCTCCGTTGAAAAACTCATTATCAACAAATAATTAACCTATTTTGGACTGCTTCAGAATCCATATTCCCGGATTGATTTCAAAAGATTGCCCTTTTTCAGGTAAACGATGTCCGGAATGTGAATTTTGAAGCAGTTCTTTTTTTTAATAATACAGTTTTATGAGAAAAATTTTCCTCTCCGTTGTTGCATTAACTTTTGTTTTGGCACTGCACGCTGAAAGCATCAAACAAAATTATCAGTTCAAAACTCCGGCCATCAAAACCACTGCAGGATATCAGCAGATAAGTTTCGATGGTTTGCTATTAAACGGAAAAACGGGCGAACCTATGTTGCCCTACCAATCCGTGGCGCTGCTGGTTCCTCCGGGACATACCGCAACGAGCATTAAGCTTGATTTTGGTGAAGAAGAATTTTTAGAAGGTAATTACCTGATCTATCCCATGCAATATTCCCAGCCCGTGTCAAAAGGAGGTTCGGGAATTTTTGCATTTAAGGAGGCCGTATATCAGAAAAACGCCATTTATCCCGAACAGGCGGAAGGCGCTTTTTCCACCCACTTCATGAATGGTTTTGGCATTGTCATGACCACTTTTACACCGGTAAGATACAATCCTTACAAAGGCGAGATCTCCTATTTCAAAAACGTAACCATAACCATCGAAACAAAGCCGGATACCAAAGCTGCTGAGGCATTGAAAAACCTCAACACTTCAGAAGCCGTTATGCAAAGGCTTAGTTTACTGGTCGGCAATATTGAAGTGGCGAATGTTTATCCCCAACGCGAAAACAAAAGCGATGACTACGATTTGCTGATTATTACAGCGGCTCAGTTTGAAAGCGCATTGCAGCCACTCATCGGATTTTATCAGCCAAGGGGTATCATCGCCAAGGTAGTTTCTACCCAAATGATTTATTCTTCCACACCGGGCCAGGACAACCAGGCAAAAATCAGGAACTACATTATTGATCAATACCAAAACAAAGGCATTCAGCACGTTACGCTTGCCGGCGATGTGGAACATGTGCCCTATCGCGGATTCTACTGCACTGTGCAATCTTCCTCTGTTTACACGGATGACAACATTCCATCCGATCTCTATTTTTCGGGGCTCGACGGCAACTGGAACACCAATGGCAATAACCATTGGGGAGAAATTGGCGAGGATGACCTGCTGCCCGAAATCGGAATCGGCAGGATGAGTTTCAGCACACAGGCCGAACTGGGTGCTATGCTGAATAAAATGAATAAATATATGGCAGAGCCGGTTCTCGGCGAACTCCGCAACCCTTTGATTGCAGGTGAACACCTTTATGATAATCCGCTAACTTACGGTTGCGATTATCTCGAACTGCTGGTTGGCTATCAAAATCAAAACGGCTATATCACCAGCGGCATTCCGCAGGATCACAACATCGAAATGATGTGCGACGAAAATGGTACCTGGTCGGCAAGCCAGCTCAGGCAGAAGATCAACCAGGGAAAATCCTTTATCCACCATTGCGGTCATGCCAATTCCAATTACACTATGAGGATGTACAATTCGGACATCACCAATGCCAATTTCGCCCAGGTAAACGGCGTTACGCACAATTACACACTCGCCTACTCGCATGGATGTATCTGCGGGGCTTTTGACGATAACGACTGCATTGCAGAGCGGATGATTAATATTGACAATTTCGCCGTGGCAGTGGTGATGAACTCGCGCTACGGATGGTTCAACGAAGGTCAGACCGAAGGCCCTTCGGCCCACTTACACCGCGAATTTGTTGACGCTCTTTACACAGTGAAAGAAGAACACATTGGTATGGCGCATACCATATCAAGAATCAAAACTGCTCCCTGGGTTAATGCTCCCGGCCAATGGGAAGAGGGTGCGCTTCGCTGGTGCTTCTACGATTGCAATGTGCTGGGCGATGCGGCTTTAAGGGTTTGGACCGATGAGCCGGTAAATCTCACAGCCAGTTATCAGAATGCCCTTCCGATTGGTGTGCCCTTCATCCAGGTTACCCTCACAGGCAGCGGGACTGTTGAAGGCTTGTATTGTACGCTGATAAAAGATGGCGTATCTCATGGGACGGCATTAACCAATGCCAGTGGTATGGCTCAGATCACCTTTGACCCACCGCTGACCGAACTTGGCGAGGCTACTATTTACGTTTCAGGATATAACTGCCTGCTCACCAGCTATCCACTGATGGTAATTCCCAACGAGGGTGCTTACGTAGTTTACGAATCCTCGCAGGTAAACGATACACAGGGCAATGGCAATGGATTACCCGATTATACCGAATCCATCCTGCTCACCACAACACTTAAGAATGTGGGTACGGCGCAGGCCAACAGCGTCAATGCAACGCTCTCCAGTACCAGTCAGTATGTTACGATTACCAGCGCCAATGCCAGTTTCGGAAATATTCCCGGACAGGGAGCTATTACCGTCGAAAATGCATTTGCTTTCGACATTGCCGGAAATGTTCCCGATCAGCAAGCCATTATGTTCACCATAGAAGCCGCTGGTCAGGATAGCTGGTCTTCTGGTTTTTCGCTTGTAGTCAATTCACCAAAGCTGGAGAAGGGAAATGTTGTTATCAATGACGCCTCAACCGGTAACAACAATGGAATGCTTGATCCGGGAGAAACAGCCAATATGGTGGTTTCGGTGCTGAATTCTGGCCATGCTGAGGCTTACAATGCAACAGCAACACTGGTGTCTGCTGATCAGTACATTACCATAAATACTGCTGCTCCCCAGAATTTGGGAAATATGACTCCAGGTCAGACCGTGCCGGCGACTTTCAGTGTTTCAGCATCAGCCAATACTCCGGCAGGATACACCGCACAGTTAACGTTGAACCTCGCTGCATTGCACGGAGTTGCTGCCACACAAACTATCAATCTGAGTTTTACCGATTACTGCTACCCCACCGCCAATTGTTCTTTTGGTGATGGACTGACCGGATTTGCCCTGGCTTCCATCAGCAACATGAACAGCGGATGCAGTTCCAATGGGTACGGAGACTTCACCAGTATGACTACACAACTCGAACCAGGCCAGAGCTTTGACGTATCGCTGAAGACGGGTTATGATGACCAGCAGGTTTGTCTTTGGATTGATTTCAACAGCAACAAAGAGTTTGAAACATCGGAGATGTTGCTCACAGATTTCGCTTTGCCCAATGCCAACCAGACGTACACCGCAACCATTACCATCCCGCAATCCATCACCGGCGGTGTTAAGAGGCTTCGCGTGCGTGCCAATTGGCAGAACAGCGCACAGGATCCTTGCGCTAATTTCAGCTATGGTGAGACAGAGGATTACACTGTGGTTTTCCCGGCCGGCGTCCTGAGCATCAACGCATGGAGCAGTCCTTCGGAAATCTGTCTTTATGAATCGGCTCAGTTGATGGTAACAGCCACCGGTGGATCAGGCAATTACACTTATCTTTGGTCGCCTGCATCCGGATTGAGCGACCCAACCATATATAACCCGGTTGCATCTCCAATGGAAACCACGACTTACACCGTACAGGTGAACGATGGTTCTTCCACCCTAAGCAACCAGGTAATGGTTACAGTGTATCCGCTGCCACCCACACCCACCATATCGCTCAATGGCAACACACTTACCTCAAGTTCAGCAACAGGCAACCAGTGGTATTGCAGCCAGGGCGCTATACAGGGCGCTACAGGACAAACTTACACCTGCCAATGGGAGGATGTTTATTTCGTGAAAGTAACAGGGGAACATGGCTGCGTTTCGATGCAATCCAACAGTATCCATGTGGTGGTTACCTCTGTGGATGACCCTGATGGATCAACGGATTTCAACATCTATCCCAATCCCTTCAGCGATGAGGTATTTATCAAAGTCGGTGATTTCGATGGAAGCACTTTCACCATTTCCATATTCAATGCCCTTGGCCAGGAAGTTTTATCCATAAATGATAACAGCCTAGCTGATGATGAATCCATCAGGATTTCTACAGCATTGCTGAAGCCGGGGCTTTACTACTTCAAGCTCTCCACCGATAAAAAGGTAGTCATCAGAAAGATGATACACGCCGAATAAAGATTTCTCAAAAGACATTTCCGGAAAGCTCCGGGGATGTCTTTTGAGTTTTTATAGATTTGTAAATATTTATTTCTCATCAAATTACCAAACCAACACTACTATGAAGAAATTTACTTTTTTGCTTCTGATTGGCTTATTATCGCTGCCTGGCTACAGTCAGAAAAGCTGGGTGCCTTTTACCAGCCAGCAACCATTGCAAAGCGAAATCAACATCATGAATTCTGACGGATCAGGGCTTTTGCTCGAAGTTAACATCCCTGGAATGTTCAGCGAGGTGATGACCCATGAAAATCTCACTTTCCAGCGCATCACCCTTGACGATGACCGCACCACTAAGGATGTGGGACGGCCTGAGCTTCCCATGTTGCACAAACTGATCGGAATTCCCGGTAATCAAAAGATGAAGGTTACCGTGATAGAGATGGAAACCATGAAACTCAGCGGATATTTCATTTATCCTTTCCAGGCGCCAACCACCGATAATCCGGGCGGGCATGACAAGCCTTTTGTGATGGATGAGGCGTTCTATCAAAAAAATGCAGCTTATCCTGCCGAAAATATTATCCCCGGTCAGCCGGGCATCTGGCGCGATATAAAAGTGGCCGGAATTCAGGTTACGCCGTTTACCTACAATCCGGTAACCAGAGAGCTTCAGGTGATTACCCGCGCTGTGGTTAAGGTGGAATTTTATGGAACTGATGTAGCATTGAATTTCAACCCAAAAAAGGAGATAAATCCAAAGTTTTACAATATGTACAGCGCTTCCATTCCCAATTTTGAGGATTTGGGATACACCCTTAGCCTGACAGATAATTCCGACACAAAGTACCTTATCATTACCAACACCGAGGCCGTTTCCACCATTCAGCCCCTGATTGACTGGAAGAACCAGATGGGTCATAAAGTGGAGCTTAAAATTATTCAACCCGGATTTAATACTCCGCAGCATTTCAAAACCTACATCACCGATCTTTACAATAACCAGGGACTTGAATATGTGCTGATGGTGGGAGATGCCTATCCCAACGGCGGGTCTGCCGGCGGGCCAAACATTGTTCCGATGTTTTACTGGGCGCCGGGTGGTGAAGATCCTTCCTACTCCGACAGTTGGTACACCTGCATGAATGGTCCGGACGATCACTATGCCGATCTTGCCATCGGGCGGTTTGTTTACAATGCCGGACAACTGAATCAACTTCAGGTGCAGATTCAGAAAACGATGAATCATTACCTGAATCCGGATGTTTCGGACAATTGGGCCGAAAATACAATCCTCATCGCTCACAAGGAAGAATATCCAAACAAATACACACTCTGCTGCGAGCAGATCCGAACCTTCAATTACGCCTTGCAAACTCCGATCTTCCAGAAAGCTTACGGCGGCGAGAATTACTCCAACGCCCAGGTAGTGAATTATGTAAACACCACCGGCTGCGGGATTTTCAACTACCGCGGCCATGGAAGCTCCACCGAATTGTGGCAATGGACAACGGTGAATCCGATGAGTTTCACCGCCACACAGGTTTCGCAGTTGACCAATCAGAGCAGGCTGTTCGTGTTTTTTGATGTCTGCTGCGACAATATGGATATTGTTTCCTACGCCGGCGAGTGTCTTTGTGAATCATTTATGAAGCACACCGGAGGATCGGTAGCGGTTAACGGCGCTATTATTCCCTCATACACCATTCCCAATCATGATTATGATAAGGAAATGTACAAAGCTGTGTATCATAATGGCATCTCCAATATTGGCTATGTTACCAATTTTGCCAACGTTACGGTATTGAATGTACACGGAACTATTGGCCGCTCGAATGTGAGAACTTATCTTTGGTTGGGTGATTCCTCACTCGAACCCTGGACAAAACAGCCCACTACTATGACGGTTTCGCATGCCGGTCAACTTTTCCTTGGACTTTCAGAGTTTCCGGTGAATGTGCTGGCAAATGGCAATGCAGTGGAACATGCGATGGTTTGCGTTTCCAATGAAGATGGAAGCGTTTACGCCGTGGCTTACACCGATGCAGCCGGCTATGCCAACGTTTTGTTCGACGGACCGGTTGAGATACCTGGCGAAGCAAAAGTAACGGTTACAAAGTTCAATCATTTGCCCTATCAAACAGTGATTCCGGTTATTCCACAAGCCGGGCCTTATGTTGTTAAAGATACCTGGGTAATCAATGATAATACCGGTGGCAATGGAGATGGACTGATGGATTATGCCGAGTCCATTTTACTGTCGCTGGGCGTAAAGAATGTGGGAACACAAACCGCTCAGAACGTGGTGGTTACTTTATCCACAACCAATCCTTACGTTACCATTACTAACGCCAGTGCCGTTTATGGAAACATCACCCCAAATGCCACGGTCGCAGTTATTGACGGTTTCGCTTTTAATGTTGCTGAAAATATCCCGGATAACCAGGCTGTATTGTTTACGGTTACTGCAACTGACGGAACCAATTCCTGGAACAGCAACATTGTAATTACAGGGCATGCGCCGGTGCTTGCTTATGACAGCTTCACCGTACTTGATCCTGCAGGAAACAACAACGGAAAGTTAGATCCGGGCGAAGATGCCACAATCGTCGTAACCCTGAAAAACACAGGTTCTTCGGGCGCTGTCAATGTTTCAGGATTGTTGACCACCAACGACACTTACCTGCAGATTACCCAAACCGGACCGGTTGTTATCGGTGATCTTAGCCCGAGCGGCACTGCCAATGCCTCATTTGCAGTTTATGCCTCCACAAGTACGCCGGCAGGTCATTCTGCAGCATTAACACTGGCAATTAATGCCAATCATAACATCTCCGGAACGGGCAATTTCAATGTGATTATCGGGCAAATTCCGGTGGTTATTATCTGCCTTGATCCTAACCACAGTTCGGGGCCGGCAATGCAAACCGCCATGAATACCATCGGGGTTACATCTGAATATGCTACAGCCATTCCTTCGAATCTTAGCCTTTACTCATCAGCTTTTGTTTGCCTGGGAGTTTACAGCAGCAACGTTGTACTCAACTCCACGCAGGGCCAGCAACTTGCCGACTTTCTGAATGCCGGCGGATCGTTGTATATGGAAGGCGGCGATACGTGGTATTACGATCCACAAACACCCGTACACCCGATGTTCAAGATTAATGCTACCGCCGATGGCAGCAGCGATCTCTCTACCTTAAACGGCCAGGCTGGAACCTTCACCGAAGGAATGTCATTTGTTTACAGCGGCGAAAATGCCTGGATTGACCGGATTGAACCCGTTTCACCGGCAGTTAAGATTTTTCAGAATCAGTCGCCTGCTTATGGAACTACCGTAGCCTACGATGGCGGCACATACAAAACTATAGGCGCTTCCTGTGAATTTGGCGGGCTTACCGATGGCGCTTCCACCAAAGTAGCGCTGATGGAGAAATACCTGAACTTTTTCGGAGTGCTCTCCGCTGGCGTTACTGCAAGTTTTCAGGCCGATCAGACTGAAATTTGTGCCACTGGCCAGATTCAATTCACCGATAATTCGGTCGGCGAAGTGCTTGAGTGGCAATGGGAATTCCAGGGAGGTACGCCCACAAGTTCCACTGAACAGAATCCTTTAGTAACCTATTACTTCCCGGGAAATTACAATGTATCCCTTACGGTTACCGGACCCAACGGAAGCAACACCATGATCAAAAACAACTATATCCATGTGCTGACAACTCCGGGAAGCGCTGCAATGCCTGCCGGAACCACAACGCTTTGTCAAAATGCCGCCAACACCACCTATACAACTACCGGCGCAAGTTATGCTACCACTTATAGCTGGTCGCTTTTACCAATGGAAGCAGGTACCATTTCAGGCAGCGGAACTTCCGCCATTGTTGACTGGGCTGATAATTTCTTTGGCAGCGCTCAGATTTCGGTTTTCGGGTCAAATATCTGCGGACAGGGAACGGTTTCTCAACCGCTGAGCATCGAAATTGCACCTCTTCCGCTGGCTGCCGGCCAGATCTCGGGCAGCCATGAAGTTTGCCAGGGATACTCCGACATTTACATGGTTGAAGCTATCGGGCAATGCAATTCCTACAACTGGATGTTGATGCCGTCGCAGGCCGGAACCCTGCAGGTTAACGCTAATGAAGTTACAATCACCTGGAGCAGTAGCTATACCGGAAACGCTGTTTTAAAGGTTTGCGGGGTAAATGCCTGCGGTGAGGGGCCTGTATCGGCCAATTTTGATATCCTGGTCGAGAATTGCACTGGTATCAATAGTTTCAGCAATGAAAATGCGATTTCCGTTTTTCCAAATCCCAATACCGGACAATTTGTAATCGAACTCGACCTTCGCGATCAGGTAGTGATTACTCTTGTAAATGCGATTGGAGAAGCGATTTACAGCTCTGGTCAGATAAAGGTAAACGGCAGAACCTCTCAATCCATCGAAATCAATCTCCCGGATGGAGTTTATTTCCTGAAAGTTGAGGGCTCCAATACGCAATATGTCGAAAAAGTGGTGATAACCAGGTAGCTAGTTCAATTTGTAAACAAAATCCGGTTAATCTCAGGGTTGCTTAATTATGTAAATATTTATTTATCAACACATTAGGCACAACGGAACACAATAGAAGATCTGATAAATTGATTTCAAAATTTGCAAGATAACAAAGAGCCATCTTACTGAATTAATCCAGGCAGTCATCGGCGCTGCCATTAATGATCTAAAAGTGTTTTGCACGGGTTTGCCTGAAAGTACCGGATGTAACCTGCTGTGTCTGTTGTAGTAATATTTAAGGTACGATGAAGTTTTAATTCAATCAGGCTGACGAAATTCACGATTCGCCAGCCTGTTTTTTCCAGTATTTTTGCCGGGGAGTGATTTTACAAAAACTAATAACAAGAACGATGAAACAGGTTTACAATTGGAAAAGCAGGAGTTTGATGCTTTGGATCTCTTGCACCCTTTTAGGTCTGATTCCTTTGAATGAGGCATTTTCGCAAAAAATGATGATTGATTTTGGCAAAGGAAAAACGGCCGTCAACATTAACGATGATAGCATGGAGCGGCTCCATCTGAGTTTCAGCTACGAAGGAATTACCGCATTCGGCGTATCAACCCAAAAAGGATTATTCGATGAAATCGGAATCCCCGGTACTTATTCCACCGGCGGATTGGGAACACCGAAACTCCCCGCCACTAAAAAACTTATCGAAATCCCCCATGGATCATCGGTTTCGGTAGTGGTTAAGCGTTTCACCACTACCGAGTACAAACTGACAGATTTCGAAATTAACCAGCGGGTTATGCCTGTTCAGCCATCAATAAGAAAAGATCAGCAACCAGAGGATGTCGCTTTCGAATTTGATGAGAGGATTTATCAGACCAATGCCTTTGTCCGCCATGAGCCTGTTGTGGTTGAAGAGCTTGGGGTGATGCGCGGTACAAGAATAGCCAGGCTTACGGTTTCTCCGGTGAGCTACAATCCTGTAAAAGGCATCATCAGCGTTATGAATGATATCGAGGTAGAGATTTCCTTCCTGAATGTTGACTATGCGTTGCACGAAAATATCAAGGCTTCCACCTGGTCACCCTATTTTGAGCTGGCACAAAATGCTCTGCTCAACCGCCTCATGCATGGTTATCCGGCGCATCCTGATCTTACAAAATACCCTGTGAAATACTTGATCGTTTCGCCAAGAATGTTTGAAAACGATCTTCAGCCATTTATCCAATGGAAAACCAAAAAAGGATTCAAGGTCATCACCGGCTACACCGATCAGATCGGTACCACTTATGCAGCTATCAGAAGTTGGGTTCATGGGCAATACAACGCTGGAACGCCCACCGACCCGGCGCCAACATTTTTGCTGATTGTGGGTGATACGCCTCAAATTCCGGCTACAACCGGCTCCTCCTCCGGCAAAATGACCGATCTTTATTACGGCAGTGTAGATGGAGACTATTTTCCCGAAATGTACTACGGCAGATTTTCGGCTACCAATTCAGCACAATTGGTGTCGCAGATTGCCAAAACCATGTATTACGAAAAGTATGAAATTGCCGATCCTTCCTACCTCAACAAAGTTACGCTTATCGCCGGCGCCGACGCCACCTGGAATCCGAGGGTAGGACAGCCAACAGTACAATACGGAACCAACAACTATTTCAATGCGGCACACGGATATACAAGCATTTACACTTACCTCACAAGCCCCTACACCGGTTGCTATGGCGCCGACAGAATCGCCGTTGGATTGATCAACTACACTGCCCACTGCAGCGAAACTTCGTGGGGTGATCCGAGTTTATCCCAAAGTGCCGTAAATGCTTTTACAAACAACGGCAAATACCCGATAGCCATCGGGAATTGCTGCCTTGCTGCAGATTTCGGCTACACCGAATGCATCGGCGAAACCTGGCAACGGGCATTGAACAAAGGCTCGGTGGCCTACATCGGTTCCTCCCCAAGCAGCTATTGGTTCGAAGATTTTTACTGGTCGGTGGGCGCCTTTCCGATCCAGGGAAACAACAACGGTTATGTCCCAACTTATGCCGAAACCACCTGGGGTGCTTATGATGCGATGTTTGTGAGTGATTACGTAACAACCGGGTCAACGGTGTTTATTGGCAATCTTGCAGTTACTGAGGTTGATATTCAGGGTTATCCTTCCCATTCAAGCCCGCTTTATTACTGGCAGGCTTACAATGTTTTGGGAGACCCGTCACTCGTTCCTTATCACACCCAACCCGATCCAAACACCGTTTCCCATATGCCAATTTTCCCCATCGGGCTCACAACTTATGAGGTCAGCGCTTTGCCTGGATCGTATGTATCAATTTCAAAAAATAATGTTCTGCACGGAACAGCGCTGGTGGGAGCATCCGGAGTGGTTCAGGTTACGGTGAATCCGGTTCTAACCGCCGGGATGGTAGATATTGTAGTGACCAAACCGCAGCATATCCCCTACATGGTGCAGGTTCCGGCCACCGCGCTGCAAGGACCTTACGTGGTTCTCGACAGTTTTACCATCAGCGACCAGGCCGGCAACAACAACGGCAAAGCAGATTACGGCGAAGAAATCACCCTCGATATTACCCTGAAAAATATTGGCGCCGGTGCTTCAGCCAACGTTACAGCAAACCTTACCGGTACAAGTGAATACTTAACGATCAACGGGCAGCCATCACAGATTTTCGGAGCCATAGCCAGTGGAGCTGTAGCCAATGTTGCCGATGCTTTCAGCCTCACAGTAAAGCCCTATGTCCCCGACCAGCACCTGGCTTCGTTTCAGCTTCAGATCACCGATGGAAACGGTAACTGGAGCTCGTCGCTGCAGATCGTCCTGAATGCACCCCAGTTTACCATCGGCGAAGTTGCCATAAACGACCAGATTGGTGGGAACGGAAACGGACGACTTGATCCTGGCGAAAAAGTCAACGCAACCTTTACTTTCACCAACAACGGCGGCGCCACTGCTATTGACGTGAATGGTTTACTTGCTACCAATTCATCATTTCTGAATATTGGAAGCCCAAATTTTCAACCCGGAAGCATCGCCCCCGGAGAGCAAAATAGCAGGTCATTCATGATAAATGTTGCACCAAACGCTCCCACGGCAGTATTTGCGGATTTGCATCTTATGCTTACGGCTGGCGCCTATTCAGGGTTGAAGTCGTTTCAACTGCCGGTTGGCGCTGCTGTCAACGTCGAAAAGTTCGAAACCGGAAATTTTTCCCTGTTTCCCTGGCAATTTTCGGGCAATGCCAACTGGACCATCACCAACGCAGCGCCTTACGAAGGAACTTACTGCGCCCGCTCAGGCGTGATCACCCACAATCAGACCTCTGTCATGCAGGTTACGGTAAGCAGTCCGCTGGCCGGTGAAATTTCGTTCTGGCATAAAGTCTCCTCCGAGCCCGGTTATGATTACCTGAGGTTCTACATTGACGGAGTAGAAAAGAACTCTTGGTCGGGTACAACGGCCTGGCAGCAGGCGGTATATCCGGTTAGCGCCGGCCAGCATACCTTCAAATGGGCTTATACCAAAGATATTTCAGTAAACACCGGCAGCGACTGTGCCTGGGTGGATATGATTACCTTCCCGCAATCTGTTTCTCCCGGATCGCTGGCTGTGAACATCATGGCCAATCAAACCCAGATAAACCCGGGAAACTTTGTCCAGTTCTACGATATATCTTCCGGGTTCCCGCTCAATTTCAACTGGACTTTCCCAGGGGGAACACCAACCACTTCTACCCAAAAAAATCCAATGGTAACCTATCCGGAGCCAGGGATTTATAATGTCTCACTTACAATCAGCCACAACACCGGACAGGCCTCACGAACCTTTGAGAATTTTGTCAATGTTTTGCAACCGGCAACCCACCAAATTCTCTCCATTCCAGCCGGCTGGAGTGGGCTTTCCTCCTGCCTTATCCCGCAAAACAGCAACCTCGAAGAGATTCTTGGGCCAATCCTCGACGATGTCATCATTCTTCAGGATATGGACGGTGTGTTTTATCCTGAAATGGGTATCAATACCATCGGACAGTGGGATTTTCAGCAGGGATATAAGATAAAAACCACCAGCGAGGTTCAGCTGGATATTCCGGGCTGGCATCACCAGCAAACCAACCTCACATTGCAATCTGGCTGGAACCTAATTCCGGTAATGACTGCCTGTCCTCAAAATCCAAACCTGCTTTTCAGCAACCTGCCACAGGCCGGTTTGCTGGTGAAAGAAGTTGCCGGAACCGGCATCTACTGGCCCGAAATGGGAATCAACACCCTCGGACAACTGGCGCCCGGAAAATCTTATTTTGTAAGGATAACCAATTCAGCAACAATAACTTTTATCAATTGCGAATAAAACAAAACGTTCAGAATCCATCAATATTCGCCATGGCACAATTACCCATGATAATATTACGGTATTCTATTCTTTACTTATTGATAATCAATTGGTTTGCTGAATATTTATCACTGCTGACCGACTAAAATTTGTAAATCCACTACGTGGAAATTTTGCAAATTGTAAAATTCTCTGCTACAATACTTTATCCGCTACGCGGAATTCGCCGTAGGCGATGTAAGTATTGTAGGAAAAGGTCACCCTAATTCTAAAAATATCCCGAATTTTCGGGATTAAAGAAATCAAGGGTTTCAGGATGATTGATTAATTTTACTCGGACAGTACTGAAAATTTATATGTTGGGAAGCCGGAGATTCTGCTTTTCTTATAAATGGAAATAGCCCGAAATCCTGCTTCTTTCAATTGACGAAAAGTTGTTAAAGTGTTGATTTTTTCCTGACTTGTCCCCCCCTTTCACTTTGAAAAATTAATCATCACAAAATCAG
>DAIRGA010000056.1:0-12051 GCA_036794825.1 Bacteroidales bacterium | reverse complement strand
CGATAGGATCGCTTAGAGCGATACTATCGCAATCAAAACAAACAGCCGGGGCAGCGATGCTCCGGCTGTTGTTATATTACTATGCTTTAATGCCTCCTTTGGGTAGCTTCTCAATGCGGACCATCGAATACACACGAAACATACTCCTCAAAAAACTGGGGCTGATTCAGAGTTTTCATACGGGATGATCAGCAACCCATCAGAATATTACTCACGAAGTGACTTTGTTGTATCAATTTTCGAAAAACGATACAAATCCGGGCGGTTGACAAGGGTTTGTTGTGGAGTCAACAATTATTTTTGTAAATAAAAAGAACGCTCTCCTTTGGAAATATCTTCTTATGAATAGTCTCATTACCAGTTGTTCGAAAGAATTGTTTTGAAACTCAATATCACTCTTTTATGAAAAAAATGCTTACATTGTTGTTTATTAGCATGTTGAGTGCGAATTTGTCATCCCAGCCCACTGCCATTACGTGGCAGGGCAAACTACTGGATAACAGTGGCAACGCCATCACCCAAAACAACGTGGCCATGACTTTTGCCATGTTTGATGCTTCTACCGGAGGAAACCAGCTCTGGCCGGCTTCCGGGGTAGTAACCAAAACAGTTAATGTCGTTCAGGGGCTTTACTCTGTTCAGCTTGGCACCGGAACAGGCGACGACCCAGCTTTCACCGCCGCAATGTTTGATGGAAAAACGCCCTGGCTCGAAGTAAAGGTCGGAACAGAGACCCTGCCGCGAACCGAAATCACCACCGTTCCCTTTGCACTCATCAGCAACCACCTGAGCGCATCAGGATGGGAAAATCCCGGCGAAATCGGGAAAACAACTCCTAACACCGGGAAATTTACATCGCTGGAAACCGGCAGTATGAAAGTAACTACCGGAGCTTCCGATGGCAAAGTGCTTACTTCAGATGCCGAGGGTAACGCAAGCTGGGAAATACCATTGTACGAATCGCCAGGCACTGCCCCCGGCCAGATGCAATACTGGAACGGCACGGCATGGGTAACGGTTCCTGCCGGGCAAACAGGGCAAATCCTGACCTTCGTAAACGGTATTCCTACCTGGATGAATGATTATTCAGTAAATAATCTGGATATCGGCGATTATTACCAGGGAGGTATTATAGCCTATTTCCTGCAACCCGGTGATCCCGGCTATGATGCCAATTTACGACATGGCTTGATTGCTGCGCCAACCGACCACAGCACAGTAGTAGAATGGGGATGTTGGGGTGCAGAAATCTCAGGCGCTGATGGAATTGCATTGGGGACCGGCGCACAGAACACACTTGATATTGTGAATGGTTGCAGCGCCGCCGATATTGCTGCCCGAATATGCAATGACTTTGAACTGAACGGGTATAGCGACTGGTATCTGCCCAGTAAAGATGAACTAAACAAGCTTTATTTAAATAAAACAACTATTGGCGGTTTTGCTTCTCAGTGGTATTGGAGTTCGTCCGAGTACAATACCTACACCGCCTGGCTAAAGTACTTCGAAAATGGCAATCAGATGTACTACAATAAGATGCTCACCGGCTATGTTCGTGCCGTTAGGGCCTTTTAGATCTGAGGAAGTCGAAGTTTTGTTTCTTAATTTTGAAAAGTGATTAGAGTTTTGATTAAAAAATTAAAATTTAGCTTATTACAGCAAGCAAATCATACAAATAAACAAATTTATGGAAAGTTTTAAAATATTCATGGTATTGCTTCTGGCGCCATGGCTGCTCCAGGCTCAGACGCTTAAAACCTCCGTTTTTTCATCAGGAGGCGGCGCATCGCAAAGCGCAGGTTACAATCATTTTGGTACCTGCGGACAACCGCTTTCGGTTGGCGCTGTGGGTACAGACTACCAGAACAAAGAGGGTTTTATCTTTGCGCAGCAAAACGAGGTAACAACCTCAATTTCTGCTGACCAGGCTCTTTGCCCGAATAAAGAAATTGAAACTCTCTTGTCGCTTAATACAAATGCTGAGGGTGAACTGGTTTACCAATGGCAGCAGCTGATTGGTGGTAACTGGGAAAATATAGCCGGTGCAACGGGCGTCGCCTACACACCTGATCCGCTCTCCGAAACTACCCTGTTCAGGATGCTGGCTACTGATAAAAGCGGCGTCGGGACAGTGGAAAGTAACCCGGTAACGATCACCATTCATTCGGCGAATGATTACTTTGAAATACCTAATCCCTGGCTGGCAGCCAACACCCATGCCAGCGCCAATGGCACTTCGGTGTATGCGCCCTGCAACAATGATGGAACTTTCATGCTCTCTTCCACAGGTCAGTCAACCACTACCAAAGATGTGCATCATGTCGTTTATCAGGATGTGTGTGATAACCAGTTTACTATCATCGCCCGCCTGACCGGGATGCAGAACCTCGGCTGGGGCGGTGTGGTAGTGCGCCAGGGAACCGGTAACAACGACCGCACAATACTCGTGAAGACCCAGCTCAGCAACAGAGTGATTGTCGGATACAGGAAAAACCCCGGCCTGGCGATGGTCAACTCGGGCGCAATTGCCACCATTAAGTGGATGAAGATCCAGCGCAACGGAACCAACTTCAAAGTCTTTACCTCGGCCAACGGAACCACCTGGCAGCAACGTTATAATGGAACCCTCGACATGACGGGCTGCCTCAAAGCGGGTATATTCCTCGAAAGCATCTACGCCAACCGCACGGCAGTTGCCACTTTCGACAACGTCGAACTGGCCACATCCCTCAAGGCAGGCGAAGAAAACGCAGGCTTCGACCTGATTCAACCCGAACTGCTGTCGCAGCAGGTTGAGGTATATCCCAACCCGGCTGATGATAGAGTGACAATTCATATTTCAGAAAATGAAGGATTTGTGAAATATTCTCTGCATGATATCAGTGGCAGAATACTGTATCAGGATTCTTTTACAGGAAAGGAAACTGATATCAGTATCCGTGAACTCCAGGCAGGTATTTACATGGTAAGAATAGGTGAGGGCTCGCACTCTGTCACCAAAAAGCTGGTAGTAATGTAGCTGGCATAAGAGTAATACAAATAGAAACCATTCGATTTTGTTCTTTTATTTTATCATCTTAAATTTGCAGTCTAATAAAGTAATTGATATTTATACTTAACACAAAAAAACATGAAAACAAATTTACAATTCATTATCAGGGGGCTATGTTTAATAACTCTCTTGGGATTGACCAATGCACACGCACAGGTAATTGTATCAGGGTCAAACAACGATGGTAACTATCCTACGCTCAAGGCTGCGTTTGATGCGGTCAATTCACAGGATCAGAATGGTAAAGACATTGAGATAGGAATTTCAACAAACACCTTAGAAGCCGCTTCGGCAGTGCTGAATTCCGGAACATGGACAAGGATCAGGATTTTTCCAGTAATTTCCGGTATATCTGTAACTAATTCATCATCAGCTCCCTTAATTGATCTGAATGGTGCTGATAAGGTGACAATTGACGGCAGGGTGAATATGACGGGCGAGGATGCTGATCTTACTTTAATCAGTGCAACCTCGGCCTGCATCAGGTTCATTAACGGCGCAGAACAATCCGTGATAGAATATTGCAGGTTGCAAAGTGCCTGCGGGGAAGGAACGGGTGTAATACATTTTTCAACGGATAACACCGGCATAGGAAATAATAATAATTCCGTCATACATTGTAATATCAGTGGTCCCGATAGCGGAGGGACTCCCTTTACGGGAATATTTTCATCCGGTTCCACAGGGCGCGAAAACAGCGACAATACAGTTACACACTGCAATATTTATAACTTTAAAAAACAGGGCGTTTTTGTTTCGGCCAACAACGGAGACAATTGGGTGATAACCCATAACAATTTTTTCTACAACAATACCACCACATTGTCCACCGAAGAAAATGTCAGAGTCATTTATATCAACTCTCCTGCATCAAACAATATAACGGTGAGCAATAACTACATTGGCGGACAGGCAATAGAATGTGGTGGCAGCTATTGGAATTATGCCACTGTTTCAACCAATAACAGCTCTTTTTATGGAATTTCTATAAATGCTGGTTCCGAAACAGCTTCTTCGGTGCAGGGTAATACTATACAGAACATCCGGTTCACCGGCGAAATCGTTGGTTCAACTTATCCGGATGCCGGTTTTATTGGGATAGGAATAGAGAACGGCAGAATAAATGTTGGTACTGAAAACGGCAACCTGATTGGACACCCGACTCTTTCAAATTCGATCATCATTGCTGGCAGTGGATTAGAATGTTCAATGACCGGTATCCGTTGCCACGGAGAGTCTCTTACCAACATCGAAAACAATACGGTTGCCAATCTGAGCATTACCAAGAATGCCAGTAATTTTCAGGTAAATCTCACCGGTATTAAATCCAACGATGGAAATGTACGGAAAAACAAAGTTTATAACCTTGATTTAGCGTTGGCTGTATCTCCGGGGCCGTATGTGAGGGGACTTGAAATAAGTCATTATTATACCAATGAGGATTATGAAATCAGCAACAATATGGTTTCCGTTGATGGCGGCGGGAAAGCGTATTGCTATATCTGGGGTTTGTATCTTGAGCAGGATATTTCTGTTGGAGGAATGAATAACGTTTACTTCAATAGTATAAATATCAGCAACAAAGGACATGGTGCTACCCAGATAGCAACAGGCAGCTATGCTTTTACGTTTTATTCGGGCTACGCCAGAAATATTAACTTCCAGAACAATATCTTCAACAATATGATACCGACCGGAAGCGAAGGAGCGGTCGCAATTTGTTTCTGGAACGACCCTGAAGGTACTTTCGGGAATTATAACCTGCTGCACACCGCAAACAGTTCAATAGTTGGTAAAAGAAAATATGACCTGTTGGATTTTGAAGGATGGAAGTCAGCAACAGGATTCGATCTGAATTCTAAGAACGCCAATCCCCTCTTTACATCCTCCACCGACCTCACACCGCTTAACAATTCCCCTGCAATAGGTATCGGAACCCCTTTAAGCGGCATTACAACCGATATTGATGGCAACACCCGCCATGCAACACACCCCACGGCTGGGGCTTTCGAAAACCCTGTAGGTCTTTGTAACCCGGGCAAGTTTGAAGGCAAGGCAGCTTCTGACGTAACCATTGACCTTAGTTGGGTGAAAACAAACGGAAATAATGTAATTATCGCCTTCAACACTGTCAATAGTTTTGGTATTCCCATAGACGGCAATACTTACCTGGCAACAAACAGCTTGCCCGGTGGCAATGGTACGGTAATTTACAATGGCGAGCTGGAAGATTTTAGTCTAGCTGGGTTAACCGCCAATACCCAATATTTTTACAAAGCATGGTCGTACGACGGATCGGTAAATTATTCAACTGGCACCGCAGCCATTGATGTAACCACCTGTGCAGAACTTCCTGCAGGACAAGCTTCGGATCTAAATTTCACTGATTTAGTAAGTGATGCAGTTACCATTAACTGGTCAAGGGGCGATGGAAGCAATTGCATCGTATTTGTCAAACAAACCAACTCTGGGCAGGCTGTGCCGGAAAATGCCAACACATACACTCCCAACAGCGTGTTTGGTTCAGGTGAGCAGATTGGCAACTCCGGTTGGTTCTGTATTTACAAGGGAACCGGAACTACAGTGACTTTAACTAGCCTCGTACCGGGAACAACGTATAAAGCGATGGTTTGCGAATACAGTGGCACTTCAGGAATTGAAAACTATCTCACGTCCGGCAGCACCGGAAACCCGCTATCATTCACAACTTCTACCTTGGATGAATTTGAATTTCCTGATGGAACGGAAGCCAACCTGGTTGCCGGGCAATTGGATTTTAATACCTCTGGCAGTGGTACGGGCCTGCTTAAATTCAATGGCGCATACGATATTGCGGTAAGGTATTTTGCTGCTGTTGCCGATGCTGGTAACAACAGGGTGCTTGTATTTCATTATCCTTTCTCATCACAAAATCCATCACCATTCCTAGTATTGGGTCAACCTGATTTCAATTCGAATTTACCTAACCAGGGGGGAGTTGCTTCAAGATATACGATGAATAACCCTACAGCAGTTGCTTTTTATGATGATGATCTTTATGTTTGCGACAAGGGGAATAACCGCGTGCTTCAATACCATAACTTCTGGAGCATGCAGAACGGAGAAGATTGTTCAGATGTGTTGGGCCAGCAGGATTTCACTACCGTTACAGCCGGAACCACGCAGGGTAAGTTTAATGCACCAGAGGACATTTATACCGATGGCAGTAGTCTGTGGGTGGCCGACGCGGGCAACAACCGAGTGCTGCGTTTCCTGAATCTTGCATCTGCTTCAAGGGGAACCTTGGCCGACCAGGTATTTGGTCAGGAAGATTTTACTTCCAACAGTTCCGGTTGCGATGCCGGTAAAATGAACAACCCTTCGGGCATCACCAAAAACGGACATTCGCTCTATGTATCTGATAAAGGAAACAACCGTATCCTGTGCTTTGAAAACGCCAGGTACCTCGACAATGGCGCTGAGGCTTCGATGGTATTCGGTCAAGGCGATCTGGTATCCGGCTCTGCCAACCGGGGTGGCAATATTGCTGCAAACACTTTATCTTCACCTGCAAAGCTATCAGTCAACAGCAATGGCTTCCTGTTTGCAGCCGACCAGGGAAACAACCGCGTACTGATTTACGAACAGCCCGGTGAAAAAAGCAACGGAGGCGATGCTGATGCGGTTATCGGCCAGTCCGATTTTGTTTCAGCAGCTTTTTCATGCAGCCAAACCACAGTCAATACCCCAACCGGTATTGAAACAAGCGGCACAGATAATCTGCTGCTGGCTGATTTCAACAATAACAGGGCGCTTCAATACCGGAATATTGTCGAGCCGCCGACAGTCCAGGCAGGCAATGTTCAATTCAGTAATGTTGAAAAAAATAAGATGACCATCTCCTGGACGCGGGGCAACGGGGCAGCGTGCGCTGTTTTTATCACCCAGACAAATAGCGGAACTGCCGAACCTTTGGACGGATATTACTATGAAGATAGCGAATGGTCAGGAAATTATTACTTTACGTATGGTGAAGATATCGGCAATACCGGATGGAATTGTCTGTACAACGGTACCGGAACAGAAGTAACAGTAGAAGATCTGCTGGGAGGTACTACCTACAGGGTAATGGTATTTGAATATAACCGGGATTATGATGCCATAAATGAGGTTTACCTGAACGTGGCTTATTTACATTCATCCGGTTCAAACGTAGCCAATCAGACTACTTTATCAAATCCGTATTTGTGGCAAGATGGCATGAATGCCAGCTATGTGATCGGGCAACCTGACTTCACATCTGTGGGTTCCGGAACCACTACCAACACCTTATCGTTTTCCACTGATGTAGCAGTGGATTATGACAATGGCAAAATGTATGTTGTTGACCAGGTAAATAACCGTGTGCTTCGTTACGCGTATCCCCTCACAGGCAACCAGCCGGATGCCGAAATGGTTTTTGGGCAACCGGATATGGTATCCAACACTCCTGATAACGGAGGTTTGTCGGCATATTCGCTGGATGCGCCTTCGTCGGTAGCATTATGGAATGGCAGACTTTACATAAGCGATGCAGGCAACAACAGGGTGCTGGCTTTTTATGATGCTTACGAACTCGATAGTTATCCGGAAGCAGACCAGGTTTTCGGGCAATGGGATTTTGATACCGATGATGCCGGAACCGCCGCTGGAAACTTCAACAATCCGGCAGGGCTGGCATTTGATTATTGGAATAGCCTTTATGTGGCCGATAATGGGAATAATCGTGTATTGCGTTTCGATGGTGCAGCTTACAATTATTATGACGGCCCAGATGCAGATGCGGTTTTCGGGCAGGTTGATTTTGCTAACGTTACTCCTACAGTTTCCATATCGGGGATGAATAGCCCCGCTGATGTTGCGGTGAACGGATTTTCCCTGTATGTTGCCGACAAGTACAACAACCGTGTGTTGCGCTTTGACAATGCAAACTATAAAGCATCAGGTGCCGGTGCAGACGCCGTGCTTGGGCAACCTGATTTTATCAGCAACACCGAGAACAATGGCGGGCTTGGGGCTGCAACCATGAAAGGGCCTTCGGGGCTTGAGATAAACGATGGCAGCCTGTTTGTAAGCGATTCAGGAAACGGAAGGACACTGATATTCAGGATTGCCTGCGAAAAACCAGACGGTTCTGTTGCCGATAACGTACTTGGCAAACCCGAATTCACAACATCCACCTGCACACCCTCAGCGAGCTGTTTAACAAGCCCTGGAGGTATCAGCATTTACGGAAACGAATTATTTATCAGTGATAATACCAATAACCGCGTACTGCAGTTTGAACAACCCAAATTAATATTTGTAGATAAGGATGCTGTTGGAGGCAGCGAGGATGGGACCAGTTGGCAAGATGCATTTCTGATATTACAGGATGCTCTTGACCAGGCTTCTGCCGGCGACCAAATATGGGTAGCCGCCGGCACTTACAAACCAACACAGGAATATAACGGAGAGACTGATACACCACGCGAATTTGTATTTCAGATGAAAAATGGCGTGGGAATTTATGGAGGTTTTGCCGGTAATGAAAACCCTGCCACTTTCAATTTATCCGACAGGGATTTTGTAACCAACGAAACCGTTCTGAGTGGCGACAAAAATGATGATGATGTGGTTACCGGTGAAGGGTTGACCTTAAGCATTTCGAATAACGGGGAGAATTGCTACCATCTTTTCTATCATTCAGATACAGGTCTTGACACCAGCGCTGTACTGGATGGTTTCACCATTTCAGGAGGAAATGCCAACGGCAGTGATCGCCATGCAATGGGTGGAGGTATGTTTTTTGAAGTTGATGAACCTGCCTTAAGAAATTTAATTATTAAAAACAATTCTTCTCCAGGATATGGAGCCATTTGCTTTTACCATGCAGAACCTACACTTACAAATGCCATGTTTATAAAAAATTATGGAGGTGGGGCATTTTATTATGGCTATTATTCAGTAGTAATAACGAATACAACCTTTTATGGAAACTACAACCCAGGTCTGGGAGGAGCACTTCAGGTGTGGGAAGGAAATTTTAATGTCAGAAATTGCATACTCTGGAATAATTACGATGGTGACACCGGTAATGAAATCGGAAGTTCTTCTGGTGCCGTCTCATTAGAAAATTGCTGCTTTAAAAATGAACCTGGTGATGTAAAGAGTTCAATTGTTCAGGAGAATTGTATCAACTCCGACCCGAAATTTATTGACCCTGCCGGTGGTGATTATCGTCTTTATGGGAATTCTCCCTGCGTGAATACCGGCGACAACAGCTATAATTCGCTGGATAACGATATCCGGGGGAAGGCACGGATCCAGAATACAACGATCGATATGGGCGCCTACGAATGGACAAGCGGAACCGATCTGTATTCAGAATGTGCAAATCCCACTGCTGGTGGAATTATTGCAGCCAATCAGACCATTTGCCAGGGTTCGACCCCTGCCGAAATTACCAGCACCAGCCTGCCTTCCGGCCATACCGGCGATCTGGATTACCAGTGGCAACTGAACACCGTGAGCGCCACCGCAACCTTTGACCAATGGGAAGAAGTCGGAATCAACACCGAGACTTATGACCATGTTGGCACTCTCACCCAAACCACTTGGTTCCGCCGGCTGGCGAGGGTAGAGTGCGATCCCGTTGGATGGGCTTCGGCCACGGCTTCCAATGTGGTGGAGGTAACTGTGGAACAGGAACTTACACTGTCTTGTCCACAACCCATAATCGTTTCCAATGACACAGGAGAATGCGGTGCATCGGTGGCTTTTGCAGCTATTGCCGGAGGAACACCCACACCCACGTTGACGTATTTGCTTGAGAGCGAGATTATCACTTCGCCACATAATTTTGAGATAGGCACACACACTGTGGTGGTTACAGCCGAAAATTATTGTGGATCAGTCAGTTGTGTATTTACAGTGACGATACTGGATAATGAGAAACCTGAAGCAAAAACCCAAAACCTTACGGTTTATCTTGATGACGAAGGCAAGGCAACCATTGCAGTTGATGACATTGACGATGGTTCCGCCGATAACTGCGGCACGATAACCATGACGCTTGATATCACAGAATTTGACTGTGGTGATGTGGGTATCAATACCGTTACGCTAACTGTGGAAGATTTTGCGTCCCATACGATTGGCGCTTCTTTGCCGGGTCTCATCGGTTATTGGACATTTGAGCCCGGCCAGGAATACACTGATCTAACGGGCAACTGGGGTCAAATGAATCTGTTTGGAAATGCCAGTATCATCAATGGTTATCTTGAGGTTAGCGGAGGCACTGACTTTGTAAGAGTTGACGATTATACCGGGCCGGATATTCTGAATAAGACGCTGCTTTCGTGGGTTTCACTTACCGATCTGGATGTAATGAGTGGTTCTGCATTGACAATAGACCGTGTAACCACAGATCATTTTGACGGCCTTGTATATGGCGAACTCCAACCAAACCGTTGGATGGCAGGCAGTACTGGATACTCCCGAACACAAAATTTTGTACCGGGTTACGCAGAAACCACTCCCGACGAGTTGCTTATGATCGCCATCACTTATGAGGAAATAGGGTCAGGCAATGTACTTATTACAGGATATAGAAACGGTGAGGTCATTGGAACATATACAAACACCAACATAGGCAGCTGGTCTGCAGGTGATGCAGAAATCTGGATGGGAAAACGTCATGGATTAAATAATTCTGGACCCGGTGAACTGGATGCGAAAATTTATGAGTCACAGATATACGGACGATCATTGTCGGCAACGGAAATTCAACAGCTATACGAATCCGGGGTATCAGGACCCAATCAGTCCTCAAAAACTGCCATTGTAACGGTGGTGGATAACACTTCGCCAGAAATCGTGGAATTGCCAGGAGATATAGAACAACCCAACGATACTGGCAGTTGCGGCGCTACTGTTACATGGACGGGACCTTCTTCAGACGACAACTGCAACGGCCATTCCATCCAGCAGATCGAAGGCGATCCAAGCGGAAGCTTCTTCGATGTGGGAACCCACACCATCACCTACGAAGCCACGGATGCTTCCGGCAACAAAGTTTCAGACTCCTTCACCATCACCATCACCGATGATGAAAAACCGGTGGTCGAAACAAAAGACATCTCCATCCAGCTCGATGTTACCGGCAATGCAACCATCATTCCGGCTGATGTTGACAACGGCTCCACCGACAATTGCGGTATTGCTTCCTATACGTTGGACATAGATCAGTTCACCGCAGCCAACAAGGGCAACAACGTAGTAACCCTTACCGTAACCGACATCCACGGCAACAGCGACATCAAAACTGCTAATGTGTTTGTGCAAAGCATCCCGGCGCCCTGGAAAGAGTGCGATACGCATGTTTCGGCCAATGGCACGGAAGATTATGATTTCCCACCTGCCAACCCCGCCTTCCACCTTACAGCCACCGGCCAAAGCACCACCACCCGTGATGTACATCATGTCGTTTACCAGGATGTGTGCGATGAACAGTTTACCATCATCGCCCGCCTGACCGGGATGCAGAACCTCGGCTGGGGAGGCGTTGTGGTCAGGAAGAATTGCAACTCCAGCGCAGCGGCCATTCTGGTAAAAACGCAGTTGAGCAACAGGGTGATTGTTGGATACCGGAAAGCCGAAGGCCTGGCAATGGTAAATTCGGGTGCAATAGCCACCATCAAGTGGATGAAGATCCAGCGCAACGGCACAAACTACAAGGTATTCACCTCGGCCAACGGAACCACCTGGCAGCAGCGCTACAACGGTACCCTCAACATGACGGGCTGCCTCAAAGCGGGTATATTCCTCGAAAGCATCTACGCCAACCGCACAGCAGTTGCCACCTTCGACAACGTCGAACTGGCTACCCTCCTCAAGTCGGGCGATGAAAACACAGGTTTCGACCTGATTCAACCCGAACTACAGTCGCAGCAGGTTGAGGTATATCCCAACCCCGCCGATGATTACGCAATCGTCTCCAT
>DAIRGA010000027.1:64055-68911 GCA_036794825.1 Bacteroidales bacterium | reverse complement strand
TCATGTTGAGGGTACCGTTGTAGCGCTGCTGCCAGGTGGTTCCGTTGGCCGAGGTAAAGACTTTGAAGTTGGTTCCGTTGCGCTGGATCTTCATCCACTTAATGGTGGCAATTGCGCCCGAGTTGACCATCGCCAGGCCGGGGTTTTTCCTGTATCCGACAATCACTCTGTTGCTGAGCTGGGTCTTCACGAGTATTGTGCGGTCGTTGTTACCGGTTCCCTGGCGCACTACCACACCGCCCCAGCCGAGGTTCTGCATCCCGGTCAGGCGGGCGATGATGGTAAACTGTTCATCGCACACATCCTGATAAACGACATGATGTACATCACGGGTTGTGGTGCTTTGGCCTGTTGAAGTAAGTCTGAATGTACCTTCGTTATCACATGGCGAATAGATGGCCGTCCCGTTGGCACTGGCGTGGGTGTTGGTGTTTTCCCAGGGAGGAAGCAATGCTGTCCCTTGTTCCACCGTGATGGTTGCTGTTGCTTGAGCAGAATTGCCACTGGGGTCTTCCACCTGAACCAAAACAGGAAACACACCGCCCAGATCGTTACAGTCGAAAGAAGCGGGAGATATTCCGGTTACCGTGATCGGGCCGCAGTTGTCGAAGCTGGCGCCGAAGTCGAGCACATCCGTATCGAGCAGCGTATAGACACCATAAGGATCAAGGTAAACAGTTTTTGTAATACTTACCGGGACGGGTGGAGTTCCATCGAGTACCGTGACCGTGGCTGTGCATGACGCTGCATTTCCTTTGGCATCGGTTACTGTGAGAACGAAGGAATTCGTGCCAATATGATCGCATGTGTATGTGATGCTTGCAGGCGACAGCGTGAGCAAAGCAGGATCGGAACAGTTATCCGACGATCCGTCGTTTACATCTTCGGCATAAACGGTTACGGAATTTCCTTCAAGATAAACAGTGATGTCTTTGCACACTGCATCCGGAATCAGGTCATCATTGAAGCTCACCTGCACCGAAACAGTGCTGGAGCAACCTCCGACAGGATCGGCGATGTTGAAATAAAGGGTGGTAACATTACCGCTTAACGAGGCGGAAGGACTAAATGTATTTGAGGCCTGGCCGTAGCTTCCGGCTTCAATGGTGAGAGCCTCATCTTCGTACCAGGTGGCGCCGATCACAAAATCAGCCAGCTCATCCAGTTGCAGGGCTGGACTGATGCTTACAGAGCAATCGCCGCTAAATGGGGCTACTACTACCTGGTTGTTGTCAACGCTTGCAATAGGATTTCCCAATGGGAACTCGATAATACCATTGTTAATCACGGCATTTGCCGGGGTAGCGATGTTACCAATACTCATATTTACAGCACCGGCGGCTTTGATTGCGTCACCATCAGCTTTTGAAATCAGTACACACGGGATGGTGACCTGACTTCCATAAGCTCCTGCCCCCATAAGGAATGCAGGTCCATTAATATTGTTGATCACGATGGCTGCAATGGCGCCTGCCTGTTGGGCAAGGAGGCATTTCAGACCAAATTCGCAGGTTCCGCGGTCAATCAGGGCAATTTTGCCGTACAGTTGTGCTGCATTCTGGTAAGGAGCATAGCATCCCAGGCTTGATCCGCCAGCATCACTGACCAGCACTGCATCGGCTGTCCAGGCGCTGCTTCCCACATCGGCGCCGAAGGTGGCTGCCACAAAGTTGTAGCTACCGGCAACACCAGCCGGTGAATTGACGATCACGGCAGTGCCGGCATGTTGTTCGGTGGTGATGGAGGATAGGAGGCCATTGTTGGTAAATACATTGCCATTGCTGAGCGGTGCATACATCGTGATGGTGGCACATTCGCCATTGGTAAAAGAACCTTCGTTTTCGATGCCATATTCTTCCATAGCTTCCTCTTCACCAATGATGATGTTGGCATTGTTGGTAAATGTGCTGAGGTTCTCCACATAAATTCCGCTGTCGGTTGTCCGGTCAATGCGGATTTCGCCTGATCCGGTATTGGTTAAACCGGAAGAAAAGAAAAGGTAAATGCCGTGTCCATCCACGCCGGTGTTTCCTCCGATGGTGAGTTTACCGGCATTTTCGTTGGTATGATAGGAATTGATAAAGGCATATTCGGTAGTCTTGTCAATGGTGATTTCACCTGTGGAGCTGTTGAGAAAATTGTTCCCTGCATCCTGGTTGTTAATTCCGCGGCCCCCAACTGATTGGTTTACGCCGAGGAATATCTTCCCGTCATTGGTAAACTGAGCTTTGGAATTTATGATGCCCAATTCCGTCGAGCGGTCAATATGAATTTCACCTGTCTGGGTGTTGGTAAATGCTGAATTTACATTTTGCAATCCTCGTGTTCCAACACTTGCCATTGAGCCGATTTTTATCAATCCGCTGTTTGAAACAGGACCAACACTTGAGAAAGCAAATTGTGTTGAACGGTCAATCCGGATTTCACCGCTCAGGATATTGGTAAATGTTCCTTCGTTTCCAACACCATAATTACCCACGCTGGCTGAATTTCCGATAACAAGCAGCGCTGCATTGGTGAATTTAGAACCCCCTCCATTGTTGTACAATCCCAGAAAAGTAGTACGGTCAATATAGATTTCCCCGCTAAGGGTGTTTGTAAATGTGCCGATATTCTGGATACCTACCTGCCCGACACTCACCGTGCCTCCTATGTTAAGCAATGCGGCATTGTTGAACAGCCCGGTTGCATTGTTGTAAACACCCACTGCCGTCGCCCGGTCGAGGTAGATTTCTCCGCCTGGATTGTTGTTAAACAGCGCCTGGTTCATGATGCTTCCCTGGCCTGTACCGGATACAAAGCCTACCGTAATTCCTCCTGAGTTGTTAATCTCTCCGGCGCGGTTTTCAATCCCCCGGTAGGTGAAATTATTGATAACAATCTGCCCGTCAGCGGTATTGATAAATGAGGCATCGTTATACAAACCATAATCGTCAACACTGGCTGATGAGCCAATATTAATTAGCGATGAATTGGTAAATTGCCCTTCTGCGCTCCAGAGGGCAGAAAGGGTGGAGCGGTCAATTTGTATCTCACCGGTATTGGTAAAAGTCCCGATATTCCACAATCCGACTTCACCCACATTTGAAACTGAACCCAGAACAATGAGACCGTCGTTGGTCACCGAGCCATGATTGTACAAGCCGGCATAAAAACCAAATTCGTGGAGTGAAGAGCCATTGATCGTGAGGCTGCCTGTTTCAACAACAGTGAGGGCGGCATCTGCGTTGACGGTGACCGATTTTGCCACTGCCGCAAGGCCAGTTCCAATAACGGGATCGGTGCTCACATCCGGGATTACCACATCATCGGCGGAAGTAGGTACACATGGCGGGTCCCAGTTGTTGCCGGTATTCCAGTCGTTGCTGGTAATGCCGGTCCAGGTTCGAACCCCAACAGGAAAAATTGAAATCTCCACCAGATTCGACGAAACCGAACTTGTTTCGAATGTGCCTGTCGCACATCCCACCCTGGCCAACCTTCGGAACCAGCTGGTTTGGGTCACCGTGCCAACATGTGTGTAAGTGTCGGAAAATGCTCCCGGAATATCCACAAAAGTTGGACTTAATGTGCTGATCTGCCACTGGTATTCCAGATCGCCTACAAATCCTGATGCTGGTGAAATGCTTGTGAATGGAGCAGGAACATCGCCTGAGCACAGGGTTTGGCTGGAGGCTATTTCGCCACCATCGGTGGGATTACTACATGGTACTTGAAGTACCACATCGTTACCATCGCCTCCCAAATATGTGATAGTAGCATACAGGCCGCTGCCAAGGAAGTCAGCAATTATATCGCCTTCGTCTAATCCGGTGAATGTTCCGTTAATTTGATCAACTCCATCGTTATCAACTATTAGAAACGAGTCGCCGAAGGTTGGTGAATAACTTCCGCTTAAAGCCAAATCCACACCGGTAAGATCAATCTGCCCGACAACAATTAGTTGCTGATACTGCGTCCCCGGAGTAGTTCCGTTGATTTCGATGGAAAGGTCGCTGGCGAATGACAGCGTCCCGGCTGATACATCGGTTCCTGTGAATGATGGAACAACTGCCGCCGGTGAATCGCCCGGGCTAAGCAGCAAGTTACCGCCACCTGTATTGATGCCGCCACCGCTGATCTCAATATTTCCGCTGCTTACAAGCTCCAATATTGTTGAAGCCGGGCGGTTAATATTGTCGCTAACAGTGATTTCCCCACTATCTTCATTACCGATAATGAGCGTTCCGGCGGTGATCTGGTCGAGTTCCGCGATGGAGAGACCGAGGGTATAAGGGCTACCGCTGAGTACGTCAGCGCCGCCGAGATTGATGGTCGTTCCTGCCGTGTATGGGCGTATGGTTGAGGTGCCCGTTCCGGAATTGATGAAGCCAGGTGCGATGAGATTAATACCGTCGGCTATTACGCTGATGTCAGCGTTATTGCCGGAAGTAATCTTTCCCGACGTTTCAATTACAATGCCGTAATTATCGTTACCTGTGCCTGTGCCACCCGCACTGGTCACGGTCACGGTGCCGCTGCTACCTGAAGTTATTTGTCCCGCATTAGCGAGTCGAATGCCGTTATTTTGGCTGCCGCTCCCCGCACCGCCGCCGCCCTGGCCATTTACTTCTACTGCGCCGCCGCCGGATGTAATTCGTGCATTGGCGCCTTCAATCACTAAGCCGTAATTGAAAGTTCCCGAACCTGAGCCGCCGGTACCACTTACGCTGACAGTGCCTACCCCGCCCGATGTGATCTGTCCTGAAGTTGCAATGACAATGCCGTAATTATCGTTGCCTGTGCCTGTGCCACCCGTACCGGTCACGGTCACGGTGCCGCTGCTACCTGAAGTTATTTGTCCCGCATTAGCGAGT
>DAIRGA010000027.1:59918-63955 GCA_036794825.1 Bacteroidales bacterium | reverse complement strand
GCCGGTACCGCTTACGCTGACAGTGCCTGCCCCGCCCGATGTGATCTGTCCCGAAGTTGCAATGATAATTCCGTAATTATCGCTGCCTGTTCCTGTGCCACCCATACCGGTCACGGTCACGGTGCCGCTGCTACCTGAAGTTATTTGTCCCTCATTAACGAGTCGAATACCGTTATTTTGGCTGCCGCTCCCCGCGCCGCCGCCGCCCTGGCCATTTACTTCTACTGCACCGCCACCGGATGTAATTCGTGCATTGGCGCCTTCAATCACTAAGCCGTAATTGAAAATTCCCGAACCTGAGCCGCCGGTACCGCTTACGCTGACAGTGCCTGCCCCGCCCGATGTGATCTGTCCCGAATTTGCAATGACAATGCCGTAATTATCGTTATCCGTGTTCGTACCGCCTGTACCAATTACAGTGCATGTTTCGTCGCCACCCTGAATCTTTCCGGAACCGGATATCTGTATACCATGTTGACCGCTGCCCGAATTGCCTCCCCTGCCCTTCACAGCCAGCACCCCACTGCCGTTGACTTGGAGTCCACCGCCGGGTAGGCTTACTCCAACGAAACTGCCGGAAGTAGCAGTTGCTTGCTGGTTGACATCCACGATCAACTCTCCGTTTTCGGTTTCAATGCTGCCACCGCTGTTTATGAATAAACTGCGGCTCACTTTGACCGTGGCCATGCCGTCGCCAGAAAGAACCAGGTTTGCATTCGAGGCTACTGACACACGATCTATACCGGGATTGGGGGCATCGTCCTGCAAATCAACATCAAGATGGGCATTGGCCAAAAAAGTAATATCGCCGTTGAAATTGATCACATCATCACCCGTTGCTCCATTGATGGTAAGCGAAGGCAAACTCGCCGCAAAAGCGCCGATGTTGATGATATCATCTCCTCCGCCGGCGTTGATGGTGATACCATTTACACCGGCAAGTGGTATATCGGCTGGGAAAGGTAAAGGTGCGCCGCCATCAAGGCTGTAGTATCGGCCTGCCACATTAAAGCGAATGTTGCTGCCATTTTCGGTAACATCCAAAGTTTCACCTATTACACAAATATCGGTTATAACGATTTCATTACCTGCGGTTGAAATTTCATAATTTACAACAGAAACAAGCACCACATTCGATGGCACCCAGTTCGTTTCACACGTTACTTTCGCCAGCCTGCGGAACCAGGTGGTCTGGGTCACCGTGCCAACATGTTCGTAGGTATCGGTGTTGGTTCCTACGTCTTCCCAGTCATCGAAACTGATGGTTGGAGTGACGGTCGTCAGTTGCCACTGGTACTCCAGCGTTCCGGTGTGTCCTGCGGGAAGTGAAATGCTGTTAAATGCTGCTGGTGAAGTACCAGAGCAGATGTTCTGGTTTGAAGCGATTTCGCCGCCGTCGGTGGGATTGGTGCAGGAGGTGATCTGCAACCCGTTGCCTTGCGCCATGTGATCGCCGCGGCCGTTGCCGCCGCTGTATTGCGCAAAGGAAATAACCGATGAAAATAGTATCAGGTTAAATATGCCGGATATCAGGAAAATATTTAATGTTTTCATTGTATGCTAAGTTTTCGGATTATGAATTATGGTAGTTCAACTTTATCGTTTATTTGAAACTTTCAATTGGTTACTTTGGATGATTACTTCAATCTTTCAGACATCTCACGCTTACAGCCCATTCAGCAGGTGTTGAGGTCTTTGGAAGAATATTAGTTGTTGAAAAATTGCTGGAAGGGAATGAAATATCCGGAGCTATTAATGTGCCTGGTGTTGGTGCATCAGTTGTTGACCACCACATGGACCAGTTTCCCATATTTACATTTTGGTTTTGATCATTTCTAAACCCGGCAGGCAATGCGCTAAATCCATAATCATCTGTTGAAACTGTTGCTGAATGCCATCTGGGATGGGGGTCTGGATCTTTTCTTGAACTTCTAAGTTTGGGAGCAGCACCTGATGATCCACCAACCGAGCTAATCAACTGAAGCCATTCGCTTTCACTTGGAATGTGCCAGCCTGAAGGGCAGATACCTTGAACACCACTGGGATTTGATGCGCTTGGTGAGGCGCCGTTCATCATCACAGAATAAGTGTATAGACCTCCATATTCTTCACAACGCGTGGCATTGTTATCGGGGCAAACCCTGGTAATTGCAGTTCCCGCCGGATTCTTGGTAACCTTCAGGTTCTCTTTCATCCAGCACTGGGTTCCTATCAAAACGGTGTTGTAAGCGTTGCCGTCAATGTCGGTAACAGTGTGGCTACCGCAAACGAAGGGTTGTGAACGAACACCCCTGAAGCCGAAGTCGCTGCCCCGAGATGTGCTCGCGTTTGCAGCGAGGTTGCGGTCGGATACGCTCATGATCGTCGCATTGTTGATCCAATTGCCGCCCCGGAATCCGGACCCGGTGGCGCCGGTTACCTCGCCGCTGTTAAGTCCCGGCCAGGCCGTTTCGTTGGCGTGGCCGTTAGCGCTAAGCGCGCCATCACCATGCACTCCGGTAAAGGCGCGACCGGTGGCATTACCCAACGTTACCGGCCGCTCCCCAAGGTTGCCGCTCAGTTCCATAATGCCATAATAGCTGGCGCCAGATTGGGCGCGGGTAGTAGCGCTTTTGGCAAAAACACCCACCCGCATCGGTCCTACCACATTGGTCTGAAGATCATAAACTGCGTTGGCGCCGGAGGTGGAAGTTGTTTCGTTGGTTGCGCCCGGGTTGGTAATGTTGTTGGCAGCGGTGGCGGTGGTATTACCCCAGGCATACTCGTTGGCCACCGGTGTGGCTGTTCCCCGGCAGGTTTTTTCAAACTCCAGCTCTGTCATCGGCCGCAACCCTGACCAGTCCATGTATGCAGCGCCGTCCATCCAGCTCAGGTAGTTGCACGCTACGTAAGGATTGGTGGTGCTATAAACCCCTCCGGAGACCGTGATGCTATAACGATTTCCCGTGTTGGTGGTAGAGTACCGGTTGTCTGCATGAGTGGAAATGAGCGTGTTCAAAAAATCAACATACTGCTGCTGGGTGATCTCGTATTTCATCATATAGAATGCAGCATAACCGGTGGGGAAGCCGCTTGCCAGTGAGGCGGTTGTAGTGCCTGTCAAATCCATTTGGCCCCTTGCACCCAGATTTGATGATGAAGAACTTGTGTTGTTACCTTGAATAATGGGTGCAGTGGAGGTAATCTGAAATGGTACAGTGGCGCCGGAGGTATTGTTTGCCTGGGTGAAACTGCTATTTTCCGTTCCCCCGCTCCCTACATAAAACGCCCCTTCCGGCACATACACCATTTCAATGGCAAACACGCGTACATCTACGGTGGTATTATCGGCAACGCTATTTGCGCCGTAGTTCCAGCGGAGTTGGGCGCCGGTAATGGAAAATGTACCCGTGCCATCGGCAGAGCGATAGATAAAGGCGCCAATGCCGGGGTTGGTGTTGGCGTTAAAGGCGCTGCCGGGGGTTTGAAGGCCGGCAGAAATGGTAGCGCCGGTTCCCGTACCGCCGCTATGGCCTGCATCGTTCAGCCAGGCGTGCTGCCAGGGGCCGCTTCCTACGCGGTATTTCACAAATACCCACGCGGCGTCCCAGTTATTTGGCGCCGAGGAGGTGCGCCAGGAGTTTTCCCAGCTCAGGTCGAACTGCACCATCACATAATCATCTGTAGTGTTTTGCCCGGTGAGACTGATGTTGCTTATCAGAATGTTGTTGGCTTTCAATCCACTCAGAGACCCAACAAACATTAGGAAAAGTGTAAAAAGGTAAAAGTTTAGTTTCATAAGATGTTCTTTTTTATCGTTAAAAAATTAATTATTAATCAGTTACAATAATTATTTAGAATAATTATGAATTGACAAATGAAAGCTTATTATCAAAGGGTGGCTGTTAATGAAAAGTTAAATCATTAGTTTTTGTGATTTTTTAAGTAAATGAGGACTGATATGCCGGTGTTATTCATAGGATGGCTGAGAGCCAGGCGATAGTATCGCTCTCGGCGATCCTATCGCTAAGCAGTAAAAATTGCAGGTGTTAGTCATA
>DAIRGA010000027.1:0-59818 GCA_036794825.1 Bacteroidales bacterium | reverse complement strand
GGATGTCTGGTAGCCATACTATGACATCGCTCTCAGCGATCCTATCGCTAAGCAGTAAAAATTGCAGGTGTTAGTCATAGGATGTCTGGTAGCCATACTATGACATCGCTCTCAGCGATCCTATCGCTAAGCAGGCGAATCTGCAGGTGTTAGTCATAGGATGGCTAGGAGCCATACTATGACAAAAAGCGGCCGGATTATATGCTCCGGCTGTTAGGTGACTGCGATAGTATCACTCCAAGTGATCCTATCGCTAAAAGTCAAACTGCCGTTATTAGTCATAGGATGGCTAGGAGCCATACTATGACTTTTCAAGGCTGGCTTTCTGAAATTTCATCATCATGAATATTTCTTAATCATCGCTAAGATATCGGAAGGCATTATCGGCTTGGCCAGGTATTCGTTGCAGCCTTCGGACAAAATGCGGTGCTTTTCTCCTGTCTGCGCATAGGCAGTAGTAGCAATTATTGGCAGGTCGGGCCTGAATTCCCTGATCTTTTTGGTAGCTTCGATGCCGTTCATCACCGGCATCTTTATATCCATTAAAACCAGGGTGATTTCCGGAAACTTATGACAAAATTCAACCGCTTCGGCGCCATTGAAAACATGCAGAGTCGTGTAGCCTTTCTTTTGCAATATTGCCTTGAAATACAAATAATTGGAGTGATCGTCCTCGGCTATAAGAATGAGTGGTTTGTCGGTTTTTGGTTTTTGAATTTCCGGCGCTTTTGTGTCGGTGATGGTGTTGTCCTCTGACAAGGGAAGAGTGAAAAAGAAGGTTGATCCGACAATTTTCTCTGATTCTACCCAGATTTTACCTCCGAGCAGTTCAGCCATCCCTCTTGCAATGGCAAGTCCGAGGCCTGAGCCCTCGTGTCCGCGTGTAGTCGAATTGTCCTCCTGCATAAAAGGCTCGAATATTACTTCGAGTTTTTCAGGAGCAATACCCTGGCCGGTATCTTTTACATAAAACCGGGCATATCCGCCATCTCTTTTAACACCAAAAGTTATCCTGCCCTGCTGGGTAAATTTTTCGGCATTGCTCAGCAGGTGGTTCATTGTTAATTCGAATATTTCCTGATCGGTCATCAGATGGAGGTTTTCCAGGTCTTCCGGCAAATCCATCGTTACCAGGATGTTCTTTGTGGCGCATGCGGTTTTGGTTTTTTCAAAACACTGATGCATTACCTGTTTTACCTGAACATCGGTTATATTTGGTTTCAGGGTTCCTGCTTTTAGCTGCGAGATGTTCATGATGTCGGCAATGGTCTGCATCAGACGTTCGCTGCTATGCTTAATAAACTGGTAGTATTCAAGTTTATCTTTCCGGTCGGTGGTCTCGTCCATCAAAACATCTCCAAAACCAAGAATACCGTTGAGGGGTGTGCGTACTTCGTGCGAAATGTTGTCCATGAAGGCGGTTTTCAGGCGATTGCTTTCTTCGGCTTTTTCTTTTGCGCTGATGAGGTCTTCGATCATTATCTGCTTTTCGAGGAATATTCCGGTTTCGTGCGCTATCATCTCGAATAAGGCAACATCTGCTGTACTGTATGCATCAGGATTGGTATAGTGTTGTATAACCATGACACCTCCCGGGCGATTGTGCATAACCACAGGAACCCCAAGCCAGCAGGCCGAATCGGTACCCAGCATTTCAAGGTTGTGATGCATACTGAAGTTATTGACTTCATCTCCCCGTAGAAATATTGTTTTTCCGGATTTCACTACCTGCCCCGAGATTGACTGATTCGCATCCCACTCATCAAAGCTATCCATTTCATCACAGAAAATCAGTTGCCTGAGGGTATCTTTTTCCGGGTTGTACCTGGCTACAAAAAAGTTTGTGGTATCAAAGAGCTGGCCAAGTTCCTGCCTGATGGTTTCAAGCAGGTCTGCTGCATTTTTTGACGTGTGGATTGAGCGGGCAATATTGTACTGTATGATCCGTGCAGTATCCCCTCTTTTACGCTCTGTAATATCACGGGCAGTGGCAATGATATGATCTTTACCAAAATACTTCCCCCTGTTAAGATTAACATCTTTTGGGAATATTTCACTGTTTTTCCGTTGCCCCCAAAACTCAAAACTCCTGGAAATTCCTGTTTCCCTGACTTCTTGAATAGTTTTCATAACCAAATCCAGGTCATTCACTCCCGGCGCAGTAATCTCGGCAGGACTTTTACCTATTAATTCCTCACGGTTAAAACCATACATTATTTCAGCACCACGATTTACGTCAATGAAATATCCGTTTTCGTCGAGAACATAAATTGCCTCCGAAACGGAATTGAAAATACTTTCGTAGGTATCTTTGGTGATCCTGATTTTCTCCTGGTCTCTTTTACGCTCAGTAATATCCGTTACGGTTGACATTGATGCCGTTACATTGCCTTTTTTATCCAGAACTGGCGTTGCATGAAAATAGAATGTGTGTACTTCACCTGATTTTGTAATTACATCGAGTTCATATTGATCTGTGATGTTTCTTTTTCGTTCGTCATCCTTCATCCTGACCTTCTCGATATCATGCTTTTGCAGCAACAACTCGTACGCAGATTTTCCGAGCAGTTCGTTCTCGCTGTATCCGGTCATTTTGCAAAACATGGGATTTGCAAAGAGGATGATCCCATTGCCATCGTCAACAACAAGCCCCTCAAGCATCTGCTCGATCAGGCTGCGGTGTTTTTCTTCACTTTCCTCAGCAAGGGCTTTGGCATTTAGCAGTTGTTCAACCATTTCTTTGCGCAATTTAATATTTGCCAGTGACTGCGCAAATACCCGGAGTAAATGCACTTCGGTGCTGGTATATTCATGGTGCTCGCGTACCGAATCGAATCCCACAAATCCTATGCATTGGTTTTCGTTCATCATTGGAACCGAGAGAACACTTTTGATTCCCTGTGGTTCCAGAATGTCCCTGACAGCGCCATGAGGCAATGCGAATACATCAGGTACATACATGGGTTCGCCTTTTTTGTGTGCCTCAACCCAATCCTGCATCATGGCAAGCGGCACCTGCTGAAGATTGTTGATTTCGGCGCTGATACCTTCTTCGCACCATTCGAAAATGTTGTTGCAAATGTCATTTTCCCAATCGTAATCAAACGTATAAGAGCGGTCGGCATGTACAAACTGGGCCATTTTGGCCAGAGCGTCATTGATTGCTTCATCAACCTTTTCGAGCGGAATATTGATAAATCCTGAAGAAATTTCCATCAGTAATTCCCGCAACCGGGTTTGGTGGTTAAGCCTCTCTTCAAGCGCTTTACGCTCTGTAATGTCCTCCTTTACTGCGAGATAATGCGATATTTCGCCTTTCTCGTTTTTTATGGGTGAAATCAGCGCAAATTCCCAGAAATACTCACCGTTTTTCTTTTTGTTGTGGAGCTCGCCCTTCCAGTTCCTGCCTGATGATATGGTTTTCCAGAGTTTTGCATAAACAGGATCGGGCAGTTTTCCTGATTTGAGTAAACTCATTTTTTGCCCGATGGCTTCTTCCGGTGTGTAACCTGTAATTTCGGTAAATTTTGGGTTTACATATTCGATGGTTCCATCAAGGTTGGTGATCACCACACTGGCTGGGCTTTGCTCGACGGCTTGTGAAAGTTTCCTGAGCTGGCTTTCGGTATGTTTGCGATCGGAAATATCAACGAAACTCAATAAAAGCAAGCTTTTCCCTGCAAAATTTATTGGTGCGGTAGACCCTATCAGCGAAATCTCTTTTAAAGTGTTATTACACTTCAGCGTGGTGTTGTATTCAATATCTTTATGTGTTTTGCCGGTTAAGAATGAATCTTCGATGGATTTAAGCAGCATACACGCTTTACATTGCGATCCAAAGCCACAACCTTGTGGATCATCAAATGCATTAATGCAACCAAAAACGCCACATGCCCGGCCACCGATAAGCTCTGCTTCGGGTACCCCGGTAAAGTTTGTGAATGCAGGATTGGCAAAAAGTAAATTTCTGTTTTGGTCAATCACTGCCATCATTACCGGTGCGTTTTCATATATTGCTTTTAGTTCTGCACGATTTCTTTCTACTTCCAGATCAGTAGATTTGCGTTGTGTAATGTCTTCTTTAACAGCGAGAAAATTGGTGATGGTTCCCTCGTTGTTGTATATGGGTGAGATGGAAACAGACTCCCAATAAAGTTCGCCGTTTTTCTTTTTGTTGTGGAATTCTCCTTTCCACTCATTGCCTGCGTTAATCGTTTTCCAGAGTTCCTTAACAACACTCTCCGGCATTTCGTCTGTCGAGAAGGCGCTATAGTTATGCCCCTTTGATTCTTCGGGGGTAAAACCGGTGATTTCGCAAAACTTCGGATTTACATATTCAATCTTACCTTCAGGATCGGTTATGATGATAATTGCAGGGCTTTGCTCGACGGCCTGCGAGAGTTTTCTCAGTTGATTTTCGGTTTCTTTGGCAGCCGTGACATCTCTTGCCGAACCCACTATCCCGATAAGCTCTCCATTATCATCGCACAACGGAGCTTTATGAACATCGAGGAAAAGGAATTTGCCTTTCACATTCCCAAACTCATCAAACTGCGTGGGTTTCAGTTCCTCCAGAGTAATGGAATCCGAATCCCTGCATATTTCGCCGAAGGTATGCCATAGCGGATTGTCGGGTTGGGAGTTGCGCTCGCGGGTGGCAAAAAACATATCGGTTTTCCCCAGTGGTTCTTCGGTATTAACTGCGCTGAGCAAGTTGTTGCAGATTGCTTTGTTGGCGAAAATATATTCTTTATTCAGGTTTTTGGCCCAGAGCATATCGGGCATATTGTCGGTCATTAGGCGCATCAGAGTCGAAAGTTCGCGGAATTTCCTTTCGCTTGCTTTGAGTTCGTCCACCGCCTGCATACGTTTGGTAATGTCCTGGTGTGTTCCGAACATCATAAGCGGTTTACCGTCGTGCGACCAGGTTGTAACTTTACCACGGTCAAGAACCCACACCCAGGCGCCGTTTTTGTGAAGCATCCGCGATTCGAACTCATAGTAATCCAACTCGCCGCTGAAATGCTTTCCGAGAAGTTCATTGCTTTGTTTCAAATCATCGGGGTGTGCGTGTTGCGTCCATGTTTCGAACGAAACCGTGCCCAGTTCTTCCAGAGAATACCCGATAATTTCAGCCCATCGTTCATTGAGTATGAGTTCACCGGTCTTTACATTCCACTCCCAGGTACCTGCATTGGTGCCTTCGATGATTCCGGCAAGCCGCATACGCTCTGTTCTGATAACCTCCTCCGAACGATTGCGCTCCGTAATATCTCTAACCGTGCTTTGAAATGAAATCAAATTGCCGTTTGCGTCAAAATTCCTGCTTACCATCTGCTCTACCCAAACCCGCTTGCCATCCTTCCTTAGCCATTCTTCTTCAATCACCTTGGGTTGATCAGGGTCAAACAAAAACTGTGTGAACTTTTCTATACCCTCCGGCGTATTAATAAACTTGTGGTAGGTGAAAGGATCCGCATACCCTTCCTCCGGCAAGTACCCCGTGAGCTGAAAACAAGATGGAGAAATGTATTCGTAATGGGGTTTAGGTACTAAACAATAAACATAAATCAGATCCTGGGAATTCTCTGCCAATATCCGGTATTGCGCTTCTTTTTCTGCTAAGATGTTCTGGGTTTTCAGGAGTTCTGCCTCTGCCTGTTTGCGTTCTCTAATGTCCCGCACAATTGCCTGCAACAATTTCTGGCCGTTGAGTTCCAGTTTATTCAGCTTGACTTCGGCTGTAAAAGGTGTACCGTCAAGTTTTGTGTGTGCCCACTCGAAGAACTGTGTTTGCCCGGTATTTGCCGCTGCAATGATTTCGAGTGCATAATCCCGTGAATCACGCCCATCAGGCTGAACGGCGGGAGAGAACTCAAAGGGTGTATGCCCCAGAATCTGATCGCGTGTCTGACAACCGTAAACTTCAAGCGTTCGCAGGTTGCAGTCAATGAAGGTATCACCTTTCATGATAAAAATGGCATCGCCCGAATTTTCGTAAAGCGTCCGGAATTTTAATTCGTTTTCCTTCAGGTCCTCTTCAGCCTGTTTGCGTTCGGTGATGTCGTGCACGATTGCAATTACGGCGTTCACGGCAGGTTCGTTCAAAAAGCTCTGGCCCACTGTCTCTAAATACACCCATCCTTTGGTTTTATGAATATGCCGGTATCGAACGGTAATCTCTATGTTTGGATTTCCTGTTCCTTCTTCCCAGGCTTTTATGACCTGCGGCAGATCGTCAGGATGAATCACTTCTGATATGGATTTTCCTGTTAGCTCCTCCTGTGTGTATCCTGTTATTTTTTCTGCAACCGGGCTTACAAATTGTTGGATGCCATCTTTATCAATTGTTACAATTATTGCTGAGATATTCTTGATCATCAGCCGGAAACGTTCTTCGCTCTCAGCCAGGGCCTTTTCAGCTTTCTTTCGGTTGGTGATGTCCCTGATCACGAAAACCATACCTGTCGGGTTTCCATGTTCATCGCGGAGGACATCTCCGTTGGCTTCACAGATAATTTCCAGCATATCGCCAAAGCGAAGTGCATACTCTTTGATGCCGAGCGGTTTTTCAAACATCAGCCTCACATTCTCTTCCATACGGTCAAGGTCGCTGGGGGCAACGAACGAAAGGATATTCCTTCCTATCAATTGTTCGGAGGTAATAAACGGATAATCAATAAACTCAGGCTCATTTATAAAAGTGATGACTCCTTCGAGGTTGGTTTGAATCACTATATCGGGTATGCTGGCAAGCAGTTTTTTGTTGAGCTCCACCTTTTGCGACAGCTCCAGTTCCATTTGTTTGCGGCTTGTAATGTCTTCATGCAACCCAAGAAAATAATCATCGGATAGCCGGGTTGCAACTACATTCCACCAGCGTTTTTCACCGTTTTTGGAAAAATAGGCCAGTTCGCCGTATGCTCTTCCGGTTTTAAGGATTTGCTCAAAATGGATTCTGGCGTCTTCAATTTTCTCACGATCAATGAGGCTTAATACGTTCATGCTTTTCAGCTCTTCGCAACTGTAACCGGTCATGCGGCATACTTCGTCGTTGGCGTCCACATAATTGCCATTTTTATCGGCAATCATCACCCCAAAGAGGTTGTTGTCCCAAAAGGCATGTTGCTGTACTTCTTTCAGGCAACCGGCTTCTATTGATTGCCGGCCAGCGGTAATATCGTTAAGGGTAACAGCAATATGGGAAGGGTCGGTATGCCAGGCATTCACCAACAACCATCTGCCGGTTTCGGCAAAGTAATACTCCATCCCGGCAGGTGCATTTTCAGCCGCTACCTTGTCGAAGAGGCTGCGCAATCCCGAAAATGAGGTTTCAGGATCAGGAAAGGCTACCCGCAGCGTATTTCCGAGGATATCTTCCTTGTTGTGCCCTGTGAGCCTTTCGAACGCATCGTTCAGTCCGATGGCTTTGAAGTTGCAGGGGTTGCCCGGATCATCCCGGATGATTTGATAACAGGCATAGCCAAAGGGGGCGACGCGGATTGATTGTTGGTAAAAGTTTTGATTTTTCATAAGTTAGTAGTCCATTTTGCAAGTATCGCTTTTAAATCGGATAAGTTCATGGGTTTTGAGAGGTAATCGTTGCATCCTTCGGATATAAACCGGTGCTTATCGCCCGTCTGTGCGTAGGCAGTTGTAGCAATAATGGGTATTTCCGGCATAAACTCCCTTATTATTTTCATCGCCTCTATTCCGTTCATTACCGGCATTTTGATGTCCATAAGAATTAACGTGATTTCCGGATAATCACGGCACATTTTCACTGCTTCCTCTCCGTTTACCGCGTGAAGGGTATTGTATCCGCCTTTTTGCAGCACTGCTTTGATAAACAGATAGTTGGAGTGGTCATCCTCTGCAATCAGAATCAGTGGTTTGGTTGACCCGGGCTGATGCATTATGGTTTTTGCAGCTTCGGGTTTTGTTTTTCCAAAGCGCAGCGGCAGCGTGAAATAAAACACAGAACCTGCATTTTTCTCTGATTCAACCCATATCTTACCTCCGAGTAATTCCACCATCCCCCTGGCAATGGCAAGCCCGAGGCCTGAACCCTCGTGTCCCCGGGTTGTTGAGTTGTCCTCCTGCATGAAGGGTTCGAATATCATATCCAGTTTATCGGAAGAAATCCCCTGCCCGGTGTCCTTTACAAAAAACTTTGCTTCGTTCTGCAGGATTTCCATGCCAAGAATAATTCTGCCGTGTTGAGTAAATTTCTCAGCGTTGTTGAGAAGCTGGATCAGAATTTTACCAAACAACTCTTCATCGGTAATCAGGGTAGTGTTCCTGTATTCGTCAGGTATCTCCATGGTTACCAGAATGTTCCTCTGTGAACAAAGTGCAGTGGTTCTTTCGTGCAATTTCGTCAGGATGGTATGCACGTTTACTTCTGATATGTTGGGTTTCAGGGTTCCGGCCTTCAACTCCGAAATGTCCATTATATCGGTGATGGTTTGCTGCAGGCGGTCGCTGTTTTTCTTTATAAACTGAAAGTAGTTAAGTTTTTCCTCATGATTTATATCCCCATCCATAATAATACTACCAAATCCCAGAATGCCGTTGAGCGGGGTGCGCACCTCATGCGAAATGTTGTTCATAAAAGCAGTCTTCAGTCGGTTGCTCTCTTCGGCTTTTTCTTTAGCGATGATCAGGTCTTCCATCAGTTTTTTTTGCTCGCTGATGTCTTCCTTAATGGCCAAAAATCTAATCATATCGCCCTGTTCGTTACGTATGGATGTGATGGTCGCTTTTTCCCAGTAAAGTTCACCGTTTTTCTTTTTGTTCAAAAGTTCTCCCTGCCAGGTTTTTCCTTCATGAATAACACTCCACAGTTCTTCAAATATTTCAGCCGAATGGCGACCTGAATTGAAAATCCGTGTATGTTGCCCTATTACTTCCTCTGAATGATAACCACTTATTTTGGTAAAAGCCGGATTCACATATTCAATTATACCATTTGTATCGGTAATAATGATACTAACGGGACTTTGTACCACCGCCTGGGTGAGTTTCAGCAAATCCAGCCTGGCTGCTTTGATCTCAGTGATATCAATAGCCGTTGTAGTCATGAATAAAGGTTCACCTTTTTCATTAAAAATAACCGATGCATTCATCAGGGCGGTGAAAACAGAACCATCTTTTCTTGCATGGTCAACTTCCTGTGCCGAAAAACTGCCTTCAGCTTTTAATATTCCGAGTAAACTATAAACCTGCGGGAGTTGCTCCTCGTTATGAAAAACAGTGAGGTTCCTTCCCAGCAGGTCATTTGCAGCCCAACCATGCATTTGTGCAAAATGATCATTTACATAAATTACATTCCCTTCAAGGTCAACGATTGCTGTTCCATAATTGGCCTGGTCGGAGATGGTTTTGAACTTACGCAGCTCTTTTTCCGCATTGATACGATCGGTTACATCCTGGTCGGAACCCCGGTAACCGGCAATATTGCCGTGCTCATCAAGCACCGGCCGCCCGTTGGAGGATGCCCAGATAATGCTGCCATCAGGTTTCTGGATGGGGTTAAGAAAATCGCGGAACGAACCGGTTTCTTTCACGAACCTCATGGTTTCTTCGATAAAAGCCTCGCGTCCTTTATCCGGATGCAGGTCGAAGTAGCAAACCTTGCCCACCAGGTCTTCAGGTTTATAGCCCCAGATTTCCCCTGATATCGGGCTTACGTATGAAAAAATATAATTAATATCGAGTTCCCAAATAACGGTTTGATTGGTTTCGGCAACCTGCCTGAAACGCTCTTCATTTTGTTTGATGACCTCCTCAGCACGCTTGCGATCGTTAATATCGAAGAGTGCGCCAAGTATTTGCGTTGCTATTCCGTTTTCATCCATTTTAAAAACAGAGGATATTGCATTCATCCATTTCCAGCCCTGATTGGTTTTGTGTCTAATTTCGAGCTGGCATGTTGATATTTCCTTATTAGCAATCATTTCGAGCGTCTTGTCATACAGCAAAGCAAAATCACCAGGATGAAAAATTCTTTCTATATCTTGCATGGTCAGGTAGTTGCCTTCCGACGAAAACGGTTCAAAGTAATCTTTATATAGCCGATTGCTCCAGATGTTTTTGTTCGATTGAACGTCCCACAGATAGGTCAGTGCAGGAGTATTGTCGGCAATAGCATTGGCAAAATACTCGCTCTCACGCAGCGCTTTTTCGGCTTCCTTGCGCTGCAAAATCTCCCTTTCGAGTTCTTCCGCATAGCTCTTCAATCTCTCATAATTGTTCACATTATCAATAACATTCGCAGCCTGGTTGGCAAATCCCTGCAACAAGTGGATTTCGTCTTCGGAGAAATCGTATGTATCATTTACTGATGATAATATTAATATTCCAAGAGATTTTTCCCTGAGCCGCACCGGCAAATACAAATTTGTTCTTAGTACTCTGATTTTTACAATTTCCTCCTCGGCTTCAGTGAGTTCTGCGTTTAGGGCATCGGGTATTAAAACATAGCGGCCGGTTGCCAATGATCTCGCAATATGCGGATGATTATTAATGTGCGCAATTCGAAGTTCATCAGGAAAATCAGTTGGAAGTGCCGGGGTTGTGGCTGCCAGTTTAATCGTTTTTTCGTCAGTTTTCAGGTAAATGGCGCCGCTACCCAGCCCCATGACTCGTGTGGCATTGTCAACGATAATTTGCATGATTTTCTCCATTTCCAACGTTTCGGTCATAGTGCGGCTGATACCGAGGAAGGATTCAAGCCGCTGCTTGCCAAGCAAAATCTCTTCTTCGGCCTGCTTACGCTCGGTGATATCCATAATAGTTCCGGTAACTTTAACCACACGATTGCCGCTCATAACAGCCTTTCCCATAGTGCGGATCCAGATACGGCAGCCGTCGGTCTGAGTCAAAGGGAACTCCAGATCGTAAGCAATCCCCTCTTTGGCACAACGAAGGAAAGCAGATTCGATAACCTTGCGATCGTCCGGATCATAGCATTTTGTGCTCATTTTGATGTGCTCAGGCGAACCAGGCATCGTGGAATCAGGGTCAATTTTATGAATGTGGTAAGTCTCATCAGTCCAGGTCATTGTCTCGTCCTCGACATCCCATTCCCAGCCCCCAACGTGGGCGAGTTGCTGAGACGTATTTAGCAGTGCACGGCTTTGGCGAACCATCTCTTCTGCTTGTATCCTTTCGGTAATATCGGTATTACTTCCTCTGATTCCCATGTAGGCGCCGTCGGATGAAAAAACTGCGAGGCACTGATGCTCAATGTGCCTGATTCCGCCATCTGGTTTGATGATTCTGAAATGAAGATTCCGCAATTTACGTTCCTCAGAAATTTCATGCTGATGATTCCTGTAGGATTCGCGGTCGTCGGGATGGATCATAGCAAGGAATAATTCGTAATTTTTTTCCAGTTCGTGTGGTTTGAATCCGGTAATTTTTTCGCAGGATGGCGAGTTGTACAGAAATTCCCCATCGGGCGATTCCCAGAACTCCCAGCTAATAGTGTTGTCGGCTACGATCCGGTATTTTTCGTTACTTAGGCGAATCTGCCTCTCGTAATCGAGGCGCAACTGGACATCGGTAAGCATCCGGGAGAAAACCCTCAGGAGGTTTTCCTCGGTTTTGGTGTAAACGTGATGGTGGCGCACAGAATCGAAGCCGAGAAATCCGTTACACTCACCTTCTTTCATCACCGGTACGGCAATCATGCTTTTAATACCCTGTGGCTCCAGGAGTTGTCTTAGGCTGTCCTCATCCGCAAGCTGCAGCACATCATTTATATAAATGCTTTCACCCTTCCTGAATTTTGGAAGCAATTCAGGAAACACTTCAAATGGAGTGTTTTGGAGCCGATCTATTTGGGGTTCGATGCCATCGGCACACCACTCGTGTGTGTTTTTTGCTATCTCATGATTGTAGTCAAGAGCAAAAATATAGCAACGGTCAGCATTCATATACTGACCAAGTTCGGCTAAGGACTGATTGATGATTTTATCAAAATCTTCTTCAACAACGTTGATGTAAGAGTTGGAGATATCCATTAAGACCCTCTGGAAAGAGGTCTGCTGACGGTGGTATTCTTCTGATTTTCGTAGTGATTCCTCAGCGCGCTTACGTTCGGTAATATCCTGCATTGCACCAACCATTCTTACAGTATTTCCTTCGATGTCGCGCAGCACATGACCCCGATCCATAACATACGCATAGGTATTGTCGGTTTTGAGGAAGCGGTACTCGTCAGACCATACATTAAGTTTGGGATTATTTACAACCGCAAAGAAAGAGTCATGTACCCTAAGCTGGTCATCCGGGTGTACTCTTTCTACCCACCAATGCGCATTTACCGGTCGTTCAACAATTTCAGTCCATCCAAAAACTTTTGTTCCAGCTTCGTTCCATTGTTGGGTATCCCGGATTACATCCCAATCCCAAATCACATCGTTGGTTGCCATATTAGCCAGCCGAAGCCTATCAGCAGTGGTGCGTAATTCATTCGCGGCTTTCTTACGCGTGGTAATATCTCTGGTTATATTGAGCAACGCCGGGCGGTTATTATAACTTATAAGCAATGCTTTTGCCTCGATGTCAATCAATTCTCTATTCTTTTTCTTTAATTTGGATTCAAAGCTGGCTTCGCCTTTTTCTTTCAGGATTTTGATCCTCTCGGCTACTTCAGCAGCAGAAGCCGGAACTTCAATGTCGCTTACTTTCATTTTAAGCAGTTCCTCCCTGTCATAACCGGTAATTTGTGATCCGGCTTCATTCATCTCAATAAAATCAGAAGGCTGCCCATCCTCGCTCAGATAGAAAATTGAGATGCTGTCTTTATTGGCATTGAACAGCATGCGGTATTTCTCTTCGCTTTCTTTAATCTCTATGGCTGCTTTCCGCGATTCAGTAATGTTTTGTGCGATACCGCGATATTCGATTTGTCCGTATTCATTCACACCCGGTTTTGTATGACTTTTCACCCACACATCTTCGCCCGATTTTGTAAGGATACGATACTCGGAGGGATGGGTTTTTCCGAATTTTAACTGATAGAATTCGTTCATGATTTCATCGAGATGCTCCGGATGAATAAATTCGGAGAAATGAGCGCCGGTATATTTCTCTGCTTCAAAACCGGTAAGGCTTTTTACCACGGGGCTCATATAGGTTATAGTTCCCTTTTCATCAAGGGTAAACAACACATCATTAATGCTTTCGACAAGTTGCCTGTATTTTTTTCCACTGGCTTCCAACTGTTTAGCCGCGGCAATTCTTTCGGTGATGTCGCGACAGGAACACACCACCAGTCGCTGCCCTTTCCAGCGGATACTTCTGGCGCTTACCTCCACATCATAAGTTGAACCGTCTTTGCGGCGATGCACCGACTCAAAAGTACTGAAAATTTCACCCTCAGGATTAAATTCGTCTCTAACCTTATTTTCGTCAAGCAGAGAATCAAAATCCCAGGTGTGTAGCTGCTTCATTTCATCGGAAGTGTAGCCGAGCATTTGGCAGAATTCGGTGTTTACATCTATTACTTTATGATCGTCATCGAAAATCACCATGCCGTCCTTATTGGTTTCGAACAGAAATTCCCGAAATTCCAGTTCATTTCTAAGATCTTCTGCCAATTGTTTTTGTTGTGTAATATCGCGAACAACGGCCAGCAACATTTCATCATTTACAGGGCTTAGCCTGGCTTCAAAATACATCGGCTTGTTTTCGATCAACAGCTCGTATTCAAATGTTACCAGTCTTTGCTCATTCAAACAAATTTCATAATAACCCAATTGACGCTCTACTTCGTGAGTTTCAAAGAAATCAGCAATGTTTCGCCCGATGACCATTTCAGGTGGAACTAGAAGTTTCGAAGGATCGGCAGTAATCACATCATGATAGACGCCCTGCCTGTCCATCATAAAATAGATATCCGGCATGGCTTCGATCAGGGCGTTGAGTTTTTCGCCGTGTTCCCTTTCCGCAATTTCGCTTTCTTTCTGTTTGGTTATGTCGTTTACGATACCTGCAAACCTGATGGTTTCGCCTGTTTCATTCTTAACCGGAAATGCATTGGAAGCCATCCACCGGATTTCACCATCCGGTTTCACAATACGGTATTCTTCACTGAAAACGCCGGTTTTTAAAAATGTCGCCAATGCTTTACCCACTTTCTCTTTGTCGTCGCGATGCACGGCATCGGTGAAAGCATATGGATTAGCGTATAGTTCCTGCTGGGTAATTCCGAACAGAGGCTCTATTGACGGGCTTACATACAACATTTCGAAACGATCGGCAGAACGCAGCCAGAACACCCCATTGATATTGTTCACGATTTGTTGTAGTTTCTCTTCATTTTCAATGGCTTCTTCAGCAATTTTTTGCTGGGTGATATCTGCTATAAATCCAATTATTTTCAACGGTGCACCGGTATGGTCATTCACCACGCCTGCCGTTTCTTTTACCCAGATCACGTTGCCGCCTGCATGGATGATCCGGTGCTCGTAACTCAGCGGTATGCCTTCTTTCAATTCGGTGATTGGATTATTAACGCTCAATACATAATTCCTGTCGTCGGGATGCACACGTTTGAGAAAATCTTCAAAAGTTCCTTCGAATGTTCCTTCTTTAAGTCCAAAGAGCGCTTCACATTCTTTCGACCAGAAAAGCTTTCCGGTCTCAATGTCATATTCCCATGAGCCGGTTTTGGCAAATGTCTGGGCCAGGGTAAGCCGTTGCTTGTATTGATTGAGTTCCTCAGTTTTTTGTTTTTCCTCTGTCACGTCAAACCAAACTCCGACGACTTCAGTTTCGCCTGTGTTGCTGCTGATGGTTTTATGCCGGTCAGAAATCCACCTGTAATTTCCGCTGCTGTCCTTAAAACGGTATTCTGATGTTCCCTGCTGGCCAGGTATCAAAAAGGAGGTTTCCTGGCTCAGTCTTGCAGCAAGTTTTGCCATATCATCGGGATGGATGCACGATCGCCAGAATGCAAAGTTGTGGTAAAAGTCCTCAGGGGCGTAACCCAACACATGTTTCACATTTTCGGAGATGTAATGCGCATCCGGTAATCCATCTTTCATTTTAAAAGAATATATCACGGCAGGAGTACCCGATATAAGTGCTTGTAATGAAGCGGCCTGTTTACTGAGTGATTCTTCGTTTTCTTTCTGAAGGGTAATGTCCCTTCCAACGCCTTGCACTTCAAGAATTGATCCCTTTTCATCGAGGATGGCATTATCTTCCCATGCCAGCCACCGCCAGCCATTCACAGTCATGGCGCGCTGTTCAATGTAGCACCGGTAAGGGGCTGTTTTCAGCTGTTCCAGTGTTTTTGCGGTTGCTTCACGGTCGTCTTCATGCACCAATGGGAAAAAGCTATTTCCGATCAACTCTTCAGGAGTTTTTCCAAAAGTGCGGCAATAAGCATCATTCACAAAAGTGAAACGGTTCTGATTGTCAACCCGAACGATAAGGTCGCTTTGCGATTCAATTAAGCCGCGGTATCGTTTTTCGGTTTTTGACAGCCTCTCTGACTGAACCTTTTCGGCCGTGATATCGGTAAAAACTGTTGCAAAATAGTATTTTTCCGGCGAATAAGCCTGCACTTTGTACCACCGATTGAGCGGTTCAGAATATTGTTCGAAAACCTCCTCTCCACCTTCAAGGGCAACTTTTCCAAAGAAAGCGACCCAATTGAAGCTACTCTGCCGAATACCATGCAATACATCTGAAACCTTTTTGCCTGCAATCCCGGCTACTTTAAGACCTGTGAGCTCCTCAAATGCTTTGTTCACTTCCAGAAATTCATAATCCACCGGGTCGCCTGCTTCGTTGAGCAGAATCTTGTGATAAGCAAATCCAAATGGTGAATTGGCGATCAGGGTTTTGAAAAAGTTGTCCTTCATGAGAGATGAATATGTTGAATTATTTTTACTCAAGGCTCAATAATGCCGGGTGGTGTAGCGAATTTCATAAGAGAACCACACTAGCGCTTTTTTTGTCGTTTACAAATTGAAAATCAGCAAAAATAAAAGATTTTCAATCCGGAAATAAGACTTAAGACAAAAATAATTGAGGTTATCGGTAAATGTGGCTGAAAGCGCCTAAAATCAACTTTTTGTGTAAAAAAATTTTTCACCGGATGGCTTTTAAAAAGTTAATCCGGTGTCATTGCTGATTTAGATTTTTTGGTCTGCTACTACCCGGTTAGCAGGTAAGGCAAATAGATTGTTCTTTTTGAATAAACAACCATGGTCGCCATACCACTCTGAATGAGTGATCTACCCTTTTTCATTCTATTTGCGCATCCGCCAAAGTGCCTGAAATTGGCGGGGCTTTCCATGGTTCAGATTTCCGGGTTTTCGTTGCAGCTTCTCCCTACTGCGCAGGATCGAAAATGAAAACAATAACCTTTAAAGCCAACTGGTGAGTTGGTTTAGATCAAGTAGCCGTCTCAAAAGTCTTTCATTTGGATTTTCAACGCTTCGGGTTAATAACAGACTTTTGAGACAGCCTCATCGCTAAATAGTGCCAGCCAGAAAACTCTTAATGTTGAAAATCATTGTTTTCCCCATCCCTTAAGGGAGCAATGATTTTCAACGATTTACTCCCTTTAGGTTGGGGTAAATAAATCGTTGAAAATCTATTTTTGGGAGTTTTCTGGCACTCGCTAAATAGAGAAAATTCCGATGGTAGTCATAGGATGGCTGAGAGCCATACTATGACAATAAAACAGCCGGAACATCTCTGCTCCGGCTGCTTTTTGGCAGTGATAGTATCACTCTAAGTGATCCTATCGCTAAACACAAATCGATTGATAAAAAAATAGCGATAGGATCGCGCGAAGCGATACTATCGCAAAAATGTAAATCCTTAATGTGTCTTTGTCATCGTAACCGGCACGCAGATGGTATAATCGGCCAGTTTTGCGTTTTCTGCGGCCAGACTGTCAATTTCCTCCTGTTCCACCGAAGCAATCGTGAGAATGTTGAGGTTGGGGTTATGGTTTTTGAGGTACCAGTATATCCCTTCGAAGTTGTTGGAATGATAGGTTCCGTGGTAATGGATCACTTTGGTGCCGGGCTTCAGGTTCTGCAGGATGAAATGAGCCATCGTGGCATCTTTAATAGCCTGGGCTTTCGGAAGGTTGTCGTTGGCATGGCCGGCGCCCATTCCCCCCATCATTTCTATCATGCCTTTATAACCCGGAAGTTCGGGGTCATAAGCTATTGGAAGAGGGGCGATATATCTCTTTGCATCATCCGGCAGTGCTTCCAGTGCTTCAAAGCCTCTCTGGTGGACAACCGAAGCGTATCTGCGCGGTATATTGCCTGCCACAAATTTCAGATTATTTGTTTTGGCAAATTCCACCAAAGGCTTATAATCGGTGGTGTAGTTTTTCCACAATTTGGCTTCGTCTTCAAAGTTGCGTTGCCTTATGGTTCCGCTTATATATTCGTCGAGAAGAAGCTGGTCATCCGCTTCAAACATCTCGGCTGCCAAAATCAGATTTGCGCCTAACTCATTGTGTATATCCATGGTCAATTCCAGTTGCAGCCAGTGACTTATAGGGTTATTGTGCAGCTCGCCGAAAAGGATTACATCGGCTTTCATGGCATCGTTATACAGGTTTTTATATTTTACGTTTTTGCCTTTCAGATCATATAGAATATAGGCTGGTTTGTCTGTTTTTAAAGCCGTAGAAAAGATGAAAATAATTGCAAGGAAAAAATAGTGTTTTGTTCTCATGATTTAACTTAGTTATTGAGTTTGATGATTTCTGCCAGTTTTGTTTTTACGTTTGAAGCGATTGGGTGAGAGAGGCCTTTTTCGTCAATGTTTACAAATGTCATCCTTGTGGTACACACAGATTCTTCGGTTTGATTCTGAAAACAGAATTTCTTGGCTTCAACCTGCAGCGTCAGGGAAGTATTTCCGACTGCGAGCAGCTTTCCGTAAATGCGGATATGGTCGCTTACTTTCACAGGTTTTTTAAAGATCACCTCATCCATCTTCAGGGTTATCATATTGGGAGTACAGGCCAGCTCGGCTGCCATGGTTCCGCCGGCTTCGTCCATCCACGAGAGCATAGTGCCCCCGAAAAGGTTGTTGTGGATGCCGATGTCGCTGGTTTTACAGATTTTAGTAGAGATCAGTTGCATGATCCTGAGTGTTGGTATGTTGGATTAAACAGTTAAACCTGCGGGATGTTTATTTTTTCAGTCCATCCGCCTTGAAGGAGACAGGCAACAGGTTTTCAACACTGTTTGAAATCCATATCTTTCCTTCTCCGCCCTTCATAATCACTCTGATTTTATGCTGGTTCTGGTTTTCGGCTTCCATCATTACCTGCCTGCAGGAGCCACAGGGCGTTACGGGATCCTGGAGGCTGAAATTCATCGCTTTGGCTGTAATGGCAATCGCCTCTACATTTTCGCCGGGATAATTTGCTGAAGTGTAAAACAGCGCCACCCGCTCGGCACACAAACCGGACGGATAAGCGACGTTTTCCTGGTTGTTGCCTGTAACTATCACTCCGCTCCTGAGCCTGACAGCAGCCCCTACTTTAAACAGCGAATAGGGTGCGTATGCGCGGCCGGCAGCGTGTTCAGCATGTATCAGAAGCTCCCTGTCTTCTGGTCTTAACTCATCAATGGTCTGATAGACCTCAAAATCGAGTGAAACCTTGAAAAGTTCCATGAATCATATTTCGTTAGTGAGTGCGAAAATACAATTTTATTTTTGAGATGATAATTCTTTCCGGATGCGCAATGATTGCAACCTTGAGGTTTGAAAAGTTTCAGTATCATCCGTCACCATATATTTTCCCGTCAATTAAAAGTTTGCAAGACCTCATTTCATTTTTTTTTACCTTCGCACTTCAAATAGAATTCATTATGGAAAAAGTCGCCGGAAATCATTCCTCTCAGGAGAAAATTCAGCGGCTCCTTTTATCTCATTTCCAATCCTTATTATTATCAACTTTGCCCTGTACGCTAATTGAAGAGAAGCCGAAGAGTGGCATTCGACCGGATTTCAACTTCATTGAATTTTTGAACACTGAATTAACTAATCAAATAAATACCCTGTGATGAAAAAGCACTCTCTCGTTTTATTTTTTTGCGCGGCAACCATTGGATTGTTTGCTCAGGAGGAGCGAAAACCGGTGATCGAAATTACCGGAACGGTCACTACGGATGTTGGTTACAATTTTAACCAGGTCAATCCCAGCTACTTTGATGTTATGCGTCCCACTCAATTGCCGGCGTTCAGGAATCAGTACGGCAGCGATGGCAACGTCTATTTTAGCGTCCGGCAGTCCTACTTCGGGTTGAAAAGCTACACTCAGACCAGTCTTGGAGAGTTATACATCCGCTTTGCTTTCGATCTGTTCGGAGTTGGTTCAGATGCAGGCAAGACAACCTTCCATATGCTATATGCTTATGCAGAGTTAGGAAAGTTGGGTGTCGGGCACAACTGGAGTCTGTTTTCCGATTTTGATGGTTATCCCAATATCCTCGAATATTGGGGGCCGGTGGGTATGTCGCTGGCTAAGAATGTCCAGATCCGTTTTATCCCGTTAAATGGAAAGAACAGGCTTGCTATTGCGCTGGAGCGGCCAGGCGCTTCCGCCGACGAAGGAATTTATGCCGACAGGATTGAACTTCAGGATGTAAAACCCAGGTTTAACCTGCCGGATTTATCGGCTGAGTTTCGCTTAACCAGGGACTGGGGATACACTGAACTGGCTGGTATTGTGAGAAAAATTGAATGGGTTGACCAGGGCAATGAGCCTTATGATTTGAGCGGTAAAGCTATTGGGTGGGGGCTGAATTTCAGTACTAACCTAAAACTGACCACGAATGACCTGTTTTATGGTCAGGCGGTTATTGGCCGGGGGGTACAAAACTATATGAACGATGCTCCTACAGATATCGCAATACAAAAAAACTTCAGCAACCCTGAAGCGCCTGTAAAAGGCGTCACACTGCCGATTGCCGGGTTCTCCACTTACCTCAGTCATCAATGGAATAAAAAATTCAGCAGCACGATCGGATTTTCAATCGTAAACACTGGAAACTCGGATGGTCAAACTGCTGATTCTTTCCGCAAGGGATACTATGGCAGTGGAAACCTGCTGTATTACCCGGCTCCCAATGTGGTTGCAGGCGCAGAAGTGATCTGGATAAAACGGGAAAACTATAATGACGGGTGGAATACCTCAGCCACAAAAATTCAGTTTACTTTCAAATACAGTTTCAGCAAGGCATTCTACGCCGGGGAAATATAATTTAAAACCCCGGTTTACTTTTATAAATGAAGGCAAACGACCGCGGGATTTTCCCGGATAGTGGATTAAATCTTCACAGAGTTAATGAAAAGGAAAATCCCACTAATTCACCGAGGCTCTTTTTGCGGTATTGGTCAGGATGGAGGTGTATTCCTGTTTGTTTCCGATTACCTCGATCGCTTTTTTTACTTCCGGGTCATTGGTCAGGCTGGCTTTGACCTTGCCTTTCTGATAATAGTAGCGGGTAACGATTTCGATTTTCAGGATTTCGCTGATCTCATCGCGGTGTGTGATTAAATCCTCTGCTTTATTGTGCATCAGCTTCTTTTCCAACTGTTCCAGTTCGGGGGTGATGTTGGCCAGATACTGCTCCAGTTCAGCAACCTCCTTGATAGCTTTCAACGCTTTTTCGCTCTCAGTGGTGTAGTCAAAATCCCGGCTGTCAACGTACTTCACGAAATCGCTGTAGATTTCGTCGGTAATTTCAAATTTTTCCGGTTCGGCAATTTGGTCGTTTTCTCTTCTGAATTTATTGGCGTAATCGAATATGACAAACTCGGTGAAAAGCGCCTGAGTAATAGGGTTGAACTTTGGCGGTTCGATTACAAGGTCAGGCTCGATGCCTCCGCCGTCATACACTTTCCGTCCGCCTTTGGTGCTGAACTCCGAAATCAGTGAATCGGGTACTTTGGAAGCATAACCCTCTTCATCCCTGTGTGAGTAATCAATAGCCTGGATGCATCGTCCGCTGGGGATGTAGTATTTTGCAACAGTAACTTTCAACTTCGAATTATAACTTAGGGGCAATACGTTCTGCACCAGCCCTTTGCCGTATGTCCTTTGCCCGATAACAACTCCCCGGTCGAGATCCTGAATGGCGCCTGAGACAATCTCGGATGCTGAAGCTGAAGCTCTGTCAACCAGCACTGTGACCGGGATTTCGGTGTCAATCGGTTTGGCTGATGTGCTGTAGGATTTGTTTTTGGCAACATCTTTTCCTTTGGTGCTTACCACCAATTCCCCCTTATCCACAAAAAGATTCACGATGTCTACAGCCTCATTCAGCAGCCCGCCGCCATTTCCCCTGAGATCGAGGATAAACCCTTTCATTTCATTTTTCTCTTTCAGTTCGGTGTAGGCTTTCTTTACCTCACGGGCGGCATCCTGCGTAAAACCGGAGAGCTTGATGTAGCCCACGCCATTGTCGAGCATGCCGTAATAAGGAATGTTGTCAATCTTTACATTTTCGCGTTTCACATCCACCACGAAAGGATTTTGAGTGCCCTCACGTTCAATCAGGAGCTTTATGGTGGTGCCGGGCTCACCTTTGAGGATTTTGCTCACCTCGTCAGTATTCTTCCCTTTAGCCGACTGGCCGTCCACTTCGAGGATTTTATCGCCGGCTTTTAACCCGCTTTTGTCTGCCGGAAACCCTTCATACGGTTCGGAAATCACCACATAATCGTCTTTCTTATGGATCAAAGCACCGATACCACCATATTGCCCGGTGGTCATCAGGTTGAAATCCTCAATATCCGACTCCGGAATGAAGTTGGTAAATGGGTCGAGCGTGCCGAGCATGGAATCAATGCCGGTTTTCATCAACTGACCGGGGACGACCGGATCAACATAATGAATATCAAGCTGCTTGTAGATTTCAGTGAAAATATCGAGATTTTTGATGATCTCAAAATCGTTGTTTTTCTCCTGGGCGGTTAAACTCAGAGTTCCGAACAAAAATAAAAAGATCAGCACAAAACCCGAAAAGTTATAACGAAGAAGTTGATTTGAATTTTTCATGGTGAAGAATTGAATGTTATGCAGATAATTCCTGTGTTAAACGCTTGACAACCGATATTATTTTTGAGTTTAGGAAAGCGTAATCCGGCAGCCCTTCGCCAATATAAATCAGGCTTACGGCGAGGTGAATATTCCGTTCTTTCGCCTGCAGGGTGATACCTGATTTGTTTTTTCTCCAGCATTCCCGCAACAACCTCTTGATCCTGTTTCGCTTAACTGCTGTTTTAAATCGCTTCTTCGAAACTGACATCATCACCTGGAGGTTGGATTTCATCCTTTTGATGTCTTCCTCTTTCACCTCAAGATAGACCACTTTGACGGGATAGGCCAGGAATGACCGGCCCTCTTTGAAAAGTCTGGCGGCCAGGTGTCGGCTGCATAGTCGTTCTTGTTTTCTGAATCTTTGGGTCAGCGGCATAACATTACATCCCGGAATCAGCCGGAATGGGTTTTATTGAAGTATTCTGGCGAATGGGAGGTCGGCAGGTCAGGATTGGCTTACTGTGCAAACTTAATCCCGTTTTTCTTGTAAACTTTGTCAAGAAACTGATCGAGCGCCATGGTCATCGAGGGCGCTGTTTTGGTCGGGGCATTCAGATCGAGCCTGAGACCGGCATCCTTAACAGCTTTGGCAGTGGCAGGGCCAAATACTCCGATAAATTTTTCACCCTGTTCAAACTCCGGAAAGTTCATTTTCAGTGATTGAACGCCAATCGGGCTGAAGAAGACGAGCATGTCATAGTCGTTGATATTGATCTCCTTCAGATCGGCTGCAAGGGTACGGTACATTATGGCTTTAGTAAATTTTACCTTGCTCGTTTCAAGCATTTTGGGTATAGATTGCTTGTGGATGTCAGAGCAGGGAAACAGAAACTTTTCGTCAGGGTATTTTTTGATGATCTCCAGCAAATCCTTGAAGTTCTGGTGGCCGTGAAAAATCTTCCTTTTTCTGAACTGAACGTACTTTTGAAGGTAATAGGATGTTGACTCCGAGATACTGAAATACTTCATGGTTTCAGGAACTTCGACGCGCATCTCCTGGCAGAGGCGGAAGAAATGATCCACCGAATTGCGGCTGGTCAGGATGATGGCCGTGTGGTTCAGGATGTTGATTTTGTCTTTTCGAAAGTCACGCGCTGGAACTCCTTCCACTTTAATAAACTGTCGGAAATCAATATTGAGATCATACTTGGCAGCGAGTTCACTATAAGGGTTTTTGACCGGATCAGATGGCTGTGGCTGTGAGATCAGTATATTCTTTATCATCAACGTAAGGTTTTCTTAAATTCCTGACTTTGAATTAATTATTATTTAAAAACTCCCGTTGGACACCAACTTGTAAAGCGCCAGCCAGGGTAAAATTTCGAGCGTGCAAAAGTACACGAAATTTTGAAAGTAGGAATATTTTTCTAATCCCAATGCGATAGTAAATGCCCGGAACAACTTTAAAAGGACTAAAACTGCTGAAATGACCAGGATCAGAATGAGGATAACTTCCGATCTGGAAAAGGTTGAAATCATCAAGAGCGGGATCAGGAAGATGGCTCCGACAGTATTGAAATAAAATGAATTGGTAAGATACTCTTTTGTGATGAGTCTTGTTTCGAATACAAGCCCGGCAATCCAATGCAGCAGGTTTTTCAGGGTAAGAATGCCGGTTACCACACCAAGGTAGAGCAGCAACCTGAACAACTCCTCACTTTTGCTCAGAAAACTCTGAGAAACCAGCACCTCATCAATCTGCAACAGAAGCACTGCGTAAGTAAGCACGAAGGCAACAAACAGCGGCAACCTGCTCGATACCGGAAAAAGCAGATCATCGCGTATCAATTGCCGGAACAGCAGTTTTGACGAAAAGGCTGCACTGAGGTTTTTGTAGAAACTTTTGCGCACAAACCTTATGTAGGTGAAAATGAAAACGGCCAGCAACAGCGCCAGGAATTGCCAGAAATAACCCGGTTGCCCGATGGGCATTGGGTTAATCACCGCGGGTGTTTTTTCGCTGATGGTGATAAACCGCTCTTTCGGGGTTTTTAAAAACAGCAAGAAAAGCGAATCCTCCTCAGGGCTGGATATCAGGCAATTATCCACTTCCAAACCGGTGTAAACCAGGCAGGCTTCAGGGATGGTGTCATTCTGAAAGTAAAATACTGAATCAACAGGCATGGCAAATGGTAAAACAGCGGATAACTCCCAAAATCGGTGTTTGCGGCGGCAAAAGTAAAATTATTTCAAGCAGCCGGTTTGGTGGAATGCTTTATATTTGACGGGCGAAATTTTTATTAATCCAATAACTTGAATATCATGCTGAACTTAATTTTGTTTGGACCTCCGGGATCAGGAAAAGGCACTCAGTCTCTGAGGCTTGCCGAGCATTTCAACCTTGCGCACATCTCCACCGGCGATATTTTTCGTTCGGAAATCAAGAACGAGACTCCTCTCGGGTTGAAGGTGAAATCCATCATCGAAAGGGGTGAGCTGGTTCCGGACGAGTTGTTGATCGAAATACTTGAAAATGCGTTAAACAAACTGCAGGGCAAAGCCGGTTACATTTTCGACGGATTTCCACGAACCCGTCGTCAGGCTGAAGATCTCGACAAAATGCTCAACAGCCGAAACGATTCAATAAGCCTTGTAGTCGCACTCGATGTGGATGAGGATGAGGTGGTCAAACGTCTGCTAAACCGTGCCATACTCGAGGGACGGAAAGATGATACCGAGGAGGTGATCCTTAACCGGATGAGTGTTTACCATAAACAGACCGCTCCACTGATCGAGTTTTACCAGGGGCAGGGGAAATTCGTCCAGGTGCATGGTGTCGGTTCCATTGATGATATTTTCAACTCGATCAGGGATGCCGTAATGGCGCAGATGTAAGCGACTCAGACCGCTTTGTTCCAGCTGTTGACTTTTATATGAGGTCCTTATTCACCGACACTGTCGTATCGGAATTGAAGGTGACCGTAAATCCCAGTTTTTTAAATACCGATATCATCGGCTTGTTGTCCTTGGTGGTTTCAGCAAAAATCCTTCTGTAGTCGTTGATCTTGGCGATTTCGGTGCAGTATTCGGTCAGAATCTTGCCCAGGTCTTTTCGCTGCCAGGCATCGGTGATTAAAATGGCGTATTCTACATTTTCCAGATCCGGATCGGAAATCAAACGGCCTACACCAATCAGTTTGCGCTTGCCATTTTCCTCCACCTCGGCAACTATGGCCAGTTCGCGGGCGTAATCAATGTAGCAAAACTGCGTGGCCACCTCGTGTGAGTCGAAATGGAAATTGTACCTGAAGCGTGAGTAAATCGCCTCCTTTGAGCAGCTGCCAAGCATTTCCAGCCAGAGTGGCTCATCTTCGGGCTTGATAGGACGCAGAAGGGTTTGCGTACCATCGGCCAATCTAACCGTTTTGATATAGCGTTCCGGATAAGGCCGGAGCAAGAGGTGCGAGTAGGCAGGCACCGGGTTTTTCAACGTATTTTCGTCAATAACGACAGTAGCGTCAAGCGCTACTACATTGTCTTTGGTGATGATGATCGGGTTGATGTCAATTACCTCAATTTCAGGATAATCGGCAGCCATGTAGGAGAGCCGGATCATCACTTCGATCAGTTGGTTAATGTCCTTTGGTCCCCGTCCGCGATATCCTTTGAGTAATGGGTAAATTTTCAGTGATTCGATCATCCGGGAAGCAAGCCTTTCGTTGAGCGGTGGAAATTCCAGCCTGCGATCCTTGATTAGTTCAGCTTCGGTGCCTCCCATACCAATCATAATCACGGTGCCAAAGACCGGGTCTTTTTTGATGCCTAGAATAAGCTCCACCGAATCCTTCACATCAATCATCTCTTCGAGCGTAACCCCTTCAATCTTTGCTTCAGGTGCGTTTTTGCTGAGTTTTTCCATCATACCGTGGTAAGCACCTTTCAGGCTTTCGTCGTTCTCGATATCCAGTACTACGCCGCCAACTTCCATTTTGTGCTGGATGTTGGGGGATTCGATCTTCAGTACGACCGGGTAACCGATTTCCCGCGCAATGGTAAGGGCTTCGTCCAGATCTTTGGCCAGCCGTGGTTTGGTGGATTTTATTCCGTAGCTGTTGATAAGGTCTTTGGCATCTTTCATCGAAAGCACTTTTTGTTTGGGAAAAACCTCCTTTACAAATCTTTCCCTGAGCGCCGGACGGTCATATTTAAAGGAAACCGGTACCTCCTTTGGTGTTTCAAACAGCGATTCGAGGTTCTTTGAATAGTCCACCATGGTCATGAAGGCTCTCACTGCCTGGTCAGGTGTGCGGTACGCCGGGATTCCCACAGCGTTGAAAAGGTTCATGGCTTCTTCCATCATGCGGCCACCGAGCCATACAGCCATCACGGGCTTGGAATAGCCTTCCGAAAGCCTGATGATCCTTTTGGCTGATTCGGTCGGGTTAGCCATTGCCTGCGGAGTTACGATGACAAGCACTGCGTCCACCGTCGGGTCGGCCATTACAATCTCTGTGGCTGATTGCAGGCGGTCGGGTGTGGCATCGCCGAGGATGTCCACCGGGTTACTTTTCGACCAGTAGGAGGGGAGTACCTTGTTCAGTTTCTGGATTGTTTCGTCGGTAAGTTTACAGAGTTTGCCTCCATGGAAAATCAGTGCGTCCGTGGCGATAACCCCCGGGCCACCGGCATTGGTAACAATTCCAAGATTGGGGCCTTTGGGAATTCTCTTGCCGCCGATCAGGTCGGTAAAGTCGAAGAGATTGCCCATATTGTTGACCCTGGCCACACCGGCTCTGCGGAATACGGCGTCGTAAATCGCATCTTCCGAAGCCATAGCGCCGGTGTGAGAAGCGGCAACTACAGCGCTTTCGGGGAAACGACCTGCTTTGTAAACGATGATTGGTTTTTTGCGGGCAAAGGCACGCGCTGCCGTCATAAACTCATGGGCAAAGGCGATGGATTCCACATATAAAACGATGGATTTCGTATTGGCGTCCTGACCAAGGAAATCAATAAGATCTCCGAATCCCACATCCATGGTGTTGCCAATGCTAACAAAATAGGAAAACCCGATGTTTTCACTCATCGCCCAGTCCAGCACAGCCGTGCACAGCGCTCCCGACTGCGAAATGAAGGCCACTTGTCCCTGCTTTGGCATTCCGGCCGAAAAGCTGATGTTAAGCTTCTGACCCGGTACGATCACTCCGAGGCAATTGGGTCCGATAGCGCGCATCCCGTATTTTTTCACAATGCTTTTCACCTGCTCTTCCAGCAATCTGCCCTGCTCACCGATTTCCTTGAAACCTGCCGACATGATGATGATCCCTTTGATCCCTGCTTCGCCGCACTCTTCGACCACCTGTGGCACTGCTGCGGCATTGGTAGTGATAACGGCAAGATCCGGAGGTTTCGGGAGGCTTTTCACACTCGGAAAACAGGGAATACCCATCACGGCTTCATATTTTGGATTTACCGGGTAAACCACCCCGCGAAACCCGCCTCCGACAAGGTTTCTCAGCGTGAGTCCACCTACAGTTTCCGGATTGGCCGGCACACCGATCAGTGCGATGCGTTGTGGCCGGAATATGCTGCTAAGCTTTTTTATGCCCATAATTATCTTATTCTATTTGAGTAAGTTAGAGGTGTTGAATGTTGGTTTTAGTACCTTAATAATACTATTGTTTTTGAGTTCACAAAGATAGGAAAAGTTCGTTAGGCAGTGGTAAATTCTATCCTGACAAAGGTTTTGTAAGATGTTGACGGAAGCGGTTCCAATTGTATTATGAAAAATCACCTGGAAGTAATGACCAAAAAACAAATCCCAAAACACAAACAAATCTCAAAATCAAAATCATCAAATTCCAAACGGTTGTGCAGCCAAGGAATTTCTACCTTGTTGATTATTTCTGTAACCTATCCGAATGTTTCTTTTTGTCTTTTTTCTTTTGTTATTTGTTTTTTGTCTTTTGATATTTCCTATTTCTTCTGAGCTGGTTTTAGGTTATTCCGCTAAGGGCCCTTCCCAGAGTCCTCTTCCAAATGTAGCGATACGCAGCTTTTTGAAGTTCCGGTTGATGTTGATCTCGGTGATGCGGACGTTTGGGAATTCGGAGATGTGCTGCCATGCAGTGTTGTTGGTTTTGGTGTAAAGCCCGCGATCGGTACCAACGTAAAGCCTGTCGTCCGACCCTTCGAGATAAACGATGGCATTCACCGGATTCGTGGCAAAAACACCATCAGGATCAGCATTCTCCCATATTTTTCCACCATCTTTCGACTCCCAGATCCTGTATTCACGCGGGATTCCGGTGTATGTTATCCAGACATGATCAGGGTTGAGCGGATTTACCAGCACTCCGGTGATGATGGCGAGTGTGTCGTCGTCGTAGTCTTTTCCGGGGAAATCAACGGGTTTAAAATGTATCTCTGCCTGATCTGTTCCATTAATTCCACCCTTCACTGATTTGTACAAACCGGACTTCAACTGCCAGTCCATGTGAGGAGGGTTTTGCTGACCTGCCGTTACAACGTAAACGACATCAGGATCGGCCTTGCAGATCGAAATCTCCGTGATTTGCCTTTTCCAGGCTTCAGGCTCCGTAAGGTAAAGATCGGATTGCCTTGTCCACACCTCTTCGCGTGGCGTGATGTACTCGGGACGCAGAATTTCTTTGGTAAAAATTTCAGAAAAGCCAAACCAGGGTTCTCCTGTTTTAGGATGATTTACCAATGGAAAAGTTTTGACAGTCATCGCCATATCTTTGTTGGTGTAAGGGTCTAAAGGGATTTTTCCGGTTTGGTTGATCTGTTTAAAAGTATTGATATCGAACAGGTTAAGCGCCCTGTCGTCGTTCGAGAAATAGACAGCGTTGGGTTGCCGGTCGTCAATGCGGGAGGTGTAACCATCACCACCGCCGATAAAATGCCAGTTGTGTCCCAGGGTATCATAAAACACCAGGGTTCCGTTGTCCTGGGTGGCGATTACGGCTGCTTTTTCGATTGCCGGTGAATCATCGAAGCTCCAGATGGTGGATGAGTTATAGCCTTCGTTGCGGTATTCCCAGCCACTGTTGTTGGGATTGGGAAAAGATTTTACACTGATTCCGCCGTGATTGGCGCAGAACAATTTAGGGTTATTCACATTGGGTTGAAATACAAGATCATGCACATCAGCATGAAAACCGTCGCCGCAGTAAGGAGATCGTAATCCGAAGGGAACGCTGTCGAGCTTTTCGGCGCCGATTGCCCTTGAGTTACCGTAGTAAATCACATCCGCATCCACCGGCGAAACAGCAAGCGCTATCCATTGCACAGCGAAATAGGTCATCCCTGCTGACCAGCGGGTGTCAATGATTCTCCATTTTTCATTCTCAAAAAGTGCGATGTAGGCTCCTTTAAACCTCTTATCTCCCACAATTTTATCGCCCATAATGTAAGCGTAGAGCCTCCCGGGATTTGCGATGGTAACCGCCAGGTTGATCCGGTCAACGGCAAAAGTATCTGCCATGCTTCTCAGATCCAGCCCGAAATTCATGCCGGTTAGCCGCTCCCAGGTTTCCCCGCTGTCGCCCGATCGGAAAATATCTTTGCTCCCTGCATAAATCACGTTGGCGTCATCGGGTTTTAACAGCACACTCCTGAAATCTGCCTCACCGGAAAGCAGGCCGCTGAAGATTTTATTCCAACTGACCTGATTTGAAGTAGCATTGTCGCTGCGATAGATTCCGTTGGTGCTGGCAATAAAAATCTGGTCGGGGTTCATAGGGTTGATCACCATTTTACGGGGCATCCCGCTGAAATCAAAATCCTGGATAAAACCTCCGGAAACATCCTCCCAGCTATTCCCCCAATCTTTGCTTCGGAAAATGCCCGAGGTTGGTATCGGGTTGATCTGCGACCAGTTAGGACCTCGGGTATCATGAACACCGCCATCAGCATAACCAGTAGCAATAAAGATCATCCTGTTATTGAATGGATTGATACAAACATCTGCCACTGAGGTAGATGGAAGGAAATCTGTATTCATGTTGTACCAGTTTAGTCCGTCGTCCTCGCTGCGCCACAGCCCACCAAACGATGAACAGGCATAAACAATCCGGTTCTTTTCGCCATCGTACCAGGGGTCGAAGGCCAGCCGGTTGGCCTGCCCAACGCCGTAAGTATTGGCCAGCGACACCAGGTTTGGCATACCGAAAGGACCAAGCGGCCTCCAGTCGCCATAACTTAGAGGTTTGAAATTCTGTTTCTTAACCTGCGATTTCAACGTGGGTGTGCATCCCCCCAATACAACAAGGGTAAGAAAAAGTAAGAAGGTGCTTTTTGAATAGGATTTCATCAGGTCAATCAATTAATTATCAAAGCGCCCGGCCTACCAAATATCATTCCCAAAATACACTTGCGGCCGTTTTGAAGCAATCAAATGCAATAATACGTATTATTTTACCTTATTAAGTGCGGCAGAATTTATACTTTTGCGCCAATTTTTTAATTATCAAATTGAAAATCAATATTCAAGTAACAAATTTAATATCCCGTTAGTTTATGAGTAAAGACAAGCAGAAATACGTTTACCTGTTTGGTAATGGCAAAGCCGAAGGTGATGCTACGATGAAAAACCTCCTTGGTGGCAAGGGCGCCAACCTCGCCGAGATGAATCTTATAGGAGTTCCGGTTCCTCCGGGATTCACTGTAACCACCGAAGTGTGTACCATTTACAATGAGAAAGGCCGAGAAACAGTGGTAAAACTCATCGAAAAAGAGGTACAAAAAGCCGTTAAGAATGTTGAAAAGATTATGGACGCCAAATTTGGTGATGCCGAAAATCCTTTATTGCTCTCCGTTCGCTCCGGCGCCAGGGCTTCGATGCCGGGTATGATGGACACCGTTCTGAATCTTGGTTTGAATGATGCAGCCGTGGAAGGACTTGCACGCAAAACCGGCAACGACCGCTTCGCATGGGATTCCTACCGCCGTTTTGTTCAGATGTTTGGCGACGTGGTGATGGGCCTCAAACCCGAATCCAAAGATGAAGAAGATCCTTTCGAAATCATTATCCACCAGCTCAAAGAGGAACGTAAAGTTGAAAAAGATACCGACCTCACCACCGATGACCTAAAAGAACTGGTTACCAGGTTTAAAGGCGCCATTAAGGAAAAAACCGGCCAGGATTTCCCGACCGATCCGTGGGAACAGCTCTGGGGTTCGATCATGGCAGTTTTCAATAGCTGGATGAATGAGCGCGCAATTACTTACCGCAGACTCAACAACATACCCGCCGAATGGGGAACCGCAGTAAACGTACAGGCAATGGTTTTTGGCAATATGGGCGACAACTCAGCTACCGGCGTTGCTTTCTCACGCGACTCGGCTACCGGCGAGAACCTTTTCAATGGCGAGTACCTGGTGAATGCGCAGGGCGAAGACGTTGTGGCAGGTATCAGAACTCCGATGCAGATCACTCACGAAGGCTCGATCCGCTGGGCAGCTTTGCAGGGAATTACCGAAGAGATGCGCGCAGGCGCCTATCCCTCACTCGAGGAATTGATGCCAAAAGCTTACAAAGAACTCTTCAAAATCCAGCGCAAACTCGAAAATCACTACAAAGACATGCAGGATATCGAGTTTACCATCCAGGACGGAAGGCTCTGGCTGCTTCAGACCCGCAACGGAAAACGCACCGGCACAGCGATGGTGAAAATTGCCATGGATCTTTACCGCGAAAATAAACTCACCAGGAGCGAAGCGCTTCTGAAAATTGAGCCAAACAAACTCAACGAACTTCTCCATCCGGTATTTGACAAGGCTGCGCTGAAAAAAGCAAAAGTGATTGCCAAAGGCTTACCGGCATCGCCGGGCGCCGCTACCGGACAAGTCGTATTCAATGCCGATGAGGCTCAGCTTTGGGCTAACGAAGGCAAAAAAGTAATCCTCGTGCGCATCGAAACTTCTCCCGAAGATCTCGGCGGTATGGACGCTGCCGAAGGTATTCTCACCGCCCGCGGAGGTATGACCTCACACGCTGCCGTTGTGGCCCGCGGTATGGGTAAATGCTGTGTTTCCGGCGCAGGTGGATTGAAAATCAACTACAAAACAAGGTCGCTTGAAACTGAAGGCGTTTCGCTGAAAGAGGGAGACTGGATTTCGCTCAACGGGTCAACCGGCGAGGTGTATGAAGGCAAAATCAGCACTATTGATCCTGAACTCAGCGGCGACTTCAACGAGCTGATGGAACTTGCCGACAGCGTTGCAACGATGGCTGTCCGCACCAATGCTGACACGCCAAAAGATTCGGTGAACGCACGCAATTTCGGAGCAAAAGGCATCGGACTTTGCCGCACCGAGCACATGTTCTTCGAAGGCGATCGTATCCTTGCCATGCGCGAAATGATCCTCGCTGAAGATGAAGCCGGCAGAAGGAAAGCTCTCGAAAAACTACTGCCCATCCAGCGCAGCGACTTCGAAGGTATTTTCGAAGCTATGCAGGACCTTCCGGTAACCGTGCGACTGCTCGACCCACCATTGCACGAGTTCGTTCCGCACGATGAAAAAGGGCAAAAAGAGATGGCCAAAGTAATGGGTGTTGATGTCAGCGTTATTAAAGCTAAAGTAGATTCGCTGCACGAAGTCAACCCGATGCTCGGCCACCGCGGATGCCGTCTTGGAAACACCTATCCCGAAATTTCGGAGATGCAGGCACGCGCCATCATCGAAGCTGCTCTCAACCTGAAACAGCGCGGAATAGTGGCCAAACCCGAAATTATGATCCCGCTCACCGGCGACCTCAAAGAGATGAAGATGCAGGAAGATATTGTCCGTACGACCATTAAAAAAGTGTTTGAAGAGCGCAACGACCATATTGATCACCTCGTAGGAACAATGATCGAAGTCCCACGCGCCGCCCTGATGGCCGATGAAATCGCTCAGTCAGCCGAGTTTTTCTCCTTCGGTACCAACGACCTCACCCAGATGACCTTCGGTTTTTCCAGGGATGACGTTGGCAAATTCCTGAAGGTATATCTTGAAAAAGGAATCCTCAAATACGATCCTTTTGAAGTACTCGATCAGGTTGGTGTTGGCCAGCTTATGCGCACTGCCGTGAAGAAAGGCCGTGACACCCGCGCAAACCTGAAGATTGGTATCTGTGGCGAACATGGTGGAGAGCCCTCATCAGTGGAATTCTGCCACACCCTCGGATTCAACTATGTAAGTTGTTCTCCGTTCCGCGTTCCGATTGCCCGCCTTGCTGCAGCACAGGCTGCCGTCAAGGAAAAGCTGGCCAAAAAAGCCACTAAAAAAGGCAAAAAGAAAGACAAGAAATCCGATAAGAAAAAGAAGAAGTAATCTTCAGAAATTCCTCAGATCAAAGGCTGCCGGAGCGATTCCGGCAGCCTTTGATTTAATTTTTTGTCTCCTGGCAATGGCTGTTCCAGTCTTTCCTTAAAATCCCAAATCCCCGTCCGTCAATTATTTTTAAACCCCGGAAAAATGGATATCATTTTAATCAATCAGGCTAATGCAACTGACCAGTAAAACATTCGTAAAACCAGAAAGCAAACTGACCGGCCTTCTTCTCGAAAATCCGTCGTTGATGCTTATGATGGAGCATTTTGACCTGAGTTACGTTGTGCATGACAAGACCGTAACCCAGGTTTGCATTGAGAATAATATCAGCCTGGAACTATTTCTCTCCGTTGCCAACCTTTACAATGGTTTTCATAAAGCCAGCCACACAGTTAATTCCAGTGCTGACATCATGACTGTCATCGCGTTTTTAAAAAGAAGTCACCACTATTACAAGCAGGAAAAGTATCCTGAAATCCGGAACCTGACCGAACAGTTGTTTCACCTGAACGAAACTCCCGAAATTAAACTTGTAGGGAAGTTTTTTGATGAATATTTTGAGGAGGTAACCGAGCATCTTGAGTATGAAGACCAGGTTGCTTTTCCCTATTTTTTAAGCCTGATTGACCACCCCGGCGTGTTTTCAGCGGGCAGCAAATTTTCGGCAGACGAATACCTGGATCACCATACAGATATTGAGTCAAAGCTTATTGAACTCAAGAACCTGCTGTTACGGCATATTCCTGTCAAAAATGACCGCAGCACCAGACGCAGACTGCTTTTTAGCCTGGTTGAGCTGGAATACGACCTGACCATCCACAGCACTATCGAGGAATCAATCCTTATTCCGGGGATTAAACGCATTGAATCCGGTATGAACAATGGCTGAGTCCAACATTCATATTGCCATCATCGAGCCGTCTGATATCATTTTCGAAGGGCTTTCGAATATTTTGCTCAAACGAAAGCACCTGCGCATCTTCAGGCTTGACCATCTAAACGAAGCATTTGAAGCCATCAGCAAAGAAAAATTGAATATTATAGTGGTCAACCCCTCCATCCTTCAAAGCCAGAAAACACTTTTCGCTTCGTTGAAAAAGGGCAACCCCCAGGTTTGCTGGATTGGCCTTGTGTATTCGTTTTGGCAAAAAGAGGCGCTGAATCAATTTGATGAAATTCTCCAGATTACCGACTCATGCGAAACCATCGGCGTTATCATTGACCGGCAATTTAAACTTAACGAAACGGTACACACCGAGGCAGCATCCGGCCAGCTTTCCGACCGCGAACGGGATGTGCTGATTCAATTGGTGAATGGCAAATCCAATAAAGAAATCGCTGATACCCTGAATATCAGCATACACACTGTGGTGAGTCACCGCAAGAATATCAGTCAGAAAACCGGAATCAAAAGCCAGTCAGGATTGACAATATTTGCCATTTCCAACAAAATTGTTTCGCTCGACAACCTGGCTCTTTAGGTAAATATTCAGGTTACACACAAAAACCGGCTCTTCCGTCAAAGTCCCCTCTTTTTTATACCCAAATTTTTCAGACTCTTAGCTTCGATCATCCCCATAAATAGTGACTGACCTGGCTATAATTCACTACTTTAAGGGATTGTGGCGTCCGCTACCACCGGGTAATTTTGCAGCCGGATTTATCACAATTTTTACCCAAAAAATAAAGAAGAGGATTTTATGAAAAGGATTTTTGTCATAGCAATCGCGATGCTATCCGGAATATTGGCTGTCGGGCAGCAAAAGACTGATGCCATGTTGTTTGGCGATGTAAAATCAAAGCAAACCAACGAGCATATTCCTTACACTTCCATTTTTGTCAAAGGAACCAATATGGGGACTATTGCCGACAGCACAGGGCATTTTGTCCTGCCGCACCTGCCAGATGGTAAGAATTCAGTAATTGCACGTGCTGTTGGATACAAAGCGATGGAAATGGAAGTTTTTATGAAGAAAGATGAAGCGGTTACCGTTTTTTTTGAGCTGGAAGAAGATGTTCTTCAACTCGACCAGTTTGTGGTTACCGGAACCCGTACGCAGCGTTTTGTGAAAGACGTGCCGGTAAGAACGGAGATCATCGGAATCAGGGAGATTGAAAATAAAAATGCATGTAATATCTACCAGGCGCTCGAAGGTACACCGGGTGTAAGAGTCGAAAACCAATGCCAGTCCTGCAATTTCACGATGGTGAGGATGCAGGGGCTTGGCGCCGAACATACGCAGATCCTGATTAACGGGCAGCCCATGTATTCGGGGCTTGCCGGCGTTTTCGGGCTTCAGCAGATGAGCACCATTGATGTTGGCCGGATAGAGGTGGTAAAAGGCGCTGGTTCAGCGTTGTATGGAAGCGGCGCTGTGGCAGGTGCAATTAACATAGTTACCAAAGAACCTGCGATGAAACCCTCGACCACTGTTGATGTTCAGTTTGGAAATCACAACACCAACCGATATGGAATTAACTCTTCTATGCGGAATTCGAAAGGAAACATCGGCGTGAATATCTTTGCCCAGCGACTCACCGAAGATGCCATTGACCAAACTGGCGAAGGACTTACAAAGAGCGAAGTTAAAATAAAAGACAATTTCACCGACCGCGTCGCAGCCAACCTTACCACTCTTGGCTTTGGACTCTATTTCGACAATGCTTTTTTCAAAAACGACAAACTGATTTTAAGAGGTAAAGCTATTTCTGAGTTCAGGGCGGGCGGTTTTATGGAGGATGATGCCTATAAAAATCCCTACACCGAAGGAACAGAGCAGATTTTTACCAACCGCTACGAAAGCCAGATGAACTACACCAAAAAGATCAGAACAAAATCCGAAATCAACCTGAGTGTAGCCTATGTAAGCCACAAAAGGGATGCAACGAATGATACTTTTCTTACCGATTATATGTCGCTCCACAACGACAGTACACCGGATGTGAGAGACATGCGTCCCTACCTTGCCGACGAAAATTCGATCAATGCAGCCCTCACTTTTGAGACAATTCACCGTCGACACCGCTTGCTGTTCGGCGTGCAGGGAAATTACATCAAATTGGAAGAGTCCGGAATGTACATGGTGATTGACCCTGAAAGTGAATTCCTGGGAATGGCATACAAGTCGGTGAGTGACAAAAGGGGTGGTGAATTCGGCTTGTTTTTTCAGGACGAATGGATAGCCATGACCAATCTGACGGTGATTGCAGGGCTTCGCTTCGACAGCCATAATTCCGGAGAACAATTTGCCACCGACGAGATCGTCTTTCAGACGGAGAATTTCCCCAAAACCAACTTTTCCGAAACCTCACTCAACCCGCGGCTTGCCATGAAATACGATTTCACCGAAAAACTTGCGATGCGGGCCAGCGTTGGAACGGGCTACAGGGCGCCATTTGGTTTTTCCGAAGACCTCCACCTTTGCAGCGGATCGCCACGCGTGTGGAAATCTTCTGACCTGGAAGCCGAGACTTCGATCAGCTACAATATTTCCGCCGACTATTACTCGAAAAATACCAGAACATCCATTAATCTCTTCAGGACAACGCTGAAGAATAAAATTGGCTTTTCAGAGGCAGACCCCGATGTGAGTGCTCTCGGCTACGACTACCAGTGGCGTAATATTGATGATGCTGTGGTTCAGGGTGTTGAACTCTCTTTTATAGCAAACGTCAGGAAAAATCTTGATCTGGGACTGGATCTTACCTTCAATCATGGCGAGTATAACTACCCTCGAGAAGACTGGGTTGGGACAGTATATGAGTCCGACAGCAGGTATATTTCCCGTTTTCCGGTTACAACGGGAAATCTGAAGGTTGAGTATCGGCCGGGAACCTGGATTATGGCACTTTCCGGGAATTATCAGGGACATTTATACATAGATTATTATAATCTGGATGTTGACCTGGTAAATGGCGACCAATCAAAGATCAAAAAGACTGATCCCTTCATGCTTTTCAATGCAAAGGTGTCGAAGCAGTTAAACCAGTTCAGGCTTTATGCCGGTGTGAACAATATATTCAACTACCTCCAGGATGAGAGGCATCTCGACGACGCTGCCTTTATGTACGCCCCGATCTATGGAACTATGGTTTATGGTGGAGTTGCCTACACAATTGAACATTAAATCAGCTTGGTTGGATTTCATGGTTTGCCACAGGATTAAAAGAAATTGAATTCTTTGGGGCAAATATTCCGGAACAAAATGTTCATTAATGGACAATGCGACGAAGAAATGGAACACTTCTCTATGTGAATTTCACAACGTTTATTACCTAAATTCCATCCATTCAGTTGATTGAGTACCCTGGCACGAAAGTAGAAATGATAAGGGTGAATGGTTTACCAAAAAAATTTACCAATATGAGAGAAATCGTCATTCTGATCCCCGATTTAGAACCCGAACAAAACGTAGATATTGAAGTGAGCATCAACGGGCGAAGAAAAACGTTACAATACCGGGTGGAGCTGATCAATTGGGAAGGCGCAGGTGTGCCTCCACTGGACAAGGTTACCGTACTCAGGCATAAAATTGCGGGTTATGATAAGGATTGGGAACTGGTTGAAATTGGCGCTCCAAACAACGAAAACATCCCGCTGACTTTCAGACGAAAATTGGAATAATACCTATTTTTACCAAAAAATTTCAAAATCATGAAAGCAACTCTATTCTGCTCATTAACAGGTATTTTCGTTGTAATTCTGATGTTGTTCTGCTCTCAGCCTGCTCATGCTCAGGCAGGATCGTTTTCAGATGAAGAAAAAGCCATCAGGGCCGTAATTCAATCGGCTTATGTGGACGGGCTTCAAAACTGGGGTGATATTGAAAAAATCCGTGCAGGGTTTCATCCAACCTTTGAACTGCTTTCCAAAACCAAAGACAACGAGATCCAAAAACTTCCGATCGAAAAATGGATTGAAATGGTGGAGGCCAGGAAAGCGCAAAACCCCGGAGGCCCTGAGTTTCTGACTACCGCCGATATCATCGAAATTGATATTACCGCCGATGCTGCTATGGCCAAGCTCGATCTGATCCGCAACGAAAAACGCATTTTTACCGATTACCTGCTTTTTTACAAGTTTGACGAAGGCTGGCGAATCGTTGGGAAAATCTACCACCGGCTGCCCTGAGTTAGGATCGCATCAGTGCTGTTTTAAGTCTTCATCAAAACAAAAAATCTGCTTAGATAAGTAATGAAGCGCTGATGACTGAGATAGCCTGGTTTTAAAAAGCAAGGACTATTAGTATACATCGGCAATTGCAGATCCTTGCTGATACTGACAATAATAATCCACTGATTATTGCCGAGTTGCAACTGTATCCGGGAGACTTTGACGGTTGCATGGAATCAATCAATTTACTTTTGTATGCTGAATGAGCTATGAAAAAAGCTTCCAAAATTCAATGCGTGGCTGCGAGCGCCGATTTCTTTAGAATAAATTAAAACATTCTTGAAAATGAGGGTATTAAAAGGTAACAATTGCATTAAGGGATTTTTTTCTAAATGGCATCAATTCTTTTCTGTAGCTTTTCGACTGTTTTCCTGAGACTTTGAATTTCGGATTCTACTTCCTTATTAGCCCGCTGAAGTTTCGCTATTTCATCCTGTTGTTTTTTAATCATTTCGCTCTGTTCCTTGTTGCTTTTTTCAAAAACAATGATCGCCTTTTTCATGGAGTCCAAATCATCTGTTGTGAAATTTGAGGTTCGAATCACCTTCCAAACATCAACCACCAGGATCGTTCCATATGAGATGGGATGATCAATGACCAGTTTTGGATTGGTTTCGTTCTGGGCAGTGATACCGACGGCTAAAAGCATCATTAACAGACTGACTAACAAATTTTTTGTACGCATAGCTAATTCATTTTCAGGGTTAATACAACTGTTAAGATAAAGAACGCAGGAGAGATTTGAAGATTTTACCACCAACCGATACCAGAAGCAGAAAAAAACAAACAGCGATCAGGATGCCCTGTACACGGACACAATGAAATTGTGTTAAAGGATTCAGGCAATATAAGTATCGCCCGCGGCCTCGACGATCAACTGCCGGCCATCGCCGCCGACATCGCCAAAAACCCAGACATGTTCATACAACGCGACCTGTTCCAGTACACCCGATCGCAGCTTGGCAGCGCCATAGATCAGGTATTCGGCGAGGTAACCCCCGACAGCCCATACTTCCAGATCGTACAAAAGCTACATACCAGCGCCGAACGCTTTGCCGGTTACAAATCCTACTGGCAGACCGCCGAGATGCGCAGGGCTGCAGGCAGCGAGGTCAGGCAGGCAGGTATCAACGCCCAGTACAACGTCAACTGGATGCGCACCGAGCACCTCCACGCCGTGCGCACCAGCCGCGCCGCCCTCAACTGGCAGGACATCACCCGCGACAGCGACCTCTACCCTTACCTCGAATACATGCCCAGCACCGCCGGCGAACCCCGCAACGAGCACAAACGCCTCTATGGAATAGTGAAACGCGTTGACGACCCCTTCTGGGATACCTGGATGCCACCCGCCGACTGGGGTTGCCGCTGCTCAGTAAAGCAGGTACGCAACCCCGACCCTGCGAGCCTCGCAAAGCAGCCCCCCGACGACGTACCCCTGCCACCGCCAGTAATGCGCAACAACCCCGGAAAAGACGGCGTACTGTTTACCGACCAGCACCCAATGATCAGCAAAGTGAAACCGGAAGTGAGAGAGAAGGTAGAAAACGCCATCAGGGAGTTGACGGATGTAAATCTGATCATCCAAAAAGCCTATGACCAGGCAGCAGATTTTGACAAAAAAAGCAAAACCATCGCCCGCAAACTTAAAATTGAAGTTACACCCGTCAACCTTAAATCCAAAGCCAGGATTATCGAAAAAGCAAATCACGACTATGAAGGGGATGTTAGCAAGGTAAATGACATGGTGAGAAACACCTTTGTTGCCAGTGGTGATAAAATCGAAAAAACCATCCAGGCAATTTCCGAAAAGTTTGAGGTGGTGCAAATTAAACGGCACAATACACCCGAAGGCTATACCGGCGTGTTGATGAACGTGAAACAAAACGGAGTGATAATGGAATGCCAGGTAAACACCCCTCAAATGCTGTTTGCTAAAGATAAATCCTACAAAATGGTATTAGACCAAAGCACCATCCAACAGCTTGAAACGAAAGCAAAACAGATGGGGATTGAACCGGGAAAAGGACATGAATATTACGAAAAAATAAGGACCTTAGATGATAAAAAAGACAGGGCATTGATTAAGACCTTAGAAGAGGAATCCAAGTCATATTACGAAAAAATAAGGAGCATTGAAATCAATGCCCCTCAACTATAACAGGTAACCATGGTCAACCACTCGCATCCCACCGCCTTGTTTCATGCGCTGCAGCCTTGTCCGTTGCGGTTACTGTTTAAATTTGGCTTCCTGCGGAAAGTTTTCGTAATCCTCTTTTGTAATCAGCACCTTGTCCAGATCGGAATAAGCATCCATAAGTACATTGCTGGTTTTCTTAAACAACTCGATTTCCTTACCATAATGCGATGCGTATTTTACAAAAAATCGGGTAGCATCACCTTCGTAATGCGAACGAAAAACCGCATCCTCGTAATCGTACCACCAATAAACCGGAATGCCATTCGACAGTTTATCAGTGAAAGTTTCGTACGTCTCTTTTTGTTTACTTGTCATGATTTACAAAAATAATAAAAATGATCAATCTGCAAAACGTTACGATAACCAAATCAATCTGTATAACATTAAGATACTAAAATGAAAAGACATTCAGGATGCGGTACCACTTACCGTAACTGTGGCCGGTCTGAATGTCTTTTCAGGCTGCAAAGATACATGAATTAACATTAATATTTCACTTGCTGAAGAAAAAAGGTTAATCAAACATCAACGGTTCAGAGCAGGATTCGCCTGTATTGATTAACCTCATAAAGGACGCAAAAAAAAAACTGTTTGAGCATGGCCTCCCGGATCTACAGTCCGAGAGTTTACTTAAACAGGTTTCGGCAGCAAAGATAAAACAAAAGCCAACAAACCACATCGACATTTTGAGACAAGAAAATTATTAAATGGAGTTCAAGCCATGACTGCCATTGATATTTTTATGTAAAAACTAAACCCTGCGATGCGTTTACACCAGAATTAAGATGCGCGTGACCACAGGGTTTACTTAAATCAAACTCCTGCATGAATGACAGTAGCAGAACAGGCATACGTAAACACACAAGAGTTGATGCAAAGTTATGTAATAAAACTAACTCCCAATCTTTTCTTTTTGGGAGGTGGTGAGATTGGCGAAAAAAATGAACAATAACTTCGATTGATTGCCCATCGTTATCAAACGCAGCTAATGGAAAAAGACGCTTGGGTTACGAATCTACTTATCGATACAGTGGCCGCTTCAAACGTCTTTCGGCTGCAAAGATACACAAATGAATATTAATATTTCATTCTGTGAAGAAAACTTGTTAAAAATTCAGCTTGTTATGAATATTACTAATTTTGCCAACAGATGAATCAAATACACTGTCTTTCTTTGCAATTATGCCCGGGACAAGGTCTTTCAGATTAATTTCATATACAACTGAGGTCATGCGCTTACTATATTACTTCTTTACTTTTTTCTGTTTTGGATGGTTGATTGGTTTGCTGTTCAATTTCTTTTCATTTGGTCGTTTTATCGAAACTCTGCACGTTCAGCCCAGAACGCTAAACTGGTTCCAGTTTGCCGGCACAAGCGTTGTTGTTGTTGCCTGGATGGTATCTTCACTCAGTGTGACTGTTTGGATGTTGGTGTTGTTTCTAATTGCTCAGTTTGTGTTTATCCTTTTTCTTCCCGGCCATGATTGAACAGATCGTTTCGGCGGCCTTTATCGTGCTGCTGCTTATTGTTGGCGCGGGGTTGTTGTTTACTTTCGTTGTGATGGTACTTTCTTTTTTTCGGCCCTTGGACAGCTTAAAAAACATTATCCCATTTCGTTGGTTCAGGAGAGACAATGATTAAACGAAGGTTATTACTGATCCGATTCACAGCAGGTCCGATTCACACCAATTCATAATTGGTTCGATACTGCTTTAATTTTCGGTTCTGGTATGCTTGTCCTTAGCGTTCCCTGACAAAAACTAAATCCTGAGATGCGTTTACACCAGATTTAAGGTGTGCGTGATTAAAGGGTTTAGTTTAGGCTGCAACACTACTCCAAAAAAACACTTAAACAACAAATTACCTTTTAATCATATCGGTTAATTTCAAATTCACGCAGGTGAGCAGGCTGAGGGTGAGGAGTTCGATCAACAACCTCACCGTAATCTGTGCTATTATCCTGCCGCAAAACATACGCTGGTATTGGGAACGCCCTTTTTTAGCGATGTAACGCTGACAGCCGAGGGCGACAGCACGCTAAACATAAAGCTGGTCAACGCCCTGGTGGTAATAACGCAAAACAAAAAGATCGGTCGTACTTATGTAGCAGGCCGCAGTGGAAGTGTAAAGGAATACCACTCATTGGAGGATTATAACATTGAGATAACAGGCACCATCTTGCAAGAGAACCCGACAAAATACCCGGAGGATGAAGTGAAGAAAATACTCGCCATTTATGCGTTGCCTTGTGCCGTCAAAATATCCTGTCCTTTTACTGATTTGTTCCAGATATCCGCCGCCGTGATCCGTCATTACAAGCTGGATCAAAAGGCTGGCGTTCAAAATCAACAGTTCTTTTTAATCAAAATGTATATCGATTTGCCCGTAGAACCTGGAAAAGTTAATTAACCCCCGGGTTTGATTCATTGTATCGAACGGTAAAGGCTTCGCCTCCATCCACTACTGCTACAGTGAAATCCTCGCCACCTTCGACAATTTGCCACTCGCCACATTTGTTGGCCGGGCGTGTAACAAATTTGATATTCAGATCGGGGTTGTTGCTCAGGAATTTAATACGGAAATCAGCGCCATCATTAACAAACCTTACCCTGCCATAAAGTTTGGTGAGGTTGCATCGGCAATCTTTGGAAATACGGTTTGACGGTGCAAACAGCAGCACGAATGAGAAGAGAATAATGAATTTCATGGTGATAAAATTTTGATAAAAGTAAATGTTTCGCATCACATACAACCTACAGATCAGTAATTTCAGGTTCCCTCAGGTGAATAGTGTAAGCGTGAGGAGTTCGATAACCATCCTCACCGGAATGTACACTGTTACCGTGTCGCGAAACGTGCGCTAAATCGGATAATGCTTTATATGATGGTTATGTTGATCTGGTTTGAGCAACCCGGAGTCTCTTGCTTCCAATCCCAACAATTTGGTATCAACGCCCAGTACAACGTCAACTGGATGCGCACCGAGCACCTCCACGCCGTGCGCACCAGCCGCGCCGCCCTCAACTGGCAGGACATCACCCGCGACAGCGACCTCTACCCTTACCTCGAATACATGCCCAGCACCGCCGGCGAACCCCGCAACGAGCACAAACGCCTCTATGGAATAGTGAAACGCGTTGACGACCCCTTCTGGGATACCTGGATGCCACCCGCCGACTGGGGTTGCCGCTGCTCAGTAAAGCAGGTACGCAACCCCGACCCTGCGAGCCTCGCAAAGCAGCCCCCCGACGACGTACCCCTGCCACCGCCAGTAATGCGCAACAACCCCGGAAAAGACGGCGTACTGTTTACCGACCAGCACCCAATGATTGCCAAGGTGAAACCCGCAATGAGGGAGAAGGTGGAGAAAGCTATTATCAAAACTATCCAGAACATAAAGACTGTAGAAATTGAAAACTGGATAAAATCAAATGTACCCGAAAAAGGCGATTTCTTAACATTGCCTAATTTTAAATCAAATGGGATAACTATTTTTAGAAAAAGTGTAAGAGGTATTGCCGATCATTTTGCAGACCCACATCTAAAAGATATAGCAATGCACGTACACAGTATTGTTAAGTCCGCTAAATACTTAGACCATGCTCCATTAAAACAAGGCATAAATACAGCCGAAAAATCAAAATACATCAAGAAAAAAGCAAGGGGAGTAACGGGCTATAATTATTATTCTTTCATGTGGAGAGGTGAGCAATATCGCTTAAATGTAGAGATTGTAAATGGAAAAGAATACATTTATGCAATAAACAAAATAATAAACGCTGGTTAATCAAGCAAAGCGGTTCTCATCTCCGCCCGAATCATAACCAGCGTTTATCGTTCGCAAAATTACACCAAAAAAACCCGATTTCGACAAAAGCAACGAAATTTAATATGAAAAACAAACCAAAAGACCACATCACCATCAGTCCAAAGAAGTTAATTGCTGAAATAAATCGTCAAAATCGCCGCGCAGCAAAGGATGATCTATCAGCAACTGCTCAAGACGTTTTCGCTCCATTACACGAACTTTTTGCAAAAGCATCTCAGCAGCCTCAGGCCAGTAATGTTCAATTAAAAATCGAAGTACACCTTCATTTGCCTCCGCCTTAGCGCGCAGCCTTACCAGCTCGCTAAGCAGGTAATGATTAACATCGTTTTGTGTAGTTTTCATTGCATAAAATCAATTTAAATTCTAAGCAAAAATAACCTAAAACAATCATGGCCACCCTCACAGTAACCCAGTTTACCCGCCACCTCAAGCAGCAGGCAGCCGCCGTTAAACGTTACATCGAAAAGGACGCCCCGCGCCTGGCCGGCATCGAAGCCGTGAACCACTTCAAAAAGTCGTTCATCGACGAAGGCTTTACCGACATGAACCTCACCAAATGGAAGCCCGCCAAAAGGCTGAACCCTGCCAGCCTTAGTGATGAAGAGTGGGCGCAAAGGATTAAGAAGCTGGAGTGGCTGAGAAAAGAGGGGGCGAAGGGTAATTAGGCTATAAGTTCCTGAATTGATATTACAATAAAAAAAATAATAACAAATAGCAACAAGAGAGTAATGATTAATGAAAATGCCTCTGCACGTTTCTTTTCATCGCCAAATATCATTAAGTATATTATCATAAAAGGAAGTAGCGGAATTGCCCAAATCATCGAATTAAAAACCCATTACCGAGGTGGGTAAATGCCGAAATAACACCAATTGTAATGTAAATAGTTAGGATAAACAGCAGCATGAAGAATGTTTTAAAATACACCCTGAGTTTGCAAGATCAGAAAAGCGTAAAAATAGCAATAATTGGATTGAATACGCAAGGAAGAGGCCATTGTAAATCAATAGCTACCTAGCATAAAAAACCAGGATGGCCAACAAAACACCAGAAATGAGAGAAATTATGTCGTTTGATTTTTTTGAAATGCGCAAAAAATTACTGTAAAGATTAGTGGTAAGGCCAAAACCAAACATTCCCACAAAGCAGATCAAAAGCACCGATGAGCGACCAAAGCATAACATACACTATTAAGTTTATCAGTAACGGCAATGCTGCTATGGATAGCATATCCGTTGCGACAACAAAGTTACAAAAAACATTACACGTACACAAAGCATCTGCGATCAGTTTTGGTGCCTCGTTTTTGAAACTGAATGCTGTAAAAAGGGCTGTTGAAGGATTTGGGCAGGGATTTAAGAATTTAATGTAGCCAGGTATTGAATTGGGATCTTCATTATCCGATCTGGCAGCAATTACCAGCGCAACCGATCAAAAACTGAACGAGATAGGGGGCTATGCCCGTAAAGCCGCCAAAACCTTTGGTTGCAGCGCAAAGCGTAGAGGCCTTCAAAATGACACCTTCCAAGTTAGAGCCGGTTACTGCTATCGAAACCGATGAATTGGCATTAATGAGGGATTCGGTTTCAACATTACCAAATACGATATGCGCTGCAGGTCGTTTCATTTTATTTACATAAATTTGCGCTGATGAAACTCATCTCCATAATATTGTTTGCCATTGCCGCCTGCTTTACCCAGGCCGACAAGCCCGTTACTGCTGATTGCAAGTGTAAGAGCATCCCTCTGTATGGTCGTGTGCAGGTGGTCGAAAGCTTTGCCGATTTCCAGGTGCAAATTGTTACCAGTTTTGAGGACATTCGCGTGGATACCGTCGGTTCGTTCCCGTATGATTGTGGTAAATGGCAAATGGTTACCAGCTTCCCTGATTTCACAGTGGAGTTTGTGGATTCGCATCCTGATTTCAAAATTAGGTATGTCAAAAGTTTTCCAGGCATCAATTAATCCTCTCTCTTTTATATAAATCCACATCGTCGTCGCTTATCAGTTCAATTGTAAACGGCTGTACGTTGTTGTATTTCTCATCCTGGCTCATGGTGTAACTGCTGAATATTACCTGCGAAATGATCTTACCAACAGACTTTTTTAGAGCTTTGAGATGAAGTTGTCAAGCGGCTTCCACGCTTTATCAATAAGTTCGCTGGTGTAATGTACTGGCGTTCCGCTCATTTTTTTATTTTTGGCAAATGAAAAAAATGTCTGTTATCTATTGGATTATCGTTTTAATCGTTGCCATTTACTTTGGTAGTTTTGATGGTATGGCCTTTAATATTGTGATCATTGGCTTTAGAATAGTTTATCTTGGGGCACTTGCCATTTACGGTATTATCAGGCTTCTTTAGTCCTCCGGTTCCATCCTACTGCGGCCTGACCTCACAAATAGCAAATCGTTAAATGTCTCTGCCAGTTGTTTAATACTCATTTTGTCAATCGTTTTGGGAGTGTACTTCAAATAATAACGCACATAAGCCCTTATTACTCTGTACTTGTATGTTACGGCCTTGACGATGTCGTGGCGATCACCCGCCCCGGGCCTCTCAATTTTCGCAAGGCTTAAAGCTCCTCCAAATCCTCGTCCACCTTTTCGATGATGCCACCCAACCAGTCGAACAGCCCAAGTTGATATTTACTAGCATTACGCAACTCTACATCACCGGCAATCCAGCAGTTATCCACCAGCGCCTTATCGAATTTGATGCTACTCCCTCCGCTAATTGTCCGGCAGGCATCTATTACATTCAAATCAGGCGACTTCAGAAGGCACATTTTGCCATCTTTGCTTGTGTGCTTAAACACCTTACCATGCGTTGCTTTGCAGGTGCTGATCTGTTCTTTGGTTAATTCCATTGATTATTTTTGCACAAATTATTTGTTATGTAAATTCTGATTTACATCATCGTAACGCTGTTTTTCCTCTTGCCGGCGGCTGTATTTACCCTCTATTTTTTAGCCTTTGCCGTCGAAAGTTTTATCGCTTTTTACCGTTGGCTGCTGGGGAAGGGTAAGAACCAATGTCCACCCGATCCATCTATCTTCACTCAGCGATTCAGAGAACGTAATCACCTCGATTAACCATTTTGTTTGTTCTCCTGTTTCCGTATTTCAGCTAATTGCTTAATGGTTTCAGCACATTGGTAATCATTTAGCGTATCCGGATCAACGCGCAAAAAGTAACACAACATGGTATTGTGATGTGAACTATCCAGAAATCTTAGACAAATTCAGATTAAGCACTTAGGTAACGCAAAAAAAAACTGTTTAAGCATGGCCTCCCGGATCTACAGTCCGAGAGTTTACTTAAACAGGTTTCGGCAGCAAAGATAAAACAAAAGCCAACAAACCACATCGACATTTTGAGACAAGAAAATTATTAAATGGAGTTCAAGCCATGACTGCCATTGATATTTTTATGTAAAAACTAAACCCTGCGATGCGTTTACACCAGAATTAAGATGCGCGTGACCACAGGGTTTACTTAAATCAAACTCCTGCATGAATGACAGTAGCAGAACAGGCATACGTAAACACACAAGAGTTGATGCAAAGTTATGTAATAAAACTGACTCCCAATCTTTTCTTTTTGGGAAGTGGTGAGATTGGCGAAAAAAATGAACAATAACTTCGATTGATTGCCTTTCTGTAACAAAGGCAGCTAATGCAAAAAGACGTTCAGGGTGCGAATCCACTTACCGATACAGTGGCCGGTCTGAACGTCTTTCGGCTGCAAAGATACATTTATAACAATAAATGCCATCCGCAAAAATCAGAAATGACAGATTCCAATAGTTAGTGTTAAGTCAAACGAAGCAAAATAATGCAGGCTCAATTCAGTATTTTCGTTCTATTCAATTCTCCAGGTGATAGTTACATTTTCGCTTAAGTTAATATCCGATGGCGATATGTCGGGCGCTGATGATACCTCACTCAGCATTTCATTTGTATCATACACCATGTCAAAATCAGACCTGAATCTAACTTCTGAAAACGCGTAATCAATGCTGAGGATTTCCTTTAGTACAATTCCTGATGCCTTGGCTATCAATTTAGCCTTATCAGCCGCATCCTCTATCGCATTGCCAATCAGTCGGTCAACTGCGCTCTTTTTATCACTTACCGTAAAATTGATTCTAAAATCCACATCAATGTCAGATGCTACGATTTTTTGTAGAATATCATGGATCAATTTATTGTCGAATGCCACCTCTAAAGACATATCATGCTTTGCCGAGAAACCTGCAAATTCATGAATTTCCAGTTTTTTGTTGTAACGTGTTTCACGGTTCACTCTAAAGTTGTTTGTCTTCAACTGGTTTGCATCCGAACCCAGCTCACTTAGGATTTCTTTCAACTTGTTTACTGCATTGTTAACTTTTATAACTGCCTGTTCGTACTGATAATCGAGAGCTTCGATTGGGAAGTCAATTGTAACAGTATCCGGCGTTACCGATAGTTTTCCGGTTCCGGTAATTCTTAATGTTCTGTTCATAGTCAATCAAATAATTTAAGTGTTTATTGATTATTTAAGGCTATTTTCGATAATTTCAATCTCCTCCTGGCTCAATCCGTAAAGCGCATACACCAACTCATCAATCTTCCGCTCGGTATGGTCAATGGTGCGCTGTAGCTGCTCGCGTTGCGTCTCAAGCCGGGTTGTTTGCAGTTGCTTGTAGAGTTCGAGGAGGTTGTTAACCAAAGCAACGATTTTTTCGTGGATTGCTATTTGTCTAATATCTGACAGATCAATCGGTGGGACTGGAATTTGCTTAACTGAACGAGCTTGAATCTCAGAAAATACCTTTTTAGTGGATTTGAAAAAACTGTTGTAGTACCAATTCACAGCTTTTGAGTTGAAAATGGCTAACAAATATCGAATATCAAATTCTATTTTAGGTTTTAAATTGATCACAACAAGGGTATTTAAAGCGTAATACTGGCTTGTATCTAATGTTGCTATCAGATTAGATGAAACGCGTCTGAAGAATATTTTTTCCTTGGCAACAAAAATATCCTCTCGTTTACAGCTATGAATCGTGTTAAGATCATATTTAAGGTAATTGCCAGGCCAGCTCAATGAATACCTGTTAATATCACGACCATCCAGAAGTGGTTTGTAATCATTACCATCATTTGACTTGTAAATAAATGCTGCACGGTCCTTTTTTAGTGCGATTGCCTGATTCACCTCTGCAACATCGCCAATTTTCAATCGCTTTGCATCAAAGGTATTTCTGATATCTAAAATTTCTGCATTTACTTTTACAAGAAATTGATTCTGATAGGATTTTTGAAAAACAGATTTATCAAGTTGCTTTGAAAAATAACTTGTCACACTGTGGCATTCAGTAATTTTTACTTTTTCTCCAATATCTTGTTTTGTCAACAAAAGGGTAATGGTCTCAACTACAGCGTCTGCAAAAACCATTTTAGGATAAACTACAATTTCTCTTATGGAAGTCTCAGTCAAGATAAGTTTTCGCAATTGTTGATAGTACTCCTGCGTAAGAATTGTATTTGGGATTATATATCCGAGATTCCCGCTGCTTTTGAGTAAGTCAATTCCTTTTTCAATAAAAAAGCCGAAAGTATTGAGACGTCCCATTGATGAACAATAATGTTCAAGCACATATTTTTTCTGATCTGGGTCAAACCATTCAAATAAAGACAATTGTATGTATGGCGGATTCCCAATCACTGCATCAAATCCTCCCTGCCGGAAGATTTCAGGGAAGCCCTGTCTCCAGTCGAAGGCGTTGATTTTTTTCATCTGGTTGGGAAAAAGGTCAAGTTGGTTGTCGTAAAAGTCGGAGCCGATCAGTGAGTTTCCGCATTTGATGTTGTTGCCGAGGTTGGGCAGCACCCGGTCGTGAAAAAACGAGAGCTGCTGGCTGATGGAGGCCTGTGTTTCGCCTTCGAGGGCTTTGAGCAGCAGGTTAAGCCTGGTAACTTCCACAGCCTGGGCGTCTATATCCACACCAAAGATGTTGTTGAGCAGGATGCGCTTTTTTTCGGCGGTGGTCAGATTGCCGTCGGGCGTCAGCGGGTTTTGCCTGGTCTTTTTGGGCGGGTTTTCGGTGTAATACTGCAAATGCCAGTCGAGTATAAACTGGTAAGCGCCAATCAGGAATGAGCCGGAGCCGCAGGCGGGGTCGCAAATTTTGATTTTCTCCACCTCAGTAGGGGTTTTCCCTTCGAGCAACTTTCCCACAGTGTTTTGCACAATGTAGTCCACCACATATTTTGGCGTGTAATACACCCCGCCGGCTTTACGCACTTCGGGTTTCTCTTCAATTTTTGCAAAGTGGCCAGGTGTTAGCCGGATGGTTTTCCCGAGGAAGCGCTCGTAAACGCTGCCGAGTATGTCGGCTGGCATCACCGAAAACTCATACTCGCAGTGCGGATAATACAACTCTTTGATGATGGTTTTCAGCGCTTTGTTGTCAATGGTCAGGCCGGGCGTGATGCTGTCATGTTCAAAGTCGAACAATCCGGAATTGTATTTGTCGTCGGCAATTTTGTAAAGTCTGAGCAGGTTTTGGTTCACATCGCCTTTTTCGGCAGCTTTTTTGAGCTCGCCGTAAGGTTCAACGCCTCTGTCCTCGCACATGCGAAGAAAAATAATGCGGTCAATGGTTTTCTGCACGGCAAAGTTCAGCTCGTCCTCGCTCAGCGTTTTGTTGCGCAGGGCAATGGTGGTGGCCAGGTACCTGCGCCATTCTTCGATGGATTTGAGAAATTCGTCGTCAACGGTGGCAGTTCCCTTTTTTGAAGTATCGCTTTGCACATACTTGTCGAAGCGGCCTTTCGGGAGATTTTCCTTAGCGAATACATCCCACAGAAAATCGAACTCATCGAGGTACTGGTCAAAAGTCAGGTATTTGATGCGCGCTACGGAGGCTTTATCGGCAGGTTTCGGCTTTTTGGTGCAGTCGTAAACGGCGAACTCTTCAAAATCGGTAACGATGGAGATGGGCACTTTGGCGCTCCAGCCGTATCGTCGCACCTGGTAAGCGGGCGCCAGGTCGTCTTTAATGTTCACCGAAGGCTTTTTGGCATCCACAAAGAACTTCCTCTGGCCGAAAAGGGTAAAGCCATAGTCGGGTGCTTTGGTTACGCCGCCCACCTTCACTTTGTCCTCGTGTATCACTTCGCGGTAGGCTTCGGCATGACCCTGCGTGTTGTCCATGTCCCATCCCAGCGCTTTGAAGAACGGGTTGATAAAGTCAATCCGCGTTTGATGTTCGTTGTATTTGTTGTGTTTGTAATCTTCAACCTGTTCGCTGAAACGCTCAATCAGCATCCTGATTTGTTCATAAGCCTGTTCTTTGGTTACCTGCATAGCCCTGTTTTAAGTTAGGTTGCTGAATAAAAATTCCTGTGCGCCGGTAAAAGTAAGCAGTTTTGGGAAATCAGGCAGTTCAGCACAACGATCAATTTTTTTGGAATAATTCTTAGAAGAGAGTTTTTAAAGGAATTTTTCTATGATTTGGAAATACCCGGACTTAAGCGTTAATCACTTAAGTACTGCGTTTTATGAATATTTGATGATATGATGCAATACGACTGCAGAGCCACTTCAAAAAAGAAAAATTCTAACAACAAATAAAGTTGCTGCAATGTAGATCACATAATAATACCAAGGCCAACCTGCCCAATGACCGGGTTTTTCATTGTTTGGATCGAAATTGCTCATGGTGTAAAGTATTGAAATGTAAGGCAAACATACTAAAATTATAAAAATGCAAGCAAAGGAAAATTAAGCGACATCAAAGGCTTAATGCGGTTGATCATCAAAAAGTCAGGATTAGTCGAAACTTTAGAAACCTGAATTCATTAATAATAAGATTTGAAAATCCTGATCGTTATCTATTTTTGCAAAAAAAATCAACCACTATGGAAACAATCATTCTTAAAACCGAAGGCAGCAAATTGAAGCTGATCAAGCAATTGCTCAAGGAACTCGGGATTGCCTTTGAAACCGAAAAGGCCGAGGTTAGCCCTTATGATCCTGAATTTGTTACGAAAATCAAAAAGGCAAAATTTGAAGATTCCATTCCAGTTGCAGCAGAAACTTTATGGGAAGATATCAAATCAAAATAAAGGTAACAGCGCAAAAGGATTTGCTGAAAATTTCAAAAAGCGGAGATATTTCTACCATCCAAAAAGTTGAAACGATTTTTCATGAGCTTGAAGAACATCCAAAAACCGGAACCGGAAAACCTGAACAATTGCGTTACGAATTGTCAGGTTTCTGGTCGCGGCGGCTCAACCACAAAGACCGGATCATCTATGAAATTGACGAAGGCAAGAATGTGGTGACGGTTTTATCTGTTCTGGGGCATTATTAATCGGATATCCGCATTGCTGCCATTTTTTGCAAAAAGAAAAATGTAATTGAGTACCTCATATTCTTTTTGCTACTTTTGCCGCAAAATTGAGTGGCAAATGTTTTTCGGATTATTTTCATCTCACTTACCGTTCATCATCGTTGGCATTGTTTACTTTGCCTCGTTCTCGGTAATTACGGTTCAGCGCCTTCTGCGTTTTGATGAGCCGGATAGTGCGGCAGTAGAAAATGATGACCACGGCCGGGTTTATAGTGAGATTTCAGAAAGTAACTGCATTTACCAGTTTGCGCATGACCAGCAGTTAATTTATGCCACGGAACCGCAAATACATCCGGATTTATCTGTCCCGGAAATCCCATTAATCTCCCTCAGTGCCCGCATTATTTCCATTCGCGATGAAAATGCAGGCAGCCTTTTTGTCCGGCCTCCTCCTTTCAAGGCTTAATTTCGCTCATTTTCTTAACCCGTTGCTGCTGAGACCATTTACTCCTGTCAGCCTCCATATCAATCGTCCTGTGCCGATAGATGTGGTTTTACAACGACATAACTTTATAATACTCAAAATGAACAAGATTAAGATAATTTTTACAGCAATAGTTTTTATTCTTGGCATCGAATCCATTCACCCACAAATGGTTTACCTTGCTGCCGATTCCACCTCCATGCCAGAAGTGCAACTGGACGAAATCATGATCCGTGCCCCAAAAGAAAACGCAACTTCGAGGGAACTGGCCGGTTCAGTGTCGGTGCTGACCTCCCGCTCAATCAGCGAAACCGGCATAAGCAGTGTGAAAAATGTAACCTCTCTTGCACCGAACTTCTTTATGCCCGAATATGGATCAAAACTTACTTCGCCCATTTACATCAGGGGGATCGGTTCGAGGATCAATGAGCCATCCATCGGGTTATATGTGGACAATGCCCCTTATTTTGATAAAGCCACCTTCGATTTCGACCTTTTCGACATCGAACGGATCGAAGTCCTGAGAGGCCCTCAGGGGACACTGTACGGCCGGAATACCATGGGCGGGATCATCAACGTAATTACCCGTTCGCCGCTCGAATACACCGGCACACGTTTCATGGCTTCGGCCGGCACCTATGGTCAGTATGGAGCGAACGTAAGTCATTACGCAAAGCCTGTTTCAAACTTTGGCTACTCGCTTGCTTTAAACTACCGCCACAACGATGGATTTTATACCAACGAGTACAACGGCGAAAAGGTAGATCATCTCAATTCCGTTGGTTTCAGAAACCGATTGTCATGGAAAATCAATGAAAAACTGACCGGTGAGAATATTTTCGGCTTCGAATTCAGCGACCAGGGAGGTTATCCTTATGCCAAAATTGACAATGAAAACCCGGATAACAGCGAAATCAATTACGATCATCCTTCCGGTTACGACCGGGATTTGATTACCAATGCACTGGTTTTCAATTATAAAGAAGATAAATTCGATCTGGTATCTACTACTTCGTATCAATACCTGAAAGATTTTCAGGACGTTGATCAGGATTTTACAGCAAATCCACTGTTTCTTGCCACCCAGAGCCAGCTGCAGAACCTGTTCTCCCAGGAAGTGATATTGAAGTCAAAGCCAAAGAAAAGATACGACTGGTTGTTTGGCGCCAGTGGCTTTTACCAGGATTTCGACCGGAATGTTGCAGTAAACGATCTGCCAAAAAACATGCAGATTCTGCGCGATTTCACCGAAATCAAAAAAGGGGTGGCATTGTTCCACCAGTCAACGTTCAACGACTTTCTGGTCAGTAATCTGTCGCTGGTGGTGGGCTTACGATATGACATGGAATACAACAGCCTTGCTTTCGGTAATGATGTCATTGTGGGTGAAAATCCTGTTTCCGCCTCCGACACATTGTTTCCTTCCATGCAGTTCTCCGTATTTTCGCCAAAGGTGGCGCTGAATTATTTCCTGAACGAGCATTCGAGTGTGTATGCCCTGGTTTCTAAAGGTTACAAGACCGGTGGCTTTAATGCCATTTTCGAGAGGGATGAAGACCTGATGTATGACCCTGAAGAGAGCTGGAATTATGAAGTGGGTTACAAGACTTCGCTTCTCCAGAACCGGATTATGGCGGAGGCCGCACTGTTTTACATTGACTGGACCAACCAGCAAATCTACCAGACGGTGCCCAGCGGACGGGGTTCGATGCTGAAAAATGCAGGCCATTCGGTGAGTAAAGGCTTTGAAATCAGCACCAGGGCAAGGATTTTCGATTATACCGAAGCTATAGTCACCTATGGCTATACCCATGCCACATTCATTGATCATAAAGTGAATGAAACCACCGATTACAGCGGAAATTTTATCCCTTACGTACCTTTGCATACACTTGCTCTCCAGCTTAATCAAACCGTGGTTTTTAAGGCCAATTCAGTGGCCGACCGGCTGAAGATTACTGCACTGTATCGTGGACTTGGCAAACACTACTGGAACGAGAAAAACAGCGCGGCTCAAAGCGCCTACGGCTTGCTCGACCTTCGGGCGAGAGCCGAAAGAAAAAAACTTGGGGTCGAATTGTGGGCTAAGAATGTGCTCGGTGAGGACTATTCTGCATTTTACTTCGAAGCCATTGGCAATCGCTACCAACAACCGGGAGTGCCTTTTAACCTGGGTATAAACCTTTCGCTGGCACTTTAACTTAATGGCGAAGGTAGACTGGAAAAAATACCCGGTTCTTTTTAGCCTCTACATAGCACAGGCAGTACCGATGAGTTTCTTCACAACGGTAGTGCCTGTGATTATGCGGCAGGAAAATTACTCTCTCGAAGCTATCGGTATGTTGCAACTGGTCAAGTTGCCCTGGGTGCTGAAATTTCTCTGGGCGCCCGTAGTGGACAACAGCACACGGAGCCTCGGCCATTACAAAAGATGGATTTTTGGATCTGAGTTTTTTTATGCCGCAATCATTTTTGCCATTGGATTTTTCAGCCTTCAGGCCGATTTCAGTCTGATCGCCGTCCTGATGGTTTTGGCTGTGCTTGCTTCTGCAACACAGGACATCGCCACAGATGCCTTCGCCATTCATATTTTAAAGAAGCGGGAAAGGGGTTATGGCAACAGCATGCAGTCGGCTGGCGGTTTTGCCGGCAGCCTGATCGGAAGCGGCGCCCTGCTGGTGATTTATTACTATCTGGGCTGGTTTTACCTGCTGCTGTTTCTTGCCATATTTGTCGTCATAGCGCTTGTTCCGCTGGGATTCTACAAAAAACCCTGCCATAAGCTGACTGCAAAAGATAAGAAGGTGAGATTAAAAGATATAGTAACCTTTTTCAGGATACCCGGCATGTACAAATGGGTGCTTATCCTCTTTTTTTATTATTCCGGAATTATGGGAATTATGACGCTGGTCAAGCCCTATCTTGTTGATCTTGAATACTCTGTGAAAGACATCGGAATTATGGCCGGGGTTACTGGAACTACCACAGCTCTGGTGGCCTCAATATTTGCAGGTTACATGGTAAAGAAACTGGGCTATGGCAAATCTTTGTTCATATTCCTGGCAATCAGTCTCCTGGCAGGTATTTATTTCTACCGGCTCAGCCTCGTTTCACTACCTGGATTACCAATGATTTATCTGGGGATCGTTCTGTTATGGATTGCTTATGGCGCTTCAACTGTGGCGATGTACACCGCTGCAATGGATCTGGTAAGACCTGGCCGCGAAGGTACCGATTTTACTCTTCAGATCGTAATCACCCATCTGAGCGGGCTTCTGCTGGGCGTTGCGGGTGGCAGATTTGCTGATATCTACGGCTACAGCGGGGCCTTCCTCGCTGAAGCAGGGTTGAGTTTGTTTGCTCTCGTACTACTGTTTTTGGTAAACCCGGTTAAACAGGAAAAGCAGCGTCAGACAGGCAAAATGAATCTATGCTGAAAGAGAAGCAGAGCTTTGCCGGCGATTGATTTTCTGCTTCGAAATGCAGAGAAATCATAACCAGATTATTCATGATTTTGAATTGTAATGATCAATTACTGACCGTAAGTGTCAACCGAACCCGCATTAGATTGTTGATGATGGATTAAAACGGATAAATTATGGAAAAGGAATTCAAGGCAGATGTAGTCATTTTAGGGGGAGGATTAACGGGTTTGACGCTTGCTTTTCTGCTTCAGAGGGCAAAAGTTGATTTCGTTTTGCTCGAAAAAAGCGATAAAGCCGGAGGAGTGATCCAGACCCGTGAACGCGAAGGTTTTGTTTATGAAACCGGGCCAAATACAGGAATCCTTGCCCATCCTGAAGTGGCTGAGTTATTTGAGCTGCTGGTACCCGATGTTGAGATTGAACCGGCAAATCCAAAAGCTGAAAACCGGTGGATACTTAAAGACGGCGAATGGCAGGCGCTGCCGTCGGGATTGGCAGGAGGTGTTACAACGCCGCTCTTTACGCTGAAAGACAAATTCAGGCTTTTGGCCGAGCCATTCCGTAAAAAAGGCGACAACCAGTTGGAGACCATCTCGGAGCTTGTGAAACGCCGAATGGGTCAATCCTTTCTCGATTATGCCGTTGATCCGTTTATTTCGGGTATTTACGCCGGAGACCCCGACCTGTTGGTTACCAAATATGCCCTCCCCAAACTTTACGCACTGGAGCAGAACTATGGCAGCTTCATCAAAGGTGGTATCCAAAAAGCCAGGGAACCTAAAAGTGAGCGCGACCTTAAAGCAACCCGCAAGGTTTTTTCGGTAAAAGGTGGTTTCAGGAAATTGATCACTGCTTTGGTTGATAGGATTCCCCCTGAAAGAATTATTTACAATGCCGCGCATGTGTCGGTTTCAACCGTTGATACATCATTTTTAACCAGCATCAAAATAGCTGAAGGTCAGCAGCATTTCATAACCTCGCGCCGGTTTGTATCCACTGCAGGTGCCCATGAATTGACCAGATTATTTGATTTTGTTGATGATGCTGTATTGCAGCCCATCACCCACCTTGATTATGCAAAGGTTGCACAGGTAATTATGGCTTTCGAAAAGTGGAACGGGCCTTTGCTTAATGCTTTTGGGGGGCTGGTTCCTTCGAAGGAAAAGCGAAATATCCTGGGAGTCCTGTTCCCATCTTCCATTTTCGAAAGCCGGACACCGGACGGCGGCGCATTGTTGTCGGTTTTCGCAGGTGGAGTTAAGCGGCCTGATTTACTGAATCTTAGCGATGAAGCATTATTGAAAATCATTCACAGAGAGATGGTTGATTTACTTCAAACCGACAAATCCCAGCAGGCTTTCATAGAGATTCACCGCTATCAGCACGCCATTCCGCAGTATGGAAAAAGTTCGCCGGAGAAGTTGCAACGGATCGGCGAACTGGAGGCACGCTACCCGGGATTAATTCTTGCAGGCAACATCCGCGATGGCATCGGGATTGCCGATCGTATCAGGCAGGCCACAGAGCTCTCGAAACTACTGGCTGCCCAATGAATCCAAACCTCAATCAGCAAGCGATGAAAACAGCAGTTTTACTGGCCAATGTGGGAACTCCCGACGCTCCTCAGGTGAGCAAAGTGTACGCTTATCTTACGAGTTTTTTAAATGATAAGCGGGTGATTGATATCCCGTGGCTTTTAAGGAAATTACTTGTGAATCTGATTATTATCCCTTTCAGGGTGCGCAATTCCACTAAACTTTACAAAACACTCTGGACCGAAAAAGGCTCTCCCCTGCTATATCACAGCGAAAGTCTGGCAAGAAAGCTTGAAGCAAAGCTTGGCAACCGGTTTAGCGTATTTGTCTGCATGCGTTATGGTAATCCATCACTCGCAAAAGTCCTGGAAAATATTAGAAATCAGGGTTTTGAAGAGATCGTCGTAGTCCCCATGTTCCCGCAGTATGCTTCATCCACAACCGGAACGGCAACCGGGGAAATACTGAGCATGGTCAGCAATTGGGAGGTTATTCCCAGCCTCAGGTTTGTCGGGCAGTTTTACGATCATCCAGCTTACCTGGAAGCTTTCGTCCGTAAAGCCGGAGAAATTGATCCGGACACCTACGACCACACTATTTTCTCCTATCATGGCCTGCCCGACCGACATTTGAACAAGGTTCATCAACATGTAAAAGTGAGTGAATGTAACTGCCAGAGCGAATTCCCTCCCCACGGCAGGTTTTGTTACAAGGCCACCTGTTATGAGACCACAAGGCTTTTGGCTGAAAAATTGAAAATCGCTCCCGGAAAGTACAGCGTTTCATTTCAGTCGAGACTTTCAAAAAACTGGCTAACGCCCTTTTCCGACAAGGTGATTATTGAACTGGCAAAAGCCGGGAAAAAGAGAGTGCTGGTGTTTGCACCTTCCTTCACCACCGATTGCCTCGAAACCATCGTAGAGATTGGTGTGGAATATGAGGAACTTTTCAGGCATCATGGCGGAGAAAAACTCACGCTTGCCGAAGCGCTCAACGATTCCGATGCCTGGGTTGATGGGTTGGAGAGGTTGATTAACCAATCTACCGGCTAGCAAATTAGTTAGGGGTTATGGAGTTGCCAAAAAGCTGTCAGGTTTCAACGCTGCGAAAGAAATACCGCAACGAAAACCACTTTCAGGTCAGAATTCCGAAGGTGATCGCTTGGTAAAATTAATTACAAGAGGAGGGTGAAAACGTTTCTGTTTTTTTGAAAAACAGACGCTCTTACTTCTTTCAAACTAAGTCTCCCAAATTTCAGTTCCCGGCCTGATTCCGGGGTTTACACTAGATTGTGCTGCTCCATTAGTAACTTGCAATTTGCTCCTGTGAAGCAAAAGCTTTAAAAATTTTCAGTACTGTCCTAGTAAAATTAATCAATCATCCTGAAACCCTTGATTTCTTTAATCCCGAAAATTCGGGATATTTTTAGAATCAG
>DAIRGA010000005.1:164585-188206 GCA_036794825.1 Bacteroidales bacterium | reverse complement strand
TCAATATGTTAGATCGAATTGAGCCCCTTCCTGAAATTTAGTCGGACAGTAGTGAATATTTATATATCTTATTTTCAGCACTTTAAAAAATTCATGAATTATACAGTCATGTTGGTATTGCACAGGTATTTCCACAAAAATGCTTCCTAAGGTTTGTTTGATGTTTTTCATGGGGAATAGAGTTGAGCAATTCTTTTACAAAGAAATAACATTTTCTTCAAAATACAACAAGGTATTTGCTGATTTCTATCTCAGCATTTTGCTGATTTTACAGTTTTCATTTTATTCATCTGATATTCAATACCATATGATTAAAATATCTCGATTTCAAAAAAGCTTAACGTTTAACATGGGTTAACAATAAATTGTCCGGTTATACTCAGATTATTACATGAATTCTTGAACCTTTTCCCACCTCTGACTCAATTTGCATTTGCCCACCATAGGCTAACAAGCGCTCCTTGATGCTAAAAAGTCCGAAGGAGTTTTTGTCTGCCTCATCAGGATTAAAATCAGATCGAAAACCTGCACCATCATCAGACACTGTGAAATGGGTCTTTTTTCCTTTTTTTTGTATGTCAATCCGGATCATAGAACAACCAGCATGCTTAACCGCATTATTTAGGAGCTCACTGATGGTTCGAAAAACAAGAACGTTCATTTTATCTTTTAGCTTAAGGCTTTCAGTGAATGCAAAAATTTTTGTGTCAATACCTGTTTCCGTTTTCAGCTCATTAAGTTTCCATATCAAAGCTTCGATGAGCCCCTGTTCATATAAAACGGGCGGTACGAGTTCATAGGTCATTCTTCTGCATTTGCCAATTGCAAGGTTGATTAGCCCAACGATGCGAGAAATCTCTTCCTGCAACCATAGATCGGGTGCACCGAATTGGTGCATTAGTGCAGTAAATTTGAGATGAATTGCCGCAAGTAACTGGCCAAGGTCATCATGGAGGAAATAAGCTATTTTGCGCTTTTCAGATTCCTCGGTTTCGATCAGCTCATTATTCAGCCGTTGCAGATTAAATTTGTAATCATTGATCTTTTTCAGGTTTAATTCAATGGTAAATTGCTGCCTTTTCTTATCCGTTATGTCGATGGCACTTCCTTTGTATCCAACCGATTTACCGTAATCGTCTTTAACTGGAAATCCTGAAACCAGTAACCAAAAACGCAGGCCTCCTTTGGTTTCAATCAAAATCTCAATTCCGTCAAAAATATCCCTTTTTTCCTCAGAACCCAGGAAAATCTCTATCGCCTGGCTTTTTGATTGTTCATTAAGTAAACTAAGGAAATCGTTGATGGTGATAATGTCATCTTCAAAATGCCCGAAAATGCTTCTGAAGCTTGTACTCAGATATGAAAAGCCGCCATTAAGGTCAACCTCCCAGTATATCGTTCTGCTGAATTCAGAGATCAGATTAAACCTTTCAATCGTTTTTACAAGTTCTATTTCTGCTCTTTTTCTATCAGTCACATCAGAAATCAAAGCAAGGGCACCAGCATAATTACCCATTTCATCCATGATCGGTGCTGTATTTATACTTGCATAGACAGATTTTCCGTCTGTGCGAAGAAATTCAAAATCATGCATTTCGGCAAGTCCTTTTTTCCTGGTTTCGATTTTTTCCTCAGTTTTCTCAAAATCAATACTTCGGATAAAGGACAGAAGTGGTTTTCCAATCATCTCATCCACAGAATATCCCAGCATGGATGCCATGTATGGGTTAACATAGGTAGTGAGGGCATTTGCATCAATAGACCAAATACCCTCCTGCGCAAGTTCAACTAGCTGGCGGAATTTTTTCTCGCTATCAGCTAATGCTGTTTGCAAATGCCATTTTTGAGTAACATCCCTGGTGATCAAAGCAAATTGCCCTTTAAGAGGGCAAAACAGGCTTAAATCATAATATCTGCCGCTTTCCAGCTTGTAGTTAAAAATCCTGATATCCTTTCCGGTTGTAGCCACATCAAAAAATAATTGAATAAGTGAAAGTGATTGGCAATCAATCTTTTTCCCGGAGAATAAAGAATTCTTAAAATCTGCCTGAATCTCTGAGCTATTATCAAAAACCGGATTGGTTAAAAGATACTGCCAGTCAACAGCAATTCCCTGTTTATCAAAAGTAACCTGTCCAAGCATAAATGCCTCATTCATATTCTCAAACAACATCTTGTACTTTGCTTCACTTTCCAGAATTTTTTCCTCAGCCTTTCTTTGCGCAGTGATATCATATCCCAGGTTGATGATCATACCATCGGGCAGTGCGAAATTAAGCCAGTTGGTTATTAACTGTTCACCATTTTTTGTAAAGGGGTACCAGGTCAAAAATTCACCAATGGGAGATTGTGTGGCTACTTTATATACAGCATTGCGTATTTCAGGATCTGGGAAAAGAAGCTTTAATGGGTCGTCGGTTAATTGAAGTTCTTCAAGCGTATAGCCAAAAGTTCTTTCACAATGCTTGTTCCAGAGTACAGCATTATCATTTTTATCTAAGGCTGCCAGGAAAATTGGAGCATTTTCATAGATGGCATTAAACCGTTGATTACTTAAAACCAGTTCTTTATGATCCTTTTCTCGCAGACTGATATTGACAAGGACTTTGGAAAACAGATCGAAGATCGCCTGCTCGCGTTCCGAGAAATTATGAGGTGTATTCACGGAATCAAATCCGACAAAACCCATGCATTCTTCTCCATTCATCAATGGAATGGTAATAAGGCTCTTAATTCCGAGCGCCAATAATAATCTCCTGAACCGATCATCTGTCAGTTGGTTAATATCAGGAACGTGGAATGTTTTCCCATGACGATGGCTGTTATAATCCGCAAAGAATTCGAGCGATACACGCTGGAACATCTCTTTCTTACAATCAACTCCCTCGTTGCACCATTCGTGTGTGCAGGTAGCTGTTTCCTCTTCAAGGTCATAAGCAAACAGATAAGCCCGGTCTGCTGCCACAAATTTACCCACCTTGTTTAAAGCTTCATTTAGTCCCTTATCAATTTGTGAGACGGGAAGGTTGATGTAATTGGTGGAGATATCCATCAGTATTTCCAATAAACCTGAATAATAAATCAAATCGTTTCTCGCTTGCCTCAATTCGGTAATGTCAAAAGCTGAAACCAGCAGATGATCCTTATCTTTCAATCTCAACACTTCGGCTGCTAAAGAGACAATGACATCGGTACCATCCTTTTTGTTTATGACAACTTCTTCATTTTTAATGAAGCCCTGACTCATAATTTTGGAAATGAATTTATCCCTTTTACTGGTGTAATCTTTAAACAAGTCTGCAGCTCTTTTACCAATAACCTCTTCGGGTGAAAAGCCAAGCGTGTCATAAAAACTATGATTGACCTCAACATATTCGCCAGTATCCATCGTGCTGATGCCGACCAGGCAAGGGTTCTGATGAAAGGCCTTTTGGAATTTCTCCTCGGAGAGCCTCAGCGCATCTTCTGATTTTTTACGATCGGTAATATCTCTGAAAAGCGCCAGATAACAAATAAATCTTCCTTCAGCATTACACTGCTTATAGCAGTAGTGCTCCATCCATTTTACAATGTGGTCTTTTGTAAGGATGCGAAATTCTCTCCTGATGTGTTCACTGCCAGATGAATCATGTCGGACAATACTCTCCTTCACCTTTTCAGCATCATCTTCATGGATAATATTCAGGATCAGATCAGGGTCAGCCAGAAATTCTTCAGGCTGATATCCAGTAATAGGATAACATGACGGTGATACGAATATGATTTCTTCTTTTTTGGATTTTAGAACACTCCATTCGAGTGAATACTCAGAAACATGTCTGAAATGGCTAACTTCATTTTCGAGCAGCAGGATACGCTCATTCAATACCTGGATTTGAGAATTCATTTGGGTAAAGTTTGGAAATAAAACCTTATCAATTTTTACCTAAAAGTAACTATTTTTGACAACTGAGAAATGTTTACCTCATCTCAAACTCATCCCAATCCAATCCCACGGTGAACTGGTTGCGGAATTGCTGTAGTTCACTGTAACGCAATGTTGCCGTGATAATTTGTTCTTCGCCGGGGTTTGCTGCGGCAACAATGGCGCCCTGTGCGTCGGCAACGACTGAATCGCCGGTGTGAGCTTTCCCATTTCCATCTTCCCCTACGCGGTTTACGGCGGCCATATATGCCTGGTTTTCAATCGCCCTTGCAATGAGAAGGTTTTTCCAGGCGTATTGTCGCACGGCAGGCCAGTTGGCCACACACACGATCAGATCGTATTCATATTTACCATTGTCGAAATGATTTTTTATCCAGACCGGGAAACGCAGATCGTAGCAGATCAGCGGCAGGATTTTCCAGCCTTTCAACTCAAATACAGGCCTCTCTGAACCTGGTGTGAAAACATCAACCTCTTCTCCCATTCGGAAAAGATGACGTTTATCGTAAGTCTGAAAAGAGCCATCAGGCCGCATCCAGTAAAGCCGGTTGAAATACTTCCCATCCACTTCGGTAAGAATACTGCCGGCAACCAGGCAATTCATCTCCTTCGCTTTGTTCTTTAGCCAGCTAACCGAAAGTCCGTCAGGTTTTTCGGCTATCTTCAGCGGGTTGATGGAAAACCCGGTGTTGAACATTTCCGGTAGTAAAACCAGGTCGGTATCGGCCGAAATAGTTTTTAGTTTTTGGTCAAAGTTTTTAAGATTGGCTTCAGGATCTTCCCATACCAGGGATGACTGAACGAGGGCAATTTTCAGATCTTGCATAAAATTTCTGCGGCTTGTTGAAGGGTTTCATCTTTTTTGGCAAAGCAGAAGCGTAAGATCTTATCATCACGGCCATTCATGAAAAATGGTGACAGCGGAATGGAGGCAAGTTTATGATCAATGGTAAGGCGTTTCGAAAATTCAAGGTCGCTCTCATCGGTTATGGTGCTGTAATCAAGGCATTGGAAATAGGTTCCGCTGCATGGGATTGGCTTAAACCGCGATGTTTTTATCAGATCTAGAAACTTGTTTCTTTTTTGCTGAAAGAATTCCGGTAAATTCCGGTAGTTTCCATCGTCCTGCAAAAAATCAGCAATCGCCAGCTGGATGGGTGTATTCACTGCAAAAACCACCCACTGATGCACTTTGCGAAACTCGCGCATGAGGTTTTCCGGCGCCAGCACATAACCCACTTTCCACCCGGTGGCATGAAAGGTCTTCCCGAATGATCCGACTGCGAGGCTTCGCTGAGCAAGATCGGGAAACCGGCAAACGCTGTGGTGCTGAAGTCCATCGAAGATCAGGTGCTCGTAAACTTCGTCGCTCAGCACAATGATGTCAGATTTACTGGTGATATGTTGCAGTTGCAGCAGGTCATTTTCACTAAGCACCGAACCGGTCGGGTTGTGGGGCGTGTTTATAATGATCATTTTGGTGCGGTTGGTGATCATTTTTGCCAGGTGTTTCCAGTTGATGGTGTAGTCCGGCATTTCCATCTGAGCAAATTTTACATGGCCACCGTTCACCCTGACGGCCGGAGCGTAGGAGTCGTAGGCGGGTTCGAAAATGATCACTTCATCATCGTCCCTGACAAAAGCCGAGATGGCGGTGTAAAGCGCCTGTGTGGCGCCGGCTGTAATGTTGATTTCGGTTTCAGGATTGTACAAAATTCCATGGTCACGCTCCACCTTCTTCGAAATGGCTTCACGCAAACCTGGTATCCCTGGCATCGGGGCGTATTGGTTGTTTCCGCTCTTCATGTAGTGATGCACCCGGTCAATCAGCTCGTTGGAAATCTGAAAATCCGGAAAACCCTGCGAAAGGTTGATGGCTCCGTTTTCATTGGCCATCCTCGACATGATAGCGAAAATGGACTGCTCGGTGTTAGGTAGTTTGCTTTTAAGGTTGCCCAGGTAGTTCATTCGATTCTCTTTTTTGGCAAAAATAGTATTCTCCCATCAACCAATTTTCCTGAGAACTTGATTTTTGGATAATCATGCAGGCGAATGGTTATCTTTGCGCAATCATTTTTTAATCCAATAATTCATGAAAACAATTGATAATCTGAATCTTAATGGTCTGAAGGCCATCATCAGGGTAGATTTTAATGTGCCCCTGAACGATAAATTTGAAGTGACCGACACCAACCGTATTGACGCAGCCATCCCTACTATTCAAAAAATTGTTGCCGATGGCGGTATGGTGATTCTTATGTCGCATCTTGGTCGCCCAAAAGCAGGTCCTGAGATAAAATACTCGCTGAAACATCTTTTGCCTGTCCTCAATCAAAAGCTGGGAAAAGAGGTAAAATTTGCACCCGACTGCATTGGCGATGAAGCCGTTACCATGGCTGCCGGAATGAAAAATGGTGATGTTCTTTTGCTCGAAAACCTTCGCTTTTACAAGGAAGAAGAAAAAGGCGATGAGGCTTTTGCTCAGAAACTTGCCCGTCTTGCCGATGTTTATGTAAACGACGCTTTTGGAACTGCCCACCGTGCCCACGCTTCGACAGCAATTATAGCAAAGTTTTTTCCAAAAGATAAATATTTCGGCTATGTGATGGCCAACGAACTGGCCAGCATCAACAAAGTGATGAAAGAGCCAAGCCGTCCATTTACTGCTATCCTCGGCGGCGCAAAAGTTTCGGGGAAAATCGAAATCATCAACAACCTGCTCGACAAAGTGGACAACCTGATTATCGGTGGGGGAATGATGTTTACTTTTATCAAAGCAATGGGTGGCCAGGTGGGAAATTCGCTCATCGAGAATGAACTGCTAGAAACCGCCACAAAAGCTATTGCTGACGCCAAAGCCAAAGGAGTAAACCTGCTGATTCCCACGGATGCCATCATTGCAGACAAATTTGATAATGAAGCCATTCGCAAGAGCTGCAACGCCGGCGAAATTCCGGACGGCTGGATGGGTTTGGACATTGGCGAAAAGTCATTGGCCGCATTTATCGAAACCATCAACAGCTCCAAAACCATTTTGTGGAACGGTCCGATGGGCGTTTTCGAAATGCCAAACTTCGCTCACGGAACCGAGCAGGTTGCACTTGCTATTGCAGGCGCCACCTCAAAAGGGGCCTTCTCGCTGATAGGGGGCGGAGATTCAGTGGCTGCGATCAACAAATACCATTTAGCTGAAAAAGTCAGCTACGTTTCGACAGGCGGCGGCGCTATGCTTGAATTCATCGAAGGCAAAATATTGCCGGGAGTGGCTGCTGTGGAGGAGTAGAATTGGCTGAGATTTTGGGGATGAAATTGTTTCCGAATCCATCATCTTCATCCTTAATTTGGGCTAAAGCCCGAAAATATTTTGTATTTTGCCTATCCCCGACCTGAAGGTCGGGGGAATTAAATACTTTCGTGTTCATCTGTTCAATTTTCCACTAAAAGAGTGCGATTCGTCATTGGGTTGCACTCTTTTTTTATGTTCCCATCTCTTCAAATCCCGGAATTTCTGACAGGAAAGCATAGGTTGAATTTTCAAAATCCACCTTGCAGCAAATGTGCACAAGGCCGTTGGTTACTACAAGGTAAGGTACTTTCATCGTCAGGTTGTAACGGGCCACCTGGTCAAAGGTCTTCTGGGTAATTTCCACCGACACCGCTTTGCATTCGATCATCATCAGCGGGTTGCCTTTTCGTGAATAAACCACGATGTCCGCACGCTTTTTCATTGTGTTATATATCAGTGTCTGCTCCACCGAAATCAACGCTGGCGGAACCTCTTTAACAGAGATCAGGTAGTTTATAAAATGCTGTCTGACCCACTCTTCGGGAGTTAACGAAACAAACTTTCGCCGGACAGGATCGAAAATTTCTTGTTTCCCATCCTTAACACGGGTACGGTAATCGAAAGCCGGCAGATTGAGCTGATCCATTTTTTCCAAATCAGGGGTCAAAGGTAGCTAATCGGCCATTTTCGACTATTTTTGCCGGAAATCTTAGAAGAGATGAAGACAAAAAGGGAAATCGTTCACAACTGGCTGCCGCGGTACACAGGCCTTTCACTGGAGCAATTTGGCAAATACATCCTGCTGGTCAATTTCAGCAAGTATCTCGATTTGTTTGCTGAATGGACCGGAGTAGAAGTGGTTGGCCGCGATCGTCCTATGCCAAGCGCAACAGCCGGCGATATTACATTAATAAAATTCGGGATGGGAAGTCCAAATGCTGCCATCATCATGGATTTGCTAAGCGCCATCGAACCCAAGGCAACACTTTTTCTGGGCAAGTGTGGAGGATTGAAAAAGAAAAACCAGTTGGGCGACCTTATTCTGCCCATTGCTGCCATCCGCGGCGATGGAACCTCTAACGACTACATGCCACCGGAGGTGCCCGCTCTGCCTGCCTTCAGCCTGCAGAAAGCCATTTCCACCACCATCCGTGAGTACGGCAAAGACTACTGGACGGGTACTGTGTTCACTACCAACCGAAGGGTCTGGGAACATGATGATAAGTTCAAAAAATACCTTCGCTCCACACGCTCGATGGCTATTGATATGGAAACGGCCACCATTTTTATCGCCGGTTTTGCCAACCAGATCCCAACCGGAGCTTTGCTGCTGGTGTCGGATCAACCGATGATTTCGGCCGGTGTAAAAACCGAATCGAGCGACCATATGGTTACCGAAAAGTTCCTCGAAGCCCATCTTAACATCGGAATTGACTCACTCAAACAATTGATCGAAAATCGTCTGACCGTGAAGCACCTGCGGTTTTAATCTCCCTTTCAATGAGTTACGAGCAGATTACCGGCGACATCCGGAACAAAATCTTTTATCCTGTCTATTTCCTGACGGGCGAAGAACCTTATTTTATTGATAAGATCTCAAAGCTGATCGAATCATCGGTGTTGTCGGAGGACGAAAAAGAGTTCAACCAGATGATTGTTTACGGCCGGGATATCAACATCAGCCAAATCATTTCGATGGCCCGGGAATACCCGGTTTTTGGCAATTATCGCGTAATTATCATCCGCGAGGCTCAGGATATCAAGCAGTTGGAAAAGGAGGAGGTGCTGTCTAAATACCTTTCGAAACCAGTTCCTACAACGCTGTTGGTTTTTGACTACAAATACAAGAAAATTGACGGCAGAACCACTGTAGCTCAGTTGATTAAGAAAAACGGTGTTTATTTTGAATCAAAAAAACTTTACGACAACCACATCCCCAGGTGGATAGAGGATATGATCCGCGGACTTGGCTTCCGTATCTCTTCGCAAACTGTGATGCTGCTGGCCGAGAACCTCGGGAATGATCTCACCAAAATCGAGAATGAGATTAAAAAGCTGGTGATCAATATTGACAAAAATGCCGAGATCACCCCCGACATCGTGGAGAAAAATATCGGTATCAGCAAGGACTACAACATATTCGAGCTGCAGAAGGCTCTGGGTGAGCGCAACATCTTCAAATCCAACCAGATTATCAATTATTTTGGCGCCAATCCTAAAGAAAACTCCATCGTCTTTGTGATCGTCATGCTCTTCACCTATTTTAAAAGGTTGTTTGTTTACCATTCACTTCAGGACAAATCGGATAAAAATGTGGCTTCAGCTTTCGGACTCAATCCGTTCTTTGTCAAGGACATAAAACTTGCGGCACGTAACTATGACATGCGCAAATTACGTGAGATAATTTCCATTCTGCGTGAATACGACCAAAAGGCCAAAGGTGTGGACAGCGCCGCCGTGGAAGATGGCGAGCTGATGAAAGAGATGATTTACAAGATTTTACACTAATATTAAGAAGTCAGTCCAAGCCACACACTTGAGCATTTCCTGATGTTGAAACCCGGGCTTTATCGCTCTATGTTGGGCTGGATAAGTAATTGCAAAGTATTGACCTCAAGGGCTACCAGGTTTCCCATTCCGGGTTTACCGGGATAATAACATCCTGTGTCGAGGGGAATATATTTTTTAGCAGGATCGGCGAGCAGGTTTTGCAAAAAATCAAGACTGACAGGAACATGGCCGTGGATCACTATTTTATTGCCAATTTTTTCCGGTTCCGGCGTAAATGATCTTGTCCAGAGGATTGCATGCAAGTCGTCGTATGGGTCTTTGCGGTAAAAATTCATCCCGGCATGCACCATAACATAATGGTCGAGTTCGTAATAATACTCGAGTCCCCGGATCCAGTCCACATATTTGCCGGGAATCTGATTCACTGTTTTGATCTTGAAGCTGTCCAGGGTCGCTTTTCCGCCACTGCGCATCCATTCGAGGAAAAACTTGTTTTTTTCTTTCCAGAAGAAATAGCGCCTGCCCAGGTTCTTTTCGTTGTCCACTGCAAGTAAAATATACTCTTCATGATTTCCCCGCAGCGGAAATGCCTTGAAACCCTGATCCTGCAAACCCATGATGTAGTCAACTACTCCTTTTGGATTTGGGCCGCGATCAATATAATCGCCAAGAAAGTAAATTTCATCCTCTTTTGTCAGCTGAATCTGGTTTTCTACCATCGCTTTCAGCGTTTTGCTACACCCATGCAGGTCGGGAATCACCCATTGTCTCATTTCCGGTCAAATTTTATAAGGGTTCAAATGTAAACGAAAAATGCAAGCTGAATTAATTCCGGCCTGCATTTTCCTAATAAGGTAGTTGGTGATTATTTCTTTTTGGCCTGATTAGCAACGGCTTCCATCAGTTGCCTGATGGTTTCGGGGTCGCCGATAAACTCATCCTTCAGCAGGTTAAGCTGGTTATCAAACTCAAAAACATAGGGTATACCAGTGGGAATATTGAAGGCGATGATCTCCTTTTCCGACATGTTTTTCAAATACTTGACCACAGCCCTGAGGCTGTTGCCGTGGGCTGCCACCAGGATCTGGTTGTTTTTCTCAAGCGCAGGTCTGATGGTATTTTCCCAGTAGGGAACCATTCTTTCGACGGTTTCTTTAAGCGACTCGGTTGCCGGAATCTCCTCTGGTTGCAGTTCTTTGTAGCGAGGGTCAAACCTGGGATGCCGGTGGTCGTCATCAGGAATTGGCGCCGGTGGTACATCGTAACTGCGGCGCCACATCAGTACCTGTTCGTCACCATACTTTTCGGCGGTTTCGGCTTTATTCAATCCCTGAAGCATACCGTAATGCTTCTCATTCAATCTCCAGCTTTTATGCACAGGAATCCACATCTGATCCATCTCTTCCAGCGTCAGCCAAAGTGTTTTAATTGCTCTGCGCAAGTAAGAGGTAAACGCCATATCAAACTCGAAGCCTTTTTCACGAAGCAATCGTCCTGCCTCTTTTGCCTCTTCCACACCTTTGGGGGATAAATCAACGTCGGTCCAGCCAGTAAAGCGATTCTCCTTATTCCAGGCGCTTTCGCCATGCCTTATCAATACCAGTTTTTTCATGATTCAATATAGTTTAGTTACCAGTAGTTCTTAAAATAGCTTGATTAACGTCAGCTCGTGACAAATATTGAAACCAGTCGGGGAACATTTTTCCTGAAGTTGCTGGTATGTACTAATGATGTCTTTTCAAAGCAGGCAACAATGCACCGGTTGATCCGTTAGATTCCCATTCGCCTTACTATTTTACTCATGAAACTTTTTTACTCTCATCATTTCTACCTGCTATTACTCTTTCTTCCGGCAAATCTTTACGGCCAGCTAACATCGGTTTACGTCACGAGAGGTAACAATGCCGCGGCAATGAGTTATTTCCTTCCTGAAACAAATAAATCGGAAGAGTTGCTCAATCCTTACCTTTACAAAGGCTGGCAGCCGGGGCATGCGGTTTTCAATGACAGCCTTTACTGGGAAGGGCTTTTCCGCTACGATATTCACGCCAGGGAAATGGAAATGGTAATCGGAAAGGACAGTCTGCGTATCTCCGACCCCCACAAACTCAACCTGGTTCAATTCGGGCAACATCATTTTATCTATTCTTTTTTCGTCTATTTTATTGGTAATCAGCAATATATAGGAAACGATTACTTTGAAGTTCTCTCTGATACCGGCGCCACGAAATTCCTGCTTCGCCGGTTTATCAAGGTGGATGTGGAGGAAAAATCGAACAGTAAAATGATGCTCGGATTAAAAAATGAAGAGAGTGTATCGGCCAAAATCATGAAAGAATACTACATCCGGAAAAACGATGATTCGGCTGCCCTGAGGGTGAAAAGAACCCGAAAGTCAATACTCACGCATTTAGGCCCGTACCAGGCTGATATTGTGAAATTTGCTAAAAGCAACAATTTGACCTTTACCGATCCGGATGATATTGCCCGTATCGCAAATTATTACAACTCATTCAACCAGAACCAATGAAAAAATTGAAATTTATCCTTTTCTTGGTGATTGCTCTCCCGTTGCTTCCTGTTTTTGGGCAAAACCCAAAATACAGGGTCGAAAATCTGAAAATGGAAATTGACCAGGATAAGCTCCTGGTGACTTACGATCTTACCGGAATCAGGACTGAAGAACCGGTTGAGGTTCACCTGTTTTTCCGCGATCGTGATTATCGCTTTTTCAGGCCGGGCAACCTCACTCCCAATCCGGGCGCCAGAGTCAGTCCGGGGATGAATAATACCATCACCTGGAGCGTGGCAGAGGATATTAGGTTTTTTCCGGCCGACATAACCCCGGTACTCATCACCGGCAACCCATACGATCATAAATTCGGCTGCGGACCTGCTGCATCCCTCGCTTCGCTGGCTATTCCCGGGCTTGGTCAGTATATGGTTACAGACACCAGGGACCATATCATAAAACCTTACATGGTGACCATTATGGCCTATGGTCTGATCTTCCTTGGCTATGATGCTTACCAGGACCGGTATCGCGATGATCCCTACCTTACCAATGAAGGTGGCATTTGGAAAATGGGTGACTGGAACTACAAATATTTTACAAATGATGCTGAGTACCTGGTTTCGCTTGGGCTGGCAGTGTGGCTGGCCGATATCATCTATGTTGCAGTTAAGGGTCAGCAAAACAAGTTGTTGCAAAAAGGAATGATACGGACTCTGCCCGCAAGATAGCATCGTAATACAATATGGTTTTAGTTTTCATCTGATCTGAAGACCAGAAATTTATCAATCAAAATTCTGTTTTCTGTTTTCACTTTCAGCAAATAAAAACCTGAAGGATAACGACTTACATCAACTTTAATTTTCTGGTTTATGGTACGGACATTCGCTGAAACAATTTCAACTCCAGCTGAGTTGATAACGGTGTAATCCTCCACCCATTCGTCAGGAAGAAAGAGGGTAATCAGCTTATCAGCCGGATTAGGAAAAAGTGAGAGTTTAGCCTGTGGCTGCTTAATAATTCCCAGAGAGATAGTATCCAGTTTGGCAGCGAGCCATTTATCCGGGTCAAATTTGATGGAATCAATGGCAAACGATGGATGCGGAAAGATGAACTGCTGCCCTGAAAATGTTGGCCGGCACAACAGATTGATCTCCTGCTCCCCTCCGAATAGCCTGATTTGCACCGGAATATCAAAAAATTCCACCGAGGGATGCGAGGATTCCTGGAGAATGGTTATCAACAGCTCATTGGTTTTTACAAGACGCAGAGCATCAATGCTGTAGATCGGATATCCCTCACCATAATACCATTGATCGAAAAATGAGGTAAGGTTTACTCCGCTGGCAGATTCAAAATGAAATTTTACATCCTGAAAAGTAGTAAAACGATACCTCAGTGCCGGATCATTAAGATAATTGCGAAGTGCGGTAAAAAATGCCTGATCTCCAATCAGCCACCGCAACATGTGGAGCACGTAAGCCCCTTTGTGATAGGATAAACGCGAATCGAAAATCCGCGGAACTGAGGTAGTATCCTGCACATACACCGACCCGTCAGGAGCCGCAAGGATTTTGTTAAGCGTAACATTTTTCCAGATCGGCCACCAGTAACCATCGTACATATGTTCAAAAGAGAGTCCGTTGGCGTAGGTTGCGAAGCCCTCGTTGATCCAGATGTCGTGCCAGGAGGCAAGGGTAATCATATTTCCAAACCAGGAGTGCGCCAGTTCGTGCGCCCGCAGGTCATGACCCCATCCGGCCATAAAGCTCACGGTCTGGTGCTCCATTCCACCGCCGTTGATGGCAAACTGCGCATGACCGTAAAGTTCGTTTCTGAAGGGATACGGAGTAAAAAGTGTATCAAACAGCTGGAGCATTTCGGGTGTGTTGGCAGCCACTTCTGCCACAAAGGCCGAATCCTCAGGATAAACATAGTTGATAATGGGGATGGTGTCGCCTTGCAGAATGGCCTGCTGAGGAATAATGGTATAATTGGAAACCGCAAATGCCACCAGGTAGCTCACGATCGGGTAGCGGTGCCGGAAATGATAAATCCTGTATTCACCCTCTGCAGTAACCGATTGCAGAAGTCCGTGACTAACTGCACGATATTGCTCTGGTGTGCGGATGATCACATCAATGGAGTCAATTTTGTCGGCTAGGTCGTTCTTTCCCGGCCACCAGTCTTTGGCGCCGTATGGCTGAGAGAGTGTCCACATCGCCGGCACGCCGTTATGCTCTTTGATTTCAAACGACCCGAAGCCACTTTCGGTCACAGGTTCTCCCCGGTAATAAATGAACAGCGAGTCATGTTCGCCCGCACTCAGGATGATGCCCAAATCAACAGAAAATTCGTATCCGGAAATAAAATCAAATGTAACCGGGCTGTCTCTGAAAATCACGGAGTCAATACCCATGTTATCGTTCAATTCCAGGATTATCGAAGAGAGTTCCTGTTTTGCCCTGAAATGATGAACGACATTTCCGGAAATATAACGGATTGCAGGGTCAACATTCCAGCTAAACCGGGTGTAGGTGATATCAATATTCTGGCCTGCGCGGGAGTTCCGCTGTTGGATCAGATTCCTGTACCTTAGGCTGGCCGTCCTGGCAATCAGATCGGTATTATCTTCAAAAACCAAAGGCTGCGATGCCGCAGGGTTTCCCATCAGAATTAAAACAAAAAGGCCTATTAGATTGAAATATCGGAAATGTCTTCTCATTGTGGTCGGGTTTTGAATTATAGCGACAATCATCAACAACGAAACCGGAAATTTGATTTTCTCCGGATTGCAGTTCACCGGTCAAAATTAGGAAAAGCAGCCGAATCACGGTCAATTTTCGCATCTTTGCACAAATTTCGGCGAGATGAGGAGACCTTTTCAGGTGGTTTATATTGCTACATTTCTTACTGCTACAGCATTTCTGTTGGGATGTGCCAACCAGATGGCTCCGGGGGGTGGTCCGCAGGATGTTGATCCGCCTGTTGTGCTTTGGTCAGACCCACCAAATTTCTCAACCCAGTTTGATAAAAACCAGATCAGGCTGACTTTCAATGAGTTTGTTAAGCTGAAACAGGCCAGTCAGCAAGTTCTGATCTCCCCGCCTATGAAAAAAAATCCTGACTTTTCGTTGAAGGGGAAATCAGTTATAATCAATCTGCAGGAAGATCTGCTGCCAAATACAACCTACTCCATCTTTTTTGGAAATGCTATTGTGGACATCACAGAGGAAAACCCATTGGCAAACTTTCTCTATGTATTTTCAACCGGTGATTATGTGGATTCGCTCTCCATTGCCGGCGAAGTTGTCAATGCCTTTACTCTGAAGCCGGAAGAGAACATTTTCGTCATGCTGTTTTCGCTAAGTAATGACACGGTTCCTGTGGATTCGCTACCCGTAAAGGTAAGACCTTTATATGTTGCCAAAACCAACAAGGAAGGGCAATTCAGGTTGCAATACCTCCGCAATGAACCAATGAAACTTTTTGCGCTGAAAGATATGAACAGCAATTACCTTTTCGACATCCCCGAAGAGGAGATTGCATTTGAAGAATTGCCCATCACCCCCGAAATTCCAAAAAACATTGAAACCGACACAGCTGCTCAGATTTTTGCTGATTCGGTGAAAGTTAGTGAGATGTACGACACTTTTTATCGTCTCAGACTTTTTCATCAAAAGGATTCTACACAAAGACGACTCACAGCGGATGGTATATATCCCCCCGGATTTCTGTTAACTTACCGTTATGGCCTCAAAGCGCCGTCATTCAGCTTACTGGATTCACCAGTAACCGGGCCGTGGTTTATTAATGAATTGAACCAGGGACGGGATTCGCTGCGCGTCTGGATCACTCAACCGCTGCCCGACAGTCTGAAAATCAGGGTTATTGATGGTGAAATATTTGCAGATACTGTGCAAGTGGTACTCCCCGAAAAAAAACCGGTTGAAACATCCAGAAGAAGAGGTGCTGATGAGTCAAAACCGGAAAGGCTGTTCATTTCGAGTACTGTTAAGGCAAGGCTTCTTGAGCTCCACACGCCTTTAAATCTGAAATTCGACCATCCGGTCATAAGATCTGATAACTCCGGAATCGTCCTCTTTACGGAAAATGATACGCTGACCGGGCTCAACTTTATCCCAACCGACAGCATCGGCCGGATTTGGAAACCAGATTTTGATCTTGAGGAGGAGACCCTTTACAACCTTGTAATACCCGATTCAGCATTTTTCAACATTTACGGGCAAACCAACGACTCCACGATCATCGTCTTCAGAACCCGCAAAACAAGCGACTACGGCAATCTTTACATCACCGTCAGCCTACCCGGCGATTCGTTACCATACATTTTGCAACTGCTCAATTCAAAGGATAAAGTTGTTCGTGAAACGATCATCACCCAACCGGGCGAAATCGCTTTTAAGCTCCTCGACCCGGCCATTTACAAGCTCAAGGCCATCAAAGATAAGCATCACAACGGCCAATGGGATACCGGAGTTTATTTTGACCAAAGGCAGCCCGAGGAGGTGATTTTTTTTCCTAAAGAATTGCAGGTGAGAGCTAACTGGGATATCGAAGAGACCTGGACGATTGAATAGTCAACCTCAAATTCAATTTCAGCTCTTTACCCATGGCATCGGTTGATGCAACTGATAATGTCTGTGAGAGACTGGAATTTGAGCGAATAAAAAATCATTTTTCCTTTTCGTTGACTTTCTAATATTCCGCTGTTTTTCAGCACATTGAGGTGATGCGATGTGGTAGCCTGATCGAGCTTAAGGTTGGTATAGATATCGGTAACACAAAGTTCCTTATCGGCGAGCATTTCGAGAATGGCTATCCTGGCTGGGTGAGAAATTGCTCTTAGTTTGGCGGCGGCGGCTTCAAGCTTGGCCTGGTCGAGGTTAAAATGGGACATGATTAAATTTTTGCCAAAAATAGGGCAAATATCATATTCAATCCATTGACATATATCAATGATTAGTCTGAAACCACCGTCAAATTCCTTTAAATTTGATTTTCAACGGTTTACTGACTCCGACAATAAGGGAGGTAAATTGTTGAAAATCATTTCTCCCTAGTGGGGCTAATTATTGATCAGATCAGTAAAGGAAAATGATTTCCCGTCGAAGAGGCCTTTATCGCTGAGTTTTAAGTCGGGAATCACCAGTAATGCCATAAAGGAAAGCGTCATATAGGGCGCTTTGAGGGTTGATCCTTTTGTTTTGGTCAATTGATCGAGTTTATCGTAAGCTGCAGCGGTTTCGTAAGCATCGTCTGCCGACATCAGCCCGGCCACCGGAAGCGGGAGTATCTCTTCCATATCGCCATCAGCAAATGAAACCCCGCCCCTGGAATCAATCAGCATATTAATGGCTGATACAATATCCTCATCTTTTCCGCCAACAGCAATGATATTATGACTGTCGTGGGCAACAGTGGAGGCCATTGCACCGCTCTTCAGGTTGAAATTGTTGATGAAGGCAATGGATGGCTTTCCCGGCCTGTAGCGATTGTAAACCACCAGTTTCAGCACATCCTTTTCAATATCGCTGACTATGGAACCATTTTCAATTTTTGGTTCAATGGACAATGTCTTTGTAATCAATTGGCCATCAAGCGCATGGATGACCTGGAGTTTGCCATTTTCAGCCGGAACGCGCAGATCTTCAACAGAAATTTTCAAGGCATTAAAAAAGTTGGGAGTGGTTTCCTTCACTGATTCGATGAGCGATTTCCCGTTTTTGTGAACCATAATCCCTTTTACCCAGGTTTCATGGACGTTGAAATCGCTGAGATTGTCAACCACGATAAAATCAGCATCGTCTCCCTCCCTTAAAAGCCCCACATCAAGACCGTAATGGTTCACCGGATTGAGAATGCAACTTTTCAATACCTGCAGTGGATCGTAACCTCTGGCAATCGCCCGCTTAACAAGTTCGTTGATGTGACTCTTTTCCAGGTCGTTGGGGTGTTTATCGTCGGAACAAAACAATACCTTATCCGGATGATCTTTCATCAGGTCAATCAACGCATCAAAATTTTTTGCGGCGCTGCCTTCTCTCACCTGGATTTTCATTCCCCACCGGATTTTATCCAAAGCCTCCTCCATCGTGAAACACTCATGATCGGTAGTAATTCCGGCTTCGACATATTTACGCGCATCATCCCCCATTACCCCGGGAGCATGGCCATCAACAGGCTTGTTGTACTTCTTTGCAACAGCGATTTTGGCCATCACTTCAGGATCGTTGAATAAAACGCCGGGAAAATTCATCATCTCCGACATGTATTTCACCTCATCCATCTTGAGGAGTTCTTCAATTTCTGTGGTTCCAAGACTTGCACCTGAAGTTTCGAAAGTGGTTGCCGGCACACAGGAGGAGGCGCCGAAATAAAACTTGAAAGGAACTTTTTTTCCGTTGGCTATCATATACTTAATGCCCTCAATCCCGAGCACATTGGCAATCTCGTGGGGATCAGAAACGGTGGCCACCGTACCATGAACCACAGCAAGCCTGGCAAATTCGGATGGAATCAGCATGCTGCTTTCGATGTGAACGTGGGCATCAATCAACCCCGGAAGGATATACTGATTTTCAGCATGTTGAGATTTTGTAACCGATTTAATTTTTCCATCTTCAACCACGATGGTACCCGGAAAAATGTTGCTGTTGACCAGATCCACGATATTTCCGGAAATCTGGAAGTTTCTGTCTGCCATCATTTTAATGGTTAATTTTCTTAGTGTGATAAGCTACTTTTTCGAGAGAGGTTATCATGTCGTATTCTTCGAGGTAAACATGATCCGGAAGGTTGAGAGGCTTGGAAGAAAAATTTAGAATACCGCTAATCCCAGATTTAACAAGGTGGTCGGCTGTTTCGACGGCTTTATCGGCGGGAACGGTAATCAGGCCGATAGTGATGTGGTGTTCTCTGATTTTGGCCTCCAATTCATCCACATGATACACCTGAACGCCTGCGTAGAGTTTGCCGGTTTTTTCGGGGTTGATGTCAAACGCGGCAACAATCCTGAGTTTTGACCGCTTTCCGGCAAAATATTTAATAATGGCTTTTCCAAGGTTGCCCAGCCCCATTACACACACATTCTGGCCTGCTTCGGTATCTATGATATTTCCGATGAGGTCAATCAGCTCTTTCACATCGTAGCCTCGCCGCAATGTTCCGTTGTAGCCGATTAGCATGATGTCGCGCCGGACCTGGACTGGCGTAATATGCAGAAGTTGAGCTATTTCGTGCGAAAAAATAAATTCTTTGCCACCAGCGAGAGAGAGTAAAAGATTTCTCCGGTATTGGCTTAGTCTTTCAACAGTTTTATCGGGAAGATGCATCAGGTAGTAATTTTTCATTTGCTCTGCAAACTTACAATTTATTGAAAAAAGATCGGTAGCCGCCGGCAATTTTGCAGATAAATTTCTCGAAAGCTAATTGTTTCAAAAGAAAAAAGCCGCAATTTCATGTTGCGGCTCATTCAGAAATTTTGATGTGTTACTCTCTCCTTCCGAGGAAAATCATGATGTAATAGGCTAATGTTGCAAGCGAAGCCAGTGCAGCCACTACGTATGTCATTGCAGCCCATTTCAACCCATCTTTTGCCATCTCCTGCTGAACTCCCATGGTTATTCCGGTTCCTTGCAACCAGACTAAAGCCCGGCGTGATGCATCAAACTCTACCGGTAAGGTGATCAGGCTGAAAAGGGTCGTGATTCCGAACATGATGATTCCGATAAGCAGCAAAGAGGGGAAAATTTCGACGGTGAGGATACCTGCCAGAAGCACCCATTGCATCCATTGTGAACTGATGCTGACAACGGGAACCAGCTGCGAGCGCATCTGCAGCCAGGCGTAAGCCTGCGCATGTTGCAGAGCGTGGCCGGTTTCGTGGGCAGCAACTGCTGCGGCCATAACACTGCGGCCATTGTAAACTTCACGGCTTAAATTGATGGTTTTATTCATTGGATTGTAATGATCTGTAAGCTCTCCCTGCACAGAATGGACTTCTACGTCAGTAATGCCATTTTGGCTGAGCATAATGCGGGCAATGTCAGCTCCGGTTTGACCACCAGGAAGCGGTACCTTGGAATATTTCGCAAAGCGGCTCCTGAGGCGACTTTGAACCATCCAGCTCAGCAACATGAAAACTCCGAATATTAACAAATAGGACATCATAGTTTTAAAATTTAAAAGTTGAAATTAGGCAGATCAAATTATTTGCCATCAATTTAACTAACAATTTTCGGTTTTATTTGGTTTGATAAGTTTGAAAAAAAGACTACCGTATTCTCAACCATTCGACAATAGATTGTTTATCAATCATTTACATTCATTATCTTTTCATCAGCTAACAAAATTCTATAATCCAGCAGTAAAAGAAATTTCCAGCAGGCATACTTTTCTATCAATTTCGGTCTGCAGAATATTGTTTTTAATACCTTTATCCGCTGATTTACCATTTAAACTGACAGAAATGAAGTTTCGTAATTATCTCCGTCCTGTCCTGATTTTCAAACTTTTGCTACTCATCCTGACCAGCCTTAATGCCCAGGACAAGCAAAATAAACACGGCAACCTTTCATCTCACTACAATGTGGTTTTTGGTGAAAGACCACCGGTTGATCTCAATAAAGTGTCACAGGATGCGTATGAACCCGGCAGATTAAAGATTAAGCTAAAGGCAGGTTTGGAGAAGTATCTTCCGGCCTTTCCGGCATACGCAGGAAGCCAGGGATTCGTGGTAACAGGGATTGAGCAGCTTGATGATTTGAATCAGCGGTATGGGATTACCAGCTATCAACCGCTGTTTTCCGGTCTGTACAACACCCGTTCGATGAGTAGTCAATTTGAAGAAAGACATCAGGCGTGGGGTTTTCACCTTTGGTTTGAGCTTACTATTGATGAAAATGCTGATGTAATTTCGGCTGTAAAGCGGTTTTCGATGTTGGACGAGGTTGAAATTGCCGAGCCTGAATACCGAAAAAGGCTGGTAACGGACGATCCGGGTTTCAACGGGTCAGATCCTGTTGTGAACCCGAAGGAACAGGAAGGAGGCCGTTGGGTTCCCAACGATCCGCAGTACGGCAGTCAGTGGCATTATAACAATACTGGCCAGCAGGGAGGAACACCGGGAGCTGACATAAGCCTGCAGGAGGCCTGGGATATAGAAAAGGGCAACAACAATGTGATTGTGGCCATCATTGATGGAGGGATTGATTACGTACATCAGGACCTGGCTGCTAATATGTGGGCGGGAATCGGGTATAATTTTGTTACCGGAAGCAGCGCCGTCTCTCCTCATAACCACGGAACGCATGTGGCAGGTACTGTAGCAGCGGTGAATTCAAATTCAGTGGGAGTAGCAGGTGTAGCCGGAGGTTCAGGCACAGGCAATGGCGTCAGGTTGATGTCATGCCAGGTTTTCACCACAACAAGCAATGGAGGATTTCATCTTGCACCTGTGTATGCGGCCGACAATGGTGCTTCGATCTCACAAAACAGCTGGAGTTATACCCAGGCTGGTGTTTATGATCAATCCGTTCTTAATGCTATTGATTACTTTAATGCAAATGGCGGAGGTGCTGCCATGAACGGAGGAATAACCCTTTTTTCAGCAGGAAACAGCAATTCGTCCGGGCAATGGTACCCGGGTTGTTATTCAGGTAGTTTTGCTATTGCAGCCACCAATAATCAGGATGTAAAAGCCTGGTATTCAAATTTTGATAACTGGGTAGATATTTCTGCGCCCGGCGGGGAGACCAACAGTGTATCTGCACGTGGAGTGCTGAGTACATTGACCAGCAACAGTTACGGATATTACCAGGGAACCTCCATGGCCTGTCCGCATGCTTCTGGTGTAGCTGCGCTAATGGTCTCGCTCGGATATGGGCAGTTAACCTCAACCCAGGTGGCCAATTTTTTACGCAATACTACGGACAATCACTATGGTGTGAACCCAGCCTTCACAGGTAAGCTCGGAACCGGCCGCCTGAATGCTCATGCAGCCCTTTTAGCGGTTCAGGGCGTTATATCCAATGTATTAAATCCGCAAAGTTTTAATGCTGCAGCGGTGAGTTCAGTTCAAATTAATCTTTCCTGGGTTAAAAACACCAGCAATAACAGCGTTATGATCGTTTGGTCGCCAAATGGAGTATTCGGCATCCCGGTGAATGGTACAACCTACCTGGCAGGCAGTTCAATTCCGGGAGGAGGAACGGTTTTGTACCGTGGAAGCAACACAGCCTATTCTCACACCAATTTGCTACCGCTTACGACTTATTATTACAAAGCCTTTTCCTATAATTCCGGCATTGAGTATTCAACCGGATTATCGGCAAATGCGACAACACTGACTGGCCCATTTGCTGATTTCACGGCAACGCCTACTAATCAGATGATTACGTTGCCGGTAACATTCACTGATGCCTCCGGCGGGGGAACTTTCAGCACCTGGGCCTGGAATTTTGGAGAGGGCGCCAATCCACCAACAGCCTCCGGTAAAGGCCCTCATGAAGTCATTTACAATACTACTGGAAGTAAGACTATTACGCTGGTAGTAAATGGAACCTACACAAAAACCAAAGAAAATTATGTAACCATTACGCCTTTGATTTACTCATCCAGTGCTACCTATACAAGCGGAGATATTTCAACCGATTTTAGCTTTCAAACTTTACCCGGCTCATCTTCATGCCCCGGTTCGTTATCCTTAACCATTCCTGCAGGAGCAGTTGTTTCAGGAATTGATGTATCCTACCAGATGACTGCCCGCAACAACGGCTGGAAATCGGAGCAGAGGTCTCAACTGAGATGTGTTTCAGCGGGCGGAACATCAGAACCGTTGCTATACGCCGGAACAGGTAACACAACAGGGTCACAGACATACAACCGCACCGGTCTGACTATAGCCAATGGAGTAAGCGGCGGGGGAACAATCCAGTTTCAGTTGCATGCCGGCAGAACCTGGGGAGGATCAGGATGTAATTCTACCTATAACAAGGTTGATAATAATACCTGGACAGTCAAAGTCTACTACACGTTACCCGGAAGTTCTCCGGTGGCTGATTTTTCGGCAACGCCAACCACCATCTACGCCGGGCAGTCGGTCAGTTTTACTGATCTCTCCACCAACAACCCAACTTCATGGAGCTGGAGCTTCCCGGGTGGAACGCCTGCCACCTCTGCAGTTCAACATCCGCAGGTGATTTACAATTCTCCCGGAGTTTATAATGTCAGCCTGACCGTCAGCAATGCTTTTGGAACAGATACCGAAACCAGGATGAACTATATTACCGTGGAGGTTTTACCGGTTCCAGTGGCTGATTTTTCGGCAACGCCAACCACCATCTACGCCGGGCAGTCGGTCAGTT
>DAIRGA010000005.1:0-164485 GCA_036794825.1 Bacteroidales bacterium | reverse complement strand
ACAATTCTCCCGGAGTTTATAATGTCAGCCTGACCGTCAGCAATGCTTTTGGAACGGATTCGAAAACCAAAAGCGCTTATATCACGGTTGAAAATCAGTTGATAGCCAATTTTACGGCCGACAAAACAACCATCTATCAAGGTGAAGTGGTTCATTTCCTTGATCTTACAACAGGAGGTCCAACTTTTTGGATTTGGGAAATTGATGGGGGGCAACCGTCCATTAACTACCAGCAGAATCCGGTAATTATGTTTAACACCGTCGGAGAATTCAACGTAAAGCTAACAGCTTCAAATGTAAATGGTCAGTCGGTTGCAATTAAAGAAATGTACATTAAAGTGCTTGAGGAGGTTTCGCTTTATCCTCCGGGATGGGAAGTTACGGTTACCAGCACTCAGCATATCATCGCGGCTCCCATTCAGATCAATCCCAGAGTGCTTGAGGTTCCGATACAGCCCGGGGACTTCATCGGGGTGTTTTTTACCAACACTTATGGTATGCTGCAATGCGGCGGCGCAACGATGTGGGATGGCAGCGCAAATATTGCCATATTTGCATTTGGCGATCAATCCTTTACTCCTTTCAAAGATGGCTTTGCAGTGAATGAGGTTTTTAAATGGAAGATTTATTCCTACAGTCATCAGCGGGATTTTGATGCAACGCCTTCCTATGACCAGTCATCGCCAAACAAGGAGAAATTTTTCCCATTTGGTATTTCCGCACTCACTGATCTTTATTCGGGTATATTGTTTGATGTGGCCGTGCCCGCAGGCTGGAGCGGAATTTCTAGCCCGGTGATGCCCTTTTTTACTGATTTAAATAACCTGATGGCGGCTGCTGAAGACAACCTGACGATCCTCTACAACTCGATCGGAATGTATTGGCCAGGACAAAACATCAACACACTCAATCAGTGGCTTAACACCGGTTACACCATCAAAATGACCGCTCCTGACACCATTACCTTCGGAGGCCAGAAAATACAAACCCTCACGCAGGTGGTTAAAACCGGCACCGGTTACCTTCCGGTACTTTCGCCCTGCGAAGTATCAACTACTACCCTCTTTGCTCCCTATCTGAGCAAGTTGATTTTAGTACGAAACATCCTGGGAACGCAAGTTTACTGGCCTGAATTCGGGATCAATACACTACCGGTTCTGAAGCCCGGCAACGCTTATTTTGTGCAGGCAAAAAGCACATTCGTAGTAAATTTCCCACAGTGTAATTTTAAGTCCGGGCATGCCGATAGCCAGGCATATCTTCCTGATTTCCCGAATGTTTCCTGGGATTTTACCATACCTTCGCCTTACCTGCATACCGTGGCGCTCACCGAAAGTGCCCTCGGTAAGCTGGAAAAAGGTGATGTCATCGCAATCATTACTCCCGGTAATACCTGCGCCGGCTGGAGCACATTCGAAGGTCAGCCGCTTGCTATCCCAGTTTATGGAAATGACCCCCTGACCGGACAGGACGATGGCTTTTCGGAAAATGAACCGTTTCGGATAAAAATTTTCCGCCCTTCATCCCAAATGCTATATGAAGTGAAACCCGGCTACAGCACACAACTTCCTGATGAGGGATTTTTCAGGACGGGTGGGCTTTCTGTAATTGTTTCGCTGAAGATAGTTAATGATGATACTTCATTCATCAGGCCTTTTCAAAATCTCACAATTTTCCCAAATCCCGGAAGTGGCATTTTTACCATCACCGGACTGAATAGTGCTGATATACTGACTATTACTTACCCTGATAGCAGGCTTGACAATACAACTGACGTCAGCGGGGAGCAGGAATTTATTTTAGACCTGACAGGTAAACCAAAAGGGGTTTATTTGATAACTGTGAAAGGAAACAGCGGAACCCGAACGGAAAAGATTGTATTACAATAAGTTATGTATAAAAAAATCGTCGGATGACATCAGATGATGGTAATCATCCTAGCTAAAACACCGAAAACTTCACATACCGTTTCGGATTTAACCGCATGTCCTCGAGTAATTTGTTGAGGTTTTCGGTAGATTGCTGAAGGTTGAGATAAAGGGTATCGTTGTTGAGAATCTGCCCCATCGTGCCCTCGCCGCTATTCAGCTTTTCGCTTATCAACTTCAGATTTTCCATAGCCACCTGCGCATCACGGAGGGTTTGCGGGATATCAGAAGCGGCCAGCGAGTCGGAGATGGACGACATATTTTTCAATATATTGGTGATCTCCTGATTATTATCACGCAGATTGGCTGTTATCTTTTCCACATTACTCATAATTTTATCCACGCGTGACTTTTCCTTCAGAAGTAGAGAATCCACTGTGGTTGCCGAATTTTTGATGCTGATGATAGCAATGCGGATATTTTCAAAAATGCTTGTGATGTTGTCCTGCGACTCGGGGTTGAAAACCGTTTGAATACTAACCAGCAGTGAGTCAAGTGAGTTTATCAGCGCCAGAGCCCTTTTCTGAATTGGTTCCACCTGCTGGCTCACCTGCTCGCGGATACTTTGTTCCATCTCCGACCGAAGCGTGTCGCCACTCTGTGCAAGCTCTTTTGAGTCACCCAGCACAATTTCAATGGCCTTTCCTCCCAGCAAATCGGTGCTGTAAATTCGTGCAATTGAGTTGCGGGGAATCGGAATGTCACTCTTGATGTATAATTCGGCATAGATAAGCGCGGTTCCGGGAATAAAGCCCAAATGTCTTACCTGCCCGATATTTAATCCGCTGACTTTGATCTTATTGGCCGGTTCAAGACCTTCAACTTTTTCGTACACTGCATAGAAAATCCTTTTGGAGCCAAATATTTGTGTTCCTTTCAGGAAGTTAAAACCCCAGATAAACAGGGCAACTGCAGCGATAAAAAGCAATCCGACTCTTACTTCAACTGAAATTTTCTTCACGACTCATTTTGTTTGAATGGACAAATTTACTCAAAAAAATTAATCAGTCTTCAGGATCAATCACCGAGATAATCTTATCATCCTCAATCTCAACTATTTTCACTGATCTGGAGTAACGTCTCTGAAGCACCCCTGATTCCCTGATATTAGCCAGTTTCAGCTCAATATCGTCCAACGAATTAGATTTTTCGAAAGTGTAGTGAATTCCGTTTTCATCGGCAAAATACCACAATTCGGGCAAATCCTCTAAGCGATGGTCATGATCCTTGAGGGGCTTATTGAATGTGTAAAACCAGATTCTGTAAATTCTCTCAGGAGAAGACATGTTGATATCTACCTGATCTTCAGAGGATAATTGCAAAACAAGCTTAGGTTCTAGTGCTTCCTGCTTCTCTTTGTAAGTAACGATGGCATCCACGATTGCCCGTGCGATTTTTTGCTGGTTCAATGGATCAAGCAAAAACTGCTCCTCCTGTTCATTGGATAGAAAACCCACTTCGATAAGAACTCCGGGAATTCCGGTAAGGTACAAGACCACAAAACCGGCCTGCATTACTCCCCGGTTCTTTAAGCCGGCAACCGATTGGAGGGAATTTTGGACCGTCCTGGCAAAATCAATACTTTGGTTGATGTTGGCGGTCTGGATCATATTCATCAGGATGTAACTTTCGTCGGAATCGGGATCAAAACCCTCGTATTGGTGGAAGTAATTGTCTTCGGCAAGTATTACGGCATTTTCAGTTTTGGCCACTTCGAGGTTTTCAGCGCTTTTGTGAAGCCCCATCACATAGGTCTCGGCGCCGCGGAATCCTTTGTTTGGATTGGAATTGCAATGAACCGAGATAAAAAGATCAGCGCCGGAATCGTTGGCCATAGCAGCCCGGCGATGCAATTGAACAAAGTGATCTGCCATTCGCGAATAGAAGGGCTCAATACCCGTGTGCTCACTTTTGATGATTTCGCCAACCAATAAAACTATAGAAAGCGTGATGTTCTTTTCGCGTGCAGTCAACCCCGATGCTCCCGGATCATAGCCTCCATGCCCGGCATCCAGAAAAACCCTGAATTTGTTTGGCACTTCCTCACCGTTATCCTGACCTCTGACAGTATTACCAAAACCATAAAGCAGCGCGACAGCAAGAAAAATGTAACAAAGTCGTTTCATGTTCCGATCGGGGTTATTTTTACAAAACAAAACCAAATCCTGCAAAATTAACGCTATCTCTCTTTCTGACGCTATCAATCAAGCCTATTTTATTTTACTTTGCAAACAATTATTTAAGCTGTCAACCCATTTTGGTTTGAAAATTCTGAAAACGATATTTCTCAAATTCCTGAACCAGGAATTATCCTCAAATGCAGGCTCGTGGAGATCATTCAGCTTTCTGCAGCCAGTTGTTCTTCTGATGATTTTTCAACAGCTATTCATCTTCTCGGGCATCAAATCACAGGAAACGGAATTTCCATTCAGAGATACCACATTGATTAACAACCTATTGACGGACACTACAGGCAAATTTCAAAAACCTTCGCTGGATACGCTCACCTTCAAGGTGTTTGACGAAGAGCTGGGCAAACTGAAAGATTCGGTTACCAAATCGGCTTTTACGCTGGACAACAAAGTGGTTTACAACTCATTCGAAAAGATCCATTTTGATGTTTTGAATAAGAAGGTCTTTCTTTATTACAACGCCGAGATCACTTATGGAACCATAAAATTGAAAGCCGATTACATTGAAATAGATTTTACCAGAAATCAGGTGTATGCCAAGGGTTTGCCCGACAGCCTCGGTGTGCTGCGCGGGCAGCCGGTTTTTGCCGACGGGCCGCAGGAGTTTCAGGCCGGAGAGATGAACTATAATTTCGATACCAAAAGAGGTGTCATTCAACAAGTTATGACAAAAGACGGGGAAGGTTACATACACGGTGAACGCATAAAGCGTCTGGAAGACGAAAGAATCAATGTATCGCGCGGAAGCTACACTACCTGTGACCTGCCCCATCCACATTTTGAATTCAGGTACGGAAGAGCGCAACTGGTTCCAAACAAACTGATTGTGTCGGGGCCAGCTTACCTGGTTATCGAAGATGTGGCGCTTCCGGTAGCCGTGCCTTTCGGGCTTTTTCCCAACAAAAGCGGTCAGCGCTCGGGAATTCTCATACCCCGCTATGGTGAATCGCAGAACCGGGGATTTTACTTTGAGCGACTCGGATATTATTGGGGCATAAACGATTACATGGATTTCACGATTACCGGAGATATTTTCACCAATGGAAGCTGGGCTGTCAATCCAATGTACCGGTACCGAAAAAAATATAAGTACAGCGGAAATTTCGATTTCAGCTATGCCAAGAATTTCACCGGCGACCGCGACTCACCCGATCGCGACACAAAAACCGATTACTCGATCAGATGGAGCCACTCGCAGGATCCCAAAGCCCGCCCGGACTCACGCTTCACGGCTAATGTAAATATTATGAGCCAGAGCTTTAACCAGTACAACCTCACGGGAACCGAAGCCTACCTGAGCAACACATTCCAGTCGAGCGTCTCTTATCAGACGCACTTTAACAACGCATTTTTTATTAATGTGAATGCGCTCCATCAGCAAAACACCATTGACGGCTCGGTAACCATCAACCTCCCGACCCTAACCATGAACACCAAACAGTTCTATCCCCTGAGACGCAAGGAGCAGGTCGGCCAATTGAAATGGTACGAAAACATCACTATGAAGTATTCGTCATCGCTCGAAAACAGAATACAATCCTACGATTCGTTGCTGTTCAAGCCCGGCTGGGGAGATGATTTTAAAACCGGGATGCGGCATAATATTCCCATCAGCAGCTCGGTTAAGGTGCTCAAGTTCCTCAACTTCAACAACTCGGTGGATTACACTGAAAGATGGTATCCTTACTCGATCAACCGCACATGGAATCCCAATGATACGGTATTCACCGCCAGCGATACTATTTATGGCAGAGTGGTTACCGACACCTTGAGGTCTTTTGTAGCGGTGAGGGATTTTTCCTACTCAGCCTCACTCAACACCCGCCTCTACGGGATGTATCAGTTTTCAAAAGGACCTGTTGTAGCCATCCGGCACGTGTTGACGCCTTCGGTAAGTTTTAACCTGCGACCTGATTTTGGTTCGGAATTCTGGGGTTATTGGGACGAAGTGCAAGTTAATGATAAAGGTGACATGAGGCGGTATTCGCGTTTCGAAGGGCTGCTCTATGGAGGTCCACCGGATGGAAATTCCGGAAACCTCTCCTTTTCGCTTACCAACAACCTCGAAGCCAAAGTCAGGTCGAAAGCCGACACACTTGGCGGGACTAAAAAAGTCGTTCTGATTGACAACTTTACGATATCAATGGCCTACGACATTGCCAAAGACTCGCTTAACTGGTCGCCATTGAGCCTGAGTGGCAGAACAACGCTTTTTAAGCAGCTAAACATAACCTATTCAAGCAGTTGGGACCCATACACAACCGACTCACTTGGCCGCGCTATCAACCAGTTCGAATGGAATGTGAACAATAAACTCTTCCGGATGACCAGCACCACCTGGAACTTCGGGATCAATTACAGGATCAATTCGTCGGATGTTGGCAAAGGCAACAAAAAATCCCGCCAGCCATCAGCACCCGTTGAGGAAGAACCTGAGGAGGGTGAAATGATCTACCAGCGCGAGATTGACGACCCCTACGCCTATCCGGACGCACTCATAAACTGGGATCAACCCTGGAGCCTGAATATCAATTACAACCTGAGATTTTCGAACAATCCGCGCTACAATCGAATTTACGGATGGGAGGATAACCGCACAAGGGTAATGACAGTCGGACTGACCGGTGATGTGAGCCTTACCCCGAAATGGAAAATCGGATTTCGCACCGGCTACGATTTCGAAACCAAACAGATTTCCTATACTACCATTGACTTTTACCGCGATCTCCACTGCTGGGAAATGCGTTTCAACTGGACGCCGCTGGGTTTCAGAAAAAGCTGGAGCTTCGGGATAAATGTGAAATCATCCATTTTGAAAGATTTGAAGTACGACAAGAAGAAGGATTTCAGGGATGGGTTCAGGTAAGAAGTAAAAGTATGCTGGACGTTGGGAAAAACATGGTAAAGACAGCAACGATTTTGAAATTCTGATAATAGACAATAACTTAAATTTTAAAAGATTATGAAAAAAGTAGTTTTCACGGAGAATGCTCCGAAAGCAGTTGGCCCTTACAGCCAGGCCATCGAAATGAATGGTCATCTTTTTATTTCAGGCCAGATCCCGATTGATCCGGCAACGGGAAAAGTGGTGGAAGGTGGGATCAAGGAACAAACCGAACAGGTGATGAAAAACATCGGAGCCATCCTGAGACAAGCCGGGTACTCTTACGACGACGTGGTGAAATCAACCTGCCTGCTTAGTGACATGGACAATTTTGCCGCTATGAATGAGGTGTATGCCAAATTTTATTCCAACAATCCCCCGGCCAGAGCCGCTTACGGAGTAGTGAAACTGCCGCTTGGCGTGATGGTGGAGATCGAAACAATTGCGATGAAGTAAACCAAAAATTTTCATCGTCATGAAACAACATTTTAAACTCCTCGCAGCAATTCTCCTGATTTTGCGTCCATTCCTGTCCACCGCCGATGAGGGCATGTGGATACCAATGCTTCTCGAAAAACTCAACGAAAAGGAGATGCGCGAAAAGGGGATGAAGATCACTGCAAAAGACATTTACGACATCAACAATGGTTCGATGAAGGATGCCATTTTCCTTTTTGGCGGAGGCTGCACGGCTTCTGCCATTTCGGCCGAAGGCCTCATCCTGACCAACCATCATTGTGGATACGGCGCCATCCAACGCCTCAGCACCATCGAAAACGACATGCTCACCAACGGTTTCTGGGCTATGAACCGCCAGGACGAGCTTTACAGTCCCAACCTCACGGTAACCCGGCTGGTTAGGATGGAAGATGTTACCGACCGTGTTCTCGCCGGCGTTGAACAAAATTTAAGCGAGATACAGCGAAGCGAAATCATCAAAAAGAACGTGGATGACATCGTGAAACAAACCACTGACGGAACCCATTACGAAGCATCCGTGAGGCCATTCTTTTATGGAAATCAATACTATTTGTTTGTTAATGAAGTGTTTAAAGATGTACGGTTGGTTGGAGCTCCGCCATCAGGCATTGGCAATTTCGGAGGCGACACCGACAACTGGATGTGGCCGCGGCACACCGGCGACTTCTCCCTATTTCGCATCTACGTGAACCAGGAAAACAAGCCGGCAGATTATTCCACCGAAAACGTACCTTACAAACCGATGCATGTTTTACCGGTTTCGATCAAAGGGGTACAGGAAGATGATTTCACCTTCGTTTTCGGATTTCCCGGGCGCACCGAGCAATATCTCCCCTCCTGCGCCATCGAAATGATTACCACCGTGCAAAACCCCACCCGCATTGACCTTCGGCGCCAGAAACTCGATATCTATGAGTCGTTCATGCGACAGGACGACCTGATAAAACTGCAATACGCCAACAAACAAAAAGGACTGGCCAATGCCTGGAAAAAATGGATCGGCGAAAACAACGGTATCCGCAAACTCAATGGCATTCAAAAGAAGAAAGATTATGAAGCCGACCTGGTGAAATGGATCAACCTTTCGGAGGAGAGTAAAAAGGCGTACGGCAGCCTGCTCCCGCAGTTCAAGGAGAATTATGCAAAACTCAGCGATCTGCAATTGGAGGTTTCCTACATGATCGAGGCCGGAATGGGAATTGAGATCGTCCGTGCTGCCCGTATGATGATGGATCTGGAAACATTGGCACAAAAGAAAGATGTTCCCGGTGAGGACTTCTCAAAAGAGAAAGCTAAGGCAAAACGCAGTCTCGAAACTTTTTACAAGGATTATTCCCAGCCGGTTGACCGGAGGGTATTTGTGGCCATGCTCGAAAGCTACCGCAAAAACATTCAGCCCGACAAACTCCCACCGGTGTTTGAGCTGATTAACAGGAAATACAAAGGCGACATCAACCTGTATGCGGATTATGTTTTTTCAAAATCATTTTTCGGTAAAAAATCAACCGCAATCGGCTTCCTCGACAACTTCAAATCAACACAGGCCAAGGCTTTGCAAAAGGATCCGGGATTTGAACTGGCAAAAGGAATGGTTGATTACTACCGCGACAAGATCATGCCAACGCTGGTAAAAATCACCAACGACAACGACAGCCTGATGCGGCTCTATATGAGAGCGCAGATGGAGTTTGAGCCGGAGCGCCGCTTTTACCCCGATGCCAACTCCACGTTGCGGGTGGCCTATGGAAATGTCAAACCCTATTATCCGCGCGATGCCGTGTTCTATCACCATCAGACCACAATGGAAGGTATCATCGAAAAAGAGGATCCGAAGATTGAAGATTACCTGGTGGATGCGAAACTCAAATCGCTCTATCAATCAAAAGATTACGGCAAGTACGGCCTGAACGGATCAATGCCGGTCTGCTTTATCGCCACCAACCACACCACCGGCGGCAACTCCGGCAGCCCGGTCTTCAACGGCGACGGACAACTTATCGGCCTCAACTTCGACCGCGTGTGGGAAGGCACCATGAGCGACCTGATGTTCGACCCCGACCAATGCCGCAACATCATGCTCGACATGCGCTACACACTTTTCATCATAGATAAATACGCCGGCGCCGGCCATCTGATCGAAGAAATGGTAGTGGTGGAGTAGATTGGGTGAGCTTTTGCCAGTGGATTAATCAATCACGTTTCTCCCTGTAAATCAAGATCATCATTTCTATGATATCAGATAATGACCGCTCTTCGGTTAAAACATGGCTGTCAGGGTTGTCCTTAGGATGAATGTGCCACCCAATTCGGTTGTCGCAATCAATGCCAAAAACCCTTTTGTTTTGATGAATGAGTGAAAAGGATTGGATTGCAAATGAAGCATTGCAGAACACTGCAATTGAAAATTCACGTTCCAAAATTATTGACGCCTTCAACGAAACCGGAGTTCGTTTTGAGACTACTAAATCTCTTACATCGCTGATACTTTCGATTGATGCACGAAGATTGGCTTCAAATTTCGCTAACTCCATTCCTCACGAAGTTTTTGATAATACTCAAGCAAAGCGACCTTTTCACCCCAGTCATAGTATTCCTGCTCAAGCTCCTGAGAGAAACCATCCGGCAATTCTGTTGATTTCGATTCGAACTCCTTGTAGGTCATGTTCCACCTGGTTTCGTAGCGAAGTATTTCCTGCCTTATGTAATAGATTTTGAGGTTGATGTATTCAGGCAGGATGCTCAAAATGGACTGCTCAATGTCCTTTTTGGCAGTAAGCCGGAATAACCGGTCATTAATTGTTGCAGAAACCATGATCCCTGATATTTAAAATATTTCCAAAAGTAGTACATATTTCACAAATCCTGCCTCCACTGTTTTGGCAACCTGATGTGTTTGAATAAAACTATCTTTGGCCTGACATTTTGAGTTCGTTGAATCAATTTGATAAATAAAATGCGGTGAGGACTTTACAATTTTGCCCTTTTGGGTAAAATTAGTGTGCGGTTTTACCGCAGCAATAAACGAGTTACAAGTTCCAAAATCATAAACATTTATAGAAAAAATCAAATAAAGAAACGAATAGGAATGACCGTAAAACACAAACGACTTGGGAAGCACGGGGTGCTTGTCAGCAACATCTGCCTCGGAACGATGAACTTTGGCTGGCATACGAGCGAGGAGGAGAGCTTTAAAATCATGGACCGCGCGTTGGAATCGGGAATCAATTTTTTTGATACTGCCGATGTCTATGGCTGGTCGGTGGAACATGGCTATACCGAAGAAATTATCGGAAGATGGCTTGCGCAGGGCGGCGGCCGGCGCGATGCTGTGGTGCTGGCCACCAAAGTTTACAATCCTGTTGATCGTAAGGCCAATCTGCCCGAAGTAAACAGCGACGGGCGAAGCCTGAGCGCCTACAAAATCCGTAAACACTGTGAGGGAAGCTTAAAGCGTCTGCAAACCGACTGGATTGATCTGTACCAGATGCATCACATTGATCGCGAATGTCCGTGGGATGAGGTATGGCAAAGTTTTGATGCGCTGATCAAACAAGGTAAAGTAGTGTATGCTGGCTCGAGCAATTTCGCCGGCTGGGACATTGCCACTGCGTGCCAGGAGGCTTCCAGGCGCGGCATGTTGGGCTTGGTGAGCGAGCAGAGTGTTTACAACCTCGACAACCGGATGGTGGAGCTCGAGGTAATCCCGGCATGCAGGCATTACGGGTTAGGGCTGATTCCCTGGAGTCCGCTGGCAGGAGGGCTTTTGGGCGGAGCGTTGGAGAAACATCAGGTTGGAAGGCGTATTGACAAGAGCCAGACGGATCAAATAGAAAAAAAACGCGGTCAACTGGAGAAATACGAGACACTTTGCAAAAAAATTGGTCACCCGCCGGGAGAAGTCGCCCTGGCGTGGCTGCTGCATAACCCGGTAGTAACAGCGCCAATCATCGGGCCACGCACAATGGAGCAGTTGGAAAGCGCCATCAGGGCTGCCGGCATTCGGTTGGATGAAGAAACACTCAAAAGGCTGGACGAGATTTTCCCCGGCCCCGGCGGCGAAGCGCCAATGGCGTATTCATGGTAGCAGCTGCTCTGAAAAATAAGCATGATATTCTCTGGGGTTATTTTCAGCATGCTGAGCTCTCTTGCTGATACTCGATTCGCCTGTAAATTTCCATTTCGATTTTTGTACATATTTTTGTACACAAATTTGTACAGAAAGGAGACGAAGATGCTAACCACAACGATTTCTGATTTTAGAAAAGATATTAAAAGGTACCTTGATGAGGTCACCTCCAATTTCGAGACACTAGTCATCAACAGGGGAAAAGACACCGGTGTTGTTGTCATCTCGCTTGACGAATACAACGCGCTGAAAGCCACCCATCACGAACTTTCCTCACGCAAAAACGAACTGCGCCTGGATGCTGCTATCGAAAAGCTGAAAAAGGAGGAAACCTTCGAAAAAGAGCTGATTGAGACATGAAATTCAAATTTGTCGAAGAATCGTGGGAGGATTATCTTTTCTGGCAGACAACCGATAAGAAGGTACTGACAAAAATCAATCAGCTGTTGAAGGATATTTCACGGCATCCCTTTACCGGACTTGGAAAACCTGAACCACTCCGACACAAATACCAGGGCTTCTGGTCAAGACGGATTGATGGCGAGCACCGACTGATTTACCAGGTAAAAGACGACGAAATCATCATCCTGAAATGCAGATTTCATTACGATTAACCGAATTTTTTTTCAAACTAATTGACCACAACAATGACCACAAGAATAACAGAACTTTTCAGGATAAAATATCCGATTATCCAGGCGGGGATGATCTGGTGCTCGGGGTGGCGGCTGGCTGCGGCTGTTTCGGAGGCGGACGGGCTGGGGCTGATCGGCGCCGGCTCGATGTATCCCGATGTGTTTGAGGAACATATCCGGAAAATCAAAGCTGCCACAAACAAGCCTTTTGGTGTGAATCTTCCGCTACTTTATCCGCAGATGGATGAAATCGTTGAAATCGTACTTCGCGAAAGAGTGAAGATTGTGTTCACCTCGGCGGGAAATCCGAAAAAGTGGACTCCGGTTTTTAAAGAACACGGGATTACGGTTGTACACGTGGTTGCAGGTTCCAAATTTGCCATCAAAGCGCAGGAAGCCGGCGCGGACGCTATCGTTGCCGAAGGCTTTGAAGCAGGCGGCCACAATGGAATCGACGAAACCACCACGCTGGTTCTGCTTCCCCTGATCCGCAAAATCGTTGACCTGCCGCTGATCGCCGCCGGGGGAATAGGTACCGGAAGGCAGATGCTGGCTGCATTTGCGCTTGGAGCCGAGGGAGTGCAGGTAGGAAGCCGTTTTGTGGCATCCGAAGAATCATCAGCACATCCCGTTTTTAAGCAAAAAGTGATCGAAGCCAAAGAGGGCGATACCTCACTTACGCTGAAACAAGTGGTTCCGGTCAGGCTCATCAAAAACAGGTTTTTTAGCGAAATTGACCAGATGCAGCAACGCGGCGCTTCCATCGAAGAGCTGAAAGAACACCTTGGCCGCGGACGGGCAAAACTCGGAATGTTCGAAGGCAATCCCGATGAAGGAGAACTGGAGATTGGCCAGGTGTCGGCATTGATTGAAGAAATAAAACCGGCCGGCGAAATCGTGAAAGAGATGATGAAAGAATTTGAAGATGGAATGCTGGAGTTTTGCAAGGAAAATTACCACCTGCGCTTAACCCGGCCTTAAAGGCTATAAATGAGTTAATTCTGGTGATCCATTGGCTTAAACTGGTTTTCGTGTAAATTTGCCGCCTCAATAACGAAACGAATTATGCAGAACAAAAAAGAGTTTAAACGTCACACCATTACCTCGGCATTGCCTTATGCCAACGGCCCGCTGCACATTGGTCACCTGGCCGGAGTTTACGTTCCGGCAGATATTTATGTTCGTTACCTCAGATCAATCGGCGAAGAGGTGGTTTTTATCGGCGGATCGGACGAGCACGGCGTTCCCATCACCATCAAAGCCCGTCAGCAGGGGGTTACCCCTCAGGATATCGTCGACAAATACCACGAAATCATCAAAAACTCCTTTGCTGAATTTGGTATCTCCTTCGACATCTATTCCCGGACTTCAAACAAGATACACCACGAGACTTCGGCGGGAATGTTCAAAAAGATGTATGACGAAGGCAAGTTTATCGAAAAATTCACCGAGCAATACTACGATGAAGCGCATCACACTTTTCTTTCCGATCGTTACATCACCGGAACCTGCCCGATCTGCAGTTTCGACAGAGCTTACGGCGATCAGTGCGAAAACTGTGGAACATCGCTCAATCCCACCGATCTTATCAACCCGAAATCGGCGCTGAGCGGCGAAACCCCGGTACTCAGGGATACAAAGCACTGGTATCTGCCTTTGGATCAATACACCGACTGGCTTAAGGAATGGATTCTCGAAGGGCACAAGGACGACTGGAAAGTGAATGTTTATGGACAGGTGAAATCGTGGATTGACCATGGTTTGCAGCCGCGCGCCGTCACCCGCGACCTCGACTGGGGGGTGAAAGTTCCGCTGCCCGACACCGACGGAAAAGTTCTTTATGTATGGTTTGATGCGCCGATCGGATACATTTCCGCCACCCGCGAATGGGCTGAGCAAAAAGGCGAAGATTGGGAAAAGTGGTGGAAAGATCCCGAAACCCGTTTGATTCATTTTATCGGCAAAGACAACATCGTGTTCCATTGCATCATCTTCCCGGCGATGCTGAAGGCCGAAGGATCGTACATCGTACCCGAAAATGTGCCGGCATTCGAGTTCCTCAACCTCGAAAACGATAAAATTTCTACTTCACGCAACTGGGCTGTGTGGCTTCACGAATACCTGGTGGAATTCCCCGGAAAGCAGGATGTCCTCCGATATGTTCTTACTGCAAACGCACCCGAAACCAAAGATAACGACTTCACCTGGAAAGATTTCCAGACCCGCAACAACAGCGAGCTGCTTGCTATCCTCGGCAATTTTGTAAACCGGACACTAGTGCTTACCCACAAATATTTTGAAGGTAAAGTGCCGGATGTCATCCAGTTAACTGAGGATGATGGTAGAATAATTGCTGAAATTCAGCAAATTCCGGCAAAGGTTAGCCAGAGTCTTGAGAGTTTCCGCTTCCGCGAATCCCTGGCCGAGATGATGAACCTTGCCCGACTGGGAAATAAATTCCTGGCCGACAACGAACCCTGGAAAGTCTTCAATACCAACCCCGACAGAGTGAAAACCGTTCTGAACATCTCCCTGCAGATCTGCGCCAACCTCACCATTGTTGCTGAACCTTTTCTGCCATTTACTGCGAGGAAACTTGCCAGTATGCTCAACATGGAATTATTGAAATGGAAAAATGCCGGCAACGCCAGCCTGCTAAGTCCCGGTCACGCCATCAATACACCGGAGCTGCTCTTCGAAAAGATCGAAGATGCTACCATCGAAGCCCAGGTGCAAAAGCTGCTTGATACCAGAAAATCAAACCAGCAAAACACCTTCAAACCCAATCCATCCAAAGATTCTATCACCTACGATGAATTTGCAAGGATGGACATTCGCACGGGAACCATCCTTGAAGCCGAAAAGGTTCCAAAAACCAAAAAGCTGATGAAACTCCTCATCGACACCGGAATTGATAAAAGAACCGTGGTTTCCGGTATTGCCGAGTACTTTGAGGCCGAACAGGTGATTGGTCGAAAGGTGAGTATTCTGGTCAATCTGGCTCCCCGGGAACTCAAGGGCATCACATCACACGGCATGATCCTGATGGCTGAAAATCCGGATGGCTCGCTGGGTTTTGTTTCACCGCCCGAAGATTATGTAAATGGCAGTGAAATCAAATAAACTAAACCAAAATCCTATTCTTCCGGTTTTTTTGGTGATCAGTCCTTTGCTCACTTAGCCCCAAACGGAATGGTAATCCCCAGCCAGGGAATTGCAATGAAACCCTCCATATCGCTCGAAAACGGGATGAACAACCCATAATCCAACCCTGCTTTTTTAATGATCTGCCTGCCTCCCAATGAGATGAGCACAACACTGGCTTCCTCGGAACTGATGAAATAGTTTTCGGTTAAGAAATACCCTCTTGCTCCCGTGCGAAACATACAATTGAAGTTAAACATGGGCGAATTGGCCCAATCTCCACCGGCATAGCCATACCCCATTCCAAAAGTAACATTGTTATCCCGCGAACCCAGTGTTGCCAGCCCATAAACTATTCCAAAGCCGGCATCATCTTCGCCCAGCACGGCGCCAAGCAATGCGCCCCCGCCAATATTGAATGCATCCTTTTTTAATGGAATCGAAAACTTCGGTGTGATCCACATGGGAGTGGATTCGCCGGCAAACAGGAATAACGGGATTACACCTGCGCCGATGGAAATGTAATCGGTAACCCCCACTGCAAAAGAATTGAAAAGTACCCAGATATTCTGGTAATAGCCCTCTCCTGCTTTCAACCCATAACCGTTTGGTGAATAAAAGTAGCGGGTTGCCTGCGGATTGTCAAACCAGTATTTGCCTTCAACCATTTTGACTGGTAAAACGGATTCCATTTCTTTAATGTTCTCTCTTCCAATGGTAATCGTCCCCAATGATTCTGTTTGTAAAACTACTTTAGCGCTATCCTGTTCAATCACTAATCCCGTGTAAGTATTACCATCCGTCGTTTCGATGTAAACCATAACCGAGTCCGCTTCAACCTGAGAAATAACCGTGAGCGTCATAATCAAAAAAAATCCAAGAAGGAGACATTTCTTCGATAAAACCAGTGTTTTCATGATGCATTAGGTTTTGGTTAGGCAAATGTAATTCAAAACCACGGGAAATGCAAATGGGAATATTGACCTCAATTAACCGGAATATTGCGCAGATTATCAGATTTGCTGATTGATTAACGTCAATTTTCGGCGTCGGAGCCACTTTTTGCTCCCTGATTTTTCCTCCTGAATGCGGACTGCAAGCTGCTGACTGCCAACTGACGATTTCTGCCCTCCTGTCAAAATCCTACTTATTCCTCTCAGTAGTATAGATTACGAGTTGCTCAAACGAACGCCGCATATCCGATTCGGGGAATTCAGCCAGCAATTTAAATGCTTTGTCGCGGTATTCCAGCATTTTGGTTGTAGCATACTCGATTCCGCCGCTGTGGTTTACCTGGTCAATAACATCATTAACCTTCTCGGCATTCAGGTTGTGGCGTTTCACTACATTTATTACCCGCCTTTTTTCCATGAACGAAGAATTGTTGAGCATGAAAATCAGCGGCAGCGTCATCTTTTGCTCTTTAATATCAATGCCATTGGGCTTACCAACATTCTTATTGTCCTGGTAATCAAAGAGGTCGTCCTTTATCTGAAAAGCAATCCCCACATATTCGCCAATCTGGTGCATCTTGCTTACCGTTTCAGGATCAGCGCCGGCTGAATGGGCGCCAGCAGCACAACACGAAGCAATCAACGATGCCGTTTTTTTTCTGATAATTTCAAAGTAGATATCCTCTTTGATGTCAAGCCGGCGCGCTTTTTCGATCTGCAACAGCTCGCCTTCACTCATTTCGCGGGTGGCATTGGAAACGATTTTCAGCAGGTCGAATTCGTTGTGATCGAGAGCATGCAGCAGGCCGCGCGACAAGAGATAATCGCCAACCAGCACGGCAATTTTATTTTTCCATAGAGCATTGATGGAAAAAAATCCGCGGCGAATGTTGGAGTCGTCCACCACATCGTCGTGAATAAGGGTGGCAGTGTGCAGCAGTTCGATCAATGATGCAGCGCGGTAGGTGGATTCCGTGATTTGACCGGCAATTCCGGCCGAGAAAAATACAAACATCGGGCGCATCTGCTTCCCTTTTCGCCTGATAATGTATTGAGTAACATAATTCAACAGAGCAACGCGGGTCTTCATTGCTTCGCGGAACTTGTCCTCGAAAACGCTAAGGTGCCCGGCAATTGGCTGTCGTATCTCTTTTATGTCTGGCATGAAGAACTTTGAGCGGCGAAATTACACAAATTAAAAGTGCTGCTGTTTGCTGGTTCACATAACATTCAGCTCCAAAATTTGTTTGTACAGGCGTCACATTTTAAAATTTGATAGGCTCATGTCAGGATTTTTATTCAGCGAAACGATTTTTGGACCCGTCAGAAGCCGAAGGTTGGGCAATTCACTGGGGATTAACTTACTGCCAAACAACCATAAAGTCTGCACCTTCGATTGCATTTACTGCGAATGTGGCTGGTCGCCCGTCGAAGACCAGCTTAAAGATCAGCTTCCAACACGCGCCCAGGTAGCCGACCTTCTGGAAACAAGGCTCATCCAGATGAATGCACAGAAAAATATTCCCGACTCGATCACTTTTGCCGGAAACGGCGAGCCAACTGTTCATCCTGAATTTCCCGGCATTGTGCATGATACGCTGAAACTCCGCGACAGGTATTTCCCCGAAGCAGAAGTAACCGTGCTTTCAAACTCCAGCCTGATACACAAACAGGAAATATTTAATGCACTCAACCGCCTGGACAACAATATCCTGAAGCTGGATGCCGGGCTGGAAGCCACTTTTCAGCTCATCAACCGCCCCAGGTCAAAAGAGCTGACCCTTGACCGGATTGTGCAGAATTTGCATAAATTCGGTAAGAAAGCCATTATTCAGACGCTTTTTCTGCGGGGCGAAATTGATGGTAAAGTAGTGGATAACACAACTACTGCCGAAGTCCACGCATGGCTCAATCACATCCGGTACATCCGCCCGCGCTATGTGATGCTTTACCCGATTGACAGACAGACTCCTGCGCCCGGGCTGCAGGTGGTGAGCAGAGCAGAATTGATGCAAATCGCAGAAAAACTGAAAGAAATAAAAGTAAAATACAGTATTTATTAATTGACCAATCTGCTGATTAAAAGGCTGTTGAAAAGCCTCAACTGCTTTCGGGAATAAGGGTATCTTTCCTGGTATCCTTATAAATCTTCATTACCACCAGAGTAAGTGGAATACTCAGAATGGTACCAGGCAATCCAAGTATCCAACCCCAGACTAAAAGCGAAAGGAAAGTAGAAAGCAGGGATATATTCAGACTTTCTTTCATAAAAATCGGGCCAAGTACATTTTCCACCACGAAGTTTATTGCCCAGAAGCCAATAAATACAACCAATGCAGGCCAAACGCCAAGCGAAATCAGGGCAATAACCGCAGGTGGTAAAAAGGACAAAATAAAACCAAAATTCGGTATGAAATTCATAAAGAAGGAGAAGAAAGCCCATAGAAATGCGAAGTCCACACCAAGTATAATCAGGAATATATAGTTGCCCACAGCGGTAATAAGCCCTTTCAGCGCCGTGATAGTTACGTATTTTCTCAAATCACCGCTCATGCTTCCCAGCCATTCCATGTGGATCTGAACCTCACGTTTGCCTCTGAAAGTATCCACTCTGTATCCGGTCAGCTCGATGACGATGAAAACAATCAGCATTGCGATGATCACTGATGAGCTGATAATTTCGGTAAGGCTGGTGAGCACCTTCTGCGCAATGCCCATCAGCTTTTCGGGGCTGATATTTATTTTGTGGATCAGATCGTAAATATCTAACTGATTTGCAAGCGCATACTCAGTAAATTCTTCATAGATAAGCGTAAGTCTTTCCTGGTATTCAGGAATGCTCTCCAACAGGGAAGCGACAGAATTGGCCAGCAGCGATGTTATCAGAAACCCTCCGGCAATGATCACAATCATCGAAATGACTATCGAAAGGCCTTTGGAAAGGCCTTTTCTGCTTAACCACTCTGGCAATGGCGTTATACAAATGGCAAGCAGAAAAGCCATCAGAATCTGGTTGATGAGATCGGCGCCGAGTTTAAGCCCGGCAACAATCACTACTATTGAAGCTGCTCCAACAAGGTACTGTATGTTTTTATTCATAGATAAAGATGCTTGTGTATCAAAAATCAATGTATGGCGGCAAAAGTAGAAGATATTTTTTCAACTGCGAAAATTGGTTTCAGGAGAAAGCAAAACTCATTTATCTTTCTGATATATTGCTATTTACTTGTGACCATAAACCGAAAAGCAATCGTTGAAAAGCACTAAAAGGTTGTTTCATTTTATATGACCCGAAAAAAATCCAGGAAAATTTTCGCATTTTTTTATTCATCCAAAACAATTATATCCCAAACACGTTTAGATTCGGCTTAAACAAATCATTTTTAAAATTAATCTAAAACCACATGAGACGAAATGTATTTTTGCTTCTGAGCGCAGTAGCAATGTTGGTTTCCTGCTATCCGGACGGAGCGGAAACCTACCAGGACATGGACATTGTCTATACCAACTACGATGAGAAATTCGATTTTGTAAGCAAAGGAACTTACTCGTTACCTGACAAAATCGTGAAGATCACCGGTAATCTTGCTGCCGGGGAATTGCCCGAGTATGTAAATGAACCTTACAACACTCAGATTCTGAACAGAATAGAATCGAACATGACCGCTTTAGGCTGGACTAAAGTGGATGCTGCCAACGATCCGGACCTTGCTTTGTTGCCTGCATCGTGGACTAATACTACTGTTTATTATTGGAGCGACTACTGGTGCTGGTATTATTATTACTATTGCGGATGGGGATGGTATTACCCAACAGTTTCCACAGTAACCACAGGCACCCTGGTTCTATCACTGGTTGCAGCTGGTGAGGAATATATTGATCCTTCCATCGTATGGGTTGGTGCGGCTAACGGCGTGCTTTCCGGCTCTTACAACACTTCAAGGGTTAATGATGCCATTGATCAGGCTTTCGAACAATCGCCCTATCTCAATACAAAGTAGTTCTAACTCCAAAAGAAAGATAATAACATGAAAAGAATAATTTTAGCAGCGATAGTTTTTGCGTTTGTTGGTTTGGCCAATACATACGGACAAGTCGGCGGTCATTTTGCCATACAATATGATATCAGTTTCGGCACTGGTAATCTTGGAGAGTATATCTCGCAACCTAGTTTTCGCGGCGCTTCTATGCAATACAGGGCATCATTGTCAGATCAATTCCTTTTGGGGATTGATGCAGGCTGGAATGTATTCTACGAAGAGAAACCCTACGACAGCTATACCTCTGGCACTCAGACCCTCAGTGGTAAACAATACCGGATCCAAAACCAGGTTCCCTTGCTGGTTTCGGCCGATTACATTTTAACAGCCGATAAGGCCGTTCAGCCTTACATTGGGCTGGGTATCGGAACGATGTATTCGGAGAGGGTTACCGAAATGGGATATTATTACATCGAGGAAAACCCCTGGCACTTTGCACTGAAACCTGAGCTGGGGCTGATGTATGAAGTTGGTTACAATACCAAATTCAAATTTGCAGCCAAGTACTACACTGGTTTTCCCGCCGGCGAACTCGAAACTCAGGGCTACTTTACCATCAGCACCGGTTTTGCATTCGAGTTTTAACCGAAACAAAATCACTAATTCATACTACCGGTCATCCGGAGTAAATCCTTCAATCAGGAGTTTGCTCCGGATGATTGCTTTTTGTGCACTTGGGGATGATAAATTTTCAGTGGGACTCCGATGATGAAAATTCCGTTTACTTTTGGTTGAAAATCTCTGTTGCTAATGAATCAGCTTTACGATTATCCGGTTAAAATCCTTCTTGCCTTTGAAATGGCCATCAGTGGGAAAACCGGTTTCTTGAACTGGCTGCTGGATAATGGTTATCCTGAACTTGCCGCACTCGCCAACGCAATCAGAGGAGATGTAAATGCCATCAATTGGCTGTCGGCCAATGGGTTCAGGCATTATGCCGCATTTGATTCAGCTTCGGTGGACGACGATAAAGCAATGTCATGGCTTGAGCGGCACAATTTCGGATTCCTCGCAATACTTGCAAAAGCCAGCAGGGGAAATGAAAACGCTCTGAAATGGCTGAAGGAGAATAATCTGGAGGTTTTCATCAGGATTGCCTTTCAGATCAGGACTTTTACCGAAGGCCAGACATTCGACTACCACAGGATGCCGTTTTAGACAGAAATTCAAACCGGGTTTGCAGAGTTTAGAATTTTCCTTTATCCGAGCGGAAAAGTCTCCAGCGTAGTATAAATAGGCCCGCGGGGTGTTAATTTGCTCTCGATCAATTCGAAATTCGTGACCGGAACCTCTTGCAGGTAGCTTTGCTTATAGCGGTCAATTATCTGCTGTAAGTACTTTTTGTTGTCTACTGATTTCACCCTGCCAATCGTCAGATGTGGCCTGAAATGCTGATCGTCACGCGGATAGCCTGATTTTGCCAGGGAATCAAGCATATCTTCAGCCAACTTTTCGACAGGTTGCGATTTTTTCATTCCAAACCAAATAACCCGCGGATTGTAGGAGCTTCCAAATATTCCGACCGATTCAAGACTAAGGTCGAACGGCTGATGACGAGCGCCGGCTTTGCGAAGAATGCTGCAAATTGCCGGAATATCATCCTCAGGCGTATCACCAAAAAACTTCAGGGTGATGTGGATGTTATAATCATTTACCCAATTGATGGTGTCATTCTTCAACAATTTCCTGATTTCCTGATAAATCTGAAGGAGATTTTCGTCCGGTTGAACCTTTACAGCGGCAAAAAGTCGTTTCATAACCGATCAAAATTTATTGTATCGCTTTCCGAAGGTAAAGTTGAGATAGAAATTGAGAAAATAGTAGTTTGGATCGCTGAAAGCCATTATTGGAACTGGGTTGGGATAACCGTCAACCATAACTCCTAATTCGAGTGATTTCACCTTCTGATTGTATTCGCCAAACTCAAAATTGAACCCTGCTTTGCCATAAAATCCAGGGTAAAACCTTGTTTCGCCGATTCCATCAAGAAAAGGCGCACGGCCGTAAATGTTATCAATGAAATGCTTTTCAGGGTCATACCTCTCGCTGTCAATAGTATTGAAATTATTTTGGTTGATGATGTAGAGGTAAATGGGTTTTGCCATGGCCAGCGAGAAGCCGCCATAATAGGTGAATCGCACCTCCACTCCACCCCAGTATGGCTTTCCGTTGAGCAGATGCTGCTGCCCAAGGCCGCCACGCAGCATATACACCTTATTAAGTTTTCCGTAAACATAGCTGTTGGCATTGCTGTAATAGGTTCCATAAAAATTGACCCTGACCTGCTTATCCGACCGCATTCCGGAAAATTCAATCTCCCAGAGATCTTTCCTGAAATAGTTGATATTGCGGGCTTTGCGATAGATCACTCCCAAACCGCCGGTATGAACTTCAATTCCGCCTGCCTTTTCATAGCGGAGTATTACCCGGTTGAGCGTTGTATCAATGCGGTCAATATCAAGTTCATCGCTCTGCGAATAAACATCCGTTGCAGCAGAGAGTACCAGAAGAAATACTAATATGTATTTGAGACATCGCATCAGGACATTTCAGGGTTAAAGGGTTTAATGTCCAATTTGTTCAACGCAGGAGCAAAGACTACCGGCGTGATTCACGTTGATACTTCTTTACTTCGCCGTAGGACGAGCATTCCTGAGTACCTTTACATGCGGTGAAGAGGTAACCAAACATAAGAACAATTGTGAGGATGAGGGCTGTTTTCGTTACTTTTTTCATACTTTTACGCGTCGGATTTTTGCTGAAACTCTTTTTGTTTTCTGGAAAATTCCACTACATAACACTATTTTTTTGATAATATTGCCGGCGGCAGATTTTTTAAAGGTTGACAAATATTTCATTCATGAGCAATGTAAATCCAAAAATCGAAGATAGTTGGAAGCAGGTGCTTTCCGATCAGTTCGAAGCTTCCTACTTCACTCAGTTGAAAGAGTTTTTACTGGCTGAGAAATCGAATTATTTGGTGTATCCTCCCGGACCTCAGATCTTTGCAGCTTTTGATCTGACCCCTTTTGAAAAAGTAAAAGTGGTCATTCTGGGCCAGGATCCGTATCATGGTCCCCGGCAGGCGCATGGTTTATGTTTCTCAGTTCCCGAAGGGGTTGATCAACCACCTTCGCTGCAAAACATCTTTAAAGAACTGCACAACGATCTTGGAATCCCGGTTTCGAAAAAAGGGAATTTGTCCCGGTGGGCACAGCAGGGCGTTTTACTTCTCAATGCAACGCTTACCGTTCGGGCACACCTTGCCGGATCTCACCAAAATAAAGGCTGGGAGCAATTTACGGACGCTGCAATTTCAAGATTGTCAAAAAACCGTGAACACCTGGTTTTTCTGCTTTGGGGAAATTATGCCATAGCCAAAGAATCGTTGATTGACACCGGGAAACACCTGACTTTGAAATCGCCGCACCCCTCCCCGCTGTCGGCCAGCAGAGGTTTTTTTGGTAACAAGCATTTTTCAAAAGCCAACGATTACCTGGTTCAGAACGGAATCAGTCCTGTTGACTGGAGGATTGAATAAACCATCCGCCGCTTTTGCATCCATGAATTTCACACTGAAAATAAGTTACTTTTGCCCACAATTTTAATTACATAAAGCATGACAACAATTTTCAGAACTTCAATTTTCTTCTTTATTGCAGTATTTCTTCTTCCGGTTTCGGTAAAATCCCAGGTAAAAGCAGACGATATCCTCGGGGTATGGCTTAACGAAGACAAGGATGCACACGTTCAGATCGAAAATAAAAACGGGGTCTATTTTGGCAAAGTCGTCTGGTTAAAATTACCGATTGACGACGAAACAGGCAAGCCGAAACTTGACAAGAAGAACCCTGATAATGAGCTTAAAAAACGTCCGGTCATGGGTTTGACCCTCTTATCCAATTTCAAATTTGATGGGTCGGACGAATGGGAAGACGGCGAAATTTACGACCCCAAAAGCGGAAACACTTATAGTTGCTATATGGTCTTCACCGACAAAACAAAAAATACCCTTAAAGTTCGGGGATACATTGGAATTTCGTTGATAGGGCGGACAACTTACTGGACCAGAGTTGAATAAATCTGGCTCAATAATCAATTACAGCGCTGATTTCACAATTTCATAAACACGCTCACTGAGTTTTGCTTTTTCATCAGCGCTCAATTCCGAAACATCAATTGCCTGATGAATAGTGAGGCTGAGCTTCGAAGGAGTGATTTTTCCGGTAGTCTCCACGATTTTGTAAGTACCATTGATAGTAACAGGCACAGCCATACAATCAGATCCTGTTACCAGTTTGAAGCTTCCTGGTTTGAAATGCCCCATCTCCGCACTCCGGCTCCGGGTTCCTTCAGGAAAAATTACCATGGGATGTCCCTGCTGAATGTTTTCGATGGCGCGATTTATAGCAACAATAGCATTCCGGGCATTCAGCCGGTCAATCAGCACGCACTTCATGGCGCGCATCCAGATATTCAAAACGGGAATTTTTCCCAACTCCACTTTTGCGATGAAGCCAACAGTCTTTGGCACATAACCCACAATCAGCGGAATATCAGCCAAGCCCTGGTGATTGCTGATAAAACAAAGATTGCCGGTCTGTGGAATATTTTCTTTGCCTTTAACATTCACTTTTATTCCAAACAGGCCAAACACAAATCTTGAATAAAATCCGGCAATTCCATTGATCATCCGGTCGGCAGTTTTGTTTATTCCAAAAATCATCAGGATAAAAGATGGCAACATCAGTAAAGGAGACAAGATTGCCAAAATGAGTAAAACCGATACAAAGGCAACGTTGATCAGAGTAAATTTAAAGGAAACTTTTTGCTTTGTCATTGGCTCTGAGTATATTGAAGAATTTTTGACGGCAAAAGTAACCAAATCCACTATATTTGCCGGTGAATAAAATTAACAGCAGCGAATTATGAGTAAGAAACCACGCCTTTCTTTCTGGCAAATATGGAATATGAGTTTTGGATTTCTGGGAATCCAGTTTGGCTTTGCTTTGCAAAATGCCAACGCATCCAGGGTTTTACAAACGTTTGGTGCCGATGTGGAACATCTCTCCTGGTTTTGGCTGGTTGCCCCGCTAACAGGGATGATCGTTCAGCCCATTGTGGGTTATATGAGCGACAAAACCTGGAACCGTTTCGGCCGGCGCCGTCCCTATTTCCTTGTGGGCGCTTTCCTCACCAGCATCGCTTTGATCTTGATGCCCAATGCACCTCATCTGGCATCATTCATTGCGCCAATGTTTATCGGAGGTGGTTTGCTAATGATAATGGATGCTTCCATCAATATTTCGATGGAGCCATTCAGGGCATTGGTGGCCGACAAACTCCCGGCAGAGCAACACACCCTCGGATTTTCCATACAGTCGCTGCTGATTGGCATCGGGGCTGTTGTGGGTTCATGGCTGCCTTATATCCTCAGCAACTGGTTTGGGGTATCCAATGAAGCCGCTGGCAAAGGGTTGGTAGCCCCCAACGTTGTCTTATCCTTTTATTTTGGTGCTGCCGTGCTTGTTTCGGCAATCCTTTGGACGGTATTCACCACAAAGGAATACCCACCGGAATTTTATGACGAAAAAAAGGAAGAATCTAAAAAGAAACAAAGCTTCAAAATACCGGCAACAATGTGGCAATTGCTTGCTGTTCAGTTTTTTACATGGTTTGCCTTGTTTTCGATGTGGGTGTTTACCACACCGGCTATAGCAAGGCATTTCTTTGGCGCCACCGATCCTGATTCGGCAGCATATCAACAGGCTGGCGACTGGGTTGGTGTGCTCTTTGGGATTTACAACGGTGTTGCAGCGGCCATCGCACTGTTATTGCCGGTTGTAGCAAGAAAAATCGGCCGTAAACCCACTCACGCCATTGCACTCGGGCTTGGTGGACTTTCGTTTCTTTCGTTTGCAGTAATTCCTGATTACCAATTACTCTGGATTCCCATGGTCGGCATCGGAATTGCCTGGGGCAGCATTCTTGCCATGCCTTATGCAATGCTTGCCAACTCAATACCCGCAAAACAAATGGGGATTTTTATGGGATTGTTCAATATGTCCATAACCATACCGCAAATTGTAAACGGAATTTTTGGCGGTCTGATCTTAAAATACGCATTTGGCGGCGACCCGGTAAAATCGCTTTACATGGCCGGCGTGCTAATGCTTCTGGGCGCAGTAAGCACCTTTTTTGTAAAAGATAAAATCAATATTTAATCCGATTGAAATATTTGACATTCAACAAATTTCTATGATTTATTTAATTGTATTACAATGAGTTATTACATCACACGAAGAATTAATTCCGGCTTTGAAGAGGCCATCAACGACATTAACGAAAAATTGAAGGAGGTTGGATTTGGTGTTCTCTCCCGCATCAACATCAACGAAAAATTCAAGGAAAAGCTGGATGTGGACTTTCGGAAATACACCATCCTTGGCGCCTGCAACCCGGCATTTGCTCACAAGGGGCTTCAAATGGAAGACAAATTAGGAGTAATGCTGCCCTGCAACGTCATTGTTCAGGAAATTGGAAACGGCGTGATTGAAATTTCAGCTATTAACCCGGTAGTTACAATGCAAGCTACAAAAAACCAGGAACTTCTGCAACTGGCTGCCGAAGTACGCGAGAGAATGGAGAAAATGCTCAGCAGCCTCAATGGTTGAGTTTTAGACTAACTTTTCTCCTACAAAAATCAAAATATCTGCCTCACCATGGTGGCGGCCTTCGTTCAAAATTACCCTTTGTTGACATAGCTGCAAAGGCAGCAGAAGTGCAAAATCCTTCTGAAGAATTTGTGATGAATAGAGAAGTTCAACATCAGGGGGGCCACCAGAATTAAAGGCGATTTGTTCCTTGCTGAATGCAGCCATAAAAAGCTTTCCGCCCGGCTTGAGTACCTTTATGATCTCAGCGTGAAACCTCACTCTGAGCCATTCAGGCAGATGAATAAAAATCAGGGATACCAGGTCGTAGGATGCATCTCCGGCTGTAAAATTTTCAATATCAAGTATTTGATAGCTAATGTTCACTGAATTTTCAGCTGCCAGTTTCAACGCTTTCTTCCTTGCCACTTCGCTGCTGTCGAAAGCATCTACCTGCCATCCTCGTGAAGCGGCAAACACAGCATTTCGACCCTCTCCTTCGCCGGGGAGCAAAATTTTGCCGGTTTTATTGAAGGTAGATAAAAAATCAGCGAAGAAGGTATTCGGCTTTGTGCCGTAGAAATACTCTTCTCCGCTGTAACGGGTATCCCAGGGATTGTGCATACTTTATTTCAGCAGAAAACCAATGTTGTCGCCCGGATTGTATTCAACCGGTTCTTTGCCGAAATTGAATACCCTCATAGGTCGGTTGCCCTTGAGTTCAATTTTGTCGTTTTCAACCTGCAGCAAAGTAGCTTCGCGCAGCCCGACTACTGTCATTTTCCGGTTGATCACCATAAACTCTTCGATGCGCTGCTGGCGGGTTTCTCCTCCATGCCCTGCGGGCGAAACATCAAGATAATGCGGATTGATCTGGAACGGAATGAGATGCATACAGTCAAAGCTTTCGGGCTGTATGATGGGCATGTCGTTGGTGGTCTTAAGGAAAGGACAGGCCACATTGCTACCGGCGCTCCATCCCATAAAGTGCGCACCTTCGAGCACGCGATTCCGGATTGCTTCCATTATTTTCAACCTGTGCATCATATACACCAGATGAAAAGTGTTTCCACCTCCCACTGCAATGGCTCCGGCGTTTTTAACCATCTTCAGAGGATCATCGGTATGGTGGATCGAATAGATATTCAAACCTAACTCTCCAAAAACGCCCTGAACTCTTTTTTCGTAAACGTTGTACGATTCTTCGAGGCTTTCAGTGGAGAGGCCAACACCGGCAAAGGGCACAAACAGGATGTCTTTCACACCTGTTCCCGACATAAAATCTGTAATAAACTTGCGCGGCCAGCCAAGGTAAGGCTCGCCGGGGTTGGTAGAATTACTTAGCAAAAGTAGTCGTTTCTTCATCTTAATTTGAGTTGTAAATTATATTCTTCAGGTTTTGCAAATATGAAAAAAAATTCCGGTAAAAGTTGATTTTCTCTTTACAAATCCGCAATAATTTCAATTTAAGAGATCTAATGTATTGATATTTAATATCTTAAATCGAAGGGCTATTTTCTGATTTTTGATAATTCTTTTAGGATAGATTCGTCAAAATCATCCTTTCCGAGCTGGTTGTAAATATCCCGGGAGGCAGTTAGATATTTGAATGCTGTATCCCATTTTTCAGCCCGAACCGCAGAACGACCTGCATCAAAATACTGCCAGGCAAGCTTTTCGTAAAGATCGTTTACAGCCGATGGCAGGATAATCAGTGTGGAATTATTTTTTTGGTAGTCGGCAGCCATGGAGAGATACCGTCTGGCAAGGTCATAATTTTTGACATTCATCGCAGCGGTGGCTATGCCAAGATAGGAATCATAAATTCCAAATCTTGCTTTCGAGAGCTTGTTGAAAATCTGCAACCCACAGTCAATCTGCGGATTGGAGCGACAAGCAACATCGGCTGAGGTCAGCATTAAAAGCGATTCGTTGTATTGTTCTTTGGCATAGAATTCATCGCCCTTTTCGGCATACTTTCTCCAAAGATGGTCAGCCAGCTGATAACGGAGTATCGCAGAGTCAATCTTATCAAACTGCTCAACCACGCCATCTGACAGCTTATTCCAATCCTCCTGATTTTTAAGTAGTTCAGCAAAGTCGAGGTAAACTGGTTCGTGAAAGTGAGTCGTTTTTCTCATCTCCTCCAGATAACCAATCTGGATTTCAATGAGCTTCGAAACAGCAGCACTGTAATCATTGTCATTAATCCTAAGATCAGTATTTCCCAGTGTTATTCCCAAAATTGTTCTCAACCTCCGGAGATTTGAGTTCAATTCCACTGATCCTGACCTGAATTCCTTGTCGTAATGATCCGGAATCCCCATTTCAGGGTTAAATGCTGTTGAATTAAGCTGAGTTTGAAATCGTTCCAGGTCGTAAATGGCAAAATGATTGGCAAACAGGGCACCGGACAACTCAGGATCAATGGCTTTTACCTTGGTAAGCGAATAACCGATCAGCTCAAGGTAGGCAAGATATTCGTGGATCTCGTCAAGACGCCTGCTGAAAAGGCCTGCTGAATTTTCATCATAAAAAAACTGCATCCCGTTCACATCAAAATTGTCTTGACCCGGATTTGTTCCGGCAGGCAACTTCCAGAAACTTTTTACCGGCTTTCCGGTTACCAACTGACCTGATTCCCAGGCGTGTAGCTCTTTTCCATCCGCCATGATCAAAATTGTAAATGCATACATTGGCGGTAAAAGAAGAGTACCAAGATCAAAATCCCTGTAAGCGACTTCTCCGTAAATCTTTTCCGGAACCAGTATGCTTTCGATTTCCAAAGTGTTTTCACCTGTCTCCAGTATATTGATTTTCAATTCATATCCAAGACTGTAACTGGTCAGATAAGGATTGAGGTAATTGATTTTCGACAATTCGCGCACAAAGTAATTCTTCATGTCGGGGGTTTCCCCTTTTCCGTAGTGAAAAACATACACAGAGTTATTGGAATAACTGTAATTCAGCCTGTTTTGGGAGATTAATACACTCGTCAGGAGGAAAAATACTGAAGCAAGTATGATTTTTCGCAAGGCATAAATGGTTAGGCCGGCAAAAATACACCTTCAGGATAATTTTGTTAATTTGCAGCAAAAAAAAGCATGAATGTACTGCTGCTTGGTTCCGGAGGAAGGGAGCACGCCCTTGCATGGAAAATCGTTCAAAGCCCAATGCTGACTGAGCTTTTCATAGCTCCCGGGAATGCTGGTACCGGGTTGATCGGGAAGAATGTTTCTATTGATCCTGAAGATTTTGAGGGTGTTGCAAAATTTGTGACTGAGAATGAAATCCGGATGATAGTGGTTGGCCCTGAAGCTCCACTTGTGAAAGGAATCTACGACTATTTCGCACATCACCCGGAACTTCATCATATTGCGGTAATCGGTCCATCAGCAAAAGGCGCCATGCTCGAGGGGAGCAAGGATTTTGCGAAACATTTTATGCTTCGGCATGGCATTCCCACTGCTTCGCATACAACCATCACGCTGGAAAATCTTAGCCAGGGAGTTGATTTACTGGGTAATATGGTTCCGCCGTACGTTCTTAAAGCCGACGGTCTGGCAGCCGGCAAGGGCGTGATAATCACGCCGGATCTTGCAGAAGCGCGTGAGCGGCTTAATGAAATGGTGCAGGGACGAGAATTTGGTTCTGCTTCTGAGAAGGTGGTCATTGAGGAGTTCCTCAGCGGTATTGAGTTATCGGTGTTTGTGCTGACTGACGGGAAAAACTACCTTCTTTTACCCGAAGCCAAAGACTACAAACGTATTGGTGAAGGCGATACCGGTCCAAATACCGGCGGGATGGGATCGGTTTCACCGGTTCCTTTTGCTGATGCTGTTTTTATGACGAAAGTCAGGGAACAAATTATCGAACCAACGATCAAAGGTTTGATAGAGGAAAACATTGTTTACAAAGGATTTATATTTTTTGGCTTAATCAATGTTGATGGAAATCCCAAAGTAATCGAGTACAATTGCCGGCTTGGCGATCCGGAATCAGAGGTGGTAATTCCCAGAATTAAAAGCGACCTCCTGGAACTTTTTACAGCAATCGAATCAAACAGACTTTCTAATCTTACTTTAGAGATTGATAATCAACATGCTGCAACTGTATTCCTGGTTTCGGGCGGTTATCCCGGCAATTTTGAAAAAGGAAAACCAATCAGCATCAGCCCCGAAATTGAGGACAGCATTCTTTTTCATGCCGGGGTAAAAATGATTGGAGAGCAAATTGTTACCAATGGTGGCAGAGTGATTGCCATAACTTCGCTGGCCGCTTCGTTACAGGAAGCGCTTGAAAAATCTTACAAAAACGCCGAAAAGGTTGATTTTGAAGGAAAATATTATCGAAAAGACCTGGGCAGGGATTTGCTTTTTATAAAACTTTTAAGCTAAATCATTGAATTTTAAAAGATAACCAATCTATGATTGTCAGAGTATTTCGGTCGCGGTATTTCGGGCAATATTTAGCCCTGCTGATTTTTGCAGTGCTGTTAAGAATTGATGCGTTGCTCAACCCCGAAATGTTCGCTGCTGCCGGGTCAGGATTCAGGAATGAGTTCCTGGCTTCGCTCGACAAGTCTTTTCCTTTGATTTTTGGATTATTGATGTTGGTTCTTCTGCTCCTTCAGGCATTTATCCTCAACCAGGTGCTCGAAAACAATCGTCTTGTACCACTGAATCAATTACTTACGGCCGCACTTTATCTGACCATGATGAGCAGTGCGGTGGTGCTGCTGCAACCCGGCACCATGCTTTTGATCAACCTGATCATGATCCTGCTCATCAACACCATCTTCAATTTTTACGGTGAACAAAAAGTGCGCACCAGGGCGTTTGATGCCGGTTTTTTAATAGGAGTTGCATCTCTGCTCTATTTCCCGGCTATCTGGTTTCTCGTTTTCCTCTGGTTCAGCCTGATGATTTTTCAAAGCATTTCGTTCAGAACATTGATTATTTCCTTTACGGGGGTTGCAATCCCATGGTTATTTGCTGCTTTCTACTTTTTATGGAACGATCAACTCTCCGAAGCGTTTCTCAAATTTACCAATAACTTATTGTCAATCAGTGCTTTTGATTTTAAATTTGACCCATATATTATTACTATCTGGGCGCTCTTCTTCATTTTATTTGTAATTGGGTACAACGAAGTCATGAAGCGGATTTTATCCAACGCAATCGAAATCCGGAGGAAGTTCAGGGTATTGGTTTTTTTCTTCATTTTCGCACTTATAACTGCTTTTTGGGCGGGCGCTGACCTGAAATTTCACCTGATGCTTACTTTAATCCCTTTATCTGCGATGCTTTCAGCGTATTTATCCCAAACCAAAAAAACCCTGCTTCCCGAATTAATCTTCGCATTGATCCTCATCACCATTTTTACCGGGAAAGTAATCAACCTGATGTAACAATGCTTAAGAAAAACTTTGCTAATAGCGGGCTTGAAGCCGGATGCGACGAAGCCGGAAGAGGTTGCCTGGCTGGTCCGGTGGTAGCTGCAGCAGTTATTTTTCCTCATGATTTTGATAATGATCTGCTTAATGACTCCAAGAAGCTCACTGAATATCAACGGGAAAAGCTCCGGATCGTGATTGAGCAGAATGCTGTAGCGTGGGCTGTTGCTTGTGTGGATAATTGTAAGATTGATGAAATCAATATTTTGAATGCTTCTTTTCTGGCGATGCACCTTGCTCTCGACCAACTTGCCGTTAAACCGGCATTAATCCTGGTGGACGGAAATCGTTTCCTGCCCTACCCAAACATACTTCACAAGTGCATTGTGGGCGGGGATGGGAAATTTATGTCTATCGCGGCCGCATCTATTCTTGCCAAAACCCACAGGGATGATTATATGCGCAGGATTGATGCAGAATTTCCGCATTACAACTGGAAGCAGAACAAAGGTTACCCGACCATTGAGCACCGTAAGGCCGTAATGGATTTCGGAAAAACACCCTATCACAGACTGTCTTTTAAAATAAATTTTCAGCTCAGGATGAATATCTGAAAACGCTTTCCCTTATTCCTTCTGCCTGAAAATAGTCGGTTTCAGCGTAAGCATAACATAGGCCCAGGATGAAAAAGCGCTGCTTCCTTCGTCAATTTTCTGGATAGTCTCCATCGAAGACCCGGGCAACATTACTGAGTAGCCCCCCCTAATATTGAGTTCGGGATTGAAGGTGATGCTGATTCCTAGGTCAAATTCTGAACCGAGGTATTTATCCAAATCATCAACAGGCTGATTAAGAGCGAAATAATGATAATCGAGCATGAGGTCGGTCTTTGGGCTGATCGGGTATTTTGTGGTGATGTACACATCATTCAACCCGCCTCTGTCGGTGGCCCGTGGCAAATTGTTGAAATAATCCATGTGGCCGTAAACGAGGTGACGGACACCATAAAGAAGGTCGAAAAGATCGTCTTGAGAAGTGTCGGATTTTTCTCCTGAAATGAGCGAAGCACCATACCCTACGGTAAATTTACCCAATTTCTGGTCGAATTTTATGTTGTAGTTCCACGCATTGGCAGTCCGGCCGTCGGGGCTTTTACCATTCTGATAATAAAATGATGTCCAGCCGCTGAAGTCCTGATCTTTGTACTGAACCATCGTTCCATAAGAGCCTTTCATGTAAATGGTTTCGCTCTTGTTGTTTTTTGTGTAGCCGGATCCCAAAGCTATAGCCGATGCCGTAAGGTTTGGATTGATGATTTTCTGAACCCTTAGAAAATTCAGCGTTCTCATTTTTCCCGAGGGATAGTAGTTGTCGAACAGATCATTGTTATCAGTAAAATATGAAAGCGCCAGATCGGCGCTCCAGCCACTTTGCTGAAACTGGTAAAGCAGCGCGTCGTAAAAGATTCCGCGGTCATTCCAGTTCCTTGCCGAAAGCAGCCTGCCATCATCATAATTAAAAAGTTGCCTGCCAAACTTCACCGATGAGTGGCCGAGAAACGACAACTGTACCCAGGCTTCGTTTAAATCCACATTAGCGTTGTAGCCAAACATGCCTGTTGAGGAATAAATAGCATCACCGCCCCACAGCCTGACGTCCTGGAAACTGACATAGGCCTTAATCCAGTCTTTTTGATACAAAAATGCCAATCTTGTTCTCTGACTGACCAAATAGGCCGGATCGAGCGTGTCGGTTCTGAGTTGACCGTATCCGCCCCTTACTTCGGCTCTTGGTCTGAATTCTCCGCTGACTGTCAGCTGCGCTCTTGCTGGTGATAATGCTGCCAGGATGATCAACATTATCAAAATTACTGACTTTTTCATTTCAATTAACTGTAAATTAATGTTTTAATAAAGAATTTTGTTTCAACTTCTGACTTACAAAAGTAGTGGTTCTGAAAATTGCGCCGCCACCTTATTAATACCTCTTTTACCGAACTGGATTACGACAATTGCAATAAGTGTTTATACTTACCGGCGCTTGTGTCGCTTATTTGAAATGAAAACTATCTTGATTTACATGTTCATTCATTTTTTGATCGCCACATCAGGCACATTAGGTCACAATAGGGAGACTTAAAAACCGAGTTCCTGCAAATGGAAAACATTCTACTGTGCTCAAATGTGCCTAATGTTTTTTGTTTTTTCTTCCACTTTCTATCAGGAAGATTCCCATCCAATATGAATAGAAATTGGAATCGCTTGGAATTTTCTACTTTTACCTCTCTAATTCATTGAGCAATCGCTATGCATCCTCTACTTCTTGTTGTCCTGGTTTTTGCCGGTTACATTTTGATGTATTTCATTTACGGCAGATTTATCAGCAGGAAAATCTTTTCCATCAACCAAAAAGCCGAAGTTCCGGCAGTTACGATGAATGATGGATTTGATTATGTGCCCACCAAAAAAGAGATCATTTTCGGGCATCATTTTACTTCGATTGCGGGCACGGGACCGATCGTAGGACCTGCAATTGCGATTATCTGGGGTTGGGTTCCGGCGGTGTTATGGGTTTTTATTGGCAGCATCTTAATCGGTGCAGTGCACGATTTCGGTGTTCTGATTGCTTCGATGCGCAACAAGGGACTTTCGATTGCCGAAATAAGCGGGATCTACCTTAACCGGAATACCAAAATCCTGTTTTTCATCATCGGACTTCTCGAATTATGGATTTTCATTGCAATTCTCGGGCTGGTAATGGCAATCATTTTTGATATGTACCCCGGTTCAGTAGTACCAATTTGGCTCGAAATACCGATCGCAGTCTGGCTGGGATACATGGTTTACAAAAAAGGCAAAAATTACATGATGCTGAGCATCATTGCTGTGGTGGTGATGTACATCACGGTGATTTTTGGTAATTATGTACCCATCCGGATTACAGAAATAGCTGGAGTTCCGGCCACGGGTATCTGGACAATCATTTTGCTGATCTATGCTTTTGTTGCATCAGTGATTCCCGTGACTACTTTACTTCAGCCGCGGGATTTTATTAACTCGCACCAGCTACTTCTTGCCATGGGTTTATTAATAGTCGGCATACTCTTCACCTCCTTCAAAACATCCTTAGGATTTGTTGCCCCGGCCATCAATGCTGCACCGGCTGACGCACCGCACATCTGGCCATTTTTATTTATTATCATTGCGTGTGGCGCAGTTTCAGGATTTCATGCAATAGTTTCGTCGGGAACTTCGTCCAAACAGGTAGCCAATGAGAAAGATGCCCTTTTCGTGGGTTATGGGACATGCTCACCGAAGGGCTACTGGCGGTTATAGTTATCGTGGCTGTGGCAGCCGGAATAGGTTTGGGCTATCAGGCGGATGGGGAATTACAAACCGGAATTACGGCATGGAACAGCAATTACAGTTCGTGGGCGGCTGCCTCCGGGATGTCATCAAAAATCAACGCTTTTGTGGAGGGCTCAGCCAATATGATAGCCCATACGGGCATACCCAAAACCATCGCGCTTGTCATAATGGGAGTTTTTGTGGCCTCTTTTGCCGGCACCAGCCTCGACACTTCAGCCCGTTTGCAAAGGTTTTTCCTTCAGGAACTTTTTGGAAATAGTCCAAAAAGCCCTTTCCGAAACAAGTATTTTTCCACTTCCGTTGTTATCCTAAGCGCTGCTGCACTGGCTTTTATTACGGGCGCTGACGGTAAAGGAGCGCTCACGCTCTGGCCTTTGTTTGGCATAATCAATCAGGTGCTTGCTGCGCTGGCGTTGATTGTGGTTACGATCTATCTCCGCCGTAAAGGCGGACGCAAGTGGGTCATAGCAGGCATTCCAGCTATTTTTATGGGCATCGTCAGCTTGTGGGCAGCTGTGCTGAATCAGATCAGCTGGAACCAAGAACACAATCTATTGCTGGTGGTCGTAAACGGAATAATCATCTTGCTGTCAATAGGAGTAATTATCGAAGGGATTCGCTTCTTTTTTAAGCGAAATCAACAGCCCGGACTGAATTAAAATTAGAACCAGACGGCTTGAGAAACGTGTTAGACTTGAAGTCATCCGGGCAACACTGCCCAGCCGGATTCCGGAAAGATCCTCCGAAAAAAGTATCTTTGCGGCAAAAACAACAACATCTGGTTTAAGCAAATTCATGGAAATTTTAGCAATAAAACAACGATTTGGAATCATCGGAAACGACCCGAAACTCAACCGCGCCATTGATATTGCCCGGCAGGTGGCCGCAACCGATCTCACCGTTTTGATAACCGGCGAAAGTGGCACGGGTAAAGAGGTTTTTCCACAGATCATACATCAGCTCAGCGCCCGTAAGCACAAACCCTACATCGCGGTAAACTGCGGCGCAATCCCCGAGGGAACCATTGATTCAGAATTGTTTGGGCACGAAAAAGGCTCATTTACAGGCGCTCACGAAGCAAGAAAAGGCTATTTTGAAGAGGTGAACGGAGGAACAATTTTTCTCGACGAAGTTGCTGAGCTGCCTTTATCAACCCAGGTAAGATTGTTGCGCGTGCTCGAGACCGGCGAGTTTCTGAAAGTGGGCTCATCCAAAGTATTGAAAACAGATGTCAGGGTGATTGCTGCAACCAACGTTCAGATTCCTGATGCCATTCAGCGCGGCAAATTCAGGCAGGATCTCTATTACAGGCTCAATTCCGTCCCGATACAGATGCCGCCGCTCAGGGAGAGGAAAGAGGATATCCATTTGCTCTTCAGAAAATTCGCCAGCGATTTTGCCGAAAAGTATCGCATGCCGGCACTTCAACTCACCGACGACGCTGTAGTCTTGTTATCAAATTACCGCTGGGACGGCAACATAAGGCAATTGAAAAATATTACCGAACAAATTTCCATCATCGAAAGCGAACGCATTATTAATCAGGTTACGCTGCAAAAATACCTTCCTAAATCGGCGGCTTCGACCCTTCCCGTAATCTATTCAAGAGATGAATTCAACCACGATCTGACCGACAGAGACATCCTCTACAAAGTGTTGTGGGATATGAAAAAAGACATCACCGAATTGAAAATGACAATGGATAGGTTGCAAAAAGGTGACGAACACAAGCATTTACCCGACACCGAACCACTGGTAATCAAGAAGTTCTACAATGATATTGCCAGTGATGTCAAAGAATATGACGACACCGAACTTGCTGAGGAAGACTACGTGCAATTGGCCGAAGATGCTGAAAATATTCCTGAGCAGCCCGAGGAGTCGCTTTCGATCGAAAAAAATGAGATTGAAATGATTAAAAAAGCGCTGGCACGCCACCAGGGAAAAAGAAAAATTGCGGCCAGGGAACTTGGAATTTCTGAACGTACGCTGTACAGAAAAATAAAGGAATACAATATCAACTAAATGGGAATGAGGATAATATCTCTCAAAATTGCCTTGATGGCCATGCTCATCGTTGCATTGACAGCCTGTAGGGTTAACTATTCATTTACTGGAGCTTCGATTCCGGCAAGTGTTAAAACCATCCGGATTGATAATTTTCCCAACAACGCCATGCTTGTAAATCCTGTTCTGAGCCAGGAACTGACCGATGCCCTGCGCAACAAGTTTCAGTCGCAAACCAGTTTAATCATCGTAAATCAGGGTGGTGACCTTGTGATTACCGGCGAAATAACCGATTACAATACCCGTCCAACGGCCATTCAGTCCAATGATGTGGCTGCCCTGAACCGGCTTACGATTTCGGTAAAAGTGACCTTTGTGAACAATTTGGACAACACTCAAAGTTTTCAAAACCAGGTCTTTTCGAGGTACGAAGACTACCCCAGTTCTCAGGATCTTGTGAGCGTGCAGGATGTGCTGGTTAAACAAATCAACGAATACCTTGTTGAAGACATATTCAACAAAACTGTTGTAAACTGGTGATTAACAGGAATTTGTAACCAAACGTAAATTTTAATCTTTTAATGGCATTAATCAGACCTCTAAACGGAATTACCCCAAAATTTGGTGAGAATTGCTTTTTTGCCGAAACGGCCGTTGTCGTTGGCGACGTTGTGATGGGCGACAATTGCAGTGTTTGGTATAATGCCGTTGTAAGGGGGGATGTGCATTATATCCGCATCGGGAACCAGGTGAACATCCAGGATGGCGCCATAATACACTGCACCTACAAAGTTGCCCCGGTCCACATCGGCAATTATGTCTCCATTGCACACAACGCTATTATTCACGGATGCACAATCCACGATCATGTACTGATAGGCATGGGTGCGATAGTTATGGATGGAGCGGTGATTGAGAGCAATTCGATAATTGCTGCCGGCGCTGTGGTTTCCAAAAATACTATTGTAAAATCCGGATCCGTGTATGCCGGAGTTCCTGCAGTAAAAATTAAGGACATTGACATCAACCTGTCAGAAGGTGAAATACACAGAATAGCAGAGAGTTACACAAAATACGCTTTCTGGTACAAGGAATAGCGATCATTCTTCAGCTTTTCCACAAAACAAAAAACCCTGACAAGGCGATTCCTTGTCAGGGTTTTTGATTATCAGCACGTTGTATTGTTTAGAAGAGTTTGTTGATAAGGTCAACTACCCTTGCTGAATAACCCCACTCATTGTCGTACCAGGCAAGTATTTTGACAGTTTTGCCAATCACCATTGTGCTGGAAGCGTCAAAAATGGATGAGTGTGGGTTGTGTATGATGTCAACCGACACGATTTCATCTTCGGTATATTCGAGGATACCTTTCATCGGGCCTTCCGCGGCTTCTTTGATTGCGGCGTTGATTTCCTGTTTGGTAGATTCAACTTTCAGGTTTACAACAAGGTCAACGAGCGATCCGGTTGGAGTGGGAACGCGAACGGCAAGACCATCAAGTTTTCCGTTGAGTTCAGGAATTACTTTGCCTACTGCTTTTGCCGCGCCGGTGGTTGTTGGGATCTGCGACAAGGCAGCCGAGCGGGCGCGGCGAAGATCGCTGTGAGGAGCGTCGAGAATCACCTGGTCGTTGGTGTAGGCGTGGATGGTGGTCATAAAGCCGCTTTCGATACCAAACCTGTCGTGCAGAACTTTTGCAACGGGAGCCAGGCAGTTGGTGGTGCATGAAGCGTTGGAAATGCACTGGTGCGAATCCTTGAGATCTGCATCGTTTACGCCAAGGACGATGGTAGCGTCAATCTGGTCTTTCGAAGGAACGCAAAGGATTACTTTTTTGGCGCCATTTTTCAGGTGGTCGCCATATCCTCCTTTGTTGCTTTCGCGTGAGCGGAAAACACCGGTACCTTCAACTACTACATCAGGGGTAACTGACCAGGGGATGTTGATGGGCATTCTTTCGGCAAAAACCGGGATTTTCTTCCCATTGAGGATAATATTGTTTTCGTCAAATTCAACCTTACCGTTGAATTTACCCTGGGTAGAGTCATATTTGAGCAGGTGAGCCAAAACCTTTGTGCTGGTGAGGTCGTTAATACCGACAATTTCCATATTATCTCTCTCCATGGCGATTTTCAGAACGTTTCTTCCAATACGGCCAAATCCGTTAATTCCAATTTTAATCTTTGTCATACTTGTTTTGATTTTAAAATTCAGTGCAAAATTACATTTAACAGCTGAATAACTACTTATGCAAGGTTTTGTTATCCACCTTAAAACTTTTAACGGGAAATTAATATCACCAATCATCTAACTGATTAACAGTTGTTTATATTTCATTTCCATTTCAAATCAGGCTGATAATCAGGTAATATAGATCATTTGCCGAAAGTATTGATTCCCGAAACTCAACTCAGGTTTTTAGCTTAATTTTACCTTCTTTTAAACATTTCAATTATGAAAGACCAACAAACAGCCCTGTTGAGGCAGCAAATCGAAAAACTCAGCCAGAAAAAATTTGACCTGAATGCCTGGAAAAAACAAACAATGATGTTGCTTGTATCCATTTTCGGTGAAGAAAGTCAAAAAGTAAAGGAGATCGGCAATCTTGAATATGAGTACAATAGCTGGTCGTTGCGCGACAATACCGGGTTTAATGCTTACGAAGAAGGATGTAAGAAAACCGGCAGAGCAATTCTCGAAGCTTCGATCAGTGAGATCGAACTTGCCGACGCTGATATCCGGGCTGAAAAGAAAGCTCCTGCAATGGATACGGGCTTAGTGCTGGATGCGCTTCAGGAAGAGTTGAAGGGTTCGCAGTTCAAAAGTCTGCTTAAAATTCTCAAAAGCGACAGCATTAAGGATGAGAAAGAGCGCAAGGTGGCTGAAATCCTGCAGGAACTTGGCCCGCAGACAACGGTTTCTATCCTGAAAAGTATTCTTATGAATGAGGGATTTAAAACCGGTTTACCAGATTAAAAAGCCCTGAAATCAAGCTGCCCGGTAATTAAAGAAAATGCCCCGCCATTGGTTTTTTTGTTACTTTTGCGCCCACTTTTTTCAAAACGGACAAACTGACAAATCAATGGTTTCCAGATACAAAGAATACAACAATTTAAGTTTAACCCAAATTGACAAGGAAATCCTCGACTATTGGAAAACGAACGACATTTTCCATAAAAGTCTGAAGAACCGCGACGGTCATGAGAGCTTTGTCTTTTATGAAGGTCCCCCATCGGCCAACGGCATCCCGGGGATCCACCACATGATGTCGCGCGCCATCAAGGATATTTTTTGCCGCTACAAAACACTGAAAGGCTACCATGTAGCCCGCAAAGCAGGCTGGGACACGCACGGTTTGCCCATCGAAATTGCCGTAGAGAAAACGCTGGGAATCACCAAAGACGACATTGGTAAAAAAATCTCGGTAGAAGAATACAACCAGGCATGCCGCACGGAAGTGATGAAATACAAGGACTTGTGGGATGACCTGACCATAAAAATGGGTTACTGGGTTGATCTGAACGATCCATACATCACCTTCGAAAATAAATATATCGAAAGCGTTTGGTACCTTTTATCCAAACTTTACGAAAAGGGGCTTCTTTACAAGGGGTACACCATACAACCCTATTCGCCGGCGGCAGGATCGGGGCTGAGCACCCATGAGCTGAATCAGCCTGGTTGTTACCGCGATGTGAAGGATACCTCGATCACTGCTCAGTTTGCGGTTATCAAGGATGAAAAATCCGGATTCCTTTTTAATGATAGCGCTGAGCAGGTTTCAATTCTTGCCTGGACAACCACACCCTGGACTTTACCCTCAAACACAGCTTTAGCTGTCGGGGCAAACATCACCTATCTGAAAATCAGAACTTTCAATACATACACCGGACTGCCGATTACGGTCGTGCTTGCCAAAGACCTTCTGAACAGCTATTTCAACGAAAAAGCAAAGGACATCCCGCTCTCCGACTACAAACCCGGCGACAAGCTGATTCCTTTTGCGATCGAGGATGAATTTACCGGCAGAAGTCTCGAAGGCATCCGCTACAAGCAACTCATTCCGTGGATAAAACCTGATGGCGATGCTTTCAGGGTGATTATCGGCGATTTTGTAACCACCGAAGATGGGACCGGCGTGGTGCATATCGCTCCCACTTTTGGCGCTGATGATGCCCGTGCGGCAAAAAATTCAGGAATAGCTCCGCTGATTCTGATTGATAAAACCGACAGCAAACGACCGATGGTTGATCTCAAAGGTCGGTTTTTCCTGATAGAAGAACTGGATGAGAATTTTGTCAAAAACTTTGTCAATGTTCCGGCTTATAGCGAGTTTTCGGGGAGATATGTGAAAAATGATTTTGACTCTGCAGCAACCGACGACAGTCCGATCCTCGACGTTGACCTTTCGGTTATGCTCAAGCAGGCCAACAAAGCCTTCAAGATCGAGAAATACGTTCACAACTATCCGCACTGCTGGCGAACCGACAAGCCTATTCTATATTATCCGCTCGATTCGTGGTTTATCAAAACTACGGACTTCAAAGAGCGGATGATCGAGCTAAATAACACCATCAACTGGAAACCCAAATCAACCGGTAGCGGCAGATTTGGCAACTGGCTCGAAAACCTTGTTGACTGGAATCTCTCCAGGTCGAGGTTCTGGGGTGTTGGGCTTCCCATCTGGACTACCGATGACCGCAAGGAACAAATCTGCATTGGCTCGGTGGCACAGCTAAAGGAGGAAATTACCAAAGCCATTGACGCCGGCGTAATGTCCTCAAATCCTTATGAGAGTTACGTCCCGGGTGATAATTCTTCGGAAAATTATGAAAAGTTCGATCTCCATCGGCCTTACATTGATGATATTGTACTCGTGTCAGAAAGCGGCCACAAAATGTTCCGCGAGCCAGATCTGATTGACGTCTGGTTTGATTCGGGCGCCATGCCTTATGCCCAGTTCCATTATCCTTTTGAGAAGGGAGATCATCTTGCCGATTATTTCCCCGCCGACTTCATCGCCGAAGGAGTGGACCAGACCAGGGGCTGGTTTTTCACCCTGCATGCCATCGGCACCATGATTTTTGATTCGGTAACTTACAAAACCTGCGTTTCAAACGGCCTTGTTCTGGATAAAAACGGAAACAAAATGTCGAAAAGGCTGGGTAACGCAGTAGATCCATTCGAAACCATTGCTAAATATGGCGCCGACGCCACCCGCTGGTACATGATTACCAACGCTCAACCCTGGGATAACCTGAAGTTTGATGCTGATGGGATTGTTGAAGTCCAGCGCAAATTTTTTGGCACTTTGTACAACACTTACGCATTTTTTGCCCTCTATGCCAATATTGATAATTTCCGTTACGATCAGGTAGAGGTGCCGCTGGATCAGCGTCCTGAGCTGGATCGCTGGATTTTGTCAGAACTGAACACGCTCATAAAAACCGTGGACGAAGCATTTGACGACTATGAACCCACCAAAGCAGGTCGTGCAATTGCCCATTTTGTTGATTACAAGCTGAGCAACTGGTATGTACGCCTTTCGCGACGTCGTTTCTGGAAAGGCGAAATGTCCACCGACAAAATCGCCGCTTACCAGACTCTTTATAAATGCCTTGAAGCGATTTCGGTGATGATTTCGCCCATCGCACCCTTCTTTTCAGAAAGACTTTTCCTTGACCTGAACCAGGTAACCCATCGCTATAATGTTGAATCTGTTCACATTATGGACATGGTAAAAGCGGATGAATCGTTCATCAACAAAGACCTGGAAGAGAAAATGGAATTAGCGCAGCAAATCACCTCGATGGTGCTCTCGCTGAGAAAAAGCACCAAAATCAAGGTACGTCAGCCTTTGAATAAAATTATGATTCCGGTGTCTGATCCACACATCAAATCACAGATCGAAGCTATCGAAAAACTGGTGCTGGCCGAAGTTAATGTAAAATCTCTGGAGTTTATGACCGACGATTCAGGAATGCTGGAGAAGAAGCTCAAAGCCAACTTCAAATCATTGGGACCAAGATATGGCAAACAAATGAAGCAATTGGCTGCTCTGCTTACGGGATTTACCACAGCCCAGATCAACCAGCTTGAAAAAGCCGGCAGCTACCATTTGACCATAGATGGCGAGGATATCGAAGTCCTTCTTTCTGATGTTGAGATCATTACGCAGGACATTCCGGGCTGGCTCGTTGCATCCGAAGGCAATCTTACCGTTGCTCTCGACATCACCCTCACCGAGGATCTGCGTGACGAAGGCATTGCACGCGACCTGGTTAACCGGATTCAAAACCTCAGAAAAGAGCAGGAATTTGAGGTTACTGATAAAATTTATCTGAAAATCGAGCGTAAAGAGAAAATTTTAAAGGCTATTGAAAAGAATTTCAACTATATTTGCTCCGAAACCCTTGCACTATCCCTCGACTTGGTCGAAAAGATCATTGATAGCAAAGGAGTGGAGGTGGAACTTGGCGATGAGATCATAACCAGCGTTGTGGTCGAAAAGGCAAAGTAAGCAAACAATATCAAATAAAATAAGGAGTATTAATCTTTTTAAAACAGAGAAACATGGGAACAAACAGAATGGACAGCAATGCTCCCGAGGTTGTCAAAACAAGGTACAGTCAGGAGGAACTTGAAGAGTTCAGACAGATCATTTTGGAAAAACTGGAGAAGGCACGTGCCGATTTAGCTTTGCTTACCGAAGCCTACAGCAACAATAACGAACACGACACCAACGATACTTCGCCGACTTTCAAAGTGCTCGAAGAGGGTTACAATGTGCTGTCGAAAGAAGAAAACAGTCGGCTTGCAGCTCGTCAGCAGAAATTCATTTCTAATCTCGAAAGCGCCTTGATACGGATACAGAACGGCACTTACGGAATTTGTCGCGCAACGGGAAAACTGATAGCTAAAGACAGGCTAAAGAGCGTTCCTCACGCTACTTTAAGTATGGAGGCCAAACTGACTCAATACCAGACGCGCAAATAACTTGTCACAAGATCAGGACTTTTGTCCTACAAAACAAATTATTCCGGCAATCCGAAACTATTCATAGGGTTGCCGGTTTTACTATTATTGATTTAATGACTTCATTACCGTGTGGAAAAAATCGCTGATTATCATTTTCCTGATTTTAATCGTAGACCAGGTTTTTAAATTCTGGATCAAAACCAATATGACCCTCGGCCAGGAGTTTCACATTCTGGGAGAATGGTTTATCCTGCATTTCACCGAAAACGAAGGAATGGCCTTCGGGTTTTCGTTTGGCGGTGAATTCGGCAAACTGGCGCTTAGCCTTTTCCGGATCATTGCAGTTGTAATTATCTTCTTCTATCTCAGGGATATAATCCGAAAAAAAGAGCATCCCGGATTGATTATCAGTATTTCGCTGATACTTGCCGGCGCCATCGGGAATATCATTGACAGCGCCGTTTACGGGCTAATTTTCAGCAATTCCTCCTACCATACCGTCGCCACTTTTCTTCCCGAAGAAGGAGGATACGGCACCTTTTTGCATGGTAAAGTGGTGGATATGCTCTATTTTCCGATCATCGAAGGACATTATCCTGAATGGTTTCCTTTCTGGGGAGGAGAGGATTTTATTTTCTTCAGACCGGTTTTCAACATTGCCGATTCTTCGATCACCACAGGTGTTATGATACTTATAGTCTTTCAGCGGCTCTTTTTCCCTGCAAAAAAGGAGGAAGAGGCTGCCATTCAGAAGGATGAAGAACTGACTTCTCCAAAAGAAGAAGAAAACGCTGACACACCCGCCTCTTTGTGATTCGTCGTTAAAACTTTATCCTTAACTGCGCTTTGATTTCGGTGTAGGTGTTCCCGTCTATTTCGGTTGTACCGCTGCCAATGGTCGTTTTGTTGCTGTAATAGGCCTGCGACAGTCGTAGCCAAAAGTCAATATTTCGGGCAATGTCGTACCTGAGCATAACGTAAAACCGGCTCCCTTTGTAGTAATAGGCCGGGATTGAAAATACATAAAGCAGGTCATTTTCGTAAGCATAAATCCGCTCGTCGTAACTGTCGGTGTCAAAAAGAGCGTATCTGAACGTAACATCAAATGGTTTGGAAGGTGGCTGATATTGAAAATCCTGGTAAATCAGAAAACCACCCTGATAATTTTTATTCGGCTGTTTATACCTGAGAAATTCTAACCTGTTTTTCAGGATAATATCCTTTGTAGCCTGATAAGCGATGAAAATCCTGAAACTCTCCTTGTGTGTTTCTCCCACTTTGGCCATCACCAGATCACCGGATTCGTTCAATTGTTTTTGCTTTGAACGATAGCGGAAATACATGTCGAGCCGCCGGTTAGGATGATAATCGAGTTGAGCCAGAAATTCCTTCCCATGAGAGGGAGCATCAATCCGGTAACGTAACCAGGGTGAAGAGAACATATCGGTATATCCCCTGAAAGTCCAGTTGCGGTGCAGATAAACCAATAAGCCTGCAAACAAACCCCTTTCGTTCTGGTTGCTGCTGTTTTCAGCGATGGCATTGCTGTAGAGGTTTTGGTAGTCAACATCAAAATTCCGGTAATAGGCTGACAGTGAAACAGAAGGATGCAGCGAGGCCTGGAATCCGGCCAGGTATGCCTTCCCGCCATTTTCGCTTCCCGAGGCTTCGGCAAAGAAGTTGAAGCGGTTCAGAATGAAGTTCACATCGAAACCATAATTGAAATTTTCCGTTCCGCGGAATTCGTATTTCCGATAGAGTTGATCTGGTACTCTTATGGGTTTATCGTACAAGGTTTTGAAAGCAGTGGCGCCGGCCTGAAACTTACCCACCCGGTAGCGGATGTTTCCTCCATAAAGTGTTTCATGGATGGCTTTTTTATTGGCTACTTCGGTGGGGGTGCGATGGTAACCGGTTTCCTGCAGCGAAGTAACAAACTGCTCCTCCTGGCTTATCGTATCAGCAGTTTCAAGGTTGGCATCAATATTTTTTGCAGAATAAAATCCGGTAATCCTGAAATCCCTGATAGCATAAGTAACCGCTGTTCCACGCAAATAGCGGTTTTCGTTTACCGAAGTATTTGGCCTGATCCTTCGCTGATTTTTCATAACGCCAAATGCATCAGGAGACTTCCCGAAGGATAAACCCGTCCAGAGAGTAAGTCCCTGGCCAAATTCAAGCTGGTAATCACCCACAACGAACTGGTCAATACCGGCAAACTCGCTTAACATGACAAAACCTGAATAAAAATCAAACCCTTTGGGTTGCGACCCCTTGAAGAATTCCTCACCAGGATCCTTTTCGGCAGTTATTCCAATCCTTACTTTGTTGAAGTAATTGAATCCATAGCGCAGGTAATACCTGTCGGGACTGCCCAGAAAATAGCTGCTGGGTTTGGCATATTTTACCGAATCAGGAACATCGGCGTATCCGGCCTGTTTTTCCAAAACACGGGTATATCTGAGGAAAAGGTCGCTGCGACCATACCTGAAAACATCTGTCATCCTGACTGAGACCTTAGGTTTTTCAGGCGCTACCGAAATCATCGGCTCGAGGAATTCGATCAATTCTTTGTCAAATCCATCAATTGCCATCAACTCAGAGATAGTCGCAAACTGCCCGTATACATTCCGGTATTCGATAATCTTGTGGATTTGCAGTTCACTCAGAAAAATCAGCTTTTTCATCTGGTCGAAGGTGGCGTAGTTCAGGTTGAGCGGGTTGTCGAGAAAAAAGTAGAGATCTTCTAGCAGATCAGTGTAATCAAGTTGTTCATCAGTTTGTTCGGCGATCTCTTCCAGTTTACTCATCAGTAGTTCGCGATATTCGGGCGAAATGGGCGCCTGTTGTGAAAATGCGAGTGGAGCACAAAAAAATACCACCATAATCAATGCCAACACACTGATAGCATGATGTTTATATTGACTGATATGAAATATCTGCGGCTTCATTTCTTACCATTGAAATAATATACAGCCGAAAACTGCGGCGAAAAACCCAACACTTCATGTATAGAGGAGGCAAAATCAATTTTGAACCGGTTGAGATTGATGCCAAAACCAAAAGCGTACTGCCCGGGATTGGAAGAAAAGCCTCCCCGTACATAGATTTCATCAATAATCCTGTATTCTGCACCAAACCTGAGCGAAGGATCAAAATCGGTCTCTTTTTCTGCTTCTATGGTAAGCGTAACTGTGCGATCGAAACTGTAAGCAGCGCCAATCCTTAGCACCGCCGGAATACGCTCATCGGCATATTCAACAAATTTTGCGTGAATCGGGTTGAAAACATGTGCACCAAGAGTGAGGTTAGGGTTGATTTTCGACATCAGTCCGGCCTCAAAAGTAACCACTCCCTTTTTTCCGTATTCATTTCCCAGACCGGTGTGCAGGTAATCCAGCTGCAAACCCGCTGAAAAATAATCGCCAAACTTCCTCGCATAACTCAGTCCAATTTTGCTTTCGTTGAAAAGTTGATACCCGAAGTAAGATAATTTCAGGCCAAAAACTCCATCACCGACCGGCAAAACGGCACCACCGCTCCTCAGGCTCATCTCCTTGACCAGAAAACGGTTCTCGAAATAAAAACCCGCAGCAGGCTGATTAAAAAATGCCAGCCCGGCCTGATTGTTTTGCAACGACCAGAAATCCACCAGAGCAACCGAAGCGTTCCCCATTGCGGCTGAACGGCCTCCTTCAGGCGTGTTGTTGTATCCAGACAAAAATATTGGGGTAAATAGAAGGATGATGAAAAATGCGGGTAAAAATTGCTTCATAATTTTGGATTTAATTGATAATCAGACATCTTAAAAGTCATAGCTGGTCTATCCACATCCGATCACAAAGTTAAAAATTCGGGACATTGGTAATCATTTTTCAAGTATTTTTTTCAGATCAATCCCATTCCGCGTTAAATTTGTTTGATGTCATAGCTTTCCAAAAAGAATCTAATCCGGTTCGGGGAGTATGTTCAATCCTTGGTTTTTCTTTTCTTTGTGCAATCAATTGTTGAAAATTTATGAGAAAATTAAATTTACTACTCTTCATCATACTTATTACCTGCACATTAGACGCGCAAACAAGGTACTTTCCTCCAGAATTTGAAAAACAGGAAGGTTTGTTGATGACGTGGGACTACCACCCCCAACGCGACCCGGTGACTGCTGCAGTTGCCAAAGCCATTCAGCCTTCGGCAAAAGTCTGGATCATTTATTATCCCGGTCAGGCGCCGTTGGATAGCGCCGAAATCAGGACATATCTGCGGAGTCAGGGTGTGCAGGATGAAAATGTTTACCTGATTCCCGGCTGGACGGAAACCCTGTGGATAAGGGATTACGGGCCATTTTCAGGTTATAATCTTCAAAACATACTTCCAACCCGCTATTTCATTGATGCCGGGTACTCTGCCTATAATCGCCCTAAAGACGATTCAATCCCCGCACAACTCGGAAACCTGTGGGGAATTCCTGTAACTAACATACCGCTGCAGTTTGAAGGCGGAAATGTACTATTTGATGGTACTGGAAGGGGCTGGGGTAGCACCCGGATTTTCGAACAAAACCCGGGCTACAGCCAGGCTCAGGTAAAAGAAATGTTGGAAGAATATTTTGGACTGGAGGACTTTATGTTTCTGCAAAAACTCACCAACAGTGGCGGCGGACAATGGGCTCACGTGGATATGTACATGAAAATCCTTGACAGCGAAACAATAATGATTTCACAGTATCCCGACTATCTGCCCGATTATTTCCTTATCGAATCTTTTGCTTTAACGTTGGCCAATATGACCAATTTCGACGGAGTTCCTTACCGGATAGTTCGTATTCCGGCGCCACCAAAAGCAAATGGTACCTGGGCAACCACCCAGAATGACGAGATGCGCACCTACACCAACTCCATTATTATGAACGATGTAATTGTTGTCCCTTCGTACAATCTGCCCGAATACGATACCATTGCCAAACATATTTATCAGGAAAACATGCCCGGCTATCGCATCGAAATGGTAGATGCAACAGTACTCACCCCGCTTTACGGCGCTTTGCACTGCATCACAAAAGAAATTACGAAACCGGAATACCTGCGCATCAGGCATCAAAGAATTACCGGAGAGCTGACTTACACCAATCCATACATGGTGATTGACGCCCGGATTGATTGCAATCTGACTGCCGATTCAACTTTTGTGTATTATAAATTTAATTCGCAGCCCGGTTTCAGCAGAACACCCATGTCGCCCGGATGCCCTTATTATGTGGGAGTTATAAATGGGATTCAGCCGGATGATACCGTTCATTATTACATCTACACAGCACGAAACGGAGATGAAGTAGTGCTGCCGCCACCCGCACCTGAGTCGGTTTTTACTTTCTGGTTCAACCAGTCGGTCATGGTTAACGAGGCCATTTCAGCAACGAACAAACTGCAGGTTTATCCCAATCCCGGTGAAGGCAGTTTCAGCGTTGTAAATCCCTACTCTGACAATAATATTAAAATGATAATCAGTGATTTGTCAGGTAAAAAAATAATTCAGAAAGCAATTGGGAAGGGAGTAAACTATATGAATTTTGAAGATAAACTGGTTTCTGGAATTTATCTCATCACCATAGATGGTAATGGATTGCCACCAACAACCTCAAAATTGATTATCAGGAAATGAGCTTGGGGTTGCAACAGGTTTTAAAATCAAAAAATCTTTTCTACTGATGTCTACTTTAACCATGTGAACCATGCCGGTTTTTGTACTGTCTGAAGAGCTGATTTTTCCACATCCCAGGCTTGCCGAGCCTGACGGTTTGCTGGCAATTGGAGGGGATTTGAGCGTTGAAAGACTTTTGCTCGCCTACGCCAACGGGATTTTTCCCTGGTACTCCGAATCCCCAATCCTATGGTGGTCGCCAAATCCACGGATGGTTCTGTTTCCGGAAAAATTGAAAATTTCTGACTCATTGAAGCAAACGATTAAAAGACAAAAATTCAAAATCACCTTCGACCGGGACTTTGCGGGTGTTATAAGGGCCTGCGCCGGTTCGAAACGCCCGGATCAGGAAGGTACCTGGATCGTTCCTGAAATGCAAAAGGCATACATAAAGCTTCACAAAGCGGGTTTCGCCCATTCTGTGGAGGCATGGCAAAGTGATCAACTTGCTGGCGGGCTTTACGGGGTTTCGCTGGGAAAAGCATTTTTCGGTGAATCTATGTTTTTCAGGATTCCCGATGCTTCCAAGGTGGCTTTGTATTACCTGGTGGAAAGGCTGAAGAGTTGGGATTTTAAACTTATTGATTCGCAGCAGGATACGGCACACATGCGGAGAATGGGCGGAGAACCCATTGATTTGGAGGATTTTCTCCTCCACCTTAAAAATGCGCTGAAACACTCAACATTTCAAGGAAAATGGAGTTAATATTTACTTTAATATATAATCAACAATGAGCTTCGAAATTAAAGGCAAACTGATTGAAAAGTATGATTCGGTGCAGGTAACCGACCGTTTCAGAAAACGCGAATTTGTGATCGAATACCGTGAAACCCCCTCCGGGGATTTCACCGAAAATATCAAGTTTCAGCTTACGCAGGACCGCTGCGACACACTTGAGAATTTTCAAATGGGTGAAGAAATAAAAGTCCACTTCAACATCAGGGGAAGGCGTTGGGAAAAAGATGGACAGGTAAGTTATTTCAACAACCTGGAAGCCTGGAAGATAGATAGAATTTCAGCGGCTGCTCCTCAGGAAATCATCCCCGAGCATACCATGGAGGAAATCCCTCCGGAACCTTCGGATGATTTGCCTTTCTAAAGAAAAATTTTTTGTCAGGAATCGCTTTTCAGGACACCAAGGTGACTGAAATGAGGTCAATTTAAGTCATGATTTCAACCTGATTTAGTCACTTTCCTTTGCCTATTTGCGCCTTTGCGTGAAACTCAAAATCCTCGCTAAGATGCAGATCAAAGCAAAGATTTAACAGGTTTCTTCTTAAAAATTATCCAAAAATCCCCATCATCACACCGCCATCAACACTAATCGTTTGGCCGGTGATGTATCCTGAAAGCGGCGAAAGCAGCCATACGGCTATTGATGCAAATTCCTCCGGTTCTCCAATACGACCTACCGGAATATTCTTAATCAATTGCTGTTCAGCTACCTGGTAATCCATTCCGGTTACCTCGCTCTTCTTTTTAATCACCCGCTTTACTGCATCTGTATTATGATAGCCTGGAGCGAGGATATTTAAAGTAATGCCATCACGCGCCGCTTCCTGTGAGAGCGTTTTCACAAAACCCACAACGGCTGGTCTCAGTGAGTTACTCAAAACCAGGTTTTCGACAGGTTGCTTCACCGATATACTCTCCACAAAGGCGATACGCCCGTATTTTTGCTTTCTGAACTTTGGGATGAGGGCTTGCGTCAGATCAACCTTCCACCGCAGAATATTTTTGTAGGCCGCATCCCAGTCATCCAAGTTCGTGTCAAGAAATGATTTTGCCGGAGGCCCGCCAGCATTCACCAAAGCTCCATCCAGGTAACGATCCCCAACAATTTCAAGGATTTTGAACTTTGTATCAGGCAGGGTGATATCAGCGGCTAAAATCTCAACTTGTGCAGGGTAATGAGATTTCAGTTCAGTGAGTTTATCGCTGTTACGGGCAATGGCCAGGATGCTTGATCCCTCTTGCAGGAGTGCATTGGCCACAGCACCGCCAAACCCGGCAGTTGCGCCGCCAACGATGAAAAATCTGTTTTGAAGATGTAGTTCCATAAATAGCAGATTTTACTTTATGTATTATTCAATCAATTATTTGCCCTTCAACTGAGAAATCTGTGGATGAGGTAATTTTTATATTGACAAAATTCCCGATCAGGCCATCATTGTCCGATTGAAAACGACAAACAATCTTCCCTTCGGTCAATGCCGAAAGGAAGCCTGCCTTGCGGTCGTGACCGGTTACCAGTACCCTGAAGGTTTTCCCGATCATCTTCCGGTTGTGAGTTGAAGAGTGTCGGCGAAGATCATTGCTGAGCTGGTGGTACCGGGTCTTCTTAACCTCTTTGGGCACATCGTCAATCCAGCGCGAACTGGCCACACCGGGTCTTTGCGAATATTGCGCAATATAGGCCATGTTGTAGCTGAATTCATCCATAATACGCCGTGTGTTTTCAAACTGTTCGTCCGTTTCGCCGGTAAAGCCGACAATTATATCGGTAAAGAGTGTAGCCTCCGGAATCAAAGCCCGAATTGAAGCAACGATCTCCCTGTACTTATCCACGGTGTGTTTCCGGTTCATCCGAATCAATACCTTATCATCGCCCGATTGTATCGGAAGATGGATCTGTTTGGCCAGGCAATCATACCGCGAAATTACCTCAATCACCTCAGCAGACATATCGCGCGGATGCGGAGAAGTGAAATAAACCCAAAACTCTTTGCCCGATTCGTTGCCATACTCCCCAATCCTGCAAAGAAGTTCCGGAAAAGTTATCTCCGCTCCCCTCTTGTCGAGGCCATAGGAATTTACATTTTGCCCAAGCAGTGTAATGGATTTATAGCCCTCAGCCACCAGCCGTTTTACTTCGTCAATAATTTCTTTAGATTCCCGCGAAACTTCACGCCCACGGGTGTAAGGAACAGCGCAGAACGTACAGAATTTGTCGCACCCATTCTGAATGGGTATAAATGCCTCGAAATCTGATCCATAGTGGGGATTAACCTTCCAAAAAGTGTCAATGCTTTCGTTTTTGGGCATCCTTGTAAGATCACTAAACAATGATGCCGGACTCACCACACCATACTGCCGGATCATATCAGGCAGTTTCTCCAATTCACTCATTCTGAAAATGATATCAAATAGTTTCAGAAATTTCTCCATATCATCAGGCAGAATGCAACCCGAAATAAAGGTAATCAAACTTTTGCGGTTTTTCCACTTGTTCCATTTCTGTATCCGCGAGTAAACTTTATCAATGGCCTTTTGCCTGACAGAACAGGCCAGAATGCCCAGCATATTGGCATCCTCCTCATTGTCGGTCCAGGTGTAGCCGGTCTGGTTTTCGATAATTGTGCGCACCCTCTCACTATCCGACATGTTCATCTGGCAACCCAGCGTGATCAAATGATATTTCATACTTAGAGCAATTTACCTGTTGCAAAGTCCTCAACATGAGTACATTTAGCTTCGGAAATGATTTAAAAACGACTAATGAATTAAAAAGCGGCAAAGATAGCATTAGCCAAACACAGCTGAAGGCTCTAATGTTTAGCCAAAAAGCGGGAAAAAGTTTTGAGAATTGCAAAAAAATGTACTTTTGCAGCGGAGAGTTGGCAGAGCGGTCGATCGCGGCGGTCTTGAAAACCGTTGACCTGCAAGGGTCCGGGGGTTCGAATCCCTCACTCTCCGCAAAATAAACAAAAGCCGTGTGAATTAACATTTTACACGGCTTTTTTCTTTTCTCAATCCTTTAAATCTTGAAATAGTCAAAGTAATTACTGGCTAGCAAAACTTCACAAATAGGTATGCTTGTAATGCATTTTGGGATTACTTAAAACAACATTCTTTGCTTGACAGAAAGATTAGCCATCTTCAAAAATGTATGCAAATTATATGCAAAATAAAAAAGGCTTACAGAGGAATCACCTGTAAGCCTTCGATTTTCAAGCTCCCCCTGCTGGACTTGAACCAGCGACCCTCTGATTAACAGTCATAAAAATGCACCAAAACATTCCTGGAACAAGGTTGGAACAAAACTAACTAAAAGCCTTGATGGATAAGTGTTTCATGTGATCTTAATGTTGGTTTTTTATGTGTTTGTTTTCGGTTATTATTGTAACTTTGTTCCGGAGAAATTCCGGAGAAATTCCGGAACTAAAATAATCAGAATATGGCAACTGCTTCAATCTACATTGATAAGTATCATCCTCAGAAGAAAGACAAATGTACGATTTCTTTGCTTGTTACCCACCAACAAAAGAAGAAGTACTATCCAACCGGAATTAGATTAACAGTTAAAGAATTTGAGCGGGTAATGGCAGCAAAACGAAGGACTCAGGATGAAAATGAGGATTACCGAAAATTGCTTGCATTTCAGTCTAAAGCCAACAGTATCATCGAGAAATTGCCTTTTTTCACGTTCAGCCGGTTTGAAGAAGTCTATTTGACACACCGCAATTTAACCGACAGTGTTTACCAAGGTTTTGATAATTACATAGAAGAATTAAAGGCATCCGATAGAATTGGAAATGCTGTTGCCTATGAATGCGCTCGTAACAGTATCGCAACTTTTAATAAAGACTTGAGAATTGCCGATGTTACTCCAAAAATGCTTCAAGAGTATGAGGATTGGATGGTAAAACAAAAAAGAAGCATTACAACTGTAGGGATTTATCTGAGGAGCCTCAGAACAATACTTAACCGTTCTAATATCGATAAGTCAATGTATCCTTTTGGAAAATCGAAGGATCAGTATTCTATTCCAACAGGGAAAAATATCAAAAAGGCCCTAACACTAGACGAGGTGTCACTTATTTACAATTACAATGCAAATCCGAATACTACTGAACAGATGGCGAAGGACTACTGGATATTTATGTATCTCTGTAACGGCATGAATGTAAAAGATCTTTGCCTGCTCAAATGGAAAAACATCGACAAAAATATTCTAAGATATTCCCGATCAAAAACAAAACGCACAAAAGGAACTGAGGAGGAAATCAAGATTTCTCTTAAGCCCGAAGCTAAATCTATAATAGAGAAATGGGGTAGGCATTCTGAAGATCCAAACGATTTTATCTTTCCACATCTTTTACCAGAAATGACTGCAGTCAGAGAAAGAGAGGTTTACCAGCAATTAACAAAGACCATAAATAAATACATGAAAAGAATTGCTGCACATCTGAAAATCAACAAAGACATCACAACATATTATGCCAGGCATTCATTTGCAACCATACTGAAAAGATCAGGCGCTTCGACTGAGTTTATTGGTGAAATGCTCGGCCATGCCGATGCTAAAACAACACGAAGCTATCTTGATTCATTCGAGGATGAGGAAATCCACAAACGCACAGATGCGCTAACGGCGGGCTTTAATAAAGTTATTGGCAATAATAATGCAGACACAAAATGAAATTATTTAAGAGTTTTAAGAAAAAGATAACTACAATATCAATCATTGATCATTGGGAAGCCCCGCATTACCCTCAAAGAGATTCTCATGAAGTCGAAAATAGAGCCAAAATTAAAAAGATTGCAGGCGACTTAATAATAGAATTGAGTACCTTATCAGATGTCAAAAACTACAACTTCATTGTGAAATCACTCAATAGAATGAAAAATGATCTTCAGTCAATTATTGATGGTTTTCGAAACCACACAGAAAGAGACCATTTTGCTAACTTTCATCATCTGTTCGGAAATGTATACTCCATGAAAGAAATAATTCTAGAAAACATCCCTACCAATCTTGAAAAAGATTACATGTATTTTCAGGTAAACAGTTTTCTGGAAGAAGTCAACTTCAAACTTCAATTAGTAAATCACGTGATTGAAAATATTGAAAAACATTCAGATTCTGCATTAAAGGACACGGCAACAGAAGATTTTAGTGCTCTGGAATGGGCAACAATTTTCTATTATGCTTATGAAAGTAAGTTACTGCATAAAACAAAAACAAAGAAAGATGCAATACAGCAATTTATTGAAGCACATAAAATTGATAAAACTTTCAATAGTATTAAAAACAACATCAGTGAAGCTAAAATAATGATTAATGTTAATCATAAATTCCCGATAAAAAAACTCGAAAAAATAATCCCATTCATGCAGGAAAATTATCCTCAAACGGTTACGAAAATAAAAAATGACATAGAATTCTTAGAAGAAGAACAATCAAATAATGAGTAACTTATAGAAAAAGTTTAATCTTGTAACCCTTACGTAACCGGTTACTCCATCCGTACTTGCGGCCATTATTCATTTAATCTCAATAATAATGGAAGCAGAGCAAGTTTTTTTTAATGTGCCATTGGCAAGACTTGAACCTATCTTTAAAAGATGGGTCAAGGATGTTTTGGAAAGCAATTCACAAAGGGTTGAACCAATTGATCAATCAGAAAAGATTCTGAACGTTGAGGAGGCCGCAAGCCTTCTTCGATTAAAACGGCAAACTATTTACGAAAAAGTAAGAAAAGGAGAACTGCCAGTTTGCAAAATCCCCGGAACAAAAAGACTATTCTTCTCACACTCCGATTTAATGAATTACATTAAAAGGGGTAGGGTCAAGACAAATGCTGAAATCGCACAGGAAGTAGATAGATATTTAGTTAACAAAATTAGAAAGGGTTAAGCGATGCATGGGATTGAACAACATAAAAAAACCGCTCACTGGCAGGTGAACGGTGACGGGATAAAACAACCCGTCAAAGATAGTAAATATCTTTGTGATGACCTTGATTTTGATCCGGAATCAGATTTTTTAATCTGGGACAAACACGAAGACGTTGCACAGGAATTTTCACGACTGAATCAGATTTACAAAACACGGCAAAGTGAATCTGTTAGGCACCTCATGGCGAAATCAATTTTATTGATCCACTTCTTCGTGGGCCAACTTTTGCAACAACAAAGCCAGCTTTATGGGGAACTCCAATACCAAAAAACAACCATTGCCCAACTCCGGGATATAGTCCAGGAATACGCCCACCAGACCGGAACGGACCCACAAGTAATCATTGCATTTTTACGAATTAAAGCATTGACTCAAAAAGCCATTGCCGATACAAACAAACTATTGGAAGGGGATAATCATGAGTAAGGATATTTGGGACGATGAACACACAAAACCAATAAGATCGGAAGTGTTGGCGGCGGCAGCTCATGTAACCAGGTCGCAAAGTAATGGCGCATCACTTGACACAATATTACAGAACTGTGAACTTGACCACAAAACTGAATATTTGAAGCCTCCTGTAGTGCTATCAATTGAAGGGCAAAGGATCGGCACACTGGGAAATTTTTCATTGCTGATTGGAAAGGCAAAAAGCAGGAAAACATTTTTTGCTACAGCCATAGCGGTGGCGGCATTAACAAACTCGACCTTTTGCGGCGTTACGGCAAACCTACCTGAAGGTAAAAGACGGATTCTCTATTTTGATACTGAACAATCTACTTATGACTGCTGGGCCGTATTAGATAGGATTGTGAGAGCTGCAAACTTGGAACCCGAAAATCTTCATTTCTTCACCCTCCGCAAATTTTCACCCGCTGAACGAACCGATATTATTGACCATGCATTGAAAACTATATCTGGCTTAGGCCTGGTGCTTATTGATGGAACCCGAGACCTTGTCAGCAATATCAACTCCGAAAATGAATCGACCGTTATAAGTAGCAAACTGATGCGATGGACTCAGGAATATAATTTACATATTGTTTGTGTTCTTCATCAAAACAAAGCAGACTCCAATGCGAGAGGGCACGTCGGCACCGAATCAATCAATAAAGGTGAAACAGTCTTATCAATTGTCAAGGATGAACTCAACCCGGATATCAGCATTGTTTCACCAGAATTTAGCCGAGCTATTGATGCCAGCCGTTTAGCTTTTAGTATTGATGAGAATGGATTCCCGGTGCTCGTTTCTGACTACATGTTTAATCCCAGCGGAGAATCATTGACAGACCAGGAACATTTAAGCATTGTTCAGGCTATTTTTGAAGGTATCCCGAACGGGCTAAGATATAGTGAACTCATAAAGGCAATCAAAGATCATGCAGCCGCTAATGGTCACAAATTCGGGGACAACCGTTGTCGGGATTTTATTACACATTATCAAAACATGGGATGGATAACAGCCACAGGAACCGAAGGCACAAAACAAAGAAGGTACACACTCAATAAGGATGAATATGAAGACATGTTACAATTTTAAGGACTTAACGAACTACGTTACCACGTTAAAACATATAAGCACACCAGTTAACACAGTTGAGTTGAACCACGTTAACATAGTTTGCAAACCATGTTAACACAGTTAAACGAACTACGTTACCATGTTAAAAGCATATGTACTGAAACTTAACACAGTTCAGAAATGAAGAAGCCAAAAACAACAAGCTGATTGAAATCATTTAAATATCAGTAAATCATATTTGGCATACAACCAGCATCCCCCTCCTTATGCCCCCACCCCAGGGGGCTTTTTTTCAATTTTTGTGTATCTTTTTTATCAATTGAATGAAATATTTTTAATCTTTAGATTTTGTTCCTGCTTGATATTCTGTGCAATATTTAGTGTACCCCCTGAAAGGTGTGAAAAAAACTATTACCCCCGCCCTCTGGTGATAACATCCTCGTCCCCCCCCTACCAAACACGTCAGAAAGACGGATTTCAAATAATAACAATTAAATTTAAATTTGTATGGGAAAAGGCAAAAATGCTCCAGTAAATGTTGAGCAGAAGAAGATTGGACAGTTTAGTGGTATCGTATTCCCCCGGAAAGGGGGGCTTGAAGGGTTTGAAGAGACAGTTGGATCATTCAACGACTCATCTCCATTCAATTTTCACAAGTCCACAACAAGGGTAACAAAGTCCGGTGAGAATGCTGGAAGGGTTTATTTTGTCGCTCCAAGACTAGCAGACGGCAAGAACGGCTGCTTCACAATGGATGAAGCAGTGGCATTGGAACTTGATAATCCCAACCTCGGATTGGTGGGCGGAGATGTTGTTGAGGTTGATGGTCGCAAAGGCATCAAAGACCCGTTCCTCAACATTGCCCGTGAGGTTGTAGGGCAGAAAGTAAAGGGTGTGTTGAAATTGGTCGAATAGTCCTGATTAAAGCTAAGGGGACTGGCGTAGAAATACGTCAGTCTCCTTTTTTTAAAAGGAGGAATAGCCCTTTATAGACTATGGGCTATTATAGACTATAAGCTATCCAATTAGGTATTGCTATACCTATAGTGATACTTAAATGTTACACCTTATATTATATAGTAGCATTTGTGATGCTATTATTAAAGGTGTAAGACTGTACAAGCTATTAAGTGGTGCTATTAGTATTAATGATTCGGTTACTGTGACATATCCGCTTCCTTATTCTCTTTGTAATACTGTAGGGCTTGCTCTACATATTGCTTGTATTTATCTGTATTCTTCCTAAATGTACGTCTATTACCTTTAGGTTGACGGACTATGGAGTCTGCTACACCTATTGTGTACCGTGCATTTGAGACACATTTAGACTTATTCAATGCAATAGAAATTGTGGTTCTACTTACACCAATGAACTTCGATAACTCATTACTTGAGGTGGTGACTATCGTCGCTCCATCTGACATTCTGTATCCGAAATAGTACTTCAAGTGGTTGTTTTTAGGTGGTTCACTCTTCATTTTAGAACATTTTTAACGGTTATACTAACATAACGGTTAAGTCATTTCTTTATTACGTCTCATGCTAAACCCTCTGAAACCCTGTAGAACTGTTGCTGAGGTAAACCCCCAACAGCCCATTTAGGTGTACTAACCTGTAGTTTTCAGTTGATTAGTGTAAAGGGTTCATTTTAATATTAGATAGGATAATTTCTATTTGATAAGTTGTCTATTTGTCTGGCACAGCAAGTGAAACAACGATTTTGACTTTCATTTATAGTTAAAAAAGTGGGTTGATCAGTAATTATGGTGTTTTTAAAGTGCTCGCAAGAGGTTTGATGCTTTAGTACTGAAAATTAATTATTAACTAAATAAATATCAATAAGTTATGGAAAATCTAAAAGATTTTACAATTACATCAGTCTGTAAGGCTGACCTATTGGAAATAGCATCTGATGAAGAAGATGCTGTACTATCTATACCTAACATTGAAAGGCTCGATGAAGGTGATATGCGAAGGATTGCTTCAAAGATGGCAGATGATTATTGCGACCAGCTTTATTGGAGCAGTCTGAGAGCGATTGCAGAGTATGTCATTACAACGAAAATAAGGAACCATGAAAGCTGCAGAATTACTACCTGATGTTACAAATCAATACATCTCTTTGATTCCTGACTGCTATCTCCTGGTAACCTGGCCTGATTGTCAGGAATATATGGACTGTAACTGGTTTGAATCTGAAGCTATCCTTGAAGCTGAGGGAAGGTTTGGAGGAAGTGCTTATTTCATTCCAATCAATAGGATCTTAGACATCAAGAACTATGATTAGAATCTATCTAAAAGTGATATAATTTTAATCGCACTTGATTTAAGGCCATTTACAGCCCCATACAGCGCACTTACATCTTTTATAGTGTAGTACACCAGAATAAATAGATCGTTGATTTAAGCATCTATTAGGCATCTATAAACATGTTTTTACATTTATCATCATAACTTAATAAATTAAATAAAATGATTTTAGACAAAACTAATGGCCGACTACTGGAGGCTATCATGGCTGGTCATCGAATGCAAAACAATAGCCTTCTTCAAATTCTTGAGCGCTATGCTAACGATCCCAGAGGCGATTTTGTCCTTTATCCTGACTTTGCGCCTCTTTCAATGCTCTTTGCCATCATGAAAGAAGGCAAAATAATTATGAATGGTGGATTAATATTCCATGGTAGGCACGATGGGAACGGATCCGGTTCCGCTCCAACATTCTCGGTAAGCATTACAAAAACTGATGGTTGGCAAATCCACACGTAAATATTTTTAGCAATGACAGATAAAACAAAGTTTTTCAAGGACGTTACTGCTATTTATCCGGAAGGTGACCTGGAAAGGGGATACAACCTTCTAATGGAAATCCTAAGCCAAAGCAAAGAAGATTCTTTGGGCAATTCGATTACTTATGATTACATCCTGTCCAAATTTCGCGATTTTCACCATAGCTGGTATCTGAAGTTCGGCAAGAAACTGTCCGACGGATTCCTGAGCAAAGATGCTGAAGCCGAGCGGAAGAACATTTATCAATTCTTGTTACAAGCTTCGTATCTTCGTGAATATCAGACAAGTTTGGTGAATGTCGAACGGGACAAGTATTTGTTTGATGATCAATCTGATAAGCTGTACGATGGAATCAAAAGGATTGAGCAAGAGCTATTTACCAAATGACAAGCTACAGCCACAGGCCATTGAACTGGAAGAGGTCGTTTTGGGTGCATTGATGTTGGAGCCAAAATCAATCCTAAAGATCATTCGGTACTTTCATCACCAGGTTTTCTACCTGAAAGCTCACCAGCAGATTTACAAAGCAATCGAGTTTCTTTTCAAAAACGATCAACCTGTTGATCTGCTCACTGTAACCCGCAAGCTGCAGGAATGGAAAATCCTTGATGTTTGTGGTGGCGCGTACTACCTTGCGCAGCTCACAAGACGTATTGCTTCAGCTTCAAACATCGATTATCATGCACGAATCCTGTTTCAGGAATACCTCCGAAGAATCTCCATTGAGCAGGCATCCGCCATCATGTCGGCAGGTTACGACATCTCTGTGGATGTGTTTGACCTCATTGGGATATTCGAATCATCTTACCTCAAGCTTTCCGGTATGATTGACCATCCCGAGATCGAATCCAAAGATTTGATAAAGGACTTTACAGACCAGGTTTCATCTGCAAAACCATCCAGCAGTTCACTCTTTGTTAAGAGGTCAGTTGGGATTCCTTCACTTGATAAGATCATCATGTGGGCACCAAATAAGCTATTGCTGATTGCTGGTGCCAGCAAAGCTGGTAAGAGCAAGCTGGCATCCTATCTCGTCTGGCAGTTGTTGCGTTCTGACAGTCAAACCTCTGTATTGTGGGTAACCCTGGAGGATACAGCCAAAGACATACTGGCTGCTTTCTGTAGCTCCAAAGTGCTGATCAAACCAAAAAGAATCATTCAGCGAGACACTTCAGACCAGGAGAAGATTGCAATCAGAAAAGCTCTGGAAGAATGGAATAGCTTCGACGTTGAGTTCATTGACACCTCAATTTCGATCAAAGACATTCAACGTAGAGCATCTGTATTCTCCAAAAACAGATCGGACAGGTTTATTGTAATCGTCATTGATAACCTCTTGTCGCTGAATGACAGGGAGCGATTTAGCAGAAACATGATTGACTTTTATGACTATGCTATTGGCGTCGCTGCTGATATCAGACGGGATAACAATGCCTTCGTATTTCTGCTGCATCACCTTAAGGATGATTATTCGAACGAAGCCAACCTGGAAAAAGGTTTCAGGCCGCAGCTGACTGACATAAAGGGTACCGAAGCCTCACGTCGGGTGCCTACATACACCTTGCTGATCAACAACACCGGTTCTCACAAGCTTTTACTCAACCAGTACTCCGGTGAGAAGCGATACATCCTCGAGCGGATGATGATCATTGACCCCGGAGCTGTCCGTGACGATTCCAATCAAGGGGACGAGACCCTAATCCGGCTTTACGCCAACCTGGACTTTAACCTGTTCCAGGATATCCTTCTTTAATAGCATTTCAAATCTTTAAAAAAATCAATCCTCATGCACTTTGTGTGAGGGCAATAGACTATTTTATTCACAAACTAAATCATTAATTTTATGAACATTAGACAAGCCGAACGTAAACAGGCAAAAATCAAGATGGGGCTGCAAGGACCAAGCGGCTCCGGTAAGACCTACAGTGCTTTACTTTTAGCCTATGGGTTAATCGAAGACTGGTCGAAGATCGTGGTCATTGACAGCGAGCAACATTCTTCTGACCTTTACGCTGACTTAGGTAATTACAACGTGTTACAACTGGATAATCCCTATGAACCTGAACGCTACATCAAAGCAATTGAAATATGCGAAGAAGCTGGGATGAATGTAATTATTATAGATAGCATTTCCCATGAATGGGATGGTGATGGAGGTATTCTGGATATTCATGGTAACATGATTGGCAACTCTTTTACCAATTGGTCAAAAGTAACTCCACGTCATAATGCATTTGTGCAGAAAATCCTCCAATCCAACGCTCATATCATTGCTACCATCAGGTCTAAACAGGACTATGTGCTTTCAGAGAAGAACGGTAAGCAAGTTCCTGAAAAAGTTGGACTTAAAGGAATTACCAGAGATGGAATGGATTACGAATTCACCCTGGTATTTGAGCTTGACCTAAAGCATAATGCTGTGGCAACAAAAGATCGTACCGGATTATTCATGGATAAACCTCAATTTCTGATTACGCCTGCCACTGGTTCAAAGATTAAAGAATGGTGCAACAAAGGAACTTCACTGGATGAAATACTCAGTTCCATCAAAGATTGCGAAACAGTTGAGGAACTCAAACAGATCTGGTTAAAGTATCCAATGCTCAGAAAAGTAATTGAACCAGCATTAACCAGACGTAAAGAGGTTATCCTGAAAACTGAAATGGATGTAATGTCTAACCACTTAACTGAAGAGAATTATGGAAATTATTAGTGTAAACAATCGTCTAATCCATCCTCAGCATGAAGATGTTGAGTTTTTGGATGCTGAAATCCTTGAGAATGAAGAGGCGTACTCAGGTCAAATATCAAGGGAACATTTTCTTGGAGCAAACACCAAATCAATCTATTACAGCAGATTGAGGAACAAATGCATCATTCCTGTTTTTGCAAAGGATAATGAATCTACCATCAGTCATGCAGAGTTTATTAGCGCAATACATGAAACTGCAAGCCACGTATTCAGCCGTGAGCAAATTCTTGAGCCTGCAATCAGGGTATCACATCCTATTAAAGGTAGGGTTCCTGAAGCAATGGGAAAACCGGCCAACCTGCTGTCAGAAGCAGAAAAGACGCTCTATTATGAAAGGATGGCATTTGTAATTGAAGTGCCTTCAATTCACGATAATATAGCCGGAAATAAACTTTCTTTGACAGTAGGAGGTGTAAGGGCATACAACCTGGAAAACCTAAACAGCAGAAAATCAGAGGAAAAGTTTAAAATCTTCATTGGTTTCAACAATTGGGTTTGTTGCAATCTATGCATCTCAACAGATGGATTTTCATCTGAAATTCGTGCCAGGTCTCCGCATGAAATCGTTGAACAATCCTACAGGCTTTTCACCGAGTTTAATGCTCATCAGACGTTAAAAGAGATGAACGAGCTAACACAATATGCTTTGTCAGAACCTATGTTTGCACAAATGGTTGGAAGAGCCAGAATGTATCCACATCTGCCTGTAAAAATGAAAAAAGAGATTCACCCATTGGAACTTGGCGATTCACAGATCAACATTGTAGTGAAGGATTATTACAAGGATGAATCATTTTGCAGGGATAAAAACGGTGATATTGACCTTTGGAGGCTCTACAATCTGTTTACCTCAGCAAATAAAAACAGCTATGTAGATACTTTTCTTGACAGAAATGTCAGCGTGTATTCCTTTACCCGAAGAATTCTGGAGAGCTTTAAAAACAGGCAGGAGTTCTGGTATATAAATTAGGCTATGGACGACATGCAGATTCAGGAAATCAACAGGTATTGCAGTCCTTATGCTTTACTTGTGATTACTCCCAAAAAGCTGATGAGAATTCATTGTCCATTTGAGGCTATTGTAATAATACCCGTAGGGCTGTTGCAACTGAATCAGGTTGTCAAAGTCCGGCAGGTAAAAACCACAAAAGATAAGATATTGGTTTATCTGATTGACCAAAAAGCTTACTACTACTATCATTTTGCCATTCAGGTATGAGTTTATGCTGCATTTTTTAGGCATTGTTTTTTTAGACGGTTTTTACTCATGGAAGTGTATGCAAAAAAAATCGCAACCCCCTCACCTTCACACCAGTGAAAAAGTTGCGATTCAAAAAGCTTTACACTATAAAAAAACCACTGAAAAAACGTAGCAAGAGCAACGGAAGTACTTTCAGCGCAAAATTTAAGAGCTGCTCAAAATGATGGGCAGCTCTTTTTTTGATGAAGTTTGAACGGATTGAAGCTACCCAAAGATGGCAATTTCGGAGCACTTCACTGTCAGCTAAACACAAAACTGGATAGAAGCATAGAGCTTAGTTTAACCACTGAACCGCCACTTTTAGGTAGGTGCTGTTATGTGAGGTTTTTCTATCCAAAATTAAATGCTGGGTCAAGTTTTGTTTCTTTCATTCCAACTCTAAATACAGAGTATGTGACGTTTTTAAATGGGTCATCATATCGTCCACTTAGTAATTGGGCTTCTGTTACATTGGAAGGAACTAACTTACCATATGAAGGGTAAAAAATAGCATCAGAATCAACGATTGTTTCAAAATCTTTACCCCTTGCTAAAACCGTAAAACCAGGGTTTAACGACCCCATTCTTATTCTGGGATTTCCAGCTGTAAAGTCATCTTTTGCCTGTTTTGACAAGGCAAGTCTTAAAGGTAAACTTTTAAATAAAATTTCAGGTTCTGATTTGTCAAGACGGTTCAACAGCTCATCAAGCATATTTATTGCAGTTGATGTTATTGCAGGAAATCCAACTGTTGAAATTAATGACTTTCCAGTTTCAGATTGCAAAAATTTGAAAATATTTTGCCACCATTTTGGCTCTCTATGTTTTACAACTTCAAACGTCATTTTGCTTAAGCCACCGGGTATTTCAATAGGTCTATTCCCAAATGCCTGTTTAAAATCTGATTTAAGTTCTTTTGGTTCTGCCGCTTTATTTTTTGCTTGATTGTACAAGTTCAAGCCAGCTGCAATGCTCCAAAATGCAGTATCAAAATATTTGTCTCTTGAATTTTCATCTTTACCAATATTGATTCTTATTGTCGCTCTTGAGTTCTTATCAATTTCCTCATTTGCACCAATATGAAAAGATAGCATTTCAAGGTTGACAAGCATGTCAGGTTGCTCATTGCTCCCACTAAGGATAGGCTCAACCTGTGATGATTCCTGAATAGAGGGTTTATCTAAGCTATTAGACAATTGAAAATTGACAAACTGATCTGACAATTCCAACATAGAAGGATTTGGAAAGTTGTCTTTCACAAAAGAGACTGCACCAGCCGATTTAGGCAATGCTAATGTCGCGAAATCGGGGCTTTTGATTGCTTCATCTAAATCACGAATACTTTTGTCGTTAAACATTGATGTTAGTACATCATGTTCTTTGAAAGAGAATAGTTCCATATTATATTATATTTAAGGTTTTACTTGAAATAAGCCAGTTGCAATTTTCCCTGGTAACGAAATCATTACACGTCCTTTAAATCTTTGTTTTTTACCATACAGGTCAAAGTATCCATTATTGGCATACATTGCATGGGCAGCAGTCCACATTACCATCCCATAGGGTTCTCGCATTTTGGTTACCAATTTTGTTCGGTATGCAGGGGTAACATTATTTTCTAAACCTAAAAACTCATAAACTTCTGGTGTACCTGTTCCATCATTTATGATTTCAACCGCAAGTTCAAATGTTTCTGGAATTATAAATTTCTTAAATCTACTACTGTAGTCACCATTTTTCTGTGCCATCTTACATATTACTGTGAAGCATAGGTGAGCATAAGAACGTATTTTCTCAAATACTTCCTTTTCACTACTGTTCACGTACTTACCGAGTAAAAATGACGATTCTTTGGATGCGTAAAAAAGTTCAGAATCTGTGAAAGTTAAATATTCACCATTTTTTAAATTCACATGATAAGTATCTTGTACCTTATGGTATGAAAACACATTGAATTCGAATGCAAACATGGCAGCCTTTATTAAGGCTAAAGAAGCACAATTCCCAGCCCCTAAAGATTCTTTGTCTTTTCCTTGGTAAAATGCATTGAATAGAAACTCTTTCATATTAAGTTGTTGGCTCGTTTTTAAAATCTCACAAAATTTGTTCAAAACCTTACCAAAGGTAACGAAAACTCCTCAAAATGTATATTTAACCTTACCTTTTGCTCAACTTTAAATCAAACCAAAAATATAAAATTTCGAGCAACTGACATCTTTAACAAGAGAAATTTCTGGAAATCATCAGAATTGTTGATCGCTGAAATTTGATTTAAATCTTTCTAAATGATTATTAATGAATTGTTTAATTAGGCATTAACATCCCCCGGTTCATCACTCTATCCTTTCTCACTTGATTAAAAACTTTTTCCAAGTCAACCATACTAATAATTTAAACCAGGCGTGCCAGATGCCAAAATACGTCCCCAAGGCAGGGGCAAGAAATCATGTACATTCCACTTCCAATGATTGTACAAATCGTTCATGCAATGTATTGGAACCTCTCTCCATACATCGGAAATGATGATTTAGATGACTATCCCTGGATACTTGATCTGATGAAACAATACAATTCCCTTTTGGAATGTCTTGATTCACAGGGGGTAGCTCATACCTACGAATACATCACATTTTAATCAATCAGGCGTGCCACAAGCCAAAACCAGTCTCCAGGGCAGGAGCGATTAAACTATGGATTATCTTTATGTTGGTTCAAACGGCTTTGCACAAGTCGGAGACCCATACTATTTTGAGAAAAACAAAATCGAAATGAACTACCTCCTTAAACTCATTCGGGAGAAATTCCCAATTCCGGATCAATTGAAAGGGCTTTGCTATTTCAAGGTGAAAGCTTTTGAGCATGACTTCGGAACTTACCACGAGATTGTCTTGATCTACAACGACCTGATCATTGATCGGGACGAATCAGAAGAGGAGGAGGAACGTAATACCTTCTTCTGGAGCTGGTTTAATGAGGTTGAAAGCTTTAATCTCGAATCTGAAGAGATCACCGAAACGATCAAATCCCTGTACTATGAATCGCTCGACCTTTCACAAGCAGAACACCTCACTTTAAAACAAGCTTAGTGTTAATCATGGCGTGCCAGACAAGTACCGATCTATCGGGAAGCCACAACAAGTCCCAAGGGCATGGGCTCTTCTCTTATGAATATCAATCAGATTGCAATAGAGATTTTCGGAAAATATTATTCAGACTTAAACCCCTCTCAGCAAGCGATAGTATGGGAAGAGTTTGAGCGTAGAATGCGAATCAAATAGTCTTTAACCGGCTGTGCCAGATGCCATAACAAATCCTCAGGGCAGAGGTAATTCAAAATGAATGAACATCCAATTTTCGGTAATGTAATCCACACCTATTCAACAAAAAATGCAGTGAGAGATGGAGTTCTAATCCTTGTAGATCAGAAAATTTCAAAAGAAGCAGGGTTCAAATACCCAGTTTACCTTACCCAAGCTGTTGAAGCGAAGTATGTTCAGGTTCCAAAGGAACTCTCCGGGGAACAAGACTATGAAGGTCGTCTATGGGATATTCTGGTGATGGCTGTGTTTGCAGCAAAGAAAGAAAAAGGGTTCAGGCTTCTGTATGAGTTCATTTGCTGTCTGCCTAACAAAGGTGATTGGGAAAGAAACGAAACACAGTTTCAAAATGATCCCAGGTCAAGACTTGTAACCTTAAAAGCAGAGATACGTGCTCAGGACTTTGATGATCCTTCACCGGCTATCTTTATTATGAAACCTGGTGAGGATTGAATTTTCAACATTGACTCAATTTTCAAGGAATAGAGGATTAATTGCATCTTCACAATATGATGTAAACTCTATTGAAGCAGCAACTGATCCCATTTGGATAGCTTTGACAAGGTCTTCACAACCTTGCTCTTTATCTCCAAGCGAAATGATAGCAACACCCCGAATCCAATAATAATTTGCAACAGTCGAATCGTTCATGATTGCACTCTTAATATCGGCAAGCGCTCCACTTTGATCTTTCAGCATGCTCTTCAAATTTGCCCGGTTAAACCACGAGTTGGCATCAGATGGATTTAATTCGATAGCTTTCGAAAAATCGTTCAATGCATTTTGAAACTCATCCATGTTCACATAAGCCAAGCCTCTATTTATGTAAGCATTTGGATGTGAAGGATTAATCTCCAATACTGAGTTGTAGTCTTTTATAGCGCCCCTGTTATCTCCAATCCTGCGTTTCGATCTGCCTTTGGCCATCAAGGCTTCGATAAACATCGGATCAGTCGTTTCAATCATTGCTACAACCCTGTTGAAATCAGCAATTGCAAGTTTGAAATCATTCTTTTCAAAATGGAGCAACCCTCTTTTGTAAACATTATGAGAATCGGTTGAATCCAAATCATAAATCCAATCACGAGCTTCCAATGATATTTCGTACTCCATTAATTCATAACTCAAATCCGCTATCTGTTTGAGTGATCCAAGGTGATTGGGATAGAGATCAAAAAGCAATATGAAATCTTTCATAGCCCCTGCAGTATCACCAAGTTCTTTTCTTGAGAACCCACGGTTATAGATAGCATTAGCATAATTTGGTTTAATTGCAATAGCCATGTCAAAATCAGCAATGGCGCTGGCATGTTCATTCAGATTCAACAAGCAAGTACCCCTGTTGAAGAAAGCATCAGCGTGGTAAGGATTTCTATCTATTGCTAAAGTAAAATCGCCAATAGCACCTTCGTAATCCCCCATGTCGGCTTTTGATGTTCCCCTTTTGTGATAAATGTCGAAAATCCCGGCAGTGTCAAGCTCTATGGCTTTTGTGAAATCTTCAATGGCGCCCTTGTAATCAAGCAACCCATGTTTGGCAGTGCCCCTGAGCATGTAACCGTCAGGTAAATCGGGAGCAAGACGGATTCCATTTGTGAAATCTTTTTCAGCCCCTGTAAAGTCAGCTTTTTGCACTTTTTTTAATCCCTGAAGAAAATACTCCTCACTGGTCAACTCGTTACAAGCTGCCAGCATCATCAGCAAACAGACAAAAATCAGGTTGTTTTTCATGGTAATAGTTTATTTTCCGGTTGTTCTACTTTTCAAAAACTCCTTATCGGGCCAAGTAGCTCAATACCTTTATCCCTCTGTGCCATGATTTCATCAACTGATGTCGCTCCGATTTCAAAGGCGCGGGCTATTTGCTCCGCTTTGGCGTTGATGTGCCAGGCAAAAAGGCCGCTGTATTGTAGCCAGGGGGCAGGCCACAGCGGTTCGTCGAAACGCCTTTTAATCACAAAGTCGGTGGAGAAGTCCTGCTCCCAGTCATAGTGAAGCCCCTTTTCCGTGTGGCGCTCCAGGTCGTATTCATCCACATTCATTCTGGCAATGCAGAACAGCTCATCGTCTTCCTGGTGAAAATTGTTTCCACCAATTTTGTAGTCCAACCGGAACTGCTCAAGGCCGCCGGTATATTTTCGGACAACAGTCTCTTTCTCAATGATCAGGTTGGCAAGGAGAAGGTAAACGGGCATAATCGATTACACATTAATAAAATTCAGGACAAATTATTGTTAATCAGTCATCTGAAGAATTCAGTCATCTTAAACCTCAAGGCTTAAAGGCATTTTTTCTTCAATAACCACAAGTTGATAATAGGTCGAATAGGTGATTTGAGTCACTTCTTGACTGAATCTTTGAACTTTGATATGAACCAATGCTGTTTAGTTTTATAATTCTTGATTTTAATTCAATGAAATTCCACTGATAAATGTTTCTACAAACCGCAGGATTTTATTTAGGATTCTTTCACCAACCTTTTTACGCTGAAGAACCGAGGGTTTGTTGCCCTGGATCAGGTCGAGCACTTCATCCCGCAAGGGTTCTCTTTCGGCAAAGAGGTAACTTTCGATGATCTTCTCCACCTTGTCAGTAGAGAGGTTTTCTTCTTCACACAGTTTTCTGAAAGCTGCAAGTTGCTCCTCATTCCAGAACTTCTCGAATGCATCGGGGATGTTATCAGCATCTTCGATCTGGGGCAGATTTTCGAGGATGAACTTTTCGATCAGCTCACGCTTGCTGCGCAGCCTGGCTTCGCCTGAGAGCAGGTCGAGGATTTCCTTGCGCCTGGCAGCCATTTCATGTTCTTTGGTCTGTTTCAGGCTTGCCAGCAACTTCAGGATATATGCCACATTGATCTCGTCGCGGTGGAGCAGTTCCAGCTCAAAATCCACATCTTCAAGAATGGAGACTTTCTCTTTCTGGTGGTCGAATTTCACCTTTTCGTAAAGGTCGAGGTACTTGCTTTTGTAATCCTCGAACAACTGCTCATTCATCGCCAGATCGTCAAAGTCGAAATCAGTAAAAGTGGTGAGGATGTTTTTCAGCCGGATCAGCTCCCTGAAAGCCTTGATAAATTCCAGCTCCTCGGTTTCACTCGGCAGGTTGTTGACGCTGCCGACGGTCGGAGTTATTTTCAGCAACTCAATAAATGCTTCATTAAACAGCTTTACATACACCTCGTAAGGCTGCATGATGATCACATCTTTGGCATTCTTGTTCGAGAACAGGGTAATAGCTTCATCAGTGGCTTTTTTCAGGTTGCGAAACACCACAATATTGCCCTGCGATTTCTGCTCATTCAGCACCCTGTTGGTGCGCGAGTAAGCCTGGACAAGCCCGTGAAATCGCAGGTTCTTGTCCACATACATCGTGTTCACTTTCTTGGCATCAAAACCGGTGAGAAACATATTTACCACGAGCAAAATATCCACCCTGTCCTTTTCCTGAAAATCTATTCTCTCCCTGTCTTTGATCCGCTTTGAAATGTCGTTGAAATAGTTGTAAAACGATTCGCTGTCTTTGGTGGAATAGCTTGTGCCATACATCTTGTTGTAATCGGCAATAATTTCGTCCAGCTTTTCCCTGCTGTGCTTTTGCAGACCATACAGGACTTTGGGTTCTTCGGCAACTGACAGTTCCTCCGGGATAAACCCCTGGGCTTCCTTGTCCTCTTCATTGGTGGTGTAGGAAAAAATACTGACCACCCTGTAATTGTGCAGCCCTTCCTCTTTTTTCTGTTTGAATAGGTCGTAATATTTAATCAGTGTTTCGATGCTGCTGACACAGAAAATGGCTGTAAACTCTTTGTTGTAGGTTTTGCGCTGGTGATGCGCCAGGATATAATCTGCCACCTTGTTTAACCTCAACGGTGATTCCATCAGCTCTTTGGTGTCAATGTCTTCGACCTCAATATCGAGGTTGGTTTTGCTGTCGTCTTTCTGTTTGTACCTTCCCACATATTCCACCGAAAATTTCAGCACGTTCCCGTCTCTGATGGCATCGGTGATCACGTATTTGTGCAGACATTCGCCAAATAATTCGGTGGTGGTACGTTTGCCTTTTTCATTCTTGACTGCATTATCGGCAAAGATTGGGGTTCCCGTAAATCCGAAAAACTGAATGTTGTTAAAATATTCCCTGATCCGGGCATGGGTTTCACCAAACTGTGAGCGGTGACATTCGTCAAAGATAAAGACGATCCGTTCCTCTTTAAGCTTGTCCATCCGTGTTTCATAACGTTTTTTGCTGATAGCGCTGTTGAGCTTTTGGATGGTGGTAACAATCAGTTTAGTGTCGTCCTGAAACTGCCTGACCAGCGTGTTGGTGTTGTCGGTGCTGTCAATGCTTCCCTTGCTGAAACTGTTGAACTCCTTTGCAGTCTGATAATCGAGGTCTTTGCGATCCACCACAAAAACCACCTTTTTCACCTGTGGCAGCCTCATCAGTATCTGACTTGCCTTGAAGGCAGTCAGCGTTTTTCCTGAGCCTGTGGTATGCCAGATGTAACCGTCTTTATTGCTGTTGATCGCCCTGTCAACCAGCGATTCAACGGCATAGTACTGGTAAGGTCGCAACACCATCAGTATTTTATTTGCCTCGCTCAGCACGATGTACCGGCAAATCATCTTGGAGATATGGCACGTATCCAGAAAGTTGAAAGCAAACTTTTCAAGCTGGGTGATGGTCTGGTTCTTTTCGTCGCTCCAGTAGAAAGTATGTTTGAACGACTGGTATTTGTTGTTGGCGTAATACTTTGTGTTGACGCCGTTGCTGATAACGAAAATCTGGATGTACTGAAACAATCCGCTGGAAGCCCAGTAAGAGTGGCGCTGATAGCGGTTTACCTGGTTGAAAGCCTCTTTCAGTTCTATTCCCCGGCGTTTGAGTTCGATCTGTACCAATGGCAAGCCATTGATGAGTAGGGTAACGTCGTAGCGGTTTTTGTAGCTTCCCTCCATGTTCACCTGGCGGGTAACCTGAAACTCATTCTGGCACCAGTTGTCCAGTTCGATAAAATCAAAGTACAGGCTGTCGCCGTTATCCCGCTGGATGTGTTGTTTCTCCCTGAGAATTTTGGCTTTATCGAACACCGATCCTTTGCTGAGAACATTGAGCACCCGGTCAAATTCCCTGTCCGACAGCGTGATTCTGTTGTGCTTCTCTACCTGGGTTTTGAGGTTGGCAAGCAGCTCTTTTTCGCTGCTGACCGGAATGTAATCGTACCCCAACTTCTCAAGTTGAGTCACCAGGTTGTCTTCCAGTATTTGTTCGGGTTGTTTGGACATTTATTGCCAAATTGGTTCGTTACTCCAGTTTTGGGGAAAACCCATTCTAACAAGCTGAATGGTTGGGTTATCTGCGAAAAGACTCACTAATTCATCCTTAATATGATTTCCAGGGCTAATTTCATTGATCATGTAAATTATGGCTGACAAAATTGGGAAAATCTTGCGTCTTTGATGATTATCAGGCACATAAGATAATAATGGTTTTATTGATTGTCTGGGCCAATCATATTTGTTGATTATTACTCTGTTCCATAATCTGGAGTGATGTGCAATTATGTTGCGGATAACTGTAATTGTCAACAGCCAACTTGCCAGGTATTTTTGATTATTCAATCCAAAGTCCTTTGCAATTTGATTTTTCTCAGGAAGTTGATGTTGAATGTTTTGATAAAGCTTTGATAGTGTTCCAAGTGTTAGTACTTCAAATGCTTTCCAACTTTCAGGGTGCTCATTAGGGTGGTTTTCAAAATGTTTAATAATAAACTCCTCACTACTTAAACCCATATCCTGAAATACTTTTGAAAGAAATGATGCCAATTTTTTTTGCTCTTGAAATAAGGATGGATTGTAATACCAATAGGGTCCATATCCCAATGACATATGGTATATTAACTTTGTTCTCAATGAAATTTCGATACGTTCAATGGCATTAAAAACGATCAGCCGGAAGTTTCTGTCAAAATTATAAATACTGATTACATCTTCGAAAGACGAATTGTCAGAAAAGTGATGTTGAATCTTATTGTCTTGCATTTCCCACCAGTACCCTTTTAAACGATAATAACTTATGTTTGAGAGAAAATGGGATGCCTTTTCAATATCGCCGAATGACATGTTTCTGCTTTTAAGCAATTCTATTTGATCCTGGATCTTTCTTGCTGGCTTTGGCATTTTCATGAAGACTTTTTAGATAAGAAAAAACCCCCTGGGTGTGCATCAGAGAGAAGCATGGGGGGTGTATTGAATAGAATTGTTGTCATAAAAAAAGACCCGTTAGCTGATCTTACGGGAAGCAGAACGGGTACGGTTGGTGCAAAAGTAATATTTTTTAGCGGATCCGGCATTTTTTCCATTATTTTACAATTAATTAACAAAATCCTCTATAACGGGAAAATTTTCACAACTACTTATTTATCAAATAGTACCGGCATTAATTGCAACTTCATCACCAGGTTGCCTTACGGGATTTCAGCGCTTTGGACATTGCTTTTAAGATGTTTAAATCTGCATTCACCAAGTTTTTCATGATTTGGTTTAATCAACAAACAATTCAAAAAAACCTAAGTGTGAATCATAGAATAAGCATGAGAGGTGTATTGAGGAATGCATTTCAATTGATTACAAACTGGATAAACGTAAATAGACTATCTCTTTACAGAGTTTTTGAAAGATCAAACGACATATTTTCACGAATTAATTCTGTTACATTGATCAGCGGTAAAATTAATGCATTGTATTGACTGTTTTCGGTTTTTGCATGGAGTACTCCACGGGTAGTTCCAACACTGATGGTTGCTAAATGATGCATAAATTCTTTTGGAAAGGTGATTTTCATCAAATCCTTATCCATCAAACTATTCCAGGTATTTGGCTCGATTTCAAATTCATATTTTACCTGAATCAGCAGTAAAGGATTTTCACTAAGAATAAACTCAAATCGGGAAATACAGGCTAATACCTTACTTTGGGTGTTGATTCCAAAATTAATTCCAGCGCTCAGTTTTACCTCCTGGTTTTCAATTAACTCTGATTCGTAAGTAGCAAACTCCTCCGTAGAAATTTTTCGCAAAGCGAAACCTACTTTATTCTGTTCCATTAGTTTACCTGTGAAGTTTGACTGCTTTTCCAATAACTGAAATTACCGGCAACCGGCAGGATTATTTGTTTGCCGCGTGTCTTTTCTATCCATAGAATATCTTTTGCAGCAGCCCGGGATACCTGAACAGCCATCGTAGGATTTTCCTGCGAGGTCTTGTTTTCCGTATCGACCACCTCCATCAATTCAATTTCCAGGGCGTTTTCTAACTTGGAAATAGTTTCAAAAGTGAAGTTTTCCGTCCCTTTAACCCATTTATTCACCATCTGTGCTGAAACCCCCATTTTGACAGCTAAATCCCGTTGACTCATGTTTTTAGACCGCAAGGTTCGGAGAATTTTTAATGCTACCTTTTGAGAGCGTCGCAACCAAACCTTATTCTCATTTCGAAAAGCCGCATCTTCGTGCCATTGACTGGGTTCAAGTGACACGATCTGTTCCAGCTTGTTATTAAATTTCTTTGTCATAGTTAGTAATCTCAATAAATTCATAATCGGCTTCCTCATAAAGGCCTACCTCTTTCAGGTATTCTTTTGTTTCTTCCAGTTTTTTCAATTCATGAACCAGGTGAGGCTTGTCGTTCATTTTTGCTGTGAGTTTAATGGCGCCACCCGACACAACATAGAGGTTTTGGTGAATCCTGACAGCATACAGGCGCAACCAGGAAGGATTGTTTTGGCCGTAAGCTTTGCTCTTTACATGCTGAAACGAGCTGTCATCCTTTTGCAAAGGTTTGAAAACCAAATCCTGCAAAGTGTTGTACGGATCAATTTGTCCTTTTTTTGCACAGGTTCTGATGTAAGTTTCCATTTTTTCTGCCTCTTCAATTGTGCGAAATACAGCGTTTTCAACAGTAATCTCCCCAAAAAACCCGCTTTGCAGGTCTGCCTTGTGGTCTTCAAAAAACTGTTCCAAAAAGGCTACATCATTCCAGTTTCTGAACAACAAAGCAAATTCATCAATACGTTTCCCTTTAAATTTAACAGCTAAAAGACTGTTTTTTACGATTGCAAAGATAGCTTCAATTTGCATAATGTAAACCTATAGGTTGATTTATTTTGAATAATTAACAAAACATTTGATGCAACAGCCTTGCATTTGTCTTTTCGGACTGAGACTGGAACTATTTGTAACTGAGTGTCCGAGTCGGTTTCATGAACCTGTTCAGCATTTTTGAATTTGCTAATTACTGCTCTTTAATATTTGATCTCTGTAATAAGACAACTGTTTCTCATCTCCAGCAAGCACATCAAAAATGAGCTTTTTTATTACTTGGGAATGAGCTATTATCTCATCTCCATTTATTTCAGAAACATTATCTTCTCCTGTTTCAGTAGGTATTTCAATATTAATGATCCACCATTTCTCAATTTTTACCCACAGATGAAAAAGCTGATTGAACTTCTCAGGCAAGTCTTCAGAAAGTCCATCAAAAAGTAAATTCATCAGATCATGAGCGCATTTATTTCTGCATTTTCTTAGTTCTTCAAAGATTGCTAAGTCATTATCAGTAATTGCATTGCCCTCCTTAAACCATAAAAGCGTTGCTTCAGTCAGATTCTTGCTTTTTGACTTAACTTTCAAATTGTAATCTTTTGAAATAATTTCTTTGTCTCCGGAGAACCCAGTTGTGTAAAACCCTCTTACGCTGCTAACAAAATAGTCCTTAAACGATTCAAAAAAGGCAATGTACAATGATGATAGCATCAGATTACCTCTTAAATTTTCAGGATTGAGAAATCTCATCCAGTTTTCTAAATTTTGATTTTCATTCATTTTTCATTCGGAATTTGAATTATTTCTTTTTCCACGATCCATCATTCGATAGGCATTAGGTTTATTTCTGAATCTTCTCCAGGTAAGGATATGTTGCATTGTAAAATTTGACCATTGAAACCCTGTACCATTCCGCGAGCTGTTCCCAATATTTTTCTTCACTAAACCGTCCTTCAAAAGTTTCCCGAAGTTCAAAAGGCATTTCATGTTTAATCCTTGAAGCCCTTTTGTTTTCAAGCCTTTCCCAGATAATTTCTCCTTCAAAGGATTTTTCAATCTCATTAATGTATTGGTACATTGCATCAATGTTGACTTTATCAGGATCGTCAGAAAAATACAATTCGACCCTGAAAGCATTTCTGCCTAAGCAATACGCAAATTTTCCACTACCTTTCCAGAATCCAATATTATGACTTGGCTTTGCACTAACTCTGTCGAGATAATCAACTTTATGTGCTTTCAGGTCGTTTTTCAGTGCTCCCCAGAATTTTATCAGTATTGCTTCCGAATGCTCAACCGTTTTGCTTTTCTCTTTCTCCTCTTTCTCTTTCTCCTGTATCTCTATCATAAACTCTTTGGTTTCGGGTAAAGGAATGATCTGTTCAACCTGCAAGAACTCTTCCTCGCCCATGCTGTATGGTGTAGCCCTGAAACACTGAATACGGACATCGTGATTAAGCAGCCAGAGCACAGTTGAGGTAACCTCTTTACGATAGTTGTTCGATACAAATATCATCCTTTGGTCAGTCCGGTTTAAAAGCAGGTCTTCGTCATCGTTGCGCTCCAAAAATTCAAGTATGCTCTCTTTTGCATCGCCCACAACACCAGTTCTTTCCAGATAAGCCTGATACATTTTTATAATCTGAGAAGTGGTCAGGGTAGAGCAGTAGGAGGTGTATTTCAATGCCTGCCAAACCACATTTCTGCCGGTATCATCCAGTTTGTTTTCAATAATCACCAATCCGCCATCTTTGTCAATAGCCAGCAGGTCGAGTCGCTCATGTGTATCATTGAAACCGTCAAACTCTTTTTGAATGATCAGCAGCTCCTCGCCAAGCATTTCTGGATTTTTAGCAATCCATTCCTGCAGGTGCTCTCTTTCTTTGATGCGCAGATCTTTGAAAAGCCGCTTTTCGAGTTTTACTACATTGTTCGTTTGTTTGTTGATGCGATACATAACATGTTGGTTTTAAATAAACATCCTCTGCAAAAGACCCTTTTTCCAAAGTTCCATTTTTTCGATCTGCAACTGGCAATGGCTGATCTTTTCATCTATGGCTGAAAGAAAATTAGCGATTTTGGTTTGCTCATTGTAGCTCGGGATTGAAATTTCCATTTGTGAGAATTTGGAAATCCAGTGTCTTTCATGACCACCAAGTTCATAATTAATCAACTGCAATCCCTCAAATACGAATTTGATATTGACTTTTTCTTTTGGCAATAATATTTTCATTGCTGAAGATTTTGCCTTAAATGGAAAAGTCACAAATTGGGTGGCAGTTGTGAAATCATCAAAAATTATTACAGGTAGGTTCTCGCTGAAAATTCCATTTGTTTCATCTGTGTAACCTAAGATAAAAGTCTTACCAGCTGTAAGTACTGGGGTTTTGAATGAATTATTATATTCAGTGCTTGAAACTAAATATTTTGTTGGCTGTTCATAAGCAAGACAATCCCCCAACCTTTTCTCCTCCCACTCCGGAAATTCGCTGCCATCGTCTTGTTTAAATCGGAGTTGCTGCGAGAAGAGCTGCTGCATCACCCCCTTTTTGTATTGCTCCAGCAGGGTTTTCTTCTTTTTGAGCTGCGTAAGTTTTTCGTCAACCGCCGTGAGAAAAGAGGCAATGCGGGTTTGCTCGGGGAGGGAGGGGAGTGGTTTAGTGAAATTAATGAAGTCAGAGAAATGAACTCTTTTCTTTTCAATCAAACTACCGGTTGCCATCAAATTATAATATCTTATCAGCCTTGATGATGTTAGGTAGTTTTCAAAAAAAACACTATTACCGATTTGATTACAATAAAAAACATTGTAATATTTTGATACCGCAACAGGTCTTTCTTCCTTATGTCTTGCTAATGCACCAAATCTGAGATTCATTGGATTAAAAGCGAAATCATTAAAATACATAGACTTGTATGCTTCCTTTTGATTACTCACTAAAAAACTTCTTTCGTATCGCTCTGTTTTTGGAACTATTCCTTGTTCAATTGTCAAACTATACAAAGGAAAACTCACCTTAGCACGTTCACTTCGTTCACTAATATAATTCCCGAATCTTGAATCAATCCATTCCCCTTCAAATTCCGGGAATCGCAATGCAGGTATGTTTTTCACCTTTTCCATTGTTTAAAAGGGAGTTGAGATATTCAGTTCGTTACAATAACCGGCAATGGCAGCGTCGGTTGCGGTCATGTGTTTTTTAAGTTCCACCAGTTCGCCTGCCAGTTTCTCAATGTCAATGGCATCCTCCGCTTCAAAGGTGTCCACATAGCGGGGGATGTTGAGGTTGTAGTCGTTTTCGGCAACTTCTTTCAGCGTAGCTAATTTGCTGTATTTTGGTTCTTCTGTCCGGTTGCGGTAGGTGTTCACAATTTTGTCAATGTCTTCCTCACGCAGCATGTTCTGGGTTTTCACCTTTTCGTAGTGCTGGCTGGCGTCAATAAAGAGGATATCTTCGGGGTTTTCCCTGCACTTTTTAAACACCAGGATACAGGTGGGAATGCTGGTTCCGTAAAAGATGTTTGCCGGCAATCCGATCACGGCGTCCAGGTAGTTCTTTTCCTCAATCAGGTAGCGGCGGATGTGCTGCTCGGCGCCACCCCTGAACAAAACGCCATGAGGCAGCACAATTGCCATAGCGCCGTTTTCGGCCAGGTGAAAGATCATGTGCTGCACAAAAGCAAAATCGGCTTTGCTCGAAGGGGCTAACTTCCCGTACTGGCTGAAGCGGTCGTCGGTCATGAAGAGCGGGCTTGCACTCCAATGGGCTGAGAAGGGGGGATTGGCTACCACCGCTTCAAATTTCAAATCAATGTGCTGCGGGTGCTCCAGCGTGTCCTCCTGCCGGATGTCAAATCTCCGGTAGTGTACGCCAGGCAGGATCATGTTCATTCTGCAAAGGTTGTAAGTAGTACGGTTCAGTTCCTGACCGTAAAACGTGCCCACCTCCTTCACCTCTTTGGCAAAACGCAGCAGCAATGAGCCTGAACCGCAGGTGGGATCATAGGCAGATTTCAGTTTGGTTTTGCCTGTTCCCACAATCTTTGCCAGTATTTTGCTCACCCCCTGAGGAGTATAAAATTCGCCTGCTTTTTTCCCTGCGCCGCTGGCAAACATCCCGATCAGGTATTCATAGGCGTCGCCCAGGATGTCGAGTTCGGTATTTTCCAGCCCGAAGTCAATCTTGTCAAGATGCGTAAGCACTTTCACAATCAGCTCATTTTTGGCTGATTCGGTTCTGCCAAGTTTGGTGCTAGTGAGGTCGAGGTCTTCAAACAGGTTGTCAAAATCATCCTCACTGGCAGTTCCCATCGTGCTTTGCTCGATGTTCTTCAGGATTTTCTGGAGGTCTTCGAGAATGAAGTTGTTACCGGCAGCATGACCGTTGTTGCCCCGCCTGGCAATCTCGCTGAACAACTCAGAGGGTTTGAGGAAGTATCCCAGCGTTTCCAGCGCCTCCTCTCTGATGGCTTCAAGGTATTCCGTTCCGGTAGGGGTGGTTTCATCAATCCCGGTGTATTTCATGCCGTCTTGCTCCAGGATCGAATCGGCGTAAATCAGCATCTTCTCCGACAGGTACTTGTAAAAGATAAATCCCAGGATGTAATCCCTGAACTCATCAGCGTTCATTTTGCCTCTCAGGGTGTTGGCTATATTCCAAAGCTGCTGTTCAAGTTGCTTTTTCTGATCTTCTGACATTTCTTTGAATTAATTTTGATTAAGTGACATTGTTAGCATACAGGTTGTTATCTCTGCTCTAACATTCCGCTTTAGTGTTAAATCACTAATTGGTGTACTCAATGACTTTTTAAGAGCAAAATGTTTAATACTAACAGATTACAATAATAATTTTGCTAATAAATCGCTATTTCATTCTTTATCGTTTCCTTCAAGAGAAAAATTGTCTGTACTAATCAATTCAAATTGAGGAAGTTCAACCTCTTCAAGATACTGTTTTGAAATTTTTTCGAGATAAGATTCTGTAATAATATCCTGTTCGAGCCAATACTCAACTTCGGGGTGGATGTTCAGAATCATTTCATCAGTCAATTTCAATCTTTGCCTGATGTTTTTAAAGAATTTGATTTCCGAATAATCATCTACTCCGTCTGAATGGATTGTTTCTATAGCAAAATCAATTAGCATCAGTTCTTCTTCTTCAGACAAATTTGCCTCAGATAAGAGATCAAAATAGTACTTGATAAAATCTTTCCCCTTCATGTTGATTTTGGCGATTAGCCGGTTGATTTCTTCACGGAAATCCAAACCCTGGAATAACTCTGATTTCTCATACATGAGTTTAATCTGGTCAATTTCCTTTTGGTCAATACTACCATCGGATGCCATACAGCAAAAGGCTGTTTTAAGCAATAGTTTGTTAAATGGTACTGTTTCCATTTGTTTATCTTGTTAGTTAAATTTAAATCCTATTCGTGGTCTGTCGTTTTTCTGGTCAATATTTTCACCGTCCATCTTTTCTTTGATTTTCTCGAACTTTTTCAACTCCAGAAGTGGAACGGAGGGCTTAGTGTTCTTGATCACTTCTTCCAGGATTATCATTGAAATCCTTGTTTTGTTCCTCAATGCCAATCTTGAGGCATTATCAACTATTGAGTCTTTGATGTCAGATGAAACATAGTTTTCAGTAATACTGGCAAGCCTGTCATAATCAATACCAAAGTCCAGGGGACGTGATTTGAGATACATTTCAAACATTGCCTTCCTTGCTTCAAAGTCTGGGGGGGGTATAAAAACTTTCTTGTCAAGCCTTCCAGCCCGCAACAAAGCAGCATCAACTCTTTCAGGATAGTTTGTTGCGCACAAAACAAAAATTCCTCTTTCGCCGGTTCTGTCCATCTCTGCTAACATGGCATCCACAGCATTTTTTGACATTTCATGAGCGTCACTGTCTCTGCTCGGGAACAGCCCACTGATTTCTTCTATAAAAATGATCGTTGGAGCATGCTTCTCTGCTTCCTTAAACATTTTAGCAATATTCTCCTCAGTTGCATTGACATATCTGCTTTTTAAAGTGCCCGGGTTAACATGAATAAAATTGAATCCCACCTCCTCGGCAAACTGTTTGGCAAAAAATGTCTTTCCACAACCAGGAGGCCCATAAAGGAGCATTCCATTAGGAATAGTTACTCCGTATTTTGAGTACTCCTCAGGGTTATTCAAAGCGTCAATAACATCCAACTGTAATTGTTCTTTGAGTTGTTGCATCCCGGCAATGGCATCAAATCCCTTGCCTCTGACCTTTTTGGGCTGAAAGTTCCTTTTAGGTTCATCACCAAGCTTCACCTGTTGCGCCCTGTCAATATCCTCAACTTCTATTTCACCATTCAGTGCATTTTTAAATTCTACTGCACTTACAAAACGGTCTTCAGGATCAAGGCAAAGGGCTTTTTTCAAGATCAGGTTTACAGTTTCATCATGCCCAATAAAGCCTTCAGATACCATCGGGAAAGTCAATGGCTTATTTCTTGCCTGTATTACCAGTTCTTCAGCTTTGGTTCGATCTGCTATAAATTGAGATACATCTCTAAACCATGGTGGTATCCCAAAAATTAAATGATACATCACAGCGCCAAGTGAAAAAACATCGCTCTGTGGTGAGAACAGACTATTGAAACATTCCGGGGCGACATAATTCAGGTTTAATCCTTCCTTGTTGTATGCTTTGGTTGATTGATGAAACGATCTTGCATAGCCAAAGTCAATAATAACCGCTTTTGGAATATCTGCTGATAGATCAAGCATGATGTTTTGCGGCGTAATTTCATTGTGAACTATAGGATCAGGAAGGTTGTGTAAATACTCCAGACCATTCAATACACCATTCACAATTTGCCTAACATCATAATAGGTCGAAATTGGCTCCCTGCTGATCCTTTCAGCCAATGTTTCACCGGCAATGAAATTTAGCACAAGGTAAACATACTTTTTGCTTTCATGAATCAACTCCCCACTATCCTTGTAATTTACAACGTTTTCGTGCTTTGCCCTTTTCAGAAATTCAATCTCAAGCAGGTTGTTTTCTTCATCAAAGGCGGTGCGGTGCAATTTGGCGTAATTAAACAGCTTTAGAAAATAGAGTTTCCCATCGCTGCATCTCACCCTGTAAGTCTCAGCATTGCGTCCCTGTTTGATGAAAAGTAAAACATTATACTTTCCATCAATGGAGAATCCTTTTGGTAATGAGGCACTTGGAGAATTCATAAAATTTTTATTTGATCATTCCTCATATGGGTAGTGATGAATCATTTTTTCTAGAGAGCCTCATTTGCATTACTTGGACGGGTTGAAAAATTCCCGTTTTTCTGCAAGATTAACTCATAACTTAGAATGCTGTTATGCAAATACTGAGGATCATCTTTGCCAAAAACTTCATCAGTTAAAAAACCACCTTTGATTTGACATCCAGAATTGTTTTTCATAACCTTTTCTGGGTACCAACCTTTACCATAGTAGAAGAAGGGTTGGTATGTACCATTTGGAAGGTCAAATTTAAAAGTGCTGTTGGCTTTGATGTAAGCATGGCGGACAACTTCCCCGCCAGATTTAATAGTCACCAGTACATCACTGGATGAAGGAGTCCTAACCTCTATCTCTGAACAGCCATATGTATCACAGTATCTATTTATTCCATAGCACATTGCATAAGGGGTTGCACCAGTTTGCAACGAGTTTTCTTTATACTGTTCAAAAATTTGCTTTTGCTCCCGTTCTTTTTCTTCTCTTTTCAATTGCTCCAGTCTTCGTTCCTCAGCCCTTAAAAGTCTTTGCTGTTTCGACTCCTCTGACTCACAGGAAAATGACATTGCTATTAATGTCACTAGCAGGATAAAATTAACTATTTTCATTGATTTCATTTTAATGTTTCTTTTGGACGCTCATCTTCAGGATCAATTCTTAAGTCCCAGATCTGAAGTATTATTGGTCGAAGGTTGTTGGTTTGACCCTCTGCAATCATTTTCTTGCCCTGGTTAATCAATTGCCTTGCTTTATTCTTGTCTTTCCATTTCAAGGTTTCAAATGCAAGGTCATGGTACTGAATTCTCCTTACGTCAACAACACCACCTGACAATTCATTTCTTATTTCGCTATCCAGAGCAGCTATTTCTTCTGTTAACTCAATTGCACTTCCCGCATCTTTTGACTTTATTATTTGTTCAATGCCTTTTTTGTATTCAATCAAATGAGCTTCGATTACTTCCATATTGAGCTGATCTCCATCGTTGTTCGCTTTTACCTTTTTAATTAATTCTTCAAAGCTATAAAAAGCATCTTTCAGGTCTTTTTCAGCCTTTGGCCATCGTGCCGCTTTTTCATGATCATCGAGTAAAAGAATTATTTTCCTAAAACCATCCATGATTTTTAGTCTTCCGTCCGCACTTCCTTTATCATTGCTCAGTTGCTTTTCCAATGCGTCTAATTTATCCACAACATCTGTTGCGTTAACTTTTTGGGCCGTGCGCTTAGCATTTGAAATTTCATCACTGAGTTTGGATTCTTTTGGAGGTTCAGTTTTATTAATTTCTATTTCTAATTCTATGGAGTGATCTAAAACCGGGAAGTAGGCCGTAAAGTGCATCACTTGCGAACTGTCGACTTTTACAGTGATATCAACCTCACTGCCTTCAGGAAGCACGGATGGAATATCTTCACCAGTTATGACAACCTCACGTATTAAGTTATTAAGCAATGGATTTGTTCCATCAGCACCATAATCTCCCTGGTAAATAGGAATTCTGATTTTATCACCCGAAATACCTGGCCTTATGGTGCTCCTGGTTTTATTCCCATTTATTACCCCCGTAAGGCCGTTCTTAATCGGCTTATTCTTTTCAAGATTCGGAATGGCTTTAAATAAATCCTTCTCTTCGGATCTGAAGTATTTACCAATTCCAATGTGGTAAGGCAAAACCTGCATTCCATCAAGACCACCGATCCCCTGCAGAATACTAAACTGATACGGTTGACATTCTAATTTACCTCCAGTGTCGTCATAAACATTTATTTCAAATGAATTGGAACGACCTTCAACAAGCAAAACTTCAATAATTGTAGCTTTTTCACTAATTAGCCTCTTCCCACTTGACCAGGCGCCATCAAAACGAACAACATCTGCATAGATTTTATCGGGAAATTTTCCTGTTGTTTTATCTTTAAGCACTTTAATGTTGACCAATTCATCAAGCGCTATGGTTGTAGCTTCATACTTGATGTCAAGTTGTAGCTTTGTTTTGTCTCTCGTTTCCTCTTTTACTTCTTCTGAAACTGAAATAGTAGATGCGAAAAGAGCCGCACCTTTAGCTACAACCGTCATTGGATCAACAGATTTATCAACCTTATCAGTAACTTGTTCTTTAAGCATTCGTCTTAAAATTGGTGAGTAAGTCGGGCCACCAACAAGAATCAATGCCCCCAAATCTGTACCTTTAAGATTATTTCTTTTTAATAGTTCTTTTGTAATGTCAATTGCTTTTTGAAAGTAAGGGCCAATTACCTTTTCTAATTCGTTTTGTGTTAAATCCACCTCAATTTCTGGTTCTTCGCCATTTTCATCTGTAAAAGGTAAAGAACCAAGTGGAGAAATATAATTAATACTGTCTTTGAATGACATTTCTATTTTAATTTCTTCCGCATAAGGTTTGATCGCATCTCTTAAAATTTGCTTTTTGTAAATGTCTTCAACAATACTATCAATAGCATAATTTGATTGTAGTTTTGGAATGATTATTTCATCAACAATTGCCTCATCTAAATTTTTCCCGCCAAGCCAATTGTCCCCGTCTGTATCTTTAACAGATAAAATTCCTTCATCTGATTTTACCAAGGCAGCATCAAAAGTTCCACCACCAAAGTCAAATACAAGCCAGTATCCATCTTTACTGAAGGAACCTAATCCATATGCAGTTGCTGCCGCTACTGGCTCTTGTAACAATTGAACGTGTTTGAATCCTGCCAATTTTGCCGCTTTCATTGTGGCTTCATTCTGCGGGTTTAAAAACTTAGCTGGAACAGTAATTACAATTGATGAAATGTTTTCGTCCTGAATGAATGATTTCAATTTCTTTAATACTTCGGCTGATAATTCTTCAGATGTAAGATCTTTATTCATATTAGGGCACTCATAAGTATGAGTTGTGCCCATTGTTCTTTTAAATTCAATAAAAGTGTTGGTTTTACCCTTTTCAAAAGTCTTCAATGCCCTTGTGTTATCGTTTTTCATCACATTAAAGGCAGTGTCACCGACAAGAATATCTTGCCGCTTGTTGAAATGGACACAAGATGGTACTGTGTCTTTTAATGTGTCAGATTTCTTAATGGTCGGCACACCATTTTCCATTCGTGCAATTGCTGAATTGGTAGTTCCAAGATCAATTCCGTAGTCTATTTTATTTCTCATTGTATTGATTTTTTATAAGTTTAGATACCAACAGATACCTCGATCTGAGCGGTTTGAATCATTTTGTCGTTAAAATTTACTTGTGGAATAAGTACTTTACTGATTATCTCTCTGCCTTTTTCAAGGTTTTCATCTGGAATGGAACTTGTAACAATTACTTTCATTCCTTGATGAAATTGTTTTCCTATAAGTTCAGGCATTTCATAGCCATTAGCTGCAAGGTTGTCTTTCAGTTTGGCAACTGAGCGAACCAACTGCTTTAAGCCTTTCGTTCCTGCATCCATGAGATTGATATTTCTTTCAATCAAGTTGATTTCACTTGCCACTTTAAGGGCGAGAGAATGGTCAGGTTCCTGATTTGTTGTTGCAGGTGTGTTATTATTTTGCTGCTCTAAATATTGAAGTTGAGTTTCCATCAATTCAGTTTGTTTGCCGAATTGATTTACAAGACTTTCCTCAATAGATGATTTAGTATAGCTCAGTTGCTCAATAATATCTGTCTTATCCGATTTTTGACGTTTGCTTAATAGCCAGTAAATCATAATTGAAAGAAGAATTGCTATCAATACTCCAATGATTCCGTACAGTGAATTTTTACTCAAAGATTGGTCAACTTCATCAATTCGCTTAGTTGCGATTTGCTTGGTTTCGGTAATCTGTAAACCCAATTGATTAGCTGTTTCTAAAATTGTATTTGCATTGCTATCTATTTTGCTTTGGAGTGCTTCAATTGTATCGACAGCAGCCATGATTTTGACATTCAGATTGATTATTTCAGATTTTAATTCTGAGTTTGCAATATTCATCTTGTGAATGCTTGCCTTAATTGGCATTAATTCTCTTTTCAGATCAGCTATTGTTAAGGAATCATCGTTAGCATACAATGATAAACCGTTTAAAATTAGTACAATTAATATGATTCTATTCATTTTGTGAGTGTTTTAGTTACATGCCCTAATGATTAATACAAACAGAAGAAATGCCCCGACCCATTTTAACCAAGTTGGAATAATACTTTCATTTGAAGTATCTGGTAATGAAACATATGGATTTCGTATCGCGTTCCTGCCTGTTGCTTCTGGGTCGCCGAATGGAATACTTACTCCTGCTTGAGTACACAAGCCTTGAAGTGATTCTCTGTTTTTTTTGAAGCGATTTTCTTTAAAATCATATTCCATATCTAATGATCCAAGTGACGCTGTTGCGAGCCAGGCATCAAATAAAATGCTTTTAATCGACCTTATTGTTCCACTTCTGTCCAATGCGAGTTTGTAATTCAAGTTCTGTTGTGACTTATTAACTTCTTCAATTATATAGCTTTGCGCTTGTGCAGCCACTCTGGTCGCAAGTTTTAAATAAAATTCGTCCTTTGGACCTAAAACAGATTTAATATTCGCAAGGCGTGGTTTACAACTAACTATTAGGCTCCTAGCATTTTGGATCGTAGCACTCCTATCTTCATACTCCTGAAAAATCTGGATTAGAGCATCAAGATCAGATTTGATTTTTTGATGCTTTTCTCTTTTAGGCTTTTCATCGATCCATTCCTGAAGGTTATCAGTATTTTCGTTGCATCTTTGTTTTACAATATTACCGATTGCAAGGGATGTTGCTTTCTTAAACAAAAACATCGAGGCGGGGCCTGGATCTGTGGTTGTGTCTTTTAAATGAAAAAAATAATCAATTCCACATTGCAGAATTTCGTCTGCAACTTTATCAGAAATAGTAATGAACTTTCGATCATTAGGGCCTAATATATTTTGCAATAGTGTTAAGTCAGTACTTGCGGTCGAGAAAAGTTCTTTGCCGGCATTTGCCGCATTTTCTTTATTAGACTTCCGTTTTTTCTTGGCTTTTTCAATTTTCTTTTCAATTTGATCTATTGGGTTTTGAACAAGCGTTTCCAAAAAATCCTTTCTTGAAATAAAAGTTGACCTCAATAGCATTTCTATGAAATTGGATGGCGAAATACTAGTATAATCTTCAACCTCCTGCTGCAGTGCATTCAGAAAAGAGATTTGGATTTCCTTTTTAGTTGTCTTAAAAGTTACATCAGTAGCTTTCGCTTTGAAATCCTTTACAAAGTCACTTTCGAGAAATTTTAGCTTTAAAGACAACCCTTCTTCAAAAAGCTTTTCATCTATTGAGGCGCCGTTTATGCTTTTACACAGCAGCAAAGAAGAAAGGTTATGAAACGCTGAACTGTTGCTTTGGGTCACTTCATTTGTACTTGTCTTTTTTCTCCAAATTTCAATAGCTCCTTGTATATCCGAATCTTTCAGCGCCTCAAAAGCAGGAGGGTCTGTTACTTCGTTTCCGTTATAGAACCAAAACAGAGCTGCATTCAACCTGTCATTGTCCAGGTTAAGTTTAGAAGCGGCATCTGATACAGATTGAGTCGTAAGGTCTAAGTTGCCCAAAGCAGGAAAAGTGAATTCAGTGAATTCATCCGGTACTTCACCACCTGCTTCAATATACCTTGAAATTCTTGTAATGTGCCTGTTTTGTATGGTTGCGCTTGCACCAACAAGCAATCCAAGTATCCGATAGGGGTTGTTCCTTACTAGTTTCATATTTTATCAGTTTTTTGATTTTTGGACATAAGATTTTTAGCCTTAACCATTGTATCATTGTGATTTAGTGATTGCAAGGATTTGTTCATTTCTCTATTATATAATTGATTTTCATTTCTTTATGTATTTATCAAAATCTGGTCTGCCACTCTCGTATCTCTAATTGTAAAGCATAATTAGTAAAACCCCCAATGCAATCAAACCATTAGTAATCAAGGAATTGATTTGCTGTTTTTTCGCCAAATTCTTCAACCCATGTTTAAGATCATCAAGCTGAGGTTGTAACTTATTCTGGAATTCATTAATTGAGGTTGCTTGTTTATCAGCAGCCTCTTTCATTTTATCTCCGATATTTCTTTCTACACTCTCAACTCTGCTTTGAACATTATGAATGGCAGCAAGGATGCCGGAGATATTACTATCCAATTTATCCATTCTTAATGAAAGGTTCAGGCTCTCAATGTACTTTACGGTCTCATGGTTGGATTTAATAGAATTGTCAATCGCCTCCTGCAGTTTTTTAAAACGACCATCGAAATCAGCTTTCGTTATCGCTTCAGATGCTTTCTTCAGTTCTTCGAGAGTTTCTCTTTTGTTTTGATTCAAGAAATCAATTGTATCCTTGACGGTTCTCCCAATCTGGTCTAATCGTTCAGGAAAATTGATTTTATCCAGCTTATTGATTACGGATGAAACCGAGTTCGTCAGTTTAATAATCGAATCGTAGGTACTTTTCAATTCCTCCACCTTTTTATTAAAGTGCGCTTCTGCTGTATTAACAGTCTGAACTGCCTCCTTAACATGGCTTTTAGCTCCACTAAGGTATTCAACTGATGTTTTAAACTGTCTCAGCTCCACCTGGAGGTTTTCAAGTTCAGCGTTAATCTGCTGGATTATAGGATTTGCCATATCAGTTGAGTATTTTGTTGATTTCGTGCAATGTTGAGTTAGCTCTTTGAAGAGGATAAAGCAACCTTTTTATCATGATAGAATCAAAATCAAATTGGAATCCATGCATTTCCATGAAAGACAAAACTTCACTATTCTTATCAATGATCTTTTCAGTGAATGCATTAAAAATCTCTTCAAGTTTTTTGTCGGTCCATTTGGACTCTTTTTCCTGTATGCTGGTGAAAGCATTCATCAGAAGATCCTCAGCTTCTTGCAAATATCTTGGATTTTTATACTCAATCATGTAAAGTGCAAATGCATTGAGGAGTATAAGAGTGTAACTATCAGGCTGGCTTCGCAAAAGACGAGTACAGGCACCTCTTAAATGTTTGTAATTGTCGATTTGTGAGGAGGGCTTGTCGATATCCATAATGTACATAAAATACCAGACGTATTCAATGTTATCATCTTTTTTCTCCTCACCCACCAGGAGATCAAACAATGAAGCTGTTTTATTATTAACCTGATATCCTTTCCTGGCATATTTGGAATTGAAGTAAAGGTCAATGAACTCTTTAAGTTCGATATTACCATTCTCCAATCCAAAACGGCAGGCATCTTTCATGTCAGATATCGCTCTTTGACGTTTTTTCTCTATTTCATCATAAACAAAGTTTACGAGGAAGTTAATCGCCTTTCGAATAGGAGTTGGTTCATCAATCGCATCAAGATTCTTTAACTTGGCTTTTGTTGTCTTTTCTGAATAATATTTTAAGAGATAACCACGAAGGTTCTCTCGGTATTCCTTAGCAGTTTTCTTAGTACCTCTGAGAGTAAAAGTGTTGGAAGTGAAATTAACTGTATAGTCATCAATGATTCCTAATGTTGAAAGCCGGTAAATTGCTTTTTCAGTGTCATTTTTATCCCTGTATCCATTGTACAGCGCCATAAATGTTTTGAAGGCTGTCCCTTTTGGATTCCTTTTGGATTGATCACGTCTGTTGCAGGTTTCTTCAAAGTTCAGTTCCCGCCCATTAGTAAATCTTTTATAGGCATCACAGACATCTTCAATGAAAGCCTCAGCATCGCTACAATTCTCCCTCATTCTATGAACCACAGCCTCGGTAAAATTGCCATGAATAACAGTATGCAGCCATTGAGTGATTGTCTTAACCCTCTCTTTAGCATTGTTGTAAAATCCAACCGTTATCGAAAAAGTATCTCCATCACGTTTTGATTTAAGTATCTCTTCAATTCCGACTTGTTTGTCACTACGTTGAATCCATAGATGGATTGGCTCATTTAAATTTTGACCATTAATATAGTTGCGTATTAAAGTAAAAATCCTTGATGAAAGATTTGGATTTACACTTTTATCGATGATACCATTCAAGTCCCTGAGATCTATATACCCTAATGGCTCAGTAAAATTGAAGTTTACATAGAGTCTTTTATGAACTCCACCCTCCCAGTAGTTGCATTTGACATTAACCTCTAACTCATTGTTAATTAGGTTTTCAAACTCAAATGTTCTGTCAGGAAAATAAATTTCAGTCAGTAATTCATTCAATACAGCTATCTCTTTTGCAATCCCTTTGAACGAATTCTTATGGAAATACATGTTAATGTCAAGGTCATGGTCAATTGGATCTTCTTCATCCTGCACAGGCACACTCTGGTCGTTGAATAAAATGTAGGATAAAGCTATTTTCCTATCCCTTCCGGCACGACCTGCTTCTTGCACGAAACTCTCAATTGATCCGGGATAATTAATGTGAATGGTAAAGCGGATATTTTCCTTGTCAATACCCATTCCAAATGCTTTAGTGGCTATCATCAGGTTTAACTCATTGTTAATGAATTTATCCTGATTGTCAAATGACTCCTCCTGTATTACTCTTACCCCTGAATCAGAATCATTGCCAGATCCCATGAAATAACCGGCTCTTATTCCACCCACCTGAGAAAGCAAATCAAAATATCCTTGTCTGACAACCGGCATTCCATTATTACTGGTTTTAAACTTATCTGTAACCCCATAGGGACCTCTTGTATGCGGGCAAAAAATCAGTGCTGCGTTTTTACCCTCTTTGAAAAAGTGACCCGGTGCAAAATTTTCTATTTGTATACTCTTATAGGTGTGTTGTTGACTGATGTTTTTAGATTGGTAATCGTCCTTACTATAAACTAAATGCGGGTCTCTGTTAAACTCTTGTATGGTGATGGGAATCTCATTTAAAAGCCTCAATACCCTTTCCTGTTTTTTTGATGCCAACGCTTTCTTTACATCCCAAATGTTTCTCATAGTTCCTGTTGGAAAAGTCACTTCTTCTATGATGTATTGCAGTTCATCCCTTTTTGAATACTCAGATCTAATTATTGCATCCTCTGCAAGACGCCTACTTTCATTATTACCGGAAAGCTCTCTCTGAACATCAGCCAATACGTCGTAAGAGGCCGTTGCTGTTAACCCAAATAGAGGCAGATATTTGAGATTTTTAGTCTTACAAAACTTGATTGCATTCTCTCCCAACCGCAGGTATGCCGTTCTAAAATCATGTCCCCACTCGGAAACACAATGAGCTTCATCAATCACACAATAACTAAAATAGATGCCATCATTGAACATATCGCTTAAAAGTGTTCTAAACTCTTCCATTTGTAGTCGCTCTGGTGAGACAAATACAAATTGTGCTTCTCCCTCTGCCATCCTTCTCATGGCTTTTCGTTTGTCTTCCCCCTCCAGTGTGGAGTTAATATAGACACAGGAGTCAACATCATTTCTGAGCAATCCATCCACCTGGTCCTTCATGAGAGATCTGATCGGGTCGATAACTAAACATATCCCCGGTTGGAGCAATGCCGATATTTGATAGGTAAGAGATTTACCGCCACCTGTCGGTAATAGGCCAATTACACTTTTACATTGTAAAGCATTGTGCATGATTGGAAGCTGGCCTTCCAGAAAAGCTTTCTTTCTGAATATGGATTGAAGAAGATAGTCAAGTCCATCTTTAGCAATATCATCTTCAATAATCCAGTTACCTGTGTTATCCTTTTCCTTGCAAAATGGCTTGTATTTAATCAAATCTGTTGCTGCAGTTATCCTTTGAGAATCAAGATAATGTACTGAGCGAATTTTGACAAATTCAGTGGCATTTCCTGTAAAACCAAATTCATCAATACTTTTATCAAGTACTCCTATGTCCAACACCAGATCATAAAATTCATCACTATCAAAAGATTCAATAGGCCGATTGTTTGAAAATTTGAATTTACTGTTAATGAATTCGTTAGTTGCAAAAACACTAAGTTCGATTTTCGGCAAATGCAAGGTCTCTTTCAATAATGCATTAATTGCATCAACCAAAATAAACAAATCATCAATTGCCAATTGAGCACATGGTACGTCTCTCTCAAGTACAGCAATTTTCCAATGAGACTTTTTTAATTCCAGTTTTCCATGTGCGATTAATTCCAAAATTGTCCTTTGGATTCTGGCAACTCCAAAAGGCACTAAACAAAGCTGAAAAATTTCATTACTTAACTTACTTTCCCAAAAAGGTTTTACAAAATTTGAAATACAATGTTTAAGGTACTCATTATTAATTGCGGGGATAAGTATCCCTTTAATCTTTTGATCAAATTGTAAACTGCCAAATTCAGATGTTTTTATTCTTAGGGTGTTATTCCAACCAGAACTTGCAACAACCTTGTCTCTTTCAGTATCAAGGAACTGTTGCTCAGGGAGCATGTGTTGCGATCCATCAATTTCTATCACTATCCCTCTTGGTTTGCTAGGTTGTTGATAAGGAAACTCGATCGAGAAATCAGTTCTTTGGTCTACAAAGTTGTTTTTTACTCTTGATGCTACTTTCTGCAAATCAATGTAATCATTGATTATGCTGGTTATTGTTCGTTGAATTGCTACTAGTTGAATGATTGCACCACCATATTTACCTATTGAATTTGGCAAATCCTGGTAAAGAAAATTTTCCTCAAATTTACTGTCAAGCTTTTCCCAGGAATTACGATATGATTGCTTTAAGGTTGACTTATCAATTCTGGGATCAACCAAATGCATTGCCTTAAAAACAAGCTCTTTTAATTCATCAGTCAGTTGATTAAATTCAACAACTATGGAGCGTTCATTACTTTCATTAAAAGAAAGAATTGAGCATTTCTCAATCAATCTATCAAGTGCATACTTGTTGAGTTTAGTAGGGAGGCCTCTCTGAATTAAATTTATTAATACTGCAATCGTAGCTGGGTACTCAACCTCGCCTTGCTCAAAACCACTTTTACTTTTTAACTGGAAAAAAGAACACCATTTGGTTAGTTCCTTAAATGATGATGCCCTCAACGTTTTTTTTTCGAAGAGATCATTGAATCGATCAAGTAAGTATCCAGATTGGTATTGCTTCATGATTGAATTAAAGCATTATTTGGACTCTGCAACCATTTTATTATTGAATCCTCCATGGACATTCTGAGTTTCTATTAAACATAGAAAACTGTAAGCCATGTGATTAGAAAGTTTTTTGCTATGAATAAATTTAGAATAAAAGATCATAATTAATAAGTTTGTCCTCAATTTTCAAATAGGTTTTCAATGTGACAGTTGAGAAAAAATAATTTTTCAAATGATAATTTAAGGGCTACTATATCACAAAATACAGACTTCACATACAGCACCGCCCCGTCAGTCACACTACCTGACTAGTAATTTCAATGCTGAATCTCTTGCTGTGTGGCTGTTTCAGCTTGCGGCCACCATTCAGTTTACTATCCATTTTCTTTCATCCAGTATTCTTTGGGATTTTAGGCCAAAGCTAAAAAATAAATGATAGGATGAACCATAAAGTCAAAATTAAATTTCCCGTTAGGAAGATGATGTGAAATACAAGAAATGTCTAACATTCGTACTTTCAGTAGGTAATTTTTCAAAATGTTGTATTTTATGTACTGTTCAGAATTACAAAGAAATTTCCCCAAGTAAGGTTTTTCCTCTCTAAAATCGTCAATTTTCGCCTTTTTTATGCTATTTAAAACCAATTTAAACAACCCGTTAAACAACTGTCATTCTGATAGTTGTTTCGATTTTCAACATTTTGTTAGAAATTTCATAAGCAACTTTCTTCTGCGGCCTATTATCTGAACCATTCCTGATGTTGAAGTAAGTATCTTAAAAAGCAAATGGTAATTCAGTTCATCAAATTTTACTCTCTGTTAATGAAAGCAGAACATGAGGAATTTATCCGATGACAGTACATAGGTAATGATTAAAGTGATGGAGGATTAATGAGGTAACGGATCTGTTTGCCTTTTCTCAGGACAATAGATTTCACTTCCAGCTTTCTTTCCTTTGGATAATAAAAACAGACTTTCAAGAAAAACTCAATGTAATAGAGACGCTATTACACCAGACTACCCTAAGCACCTGAATGCTGCAAAGATTCGTGTACGGGTCTGTATGCCTAATATGGCATTGAATTACTAAAGGTCTGAGTGAGATGGCCATTCATTCGGTGATCGGCAAATTCAGACATGGTACGTCCATAGAAAAGCTGGCTGACAGGGAAGCCAACTTGCCAGAAAAACCTTCAGATTTGTGTTGAATTGAAGGGTCTGAACCACTAAAGGAAGTAAGCCCTAAGAAACATTATGTTCCGGAAATGTTCCGGAATAAAAAAAAGCTCACAGAAAAATTATCTGTAAGCTTTTGATTTTGAGGCTCCCCCTGCTGGACTTGAACCAGCGACCCTCTGATTAACAGTCAGATGCTCTAACCAACTGAGCTAAGGAGGAATGTATTTATCAAAACTTTTTCCAAAGAACTGTTCCTGAAAAAGCGGCTGCAAAAATAGAGACTTTTTATAAATTAAAAATAATTTTGCTGAAATTTTTTAAAATTAACGACAACACAGACAAAAATGAAAATTCTTGGGATGGGTAACGCCCTGGTTGACATGATGATAAGGATTGAGCATGAGCAGGTCTTTGATGAATTCGGACTTTTAAAAGGAGGAATGCGACTGGTTGATGCGGCCTTTATTGATCGTCTTTTAGCGAGACTGAAACCCCTGCCTGTGGAAATTGCAGCTGGCGGATCAGCCGCCAACACGATGTATGGACTGGGAAAACTCGGAATCGAGACCAGCTTCATTGGGAAAGTGGCAGCCGACGACATGGGAAAATTCATGACCGAAGATATGCTCAAAAGCAGAATTCAACCCAGGTTACTCCAGGGAATCGAGCCGACCGGGATAGCCCTGGCGCTTGTTACTCCTGATTCGGAAAGGACATTCGCTGTAAACCTTGGCTGCGCAATAGAACTTTCGCCGGAAGACATTGATGCTGAAATGTTTGAGGGTTACGACATCTTCCATATCGAGGGATATCTGATTCAAAATAAAGAGCTGTTGGACAAAGCGCTACAATTGGCTAAGGAAGCTGGTGCAAAAGTTTCGTTCGACCTGGCAAGTTTTGATGTGGTTGCTGAAAATCTCGACTACCTTAAAAGCATCATCGGCAAATATGTGGATATCCTATTTGCCAACGAGGATGAAGCAAGAGCCTTTAGTGGCCTCGGGCCTGAAAAAGCGTTGATGGAAATCTCAAAAACGATCCCGGTAACCATCATCAAAACCGGGGATAAAGGTTCGCTGATAAGTGATGGAAACCAGATTTACAAAATCGGTGTCATTCCGGCCACAAGCATTGACACAACAGGGGCTGGCGATCTTTATGCTGCCGGTTTCCTGTATGGTTTGGTCAAAGCCTTACCCATGGAAATCTGCGGCAATATCGGCGCTTTGCTTGCCGGAAAAGTGATCGGGGTGCTCGGCGCCAAAATGAAAGATGACACATGGGAAGAGATCAAAATTGAACTTAATAAGTTGGTATAATTTTAGTTGTGCACGGTCTCTTTTTAACCAAAATTCAATTGCGCCCGCTAATAATCATAAAGCGCGTGCGTTAAATGGAGAGCATTTAAAATCTGAATTAATTAAACCTTACACATGTTATCAACAATTTTGTTGCAAGTTTCCCAGGCCGGACAGTCAAGTATTGAATCAGCCGGCGAAATCTCGATGTCTTTGTGGGATTTGGCTGCAAAGGGCGGCTGGATTATGATTATCCTTGGGATTTTTTCGGTGATTGCCATTTACATTTTCATCGAACGCTTCCTGATCCTCAACCAGGCGTCGAGGGAAGATCAGAACTTTATGAATCATATCCGCGATTTTATTCACGACGGAAAAATTGATGCCGCACTTGCACTTTGCCGCCGAACCCAGAATCCCATTTCGAGGATGATCGAGAAGGGATTGCTCCGGATTGGCAAGCCGCTCAACGACATTAATGCAGCCATTGAGAATGTCGGTAAACTGGAAGTTTCGAGGTTAGAGAAAAACATCGCAGGTTTGGCCACCATAGCAGGCGCCGGTCCGATGCTCGGTTTCCTCGGAACTGTTATTGGCATGATCAGAGCATTCTACGATATGTCTATGGCTGGTAATAATATTGATATTGCATTGCTCTCGAGCGGAATTTACCAGGCGATGATTACCACGGTTGCAGGTCTAATTGTCGGAATCCTTGCTTTTATCTGCTACAACATACTGGTAGCCAGGGTTGAAAAGCTCGTTTTTATCCTCGAAGCGCGCGCTTCAGAATTTATGGATGTTTTACACGAACCCGCTGAATAAATCCGCAACCAATGGCAATACAAACAAGAAATAAGCGCAGCGTTCAATTCAGCATGGCCTCCATGTCGGACCTGGTTTTTCTTTTGTTGATCTTTTTCATGCTTACCTCCACGCTCGTTGCTCCAAATGCCATCAAACTGTTATTGCCTCAGAGCAGCAGCAAGACGATGGCAAAGCAAACGGTAACGGTGTATATCAACGACCGTTTTGAGTATTTTTTGAATGAAACACAAATTAGCACAGACCAAATGGAGGCGTTGATTGGAGAGAGCCTTGCCGGTCAGATTGATGGCTCGGTGGTGTTGCGCGCCGATCAGTCGGTTCCGGTGCAATACATTGTAAATGTGATTGATGCGGTGAATAAGATTAACGACCGTTACAGCACAAAGCATAAGGTGATTTTGGCTACCCGACCAAATTAACGGAAGAAATGGAAGAACAGAAAAATAAAATCAGGGGGATCATTGGCACGGTGATTTTTCACCTGATACTGTTTTTTGCTCTATTCTTTCTCGCACTGCGAACACCGCTTCCATTGCCCGGCGAAGAAGGGGTTGAGGTAAGTCTTGGCTATGCCGAAACTGGTTCAGGACTGGTTCAACCTAAAGAACTCAAACCTGTCCAGCGTGTGGAACCGGCGGAATCGCAGCCGCAGCCCAAAGAGATCATGACTCAGAATGTGGAGGAGGCGCAGGCTATCGAAAAAGTTCAGCCAAAGGAAGTTAAAAAGCCTGTTGAAAAGCCAACAGAAAAAATTACCCCACCGAAAGAAGAGCCTGTTGTGAATCCCCGTGCGCTCTATACTCCGCATCAGAAGGACTCCGATGAATCGGGTACCCAGGGAGATAAAAGCAATCTTGCTGATCAAGGTAAAGAAACCGGCTCGAACGAAAGTAAAAAACCGGATGGAGTTGGCGGGCTTGGAGATGGAGTTTCATTTAACCTCGATGGCAGAGGCTCTATTCGTCTTCCAAAACCAGAATACAACTCCAGGGAACAAGGCCGAGTGGTGGTGAGGATTTGGGTAAATAAAGAGGGAAAAGTGGTGAAAGTGCTTCCAGGAGTGCAGGGAACAACAATTACAGATCAGAAATTGATTAAAGTAGCTGAAGATGCTGCCAAGAATGCAGTTTTCACAAAAGATCCTAACGCTGCCAATGAGCAAATAGGAACGATCACCTACAATTTTATCCGGCTCAATTAACCACTATTTCTTGCTGGAAAGGCCTCACACTCCAAAACTGCAGCTTACAAATTACTCCACATAACTCAGCTTCAGCATGTTGGATTTGCCTGGCTGGTCAATTGGCATATTGGAAATGTGAACAATCAGGTCGTTGAATTTCACATGCTCCATGCTTTTCAGGATGTTGGTCAGATCGGTAATGGTTTGGTCGGTGTTCATAATCCTGTCGAAATGGATGGGAGTTAATCCCCAGACCAGGTTCAATTGCCGCAGCAGGAAATCATTAGAACTAAAAACGTAGAGTCCTGCTTTTGGCCGGTGAGAAGATATTTTGATGGCTGAATAGCCGCTGGAAGCAACCGACACAATAGCACTGGCTTTGGCCTCTTTAGCCATGCTTACTCCGGTGTAAATAATGGAATCGGAAATAAAACGATCATTATTTTCCTGCACAGGGTGGTGCTGGCGATGATAGATATCCTCATAATTTTCCACAACGCTTATAATCTTCTGCATGGTTTCGACGGTCTCGACCGGAAAACTGCCCACCGATGTCTCGCCGCTTAGCATCAGGGCATCGGCGCCGTCCATCACCGAATTGGCAACATCGTTCACCTCGGCTCGTGTCGGCCTCGAATTGGTTATCATACCCTCCATCATCTGGGTTGCAATGATTGAGGGCTTATTCAGCTCCATACATTTGCGGACTATTTGTTTCTGAATAAGCGGAACTGCCTGCAGCGGCACTTCTACACCCAGGTCGCCGCGGGCTACCATTACTCCGTCGGTCACTCTGAGTATCTCGTCAATTGCTTCAACGGCTTCGGGTTTCTCAATTTTGGCAATGATAAACGGAACATGCTCAGGTTCCAGTTTTCTGATGAAACTTCTTAATTCCTGAATATCATTTGCAGAACGGACAAATGAAAGCGCGACCCATTCAATTTTATGATGAAGTATGAAAGCGATGTCTTTCAGGTCTTTTTCAGATAAAGAGGGTAGCGAGATTTTTGTATCAGGAAGATTTACCCCCTTTCTGGATTGGAGCTTACCACCTATTACCACTTTCGCCTGAACCTCAGAATCGCCATCGGTCCGGGTGATCTGCAGCGTCAGTTTTCCATCGTCAAGAAGGACCTTCTCTCCCACCCTTACATCCCTGGGAAAATCAGCGTAATTGATGAATATTTTTCCCTTTTCACGACTGGCCGATGAGGTTGTAAACGTCAGTTGATCCTCAGGGCTAATCATCATCCCACCATCTGGAATTTCGCCAATACGAATTTTTGGACCGGCCAGATCGGCCAATATTGCCACATGGGCGCCTTCTTCTTTACTTATATCCCTGATATTGCTGATAATAGACTCAAGATCGCTGTGAATTCCATGCGAAAAATTGAGCCTGACAACATCAACCCCTGAGCCGATGAGTTTTTGCAAAATTTCCCTGGAAGAACTTGCCGGACCAATAGTGGCAACAATTTTAGTTTTCATCGGTCAAATAATTTTTTGAGGTTTCCTGTGCTGGTGTGTTTCAATTGTACCTTGCTTTCATTTTGTCGTTTGGAAATGGCAAGGGTGTGGTATTCAAGATCGTTCAAAATCAGTTTGATAAGTTCGATGGTCTTCAGTTGAGCCTTTTTGGCATTTTTGGCTGGTGTCAACGAAAGAGTATTGATGGAGAGGACGTCCGGAATTCTGCTGACCTCCTCAAGCAGCTTCTCCTGATCGGTGTCAGAAAAATACCCGGAGATGAGCAAAAAGTAATTTTTTATGAGCGATTCCTGCGATTGCAGATTGTGAATCAGATAGAATGAAGTGCGCTTTTCGCGGCTACAATGGAAAAAGGAAAACGGTACAGGGTCGCTGTCAGCATCCTGGTACACCAATAGATTTTCGTCGCGCTGCAACTGCATTCCTGCATGCTTGTTGAGCTGATAAGCAACCCTGAAATCTTCCTGGCTTGCATTCAGGCCAAAAATGACAAAACCATGGTGAGTGTCAAAATCCTGGATGATCTTTTTCTTTTTCATTGCCTGCAAAAGTAGTAAGGAGAATGAAAATGACTGAGATTATTGTTGAAGTCTGAAAAAACCGGAAGTTTCTTTAGAAAAGTCAATTAGCCTGGTTGGATTGCACATCTCGCTGAAAGTTGCCGTTTTGAGAAACTTTTTCTCACTTAACTGCCACATAAATTGCTGCAATTCCGGCCAATAAAGGGTTAGCGGTGACTTTTGTGAAACCCGAATTTTTCAAAAATTCTGAAGCTTCAACAGTGTTCCAGTAATTGCAGGCCGAATGAGCCAGATAGCGGTAAGCTCCCCAGTGGCCTGATAACAATCCCCCTATTGGTGCAGAAATCCATTTCATGTAAAGATGGTATAACGAACGGAGAATCCTGCTCTGGGGCTGGCTGGTTTCTACAACCACAAACCGTCCGCCTGGCCGGATCACCCTGAGAATTTCCCTGAGGAAAATCTCACGGTCGGGATTGTGAAAAGTGAGGTTGCGGAAAGCAAAGGCAATTCCAATGGCATCGAAATGATTGTCGGGATAAGGCAGATCAGCCACATCGCCATGCTGGAAATGAATGTTGCTCAGATTCCGCTTTTTGGCTTTAATTTCAGCACGTTTGAGCATAGGCTGGCTGTAGTCGAGAGCAGAGATCTGCGTATGAGCGGGCGCGGTTTTCCGCAGCCGTAATACCAGATCGCCAGTGCCTGTGCAAAGATCCAGTACATGGTTGGGATTGTCTTTAAGGCACTCTTTTGCAGCCTGTTTGCGCCATTTTTCATCCATCCGCAGCGTAAGCACGCGATTGAGCAGATCGTAGGATGGCGGCACTGCCTTGAACATCTTCAGCAGTGGGCGTTTTTCTGATGTTTCGGTCATGTTTAACTTTCCAAATTTTCTGGTAAACTAAAATTGTTTTGTGTCAGCAAAGTTCAGTCAACAAATAAAACCAATGCGAAAATGTTCAAAAAATTATCTCAACAAAGCAGATGCATGATTAATCGGGCGTGCACTGAATGGCCAATTCCGAAACAAGAACTTCCACTTGTACCATGAGCGCTTTAGTCAGAAAGGTTTCTTATTCTTTTTCAGTACTTTTGCCATGAATTCCTCATCCACTTCGAAAACAGTTTCTGCCATGAAAACTCTCTTGCTCACGATTCTTATTGCACTGCCTGGTTTTCTTCTCACATCGCCTGTATTATCAGCCCAAAACTTCACCAGCAGCAACCTGCCGATTGTGATCATCAACACCGATATTGATCCCAATACAGGGCAGCCGCTGGAAATTCCTGACGATCCCAAGGTGCTGGCTACTATGAAAATTATCTATCACCCCGACGGATCAAGAAACTATGTAAGCGACCAGAACAACCCGGCATATCTCAACTACAACGGGCGGATAGGCATTGAGCTACGCGGAACCACTTCGCAATTTCCGCCAAAAAAACCTTATGGACTCACCACTTTGAAAAATGACAACGTAACCAATAACAATGTGGAAATCCTGGGAATGCCAAGCGAGAACGACTGGATTTTGAACTCGTTTGCCTTCGACCCCTCGCTTATGCGCGATGCCCTCTCCTACAACCTTTCACGAAACATCGGCAACTACTCCACCAGGCTGGTTTACTGCGAGTTGATGGTAAATGGTGATTATAAGGGGCTTTACATTTTCATGGAAAAGATAAAGATTGACGGCGACCGCCTTGATATGGTAAAACTTACTACCTCCGACAACTCGCTTCCAGCGGTAACCGGGGGCTATATCACCAAAGCCGACAAAACCACCGGCGGCGATCCGGTTGCCTGGACAATGCCCTCCTATTCCGGGCCGTGGGCTAACGTTGATTACATTCATGACCAACCGAAGCCTGAAGATATAACCCCCCAGCAGCACAATTACATTTACAATTATTTCAATGCCTTTCAAACGGTGATGACCCAGGGAAATTCATCTCTTGTAAATGGCTATCCTTCAAAAATTGACATACCATCATTCATTGATTTCATGCTCATCAACGAACTGGCTTCGAATGCAGACGCTTACCAGTTCAGTACATTTTTTCACAAAGATCGCAGCGGAAAACTGAGGGCCGGTCCAATCTGGGATTTGAACCTCACTTATGGTAACGATCTGTTTTTGTGGGGCTTCGACAGGAGCAAAACCGACGTGTGGCAGTTTAATTACGAAAACCGCGGGTCGAAGTTCTGGAGAGACCTGTTCGACCAGCCGGGCTTTAAATGCTACTTGGCCAAAAGATGGAATGAACTTGCGGCTCCCGGAAACCCTCTGAACTACGCAGTCGTAACCGCCCAGATTGATGAAATCGTTGCCTTGATTTCAGAGGCTGCAATTAGGGAAAACCAGCGCTGGGGAACTATCGGCAATCATGCAGCTCATATTGCAGAAATGAAAACCTGGCTTCAAACCAGGATCAACTGGCTTAACCAGAACCTCAGCAACTACCAGAACTGCGCCAATCCACCAGTACCCGGGCTGGTTATCAACAGAATACATTATCATCCCAAGACAGAACAGGGATTTACCAAAGATGATCTCGAGTTTATCGAAATCCTCAATTACAGCACTTCAACCGTTGACCTTACCGGACTCTATCTGAAGGAACTGGGTATAAGTTATCAGTTTCCGCCCAACACTTACGCTGCCCCTTATGAGTATATCCGACTGGCATCCAATTCGTCAGTGTTTGAGCAGTATTACGGCTTTCCGCCGTTCGGGCAGTACACCCGTTACCTGTCCAACAAATCGCATAATCTTGTCCTGAGCGATGCATGGGGAAATATCATTGACAAGGTTAGCTATTTGGATTCCTCGCCCTGGCCAGAGGCTGCAGATGGCGACGGGCCTCATCTTAAACTCATCAGCCCCGATCTTGATAATAGCCTGCCCGAAAGCTGGGTGGCCTCTTCTGATCCTTTGTTAATCCTACCGGAAAATCGCAATAAAACCCATGTTTCACTTTTTCCCAATCCAGCAAAATCTGTTTGCATGATCGAAAGCGATAAGCTGATAAGTAGCATCCGTTTGACAGACATTTTTGGGAAAACAATCTATGAGATGCAGCACCTACAATCTGATTTCCATATTCTGGAGGTGTCAACCCTCAGGCCGGCAACCTACTTCGTTATCACCGATTTTGAAAATGGGTCACGTACCATGAGCAAGCTAATTATTTACAGGGGAGAATAAAATTAAAAAGTCATTCCAGTAGTCACAAATACGCTCAGACTGATTGCCGGCGATGAGTAAAACAATCGCTACAAGCTAATCCCGGCAACACTTCTAATCTGATAACCAACTGTTGACATCTTTCAATTTATTAAATATAGCCTGTAATCCTATTTCTTTTCAAACACCAGCGCTGTGCGGTTCGGGATATATACCTTAAGGTAGTGTTTACCCGAGAGTCTATCAAACATAGTGGTGTAAACCCTGCTGTCGTCAACGCGGTTATGGCCGCCAAATTCAGGTGCATCGGAGTTAAGAACGATTTTGTAATCGCCCGGCTCGACAATATAGAATTCATAGCCCGGGATGGAGTGGCTGTGGTGGAAATTGAAAACGAAAATCAGCCCGCCTTTTTCGAAGATGAGCGTTTTGTTGTCTTCGTCGTTGGCGATTTTGTAGCCGTAACCGGCATTGAGCAGTTCTTTTTCTTTTACCAGGTCAATCATTGCTTTGTCGAATTCACCAAGGAAGCGGTACTTCAGGTTTGGGTCGTTTCGCAATGACCATTGCCGGCGTGCATAGTGATAGCTCCAGTCGTTGCCCTGCCGTGGAAAGTCAATCCACTCCGGATGGCCAAACTCATTACCCATAAAGTTGAGGTAAGCCTGTCCGCCCAGCACAATGGTAACGAGCCTGATCATTTTGTGCAACGCTATGCCCCGGTCAATCACAAGATTGTTGTCGTCCACCTGCATGTGATAATACATCTCCTTGTCCATCAGCCAGAATGCGATGGTTTTATCGCCTACCAGCGCCTGGTCGTGCGATTCGGCATACGCTATTGTTTTCACATTTGCCAGCCTGTCGGTGAGGGTTCTCCAGATATCATCCACCCACCAGTCTTCGTCTTTTTTCTCCTTGAGGGTTTTTACCCAGAAATCCGGGATTCCCATGGCCAGCCGATAGTCAAATCCGATTCCTCCCTCTTCGATAGGGTTGCAAAGGCCCGGCATGCCGCTCACATCTTCAGCAATCGAAACAGCTTCTCTATTCACCTGGTGTATTAGGGTATTGGCCAGTTGCAGGTAGGTTATGGCATCAAACTCAACGCCATCGGTAAAATATTTATCACGGTCGCCAAAAGTGGTATTGCCATGGTGAAAGTACATCATCGAGGTAACGCCATCGAAACGGAAACCATCGAAATGATACTCTTCCATCCAGTATTTCAGATTGGAGAGCAGAAACCGGATGACTTCGGTTTTGCCATAATCAAATACTTTGGAGTCCCAGTTAGGGTGATTTCCTCTTTCGCCCGGATGGGTGAACTGGTGGTCGGTTCCGTCGAATTCGTTAAGTCCTTCGTTGAGATTTTTAACAGTGTGGGAATGAACAATATCCATTATCACCGCAATACCCATGCTGTGAGCCTTGCTAATGAGGTATTTAAGATCTTCCGGCGTTCCAAAACGGCTGGATGGCGCAAAAAAGTTAGAGACATGGTATCCGAACGAGCCATAGTAGGGATGCTCAGCCACAGCCATCATTTGCAGGGCATTGTAACCGGACTCCTTAATTCTGGGGAGAATGTTGTCTGCAAATTCGAGGTAGGTGCCAACGCCATACTTCTCCTGAGCCATGCCTACATGGCATTCGTAAATGAGCAGGTTTTTAATTTCACCAATATAAAATTTATCCTTTTTCAATGAGAAAGGTTTCTCTGGCAACCACACCTGGCCTGCGAAATCTTTAGTCGCTTCATCCTGCACTACACGGTTGATCCAGACCGGAATGCGCTCCTTCCATCCATTGGCAGCATGCACCAGCACCTTGAATTTACTTTGATGGACAAATTTGTTTTTATAAGTTTTTTCGTCAAGGAAAATCTCCCAAACTCCATTTTCCTTCCTTGTGAGAGGATGAGAACTCCTGTTCCAATCGTTGAAATCGCCAAAAAGGAAGATGTCGAAAGCAGCCGGCGCCCATTCGCGGTAGAACCAGCCTTTGGACTTTTTGTCGTAATGGATTCCGAAATATTTGTGCGCATCAGCAAAAACGGGCAAACTTCCGTACTGCTCTGTAATTTGCGCAAGCCTGTGTGTGTATCGGTTTAATCGGTCAATCAGATGCTGCTCGACTGGCTCAAGCCAGGGGTCGTTCTCCACCAGTACAAGACGTGAATTGGTTTTTGTCTTCTTTGCCATAGGTTTTAATGAGCGTGGGTTTTCTGAAATGTGTTATTTTGAATTATTGTGCTGCTTCAGCCAGTACGATAGAAGAAATGGCCGGTACGCTTACCCGGTTATTGGTAATCACGCGATAGCCCGAAAGGTTAAGTCCGCTGGCATTAAAAATTTCGGTCCACCTGCCTGCAGGAAGGCTGACCGGTTGATTTTGACGGGAAGCATTGTAAATAACTATCAGCGACTTCCACTCTTCGCTGCCGGTATAATCGTTCAATCTGAAAGCCACCATCCCCGGAATATCCAATTTGATGAAGGCAAGGTTCTCCTTAATGATTTCCGTATTCGGCATCCTGAAAGCGCTGTGGGACTTGCGCAGGTTGATCAGGTCGCGGTAATAATCAAAAACCTTCCGGTAAGTGTATTTCCTGGGCCAGTCAATCTGGTTGATGGAGTCAGGTGATTGATAGGAATTCTCTACGCCCTGCTTTGTACGGAGGAAATCAACACCGGCATGAAGGAACGGAATTCCCTGCGATGTCAACACAATCGTATTGGCCAGTTTGTGCATTTTGATGATTTCGTCAGTGGAGGCTTCCGGATTGGTAACCATGAATTTATCGAACAGGGTGTGATTGTCGTGACAGGAAACATAATTGATGCACTTGTAGGGTTGGCCTGCCCAGGGTTCCTGCGAATAATTTACTTTGGTGTAGTCAACCTGCGGATGCTCTGTGGCAGCCACTACGCCAAATTTGATGCTTTCAGCCATTTCGATATCGCCGCTCACAAAGCCCTGATCTTCATGGTCGTGCCACGAACCTTTTATGCCATCACGCATGTCGTCGCTGAAGGCGGCAATGCTATCCAATTTCCAGGTAAAACGTTTTAACGCCAGTTGCTCATCCGGCAGCGGGCTGTCGCCGGCTTTCCATCCTTCGCCATAAATAAAAATCGTGGGATCAATCGCGTGTAATTCGCTGCTGATCAGGTTCATAGTTTCAATGTCATGAATTCCCATGAGGTCGAAACGGAAACCGTCAATTTTGTATTCGGTTACCCAATATTTCAGTGATTCGATCATAAACTTGCGCATCATGGGTCGTTCCGAAGCGGTTTCGTTTCCGCAGGCAGATGCGTCCGACCACGAACCATCTTTCCTGTGGCGATAATAATAACCCGGCACCAACAGGTTAAAATTGGAATTTTCGGTATAACCGGTGTGGTTGTAAACTACATCGAGAACCACTCTCAGTCCGTTGCGGTGCATTGCTGCCACCATTTCCTTAAACTCGCGGATGCGGGTTTTAGGATTGAAAGGATCGGTTGAAAACGAGCCTTCGGGCACATTGTAGTTTTGTGGATCGTACCCCCAGTTGTAACGATTTTCGTGAAGCCGGGTTTCGTCAATCGAACGGAAATCGAATGCTGGCAGGATATGTATGTGGGTTACGCCCAATTCTTTCAGGTGGTCGAGACCGGTTTTTTCGCCTTGCGGAGAGGCAGTTTCTTCTTCAGCAAGTCCTAGAAATTTCCCTTTGTGGGTAATGCCGGATTCCGGGTGTTTGGACATATCCCGAACCTGAATTTCATAAATAATGATGTCGCTGTAGTTGTCCAGTTGCGGCTTTTCAATCTTTTCCCAACCATCAGGATTGGTTTCATTCATGTCGAAAATTGCGGCGCGTTTGCCGTTTACGCCAACTGCTTTTGCGTAGATTCCCGGCGTCTCTTCGAGCCATTCGCCGTTGTAACGGATCTGGAAAGTGTAAAAGAGATTTTTCATGTCCTCATCAAACCTTGCGATCCAGGTTCCTGAGGCATCTTTTTTCATCCTTTGCTCCATAATATGCTCGCTTTCAATGCCTTCGTCGTAAATTTTAACCTTCGCTTCATCGGCAGTGGGCGCCCAGATCCTGAATTGTGTTGAAGATGGAGTATAAACCATCTCGAGGTCACTGCCAGTGTAAACGGGATAAGTGGAGTAGTCGTTACGGTCGAACGACTCTTGCCTGGAACATGAAAAACTAACCATCATGGTGGTGATAAGAGTTAGATAGAGGCCAAATTTTGTAATCATCATCCGGTGATTTTAAATTTGCCCGCAAAATTAGCCAAATCTTTGTTTGTAGGTAGCCAGATGCAATTTACCCAGTCATATTGTTTTAGCAAAGATGGGGATAAAAAGTGAAGAAAAATCCCGACGGGCTAATCCTTATCGCAGCACAATCCTACCCAACTCTTTTGAAACCAGGTTGATTTTTTTTCGTAATCGCAACTGTCCTGCCATCAACGATTCGAGCTGTTCTTCGCTGATTTCGTTATGCATCTGCCTTAGATTATCTTCGTACTTCTGCTCAAGCACGCGCAATTTCAGGGATAACAATGCATGAGTGATTGTCACTTTAAGGATATCTACTTCGGTTTTGACCTTAATTTTTACTTTTTCCCAGTTGCAGAGTTCATATTTCTGAGCGAGAAGATCTGCTGCCAGGGAGGCAACCGCACGGTCGTCATGGTGAAGGTAAAACTTTTCATCTGGGAAAATACCATTTTCAACCTCCTGTGAGGCAATCAGGATAATTTTCCGGAAAAGGTCGTTTTTAATTGTAATTTCATCATTTTCAAGATCTTTTACGATGAAAAGAGCAGCATAAACTTCGAAGGATTGTATCCTTTCATCTTCTGACATGGTTTCGAAAAGGATCTTTCGGTTGCCAAAAAGCATCAACAGGCGGACAATCTCTTTTTCGTGATTTTCGACGGAGACAAAATCAGCGCCTTGATCCTTTTCTACAGGGACCACGAATGGAGGTGGCACTTCCGGTTCACCGGCCTGTGTCTTTTCTTTCATCTTTTTATCCAACTCCTTGCGCCGCATCTGGTTGAGAACATTCACCAGTGTTTGCTCGCTGATATCCATCAGCGCCGAGCATTCTTTGATATAAACCGAGCGGGTTATGGAATCGGGAATTAAAGCTACCGAACCGACAATCTCTTTAATGAGGGCAGATTTTTTGAGCGGGTCGCCGGAGGCCTCTTTAAGCAAAAGATTGGTTTTGAAGATGATGAAGTTGGCCGCCTGTCGGTTGATGAAATCCTGCACTTCGCTGGTTGGTCGTGTGCGGGCAAAGGAGTCCGGGTCCTCACCCTGCGGAAAAAGGACGATTTTTACATTCAGTCCCTGCTCGAGAATCATGTCAATGCCGCGGAAAGAGGCTTTGATTCCGGCTTCATCGCCGTCGTAGAGGATGGTTACATTTTTAGTGTAGCGGCTGATGAGCCTGATCTGTTCGGTGGTAAGTGAAGTGCCGGATGAGGCCACCACATTTTCGATACCGGCCTGGTGCAGCGAAATCACGTCGGTGTAACCCTCCACAAGGTAACAATTGTCGGCAGCAATTATGGCGGATTTGGCCAGGTTGATTCCATAAAGCACATGGCTTTTGTTGTAAACCTCCGACTCCGGTGAGTTGACGTACTTCGGGATGCTCTTATCACTCAGCAGGGTTCGTCCGCCAAAACCAAGCACCCTGCCTGAAAGGTTGTGAATCGGGAAAATAACCCTGCCCCGGAAACGATCGTAGTTTTTGTTTTCTTTGGAAATCGTCAGTCCGGTTTTTTCCAGGAATTCGAGCTTGTAGCCCTGCCGGAGCGCGTGCGCTGTGAAATTGTCCCACTCGTCAATAGCATAGCCCAGTTGAAATTTCCGGATGATGTCCTCTCTGAATCCGCGCTCTTTGAAGTAACTCAACCCGATGGCTTTGCCCTGATCGGTGTTGAAAAGGTTGTGCACAAAGTATTTGGCAGCAAAATCATTGACCAGAAAAAGGCTCTCTTTCTCCTGTTGCTCCTGGATTTTCTCCGAGGTTTGCACCTCCTCCTCCACAGTGATGTTGTACTTTCGGGCGAGGTATTTCAGCGCTTCGGGGTAGGTAAAATGTTCGTGTTCCATCAGGAAATTCACCGAATCGCCGCCTTTACCACACCCAAAACACTTGAAAATTCCCCGTTTTGGCGTAACGGTGAATGAGGGCGTTTTTTCGTTGTGAAACGGGCAAAGCCCAACAAAGGTGTAGCCGCGTTTTTTCAGGTTGACAAAATCGCCCACAACCTCTTCAATGCGGGCTGTATCAATGATTTCCTGTATAGTTTCCCTTGGGATCAATCGGCGTTATGATTTTCGGCAAAGGTAGGGATTCTGATGATCTAACGGAGTGCTATGGTTCTACTTGTGGATGTAAAAATTCGTTGTGCGGCTATAATGTTGTCCTGAAATTTTATGATTTGATTTTTTTCTGAGGAAATCCATTTCCACTAAAAAGAGAAACCCCGCACCGGGGAGATGCAGGATTTCATCAGTTAATCAATCAATTATGGAGGTGAGAAAAACTACTTTGTTATTACTTTAAATCCTTTAGGTTTTAAAGCCGCCGGCACATCTTCCTACTTTCTGCTTTCTTCTTCCTACTCAAATTCCTTCAGGATATCCTTTACCCCGTCGGGTGAAACGCGGCCGAAGGTTTTTTCGCCAACCAGAACCACCGGCGCAAGTCCGCAGGCGCCAACACAGCGAAGGCACGTAAGTGAGAATTTCCCGTCGGAAGTGGATTCGCCAACTTTAATCCCCAGCTCTTTTTTGAACTCATCAAGTACCTTTTCGGCGCCACGTACGTAGCAGGCAGTGCCCGTGCAAATCGAAACCGGGTATTTGCCCTTGGGAATCATGGTGAAAAAGGAGTAGAACGTGACAACGCCGTAAACCTTGGCCACCGAAACGTTGACTTCGCGGGCTACCACTTCCTGAACTTCGGCCGGGAGGTATCCGAAAACACCCTGCACTTTGTGCAAAACATTGATCAGTTCACCGGGTTTATTTCCGAACGATTGAGCAATATCCTTGATCTGCTGAATGTCCTTTTCCTTGAGTTTTACTTTTATTGATGACATAATATTATCTCCTTGAATTTTCCGGGTTACTCAATGTTGATGATTTTCTTACGGTCGAAATAGTGGGTATGCAACAGGTGATGCGACTTTTCGCCGAGCGGTTTGCCCAGGAATTCTTCGTAAAGCCTGATGATATCTGGATTTTCGTGTGATTTACGTAGTGTTTTACCGGCATCTTCCTGGTAAACAGCTCTTTGACGGGCTTTCAGGATGGAAGTATCGCCATGGATATAAGGTTGTCCGCCTCCACCAATACATCCTCCGGGACAGGCCATTATTTCGATGGCGTGGTAATGACTTTTTCCCTCTTTAATCTCCTCGAGGAGCTTCCTGGCATTTCCTAAACCATGGGCTATCCCTATGCTTAACTCGAGTCCGTTAAAGTCAACTTTTGCTGAGCGAATGCCATCCATTCCGCGTAACTGCTCAAAATCAACTTTTTGCAGTGTTTTGCCGGTGTGTAGTTCGTAGGCGGTTCTTACCGCAGCTTCGATCACACCGCCGGTGGTTCCGAAAATCACGGCAGCACCGGTGGATTGACCAAGCGGGCTGTCGAAATCATCGTCCGGGAGCGAAGCAAAATCAATGTTAGCACGTTTTATCAGTTGTGCCAGCTCGCGGGTTGACACAGAGTAATCCACATCAGGATTTCCATCCATTGAAAATTCATCACGCGAACACTCATATTTTTTGGCCACGCACGGCATGATGGAGACTACCACCATCTTTTTGCGGTCAACGTTGATTTTTTCAGCAAAGTAACTTTTGGCAATGGCGCCAAACATCTGCTGTGGTGAGCGTGCTGTTGAGGGAATGTCTTTTAGTTCAGGAAAATGGTGCTCGAAGAATTTCACCCAGGCCGGGCAGCAGGAGGTCAAAATCGGAAGTTTAACCTCTTTATCGCCGTTTAGATGTTTAGAGATACGGTCTAGCACTTCAGCGCCCTCTTCCATGATGGTGAGGTCAGCAGCAAAATCGGTATCAAAAACGTAATCGAAACCAAGTTCGCGAAGCGCCGTAACGAGTTTTCCGGTAACGAGCGTTCCGGGCTCCATTCCGAAAGCCTCTCCCAATGCAGCGCGCACTGCAGGGGCTGTTTGAACCACAACCACCTTGCCGGGATCAGCCAGGTCGTTGATGAGTTGGTTGGTATGATCTACCTCGGTGAGAGCTCCGGTTGGGCAAACGTTAACGCACTGACCGCAATAGGTGCACTCGCTGTGATCGAGGTTCATTTCGAAGGCAGGCGCCACTACCGACATAAAACCACGGTTGATGGCCGAAAGCACGCCCACTGTCTGCACTTCGTTGCACATTACCTCGCAACGACGACACATGATGCATTTGTCAATTTCGCGGATAATGGAGGGTGATGTATCCTCGCGATAGGTTGATTGTTCACCTTTGTAAGGAATTTCCCTGATTCCCATTTTCTGCGCCAGATCCTGCAGTTCGCAGTTTCCGGATTTTGCACAAACCAGGCAGTCGAACGGATGGTCAGAAAGTATGAGCTGCATTACGGTTTTACGCGCATTCAAAACTCTGATTGAGTGTGTATTTACCACCATTCCTTCGGCGCAATCGGTAGCACATGCCGGCGCCAGGTTGCGGCGTCCTTCCACCTCTACAACACACACGCGGCAGCCACCGGGTTTATTCTCAATGTTGAAGTCGCCTAAATTCATATAGCAAAGCCGGGGGATATGGATGCCAATCTTATCGGCAGCCTTCAGGATGGTTGTTCCCGGCTCAACTTCAACGGTCTTTTTATCTATGATTAATTTTATCATGTTCAATTTGCTCTAAATGATTTGATTAAACAATTTCGATGGCGTTAAACTTGCACTTTTCGTAACATGCGCCACATTTAATACAAGCTGTCTGATCAATTTCGTGAACCTGTTTGCGCTCGCCTTTGATGCAGTTCACCGGGCAATTGCGGGCACATGCTGTACAACCGACGCAATTTTCAGGAACTACAACATAGCGCATCAGCGATTTACAAACTCCAGCACGGCATTTTTTGTCCACAACGTGCTCGATAAACTCCTCCCTGAAATTGTCGAGAGTTGAGAGAACGGGATTCGGAGCCGTTTGTCCGAGCCCACATAGAGAAGTGTCTTTAATTACATGACTGAGATTCCGGAGTTTATCCAGGGTCTCCATTGTACCCTCGCCTTTGGTAATGGTTTCGAGCATCTCGTAAAGACGCTTGTTACCAATCCGGCAGGGGCTGCATTTTCCGCAGGATTCCTCAACCGTGAAGTCGAGGTAAAACTTTGCAACCGACACCATGCAATCATCCTCGTCCATTACGATCATACCCCCCGATCCCATCATAGAGCCTGCTTCGATCAGCGTGTCGTATTCAATTGGCGTATCCAAATGTTTCTCGGTAAGACATCCGCCGGAAGGACCGCCGGTTTGAACCGCTTTAAACTTTTTCCCGTCTTTTATTCCGCCGCCAATTTCAAAGATTACATCGCGCAGGGTTGTTCCCATGGGAACTTCAATTAATCCAACGTTATTGATTTTTCCTGCGAGTGCAAAAACCTTGGTTCCTTTGGACTTTTCAGTTCCAATGCTGGCAAACCATTTGGCGCCTTTATTAATGATGATGGGAACATTGGCGAAAGTCTCCACGTTGTTCACGTTGGTTGGCTTGCCCATGTAGCCTTCTACCGAAGGGAACGGCGGTTTGAATGTAGGCTCACCGCGATGTCCTTCCATTGAGTGGATCAATGCGGTTTCTTCGCCGCAAACAAAAGCGCCGGCACCATACCTCAGTTCAACATCAAAGTCGAACCCCGACTCAATAATGCTGCTTCCCAAAAGTCCGTAGTTTCTGGCCTGATCAATGGCAATTTTCAACCGGTGAATGGCCAGCGGATATTCTGCACGAATGTAAATCAGGCCTTTGGTAGCTCCGATGGCATAACCGCAAATGGCCATGGCTTCGAGTACAGCGTGCGGGTCGCCTTCGAGGATGGAACGATCCATGAATGCACCCGGATCGCCCTCATCGGCATTACAAACCACATATTTCTGATCGGCAACGCTCTTACGGGTAATCTCCCATTTGAGTCCGGTCGGGAATCCTCCGCCACCGCGACCCCGCAGGCCAGATAATTTAATTTCCTGAATCGTTTGTTCAGGTGTCATTTCTGAAAGCACTTTGCCCAGCGCCTGATAGCCATCGCGGGCAAGATATTCGTCAACGTTTTCGGGATCAATGAAACCGCAGTTGCGCAATGCGATGCGAATCTGTTTACGGTAAAATCCCATGTGTTTACTGTCAGGAATATGCTCCTTGTTTTGAGGGTCAGAGTAGAGCAGGCGCTCAACCTTGCGGCCTTTGAGCACATGTTCTTTTATAATCTCTGAGGCATCTCCGGGCTTCACCTCAACATAAAAGGTATTGTCGGGGTGAACTTTGACTATTGGTCCTTTTTCGCAAAAGCCAAAGCAGCCTGTTGTTACCACTTTTGCTTCATTTTCAAGCCCATTGGCCTTAAGCTCGCGGTCGAGAGCGGCCTGGAGCGATTCGCTCTCCGATGCCCGGCAACCCGTACCGCCACAGACCAGAAGGTGCATTTTAATTTGTTTTGCCATAATTGTATTACAGAATTTTAGTCGTCAATGGATTCATAATTTACAGGGATGATACCCTCGACAAGTTCACCGTTTTTGATGTACTTTTCGATAATTTCATCGGCCTTTTTTTTGTCCACATAACCAAACACGATTGGTTCTTCGCCTGGGCGTGTTACTTCGATGGTGGGTTCTGCAAAGCAATAGCCCATATCGCCGGTTTGGGTTACCACAGCATCAACGCCGCGTTTTTCGAGTTCTTCCATCAAATAGTCCATAACCTCCCTGGCTCCTGAGGCTATACCACTGGTGGCCATACCCACCTTAATCTGAACATAGCTTTCGGGATTCATGCTTGTTTCCCGTAACTTAAGTTTCTGTTCCATCTCTTCTTTTTTCTTGCGCAGATCGGCAAGTGATTTGATTTTTGTCATGTCTTGATTACCTCCTGTATTATTTGGTAATTAATACTATTTAATTGCTGATTATCAGCTATTTATTCGATATTTAAGGAAAAATGTCTTGATGATTAACGGCTGCAAAAATAGTACTGTTAATCAATCTGACAAAATTTTATGTGAAAAAAATAACAGTGTTAATTAATTAACAATTAATTTAAAATGAGTCTAAATGAAATTGATTTTGATATAGTTACTAACAGTAGAATTGTATGATTATCAAAAAATTGGATTTTGGACTGCTGGCAAAACCCCTTAAAACGACTGCCTGTCAGCAATCAAATTATCAATGTAATCATTGCCTGAAAACAACTATTGTTGAAAATCATTGTTTACCCCAACCCAAATGGGAGCAATGATTATCAACGATTTACTCCCGGAGTTTATCCCAAGAATTCGGGAGGGAGGGGTAAATAATCGTTGAAAAGCTATTTTAGGGAGTTTTCTGACAATGGCTGTGCAAGAGTGGTGGCAGAGTTTAAAAATTCGGATTAACGGCTGAGAAGGTTTTGAAATCGGTTCAAATCGATTGCAAATACAATTGACCTGTCCAATTCATGAATAATGATAAAGGTATGGATTAACCAAAATCAGGAAATTTGCTACGCTATTGCCGGGCCAGTTGATCTTTTTATCTGCAATTGCTGTTCAGACTTTTGAATTAAATTTGCCAGCAAACATCAGACTTTGAACCCACTCAGAAGATTGGCAGGACAAACGGCAATTTACGGCCTGAGCAGCATCATCGGAAGGCTGCTTAACTACCTGCTGGTTCCACTCTACACCCGCGTACTCATCACTTCCGACTATGGAGTTTACACCGAAATGTATGCTTATGTTTCTATCCTGTGGGTAATCCTGACCTACGGCATGGAAACCACTTTTTTCCGATTTTCACAGAGCGAGAGTGATAAATCCGGCGTTTACAGCACCTCCCTGCTATCGCTGATACTGACATCGGGGATCTTTCTGGTCGGAGCATTGGTTTATCAACATCCCATTGCCGAATGGCTCGGTTACGCTGACAATGTAAAGTATGTGGTCTGGTTCAGCTTTATCCTTGCTTTCGATGCCATATCGGCGATCCCTTTTGCCAAACTCAGGCAGGACAACCACCCAGTGAAATTTGCCCTGCTAAAGTTGGTGAATATTGGTTCCAACATCGGGCTGAATCTCTTTTTTATCCTGCTTTGCCCGTTTATTTTAAACATTTATCCCGATTCCTCTGCCGCTGAAATCGTCAGTAGCTTTTTCAATTCAGATGACCTGGTAGGATACATTTTCATCTCCAATCTGATTTCGGCAACGCTCACGCTGATTCTCCAACTTCCTGATTTTCCGTGGAAAAACATGTTATTCAATTTCCAGATCTGGAAACGAATGCTGGTATATACATGGCCGCTGCTGGTGGTTTCAGTGGCCGGATCAATCAATCTCTCGCTAGATAAAATACTGTTGGCCAGGCTTTTGCCTGAAGGCACGGATGTAATGGGCCAGGTGGGTATTTATGGCGCCTGCTACAAAGTTTCGATAATCATGGCGCTTTTCGTGCAAACCTTCCGTTATGCTGCCGATCCCTTTTTCTTCAACGAGTCGGGGAAATCGGGAGCCAGGCAGTTGTATGCCGATGTGCTGACGCTTTTTATGATCGCAGTATCGCTGATTTTTCTGGCAACCATGATGTACATTGATGTGGTGATCCTTTTTATCGGAAGCGCTTACCGGGAGGGCAAAGCAGTAATTCCGCTGCTCCTGCTTGGCAATCTTTTCCTCGGCGTTTTCTACAACCTTTCGATCTGGTACAAACTGACCAATCAGACCATTTTTGGTGCGGTTCTTTCGATAATTGGCGCTGCGATTACGGTGGTTTTGAATTTTGTCCTCATTCCAACCATGGGCTATTATGGCTCGGCCTGGGCTGCCTTTTTTGCATATTTCGTCATGATGGTTCTGTCGTACATTCTGGGGCAAAAACATTTCAAAGTGCCCTACAACCTGAAACGGCTGCTGTTTTATCCCGGACTTGCTGTAGGATTGTACTTTTTTAGCGTAATGATTACACCGGAAAGTCAGCTAGTTAGCCTGGCTATCAACACAGCGCTCACACTTGGGTATCTCATGGTTGTTATCCGGCTGGACAAAAAGCTACTTCTTGACGTGCTGAAAAGGAGCTAAATTTCTCCCTTAAGATAAAAGCCCTTTTGAGGATGTATTTTAATGAAAAAAGCCGGCAGTGGCTTCGACAGGCGTTCGACTGAGCGCTCACGCCGAAGTCTCAGCCGCCATTTGGCAGTCAGCAGTCGCCAGTATGCAGGAACCTCAGCTTTAACTCCGCTGTTTAATCTACCTTCCCTTCAGCGCCCTGATTGTTATTAAACCTGATAAAATTTGCGTGCCGGGTTTCTGCCTCAGCACTGAAAAGTTTACGGTATGTGATGTGTTTTTTAGCGAATTTTCCACCGACTGCTTCGTGGAGAGCACGCATACGAAGGTTGAAATCACCTACCCACGAAAGTTCAATTTCAGTGTAATGCGGCCGGCGGTCGAATACTCTCCGCAGGTTTCTGAAAATTGCTGACTCGAGACCATGACGCTGGTATTGAGGCACAACGCCCATTACGGTAATACGGGTGCGGGTGATCTCTTTGCGCCAGCGATAATATAGGAAACGAAGTTTATTGATAAAACCCAGATTCCCGTTAAAATGACGGAATATCTGATTAACATCAGGAAACATCACCAAAAACGCCACGGGTTTTCCTTCGTGGTAAACGAACCAGATCAGTTCTTCATCAATGATCGGTTTGGCTTTCATAAGCGCTGTTCTGATGTCCTTTTCATTCAGAGGGGTGAAATGTTCGTGATCTACCCAGGCTGTGTCGTAAACAGTTTTGAGGTCGGTGATGTATTTATCGGCATTGGCCATCCTGAAATGCTCATACGTAAAACCGGGCTTATTGGCAACCCAGTCGGCAATTTTCCAGAATCTTTCGGGAAAGGGCTTGGTTACGTCGAGATGGTTAGTTATTTGCTCAAAAAAAGGATAGAATCCGTAATCCTCAAAGAACTTCCGATAGTAGGGATGGTGGTAGTTCATTCCATAACTCTGCGGCATAAATCCTTCGGTCAAAAGCCCCCAGTAGTAGTCGTTTTCACCAAAATTCACCGGACCATCCATAGCCTCCATTCCTTGCTGCTCGAGCCACTCTTTACAGCGGTCAAACATATAAAATGCCGCTTCCTTATCATCCACACACTCAAAAAATCCAATTCCACCGGTGGGCTGCGCAAATGTGCGGGATTTCCTTTCGTTGTAAAATGCCGCTATTCGTCCCAGTGATCTGCCGCTATTATCCTCCAGAATCCATCTTATAGCATTACCCTGGTTGAAATAAGCATTTTTTTCCGGGCTAAAAATGGCTTCTATGTCTGAATCAAGCGGGCAAATCCAGTTTTTATCACCTTTATAGATTATCCTGGCAACGTCGAGGAAACGTTTTGCATCTTTTTTAGTGACAACTTCACGTAGTTTCATTATTTTTTGAAAATAGGTTTCTTTACACATTGTAAAGCAATTCTGAAACGTTCTGATTACGGTTTTATGCGAAATGCTTCGGCCAAATCACAGATTAATAACAGCACATCAACATTTACAAGGGTTTGAAAAAGCTATACTGGTTCATATTAAAATCATACATAGGTCCGCTTCTGTTTACGTTCTTCATTGCGCTGTTCATTCTGGTGATGCAGTTTTTGTGGAAATATGTTGACGAGTTGGTTGGCAAGGGGCTCGAAATCCATGTGCTTCTCGAATTGCTTTTCTATGCATCCAGTACTTTTGTACCACTGGCTTTGCCTCTGGCAATTTTGCTCTCATCATTGATGACGTTCGGAAATTTTGGCGAGCATTACGAGCTGGTAGCGATGAAATCCACAGGAATTCCACTGCGCCGCATCATGATGCCCCTGGTAGTATTATCGCTGATAATCAGCGGATTTGCCTTTTTCTTCTCTAATAATATTCTGCCAATAGCCAATCTGAAATTCCATTCGCTGCTTTACGATGTCAGGCAAAAGAAGCTGACTTTCAACATCCAGGAGGGTGTTTTTTATAATGGCATTGATGGTTTTACGATTTATGTGCGCGAGAAGGAGCCCGACAACAATGTTATCCGTAATGTGATGATCTACAATCATACTGACCGGATGGGTAACACAAAACTTACCACCGCCAAATGGGGTAAAATGGCGCTGTCGCCCGATCAGACCATGCTGGTTTTCAATCTTTATGACGGGTACAATTACGAAGAGATGACCGACAGAAGTAATTACAGGGTCAACCGTCCGTTTCAGCGCAGTTCGTTCAGCGAACAAACCCGCACATTCAGCGGTCTGGATTTCGGGATGAACCGAACGGATGAGGAGCTTTTCCGAAACAACTACCAGATGATGAATCTGGCTCAATTAACAAGGACCAGCGATTCGCTGAAAGGCGACCTGGCAACACGGCAAAAAAACCTTATTTCTTCTGTCGGCGAACGATTTTTTTATTTCCGGCAACTCGACTCTCTTTCGGTGCTTGCAGCCGAATCGGAGATAGGTTTTTCGATGAGCGAGGTGGATTCGGCAACAAAGGTAAAAGCTGTTGAATCGGCTCTGCAAACTGCACGCTCAATAAAAAACAACCTGGAATACAACAAGAAAGACCTTGACAGCCGCGAAAAAAGGATTATCAGGCACGACCTGGAATGGCACCGGAAATTTACCCTTTCCATTGCCTGCCTGATTTTATTTTTTATCGGAGCGCCGCTTGGAGCGATCATTCGCAAGGGAGGACTGGGAATGCCGGTGGTGTTCTCAATCATTTTTTTTGTCATTTTCCATGTCATTTCAATTTCCGGGGAAAAATATGCGCGTGCCGGTGCAATGTCACCCGCAGTTGCCATGTGGCTCGCTTCGCTGGTACTGCTGCCGCTGGGGATATTCCTGACCTACAAGGCTACCACCGACTCTCCGTTACTTGATGCAGATACCTGGGACCGGCTTTTTAAAAAGTTTCTGCCCAAATCACAGTTAAAAACTGATAGCCGATGAAAGTTCTCGTTCTTTGCAACAAATCGCCTTACCCGCCAAAAGAGGGCGGCCCGATAGCGATGAACGCCATCATCGAAGGTCTGTTAAATGCCGGTCATCAGGTAAAAGTGTTGGCCATCAACTCTAACAAATACGGAGTTGATGTTAAGGATATCCCGGAAGAGTACCGCCACAAAACCCACATCGAGACTGTTTATATTGATCTTTCCATCAAGCCGGTTGATGCCTTTTTCAATCTTTTTACCGGAAAATCTTACCATGTAGAGCGCTTTATCAGCAAAGCATTTCGGGAGAAACTTATCAAGATCCTGAGCAATGAAACCTTTGATATCGTGCAGATGGAAACGCTTTTCATAAGCCCCTATATCGAAACCATCCGGAAATATTCCAAAGCCAGAATCATACTTCGGGCACACAATATCGAGCATCTGATCTGGGAAAGAGTTTCTCAAATCACCACCAATCCGCTGAAGAAACTCTACCTGAAGCACCTGGCCAAAACCCTCAAAAGGTATGAGCTGGGCGTACTTTCGAAATTTGATGGGATTTGTACCATAACTGCCAAAGATGGAGAGTTTTTCATAAAACAAGGCTGCCAGGTTCCAATGGTAGCCATTCCATTTGGCATCAACCTCGAAAAAATCAAGGAGAATCACGGCATTGAAGCCGAGTTCCCATCATTGTTCCACATCGGCGCCATGAACTGGATGCCAAATGAGGAGGGAATAAAATGGTTTTTGGAAAAAGTGTGGCCATTGGTTAACCAGGCGAATCCGGATTTGAAGTTTTACATCGCCGGACGTGAAATGCCCGACTGGCTGAATCAGATGCAACTACCTAATGTTGTGGTAGTTGGCGAGGTTGCTGATGCTTTTGATTTCATGTACTCGAAGGCCATCGAAGTTGTACCATTATTTTCCGGCAGCGGAATCCGGATCAAAATCATCGAAGGCATGGCGGCAGCAAGGGCCATTATTTCGACTACCATCGGCGCCGAAGGGATCAATGTAAGCGATGGGGAAAACATCCTGCTGGCCGATGACCCGGAGGCATTTGCCCTGGCCGTGCAGCGCTGCGTGGATGATGAGCAATTTACCCAAACGCTGGGCGAAAACGCCAGGAACCTGATCCGAAAAGAACACTCAAACAGGGAAATCATTTCCAGAATGACAGATTTTTACCACACGGTCATTGTCCGGCAATAAGCCTTAAACACTATCTTTGTCGGATGAAACTGCTCGTTCTACTTCCAAGAGTACCCTACCCGCTCGAAAAAGGCGACAAGCTCAGGGCATACAACCATATCCGGTTTTTGTCGAAAACCAACGAAATCAGTCTGTTTGCGCTCAACGACACCCAACTCCATCCTGACGCCATTCGTGAGTTGCAGCCCTTCTGCAAAACCATCCGGGTTTTCAACATCAGCAAGTGGAGCATCGTCATCAACCTATTTAAAGCACTGCTCAAGGGGATACCATTTCAGGCGGGCTACTTTTACAATCGCAGGGTGAAACAGCAAATCCACCAGGCCATCCGCGAAATTCAGCCCGATCATATCTTTTGCCAGTTGCTACGGGTAGCTGAATTTGTTAAAGAGGAAAATTTACCCAAAACCATTGACTATCAAGATGTTTTTTCAAAAGGGATTGAACGGCGCATTGCAAATTCCCCTTTTTATATCAGGCCAATTTTGAAAATGGAATACAAAAGATTGCTCAGGTACGAGCATGATCTTTTTGAGATTTTCAATAACAAAACCATCATTTCAGCGCCCGACCGCGACCTGATCCCTCATCCGAAAAGAGAGCAGATTCACATAATCCCCAACGGGGTGGATACCGGATTTTTCAAGCCGATGGATTATGAAAAGCAATTTGAGCTGGTATTCACCGGCAACATGGGATACCCTCCTAATGTGGATGCAGCCGAGTTCCTGGCCAAAGAGATTTTACCTTTGGTGAAAGAGAAATTTCCGTCAGCACGATTGTTGCTGGCTGGCGCCACTCCGGCCCAGCGGGTTAAAAATCTTGAAAGTGAGTCGGTGAAAGTAACCGGCTGGGTTGACGACATCAGGGAATGCTATGCCAGCGCAAGGATTTTCATTGCCCCGATGCGCATCGGAACCGGGCTGCAGAACAAGCTGCTGGAAGCCATGGCCATGAGGATTCCCTCGATAACCTCGTCACTCGCTTTCAGTGCTTTGGGCGCCGAGGCCGGGAAAGATCTTTTGGTGGGAAATAATGCTACAGGATTTGCTGAATTAATTATCAAACTATTGAAAGACAAAGGTTTATCTGAAAATATTGCCGAAGCAGGTTACCAATTTGTCTTGAAAAATTACAACTGGGAACCGGCCACGATGGAGCTTGACAGAATTATGAAAAACACTAAAACTAAATTACATTACCATGAATGAGCAACTTACTCAATTTCGCTCGCTGCTGCTGATCAACGGCATCATTGCGATCATTTTCGGCCTGTTTGCCATGCTTGTGCCACAGGAAACCGCCAAAACCATCACGCTGTATTTTGGACTGATTCTGATAGGCGCAGGCGCACTTGGAATTTTTCTCTCATGGAAATCCATCAAAGAAACGCGCATCATTCCCTACAATTTGCTTAGTTCGGTGCTAAGCGTCATCATTGGGATTTTCATTGTGATTTATACCAAAAGAAGCCTCGAAATATTCGCCATAATAGTTGGTATCTGGGCGGTTCTGGTAGGTGTGATGCAACTGCTGATCTCTCTGCGAATCCCAAAGACATCCGTCAACCATAAATTAATGATTTTCAACAGTATAATAACCTTGTTGTTCGGGTTGATCCTGTTTTTCAACCCATTGGAATCCATTACTATGATTACTTTCCTTGTCGGTGCTTTTGCGCTGTTATTTGGTGGAATATTGGTATATATATCGTTGATGATCAAAAAGATAAGCAGTTTAAACTAACCCAAATTCTTACCTGTGCGGATTTCCACTTATGGTATTTTGGTAAAGCTAATTGCTGCATTTCTGTTTCTGGTGCAATCAGCTAATGCCCAGGTAAATACAGAGAAATTCAGAAAATACGATCAAAAGGAGGGTTTCCTTTTTAACCTGCAAACTACATTCACTATCAAATCAGGGAACACGGAATACAATGCCCTGAAGGCTGGTGGCCGTCTGGATCATTCGTCGGATAACTTTGATTATTTCCTGGTATCGAATTTTGAATTCAAATCGGCCAGTGGCAGCCGGATTCAAAATCAGGGCTTTGTGCATCTGCGAGGGATGTGGAAATTGGACAAAAAAGCCAATTGGGAGTATTTTGCTCAGCGGCAGTACGACGAATTTATTGATCTCAGATATCGGGATCTGCTGGGAACTTCCATAAAATACAGAGTGCTTAAAACAGTTTCGAAAAAAGATACTACAACCGTGTTTCTTTTGAATGCCAGTGCAGGGGTGATGTTTGAACACGAAAATTATAATTCTGACCCTGAAAACATTGACAAACAACTGGTAAGAGCAACCAACTTTATTAGTTTTGACTGGTCGAAAAAAGAGATGATAAGCTTTACAGGCGTGGTTTATTACCAGCCAGCATTCGAAAATATCAACGATTTTAGAGTTGCTGCTGAAACTACACTGGAGTTCAATATTATCAGGAAACTCTTCTTCTCCATCAATTTCAACTACAAGTACAACAACCTTCCGGTGAACAACGTGAAACCTTACGACCTTTCACTCGAAAACGGATTAAGGCTGAAATTGTAACCCTGCCGGCAAAAGCTCAGAAAACCTTCTGGAAGTGGCAAATCACTTGACCAATCAGTTTTTTACTAATTTTGACCATTGATTATTTCACTAAGATTTAAATAGTTATGGCTGACGACAACAAGATTATTTTTTCGATGGTGGGCGTTGGAAAACTCATTCCGCCAAATAAGCAGATTTTAAAAGATATTTATCTCTCATTTTTCTATGGCGCCAAGATTGGCATCATTGGTTTGAACGGCTCGGGAAAATCCACCCTGCTAAAGATTATTGCCGGTGTTGATCCCTCCTATCAGGGCAACATCGCTTTTTCGCCCGGTTATTCGATTGGATTGCTGGAGCAGGAACCACATCTCGACGATTCTAAAACTGTAAAAGAGATTGTGGAAGAGGGCGTTCAGGAAGTTGCAGATCTGCTGAAAGAATATGAGGCCATCAACCTGAAATTTGGCGAACCAATGAGCGACGACGAAATGAATGAGCTGATCGAAAGGCAGGGGAAACTCACCGATCTGATTGACCAGCATGATGCCTGGGAGCTTGATTCAAAACTCGAGCGAGCGATGGATGCGCTTCGTTGCCCCGAAAGCGATTCACCAGTAAAAAATCTTTCAGGGGGAGAACGCCGAAGAGTGGCACTTTGCCGGCTTTTACTCAGAGAACCTGACATTCTGCTACTTGATGAGCCAACCAATCATCTCGACGCCGAGTCGGTGGAATGGCTCGAGCAACATCTGAAGCAATACAAAGGAACGGTGATTGCCGTAACCCACGACCGCTACTTCCTCGATAACGTTGCCGGCTGGATTCTCGAACTTGATCGCGGCGAAGGAATTCCCTGGAAAGGAAATTATTCCTCCTGGCTTGAACAGAAATCCAATCGCCTGAAGATGGAAGAGAAAGCGGAGAGCAAGCGCCGCAAAACGCTGGAACGCGAGCTGGAATGGGTTCGCATGGCGCCCAAAGCCCGTCATGCCAAAGCCAAAGCAAGGCTCTCGGCCTACGAAAAACTGCTTGACGAGGATGTAAAACAGAAGGAAGAACGTTTGGAAATTTTCATTCCCAACGGCCCGAGATTAGGGACAAATGTGATCGAATCGGTGAATGTATCCAAGGCTTTTGGTGAAAAAGTGCTTTTCGAAAATCTGACTTTTAAGTTGCCACCGGCCGGTATTGTTGGGATTATTGGGCCGAATGGTGCTGGTAAAACAACACTTTTCAGGCTGATAATGGGCAACGAAACGCCCGATAACGGTGAATTCCGGATTGGCGAAACAGTGAAACTCGCTTATGTGGATCAGTCGCATGCTGAAATTGATCCCGAAAAATCAGTGTGGCAGGTGATTTCCGGAGGTCAGGAAAACATTCAGCTTGGCAACAGGATCATGAGTTCGCGGGCTTATGTTGCCCGGTTCAACTTCAGCGGCGCCGACCAGGAGAAGAAAACCGGCGTCCTGTCAGGTGGTGAACGTAACCGACTTCACCTGGCGCTTACGCTACGCCAGGAAGCCAACGTGCTGCTGCTCGACGAACCAACTAACGATATAGACGTCAACACCCTGAGGGCGCTCGAAGAGGGCTTGGAAAACTTTGCCGGTTGTGCCGTGATCATTTCGCACGATCGCTGGTTCCTCGACCGCGTTGCCACGCATATCCTTGCTTTTGAAGGCGATTCGCAGGTTTATTATTTCGAAGGAAGCTACACCGAGTACGAAGAGAACCGTAAAAAGCGTCTTGGCGCCGACACCCCGCACCGCATAAAGTACAAGAAATTAAAGGCTTAGCCATGGACAGCTCAAAACTCTTTGCAGTGATCACAGGCGATGTGGCCGGATCGAAAAGACTTGAGGGCGATCAGAGGCGGCAGTTGCTGGATGAAATCCATCACGCATTCTCTGCTGTTGATGAAGTCCTGGGAAAAGAGGCCATTGCATTTCCCTTTGAAATTTTTCGAGGCGACAGCTTTCAGGGGGTTCTGCTAAATCCGGTTCTGTCCCTCCGAGCGGCAATTGTCATCAGGGCATCCATCCGCAAAGCATTTCCTACCACTCTCAAAGATGCATTTGATGCCAGGATTGCCATCGGTATTGGCACGATAGACCTGCTTCCCAGCCTGCATGGTGGAGAAGGTGACGGTGAAGCATACCGCAATTCCGGTCCTTACCTCGACAAAATGAACCAGACCAAAAGCTTTCTGAGCATCATCACACCGTTTGAGGAGCACAACAGAGAGTTGCAGGTCGAAGGTGCACTCCTGGATACAATTATCTCCCGATGGACACCCGCCAGAGCTGCCGTGGTTATCGAATTCTTCAGAGGCAAGACGCAATCCGAAATAGCTCAGCGTATGTCAATCTCACAACCAGCAGTTCATAAAAGGCAACTCTCTGCCAGTATTCCGGCTATTGAATTAATGGAAACGAGATTTAAAGAACTAATAGGAACCCAGACAAATAATATAATCTCCTGAGATAATATAGATATTTTATAACCTTTGAAAGTTATATTTATATTTTATAATCTTAAGAGGTTATTTATTAAAACCATTCTTAAGAAACCAAATTGAATACCAATGAATGAGATCATGTCAGATGGCAATCTTGCTCTGTTCCTGCGGCTATTGATCGCTCACCTGCTTGGAGATTTTCTCTTTCAACATAAGAACTGGATAATTCAAAAGAAAACAAAAGGCTGGAAAGCCGGCGGGTTGTATCTGCACGTTCTGATCATCGGGATACTCACTTACTTGTTTTCGGGGCATTACCAAAATTTCTGGATTCCACTAATTGTCATGATCACCCACCTGGCTGCCGACATCTGGAAAAGCACCACCGGTGACAACGCGAAAGAGTTTATTGTTGACCAGTTGATCCATCTCATCATCCTCGTAATTGCCTGGTATTTTTATCTCTACGACAAGGTGACTCCCACGGGCTGGATAACTGTTCTGGCCGGCAATGTCAGATTCCTAGCAGTAACGGCGGCCTACATCACCGTAATCTGGCCGGCAGGATTTCTTATTGCCAAAATCACCAAGCCCTGGCAGGAGCAGGTTGAAATCAACAAAGGGCTGCCGGAGGCCGGTCGCTGGATCGGTATCATCGAAAGGATCTTGATTTTGACCTTTGTGCTGGTGGATCAGTATGCTGGTATCGGCTTTCTGATTGCGGCCAAGTCAATTTTACGGTTTGGCGACATTAAAGACTCGAAAAACCGCAAAGAAGCCGAATACATCCTTATCGGAACAATGATCAGCTTCGTAGTAGCCATTATGACAGGCATTTTTGCTTTGCAGATTATCCGTTTATAGAACTTTATTACCAAACTCAAACGAAACTTTACATTAAAAAATAACGTCATGATACCAGATTTTCAATCAATTATGCTCCCATTCCTGCAATTTCTATCTGATGAAGAAGAACATACGACAAATGAGACAAATCAGAAATTGGCGGTTTTTTTTAAACTCACCGAGCAAGAGTTAAATGAATATCTGCCCAGTGGCTCTCAAAAGACTTTCCCAAACCGTGTTGCATGGGCCAAATCTTAACCCAAGATTGCAGCAGTCTTATCAAAAGCCTTTGAATCAATAACCCGAGAAACCCCAATAGCGATGTCCATGCCTCATTTGTAAAAGTAGCTTTTTTCCAGCCTGGCAAAAAAAAACCCTCCAATCGGAGGGCTTTTAATTATCTGAATTTCAATTATTTTAGTACATTCCGCCCATTCCTCCCGGAGGCATTCCGCCAGGCATACCAGGGGTTTCTTTGTCGTCCTTGTTTTCGGCGAGAACGCACTCGGTAGTGAGCAACATTCCAGCAATCGAAGAAGCATTTTCAAGGGCTACGCGGGCCACTTTGGTCGGGTCAATAACTCCGGCATCGTAAAGGCTTTCGTAAACTTCGGTGTGAGCATTGAAACCATAGTCACCTTTGCCTTCTTTCACTTTGTTAACGATCACCGAACCTTCCATACCAGCGTTCTCAACTATCTGGCGCAAAGGCTCTTCCAGTGCTCTTTTCAGGATGGCTACACCTGTGGTTTGATCTTCGTTGTCGCCTTTGAGATTATCAAGAGCGCTGATTGCACGTAGGTAACCAACTCCACCACCGGGGATAATTCCCTCTTCGATAGCTGCGCGTGTGGCATTGAGTGCGTCATCAAAACGGTCTTTTTTCTCTTTCATTTCCACTTCACTGGCGGCTCCAACATAAATTACTGCTACTCCACCGGCCAGCTTAGCCAATCTTTCCTGCAGTTTTTCCTTGTCATAATCTGAGGTTGTAGTTTCGATCTGTTTCTTGATCTGCGCTACACGACCGTCAATAGCAGCTTTTGAGCCTTTTCCGCTTACGATGGTTGTATTTTCTTTGTCAACCGTAATCTTTTCGGCAAGACCCAGGTAATCGAGAACAGTGTCTTCGAGTTTGTAGCCTTTTTCTTCGGAGATAACAGTTCCACCGGTGAGGATTGCGATATCCTCGAGCATCTCTTTCCTTCTGTCGCCAAATCCGGGAGCTTTAACAGCTACAACCTTTAGTCCACCACGGAGTTTGTTAACCACGAGGGTTGCCAGAGCTTCGGTTTCAACGTCTTCGGCAATGATAAGCAGCGGACGGCCTGTTTGAACCACCTTCTCCAGAATCGGGAGCAGATCCTTCATCACAGAGATTTTTTTGTCGTGGATCAGGATGAAAGGATTCTCGTAAACGGCTTCCATTTTTTCGGTGTCGGTGACAAAATAGGGGGATATATATCCACGATCGAATTGCATACCTTCAACAACGTCAACATAGGTTTCGGTTCCTTTGGCCTGCTCGATGGTAATCACACCCTCTTTTTTCACTTTGCTCATTGCTTCAGCAATCAGTTTGCCAATCTGGTGGTCGTTGTTGGCTGAGATTGAGGCTACCTGCTCTATTTTTTCGCTGCTGTCGCCTATCTCTTTGGATTGCATTTTCAGATTTTCAATAACGGCAACCACTGCTTTATCGAGGCCTCTCTTGAGATCCATCGGGTTAGCGCCAGCGGTAACGTTTTTGATCCCGGCAGTGAAAATGGCCTGAGCCAGAACAGTAGCAGTTGTTGTGCCATCGCCGGCGAGATCATTGGTTTTGGAAGCTACTTCCTTAACCATTTGAGCCCCCATGTTTTCTACCGGGTTTTTCAATTCCACTTCTTTAGCTACAGTAACGCCATCCTTGGTAACTGTAGGGGAGCCGAAAGATTTGTCAATAATTACATTGCGACCTTTTGGTCCGAGGGTTACTTTTACTGCATTACTCAGCGCGTCAACGCCTTTTTTCAATGCTTCGCGAGCTTCAAGGTTATAAATGATGTCTTTTGCCATGTTTTATGAATTTTAAAATTGTTTGCTAAGTGATTACCAATTAGATTATTGCAACTATGTCTGATTCGCGCATGATCAGATAATCATTGTTGTTGATGTTGATCTCGGTGCCGGCATACTTGCCATAAAGAACAATATCTCCCTCTTTTACGGTGAGTGGTTCATCCTTTTTTCCAGGGCCCACCGCTACAACGGTACCACGCTGGGGTTTTTCTTTTGCTGTATCAGGAATTATAATTCCTCCTGCGGTTTTCTGTTCTGCTGCAAGCGGCTCAATCACCACTCTGTCAGCCAATGGTTTAATGTTTACTTTCGACATATTACTTGATTTTTTAAATGATTATTTTGAATGTTCAATCTGGAATGCGCCGGCCAGATCACAATTTGTGCCAAAGCGGGAATTGACTGACTTTTTGATTTTCGATGGAATTCTGTCGGCAAACTTGTCAGATATTTTAATCTAAAGTGAAGCAAGAGAGCATCCGGGAAAGTAAAAACAGACTATGAGTCAGTTGCTTCAGAACAATCAAATTTAATTGATAACCGAGGGGGGTAGCAAACCGTTTGGCAGAAAAAGAAAATGTCAGACTGTTAGTGACAATCTGACATTTTGAATGTGGTTAAACGTATGTCTTAGTTTCCTTCGGGTGTTGTTTCTTGCTGGGTAGCGTTGGATTGCTGGTTTTCGGTGGGAGCAAATGGCTGAGTTGCTGAAACCGGCAATTTTTCGATGCTTTCAATAATTTCACTTTCCACTGATTCGACGGCAATACTCCGGTGCTTGGGAATTGATTTAGAGGATGCCAGAACAAATACCAGCATCAGAACTGCAAGGGTCCAGGTGAATTTTTCCAGGAAGTCGGCGGTTTTTCTAACGCCCAGATATTGGTTTGACCCTGCAAAATTGGATGCCAGTCCGCCTCCTTTTGAGTTTTGTACGAGTACAACCAGTACCAGGAGCACTGCAGCAATGAGGATCAAAATTGTAAAAAGAATGAAAAGTACCATGATATCAATGATTTAAGTTTTGTTCCTGAATTATTTTTTCAATAAGGGCTGCAAAGTAACTACTTTTTTCCGGATTGGAACTACTTAATTTCTGATAAATTTTAATGGCCTTGTCCGGTTTGCCCTGATTCAGTAGTATTATTGCGAGCGTTTCGCTTACAATGACATCATTATCTTGCATACTGTTTTTGGCTGCATCATCCGGGTCAAAAAAATCTTTCGGTGATCTTGTAATCCTGGGAGCATTCTCGATAAACCGGTCTATCAGCTCCTCCTTGGATTTTGGCGGCAGCAAGGGCTTATGGTCAGATTCAAAAGCAGAAATCTGTTCTTTTTGAACCTCTGGTTCAACCTGGTGAATGGACTGAATGTGCAAAGTTTCGGCTATCTCGTCCAAAACAGGCAACTCGATGACCTGCTCATCCGGAACTGTTTGGTTGGCTTCAACACTGGGGTTTTGAAATGATTCCTGCTGAGTTTCTTTGGTTTGTTCTGAAACCCACTTCCTGATTTTATCAGTATGCGATTTTAAAAGCCCCCGGTCGCCGGCATAGGCTGCGGCAAGTTTTAACCGGCTGTGCGAATGTATGCTCTCTGATTTGAGCAGTGATAAGAAATACAATACCTGAGCCGACTGGAAATAGGGATATTCCTCAACAATTTCCTTCAGTTGTTCGTTGTGCGACGGATTAATTCCCGAAGGATTGGATAGTAATTGTATGAAACTACTTTTATTCATAATTCCTTAGAGTTCAGCAGGGCTTTCATTAGATTTTGCTGTGTGGCGAGGGTAGTCGAGTGAATAGTGCAAACCCCGGCTCTCTTTGCGGTTCATGGCCATTTTAATAATGAGATAGGCAACATTGATAAGGTTTCTTAATTCACAAATGTCCTGTGACAAGATTGATTTTTTAAAAAGATCTTCTGTTTCCTTGTATAGAATCTCGAGGCGATCCATTGCCCGCTGAAGGCGAAGATTTGAGCGGACAATACCAACGTAGCTGCTCATGAGCGTCTGCAAATCCTTAATGCTTTGGGTAATGAGCACCATCTCTTCGTTAAGCACAGTTCCCTCATAGGACCAGTCTGGAATCTGATCGTTGAATTTTATATTCCTGAAAACTTCTCTTGCATCCATTGCAGCGCGGTGTGAAAACACCAGCGATTCGAGCAAAGAGTTGGATGCAAGCCGATTAGCACCGTGTAATCCGGTGGAAGCACACTCACCGCTCGCATACAGATTTCGGATCGAACTCCGGCCAAATTTATCCACCTTGATCCCACCACAAACGTAATGACAGGCCGGCACAACAGGAATCATGGTAGTCGTGATATCAATACCTACACTAAGGCATCTGGCATAGATTGTCGGGAAATGGTTTATCAGTCCATTTTTGTCGAGGCGCCTGCAATCGAGGTAAACATGATCGGATCCGCTGATTTTCATTTCGGTATCAATGGCGCGGGCAACAATGTCGCGGGGAGCAAGCGATCCGCGTTGGTCATACTTCTGCATGAACTCCTCACCTTTGATGGTTTTGAGAACGGCGCCAAATCCTCGCAGGGCTTCGGTGATAAGGAAGTTAGGCTTTTCCTTTGGGTTGTATAGAGCAGTAGGATGAAACTGTATGAATTCCATGTTTTCCACTACCCCCTTGGCGCGATAAACCATAGCAATTCCATCGCCGGTGGCAACTGGTGGGTTAGTAGTAGAGGAATAAACATTTCCGATGCCTCCGGTTGCAAGGATAGTGATTTTTGCCAGGACGGTATCCACATGGTTTGTTTTGACATCCAGAACATAGGCGCCGAAACATTCGATATCGTCTTTCCGGCGGGTTACTTTCTCGCCGAGGTGATGCTGTGTGATCAGCTCAACGGCAAAATGATTCTCGAGCAGATGGATATTGGGATGCCTGGTGGCTTCGTGGAGCAGCACGTTTTGAATCTCTTTTCCGGTGCTGTCCTTGTGATGAAGAACCCGGTATTCGGAGTGGCCGCCCTCCCTACCCAGGTCAAAACGTCCGCCGGCTGTTTTATCGAAATCTACTCCCCATTTCAGCAAATCCTTTATTCTGTCGGTTGATTCGGTAATTGTTATCCTCACAATTTCAGGGTTGTTCAACTCGTCGCCTGCAACCATAGTATCCCGAATGTGCTTTTCATAAGTATCAGGTGTGTACATTACGGCAGCGATTCCGCCCTGGGCATACTGAGTTGCAGTATCGCGGGCTTCGGCCTTGGAAATTATACACACACTTCCAAAATCGGCTACCTTTAGGGCAAAACTCAATCCGGCAATTCCGGTACCAAGAACAAGGAAATCATACTTTCTTTTCATCGCAGGTTTCTAAATCTCTACTTTTGCGCTGATCTTTGCAGTTAATTGCTCAAATTCCTCCTTAGTTAACTTCAGTTTTGGTTTGCTGAAATCAATATCATAAATGCCATTTATTGGGACCAGATGAACGTGAGCATGCGGTACTTCGAGGCCGATGACAGCAACTCCGACTTTTTTGCAATCTACCACCTGACCAATAGCCAAAGCTACTTTCTGCGCAAAGGCAAAAAGCCCCTGGAGGGTTTTAGAATCGAGGTTAAAAATATAATCTACCTCAGCTTTGGGAATAACGAGGGTATGCCCTTTTGCCAACGGGTTGATGTCAAGAAAAGCAAAATACTGATCGTCCTCGGCTATCTTGTAACAAGGAATCTCTCCTTTGATAATCTTAGTGAAGATAGTGCTCATTAGTATTATTTTTTAATGTTCGAACAAAGGTATTCATTTTACAAAAAATGCTAAACGACGGGTCATTTAGCATTTCTCATGTATCGAAAAAGTTTCTGGGTCATCTTGTAATTTCAACTACCTCAAAAGTAATCTTACCGGCAGGTACCTGGATTTCCACCTTATCGCCAATTCTTCTTCCCAAAAGACCTTTAGCAATAGGCGAATTCACGGAAATTTTCCCTGCCTTCAGATCGGCCTCGCTTTCGGGCACGATAGTATAGGTCATTGTTGCGCCATTTTTCAGGTTCTTGATCTTTACGTTGGATAAGATCAAAACCTTTGAGGTATCGAGTTTTGATTCATCAATGATTCTTGCATTACGAACCAATTCCTCGAGCTTCGAAATTTTCATTTCGAGCATCCCCTGAGCCTCTTTTGCAGCGTCATATTCAGCATTTTCGGACAGGTCCCCTTTGTCTCGTGCTTCCGCAATCTGTCTTGAGATTGCAGGCCGTTCGACGGCAATCATATATTGCAGTTCTTCTTCAAGTTTCTTCAGCCCTTCTTCGCTGTAATATTTAATTCCGGTCATAACTGTTTAATTAGAATGTTGATAAGAAATCATAATAATAGAAAAGACCCTTTCCGAAAAAAGGGCCTTAAATTTTTTGCAAAGATAAACAGAATTTAGCTTCTGTGGGCTTTTTTTTACAGGCTGATCCGAGCGCCAATGGTATGGACGCCATCGAATGGATCGGTATCGCGGTAGGAATAGTCCACTGAGAAAATCGAACCCTTTTCTTTATTCAGCGGTATCTGCACAGATAATCCAGCGCTTGGACCAGTAAATACTGTAGTACGGTCAGGTTTGTTGGTAATTCCGTCTTCGTAAAGATAGCCAGCCCTTAGCACAAGGATATCTTTCAACGAAAACTCTCCACCAAGGCTAAACTGGTCTTTGGTAAATGAGTTGGAAATGAATGCCCCAGCGAGTGTAAACCGGTTATTTTCGCCAAACAGAAAGTCGTAAGCTCCACCGATTGAAAGTTGAGCAGGTAACTGAAACTCTGACGAGGGCTGAACAAACGTGGGCGATGTACGCGAAAACTGGTTGTAGAAACCACGGAATGTCAAACCGTCACCGGAAAATCGCATAGTTGGACCTACGTTCTTCAGGGCAATTCCAAACTTGATATTTTCCTGAGCTCCAGTAACATACTGAATACCAGCATCAATTGCAATGCCCTGAGCGCTCAGGTCAGCGATAGACTCGGAGATGATTTTCAGGTTAAAACCTCCATAAATACTATTGGAGAAGGCCTTTGCATAAGCAATATTGATATTCAACAAGTTGGGTGCAAAAGTCCCGATATTGACATCCGATGGATCAGGATTATCAATTGTAGTTCTGCTGATATCGCCAAAACTCATCGACATAATTGACAGTGATAACGCTCCGGCTTCTCCAACCTTCTGCGAAAAGCCAAAATTCATAATGTTGATATCGGCGCCTTTCAGGTAAGTTGTATTGGAGAATATCAGTTCGGTGCGCTGTGTAAATGCAGTGCCGGCCACATTGGTATAAAGCGACTCAAGACCTCTGGAACATGCAATGCTTGCTCCACCCCATCCTGACGATCCTGCCCAGGGATTGATGAGCAGTTCGGATGCGCCGGCCTCACCTGCACGGTCAGGATTACCTGCCGTTAATTCATAAGCCGGCAACAGGAGAATTGTCAGGACAATTACTGTGATTGTGTATCTATAAAAATTTTTCATAATTCTTAGTTATTTAAAATTTCCAATCTGATTAGCATTAGAATGTATTGAGGTCAACTGGACGCATCGAGCCAAACCATTTAATTACCCGTTCACCATTCCGGCCACCGGTTTCTTTCACGTGGATCAGGTAAATGCCACCGGCAATAGGAATACCGGCATAATTTTTCAAATCCCAGTCAATGGAAGTCTGAGCGTCGGTATCTTCGCCCCTGGTTGAAGAACTCGGGTTGGCAATACCGGTTTTGTCAACATTGTACTGCCTGATAAGTGTACCGCTGATATTGTAAATCGTTACCACGCAGCGAGGAGGCAGGTTGATGATTTTGATACGTGTATCAAGCTGGTTTCTTTCATAACCTGGACCGTCGGCATAAGCATAATAAGGATTAGGAACTACATTAATCAGGTCGAGGTGCTTTTCGTTTTGCTTGGCATCGTAAGGTATTGCCTCCATACCGGTAGCATCAAATTCGTAAACAGGATTAAAGTTGTTCAAATTCTGGACATTATTACGTGCCTGAGCGCTGGACATATACCTTTCATAGGGTTTCGCAATGCGTATGCTGATGGTTGCGTCGTTACCTTCAGGCAGCCAGGGTTGACCGACAGCTTTCAGTGGTATATTCACCCAAAGGCAGCTTTGATAGATTGCAGGCAGTGTTACTGTTCCAAGTGGCAGTGAGTCAGGACTGATTCTGAAAACGTGATTCAGTTTATTACCTGCATCGTAAGGCGGGAAGGTAAATCCAAACTGATTAACCCCCGAACCAATATTGATTTGTCTGTTGCCCATAATATAAAGGTAGTGCATACCACCGAAAACCGGAGCAAAGTTGGTTTCGTTAACCAGTGTTGAGGTTGGATTCCACTGCATATCGCGGCCATTATCACCGGAAAGCCATGAGTTTTCACCAAACATCACATTCAGACGTTCACCGGTCTCAACATTGATGGCGTAACCCGGGAACCAGCCCATACCCGTAGCTGAAATATAATTGGCATCTGCAGGATTGGTACTTGGTGCTGCAGCAGGATCTGAAAACTTTCCGTCCTTATCCACTGAAGCAGAACGACGCAAAGTATATTGTGGCGCGTTACCTTCGGCAAGCATTGGATCGGGGCAGAGTTCCACAACCGGACATCTTGTCCATTTGGTTTTATCACTTGTCAATACCACCTGAACACTTGCGGTACTTCTGAGTGTAGAAGGCTTTGAGCCGGTTGGGGCAGGGCCATGACCATAATCCATGTTAATACGTGTTGCAACCATAGGGAAAGGAGCCCAGGTGCCACCTGTCAATTCGCCGCCAAAAACGGGAACTGACATTGGGATTACCTTTTCGTAATTCTGGCTGGCATCCAATGGGTTGTCAGCGCTCATGTTCCAGTCGTTGTAAGGGCTGTTACCATCAACATAAACGCCGGATCTGATCCAGTTGAGTGGTGTTGAAGGAACATCGAGGTCCGGAACTCCTGAAAACCAGAGTTGGGAACTATCTTTATACTTGATTGTAGAGTTGATAAAACCATTATTGACAGCCTTTGCATCCCCGGGGTAAGCAATTTGTTCCATATTAATTGAAATCCCCAGCTCAGGTATAACCTGTTCGTTGCGCTTATCAATTGTCGTGTCCGAAACCCAAACATTATTTGCCTGGTCAGTTAATCTCCAGTTTGCCCTGATTATAGCAGTTGAATCATAAATGGTATCCCCAGTACCTGTAACGGTAAAAGGCATCTTCACGTTGAACAGCTCGACTTTGTACTTACCGGCTTTAACATTCACCGGATCAACAACTTTTACTTTAACCGGACCTTGTCCTTTCTTGTATTTCGGATTGTAAGCAATCGGATAGTTTGGATCACCAAATTTTGTCTGAGGTATGAGTCTTTGCTCCAATGACTTAATTCCGTAAGGAGGACTAACAAAAGTATTATAGTCAATTGGCGGCTTTGACAGAATTTCATCCACAGTAGCCTGTGAAAGGTCAATACCTACACCGGCACTTCCCTGTCCCTGCAACCTGACAATTTCAAAACCATCGCCATAACTTGCATTAAGCACTGTTCCGCCAACAGTCTTATGAGGAATAGCAGTGTAGGTTTTGATATTCTTTCTACCTGCAAGGTAAGGTCTCTTCTGGCCATAAAGTCCGTTGAGTACACCTGGTTCTTCACTGTAAGGTGCGTACTGGTTGAAGGCGTAAGCAACAGCCATAAAATAGTATTGCTTATTATTTACCATTTTTGGGTCTTTTTCGGCAAATGCATCAGTAGAAAGTACAAAAGAGTGCTCAATACCTTCATCTCTTCCAACGACTTCAACAACTGGTACACTATAGCCAATGGACTGGTCAAAATAGATATTGACCAATTTGGAAACCCCGTTTTTAACATCAAACTGGGCAACAAGCCTTGCAAGATCGGGGTCTTTCAAACTTTCGACACTCACTTCAGGATAACGCAACTGATAAATCTGGTATCCTTCGAAGAAATAGGTTCTCAGCGAATCCTGAACTTCATCAGGCAGAGGAATAGAATCCTCAATCAATTGTATATTCGGGTCAATCTCACTGTAAGACTCACGATAGTTATTTGAACCTTTACGGTTTGAAAGGAAAACAACCAATTTACCGTCCAACTCGTTGAATGTAAGATCGGGAGCGTCAGGGCCATCGAGTACTTTAAAACAGTTATCGAAGAGCGCCTGACATTTGTCATCAACTACCCTGAGGAGTTCCACGGACGCCCAGGGGCCGCCGGTTGTAGCGCGTGCCCAAGGAATACCAACAGTAATGTAGTTCACAGCGCCTGGCTCCAGGGTGAATGGTCCGGCTGATTGCATGAAACGGCGGTCACCGGGCTGGTTATTCTGAGTCTCTTCAGTCCAGTATTTACCATCCTGGTTATATCCGTCATTGGGTGGTACGCCACCGGTTCCCCAGTTACAAGGGTCGGTATCGCTCGGAAACATAAAGTCACATTCAGGACCTACGGCATTTGCATCGCTAACGTGAGCAGTACCGCCATAGATCATTTTGGTATTGTCTTTCCAGATACCTCTCAGGTAATTGTAATACTCAGGGGCATAGCGCGGGTCGGTTGTGTTTGGGTTAGGCGAAGTATTGTTGTGATAAACATATCTTCTCATCCCGAAACGCTCGTTATCTACAATCCCATCACCAAAATTTACACCATTAATACTTACGTCGCAGATCTGGATCTTGTCAATTGTATCACCTTGTGCATTGGTAACAAAAGTATATTTTGGATCATCAGCTAAGTTTGGATCCATGTAAGGCCCCTGGAAAAAGTCAACACCGATTGCCGGGGGTTGCTCGCCATAAGCTTCCACTTCGCCGGTTCCATCAAGAGGAAATCCATTGTAGCAATATCCAAGGCCTCTGGCAACATCACAACCAACGTAATCATCCCAGGCATAACCCAGGTCGGTATCCACCCACTGGCTGAAATAAGTGTTGGTTAATGCAAATGTTGAGCGGTTAATGATTTCATAACTGTAAAAAGTCATGTTGTTGATTTCATCATTAGTCGCAAAAGCGAAAGCCTGTGCTCTGATTTCCAACCCTATGGTTGCGCCGTTGGTTTCGGTATGGATATTTCCTTTATCGTTAAATACCCACCAGAGCGTCTGGTCACCTTTGATTACCTGGTCGGCAAGAATTCCGTATTTCCAGTTATCTGGATCATTGGGATGATAATATTGGGCATCCGGGGTTGGAGTCAGTGTGCGGCAAAGGCTGTTGTCAATGTCGTAATATGGGTAATCGCCCTGTGTCGGATCATAATTACCATCACCGTCATTATCAACGAAAGGCGCCAGGTAGTAGCTTTGTCCTTTAGCAACATCACCATGCGCTGGCCAGTTGAGAATTTCATCCGGAATAATGTAATTGGGGTATTCCTCTGCACGGTTTGAACTGAACCACCAGGCAAGGTATTCATCAACCATCGGGCGTGTCATTCTGAACATCTGGTCATACTGCGAGCAGGTTTCTTCATCAATTGAAGCGTCAATCATTGACAATGGTCCAGGCCAATAATCCACACCAATCTGACGATATCTCTGCGCTGCAAGTTTTAGCTGTCCGTTAACGTCAAGACCTCCGATCCATAATGAAGCGGAAAACATTGAAGTTTTTTGGGTAGCTGCGGGCACATAGTACTGGGCTCTGTCAAAATTCCACCACATATCACCACCCGTATTGACACGCGCCCTGATGTTATTTACATCGAGAAAGGCAAAACCTGCGCCGGCCGGGCAACCCGCCGCTGCAGCTTTGATCTCCTTTGATTTTTCGTCCAAAACATGTTTCTCTGCATAGCTTTGCAGGCCAAAATAACCAACCAGGGCAAATACTATCAGTGTTTGTAAAATGTTTTTCATCTCTATCCTTATTTTATTATTTCCAATGGTCATAAAATCAAGTGATTGATTAGATTAAAAATTGAATACTACGCCAAGCCTTATCTGCCTTGGTGTGCTGTAATTAAATGGTGAATTCATGCGCATTGCATACAAGTCGCGGTATGCAAGGGGGTCAATGGAGGTGTTGATGTTGCTCTGCCATTCGGGAGCTGTCAGATATCCATCATCATCAGCGCTGCCTGTTGCAGGATAAACGTTGATGATGTTCTTGGTATCCAACAAGTTAAGAATCTGCAGGTAAACATTCAGATAGGTTGTTGAGTTTGGTTTTCCTGAAATATTGATATCCCTGTCAACGCGGGCATCAATGCGGAACTGCCATGGAAGCAGCGATCCATTGATTGACCCGTCGAGTTGATAGCCACCGCCTCCTGCATATACTCCAATGACGTTTGCCGACCTTGTGTAGGGAGTTCCTGATCCACCGCTAACAGTCAGGTTTGCTCCGGTGTTTTGCAACCACTGTATGGTTTTAACCTGGTCGGTTCCTTTGATTTGTTTGGTTGTGGTGGGACCGCTGTATTCTTTCCCTTCACCAAAACGGTAATCGAAACTGATGTTAAAAGAGTGTCTTCTGTCCCAATCGAGCGGGAAAATCTGTCTAAGGTTCGGCAAACCGGCGCTAACCAACGCTGCCGAAGTATTCGGACTTGAACCGGTTCCTTCTGCAAACTGCAGAGTATAATCAATCCTTGCCCTCACGTTACCAGTTCTTCTCAGGTCATATGAAACCGTTAAACCTTTAACTGTAGCAAAGTCAAGATTGATATAACTATCGTAAAGTGTAGTAGCTCCTGTGTAAGCGCCTGTGTAGCGGTAATACTGAATCTGATCGCGCATTTCGCGATAGAAGGCAGATATTTTTAACGAAGATGAGTTACTGATCTTTTGCTGGAAACCCAACTCATAGTCAATGGTTTTCTGCGGTTTCAGGTTGGGGTTATTGATACTGCCCTTCTGTGCAATAAAAAAGTAATCCGTTGGGTCCATTCTTAGCGAAGATGTGGGACGCTGTGTAAGAATGTCATAGTGAGCAAAGAACAATGCCTCATCTGAAATAGGGAAGGAGAATGAAATACGGGGCATTACATTGATTTGCGGGTCATAATCCTTGAAAACATCGGATGAAATCTGATTTTGACCTGGATTAACCAGGTATGGTGTAATACCGTTACCGGCATCAAGGATTTCGGGGTTAGAAATTACAGTTCCTGATGCATTGTACCAGACATTTTCTTCGCGATAACCGAGAATTTCAGATGGGTTGTCCTTGTTGTCAATGTAAACAACTGCATCTCCGCTGATGTTTTCTGGATGTGAAACATTCTGGCCACCGATGGTTTTCACCTCTTTTGCAGTGTAAGCAGAATAGAACAGGTAAGGATCTTTCAACACCATCTGGTTGGCATCGAAGCGGTCAACACGAACACCTATATTGAAAATCAAATCGTCAAAAGCAAATTTATCCTGGATGTAACCAGCCATGTAGATGGGCTGGAAAGAGCCTATGTCACGGGTATGAATATATTTCACCTGCCCGTTGGGCAAAACAATGCTTTCGGTTTTATTGAAGAAATCGTCAAATGCCGGACGGCCACTCAGTTTGTTCCCATAAGGATCGAATCCATAGTAGTTTACATAGCTGAATCCATCGTTAAGCAATTCATCGGGTGAAAACATATCAATGGACAATCCGCCGTTAAGGGGAACATTTTTATGAATATTACCATCTGCATCAAAATAGTTAATGGTTTGCGTGTAAGGATCGTAGGAGTCAATATCAATCCAGTCCGTTCCCTGAACATTCAGTCCAAGTTTGTTGCGGAGGTTGATATCAAAGATCCGGTGGTCGGTGAAACTATACAAACGATCATAGTTGATAGTGTCCTGGAAAACGCCGTCAACCATAACCAGATGTGCACTGCTTTTGTCGAGCTCATTGATGTGGGCATTGGCAATCTGGCGCATCATAGTCCAGAGGCCGACCGGGGCATATCCATAGGAGGCGTTGGTTCGCTGTTCATATTGCAAACCAAATTCGATAGCATGATTGCCAATGTCGGCCGATGCATTTGCGGAAATACCGATCTGAGAGTTATCAGCAACGGAGTAACCGTTGTATTGTGCTCCCACTCCCTGCCACATCGTGTAAACGTTCTCGGGTGATTGTCCGTTTAACAAACCTCCATACAACTGAACCTGGTTAGCATTGAGCCAGTAGCCGGAAGAAGGATTTCTCCAGTCGCCCTTTTCAGGGTAAAATTCATAATACTGCTCTGTGTACCTTGCAACAACGGGGTTGATGTCGTATGACTGGAAAGTAAAAGCTGTATCCTGGAATGCGTTTTGAACCCATACATTGCTGTAAATCTGTCCGTTAACAGTGTCGGTTCCGATTTCGTATGACCTGCGTTTGTAGGTTTCATATTTTCCAAGGTAGCCGTAATTGAAAAGGTTATCACGATGTGAATCATCCTCTACAACCTGGTAGAATTTTGAGTAGTCGGCCTGAATGGTGTAAAATACGTTTTTGATAGCTGAGCTGCTTTCTTTATCCGAGGGGAACCGTTGGGTCAAACGGCCATAAACCCTCCAGGTGTTGTTGTAAACATGGGGGTTGTTTTCATAGTTAAACAATGAGCCAAAATCCTGGAATGCTTTGTAATCCTGCAGGTTATAGGAACCACCCACCGACATGTTAACCGTTGGCGATACCTTAATATCAATCTTACCGGACAAACTCACATCCAACGCCTCCGTGTTCATTGTTTGACGGATGGTTTCAGTATTTTCCTTTCTGGTAAACAAGCTATTGTCAAACGAGCCGAAGCCAGTTCCTGAAGGCCTGAGAGGGTTTTCTTTCAAATAGCTGAGGTATTCATCAGTGACTTTATCCAGAGATCCCTTAACCGATGGGCGGCCATCTTCACGGTAAACCACGTCGCCAGCGATAAAGAACCCCAGGACGGAGGATTTGTGAGTCCCCATATCTTTTTTCAGGATTGGCCCCTGCAGGCTGAAGCCGAGACGATTGTAACCAAATTTATCAAGAAGCTCGGAAGTCTGGAGTTCCAGTCCACCGCCAAAGTCGCTCGAAGGACCTTTGGTGGTTAAACTGATAATACCCCCGGTAGCATCCCCGAATCTTGCGGGTACACCACCCAGGATTACCGATACCTGCTCGATAGAGGACTCCGGCATATTGGTGGATCCCAATACGCGCATCCCGTCGATGTAGTAAACGGTACCTTCCTGCCGCTGGCCGCGGATACTGATACTCCCGCCGTCAGCATCCGAGTAAACACCACCTACCGTGGTAGCAATGGAGGTTGCTGATCGGTTAGGCATTTTCTCAATTTCCTCCGAGGTTAGTGTTGCACCGGATGTTGTCTGGTCTTTGGAGATCAAAGGGACTTTATAGTCCACAACCTCAACCGTTTCAAGTACCTCAGCGGATGAATTTAACTCAATATCCGTGAAGGTAATCTGGTCGGCACGTACTACAACACCAGCAATCTCCTTGGTCTGATAACCAACAAATGAGGCCCGTACTGCGTAGTTTCCGGGTCTTAGCGACCTGACAGCGTATTTTCCGTCAAAATCGGTTGTGGCTCCAGTCAGTAGCGAACCTCCCGAGTAGATGGCCACGTTGGCAAATGGAATGGGTTCTTTAGTATCAGCATCAAGAATTTTCCCCTGAATTGATCCTGTTTGAGAAAACGCCATCAGGTTGATTGCCAGTAAACTCACAATTGTTAAAAGTAGATGTTTTAACATACCATATAATTTTACGTTAGATTACAATTTTTGCTAAGGGCGGCTAAATTAGTAATATTTACATCGTGCGAACAAAGCTTTTAAGATTTTGGGCTTTATTTAAAATCATACTGAATTAATATTTTCGCTTAATGATCTCTGAATAAATCACAGCGCTTCGCAAATCGAAACGAGATATGGCCGGAGTATCAGCAAGTTCCAGTTCTTCTTCCTTCATCTGCATCTCATTTTGTAACGATTTTATTCTGTCGTCAATAGTGTTTTCGTAGCTAAACATCGTCTCGAGCGATCTTCTTTCGTTCACCAGGCTGCTTTCAAGATATTTCTGGTAAACATTTCTTTCCTGGATGGCCTCATCGTCATAATTTCGCTTTACTTCATCAGCAGGCACTGTTTCGAGCGGTTCGTGGTGTTCTTCCATAAGAATTTCTTCAAATATCCGCTTGAAATCATTATCGGGCTCCCTCTCAGCAACAGGCGGCGGTTGCGGGCTCCGGGTCATCTCCTGCATTTTTTCAGCTTCGGCACGTTCAGCCTGCGCTTTGGCAAGCTTTCGTTTTTTCTTTTCATTCTGCTGATAGAATGAAAAAGCCAGCCAGCCAACAAGCATCAGAAAGTAAAGTATGTCTTCCATAGGCTCTAATTTTTACACTCCTTTGAATCGGTAAAAGTACCGGACAAAAGTAATGATTGAATTAAAAATCAGTTATCGGTTTTTGAATGTAAGTTTACGGTTTTTGGTAAAATCAATTATTTCAAGCTGTTACGATGATAATTCTCTGTTTTCCTATGGCCATCAATTGATCCGGAAAACACCGGTTTGTATCACAAATATCATTTTCTATTTGCAGGTTTTCGGATTGATTCATGTTAATGATTGCCTGGTTATTAAAGTTGATTGAATATTTCGAGCACCATTTCCCTCTTTCGCCTGGCTACCGGTACTTCGGTTCCATCCAGCAATACGATGAATCCTCCGTCATGCTTTGAATAACCTTTGATGTACTTCATATTGACAAGGTGGGATTTGTGGGTGCGCAAAAATTTGAAGTCGCTGAGCAGCGATTCTGTTTCTTTTAAGGTTTTGGAAATCAGCAGGGTTTTCCCGTCAGCGAAAAAAAATCTGGTGTAGTAATTGTCCGACTCACACCTTATTATATTGTCAACAAGAACAAGGTACTTGTTATCCTGTGTTGTGAGCATTATTTTTGGCGAGTCGGCGGCTTTCCTGTGTGTTTCAATCAGTTCTTCGATGTCCTGGCCTTCGAGAAATTTCTGTTGCTCTTTCTTGCGTTCAGCCCGGTTGATGGCATTGATTAAATCCTGTGGGATGATAGGTTTAAGCAGGTAATCCAAAGCACTGTACTTGAACGCCCGAATGGCAAACTGATCGAAAGCTGTAGTGAAAATCACCTGGAAATCTACTTTCCCGAGGTACTCCAGCATCTTAAATCCACTGCCATCCTGCATCTGGATATCTAGCAAAACCACATCAGGCTGGGTTTCCCGGATTAGCTCCATCCCCGAGCGAACTCCGTCGGCTTCGCCAAGCAGTACTACATTCGGACAATAACGCTCCAGCAACCCTGTAAGCGAGTTTCTCGATTGCTTTTCGTCGTCTATGATTATTGCCCTGATCAATGAAATTACTTTGATTTTGATGGGTTTACCATCATGATTTGTTTATTCATTGCAAAAATAACTTTTAATGGCTATCGGATGAAATCTCTGTTGATTTTCGTTCATCAAAATCAAAAGATTTTGTAAATCATTGTTTATCAGGATGTTTATCGTGGGATTTGAAAACATGAGTAAGGTAATTTTCTACTGAGACCATTTCATCCTTCATTCGAATGGGTTATCAAAGCGCTACTATTCAGCAAATAAGTCTAAATCTCGTGGTGAGTGAAAAACAATTCCACTTTAGTTCCCGACGGGTTACCGGCGTCATCGGTCAGGTCAGTAATTTTTACCGAATAGATATCATTTTCGGTCTTGTTGAAAAAATCGAGCCTTTCCTTGGAAATCATCATTCCCCGGGATTTTTCATGTAAACCCAGTTTCTGCTTTATTTCAGCAGCTTTTTTCCTGCCGATACCGTCGTCGGTTATGGTGCAGTGGATTTGATGATCCATCTTCTCAAAAGCAATCTCAATTTTGCCGGTTGATTCTTTGTGCAACAGTCCGTGTATGATTGCATTTTCGATGTACGGCTGAATAATCATTGGCGGAATGCCGGTGAACGCTTCATCAATCATCGGGGAAATAATGATAGAGTAGCTGAATTTATTATCGAACCTGAGCTTTTCGATTTCGAGGTAATGGGTGATTGCTGCAATTTCGTCGGACAGTGGGATGATGTTTTCGGCCGAATGAGTCATAATCATCCGCATCAGTTGTGAGAATCTGCTGAGGTAATTCACTGCCTGATCAATATCTTTGGAGAGGATAAAACTTTGGACTGAGTTGAGCGAATTGAAAATGAAGTGTGGGTTCATCTGCAGCCTGAGCGCCTGTTGCCGCGTATCAAGCAGCTGGTTTTCGATCTGAAGCATCTGGTTTTTGAGGTGCGCTTTTTTCTGCATGCTTTTGTACCGAAGCCATACCGTTAGCCAGATCGCTGCTATCACCATCATTGCTGCCAGTATTCTGAATATCCAGGTTTGGTACCAGTAAGGCCTGATGATGACAGTAACCGTGATTCCTTCTTCGTTCCATACTCCATCGCTGCTGGCGCCTTTTACCCTGAACTTATAATCACCCGGATTGACTTTGGTATAGACAGCAAAATTGCGGGTTCCATCCACCCAGATCCAGTCGCTGTTGAAATTTTCGAGTTTATAGGCAAAACGACTGCGGTAAGGACTGGTAAAGTCGAGCGCTGAAAATTCGAAGGAGAAAAAATTATCCTGGGCTTTTAAAACAATAGTGTCCCCGTCATAAATCTGACCTGGCCACTGGCGCTCAAAAAGGGTAAATCCTGAGATTACGATATCCGGACGTTCGGGATTCCGCTGAATTTCATCCGGGTTGAATAAATTGAAGCCATTCATCCCTCCAAAAAACATCAAACCGGAACTGCTTTTGAGAAGCGAAAGCGCATTGAACTCACTGCTCTGCAAACCGTCGGTAACATCATAATTTACAAAGGTTTCGGTGCTTATATTAAATCGTGACAGACCCCGGTTGGTACTGAGCCACAGTTCGCCGGTGTTGTCTTGAAGGATGCCGTAAATGACGTTGTTTGGCAAACCGTTCAGCGTTGAATAGGATTTGAGAAATTTACCCTCTTCACGATCAAAAAGCAACAACCCGCCGCCGCGCGAACCAACCCAAAAGTTCCCCTTACTATCCTCGAAGAGCGAAAAAAAGCGGTTGGATGAAAACCCGTTCTGCTGCCCGGGCAATTGCCTGAAGGCTGAAAAGTTGTCCGACTGGCGATTGAATCGGTTTAAACCATCGTAGGTGGCCAGCCAGATCAGGCCATTGCTGTCTTCGATGATCTGGTAAACGTTGTTGTTCGAGATGGTGGTGCTGTCTTCGGGATTATGCTGATATAGTCTGATCTGGTGTGTTTTAGGATCAATTACATTCACCCCGTTGAAGGTTCCTGCCCAGATCATTCCTTCTTTGTCCTTGAGCAGCGAAATCACAAAATTGTCGCCGAGGCTGTTGTAGTACTGAATAGATGGTGAAAAATGCTCACAACGCCCTGTTACCGGGTCGTATTTGCTGAGACCTGCATCCCGGTAACCAATCCAGATTTTGCCATAATCATCCGTCACCATGCATCTGATCCTCTTGCTGGATAAGATACTCGGGTTTTCAGGATCGTAAGGGATGTGCGAAAAGCGATTTGCGGCCTGGTTAAAAATGCTAATCCCCTCATCAGACCCAATCCAGAAAAAACCGGGTTTGACTTCGCAAAACGACCAGATCAGGTTACTGGCCACGGTGTTTGGGTCTGATGGATTGTGTGTGTAAAGCAAAAAATTTCTCTCGTAACGATCAATCCGGTGCAATCCTTTGAAAGTACCAAACCACATATTCTCGTATTTATCCCTGAATATCGAATATACTCTGTTGTTATTCAGACTATTGGGGTTTCCGGGCTGATTCCTGATCTGGTTAAAAGAACCGGTTTGCCTGTCGAAAAGATTAATCCCGCCACCATCGGTTCCAATCCACACCTGGCCGTTTTCATCTGTGAAAATGGATTTGACAGCGTTATGACTGATAGAACCCTGCACCTTAGGCTGATGAAGATAGCGCAAAAACAGTCCGGTATTGAGATTCAGCAGGTTCAATCCCTGTTCGGTGCCTACCCAGAGAGTGCTGTCGGTTTCGGGCAATATCACGTTAACCTGGTTGTGGCTGAGGCTTTGAGGATCTCCGGGACGGTTGAGATAGCGGATATTTTCGTGAGTTTGAGGATTGTATCGAATCAGCCCGAAATCAGTACCAACAAAAAATTCTGAATCATGAAAAGTTAAGTACCTGATGTTGTTGCTTTTAGTACGGCGGTCCCTTGATTCGCGATTTTGAAAACTCCTGATCTTATTGGTTTTCAGGTCAATAATGTTGACTCCTTTGCGGGTGCAAACAAACATCCTGTCTGGTGCCGGCTGATAAAGATGATTGATCCAATTGTCGGTCAACGAGGTGGAATCATTTGTAATGTGTTGAAAAACTGTGATTTCACCGGTTCGCTTATTGAGAACGTTCAACCCGTTTTCAGTTCCTATCCAGATATTGCCGTCAGCCGATTCGAGCAGGCAATTGATCACTTCGTTGCTTAACCCGTTGGACTTGTCGTAGGTGGTAAATTTAAGCCCGTCGTACTTGTTAAGGCCATCCCAGGTTCCAATCCAAAGGTAACCCTGACTGTCCTGAATAATCGAGTAGATCGTGTTTTGGGATAAACCCTGATTCAGCGGTCGTTTTTCGGAAGTAATCAAATCGAACCTGAAATCAAAATTCTGCGCATACATACCCTGCACCGGCAAAACCAGCTCAATCACCTGTATCAAAATAACTATCCTGAGAATGTATTTCACTGCAAACGATGTCTTTCCTGTGTTATGGATACAAAACTACTTTCTTTGCTTTTTCTGATGCGCTTTGTACCTCTTTTCCGACTCTTTCATTCTTTTTTGTGTTTCAGGGGATTGCATCTGAAAATGCTGCTTTCTGAGTTTTTCATAGGCTTTTTTTCGTTCTTTCTCCTCTTTGGCCAGCTTTTTCTCTACCGCCTTCTGTTTTTTGACCGCCTGTGTTGCGCAGCCGGCGGATGTTAACAAAAGGCCTATCCAAATCATCAGCAGTATTAAAAGGTTGCTTCTTCGCATCAGGGTGTTATCGAAATAATTAAGTTGAGATTTCGTTTGACATAAGATTCCGGTGAAAATATTGCTGTAAAACCTTTTTTTGAGCACTTGACCGGATAAAATTATGAACTGTATGAGATTGAAAACGAAACTTTTCGGCGGATTATTTTTATCGGTACTGGCATTTGGACTATTGCTGCTGCCGGGATGCGGAAAAGACGAGCAGCCCCCTATTGATACCGGTTATGTGAATATCACCATTTATCCCAACTCCACCGAGTACCTGCCTTTGAATTCACCGGGTGGTTACGCTTATCTGTATGCTGATCCGCCCAGCAGGGGTATCATTGCCTACAGGCTCTCGTCCGAAGAGTTCAGAGCATTTGAACGAACGCCAACCTACAAACCCGATAGTTGTTCGGTTTACAACCGTGTTATCGTGGATGAGTCCGGATTTTTTATGGTGGACACCTGTACAGGTTCCAAATGGCTGATCATTGATGGCACTGTTCAGGGAGGGCCGGCGAAATACGCACTCTACGCCTACAAAACTTTCTACGACGGTTACTCGCTGAGAATCTACAACTAACCAGAATTTTTGCGCAGGTTACAAAACTTACTCCTGCAACTTCGCGATGAGATTGAATCTCATGGGAAAATGGGGAAATGGGTTATTGGGTAAATGGGGTGATGGGGCTGCATATCCATGGTGGCTGAGACTTCGGCGCGAGCGCTCAGTCGAACGCCTGTCGAAGCCACTGCCGACTTTATAAATCGAATCAATCCCCAAAAGGGCTATTCTCAGAAGGATGAAATCAATTTTACCTGAAATTTCATCATAACTGGATTTGCTTTCAAAATCCACAAGAAAAAATGGATGTAAGAATAACTCCTAACTTTTGAAATGGATTTTTTTCTCCAAGGAAAATTGACCACTTGTAAAAGTGTCCCCGGATAAATTTCCTTTTTCCTACTTAAATTTTTCCTTTTAATACCTGTAATGCTCCGGCTTGTAAGGGCCTTCTACCGGAACGCCAAGATATTCAGCCTGTTCTTTAGTAAGTTGCGTAAGTTTCACCCCAAGATGTTCCAGGTGCAGCCTGGCTACCTCTTCATCAATGATTTTGGGGAGACGGTAAACATCAATTTTGTAGTCATCACGGTTTTTCCAGAGATCAATCTGCGCAAGGGTTTGATTGCTGAAGGAGTTGCTCATCACAAATGAGGGATGGCCGGTTGCGCAGCCAAGATTGACCAGTCGGCCTTCGGCAAGCAGGTAAATGGAATGACCATCGGCAAAGGTGTAGCGATCAACCTGCGGCTTGATGTTGGTTTTTCTCACTGTTGGGTCAGCCTCCAGTTTCTCCACCTGTATCTCGTTGTCAAAATGGCCGATGTTGCAAAGGATGGCTTCATCTTTCATCTGCTTCATGTGCTGAAGGGTGATAACGTCTTTGTTTCCAGTAGCGGTTACAAAAATCTGACCCTCCTTCAACGCTTCCTCGATGGTGGTAACTTCAAATCCCTCCATGGCGGCCTGCAGCGCATTGATGGGGTCAATTTCGGTGATGATAACGCGTGAACCATAGGCTCTCATTGACTTTGCGGAGCCTTTCCCCACGTCGCCGTAACCCAGCACTACCACCACCTTGCCAGCAATCATCACATCGGTTGCCCGTTTGATGCCATCAGCAAGCGACTCACGACATCCATAAAGATTATCAAATTTTGATTTGGTAACCGAATCATTCACATTGATCGCCGGAACCAGCAATTCGCCACGTTCTTTCATCTGGTAAAGCCGGTGAACTCCGGTGGTAGTCTCCTCCGACACGCCGCGCCATTCGGCAGAAGTGCGGTGCCATTTTTTTGGATCCTCCACATAAGTTTGCTGCAAGAGATTCATGATGACTTTTTCTTCGGCATTGGAGGCTGTGGATTTCAACAGTTCCGGGTTCTTTTCGATAGCCACGCCTTTGTGGATTAAAAGTGTGGCATCGCCGCCGTCGTCCACAATCAGTTGCGGGCCTTTGCCATCAGCAAATGAGAGAGCCTGCGCCGTGCACCACCAGTATTCTTCGAGGGTTTCGCCCTTCCAGGCAAACACCGGAATTCCTCTTGCTGCAATAGCTGCGGCAGCGTGATCCTGTGTGGAGAATATGTTGCAACTTGCCCATCGGACTTCGGCGCCCAGTTCAGTTAAAGTCTCAATTAAAACAGCCGTTTGAACGGTCATGTGCAGCGAGCCGCTGATGCGAACCCCCCGAAGTGGTTTTTCGGCCGAGTATTTTTTTCGAATGGTCATCAGGCCGGGCATTTCTTTCTCTGCTATTTCAATCTCTTTACGTCCCCATTCTGCCAGGCTGATATCTTTCACTTTGTATTTCAGATTGGCATCGGTCAAAATATTCTCCATGATGAATTTTTTAAATTTTTTGCAAAAGTACGATTTTAGGCTCTTTAACAAGCGCCTGCCAGGGATGTTCACTGTTCCCTCTGACGAAAACCATTCGCCATTGCCCGCCGGTTCTTATTTTTGCGGATTCTAATTCATCAAAATTCCATCTATGTGCGGCAGATATTCCTTCGCTCCGGATCTTAAAATTGTGAACGAGCACTATGATATTACCATAAAAGACGGCGAGCTGACGCCCGACTACAACTGCGCCCCTACCCGGTCGCTGCCCGTGATTACTGCCAAGAATCCCGGCGAACTGAGTTTTTTCAAATGGGGATTGATTCCTTTCTGGGCAAAAGATGCCTCCATTGGCAACAAGCTGATCAATGCAAGAGGTGAGTCTGTTACCGAAAAAGCATCTTTCAAAAATGCCTTTAAACGAAGACGCTGCCTTGTACCCGCTGATGCTTTTTATGAGTGGAGATCAATGGAAACTTCAAAGGAAAAGATACCCTACCGAATTTTCCTTCCGAATCAGGGAGTTTTTTCGATGGCAGGCCTGTGGGAGCAATGGAAAAACCCGGAAGGGGAAGCGGTGAATACTTTTACCATCGTCACCACTACCCCCAATGAGCTGATGGCCGAGATTCACAACCGTATGCCGGTGATTTTGAGTAAAGAGGACGAAAATATTTGGCTTAATGTAACCGACGAGCAGAAACTTCTCAGCCTGATAAAACCATTCCCAGCGAAACAGATGTCGGCTTACCGGATTTCGGGCCTGGTCAACTCGGTTAGGAATAACTCGCCGAAAATCATTGAACCTTTTAAAGGTAACACGCTTTTTGACTGATAGAATTAATTTTGAGTTCAGTCTAAAAAGCCCATTTGCCCCTAAATCCCCAAATGGGGACTTTTCCAAACTGCTGATTTTTAGCATTCTCCCATTTGGGTCAGGGGTAAAAACGATAAAAATCAGCAGTTTGGGGGCTTTTTAGACTGAACTCAATTTTTCCAAAAGAAATTTCCAATAATGGTTAATTTTACCCAAAATTGATCCTATGGCCAACCAGGAATTCTTTGCTGATGTGCTTCTTCCGCTTCCGGTGCCGGGTTCTTTCACCTACAAAGTTCCCAATGAGATGGTTGCGGAGGTTCAGCCGGGTAAAAGGGTAGTAGTGCAGTTCGGAAGATCGAAATTGTACACCGGACTGGTAAAAAGCATCCACAACACACATCCGGCACAGTATTCTCCAAAAAATATCCTTTCAGTTCTCGACCACACGCCCATCGTCAATGCGTTGCAGTTCCGGTTTTGGGAATGGATGGCAGATTATTATATGTGTTATCCCGGTGAGGTGATGAATGCTGCTCTTCCTTCGGCGCTGAAACTGGCCAGCGAAACCCGGATCGTACAAAATCCCGACTTTGATGGTGATGTCTCGCAACTAAACGACAGGGAATACCTGGTAGCCGAAGCCATTGACATCCAGAAATCTCTCACAATTTCTGAGGTTTCCAAAATCGTGGAGTTTCAGAAGGTAATTCCGCTTATCAAAAACCTGATCGAAAAGAATGTAGTCTTACCCGAAGAGGAGATCAGGGAGATTTACCGGCCAAAAATGGAAATCTGGGTTAGGCTTTCTCCGGAATACAGAAGCGAAGAGGCTTTGCGTGGATTGATGGACTCGCTCGAAAAAAGGGCCTACAAGCAACTCGAACTGATGATGACTTTTCTGAGCCTCGCTGGCACAATCGAGGATGAAAACTCGATGATCAAAAAAAACGATCTGCTGGAGGCAGCCAAAGCAGACTCTCAGCAATTAACCGCACTCGAAAAAAAAGGAGTGCTCGAGTTGATCGAAACAACCGGCAGTCGCCTCGAAACCTTCGAAGCTACAGCGCCGGTTGAATCCATTTTACTCACCGAACCGCAACAGAATGCTTTCGATCAGATCAGGCATAGTTTTGAAAATAAGAGCGTTGCTCTGCTTCATGGAGTCACCTCCAGCGGAAAAACCGAGATATACATCCGACTGATAGACGAAGTGATCCGCAGCGGCAGGCAGGTACTTTTCCTTTTGCCCGAAATTGCGCTTACCACACAGATTATCAGCCGAATGCGAAAATATTTCGGTGACCGGGTGGGCGTTTATCACTCCAAATACAGCATGATGGAGCGGGTGGAAATCTGGAACCGTGTGACCAAAAACAAAGAACTGGCCGGGGATGGAAAATACGACATCGTGCTCGGGGCAAGGTCGGCGCTTTTTCTGCCATTCCGGAACCTTGGTCTGATCATCGTGGATGAAGAGCACGACAGCTCCTACAAACAACACTCCCCTGCCCCGCGGTATTCCGCACGCGATGGAGCCATTTTGCTGGCTCAGATGCATCAGGCAAAAATCGTACTCGGCTCCGCAACGCCTTCGATCGAGAGCTATTTCAATGCACAATCGGGCAAATATGCTCTGGCTGAGCTAAATGAAAGGTACGGAGGGATGGAATTACCGGAAATCATCATCTCCGACCTCAGGATCGAAACCCGCCAGAAAACGATGAAATCGCACTTCAGCTCGCTGCTGATCCAGCACATAGACGAGGCGCTCGAAAAAGGTGAACAGGTGATTCTCTTCCAGAACAGGCGCGGCTTTTCGCTCCGACTGGAGTGCGGTTTTTGCCAGTGGATGCCCTCCTGCAAAAACTGCGATGTAACGCTGATTTACCATAAATTCAATAACCAGCTGAAATGCCACTATTGCGGTTACTCTGTGCCGGTGCCATCCACCTGCCCCGACTGCAGGCATACCGGACTGCACATGAAAGGCTTCGGAACGGAAAAAGTTGAAGACGAACTCGCCTTAATTTTTCCCAAAGCGGCTATTGCCCGTATGGACCTCGACACCACCCGCTCTAAAACCTCCTACCAGAAAATCATCAGCGATTTTGAACTGAAGAAAATCAACATCCTTGTGGGTACGCAGATGGTGACCAAAGGGCTGGATTTCGACAATGTGAGCGTGGTAGGGATTCTGAATGCCGACAACCTGATCAGCTACCCCGATTTCCGGTCGTTCGAGCGCAGTTTCCAGTTAATGGCGCAGGTGAGCGGACGCGCCGGGCGAAAGTTCAAACGCGGGAAAGTTATCATTCAAAGCTACCGACCCGGACATGAAGTAATCCGGTATGTTGTTTTTAACCGGTACGATCTGCTTTATCAACACCAGGTAATGGAACGGCGGAAATTCAAATACCCGCCATTTTACCGCCTGTTCGAACTGCAGCTGCAGCACAAAAACGAACAGACCGTAAGCGCCGCAGCCTCTGAACTTGCAGCCATGCTAAAACAAAAACTCGGAAGCCGGGTGATCGGGCCGGAATTTCCTATCGTACCGAGAATTAAAGGACTTTACCTGAAAAACATCCTGATAAAACTGGAGAGAACCGAACAAACCAGCCTGTTGAAACAGGAGGTGAAAAACCTGATCCAGCTTTTCGAATCCGGGAGCAAATTCAAAGCTGCTCGGGTGGTGGTGGATGTTGACCCGGTTTGATGCTTATTCTGGAGAAATTCCAAATTACGATTCACAAATGACAAATAAATCTAAAATCCACAAAATCAACCCAGTACAATTGAGACCAAACATTTTCTAAAGAGTAAACCATTAGCCTTTACTATTCACAAACTAATAGATAACGGGCTGAAGCCCGTGGCCTCTCTATTTCTTCCCATTTCCCCGACCTGAAGGTCGGGGTAAAGCAATTTGTTGTTTTTCAAATATGTGCTATGATCAATGAATTTTTCAGGTTAGCAATTGTTTTATGATTTCTCTTGAATTTCGTTTGTGTTTTGATGCTAGAGTTCGGTCTAAAAAGCCCCCATTTGGGGATTTAGGGGCAAATGGGCTTTTAGACTGAACTCATTCTTGATTTTTGGATTTTTAAGCGTGAAAAGTTTGGGATAAAAATCGTTTTCTATTTTTGTGAGTGCCTTAAGATTTGCTCCATGTCCGAAATCCACCAACAACATAAAATCTTTTCGCTGCTTGAAATCACACTGAGTATCCAGCGGGCTTTCAAACAATGGTATTCGGGCTCTTACTGGATAAAGGCTGAGATGAACAAGCTCAACCACTACAAATACTCCGGCCATTGCTACCCCGACCTGCTCGAAAGGCAGGATGGAAAAGTGGTGGCACAGATCAGGGCAACGCTCTGGGAAGACGACTACCGCCGCATCAATTCCACATTCCTGAAGGTACTCAACGAGCCGCTCAAAGATGGGATTAACATCCTTTTTCTGGCTAAAGTTACATTCAGTCCGGTGCACGGGCTCAGCCTTGCCATCACAGACATTGATCCGGCCTACACGCTTGGCGACCTCGAGCGCGAAAAACTGGAAACCATCAACCGGCTGAAAACCGCGAATCTGCTCAACCAAAACAAGCTTTTGCCCGTCAGCCCTTTACTTCAGCGCATCGCCATCATATCGGTCGAAACCAGCAAGGGGCTGGCTGATTTTGTAAAAGTAATCAACGGAAACCGCTGGGGATACAAGTTTTTCACGCTGCTTTTTCCGGCATTGCTTCAAGGTGATAAAGCTCCCGAATCCATCATGGGACAACTTCGCAGAATCCGGCGGGTGGCGCATCATTTCGATGCTGTGGCCATTGTGAGGGGCGGCGGAGGCGATGTGGGACTGTCCAGCTACAATCACTATGAACTCTCGCACGCAGTGGCGTCGTTTCCTTTGCCGGTACTCACCGGAATCGGTCATTCAACCAACGAAACCGTGGTGGAGATGGTGGCTTACATCAATGCAATTACCCCTACCGAACTGGCTGATTTTCTTATCCAGCGGTATAGAAACTTCGATATTCCGCTGGAGAATTTCGCAGTGAAAATCAGGGATCATGCCCGACAGACCATTCTCTCAGAGCGCCAGCAACTGATGGATGAAATGCGCTTTTTCAAATCGGTTACCGGAAGAGCTATGTTGTTGCAAAACGAAATCCTCAACAACAAAATACAGCAGATCAGGCAAAATACCCGCTCGGAGCTAAGAACCCAATTTCCCAGGATTGAAGGTTTAAAAATGACTTTAGAGAAATATGCGCCGATAGCGATAAATAACGGCTTCAACCAGGTAGCACAGTCGAATCAATTGCTGGCAAAGATTTCCCGGAGTTTCCTTAAAAACAGCCATACTGAACTGTTAGCGGCTGAAAACCAGCTTCGTGCGCTGCATCCCGACAACGTGCTGAAAAGAGGTTACAGCATTACCCTGCATAAAGGGAAATCAATTTCAAACGCAGATGCAGCAGGTGTTGGCGATGAAATTGAAACCATACTTTACAACGGAAAAATAAAAAGTAAAATAGTGGCCAAATCAAACACCAAAGACCATGAGTAAACAACTGACCTACACAGAAGCATTTGATGAACTGCAGCAGATTGTTCGTGATATCGAAGAGGGTGAAATAGGCGTGGATCAGCTTTCAGCCAAAGTAAAGCGCGCATCGGAGCTTATCCGCATCTGCAAAAACAAACTCTCCTCCACCGAGGGTGATGTGAACAAAATCCTCGAAGAATTGGAAGATCCGTCAGTAAAAAATTACGAAACAGAGTGAAATTTGCATCAATAAAAACGAGGCCTCCGCAAAATCCGATGACTAAATTTGCCACGAAGACACGAAGGCACAAAGTTGAATAAAAGATTGAAATACAATGATATAACAACTTTCCTATCTTCGTATCTTAGCGCCTTTATGGCAAACATCAATTTTTGAGGAAGCCTCGTTTGAACTATTCTATCAAAGCAAAATCAGAATTTCCCGAATTTAAGCGAAATCCCGGTCGAGAATCCATCGAGCGCGTGCTCGTCGGTGTTGACTAAATCCAATCCCGATGTATAGCGGTAGTAAGCGCCCAGCCCGATCCGCATAAACTTTACCATATTGAATTCGACCTCCACTCCGGGTTCGACCACGAAGAATGGCGAAGAGTCTATTGTATAGTATTCCCACTCATTGCCCGGATTACCATAATAATAGTCGTTGACATAGGCTGCACCGCCGGCCCCGATAATTACAGGGATAGCCACGTGTATGGGAGAGAAAGGAAACAGGATTGGCTCAACAAGTAGTCCGCCATAACCTCCTGACAGGAATACCTTATCGTAAACCTTGTTGCCCACCTGAAAGTCCTTGTAGTTTAGCTGATTGGCAAAACCATATCCACCAATTCCGATCGTAATTCCGTGGTTAATGATCCAACCACCGCGGGCGCCAACCAGCACCGCATCCTTATCGTTAATCTGGGAATAATTGATGAGCAAAGCGCCATAGCCACCATGAGTGATTTTATCGTTGCTCCCGAAAATCGTTCTCATTTCTCCTCCGGTGGTCTCCTGAGCATTCATAACACCGGAAGTTACTAACACAAACAGCAATAATGCAAAACCTGTTTTTTTCATTGTAATTTGAATTATAGATTGAAACTGCGTGAATTATCAAAAAGTGTAACTTGCCGTGAATCCAAAATCCCACAAATCGAGCCTGAGAGTGTGCTCCCGCAAATACTCCAGGTAGGGCTTGTAATCAAGGCTCAGGGTAAGGGGGATACTGCTGAACTGGTACTGCCATCCAACAATTCCATCAATACCGATAACCGGATTATAGCGGTAAGTTGTGCCGCACTGGCAGTTACCATTACCGTCGTCTCCAGTAATAAAGATCTCCGAACCTTTGTAACCGGCATGTCCTCCGACACCGTAAAAAAGATATAAATTGTTGATCCGGTCAGTTTTCACGGGTTTATATTCCTGGAGCAGTCCGGTAAATTGAATGCCATGCTCCCTGAAGTTCAGCATCAGTTCAAAACCCCGGAACTGGTCCTCGATGTACTTGTAGGCAACACCACTGCCGCCAAAACGGTAACCGACGGACTGATAGATTTCCTGTGCTTTCGATGCGTTCATAAACATCAGCAGCGTTGCAATGATTAATACTCTGACGGAGGATTTCATAAGATTAAAATTCATAACTGATAGCATTGACAAAATTATTGGATGAGGGTTGCAAATCGTAAGTAAAAATCAGAAGCGGGTGAGTGAAATCTGGCCTGCGGTCAAATTAATATCCACTACCGGAAAGGTTCTCCCCGTACCAAAAGCGCCAGAATACTCATAAATACCTGCTTTTTCGTCCAGCGTTTTTTTATCCAATCCCGACAACTCACCCGGAGTAGCAATGCTGGTTTGCCTGGTGTAGGCCATTTTCAGGTTGAATGCGGCCTCTTTCTGAAAGTTCAGGCTAACCTCGGTGTACCTGGCAATCAGGTTAAAGCCGGTGAATCCTCTGGCTACCGATCGCAGGTTCAGGTCGCCATAGTTGCTGTTGAAGAGCGCATTTCCGGTCAGAGTATCAATGCGGAGACTGGTAAATGAAAGGTCGCTGCGGACAGAGCCGACTTCAGCGATCCTGATTTTGTCGCGTCTCGAGTTGAGTTCGAGCGATTCTATCGTGCCCAGCTCAAATGTTGAGGAGCGGGATTCGATTTCCATTCTGCCCGATTTCAAGATTTCAACATTTGCATAACCTGCATTGATCTTGCTGCCTGCAGTGCTTTTGATGTTAATTGATCCGAAATCAATTTTCAGATTCAGGTTACCGGTGAAGTCGCCTGCTCTCAGATCACCGTTCGAAAGAATAATATCCACCTTCGATTTGTAATCGGTCATAAAGATGTGCCCGAATTTGTTTTCGAGCACCAGCGGACTGGTTTGCGGCAGGTAAACTTTGTAATCAATCTGAACTCGGTTAGTACTGGTAAAAAGAGTGGTGGCAAGGGTGTTCATCTCGTCAATAAAAGTCCCCTGGCTGCTTTTGAAAACGGTTTTGGCAACCACATAGCGTGATGTCGGTGTGAATTCAAAGCCAATACCATCATGGATTTTATCCACCTTGTCGGCTTTGTTGGCATTGATGGTCATGGTAATTTCAAACCTCACCGAATCCTTGTTCCAGTTGGTGAGATGGATGTTTCCGTACTTGTTCACGATCTGGATTTCGGTTCCCGGAGTGATGGCAAACGAGCGGGTTTCGTTGCGAACCTTTTCGACGGCATGAGCCGGCAATGCAATGGCCATAGCAAAGCAGAGCATTAACACCAGCGACCGTATTTTACAGGTTGATATCATTTTTGTGGGTGGTTTCGGTTTGTTCATTCTTTGCTGCGCGCAACTGCTGCAAAACACTTTCTAGTATGTCGAGCTTAAAACGGTAGTTCTGGATCATCGCCTCAATCACCTCTTCGTTGGCTGCATTGTCTTTCAGATCTCTTTTCAGTTCGGCGTAAATGGTATCGAGTTCAGAGATTTCGTAGTTTACCTCATTTTTTATTTCAGGCTGATCCTGCGCCAACAGGTAAAGTTCCTGCTGACGCTGATTGATCTGAGAGGTGTAAAATGCTTCGGCTTCGAGCATCATTTTGATGGTTTCCGAAGGCTCGATGGTTTCCACTTCAGCCGTGGCAGAGGCAGGCTGATTTCTGAAGGTTACAAATTCGTGGAAATAGTAGGACGAAACAAAGATGGCTATCGCAGCGGCAGCGCGCCACACAGCCTTGTTGCGGGTCAGCCTGACGATCAGCGGATCGCGCCTGACGATTCGCTCAAACAGTGCCGGATCGGGCATTTCGTCGTCGAAATCCTCCCGGTGATCGCGGATGAATTGTTCTAACCTATCTTGTTTCATATTGGTTTTGAGATAAAATTTCTTTAATCCGGTTTTTGGCCCTCATATACTGCGATTTGGAGTTGGATTCGGAGATGTTAAGGATTTGCGCAATTTCGAGGTGGTCGTACCCTTCGAGCAGGTAAAGCGAAAAGATGATCCGACCTCCTTCGGGCAGGTACTGCATGGCATTTTTGATGTTGCTCACTGTAAGCTGTTCTTCGTAGTCGCAGTTTTCGTTCTCTTCCTCTTTTTCAAAAAGATGCATGTCGTCAAAGTACTCGAGTTCGACTCGTCTTCGCTTGATTTCGTTGATGCAGTTGTTGATAACAATTCGTTTGAGCCACGACCCGAAGCCTGAGTCGAACCTGAAAGTTCCCAGTTTGCTGAAAGCGTCTGCAAAGGCCTCCTGGAGCATATCTTCGGCGGCTTCTCTTGTTCGCATCAATCTCAAACTTACGTTGTACATGGCTTTGGCATATAGATTATAAAGCTCGCGTTGGGCTCTTGCGTTCCCCTTGCTGCACCTTACGATGAGCTCCCTGGTAATTTCTGCAGGCTCCAATGGCTTTATGTTCTGATTTATTTCTGCCACTAATGACAATTTTCCGGATTGAGGGTTGCAAAGGAATTGATATGTTTTTACCCGTAAGCGATTTTTTATCTGACAAATTCTTAACCGGGCTTTACATTACCTTTCAGAAGAGGAGAAGACCCGGATTAACCTGCATCAGCATCCAACAGCTTTCTTTGGTTTGCCATGAAGATTCAAGGCAGGATTGGGGAAATGGGGTATTGGGGTATGAGACTGGCGACTGACTGCCGACTGCTGACTGCCGACTGCTGACTGCCGACTGCCGGCTGCCGACTTTTTAAAAAAATCATCCATATAAGGAATTTACTGATAGGAGAAACTTCGTGCCTTCGTGCCTTCGTGGCAGGAATCCTTCATTAATGTCTCCTCAAAATGAAATAGACCTCACAGAACATGAACTTTTATGAGGTCTTTGCATTCATGTTGAAACGTAAATCCGTTGCTAATACAAAACTATTTTTCTGAAAAGAGTTTCGTTTGGCTGTTGGATTTTGATGAAATAAACTCCTGTTTTGCAACAGCTTAGATCAAGAGTAAGCAACTGGTCAGACTTGCTGATAGTTTGTTTTAATTCCTGAACTTTTGCATCGGTGATGGTTATATCCGTATTCCCGTCCAGTCCGGAAATATTGACCAGACCGGTAGTCGGATTGGGATAGATGCTGATGATTGCTCCAAAGCCTTCAATACCAATACCAGAGGCTGCTTCAAAGCCGGTGATGGCTGAAAGGCCGTTTCCGGTAAAGAGGCCGTCGGATTGGGGGAGGGATGGGTCGAAGGTGGGTGATAACCCTGACAGTCCTTCACGTGCGGGATCAAGACATGTCAGGGCTACAAAACAAAAAACCCCGGATCCGCCTTGCAACGGTCCGGGGCTAAAAAGCGGCAATAGTCCTCAGTTATTGCAGAATTGATCTATTAAGGATATTTACTCCGGACTTTTTTGGTATCGATGGAATGAAAGCAATAAAGGGATTGCCTCAAAAGTCTGGTTAATACAAGAACGTTTAAAATCACAATGAAAGACTTTGGAAGCAGCCTCTTTGTTCATGAAATCATTTATCAGAGTTTTTCAGGCATCGAACTGACATAGGGAATGCCATTCCATGCGTCTTTTCGCGGTATAAACCTGAAGAATTGTATGCCAAACGTCTGTACCAAGCCTTACCCGGCGCTTCCGGAGTTGAGCTCCACATACAGGTTGAAGTATTAAGTGTTGGAAAACTGGGATTTATATTACCAGTACCTAAAGCTGTGAAGCCTGATTCGTTTGTGGCACCTTCGTTTGGTTCAAGCCAATGAATGTAGCCGGATTCCTTCATTTTACCACCGGCAGCGGAAAATCCACCGAGATAATTCATTAAGGCAATCCATTCTTCATCAGCTGGAACATGAAACCCATCAGGGCATATTCCCTGTGAACCGGGTGTTGGGTCTCCTGCCATCATCTGAGGCCAGGGATAAAATCCACCATATTCCTGGCAATTTGAATCCAGATCATCATAGCAGTACTTACTTTCGGTCGTTGGAGAAGATCCTGCAGGGATCATTGTTCCGTAATTCAGGTTCTCCGCCATCCAGCATTGCTCGCCGATTTGAACGGTGTTGTAGGATTGGTTGTCGCGGGTATCAATGAGCGGATCGCCGCAACCCCAGGGCTGAGGCGGTGGTGAACCTTTAACACATCGAACGCCAAACCCGAAGTTCTGATCCAGTTCCGAATGTAAAATTCCATGCTGCCAGCCATCGAGGACCCAAACCCGGGAAGAGCCGGGAACGCTTTGTTTTGAAGTCCAGAAATGAGCATTGTAGCTTATGTCAACGAAAGTTCCCGACAATGTCCGGTTACCAAAAGGCAGCGCACTGAAACCAGATTCATTTGAAAATCCCAGTCCCTGCCAGCTTCCGGATTTCATCTTATCACCCACATCAGTTCCCGTAAATCCAACCAGATAATTACAATCTACGGTAGGATCAATATTCTGCGTAAGTTCACACCACTCGGCTTCTGTTGGCAGGTGCCATCCTTGGGGGCAGATTCCATGCGCACCTTCGCTGGTTTCATATTCCATCATTTCGTTCCATTGGTACAATCCGCCATATTCATCGCAGTTTGAAGATACGTCATCATAGCAGTATTTCTCTATGATCAAATTGTCCTGTTGATTTTCCGAGCCATTTATCCTTTCGCCTACGTTCAGGTTTTCCGCCATCCAGCACTGATCACCAATCTGAGTAGTAAGGTAAACCTCGTTATCACGGGCATCGATAAATGAATTTCCGCATTCCCAAGCCGGTGGTTGTCCATCACCCAAGATGCAGCGAACACTATACCCGGCGGGATCGAATGATTGATTGGAAGCATTCCTAACAATCCGGGCCTCATCGTTCGTTAGAATATAATAATAAGGAATAATATATCCGGGAAGGTCATACATTTCAGATGTCCAGAAAGATGACGCATACCCAAGCGACCAGAATCCATGATTGGAATAGTGTCCGGAACCCAGTGCAGTAAAGCCGCTTTCATTTGTGGCGCCGGTATTTGGAGAAAGCCAATGGGAATATCCGGTTTCCTTTAATTTTCCGCCGGCATCCGTGCCTGTCCAGGACTCCACATTACAATTTACCGTCGGGTCGAGGAAATAGGCCATTGCACACCATTCATCTTTCGTCGGGATGTGCCAGTTTTGAGGACATAAACCTTGTGTTCCCGGAAGGGTCTGATAATTCATTAACTCCTGCCAATGATACAATCCTCCATATTCATTGCAATTTTCTTCCGAACTTCTGAAGCAGTATTTTTCCGGCAGTTGATTATTTGCAGGATCCAGCGTTGAATCGATCATGATACCATAATCCAGATTTTCCGCCATCCAGCACTGATCGCCGATCTGAACGGTATTGTAGGATTGGTTATCGCGTGAGTCGAGGAGAGGATCGCCGCAACCCCAGGTTTGGGGTTCGTTATCTTTGATGCATCTAACGGAAGCGGCATTGTGATATTCATAATACGAATAACCAGTCTCAACCGATTCCGCATTATACCTGACATACTTCAGTATCTGATCTTCCCCATTGAAAAAGCTTGTCCAGTAATTTCCATACATGTTTAACAGCCCGAAGCCGTCCTCAAATCCACCTCCTCCAAAAGCGTTGAAACCACTTTCATTCGTGGCCCCTGAATTGGGAGCATCCCAATGTTCAAATCCGGTTTCTTTTAACTTTCCTCCGGCAACCGACGCTCCGCCAAGAAAACTGATCAGGGCCTCCCATTCGGACAACATCGGCACACGCCAACCCGAAGGACATATCCCCTGGTTGGTTTGATTCGTCGAGTAGTTCATCATTTCATTCCATTCATAGAGGGCTCCGTATTCATCGCAGTTGGAACCATCATTATTAAAACAGAGTTTTTCAGTGATTCC
>DAIRGA010000004.1:10938-189217 GCA_036794825.1 Bacteroidales bacterium | reverse complement strand
TCAATATGTTAGATCGAATTGAGCCCCTTCCTGAAATTTAGTCGGACAGTAGTGTAAAGATAAAATGGGTCTTTAAATGCCATGGATGAGAGGCAAAATGGGTTGATGAAACTGGGAATTAAATTACCTGCTATCCTCTAAATCAAAATACCTACTTTTATCCCCTCAATATTTTAAGGAAATGGCAGAATTAAAACCGGGAAGTTGCATTGATCTTGCCTCTGGGGGCACTATAAAAGTAGAAAAGGAACTCGGGCGAGGGGGACAGGGGATCGTTTATCTGGCAGAACACAACGGTCACAAATATGCCTTGAAGTGGTACACCAGAAATTATGATGATGCCTTTTATGACAACCTGAAACACAACATAGATCAGGGAGCTCCTTCAAAAGCGTTCCTTTGGCCTTTGATGCTCACCAAAAAGCAACTTGGCAGTTTTGGGTATGTGATGGAGCTGCGTAAAAAGGACTACCACGAGTTTGGCGATTTTTTACTGGCGAAGGCCAAATTTCAATCCCTCAGTGCAATGATTGAGGCAGCTTTGCAAATCTGCGATGGATTCTATTATCTTCACATCAATGGTTTCAGCTACCAGGACATGAACGATGGCAACTTCTTTATTCATCCTCAGACTGGTGATGTTTTAATTTGCGACAACGACAATGTTACCGCTCAGGGTCACAATACAGGCATCCTGGGAAAAGCACGCTACATGGCGCCTGAAGTTGTTGGTGGTGAAAAGCCCGATAAATACAGCGATTATTTCTCATTGGCTGTTATGCTTTTCATGCTGTTTTATGGAAATCATCCCCTCGAAGGGCTTAAGGTGGTAAGCTGCCCATGTATGACAGAAGAGAATGAACGGAAACACTTCGGCAGTGAGGCAGTTTTTATTCACGACAAAGACAACAGAACGAATCGGCCGGTAAGAGGTGTGCACCAGAATGTGATCAAAAGGTGGCCTTTGTTTACAGAAACACTGCGAAATGCGTTTATAGAAGCCTTTAGCCAGGACTTGATCAAAAATCCGACGAACCGTATCATTGAATCAAAGTGGGAGAAAATCTTCACTCAGGTTCGGAATCAACTGGTTGTTTGCGGCAGTTGCAATAATGAAACTTTTGCTGAATCGGATTATGATACAACCTGCATCAACTGCGGAAAACCTGTTGAAGTAAAACACAAACTCAAAACAAATAATCACGGAATTATAGCACTTTCACCAAAGAAGAGGGTTTTGCTTGGTAAAACTAAAGAACCGGTTGCTATAGTTCGCGTAAATAAGCAGAATAACGGAATCCTGGCACTGCAAAACCAAACATCCATCAAATGGGTGATTGAAATGCCTGATGGAATGCTCAAAGACATTACTGCAAACGAAATTTTACCGCTCGAAAAGGGGCTGAAAATTTCTTTCGGGCAACACGACAAAGGAGAAATTATCTGATTACAAAAAAAGAATCAATCAACATAGTTTAAACCAAATAAAAAAGAAATCATGGGGATATTAGACTCAGCGCCGGTACCAAGAAGAACAATGGTGTTATTTTTCATTATTGACACTTCAGGAAGTATGACCGGTCAAAAAATCGGATCTGTAAACCAGGCCGTACGCGAAGTGCTGCCGATGTTGGACGAAATTTCAGCCAATAATGCAGATGCTGAAATAAAAATTGCATTATTAGAATTCTCAACCGGTTGCCAATGGATGTATGATGAACCTAAAAAAGCATCAGAATTCAAATGGCAGGACAGAGAAGCAGGCGGTTTGACCGATCTCGGAGAAGCCTGCATCGAATTAGGCCGAAAGCTTTCGAGAGATGCCTTTATGAAAGCCGATACAGGCGCATTTGCCCCGGTACTTATCCTTCTTACGGATGGTGAACCTACGGATGATTTTCAGGGAGGGTTGAAAAAGCTTAAAGAAAACAAGTGGTATAAAGCTGCGATAAAAATTGCGATTGCTATCGGGAATGATGCCAACAAGGAAATAATAAAGGATTTCACCGGTAACATGGAGGCTGTTTTTACGGTGCACAATCTTCAGGCGTTGAAGAAACTGATCAGAACAGTGTCGGTTACCGCTTCGCAAATTGGCAGCCAGAGCACTACTGCCGGGGAAAAAGACAAGCAAACACTGGTAGTTGAGCAAGTGAATAAAGAAGTAGAGGAAACAGATGGAGCCGTTTCTGGCGCCTCTATTTCGCCTGCTCCTGATGATGAGTGGGATTAATAACCTGAATTTCAGCTGCGACTGCGCTATGTTATCCTTCACCATTAAGACCGTGTGTTGTGAAACAACGATCGGCTGGATTTACCCATAATATCTTGCAATAAATTAATACATGAAGAACATCCGGATTTTCCATGCTAAAGCCCTGGGCGAAAGCCATAAGTTGAAAAACATCCCTTGCCAGGATTCAGCAAACGGCATCGAAGACCTTGAAAATGGAATTTATATTGCCGCTGTTAGCGACGGACATGGGAGCAAACAGTATTTCCGAAGCGACAGAGGCTCAAAGCTGCTTGTGGATATTGCACTGGAAACCATCACGGATTTTATCAAACGGCAGGACAGTGAGCTGCTAAAAGTGCCATTTACTGCAATTCCGGCACAAACCACTGAAACAAAGCTTCAGATAGTCCGGAAATTCACAGCACAGGACAATGCTTTTCGCCGGGTTAATTCAGCTATCATTGCCAAATGGAATGAGGCCATAAGAGCCGATTGGGATAACGACCCTCCAACCACTGACAAAATGAAGGAATTGCAAGTGACTGATGATTACATCCGTTTGTTCAATGCGGGAACCGACATTGAGTTGGCATACGGCTGCACGTTGATCGTTTTTGCCCTAACTCCCGAATATTGGTTTGCTATTCAACTGGGAGATGGCAAATGTATCGCTTTCGATGAAGAAGCAAACGCATGGGAACCTATACCCTGGGACGACCAATGCATCGGCAACACAACCACCTCCATTTGCGAAAGTACAGCCCTTGAGAATTTCAGGTATTGCTATGGCAATGATAAAACTCCCGTTGCACTTTTTATTGGTTCCGACGGCATGGATGGCGCATATGGTACCATTGATGAGTTTTCCGTTCCGCTGTTGACAGGACTCTACGAAAATGTAATTAAAAGCTTCGTTCATAACGGATACGAAGATACTGTTGCAGAAGTGCGTGATATGTTGCCCAAACTAAGCGAGCGGGGGATTACGCGTGATGATATGTCGCTGGCAGGCTGGATTGATCTTGAAGGAGCGAACAAACTGATGCCGGTTTTTCTGAAACGGGATATCGAACAAACCGAAAAAGAACTTGATGAGATCGAGAAATCACTGTCACTAAAGCATAACGCTTTCGTGCAGTTAAAAGAGAAAATAAAAAAGAAACAATCGGTTTGCGACAAGAAAAAGAAAGACACCCATCAGGCACTAACCGAGTTGAACCGTGCAGATAATGAGTATTTGAAGGCAAAGAAAAGAAGGGATGACGCTCAAACCCGGCACACTTCTCTTAATAACGACCTGAGTGATTTGGAGAATGAAATCAGAGTCACCAGCTTAGAAATTAATAACAGCCGATCTGATGTTGAGAAAGAGAAGAAACAATTGGATGAGTTACAAAAAAAACTCAGCGAACTTAAAATGGAGTACAACACTTTGCTTACCAACACCGAAAACCAACCAACACAGGAACCGGACGAAACAACCACCGTTCATAAAGCTGTAATCATAAATGAACAGGAAAAAACAACCAACCATGATACTGATTGATGTTTGGTTGAAATCAAATGTCGCTTTTTAATCCAACAAAATGAAATGTAACAAATGTCAAGGTGATTTTCCAATACTTGAGAGAGGCACGGTCGGTTTCTGCCCTTATTGCGGAACAACGGTGTTTTCAGATATCATGGTTGGTAAGGAACCCCTTCTGCATGAGATGTTGTTAAGGATCGTGCAGCAGTTTGGCAGTGATACCCTTGGCCAGCCCCGTCTGAAAGGGCTGTTTGCCGATCTGATGCCCAATGCTGAAAAAAGACACCTCCGTATTCTCCGGCAAGCAGTGGACGACGGCATTGGCGCCAGGCTGCTCCGAATGCAAAGCGATACCCATGCAGTAAGAACGCTGAAGATAACCACCCTGAAAGAAAACTTCAGAAACAACAACGCCTTCAACCACACCGCAGATTATGTGGTGGATTGCTTCCTGTTTGCTGTGGGCTGGCTGGAACACCCGCCAAAAGAAGATGTGAATACCGCACAGGTAAATACCCTGAATATTTTACAGCACACAGTTGAGATGGCATTCGCCGATGGGCGGCTTTCAAAAGAGGAAGCAAAATCAATCTTTTCATTGGCCAAAACCCTTAATGCTCCTGAAGATGAGGTTGTCGGATTAATTGATGAAAAACTAAAAGCCCAAAACTTCAAGCCTGAAAAACCGATTGATCAAACCCTTAGAAGTAAAAAGGAGATTATTCTATCGCAGGATTGGGTTTTAAAGAATGAAGTAAAAATTGAAGAGGAAGGACGCAAAACCGGTTACGCACTCGTAAGTGCTAACCCAATTGAAAAAGGAACAGTCAATGTGTTCCAAAGTAAAACAGGTAAATTCTACGGCTGTTGGGTTGATTCCAATGAGTTCATTGGAATTTTATCCTCTGACTTTGACAGAGAGAAGGATGCATTCATTATTACAGTAATTGACCCAGATTCAGGAGAATCATGGAGTTTCATTGGTAATCACGTGCATCGAGAAAAACTTGAATCCGTTAAAATAGGCAACCAAGTATGGATGAAAAAAAACCTTGATGTAAGCCATTTCCGCAATGGCGACCCCATACCCGAAGCCAAAACTAATGAAGAGTGGGAAAAAGCCGGTGTAGAAAAAAAACCAGCCTGGTGTTATTATGATAATGATCCCGAAAACGGAAAGATTTACGGTAAGCTCTACAACTGGTATGCAGTGAATGACTCACGTGGACTTGCCCCAATAGGCTGGCAAATACCAAGTGATGATGATTGGGACGGATTAATTGAATTATTGGGAGGGCATACTATTGCAGGCGGTAAGCTAAAAGAGATCGGAACAAGTCATTGGAAAAGCCCGAATGAGGCCGCCACAAACGAAAGTGGTTTTTCCGCGCTTCCCGGCGGCGGCCGGGTGTGCGACTATGGTCTTATGATCTACCCCGGTGATTTCAACTTCCTGGGCGTGGACGGCTCCTTTTGGTCTTCTACGGAGAACAATAGAGACGAAGCATGGGAATGGGGCCTGATCTACAATAGTTCACAAGTGTACCGAAGCAACTACAACATGGGTTACGGTCGTTCGGTTCGCTGTGTCAGATATGTAACGTACGTTGTGTAAGTGATTAAGACCATTTGCCCATACTACTATTTGATTTATTTGTTTTTTTTGATAGATATACATTTTCAAGCAAACAATAACAACTCAATAATGAAATGCTCCAACTGCAAAGCAGAATTTACGCCGCCAAAAGGCCACACCATTACAAAGTGCCCTTTTTGTGGTGAACCAATGATAAAAATTTCGGTGGATGGAAAAGATACGCCTCCCCACGAAATTTTACTAAATGTTACCCAACAGTTTGGCCGTGAAATACTAAGTGAGGCAAAGCTCAGAGGAATATTGGCCGACCTGATGCCCAATGCCGAAAAAAGGCACCTCCGTATTCTCCGGCAGGCGGTGGACGACGGCATTGGCGCCAGGCTGCTCGAAATGCAAAGCGATACCTACGCAGTGAGAACGCTGAAAATAACCACCCTGAAAGAAAACTTCAGAAACAACAACGCCTTTAACCACACCGCAGATTATGTGGTGGATTGCTTTATGTATGCGATGGGTTGGTACGAAGGCACACCCATTGAAAAAACAAACCATGTAACAGTTGACAGCCTGAACATCCTCAACCGGCAGGTTGAGCTTGCCTTTTCTGACGGTAAACTTACCAAAGACGAATCAAAATCCCTATTCCTTTTGGCCACCTCCCTAAACATACCTGAAAGTCAAATTGCAGGCATAATACAAAAAGAAATAGACGAACTTAATCTCACTTCGGAATCACCCATTGACAGTTCAAGTCAAATCACAAAAGAATTCATCTGCTCTTATAACTGGATTGAAAGTAAAAATTTCGCAGCCGTCACAATCGGCAACCAGGAATTGATGAAACGCAGCCTTGACGTCAGCAATTTTCAGCATTATGACCCAAAACCCAAGGCTACAAAGAATGAAATAGATCAAAATAGAACAGGGAACAGGTGCTATCCTCGTATTGGAGGAAACGAAGGCTTTGAAGAACGAATAGGGTCGTTCATCGATTCAGGCATATTTGAGTTTGATAAAGCTACAACTCGTGTTGCAAAATTCGGACAGAACGCAGGCAGACAATATTTCGTAGCTCCTGCAATTGATGGCGGGAGAAACGGATGCTTCACCTGGGAAGAAATGGTTGCACTCGAGCTTAGTCGCTATAATCTTGGCCTGGTTGGTGGTGACAGGGGGGTTGACGAGAAAGGGAAGCCATACATTGCCAATCCATTTCTGATCCTTGGAAGAGGAATCTTCGGATGGAAGGTCAATGGTGTGCTGAAGTTGGTCGAGTAGTAGGGGGGCTAAGCCAATACTTCATAAGCTACCGAATTTGGTAATTTTATGTCCTTTTTGATATTGTTATAATAATATTCCCTACCAATAGAAGTTGCTCTTTCATGGGTTATACCTGGGATTTAAATTTGCAAGCACTTTAGTATAATTTTGCGATGATTTAGCTTATCAACATTTTTACGTATATGATTAATTATTAATTTATTACTATTTGGTAAGTTTCATTCTGAAATTCATTCAGAATTACAGGAATAGTACTTTTGTATTGTCGAAATGGTCAAATGTTTTGACTTGTAAAATCAACATAATCAATTTTTTATTAACTTAAATAGTAATAGTATGGAGTTTAAATATGATTTAGCAATATCACTTCTTGAGGAGGATGCACAATTAGGTTGGGAAATTGTCAATTCGTTAGATGACCCTGATAAGGTATTTTTTTACAAGAAAGATGCTGGTGAAATACTTTTTCAAAATGGTGTCAACAGATTTGCTGACATTTTTTCGAAAGAATCAAGGTTTGTGCTTGTTTTATATCGTGCCAGATACGGTACAACAGATTGGACTGCTATAGAGTATGGGGTGATTCAAGAACGATTTAAAAAAACCATTAAGGATCAAAATTCGCCTATTTTGTTTTGTAAACTCGATGATTCAGCAACTCCTTCTTGGTTGCGTGAAACATACATCTATGGCTCTATTGGACAAATTGATGAATTGATCAGCATAATTCGTAAAAGAATAAATGATTTAGGTGGATTATCATTCCCCCGAACTGATGAGGAAAGGCTAAAAAGCGTTTTAAAGAAAAAGGAATATGAAAGGTCGTTCAATTATAGGTTCCATTTTAATGATGAATTAGCTATAACAGCACGCAACGAAGCAGAAATTCTGAAAAAGAAGCTATACAACAAATTAGAAAAGAATGCTTTAGAGTCCAATCTGTTTTTTAATGATGTTCCTGTTAGCATTAGTTCTAATATTCCAATTGCTGTTTTAAAAGTACTATTTGGTGATTTAACAATACATCTGATAGACAAGCAAAAAGCGATTAATTCACTTGATGGTTCAAGTCTGGAAATAAGTATCAATAGTAATGGGGATTTAATAAAAAGCCATAAGATGAAATTTTATATTACCATTGATGGCATCCATGGTTGGAGGGATTTTTATAATGAGGATTTCCTTTCAACAGATGCATTTGTTGAACTCGTTTTCCATGACATAGTCGAAATAATTTCTCAATAACATAAAATCAAACTACCCATGCCCATATTCCATACTCTTGCCAGCCTGATTGTTGAAAAAGAGGTTGTTGCCCGAAAATATGCCGGCGGTGTTGAGCAGTTCCGGCTGGATTACAAAATTGGCGGAGAGAACTATCATCAGGAGGATGATGAACTGTTCTGCATTGCCCGCATGAACGTGGATGAATACGACCTGGAGCGCCTCACGGAAAAGGGGCTGCACTATGACGAGGAGAAGGATTTCTCCACCGACTTTGTGATCAAAAGGCGCTTCGCCGAACCGCTGTGGCCTGCCCCGTGGCTGCAATACAGCGGACTTTTCGCCTGGCACATCAACGCCAAACCGGAACAAATCGCCCGCGCCCATGAAATCGGCGCAATGACTTTCGATGATATAGAGAAACACAGGGCAAGAGGGATTGAGCTGTTTGGGCCGATAAGGAGTTTTTAAGAAAGGATTCAACCCCGCAGAGAGCCAACCTATTCCTTTGTCTGGCTTTTCTGAGGTGTAAAGGAATTGCAATTTTCACTCCATTATTTCAATACCGTTAGCATGTTTTCATCTTTTTAAAATCACAAAATAGCGCTTTCATCAATCATTAACTGCACTTCGGTTGCAATTAAAAAGCAGTCAGGAAAATCCCTGGCTGCTTTTTTTTTGTGGTAGTGGGTTCATGGCAATTTTACTGCAAATTTGGTTGGCGATTTTTGTTTTCCGGGTAGTGGCGCTGGTTGGCTCATTGCACCTGACTTTTATTGTATTACAAATCATTATTGCAGCTATCTAACATACTGGTTGGATGTGTATTACGGTCTATTCGGGCTGCTGGTATCCACTATTCAGGCTGTCATATTTCACCCTTTCCGGTGGTGTGCAATTGCACAACGGCGGCGGGGCGGGTCGTTATTCTTACAGCGGTGAAAGGGTGCAAAAATAGATTTTTGCACCCTTTCACCTTGTCGTTCAAATAGTTAACTTTTTTTCTGTTAAAAAAAGTACCCTTAAAAGGCCTTATTTAGAAGCTATCTTAATAAGACACGGCAATTTTTGCCCGAAATTTCGATTTTAATTCGGTGTTTGCATCAGCTAATTCATTGAAAGACATGGTGATGCAAACGAATTAAAGTTAAATCGAAATTTCGGGTTTAATTGTAGAGTTTTTACGCTTATCAGCGAAATTTACGCCTGACGGCGATAAATACACCTTGCGGTGATTGATTACGGCGCAATCTGAATTTGGCCACGATGCCTGGACTATGTACGGTGGCCAAATGGAACGATTGCGCCGATTTTTATGCTCCTATCGGAGCAATACCTTTTCCAAAATAACTTCTTGGATCAATCGCTGTGACTGCTTCGAGTTGTTTTGAATTGAATTTATTGCGAAGGTACGGCCAGCCAAATATCATAAGTAAAGGTTCTCCTGGCTTTTCGAGTTTGATGAATTGCCCCCAACGCTTATTTCCACGCTGCAATTCTGCTGGTGAAAAGCCCTCCGACCCGTTGGGCTGCTTCAGATTTTTTTTCATTTTCTCAATGGTGATGAATTCAATGGAAAAAAAATCTGACCGCAGACCTTGACTTAGAATTTGGCTTAGCCGTGCTGCCGGGGCAATAAATTAATTCAAAATTAACCCGGCGTGCCAGACAAAATCCGTGAAAGACGGATGCCAATATAAGTCCGCAGGGCAGCGGCATTAATATATGTCAAAGATGACCGAAATCTACAACCAGATTACTGACTCCATCGTCAGTAAACTGGAAACTGCCGGTTCCTGGCAGAAACTCTGGGAGGTGCCAAGACCTCGCAGTATTAACGGATACCTTTATCAAGGTGTCAATTTCCTTCTCCTGTCCTCGGACAGATACACTTCACCCATTTATGGAACTTTCAAACAGATCCGCGAAAACGGCGGAATTGTAAATCGTGGTGAGAAAGCCACGATGATTGTTTTCTGGAAGTCTATTATCGAGATAGATCCAGACACCAAACGAAAAGATACTAAATGGTTTCTGAAATACTACCATGTCTTCAATACGGAACAAGCGACCTTCGACAAAATCGGTCAGGATAAGATTGATTCTCTGATCCGATCATACGACAACCCTGTAATTCAATCTGCTGAAGATGTTTTCAACTCCATTCCTGACAAACCTAATTTGGTATTCGACAAGTCAGGACGTGCCACCTACTTCAGATTTACAGACACCATCAGGTTGCCTGAAATGAAGTACTTCCATTCCAGTGATGATTACTACCATACACTCTTTCATGAACTGGTACACAGTACTGGTATCGAAAGGCGCTGCAACAGATTCAAACTTTATAAGGATTTTGTTGATGATGCCATGCACAATTACTCGAAAGAGGAACTTGTTGCAGAACTTGGCGCCTCTTACCTGGCTGCTGTTTGCGGATTGAAACCCAACCTCGATAATGCAGCTGCATACATCCGCGGATGGAGCAACCACCTCAAAGATAATCCTTCCTGGATCGTCTGGGCTTCCAACCGAGCGATGGATGCTGCAAATTACATTCTCCAACTTCAAAAACAGGAGGAGCCAGCATGATACGCAAGTTGAAAATTTCGACCCATACCACTTTCTCCAAAAGCAATCTTGCTTACAGAAGAGGCAAAGCGATTACCCGTCCTGCTCTTGCCATCAGAGGAAAGTGGCTCGAAGATGCCGGTTTCTCTCCTTACCAACACGTCCAAGTGCAGGTCTCGGACAAACAACTGATCATTCAACTTATTTCTTAATCATTCGGCGTGCCAGACCAGTCCTGAGTTTATCGAAGGGTGCCAAAATAAGTCCCAAAGGCATGGGCATTTTTCTATGAATTATGCTGTTATTGGTTCAAATGGCTTTGCTCAGGTCGGTGATTCTGACTACCACAAAAAAGCCGATTATGAGATGTGTTTTCTCCTTACTCACCTTCGTGAGAAATTCCCCATTCCGGAACCTTTCAAAGACCTTTGCTCTTTCAGCGTGAAAACCTTTGAACATGATTTTGGATACTACAGTGAAATCGTTCTCTACTTTTCAGATGATATCACAAAATGGTCGTTGTCGAAAGATGAGGATGTGCAGGACGACTACGATGAATTCTGGGATTGGGTTAATCAAATCGAATGTTACGATTTGGAATCACCAGATATTTCAGAATCTATCAGACAAATTTATCAAGCCTACCTTAACCGAAACAATCCGGTTCCCTTTCATTTGATTGAGGATCAACAACCATCTATTGTTTCGGATTCCTATTATGATTTCTACTCCAATCCCAGCAGAGGCCGATTCCGTTGCTCAGTCTGTGGTGATCGCTTTGATCTCAATGATGAGGATGAAGCGGAATACGAAGAAGGTTATTACCTGAATGAGCCAGACCGTTGCTATGACTGCGCCCAAAACTTCCACATTCCTTATGAGGAAGATTCATTTTCAGATGCAGATCCTGGTCTTTAAATCATAATTGGTAAACAAACCCGCTGCGACATCATGCAGCGGGTTTCTTTTTTCTCTCGCTGTGCTGATTACTAATTTCTCACAAAGTTACGGCCATCCAAATCTCATAAGTAAAGGTTCTCCATGATTGCATAATCTGATTTTGGAAGCAATTCATTCCGACCGTTCCGGCTGATTCAGTTTATTTTCCAATTTATGCTGAGAATTTCAGGGATAATAAACGTGACCTCAGACCTTGACTTAGAATTTGTCTTAACCGTGCTTTGGTTCAAAATAATTAACCAAGCGCTCCCAATGCTTCAATAAGTCCCAAGGGAAGGGCAAAATTATATGCAGTTTAAAATCAAATTTACGGTTTATGAAGTCATTGAACAACTGGCCAACGGTAACTGGTCGCTTCTGGATTGGGCCACCGGTAGAACTTTTGAGGTTACAGATCAAAACCTTCATCTAATGGTTGAAGAATCTGAAATACTAAACTAAGAACCCTTCGGGGTTCTTTTTTTTTGATTTTTGGAAACCCATCCCGGACATCGAATCCGGGATGGGTTTTTTGGTTTTCTGTCTAATGGTGACTGTATGCTGCTGGCGGCGTGGAATTGCTTTCCTTTCTAACCTTACAAACCTTAATTGGAATTACGAACATTTCATGTTGCTGGTCACTGTCGCCTGAAATATGCCGAATGTTATGCCTTCGCCCTTCTTTTTCTGTTGTCCATTTTGCAGTCAAATAGTCGCTTGGCTGTTAATGTTTACTACTTGAAAATTTTCAGCCATTCTTATTTTTTCAATTCGTAAATTTTGTACCAATAGAAAAATGCTTCCGGGTTGGACTTTTTGAGTTTGTTCAACTTGGTATTTAGCGGTTCGGCAATTTGCCAATCTTTTAGTTGAAGCGGATTTTCAAACTTAGTAATCGTTTTTGCGTCGAGAGATATCAATGTCGAAAGATAAGCAGCCTTTGAAGCGTGGACAATTGCTTTTTCAATCTGATAACTTTCAGAAAAGATATAACCGCTGATTCGGCCAATGCCGCTTTGTAATTCTTCAAAATCACCTTTGCCATCTGTTCCTCTGGCTACAATGCAAAGAGCCGTTTGGTAAATATCTTCCAATACATCGGTTTCGTTTATTCCTCCGGAATTGCGATAATCAATTTCGGTTTTTGCAAAACGAAAAAACGTAGTTTTAATGGTAGCCAAATCGGTTACCCTATCAAACAAATTTCCGATGTCGTAAAGTTGCTTGATGATTTCCATACTCATACTGTCGTCGTTTTTGAAATATGGAATACCTGTAGTGTTGGGTGCAAAAGCCGTGAGTTTATCGCCCAAAATATCTTCCAAACCTGGCACATTTACCTTCAATGGTTTTTCAATGATTGGCACAAAATCCGATTGAATTGGCAATGAAATGAGGTTTACATAATTTACTTCTTCAAAATGGATGTCCAGCAGTACGTATTCATCGTCTTTCTTGGTTTTATGCAAAGGCGTGTAGAAAAATTTGTAATGCTCTTTTTTGATTTTTGAAGTTGTGATTCGGTTTTGTCGCTCTTTCCTTAAAAATCCTTGTTCCTTTATGATTGCATCTAATACATTTTCCAAATCTTTGATTTCATTCGGCAGAATAATGTCAATATCAATTGAAAGTCGTTTTGTTGAATTGAAATGCAACATTAAAGCCGTTCCGCCTTTGAAAACAAAGGAAAGTTTTTGTTTTACCAGGCCCTCCAACAGCAACAAAGCGCGGATAACTTTCTCTACAAGGATCTTGTCCGCATTGCGGTGTTTCTTTGACACCTGGTTGAGCCACTCGCTTGATATTTCGTTTAAGTTTATCATTCTATAAAACGGCAGTTACTTTCTATTGCTGCCATAAATTTGAAATTGTATTTACAAATTGGTTCAGCTCTTCTTTCTTCCGTCTCCTGTCGGCATAGCGAAGCATTTTGCTTTGATTGATGGTGTATTTGGCAAATGCTTCTTTAAAAATAGTCCGCTTTTCAGCACCTTGTTGAGCCGAAAAAATCACGTCATCACAAAAAATATCCACCAGAATTTTTTCTATGGTTGCCGTTTCAACATCGTTTATGTTTTGTGTTGGCGCTTCAGAAATAAGTGGTTTTACTACAAGCACTTCTTTTTCGTTCACTATGTATTTTTCTAAAATATCGTTGGTTGGCTCAATAAAAACTGATTTTTGTATTTCTCTCAAAAAATAAAAAGCCGAATTAATTGCTTCTTTATCTGTTTCCACCAATAAAAAAAATCTGTTGGGTTGGTGTTGCATAAACTCGTTCAAAACGGAAGTGTTCCAAACGCAAAAGTTGGCATAAGGAAATTCCGCTTTCAGCTTTTTGAAAACAGATTTTGTTACTGGTGAAATTTCGGGAATAAATTTTCTGCCTTCGCCAAGTCTGAATTTTCCTCTGCCTGTACGTTGCAAAACGCCCTTCTGAACCAAAGCGTAAACACGCCAATTTATCGTTGTCGGTTTTATGCCCTTTTCGAATAGTTTGTAAAAGTCAATAATATCCTTCGTTTCAAAAACAGCTTTGCTTTCGAAATGGCGTTTAATGCTGTCGGTATGTAGTTTATCTGTTGCGATGACTTTCTAAAATTTTGAGCAAAGATATAAAAATCTATGAAACGGCAGCAATATGGAAAAATTGCCAAAAATTAGAATTGACTGGAGTAGGTAAACAGCTGTTTTGATTTTGCTAAAGTGTTGGCATTTTGTCTTTCATTTTTCTCGGTTGTGTGGTCTTTTAGGATGCGACATAAAGAGGATATCAAAACCCGCTTGGTTTTTTAGATTTTCTGCCTCTCTCCGAAAGAACACTGAATAGGTGTTTTTTTTACATTAATTTCTTGCAAAGGTACGGCCAGCCAAATATCTAAGTAAAGGTTCTCCAGGCTTTTCATGTTTAACGAATTGCAATGCTCAATCCTTCGCAGCAATTCAAAAGGTGAAATGCCCTTCGACCCGTTGGGCTGCGTCAGATTTTTTTCCTTTTTAGTTGAGAATTATTGGGAAAAAAATCTGACCGCAGACCTTGACTTAGAATTTGTCTTAGCCGTGATGTATGGGCAACAAATTAATTTAAAAAAAGGAGGTAGTTATGCTTTTTAAGGTAATTGTTGCCGGATCGAGAGATTTCACGGATTATCAGCTACTTGAACAGAAATTAAATTATTACTTCTCAAAGAGGAATGTTCAAGATATTCTGATAATCTCAGGCATGGCAAGGGGCGCTGATAAACTTGCTGTGAAGTATGCAATGAAGAATGGCGTTGATCATCACCCGATGCCAGCACTGTGGAAGATGTTCGGTAAAAGAGCAGGATATCTTCGAAATGACCACATGCTTGAATTAGCTGATGCTGTTGTTGCTTTTTGGGATGGTATCTCGAAAGGCACTAAGCACATGATTGATTCAGCCTTGGAAAAAGGGATTCCGGTTCGTGTCGTGAAAATCTAAGAGGCCTTCGGGTCTCTTTTTTTTTAATGTAACCGGCGTGCCAGATGCCAATATAAGTCCGCAGGGCAGCGGCACTTTCCCATGATTTCTGATCAAACAAACGGCGGTCTGCAGAAAGCTTTTGAACTCGCTGCTAAATTGAATCTGACCCAAAGTTTGGAGAATGGCCTTGCAGGCATTGCCAAACATGCCCGTCCCGGATACAGTATTAAACTGTACCAGGACTTTGCACCTTACAGCTTCCAATTCGCAGTAGTTGATAACTCAACTTCACGTTGTGTTTTCAACGGTGGTCTCATCTTTCATGGTAACCATGATGGATTCGGTACTGGCTCAGCCCCAACTTTCTCGGTTTCTCTCACTGCTGAACGTGGCTGGCAAATACATACGTAGCCAATTAAATTATCAATGGCGTGCCAGGTGCCAAAATAAGTCCCAAGGGCATGGGCACTTACTCATGTATTCTCCTGAATACCGTCACAAATTCATTCCCTGGATGACCTGCCAACTTGTTAAACAAACCAAACGCGGATGGCAGGTACTTCAAAAGGATGATCCGCTGGCAAAACCAAAAACCAAATTCTTTGAATCCATCTACTTTTCAAAGGATAAAGGAATCTGGGAAAAAATCACTTCGTAATCAATTAATCCGGCGTGCCAGACAAAGTCCACCCACCGGCGGATGCCAAAATAAGTCCCAAGGGCATGGGCATTCTATTATGACTGAAGATCCTTTCTTTGGTAAAGTTATCTCTACTTACACAACAAGAGAAGCAGTTGACGACGGTTTTTTGGTCAAGGTTGATCAAAAAATCAGCTCAGAGGTCGGAATCAAATATCCGGTCTATCTTACCAGATCTGCCTGGGACAAATATGTTTGTGTTCCTCAGGGTCTTGAAGGTCAGCAGGACGAGACTGGCCGACTCTGGGATTTGCTCTACATGTTTACGTTTCGGGCAAAACAAACCAGTGGCGGTGTTCTCAACTTTACGTTCATCAGCCAACATCCGGACTTTGATTGGTCCATCAATGAGTCCCGGGTGTCAGATAATCCTAATGCCAGATTGGTAACTCTGCGTGCTGAATGCCGCGCTCAGGACTTTGATGATCCTTCTCCTTCAATCTTTATCATGGTTCCTGGTGAAGATTGATTTCGTTTTCAATGTACTTTGGCGTGCCAGATAAAGTCCGTCCACCAACGGATGCCACAATAAGTCCCAAGGGCATGGGCACTTTTCATGGAATTCCATAATGAACCACCCATCGAACAAATGACTCCTCAGAAACAGTGCTGGATTTACAGTAATCCAATCAACGGATTTTTCCAGTGCAAACGTCCCGTGCTTTTTGAAACAGAGAAAGCAGTCTGTTTCAATAATTCCGATGATCCCACCGACCAAATTCCGGTTTGGATTCCCAAAAGCCAAATGAAGATTATCTGCCTGCCGGAAACCAATTCCACGAGGTACTTCATAAAACTTTGGCTGACCGATAAATTTGAGAACGTTCCCGTTACTGCCTGAAATCAAGCAGCCCTTCGGGGTTGCTTTTTTTTTGGGAAATCAACCCGCATCGGCATATCGAAAGCCGATGCGGGTTTCGGTTTTTTTTGTGTTTTCTCGTCGCTTAAATTGCCGGCAAAGTTACAGCCAGCCAAATATCTAAGTAAAGGTTCTCCAGGCATTGCATAAAATTTTTGGAAGCAATGCCTTCCGACCCGTTGGGCTGCTTCAGATTTGCTTTCGCACATGGCCTTGCCGGAAATCTGACCGCAGACCTTGACTTAGAATTTGTCTTAGCTGTGGGTTATGGCCATCAATTTAACCGGCGAGCCAGAAGCCAAAATAAGTCCCAAGGGAATGGGCAATGATTTATGAGTACAGCAACGGAAAAGAGCAATGGCTCTGGTGCAAAGACCGCAGTTCCAACAATACCGAAGGCAGCTAATCCTGCTAATCCGGTTCCTGCCAACACATCTCAGGCAGTTCCAGTTCCAGTTCCTTCATCAAACGGTTCCAAAAAAGAGGGACTCACCGTTGATGAAATCAGTTCCCGGCTCACCCAACTGAACACCTTGTTTGAAAAAAGGGAAAGATTGGTAGCCTCCAAAGGCAAACTTGACCTTTTTAAACTTGGCGCTGATGACGTTACCGTCAGGTTCACTGATTCCACCAACAACAGTTGGCACACGACCAACCCGCACGCAATCCGCAAACTTCTGAAGTACCTTACAGAGGAACTGGAAGCCAACCAGATTGAAACGGACGCTTTGATCAGAGCTACCTTTGAGTAGCATTACTCAACTAAGCAGCCGTTGAACCGACAAGTCGGTTCAACGGCTCTTTTCTTGCTCCGGTTTTTGGTCAATTGTTTAAACCATGTTTAAACCGAAAAGAAAAAGGGAGTTAGTTGTTTTGGTTAACTCCCTGTTTTTCTTTTGATTATCTCGAGCGGTAAATGGGGTTCGAACCCACGACCCTCAGCTTGGGAAGCTGATGCTCTACCAACTGAGCTACTACCGCAGTGAAAGCGTTGCAAAATTAACCGAAAAACACAAAGTGACTCAACCGGCTTTTAATTTTTCTACTTTTTCCTGCAAAATTCTCATTATCTCACCAGCTTTTCCCGGCAGATGTATATCGGTGATCATTGCAGTGTAGCGCGATGATTCCGGGTTAATTTCGATGATGACTGCATCATTGCGTTTGGCAATTAAAGGGATTTGATTTGCTGGCGCTACTTCGCCGGTGGAGCCTACAATCAAAAAAACATCACAACTTTCTGCTGCCTGGATGGAAGCGTGATAGGCATTCATCGGGATCTGCTCACCAAAGAAGATGAAATCGGGTTTTAACAAGCTGTCGCATTTACCACAGAGAGGGGGAAGTTTTTCCAGCGGGACCTCCAAAGGCAAAAAATGAGCGTGGCAGTGGGTGCACACAAGGCGCTGCGAATTGCCATGAAATTCATGTACCACACTATTTCCGGCCATCTGGTGGAGGTTGTCAATGTTTTGGGTAATTACCGATTTCAGCAGACCTAATTCTTCAAACCTGGCCAGCGCCAGGTGAGCCGGATTGGGTTGAGCTTTTCCGAAAAAGTCATAGAAAATTTCCTTGATCACCTTCCAGGATTCCAGCGGATAACGATAAAAGTAGCTAAGCTCAAGAACCTCCGGATTGTACCTGCTCCATAAGCCCTCGGCGCCCCTGAAAGGCGGAATGCCGCTTTCAACCGAAATTCCCGCTCCGGTAAACGCCACCAAATGCTTTGCATTGGAAATTAATAATGCAGCTTCGTCAATGTTTTTTGCCAGGTTTGTCATGAAATGTCAGTGTTCGGTTTGATTTACAAAAGTAGATTTTTCACCCACAACTATCCATGAACCAAACAATGCGTTTTGCTGTTGTTCACCAAACAATTGTTACCAATCAAATCATGAAAACATATCTTGTTACCGGCGCTTCAGGATACATTGCTTCCTGGATAGTGAAATACCTGCTTGAGCAGGGCGAACGGGTTCACGGAACCGTCAGAAGCCTCAAAAATGCTGATAAAATCAGCCATCTGCTTGATTTACAAAACAAATATCCCGAACAATTATTCCTTTTCGAAGCTGATCTGCTCAATAAAGAGAGCTTCAGTCCGGCCATGAAAGGCTGCGACTTCATTTTGCATACAGCTTCGCCTTTTATGATAAGCAAGATAAAAGATTCAAACCGTGACCTTATTCAGCCAGCTAAAGAAGGTACTCACAATGTTTTGACGGTGGCCAATGAATTTCCTGAAGTCAAAAAGATAGTGGTTACCAGCAGTGTGGCAGCTATTTATGGCGATGCCGCCGACATCGGACAAACCAAAAACAGTCAATTCACTGAAGAGTACTGGAACACCACCAGCAGCGAAAAGTACAATCCTTACCAGTATTCTAAAACAGTTGCTGAGCGTGAAGCCTGGAAAATTGCCAACGAGCAGAAGCAATGGAAACTGGCAACGATCAATCCCGGCTTTGTTATGGGGCCATCCCTCTCAAAACGTGTGGATTCGACCAGCGTGGATATGATGCGGTCGCTGATCAACGGCAAATACAAGAGCGGTGTACCCGATCTTTATTTTGGCGTTGTGGATGTGCGTGATGTGGCCAAAGCCCATATCCTTGCTGCGTCCAAAGAAAACGCAATTGGCCGTCACATTTGCGTAAGCACAACGTTGCCGCTGCTGGAAATGGCAAAAATCCTCAGGGAGAAATATCCCAAACTGCCGATCCCAAAATCGGTAGCCCCAAAATTCATTCTTTATCTGGCCGGGCCACTGATGGGATTTCCCTGGAAATTCATCAACCGGAATGTGGGAATTCCCTTTGCTTTTGATAACTCAAAAAGCCTGGGTATTGGCGTAATTTACACCCCCATAAAGGATACTTTGGTTGACCACGCAAAGCAACTGCTCGAGGACGGGTTGGTGTAACCAGTTATTTAAGGTTGAGGTGATGCTGCAAAATTAATTCCCTTGATAAGTATCTGGTAAATAGTTATTTATTAGCAAAGTTTTAAATTTGTCGGACAAACCCGCCTTATTTTTACACTACTACCGACAAAAACTGGGAGATTTCTCGCTCCGCTTGAAATGACAATGATTTCAAGGGTTTTGGTGTCGGGGGAGGGGTAGGCGGCGGCGGAGCCGCCGCCTACCCCTCCACAAGCAGCTAACTGTCTGTCATTACGAACGATCTGAGGAATCCCCTTCACATTTTTCTATGCTCATTAAATTTTAGTCGGTCAATAGTGATATTTAATGAAATTTATCAGATTAGTATCCCATTCCCCACACAAACAAAACCCAGTTTTGGCAGATATTTCAAATCGTTTGAATATAGAATCCGCTACATATCCGTTGGGCAGATAGCTTCAACGGATGAGAAATGTAATCAACAAAACGGTTGCGGTGAGAGATAATTTATCCTGTAAAGTGAAAAATAGCTGATGATTTTCATTTTGCAAATCAAATTTATCTGACAAGATGCTTTTAATAGGCTTACAGGGGAATTGCTATTTTCGTCCACCTTTTCCTGTGATTTGTCTGAAAAATAAAATCACCTGAAATTAATTTTCAAAAGTTATTGTTTGCTGGTGAGGGTTTATTAAACCCTGAATCTGTTCAAATTAGCGGGAGATGTTTACTTTTCAGATCCAGAAAAATAAGTGACGAAACCATAGAAACGAATGAAAAATGGACTTGGAACGGCTATATTCAATTTTTAAGGCCATTTCACCCTTAACTGACGAGGATTGGCAACTACTTGAACCCCAACTGTATGTAAAGAAATTCCGCAAAGGGGACTTTTATCTCCGGGCCGATGACACGGAGTCGCAGATGGGGTTTATTATCCAGGGGAGTTTTCGCTGGTATTTTGTCAACCCAAAAGGCGAGGAAGTGAATTTTCACTTTTTTTTTGAAAACAGCTTCGTTGTGGAGTACATGGGTTTTCTCACACTCAAACCAAGTCAGATGCATATCGAGGCTATGGAAGATAGTACATTGGTGATGCTCCCCAAGCGCCACAAAATACTGGAACTTTACGAAGTTTCAAGGAATTGGGAGCTATTTGGGAGGATAATGGCAGAAACAACCTACATAGCCACTGCCGGCAGAGTTCAGGATTTCCTTTTCCATAGCGCGGAGGAGCGGTATATTACACTGCTTAGTTTGCACCCCGACATTTTTCAGAGAGTTTCACTGGCCAATATCTCCTCATACCTTGGCATCAAAGGTCCCTCGCTCAGCCGCATCCGGCGAAGATTGTCGAAAGGTTAAATCAATTGATTTTTTTAACCTGGGTTAATTACCGTAGTCAGAATTTGAAGGACTTTTGCAGCTAAATCAATTTCATTATCAATGAAAACTGAACTTCATACTGTGCTTGGCGCTTCCGGAGCGATGGGAAGCGCTGTGGTAAATGAGTTGCTAAGCCGCGAACTGAAAGTAAGGGCTGTGCAGAGAACACCTTCAAACAACTTACCGGTAACCATTCCTGCCGACCTCTTGAAACCTTCAGAGGCATTAAAGGCAATCAAAGGCTCCGGTTATGTCTATCTCTGTGTTGCGTTACCCTATAACTCAAAATCATGGCAAAACTGGCCAGTGCTGATGCAAAATGTGTTGGATGCCTGCGTTGTCGCCGATGCAAACCTGATCTTCCTTGATAATGTGTACATGTATGGCCCGGCCCCGCTGCAGGTTCCATTCGATGAACTTCATCCGCAAAAGCCGGTTTCGGTCAAAGGCCAGTTCAGAAAAAAAACGGCCGATATGCTCATGGAAGCGATCAGTGGCAAAAAAGTGAATGCATTGATTGGTCGCTCTGCTGATTTCTATGGTCCAAAAGCAATTTACAGCCCGTTCTATTTCTCGTTTCTTGAGCGAATGTTACACGGAAAATCACCCCAGTCGCTGAACAAATCCGGAGTAAGACACACCTACGCTTACACTGTGGATAATGCACGGGCACTCGTTCAACTGGCTTTGGAACCCTCTGCCTACGGACAGGTGTGGCATCTTCCGGCGGGAGAAGCCATAACCATCGGGGAGATCACGGAGATGTTTAGCAAAATATTGGGAACCAATCACAAAACCAGTTTTATGCCACCACTGATGCGTAGAATGCTCTCCCTTTTTATCCCAATTCTGAAGGAAGTTGGCGAAATGATGTATCAGTTTGACAGTGAATATGTTATTTCATGGGAAAAGTTTAAATCGAAATTCCCGGATTTCAAGGTCACTACTTATGAAGAAGGGATAAGGGAGATGGTGAACTCTTTCAGAAACCACTGACATGTAAAGAGTAGATAAATGTTAATGTGTTGATGTTTTTACCAAAAGCAATATTATCAGGCCAATCAACCTTTTTTCAGCGATTTCTCCCAAATAGACTGGACTGATAAATATTCACTTCTAATGCAGTTTCTAACATCGTCTTGTAATGTGTTTTTTGCCTGAAGACACCAAAATACAAGGATTGATAGTAACAAGATATTCTTGTAAATCAATTTTATGCATCTGTTTAGTTGGCGCAATCAGCCTTTTTTTCGAAAGTTGATGCACCCTCTCACGGTTACTTTTTTAAAACGACTTTTTGTAAAGTTCCACTTTTCCTGTTGCTTTCAAATAAAAAAACCCCGCCCGTTTCGGGGCAGGGTTTTGTTACCTAACGTTTATGAGAAAAACTATTTTACTACCAGTTTCCTCACTTCCTGAGCGTTGTTTGTTCCGATCTGAACAAAATAGACTCCGGGGTTAAAGTTGCTGGTGTTGAGTGTAATTCCGCTGACGAAATTTTCCTGTGCAATTATTACTCCTTTGCTGTCGGAAAGAATCACCGAAACAGATTCGGTGTTTGATACGCCAACTGCGAAATGCACTTCATTGCGTGCAGGATTGGGATACATCTTTACTGCGCTTGCGGAGAGATTTCCCACACCGGTATGCAGTAGGATAACTTTGGTAATTGCTGCAGATGAATTTGAAAAATAGGCTCCGGTGGTATTTTCCATCGTCTGGTCATATTCAACCTGCAGATCAAACAATTCTCCTGTTGAAGCCCTATAGAGGCGATAAGTGACCTGCTGCCCCTCCTCAAAGCCGGTTTGCTGCCTTGCAGTGTTGTCATTGCCAAAAAGTGTGATTACCTGGTTTTGACCAGGATTGCTGATTTCCATGTATCCAAAGATGTTGTGGTTTGGATCAAAAGCGCCAACCACATCCCCTTCAGAAAACTGACCAAGGCTGCCGTTGATAAAAGCAACGGGCTGCATTGAGGGTGTCATGGTGAGATCGCCCCATGGTGTTTCAGCACTGTTAACCGGAGTCATTGCTGATGTGGATGAATTTTTGCCACACGAAGGGAAAGTAACACTTGCGGAGTTGAGCAATTTGATGTTGTAAGCTTTGCCAGGAACCAGGTTTTCGAGAGTGTAAACACCTGCAGCAGGCCAGAAAATTTTGGTGCCGATCAGTTCCTGTATGATGACTATGTTGCCTATTGAACCCGCAAAAAGTGTTTGAATACTTACTTCGCAGTTGCTTAAAACCGGCATATATGACCAGCCAGCACTAAGAGTTAACTGTGGTGAAGCTAAATCCGGCCCGCAGATTGATAAATCAGTATCATTTTTCATTTTAATCACATAACCGCTCTGGTTATTCAAGTTACCGATGGTGTTGATGCTTTCGCCGGGCCAGTAAATCTGGGTGAGATTCCGCATGATTGTCAGGTCATTAACTATCGGGGCAAACAAATCAGCCACAGCAGGTTGATCAGGTAAGACATTGCTGGAAAATGGGTTCCATCCGGCAGCTAAAGTGTAATCCTGGCAATAGCCGTCAAAAACGTTCATACTTACCGGAACTGTAAACAACGGGCGGTAAGGATCATTTGTAACAATCAAAATGTTGGCTGAATAATCTCCGGTACTTAGACCTGCTGAATTAAATATTGCTGAAACAGAAAGCGAAGCATCGGGGTTTACTACTGCTGATGCAGGATCTAAATTCAGCCACTGGCCCTCACCTAACTGAACGGTTGCCCTGATATTCCAGTTGCCGCTCAATCCATAATCAGAAAGTCTGTTCCAAACGGTACCATTATTTGAAAGAAAATCTCCATTCGGATTTGCAGGGCCTGCATCAACTCCGGCCGGGAAAAGGCCTGCCGGCTGGTTGTGTAGAAATCCGATCCAAATATCATTTCCATCAATCACATATGGTGAAGCCAGCGCCAGTGTATTCCAGGTTGAAGCAACGCCCTGAAGCTGCTGCTGTTGAAGCAGTGTCCCCGGCGAAGTGGTTGTTCCGGGTCCCCAGATCATCAGGTATGAAGAGGTTGGAAGCTGATTGATGAAAACATTTACAGAAGTAAGGGTTGCGCCTGTAAAGGGAGCCAGCATTTCCGAAGGAAATCTTACAGCAGTGTAGAATGTTCCGCCTCCGGTTAATCCGATTGAGGTGGAGTTAGGTCCGTCGTAGTTCAGTACGAACGTATTTCCTGATCTATTGCCATCGGGTGATGTGACAGCCTGTGAAGGCTGGCTTTGCAGTGAAAGTTCTCTGTTCTCATGAATAATTCCCTCAGGAACTTTTACAATTTCGGTAGCGGCATTTGACAAGTAGTTGATATACGCTGAAAACTCCAGGTCTTCGCTCCCGGTATTGGTTACCAGCAATTGCTGCTCTGCAGTGCTTCCGGCGTTAACTGAGGCTGAAATGCTTTCAGGATTGATCTGAATAGCCGGAATCTGTGCATCGAAATCAATAATGAAAGTTACGGTCTGCCCGTCTGGATTTACTCCAGCACCGGCAAACTTATTCTGGTCGGGTGTTGCTGTGTTAATCACATAGAAAATCCACTCATAAGCAGAAGCCAGTCCGCGGCTGTATGCATACTCATTAAAAGTGATCATGGTTCCGTCAGGGTAGCGCACATATGCTCTGCGCATGTCTATCGGAAAATTGGGTCCATATGCACCCAATACGAGTTTATCATTGGTTACGCCAACACAGAAAAACCCTGACCCGTCAATGGTGTTTTCGAAAAGAGTTAATCCATCTGATTCTGACCATACAAAGCCTTTTCCTCCTATCTCACCTGTAGCATAATTTCCATCAGGAGATACACCCCTTACCTCACCGCCAATTGCAGAAATCGTAATCATTTGCCCGTTTTTCCAAACTACCGGGAATCTGCTAGTCGTTGGTGTACTTGCCCAACCAAATACCGTTGCTCCGTTTTTACTTATCCCGGTTGCACGGCTGTTGCCTGTATGCTGAATTCCAATCATTTCGAATCCGGATATCTCATTTTTCTTAAAGGCTGTATAGGAAGAACCGGTTAAATATTGCAATCCGACAATATCCTGACCATTGGCTGATATACCGTCTCCCTGGTGATAAGTGGTGGCAGTAATAGCGGGTACCGCTGGATTCATCCCAACCGAGGTCCATGTGTCATTTGCCGGATTCCATGTACCAGCCATTTGCACCGGATTTCCGTTATAAAGAACGTCAGGGTTATTGAAACTTCCGGCAACGATTCCTTCATCGCTTACCGCTCTTGGCCTTGCATCGTCTCCGTTGACCGGAACCAACCCGTTGGCTTTCGACCAGAAATACCCGGCATGCGCCTGAAAAATCCTTAATACAGCGTATTCCCCATCGGTACTAAGGTCCGTTGGATTTAAGTATTGTCCGGCCATCACTGTAAATTCGATATTATCCGGCTGAACAACATTTAAGGTTACGGGGACAGCTACTTCCGGGTTGAAATAATCGTTGCTCAGAATGGTGATTGTGGCTTCATGCGTGCCGATACCCAAACCAAGAGGATTGAAAGTGATGATGTGTTTCTGGTTTTGTGTGAATAGAACATTGCCCGACGGGGGGTCAACTGAGAGCCATCCCCCGACACCGCCAGAATATTCAATGTTGAAAGAGTAGATCAGGTTTGCCGGTGCAGTGCTGCTGATGATCAAATGTCTTGTAGATGTGAAACCCAGCGCGGTTGTGTGATTCAATTCCGGTGTTGACAAGCTCAGACCAGCGCTGGCAAATACCGAAATGTCGTCAAGATGCCATTCATGTGCGTTGTTCCCTTCGTATCTGAAAGCAATGAAGGCGATCTCACCGGCAAAGCTGTTCAGGCTAAGTTCTGTTTGCATCCAACCTGAACTTACGGAAGCGGTAGTCCAGATTTCCTGAAAATCACCATCATCCGGATCTCCGCTGGCGATACTCAGCCAAACGCTGTTTTTTCCATAGTTGCCCGGGTTTGTGTTGAATGACCAGAATCTGAGAAAAATATCAGCATCGTTGGGCATGAGAATCGCCGGAGTTACCAGCCAGCTGTCGGCTTCGGCGCTTGAGCCATGGAATGCAGATGTTACGCCACCTGATGTATGGTTCTGGATTTGAGATGCTTCCCATGTGGGAACATCTGCAGCCTCATCGTAGATGCTCCATCCTTCCGGAGGAAATACTCCCTCTTCAAAACCTGTTTCAAAAGGTAAATTTACTATTGGTGTGCTGTAGTTGACCCCAACATTTCTTACAAAAAGTCTTCCGCTGGGAACAAGCACAGTAGATTCAGCATAAAATGCCAGCATAATCCTGCCGCTGTATCCGTTCAGATCAATGATGACTGTTTCACCAATATTTGAAACAGGTGTAGACGAATTCCACCATTGTAATACATTGTTCTGGCTCCAGGTTAAACCACCATCGAGAGAAACTACAACGCCGAATTTTTGCCCGTTTCCAATAGTGGCAGGCCCGGTTCCGTTGTCGGCAGTAAATGCCAGGTCGAATTTCAACTGATAATCCTGAGCACTTTCACCCAAATCAATAGGAGGAGTCATCAGCCATTGATAATTGGCAATTGCGACCAATCTGAAGGCAGCGCTGTTGTTTTCAGGCAAGTCGGGGTTGTTTCCGAATTTGCCGTGATACCAGTTTGCTGAAGTGCTTGGCGTTGGATTTCCCATGGTAATGTTGCCGGCAAACTTTCTCCATCCTGCTGGTGGAAAATCTCCAATCATATCGTAATTAAATCCCGGGTAAATGGTTGCATCATAGCCAATTCCTTCAAGGGTAATCACATTGGTAAAATCTGAATTCAAATTGTCTTCAATGTTTAGGGTTGCACTGTAGTTTCTGCCCTCGGTCGGTGCAAATTGTAATGTCAGGTTAATCGCCTGCCCGAAGGTTAAATTGATGGGCCAGGTGTGTCCGGGAGGATAAATGATGCTGTAAGCCTCAGAACCACTGCCACTTATGTTGATGTCATACTCCTGAATCCTTAGTGCTGCAGTTCCGGTGTTGTAAATCTGCAAAAGCTGGGTTGTAGTTTCATTAATGAAAACAGTTCCAAAATCAAATGAAGATTGGTTGACATTGAAAACAGCCTGTGTGGGTACATTTTCATATTTCACATCGTCAATCTGCAGGATTCTGTTGGTTGCCTCCGGAACGTACCTGATGCCGATAAAAGCCACGTCAGGAAATGTCATTCCCGAATTTTTGAAGTCAGCGCTGTAAAACTGGAATGAGCCGGTAACATTGAATTCAGTCACCATGACGAAAGTATTCGGGTCAGTTCTGTTGGTCATATAACCTACCTGCATTTTGCCGGTGTGGGTGGAAGTTCCCATGCGGGCCGGAAGTAATAGCCGCTTTTGTGAAAGGTTGGTCACGGCCGGCGAAACCAGATAAAGTTGAGCAGCCAAATCAGTGGAAGATTGAAATCTGGCAAGGTTGGGCAACGAAAAAGCCGAAGTTGAAGCAAAGACATTCACCGATGCACTGGTTGATGTGGATTGAACAATTTTTGCCCAACCATCTGGTAACCAGCCAGAGGGAACTGGAGTAATCCCGTCGAAGTATTCGGAAAATGAACTCATCGGCGCATAGCCCATCCCCGAAACAGGAACCGTTGCCGTTGGATTTACCGGGTGATTAAAGGTTATATTGAGGTTTGCATTAGCCAGCCCAACGGAAGAAGCAGCGAAAGTGACGTTGACAACTTTAGTTGTTCCGAAAGGTATGGTCAGCGGGTAAGTGTCGCCTGCATTAAGAGTTACAGAGAAATCTGCAGCACCCGGGCCGGAAAAAGTAAATCCGCCATTGTTGATTACCAGATCAGTAGCACCCTGGTTGCCAATGGTGATTTGTTTTGTTTCGCTGTGAATACCGGGGCTTGACATCCCAACATAAAGCTCGGTTGGGTTGAGTGTGATGATTGGGTCAACCGGAACGGCTTCGGCTGAGAAGTTGATTATCATGTCGGTGAATTGGGGAGCTGGATTGGTTCCGGCAATCATGAAGTAGCTGCCCGGATCCAGCACAAATGTTGGTACAGTGGCGCCCGATGTTCCACCGGCAAAAGCCAGGCGGGGTGCTGCAGGGGTTCCGGGGCAAACCGCTGTGAAAATCAGCCCGGTGCGATTACCTGCAATGGATGCATTGATATAGCTTTTTGCTACAAGGGTAAACGAAAAAACAATGTCGTTCCCGTTGAGATAGGTTGTCGAAGGGGTCACCATAGTCGAAGTGTAATCATTGCCATACGCCTCCGAGTTTATGGCAAAATCAGTCAATGGTGCGTTGATGGGATCCACCACCAAAGGGTTCCCGCAGGTGGAACCCGGCAATTGCGCCTTTGCCAGAGTCATGTTAAGCGCTAACAAAACTAAGAGTAACAATCTTGTTTTCATCTGATTAATTGTGTTGGTTTGTAATGTATTTATTGAATGGATTTATTTTCCCTTTTACTACGCCTCTTTGGCTTACTTTCACCACTTTCTTTTTCCAGAAAGTCCAATATCTTTTTAAGGGCGCTGTTTTCAAGCTCCTTTTTTCTGATCAATTGCTTTGCGGAGGAATTCTGGTCATCTTTGCCGGCCCTGCCTTTCATATCGAAATGATTTTTTTGCAATAGTACAACCAGCCACAGGCGATCGCCAAATTTTGACCATGCACACGGCTACAACACCCCGTGATTTTGGCTGCTACATTTCTGCTACACTAATTTATCAAACTGTAATACAGGAAGTTATATCTGTGATAAAAACTCAATCAACCCGGTTTCGGAGTTGGTCAGATTGAGCCGTTTGCGCAAGCGGGTGCGCGCTACTTCTATACTTCTGATGGATTGGCCTGTAATTGAGGAGATCTCTTTGGTGGTCATATTGAGTCTCAAAAAAGCGCAAAGCCTTCTGTCGTTGGTCGAAAGCTCGGGATTGATTTCATTGAGCCGGTTATAAAAATCGTTGTGCACCTGCTGAAACCGAAGTTCAAACTCGTTCCAGACCGACTTTTGCTGAGTCTTCTCGAGATCCCTTATTATTTCCAACTTCCAGTCGCGATCGTTGTTTCCGTCGGAACTACTGTGATTTTCGAGTTTTTGCACAATTTCCTGGATCAGCTCATTTTTCTGAATCTGATACATCACATTAGTAGCCAGTTCTTTATTCCGGATTTCCAGCTCTTTTTCCAGGCTCTCTTTTTTCAGTTCAAGGTTTTTTGCGCTCAGGTTAATATTTTCCTTTTCAAGGGTTAATCTCCGGTTTCTGCTGTGCGATAAAAAGTACAACAGGCTCAGAATGGCGACAATAAGCAGCAAGGTAAGCCCAATCATAAGGTACCTGAACTCACGCCGGTTTTGCTCAAGTTGCGATATTCTTTCGTTTTCCTTATACTGTGCGGTAATCTGCAGGAGCGTAAGCTCTTTCAGGGCAGCTTCCTGGTTAAGTTTCTCCTTCAGCTCGGTGGTGAGCTTGTAATATTTTAATGCCGAATCAGCCATTTTTTTCTCCTGGTAAACCTGAAAAAGAAGGTCAAGAGCTTCAGAATTGGCTGAAAGTCCTCCTACTGTATTCGCGAGATTGTAGCCACTATATGAGTAGAACAATGCATCTTCAATCCTTCCCTGCTTTAGGTAATACCGGGCCATCATCAGGTAAGATTTTACCAGTCCTGATTTATCATTGTTTGCCATTCGAACGTTTAACGCTTCGGTTAAAAAAATGATAGCTTCATCAAATTTCCCCAGCTCGAGATAAATGCTTCCAAGATTATTCAGCAAATTCCCCAAATACATTTCCTGACCCGGTGTATGGCGGGCAAGGTTGATTCCTCTTGAATAATACTCTATGGCCTTTTCGGGTTCGTTACAATTTTTGGATACAACGCCCAGATTATTGTAGATTGAAATCATTTCGACGCCGGGTTTGGCAATTTTCCCTTCAGCCGCCAGATTATCAAAAGTTTCAAGGGCTTTTTCAAAATATTCTCTCGATTGCTCAAACTGATTCAGTTTTAGATGAACTGCACCGAGGTTAACCAGCGCATAGGCAATCCCTTTGTCATCTTTTAATTCTTTCTGAATTTCCAGATAACCGAAGAAATGCTTTGTCGAAATTTCCAGCAGTCCCTGATTGAAGTAGGCAACTCCATTATTAAACAATGCGTAGGAAAGCAGGTTCTTTTTATTTGATTTTTCAGCAATAGCAAGAGCTTTTTCTCCATATTGCAGTGCATTTTGTACATCTCCCCAAGCGTATTCCTTCGAAATCGCCACCAGGCCATAAACCCTTACAGAGTCGTTTTTGCTGGTTTCGACTACATACCGCATTGAGTCAATTTTTGCCATATCCTGTGCCTGCATGGTTGAACTGCACAACACAATTATCGTTAAAATAATAACTAATAAACTGAATAGCAGTGATTTCACCTGATTTTCCATTAAGTCAGGGCAAAAATAATTAAAGCTGGGAATTGAAACCATTACAAAGGTTTGAAATTCCGGGCTTTATTTGCGCAACCGGCAATAAAAAAAGCCGGTTCCTCGCGGTTCCGGCCCTTTTAGAAATTAAGTTTGAGTCCAGTTTAAAAAGTCTATTTGCCCCTAAATCCCCAAATGTAGACTTTTACAAACTGCTGATTTTTAGCGTTCTCCCATTTGGGTCAGGGGTAGAAACGATAAAAATCAGCGGTTTGGGGGCTTTTTAGACTGAACTCAAGTTTACCAACTTTATCTGGTGATGATAATGGTTTTACTGATCATGTTGTCCTGATCGGTGATGATCTGCATTGTATATACACCGGCGGTTAAACCTCTCAGGTTCAGCCTTGTGCTCATCTGTAAGCGGTCATTTTGTTCCAATACAGTTTGCCCGAAGCTGTTGAACATTCTGATTGATTTTATGCCTTCAGGAACAGTTACATTGAGATAGCTGGAGGCAGGCACAGGATACAGGGTGACCTCCGGCTGTGTATTTTCATCAATTCCAACGAGCAACTCTAAGGTAACCGGAACCACAAGCATGGGTGAATCAGGGTCGTTGCTGGCGATAATGATGTTGGCAGCGTAATCTCCTGATGTTAAGGAAGTAGCATCGAAGGTAACGGAGATGGATTGTGATTCTTCTGACGGAATCTCTCCGGATGAAGGATCGAGGCTCAACCAGTCGCCTTGTCCTAATGTGAGGTTAGCGCGAATGTTCCAGTTGGAGCCAAAACCGTAGCTTGAGAGTCTTTCCCAAACGATTCCATCCTGTGAAAGGAAATCGCCGTTAGGATTCACCGGGCCACCGTCAATTCCTGCTACAAAATAACCGGCATCGTGGGTGTAATTGAAGCCAACCCAGATATCATCGCCGTCAAGAACCAACGGAGTGTCCAGGGTGATGGTATTCCATGCATAGGGATTTGGTGTCAAAGCTTGTTCGTGCAGTAACTCGCCGGGTGTGGTTGTGGTTCCTGGCCCCCAGATTTTCAAGGTGGCTACAGACGGAAGGTCGTTGATATAAACATCCACAGAAGTAATAGTTGCTCCTTCGAAAGGACTGACCATCGAAGCGGGGAAACGGGCGGAAATATAAAATGTACCACCAGCAGTCAATCCAATGGCATCCACATTCTCGCCGTCGTAATTCAGCACAAAACCGTCGCGCCCTTTGTCGGTGGAAGTATTGCCTCCTGCTGTTTTTGTTTTCGAAAAAGCTAATCTGCCTGGTCTGACTTTCTTACCGGCAGGAACCTCTTTAACCTCGGTGCGCTGGTCAGCCTGCATAAAGTTGATGTATGTTTCGTAACTCAGTGTGCCATTACCAGTGTTTTGAATGATCATTTCCTGATTTGAGGTAGCTCCCGGTACGAGCGCTTCCATCAGGTTATCAGGGGTGATCACAATGTTTGGAATTTCGGCGCTGAAGTCAATCATAAATGAGACATTTTCTCCTTCAGGGGTAATGGCTGATCCGATAAATTTGTTTTCATCCGGGGTCACACCGTTGATACTATAAAAAGTCCATTCCATGGCATCGGCCATTCCGCGGCTTGCTGCATAATCGTTGAAGGTCATCATTTCGCCTGAGAGCAGTCGTACAAACCCTCTGCGAAAGTCAGGAAAAGGAGGCCAGCCAACAGTGTAGCCAAACATGTTACCAGCATCCGAAACCGCCAGTGGGCTCATATTATCTGCATTAAGCGTATTGGGGAAAAATGTTGTACCGCCTTGGGCAGTCCAGATAAAACCATTAACACCGGCAGTACCTACCACATACTCTCCGGTTGAGGATGCTGCATTGGCTTCACCGTATTCATTTTCGGCAATCTTGATAAAATCATTTCCTACCCAGATTACCGGGGAGCGGGATGCAGCCGGAAGATTAGCCCAACCAAACACAACGCTGCCATCGTTGCTGATACCATTGGGACGATTACCGGCAGGTTCCACGTCGCCGATCATATCAAAACCGCCAGCTTCTGTCCATTTGAAGGCTCTGTATTGATAACCTTCGAAATATTGCATCCCTACAATGGTCGAACCATCGGCAGTCATGCCCCAGCATGAGCTGTAATCGGCATAAATGGGTTGTCCGGCTTCCGGATTTATCGGCAGAAAAGTCCACTCACCTGTTTGAGGATGCCAATACCCAGCCATAAAAACGTTTTCACCAGAGACATTATAATCGGGATTTCTTGCTGTTCCTCCAACGATACCCTCTTCTGAAACGGCTTGAATTAACGGTTCGAGTCCACCAATAGGGGTAAGACCGTTAGTTTTCGACCATAGATATCCGCCACCGGAACCAAATCCTGAAATCGCCACATATTCCCCGCTTTCGCTGATATCATAAGGGAAAGTCAACTCAGGAAGCATAATGTGAACCTGAACTGTTGATGGTTCAGTGATGGTGATATTTACTGGGACATCAATCTGCGGGGTATCCGGGTCGTTGGATGTGATCGTCAAGGTAGCCTGGTAATCGCCCAGTTCGATACCTGAAGGATTGATGGTCAGAGTGTGAATAAAATTTGCACCGGCGCCAATGCTGCCATTCATCGGATCAGCGGTCAGCCACCCTGATGCGCCGCTGCCGTATGTTATTCCAAAGGTATAAATCAGATTTTCAACCCCGTCGTTTATTACCGTCAATGTTTTGTTAATAGAAAGATTAGCAGGAACTGTTGCATTGACAACCGTCGGGATTACGCTAATCTGCGGAGATGTGTTGAAATTGCTTCCGATGTAAACATCGTCCACAGCCCAGCCGTGGGCATAGTCGCCTTCGTAGCGGAAAGCAACATAGGCGGTCTGCCCGGCATAATCAGCCAGGTTGAGGATTACCCGCTGCCACTCAGCAGCAACCGTTGAAGTAGTCCATATTTCCACAAAATCGCCATCTGCAGGGTCACCGCTTCCGGTGCTGATCAGCACACTGTTTTTGGCGTAATATGCAGGGTCAACCGTCCAGTTCCAGAAAGCCATTACAATCGGTCCTGAAGCAGGAAAAATCATTGCAGGCGTAACCATCCAGCCATCCTGCATACCGGGTGCAAACCCATGGTAAGCTGATGTGGAGCCATCCGGAGTGTGATTGAGAAAATTAGCCGCATCCCACACCATTCCCATCTGGTCAATATCATACACATTCCATCCTGACGGTGGAAAAGTTACTGATTCGAAAGTCTCGTCAATCGGGTAAGTTCTGGTAGGGTGGCCGCCTGTCGCATTACATAAGGTAGCCGTCAAAACCAGCACTGACGTAAAAATAACTGTCAGCAATTTGAATACGTTCTTTTTCATAAACATAATGAGATAAGTTTGAATTGATAAATATTAAATTGATAAGGATTATGCTTTCTCTTTACCTGACTTTTTCTCGACAAACTGAAGCAATTTTTTCAGCGCTTCATTCTCCGATTTTTTGCGGGCGACAATTTTTTTTATCTCCGCTTCAGGGTCGGTAATCTTTTTGGTTTTTGACGATTGATTCTGCATGAAAAATTTTTCTGCAAAAATACCCTGCTTAAAGCTTAGCCACCAAATAAAGCATAGCGACATTGTAGCTACAAAGGCGCAAATCCATCAATACATCTGCAATACAAAAGCCAGTATTGCATTGAATTTTAGGTTTTTATACCGTTGACAGAAACTCCACCAGTCCAACCTCCGAGTTGGTAAGGTTAAGCTTTTTGCGGAGTCTTGTCCGGGCAACGTCAATTGTTCGGGGGGTTTGTCCGGTGATGGAGGAGATTTCTTTGGTAGTCATGTTGAGGCTCAGAAAGGCGCACAGGCGCCGTTCGTTTATGGAGAGGTCGGGATTGATGTCGTTCAGCCTCTGGTAAAAGTCTTTATGAACTTGCTGAAACCTGATTTCAAAATCATTCCAAACGGCTTGTTCCTGTGTTTTCTCCAGGTCGCTCATGATCTCGAGTATCCAGTTGTTATCAATCTTTTTACCGAGGGCAACCTGTTTTTGCAGTTTTGCCACAATTTCGCTGATGAGTTCATTTTTCTGAATCTGGTACATCACATTAGTAGCCAGTTCTTTATTTTTAATTTCAAGTTCCTTCTCGAGGCTGATCTTTTCAAGCTGAAGGTTTTTTGCATTCAGATCAATGATCTCAGCTTCAAGCTTCAACCTGCGGTTGCGGCTGCTGGACAGGAAAAACAGGAGGCTCAGGATGGCAATGGTTAAAATCAGGGTGATGCCGATCATTAGATAGCGGAGCTCCCTTCGTTTCTGCTCCAGTTGCATAACTCTCTCATTTTCCTTTAGTTGTGAGGTGATTTCCAGGTGTTTAAGTTCTTTCAATGCAGCCTCCCTGTTGAGCGTGTCATTCAACCCGGCAAGCATTACATGGTATTTGTAAGCTGAATCGGTCATCTGTTTCCGGTCGTACACCTCATGCATCTTTCCGATGATCTGAACCAGGGTGGTAAGGTTACCCACTTTGCCGGCAAGATCGTAGCCAAGCCGGAGTTGCTCCAGCGCTTTATCATCATCATTTAACCGGATAAAATGGTCGGCAAGCATTCGGTACGATTGTACCATCCCATATAGATCGCCGTTGTTTTGCCGGATTTCAAACGATTCCGATAAAAACTCAAATGCCTGTTCGGGTTGTTTTTTTTCGATGTAAACGCTTCCAAGGTTGTTGAGAAGCATGGCGAGCATCCGGTTGCTCTCAGGTGTTCGCCTGGCAAGGCTTATGCCGCGCAGGTAATAATCAGCGGCAAGGTCTAAATCTCCGATCCGCTGACTAACAATTCCAAGATTATTAAAAATGGTAATCAATTGTTTGTTAGGTGTGTAAGTGGCCTCTTCAAACGGGAGCTTCTTATAATAATCCAATGCCTTTTCGAAGAATTCCCCCGATTTCTCATATTGATTTAGTTGCAAATAGACCGCGCCAATATTTATAAAACCACCCGCGGCGCCCCGCTCATCTTCCGTCTCTTTTTTGATTTCGAGGTACTTGTAGAAGTATTTGATGGAAACATCGAGAATTCCCTGGTCAAAGGCGACAATGCCCAATTGAAACAAGGCATCAGCAAGCAGCATTTTGTCTGAGGATTTTTCGGCAACGTCCAGCGCTTTTTCGCCGTACTGAAGAGCATAATGCATATCAACTTTTGAATATTCCCTCGAAATACCAATGAGCAATTTCACCTTCGTTGAATCATCTCTTGCCGTTTCGACCAGGTAAAGCAATGAGTCAATTTTTGCATGATCCTGCGCACGGGCAGTTTGCAATGTGAGGATTACGGCCGTTAAGATAACAATCAATATTCTGATTAGCAATAACTTCACCTGAATTTTAATTTAATCAGGCAAAAGTAATTAAAGACGGGAATTGAAATTAAAAGATCAGCACCCAAACCCACACTGAGGTCACGAAACTCATCATGCAGTAAATTTTTCTCATAGACGTTACTTAAAACCCTGCTTTGAAAAGAGCGGGGTTTTTTGTTGATTTTTGGTTTTTAGAGTCCGGATTTTACGGAGTGCTCATTATTAGCTGTTTGATGAAACCGGCCAGGTAAAGTGGCAATGAGACCAGCGAATAATCTAATTCCTGCATTTCACCATTGATATTGATATTGGCTTTAAGATCATCACCGATTGTAGGCAAATCCAGATTAAACCGTATTCCGATCTTTTGATCTTTTTCGCCTAAATAAACCTGCAGTGATTTCAGCGTACCGGATTTACCTGCTTTTACTTCAATCGGGTAGATTTTGTTTCCAATTTGATGCAGAAAGTCAATCTCAGCGTTGGCGTTTTTCTTATCACGCGCCCAATAAAACAAACGGGCATCTTCAAAGTGCTCAAAACCGGAAATCAATTCCTGTCCTACAAACTGTTCGGCAAGGGCGCCCTCGAAGTCAGTCACAAGCTGCTGAATATCCGATAGTTTAATTCCTGCAATGTTACAAGCCAGCCCGATATCCAGAAACAATGGTTTGAAAAAATCCTCATCCACAAATTGGGTGATCGGAACATTTGACGAACCAGTGCGCCGAACAAGGTGAACGATTCTGCTCAATTCGAGTTTCAACAGCGACTCTTTCAGGTAATTTGAATGTTCCGATTTATTGATATTTACATACTTGACCTTCTGCCCGATGTGCCCTGCAGCGTACGCCATACATTGGTTAAGCAACTCCTGCTGCTTTTTGGTTCCATATTTTGCAAAATCATACTTAAACGAAGTGATAATCGCATTTTGCTCTTTTTCCACTTCAATCAAATTTCCTGTATCGCGGTAAACCTTCACAGCCGCCGGCATTCCGCCAATGAAAAAATACAACCGCAACCAAGTGACAATCTGCGAATGTATTGCCTCACCAAATGCCTGATTTAGATTGAAGGTCGCAAGATAATCTGCCAGGCCATCCTGACTATTGGCCATCAGAAACTCCGCGAAATTCATCGGATACAGATAAGCAAACTCAACCCTGCCAACGGGCATGGAGTAGTTCATTTCGCTCAGCGTGTGATCCAGAAGCGAACCTGCTGCAATTACATGCAATCCGGGCAACTCTTCATAAAAATAGCGCAGTGCCACCAAAGCTTCAGGAAGTAATTGCACTTCGTCAACAAATAACAGTGTTTCACCTTCGATAACCGGGATGTTAAACAGGGCAGTGAGTTCATTGATGATCAACCGGGCATCATTGCTTTTAAAAACTGCTTTCAGGTTGGGGGTCTTTTCCGGATTTACCTTGAGATAGTATTTGAACGAATCCCGGCCAAACTGATCCACGAGCCAGGTCTTACCCACCTGCCTGGCGCCTCTTAGAATCATTGGCTTTCTATTTGGATTTACCTTCCATTCGTTAAGGTATGATTCGAATATTCGCTTCATGTCGTTTTTTTTGCAAAAATACAAAATATCCAAAACACCATAGTATTATGGATATTATCGCCCTAAAACACCATAGTATTTTGGATGTTTATGTCCTAAATACCATAGTAAATCGGACAAAAGTCTTCAATCAGTTAAATGAAACGAAATGATGCAATGCCCTTGTCAGCCTTATTTTTTGCTATTTTTGCGGCCTTTTCCGAGGCATTTACCATTTATCAAACAGCGATTTTGAAACTCAATCCAACTTACACCTATATCCTTGTTACCCTTTCGATGATCTTCTGGGGTGGGAGTTTCGTCTGGTCGAAGATTGTATTGAAATATTACGATCCGGTCACTACAGTGTTTCTGAGGTTGATCCTTTCGTCAGCGATCATGTTTGGCGGCCTGAAACTGTTCAATCGTCTGCAAAAAGTGAAAAAGGAGGATTATAAACTCTTCCTGATTTCGGCGCTGTTCAATCCGTTTCTCTATTTCCTCGGCGAAAATTACGGGTTAAAGCATTCATCCCCAACAGTTTCAGCGGTAATTATTGCTACTATTCCCTTGTTTACTCCGATAATGGGTTTTATTGCTTTCAAAGAGAGGCTGACCGCGCTCAACATTTTTGGTTTGGTGATTTCCTTCACAGGCGTCATCATCATGCTGATTGACAGGAATCTTACCTTCACAGCCTCGCCGGTTGGTGTGGCATGGCTTTTTCTGGCTGTTATTACCGCTGTTTTATATGCAGTTTTCCTCAAAAAACTGACTTTCAGGTACGATGCTTTTAACATCATTGCCATGCAAAATCTGCTCGGAGTCTTCTACTTCCTGCCAGTTTTCCTCATTCTTGATTTTCAAAACTTTGTGACTGTAATCCCTAACACCGAGCTTATCACCTCCCTTTTACTGCTTTCGTTTTTTGCATCCTCGCTTGCGTTTGCTTTTTTCACCATCGGAGCGCGCGAGATCGGAATTAGCCGCACCAGCCTCTTTTCCAACCTGATCCCGGTGTTTACGGCGATATTTTCTTATTTCATTCTAAATGAAACCTTTGATCTGGATAAAATTGCCGGCATGGCGCTGGTGCTCTCCGGGGTTATCCTGTCACAGATCAAAGGCAGGAAGATGTTTGTTAATTTCTACCGGTTTATTTTCTTGCGTAAGAAGATTGGAAATGGTGAATGGCAGTAATTGGGACAATTGAAAAAAACTATTCTCTAATTCTGAGATTCACCCCGAAAGTTCAGTCCGGGTAACACCGAATTTTCAACTTTTGTGATCACACACTGGCCGCTAACGGGGTGAATGTTAATGCTACTCTTACGAAATTCACCCAAAGAGTTCTGTTCAGTCACCCCCTAATTTTGTGATTAAGCCTTTTATTTGATTATTTTCCAGCCTGGTTGTTGATCTGCTTTTACTGAGAAAAACCGAAGTAAGTTGAAACAAGGTGGGGCGAAATTTTTAAAATATGGGGGTGGTTAAGAATAGGGTAATAAAGTTTTAAAAATTACTTACCTGCGTTTTAAAGGTTTCACCCCATCAAAGGGTGAAACCTTTTTTCGTAAATAGTTTAAGTTTGAGAAACCTGTGGTGGAGACTTATTTGCCTGGAAAGGGAAAAGGGATAAGTTTTTTTGGAAAAAGAAACAATTGAATTATTTCATTTTACATTCATCAGAGTCAATCAATTCATCTTTCGAAAAGATTCCAAATCATTGAATGCTAATAATTTCGGAGAAACCTACCGGATTATCAGATTATTTGGATGCCGGAAATTCGTTCAAAATGTTTTACATTAAGAGTTGCAATTGGAATATCGTGTACCAATGCAGTTGCACCGATCAAAATATCCCTGAATTCGATCATCTTGTTCCTGCGTTTTAGTTCCCGGTAAATTTCGCTTGCTTTTTCTGCACACGGCAAATTGAAGTCAATGATTCCTAAATTTTTACACAACTTATTAATGTCGCTCATCTTTGATTCGGTGGTAGCGCCATTCAACAATTCAAAAACTGATATTACTGAAATATGAAGGTTATGATTTTTGAAAAGTTGGATAAACTGCGAATTATGCTTATCCGCATTGCGGAGATAATCAATCAGTAGGGAAGTATCAGCTAAAACTTTTCTATTTTCCATTGGTTGATCAACTTTTGTGTGTCAATAAATGGCTGAAAATCATTTTCGCTCCACTGGCCAATAGACAATAACTCTTTTAATCTTTCTTTTTTGTCGGATAAATCTAATTGAGAATCTGCTTGCGGTTTAGCTTTTTCTATTGGTAATAAGATAACTTCAACTGATTTATGATTAAAATCGGGTGGCAAATCAATTACTATTCTGTTTTGCTCAACGGTAAAGAAATATCTGAGTGCATTCATGATTCCTTGGTTTTTCAGCAAAAGTATGCAAATTAAACATAGCCTGAAAAATTCATTGATCAAAGCAAATATTTGAAAAACAACAAATTGCTTTAGAGGCTGTCTCAAAAGTCTGGATTTAACCCGAAGCGTTGAAAATCAGGAGTGCCCCATCCCTAAAGGGCGCCTGATTTTCAACGCTTTCCCTTTAGGGATCAAGGGTCAAAAAGTGTTGAAAATCCAAATGAAAGACTTTTGAGACAGCCTCAAATAGGAAGAAATAGAGAATCAACGGGCTTCAGCCCGTTATCTTTAAGTTTGTGAAAAATAAAGGATAGATGAGTACGAAAATGAAAATGCAATGACCGATGGTTTTCCCCAAAAAAAATCAAGAACAGCATCGCGGATAAGAAAAAGAATACTACTTTTGCGCCCACTTTTATTTTTTAATTCATTTACAATAACTTAATCAAAAACAAGATGTTAAACCAGTATGAAACCGTTTTCATTTTAACTCCCGTTTTGTCTGATGAACAGATGAAGGAAGCGGTAAAGAAGTACCAGGACATGTTGCGAGCCAAAGGAGCTGAGATTGTCCACGAGGAGCACTGGGGTATGCGCAAACTTGCTTACCCTATACAAAAGAAATCCACCGGATTTTATCACCTGATCGAGTACAAAGCCAATGGCGAACTGATCGCTGAAGTGGAACTGGCGCTGAAACGCGACGAACGCGTCATCCGTTTCCTCACCGTAAAACTAGACAAACACGCTGTTGCTTACAACGACAAGAAAAGGGCAAGATCAAAAGAAGAAGCTCCCGCTGAAGCCAATGCTAACTAATCAGTAACCTTTAAACAAAACATCAAATGGCACAACCAAATTCAGACATAAAATTCTTAACCCCGATCGCAGTAGATGTAAAGAAGAAAAAATACTGCCGTTTCAAGAAATCAGGGATTAAATACATTGACTACAAAGACGCAGACTTTCTGCTAAAATTCGTAAACGAGCAGGGCAAAATTTTGCCACGCCGTCTTACCGGTACATCCACCAAGTACCAGAAAAAAGTGTCGCAGGCCATCAAACGTGCCCGCCACCTTGCTTTAATGCCTTATGTTGCTGACTTACTTAAATAGGGAGGGTAAAAATCATGGAAGTAATTTTGAAACAAGATGTTGATAATCTCGGCTACGAAAACGAGATCGTAAAAGTGAAAAACGGTTACGCCAGGAATTACCTTATTCCACAAGGATTAGCGATTCTGGCCACCGAAACCAACCGTAAAGTGCTGGCCGAAGTGCAGCGTCAGAAATCGTTCAAAGAACAAAAACTGCGCAAAGATGCGGAAACCACCCAGAAACTGCTGGAAAAACTCGAACTGAGAATTGGCGCAAAAGCCGGTACATCGGGTAAGATCTTCGGTTCGGTGAATTCGATCCAGATCGCAGAAGCCTTAAACGAAAAAGGCTTCAATATTGATCGTAAGAAAGTTGATGTGGATGGCGATAACATTAAAGAACTCGGTAACTACACCGCAAGAGTTCAGCTTTACCGCGACATTAAAGCCGAAGTGAAATTCGAAGTTTACGCCGAATAACATTCATTTCAAACAAATTAAAAATGCCACCAGGTCGAACCGGGTGGCATTTTTTTTACTGCCGACTGTGAACCGCAGACTGTGAACTGCCGACTGAATACTTTTTTAAATCGCCTTCAATGAAGCTTCGTAATCTGGCTCCTGAACGATTTCGGGAACAAGCTCTGTGTATTTTACCTTACCTTCTTCATCCAATACAACCACAGCTCTTCCATGTAAACCTGCCAGCGGGCCATCGGCAATGGTTACGCCATAATCGCGGCCAAAGTTCCCACCTCTGAAATCCGATGCAGTAACAACGTTTTCGAGACCTTCGGTGGAACAGAAACGCTTGTGAGCAAACGGGAGATCCATCGAAACACACACAACAACGGTATTTTGCAGCTTGCCGGCCTCTGCGTTGAATTTGCGCACCGAAGCAGCGCATACATCGGTGTCGAGGCTTGGGAAAATGTTGAGAATTACTTTTTTACCTTTCAGTTCATTCAGGGTGAGCACACTCAGATCAGATTTTACAAGGTTAAAAGCAGGTGATTGGGTTCCGGTTGCCGGGAGGTTGCCAACGGTGTTAAAAGGATTGCCTTTCAAAGTGATTTTTGCCATAAAACTATTTTTTTTGAGATGATTAATTTATTCGTCAAAACAACACGATCCGGTTGAAAGTGTTCAGCGGGTTGGTCTTTATATCGAAATTCGGGCAGTAGCTGTTTCAAATAGATGGATTACTTTTGTCTATCCACATTTTAATTCATTGTTAATGCTTTCATCGGCTCAGATTAAAGAAATCAAATCGCTTCATCTCAGTAAAAACCGTGAATCCAGTGGTCTTTTTTTGGTTGAAGGGGTGAAAATGGTCGGCGAACTTCTGAAATCAGCATTTAAAGTCCGGCAAATCTATGGAACAGAAAAGTGGGTAAAGGGATTAAGGTTGAGTAAAAAAGCAGATTCTCCGGCAATTCATCCCATTTCGCCTTCTGAGCTGGGTCGTATCAGCAGCCTTAAAACGCCCAACGAGGTGCTGGCTGTGGTGAAAATTCCGGAGGTTGTTTTATCGGAGAGCGATTTTGATGGATTGACGCTGATGCTCGACCGCATTGCTGATCCCGGGAACCTTGGAACAATCATCCGGATTGCCGACTGGTTTGGGATAAAAACGATCGTCTGCTCGCCCGACACTGTGGAACTTTACAACCCCAAGGTAGTGCAGGCCACAATGGGCTCTCTTTTCAGGGTAAAAGTGTTTTATGATGAGCTTCCAAAATTGATCCAGAGCTTCGCCCGGTCTATTCCTAAATACGGTGCTATGCTGGATGGCGACAACCTTTACACTATAGATTTGCCCGAAAAGGCCATCATTGTTATTGGAAATGAATCTCATGGAATTTCGGGTCAGATTAAGCCCCTGCTCGACCATTCGCTGATGATTCCGGCAGCGTCACCAGGCGCCGAGTCGTTGAATGCTTCGGTAGCAACAGCAGTGATCTGCTCGGAGTTTAAGAGGCATCTCCTGAGCAAACTTTGATTTTTTTTGTTTTTTTTGTAAGAAATTTAAAACTGAATTTTAATTGGAAACAATAATAAGACTTATAGCTTCGGAAATAAATCAGAGTTTTTCAACAAACCGAAAAACATGCTTGATTTGAGCAACGAAATCAGAATTTTGATCAATTCAATCATTGGTTATGAATTGACAAGAAAGTTATAATGAAAATTTCATTTCATACAAACGGAAAATATTAGACTATGAATACAAAAGAATTAATTAAAGAAATTCAGAAGCTTCCTGTCAAAAAACGGATTTATGTCCTTGAGCGTACGATGTTTCTTATGCGTAAACAGGATGAAGAAACCCAGATGAAACAGGCAGCAGATGAACTTTTCAAAGACTATCTAACTGACAAGGATTTGACTGCATTTACTAACCTTGATTTTGAAGAATTTTATGAAGCAAGGTGACATCTGGCTGATAAATCTTGATCCTACTGTAGGAGCTGAGATAAGAAAATCAAGGCCGGCAATAATTGTGAACGACAATGCAATGGGCAAATTACCATTGAAAATCATTGTTCCGATTACCGATTGGAAGGACAAATACATAATAGCACCCTGGATGACAAAAGTGCCGCCTGACAAAGAAAACGGATTGAACAAAATTTCAGCCGCTGACAGTTTTCAAGTCCGGTCGGTTTCGCATGAAAGATTCATTAAGCACATAGGTTCTGTTTCTGATGCAATTATGAATGAAATCAGGGATGGACTTGCAAAAGTATTGTCTATCGAAAGCGAATAATCCTTTCGATAAATGGCAAGCTTCAAACTAATCCCATCTTTGTTTGTTACTTTGGCAAATTCAAAATTCGGAAATGCTTCAATTACTATTTATAACAGTTGTTCTAGTCGGTCTTGCAGTTGCTGGGATTGCAGTAAAAATGTTTTTCAAAAAAGGCGGTGAATTCCAAAAATCCTGCGGAAGTGTTGATCCAACTTCAGGTCAACGGGTGGCTTGCACTTGCGGAAAGCCCGAAGAGGAGCGCTGCGAAAATAAAAACAGACCGGATGAAATTGAATATGAGGAGATTAAAGCTCACTAAGCATCTTCTCAACGTCCGGTGTTGCAAAGGTTTTTATAATTCCTGATTCATCTGAATAGATAAGGTAAGCGCCAATGTTTGGATTTCTTTCCAGAAAATTCTTCGATCTGTCAAGACCCATTACCATAAATGCGGTGGCATATGCATCCGCCAGGGTTGCATTCTCAGCGAAAACTGTGGTGGAGAGCAATGAGTGAGTTACTGGATAACCCGTAAAAGGGTCAATCGTATGGGCATATTTTACTCCTTCTTTTTCGTAAAATTTCCGATAGTTTCCAGAGGTGGCCACACCGATGTTTTTCACTTTAACTGTAGCTTTCAGGGTTCTCTCCGAGGTAGCCTCTTCGCTGGGTTTTTCGATGCCGATTACCCATTTTTCGTCCCCGGGCTTCGACCCTCTAGCAATGATCTCTCCACCAATGTCCACCAGGAAATTATGGAGTCCTTTCGACTCAAAAAATTTTCCCATCAGATCTACCGAATAGCCGGCTGCAATAGCATTGAAATCAATCTGGATGTTTGGATGCTCTTTGATAATTATTCCATTTTCCAATCTAACCGACTGATAACCTACAAATTGTAAAATACTGTCCACAATTTCCGCGGTCATATCCATCCTATTCTTGAAGCCAAATCCCCAGGCATTGACGAGCGGCCCCACGGTAATATCAAATGCGCCTCCGGTTTCCTTAGATACCTGCTGCGAAATGTTGAAAATCTCCTCGAAATAGCGATTGTTAACTTCATTGGTTTCGTTACGATTAATCCTCGAAATCAAAGAGTTGGACTGCCATATTGATGCGATCATATCAAAATCGTGTAAAATCGAATCAATCTGAGACTGTTTTACCAGCGTGTCAGAGGCAAAGTAGGTGATTGCGTAGTAGGTTCCCTGGGCCTCACCACCAAACTGAATTTTGATGTCGTTGCTTTTAGGTGAGCAGGAGATTAGCGCCATAATCAAAACGATAACGTACAAGGAAGTCTTCTTCATCATTTTTCAATTAGATTATTATCAATGAGTTGCCAAAGATACACTATTTGAAAATTGTTAATTCATGTTAAACTAAGGCCACCGGCTAATGGTTTTGAAGTCAGATTTGTTTGTTTACAGTCAATATTTCTAATAATTGAAAATCAAACATTAATGATGAAAAAAACAATACTTTCCTTTTTGCTGATACTATTCCTCTATCCTGCTTTCTCTCAAACACGGGTATTCGAGGTAACATCGCCAGACGGCCAAACATCAACCAAAGTTGTTGGTAATTTTACGATCATTGACTCTGACGGCCAGTCGTGGACGCTTTATGACGAACTGGACAAAGGTCGGACTTTACTGATTGACATATTTTCTGCTACGTGAAGTGCGTGTACGGCGCATGCCTCACTAATCGAAGAGGTGTACGTCAAATATGGCTCAGGAATGAGCAACGTGGATGTCTGGGGTGTTGCAAGGTATGATGATAATTTCATGATTAATGAATTTAAGACCCTTTTTGGAGTTACCCACCCTTGTGCCGGCAGTGATGGTTATGGCGGCGAAGCGATTGATGTCCTGATTGACGGGCAGATTTATTACGGAACACCCACCTACCTGGTCATTTGCCCGGATTACAAAATGTATTTTGGCATATGTAACCCCCCTACGATGGAGTGCCTGGATGAATTCATCACCAATTGCAACAGCAGTCTGACTGCTGATTTTGGTGTTGAAAATAAAAAAGTATGCCAGGGAAGCTATATCCAGTTTGAAGACCAATCAGACGGGAACATTACCACATGGGAATGGGTGTTTGAAGGCGGTATGCCGGAAACCTCAAACGAAATAAATCCGCTGGTCTATTATCCTGATCCAGGTTTCTGGGACGTAACTCTTACGGTTTCCAATGATGTGTTCACCAATAGCAGAACCGAAACAGCCTTCATCGAAGTCTATGCAAATCCTGTGGTTACACTGGCGCCATTTGGATTAGTTTGTGATTACTCACCTCCATTTTTACTGAGCGGCGGATTTCCTGAGGGTGGTACTTACTCTGGAGCTGGGGTGGAGAATGGTATTTTTCATCCTCAGCTTGCAGGCCTTGGAGAGCATACAATCACTTACGAATTTATTGATGAAAATGGCTGCGGGGGATATGCTGAGCAGGTTTTGGTTGTGGATGCATGTACTGGCCTCAACGACAGATTTTCGGTCAAAAACTCCTTTTACCCGAACCCTACTTCCGGTGAAATATTTATTGTTCCTTCATCAACAGGCATTTTGAATATTCAACTCTATGACCTTATCGGGATGAAGGTTTTTGAAAAAATTTACGAAGTAACTCAACTTGAATCGGTTAAGGTGAATCTGAAGTCAATTCCGGCAGGTCTTTATCTTTTACAAATAAGACGTGGTACCGAAATCTCAACCTCAAGAATCACCATATTAACAAATTGATTTCCGGATAAAGAAACTTCTTCATTCAAGGTGATATTAGCAGCGGACAAGAAACTGAAAAGTAGATTGTCCGCTGCTTTGCTTATTCCTAAAAATAAGAAAACCACTCTATTTGGGAGTGGTTTTTGGTGATCCAGCTGGGACTCGAACCCAGGACCCACGGCTTAAAAGGCCGTTGCTCTACCGACTGAGCTACTGAATCAGTAGCCGGAAAAACGGGGTGCAAAAGTAATTTCATTTTTTAAATTGGCAAACTTAATTTCGATTATTTTTTGGAAATTATACCAACCCTCTGTTTTTAAACACAGAAAGTCAGTTATTTAGTGACAGCCAGAAAACTCCCCAAAATAGATTTTCAACGATTTATTTACCCCACCCTCCCGAATTCTCGGGATAAGCCCCGGGAGTAAATCGTTGAAAATCATTACTCCCATTTGGGTTGGGGTCAACAATGACTTTCAACAGTATTAGATTTCTGGATTGACTTTTTAGAAGATATTCAAAGGGCCCAATCCCTCGCGGATGACTTCGATTTTCCCGCCCGTGCAATCAAGAATGGTTGAAGGTGTGTTTCCTCCAAAACCGGCGTCAATCACAATATCAACAAGGTCTTTGTATTTTTCATAGATCAGCTCAGGGTCGGTGGTGTACTCAATCACTTCATCTTCGTCGTGGATGGAGGTAGTCATGATGGGATGGCCGAGCTGACGGACAATTTCAAGCGGTATGTTATGGTTGGGGATACGAATACCGACCGTTTTTTTGCGCGATTGAATGTATTTGGGTACTGTGTTGTTGGCCTCGAGAATAAACGTGTATGGCCCGGGCAGCACACGTTTAATCAGCTTGAAAAGATTGTTATCAATTGGTTTGGTAAAATCGGTTATCTGGCTCATTTCGTGACAGATGAACGAAAAATTGGCCTTTTCAGGTTTTATTCCTTTTATCCTTGCAATCCTCTCGATGGCTTTGGATTTGAAAATATCGCAACCCAGCCCGTAAACCGTATCAGTTGGATAAATAACGATGCCGCCGTCGTAAAGGCATTCAACCACTTTTTCGATCTGCCGCTGGCTGGGTGTTTCCGGGTGAATTCTTAGTAACATGATGTTGCTGACAATTTGGATTTGCCCGCAAATTTAGCCAAACCAACAAACCTGAAGCAATTTTCGACTACTTTTGCCCGTCAGGATTCTTAAAGAAGATGCAGTTTAAAGCGATCATCGGGCAGGAGCAATTGAAAAACCGGCTGCAGGAGACGGTTAAGAACAATCGTGTTGCGCACGCACAGCTATTTCATGGCGGCGAAGGCGTGGGGAAACTCCCGCTGGCTATTGCTTACGCTCAATACATCAATTGCAGGGATAAAATCAAGTTTGAAACCGGCGATTCCTGCGGTGTTTGTCCATCGTGCAACAAATACAACAAACTGATACACCCCGATCTGCATTTTGTTTTTCCGGTAGCCGGCAGCGAAGCCACCAAAAAGCCTGTCAGCACTATGTTTATGAAAGAGTGGCGCGAATTTATATTAAACAGCAGTGGCTATGTTACCCTCAACGATTGGTACCAAAAAATCGCAATCGAACGCAAGCAGGCTGCCATTAATGTCCACGAATGCAACCAGATCATCCAGACGCTGAGTTACACCAGCTACGAATCAGAATACAAAGTGATGATTATCTGGATGGTAGATAAGCTGAATTATGCTGCCGCTCCCAAATTGCTCAAAATCCTTGAAGAGCCACCGGACAAAACCCTTTTCCTCCTCATCGCCGAGCAGACCGACCTTATCATCAATACCATCTTATCAAGACTTTTGCCTGTTAAAATTCCCCGAATTGATGACAATTCCATCATCGAGGCCTCTAAACAGCGCTTTGGGCTGGATGAAATGGCTGCCTCACAACTGGCAGTGCTGGCCAACGGGAGTTTTACCGAAGCCATCCGGCTATTTGAACAAAGCGAAACACGCAAGGCAAATTTTGATCGCTTCAGAGATTGGATGCGGCTTTGCTATAGTACTGATGTGCAGAGCCTGCTTGAATTTGGTGAGAAAGCAGCAAAAGAGAGCCGCGAAAGCAACAAGAGTTTTTTACAATACAGCCTGATCGTCATCAGAAATTGCCTGATGCTCAATTATACAAAGGATGCATTCCTGAAAATTATCCCGGAAGAAAGGCCATTTTACGAAAAATTCTCCCCATTTATCAACCATCTGAATATCAATTTGTTTGCGGAGGAATTTAACAAAGCCATCACGCACATCGAAAGGAACATCCATACGGCCATTGTATTTTTTGATCTCTCGCTCACAGCATCGAAGCTCCTGAAAATGAAGTAATCCGGTTTTTTGGAAGTTCATTGCCTGGCCAAAATCAGCTGAATACAACAACCGGCGGGAAAGCAAATGAAATTCAGTTGTTTACAAAATGTACGGCCATTTTCAAATGAGTTTGGATTCCGTCTGCATTATATAGTTCAACGTTTCGTGTTTTCTTATGCTATTTTGGGCTAAATTTGCAGACTTTCGACAGGTTGGCCAGATCATCCTGTGATAAAACAGACCATCATGGAAAATACAGAATCAAAATACAACTCCGTTAGTAATCAAAAATTCTTCAGTCGCGGATGCTGTCATGCACCACAGGTTTATCATGACAACAAAAACATTGCTGCCGACCGCTGTTGCAAACTCAACAGCCACGACTGGATGAAAAATATTCAGCTTCCTGAAGACCAGGAACTTTTCGATTGTGTGGAAATCAGATTTAAAAACAGCCGAAAGGAGTTTTTCAGAATTCAGGGCGATTTCAAATACGAGCCTGGCGATATTGTGGCTGTTGAAGCCTCTCCGGGGCACGACATCGGCATCGTTTCACTTTCCGGAGAGATCGTAAAGTTGCAAATGCGGAAAAAGGGAGTAGATCCCAACTCGCCTCAGATCAAGAAAGTATACCGCAGAGCAAGGCTCACGGATATCGAGAAATGGATGAACGCTGTTGAACTCGAATCGGAAGCGACCTTAAAATCACGTCAGCTAGCCTGGGATTTAAGGTTAAATATGAAGATCAACGATGTTGAATACCAGGGAGATGAAACCAAAGCGGTGTTTTATTACACGGCGGATGAGAGGGTGGATTTCAGGGAGTTGATTAAAGTGCTTGCCGAGCACTTCAAGGTGAGAGTGGAGATGCGTCAGATCGGTGCTAGGCAGGAAGCGGCAAGGCTGGGTGGAATTGGTACCTGCGGACGCGAACTCTGCTGTTCAACATGGTTGTGCGAATTCTCGTCGGTTTCGACAAACAAAGCCAGAACCCAGCAAATGCCAATGAACCCTCAGAAACTTGCAGGCCAGTGCGGAAAACTAAAATGTTGTCTGAATTACGAATACGATGTTTATCTCGACGCTCTCAAAGAGTTCCCCGACATGAACATTAAACTGAGAACCGAAAAAGGTGATGCTATTCATTTGAAATCCGACATCTTTAAGAAGGTGATGTGGTATTCTTATCTCAACGATCAGTCGAGCATGATGGCGCTATCCATCGAAAACGTAAAAAAGATCATCGAAGGAAACCGTAAAGGACTGATTCCTAAATCTCTTGAAGACCTGGCCATACACCAGGAGACAAAAACTGAAGATGTTGGTACCAATCTGCATGATGAAGATATTCACCGTTTTGATTCAAAGGATGACAGAAGCGGCAAAAAATCCGGGAAAAAATGGCAGAAAGGCAAACCAAGGCATATTTCCAAACCACATCATCCATCGAAACCGCACACAGGGAATAATCAGCATCAGAGCCCGCCACCACAGGGTGAAAATTGAAAGTGATTGATTTTAAGGTACTCTGAAAAATCTCAGGGAAAAGATCTTGCACTGATGCTTTAAACCAAATCCTGCCGGAGGTGTTTATCGTCAAAGGTCTTTAAGATGGAAACCCGCAGTAATCCCAATGCAGTTATCATTTACGATGGTGTTTGCACTCTCTGCAACTGGTTTGTCCGGTTTGTGATCAAAAGAGATCGTGCGGCATATTTTCAATTCTCACCGCTTCAGTCAGATTTTGCCCAAAGTAAGCTTAATGATTACAAGCAAGTTCAGCTGGGCGACAGCGTGATACTTTTGGAACACGGCAGGGTGTATGTAAAATCCTCGGCTGTTATCAGGATTTTATCAAAACTCAGTGGCGTTGGATGGTTAGGGTGGCTGTACCGGAATTTTTCTCCAAAAACCAGAGACCGGATTTATGACTGGATCGCCAGGAACCGTTACCGTTGGTTTGGTAAAAAGGACGATTGCCCTGTGCCAGATGCCAAAATTCAAAAACGATTTGTCTGAAAGTAAACAACTTATATAACACATTGAAAATTAATTAGATGAATATTAAAAAAATCAATTCAGTTATTTCGATAAAAGATGTTGTGTGTCTGGTAAATGATCCTGAACATCTTACACAGGATTTTCTTGCTCGTCAGGAACTGGATTACATTCGTGAAAGATATGAAAATCAAAAACATAACCAATTTCTATTCAACCGGTTAACTCATTTGGTTATCGTGAAAATTGTAAAACCTGAGGCAGAAAGTTATAAGACCCGTGAAGCTTTTCGTAAAGCCGGTGATGAAATCCAGATGGAGTTGAATAAATTGAAGTTATCAATCTGCACTGTATTCGCCACCGGTGTTGAAAAACCCGGCCTTATTGCTTTTGTGGAGGGCTGCTTTTTGGGCAATTATCAGTTTATCAAATACATCAGCGATAAAGAGAAGAGAGCCAACACCCTTTCTGAAATTAATATTTTTAATGATGACATTTCAGAAACTGATCTTAATCTTTTAAGAATCAGGTTGGAAGCAGTTACCCGTACCCGTGATCTGGTGAACGAGCCGGTGATGCATCTCAATGCAGTTCAACTGGCCAGAGCTTTCGAACAGATGGCTGAGGAAGTGGGTGTTAAGGTTGAAGTTTTCAATAAGAAGAAGATTGAAAGCCTCAAAATGGGCGGGCTTTTGGCAGTAAATTCCGGAAGTGTTGATCCACCGACTTTCACTGTGATGGAGTACAAGCCCGAAAACCACAAAAATATGAAACCGATTGTTCTGATTGGTAAAGGGGTGGTGTATGATACCGGTGGAATGAATCTCAAACCGGGTTCCTTTATGAATGACATGAAGTTAGACATGGCCGGTGCAGCAACAATGGCTTCAGTAATTTGCGCTGCAGCAAAGGCCGGTCTTCCGTTGCACCTGGTTGCTCTGATGCCCGCCACCGACAACCGTGTTAATGGCAACGCATTTGTTTCGGGTGACGTTATAACAATGCACAACGGCGCTACAGTGGAGGTTCTGAATACCGACGCCGAAGGCAGGCTGATTCTGGCTGATGCACTCAGTTACGCCCAAAAATTCAATCCTGCACTTGTAATCACTGCAGCCACCCTCACGGGATCTGCCATGAGAGCAATTGGAAAATATGGCGTTGTGGCCATGCATTCGAAGGCTGAAGCGGAGATGAATGCACTGAAGATCAGTGGAAATGAGGTTTATGAAAGGGTTGCAGAATTTCCGTTTTGGGATGAATACGCTGATTTGCTGAAATCAGATATTGCCGATATGAAAAATATCGGTCCCCCTGAAGCCGGAATGATTACGGCGGGTAAGTTCCTCGAAAAATTTACTGATTATCCTTTTATCCACCTGGATATTGCCGGTGTGGCTTTCGCTGAAAAACGTGATTCCTACAAACCTGCCGGCGGAACCGGTTTTGGCGTAAGATTGCTTTTGGATTTTCTTCAATCTTCCGTCAGTGCTGATTGATCACATTTAACATTGGAGTTTTAAAATAATTCCGAAATTTGTTTCAGTTTTTATTCCACACTGTTCTTTAACCAAATAAAAATTGAAATGAAAAAAATCCTACAACCCCTGCTTTTCACAGGGGTTCTGCTGCTTTACGGCACGGCAGCACTATCTCAAGCAGTCAGTGAAAAAGATGCCTTAAAAGTAACCGGGAGCTTTTTAAATTATCACTCTTCAGGACACAAAATTGAAGCTATTAAATCGGTTTATGATGCCGATGATCCGATTGCCCATGTAGTCCAACTCTCGCCTACCGGGTTTGTCCTGGTTTCCAACAATCGCCTTGTTGCCCCGGTAATTGCTTATTCATTCGAAAGCAACTGGCACATCGGTGGTGAAGAGGGAATAATTTTTCAGATGTTGATGATTGCTGATCTCAGGTGCAAGATGAATTATCCCGACATTTCGGCGACCGGAATTCAAAAAGTAGATCAGCAATGGTCTGATTATCTATCAGGTAACCTGCAGCGAGAAAGGTTTGAGCAGTGGCCGCCCGAAGGCACTACCCCAACCGGTGGCTGGCTGGAGGCCAACTGGACGCAGAATGCGCCCTACAATACTATGTGTCCGATTGACCCTAACACGCACCAGCGTGGACTTGCCGGTTGTCCAGCCGTTGCTATGGCCATGATAGTCAACTACCTGAAGGAAATCAACGGAACGCGTTTGAACGATGGCGATGATTACTATCATAATTTCGGCGCCAACAACAAGTTCTGGATTGATAATGACTGGCAGGCTCATGGCTTTCCTTATTTTGATTCGCTCAACCTCTACCTCGACACCATCGAATACAATTACCAGCAACAAAAACCGATTGGGGCTATGCAAAAGGCTGCCTTGAATTTTGCTTGCGGAACAGCACTAAAACAGGTTTACAGTTCTTCAGTATCCGGAACTTATGGAATGTCGCAGGCTGGGGTAGCTTATCAGCGGTTTGGTTTTGAAGACTCAAGATTGGTTTTATCACCAGATACACTTGAAAATGCAAACCTTGCTGAGAACATAAAAAATGGGCTGATTGCTCACCTCGGGCTGGTTGACCCTGGAGTAACCGTAGGGCACAACGTTGTGGTTGACGGTTACAACACCGATGAATTTTTCCATTTCAACTTTGGCTGGGGTGGCTCAGCAAATGGCTGGTACACCATGCCTCCAGTTTCAGCGCCCTACAACCTGACTGTCATCGAAGGGATTGTGCTTGATATTTTTAAAAGTTCTTCTGTCGGGATCAATCAGCAATTCCCCGTAAATCGTTGTGATGATGCTTCAATTCAGTACTTCGGAAACATTTTTCAAATTGACTTATCTGAGCCCAAAAACAGTGTTCTGGATGTGGAATTTATTTCACCGACAGGGCAGGTTTTGCATCGGACTAAAATATTAACGACTCAGGGTCAGCACCGTTACGAAATCAACGCTCCGGTTTTTAGTACCGGCCTGCTGATAATTACCCTAACGGATAATCAGGAATTATTTTTGTCCAAAAAGCTGGTTATCATCAATTAGCATCAAATCGCACTCCTTCTTTTTAAGGAAAATCTGAAATATCCGGCGGGCAAGCTCAGACAACCTTTTTGCTGTCGGAATGTTTATTGAGTATGAAATTTCAGATTTCCAAGCCAGGGCTTTTAATCCCAATTATTTCGGTGCTTCTACTCATTGGATTTGCCAATGCTCAGGGACAGCAGGCTCATCCCATTATTACCTATTTCACGGCAGTTTCGGTTAATGCAAATGTTCAGCTTAACTGGTCAGTAAAAGGTGGCAATACCTGTAACGGAATTTGGATTCAGCGCTCTTCTGACGGGATTTCTTATGAAAATATCGGAGAAATTCCCGGCATTTGCGGTTCTCCGGATGTTGATGTTCCCTACGTTTTTATTGACGAAGATCCGATATCATGGCAAAAGAATTTTTACCGGCTCGAACTGGGCTCGCAGGGATACACTACCCCTGTAACCATTGATTATTTTCCGTTGAATGAAGAGGGCTACAGTGTTGTGCTGGATGCCGGTTCCAACGTAGCTTTCATTTATTTCAGCAATCCACAGCGCAGCAGGATCACGTACTCCGCTATTACCGTGGATGGAAAAGTTCACTTTTCAGGAGAGACTTTTGAAACCACGATACCGGTCAATTATTCAGCACTGGCCAACCAATTAATCTTAGTTAGAGTATCTAGCTCATTAACAACATTTACGGTTAAGATTCCGGGTCTGTAAATTTTTAAATCGGCTGCTCATTAGCTGATTTCAGCCGGTATAGTCAGCCTGAACGGGTAAAAACTTTCCATAAGGCTGCGGTTAAAACGGTTTTCATGTAACTTTGCAAAAAATCAGATTCAATGGAAGAAACACAGATTAAGTTACCCGAACTCCCCCAGGTTCGCATTGGTTTTACACATGGGGATGTGAACGGCATCGGCTACGAAATCATTATTAAAACTCTGGCTGATGAGCGGATCATGGAGATGATAACACCGGTGGTTTTTGGTCATTCAAAGGTGGCCTCCTATCATCGTAAAGCACTGACCGTAAAGGATTTCAATTTTAACCTGATTAAAAGGGTGGATGCTGCCAATCCTCGCCGGGCAAACATTTTCAATTTTACCGAGCGTGAGGTAAAACTGGATGTGGGCATGATGACCAAAACCGGCGGAGAAATGGCTTTTCATTCAATTAAGGCAGCTGTGGAATCGGTGGATCGCAGCGAGATTGATGCCATTGTTACCGCACCGATCAACAAGAAAAACATTCAGTCGTCTGAATTTAACTTTCCCGGTCATACCGAATTTTTTGCCCGGCGTTACAATGTTTCCAATTATTTGATGCTGATGATCAGCGGGCCGCTGAAGATAGGGGTCATCACCGGACATATTCCTTTAAAAAATGTATCCGAAACGCTTACCAAAGAATTGATCCTCAGCAAGATCAATGTTATGCATCACTCACTCATACAGGATTTCGGCATCCGGAAACCACGGATTGCGGTGCTTGGACTCAACCCGCACGCCGGCGATAACGGACTGATAGGAAAAGAGGAGCAGGAGATTATAATCCCCGCTGTAAAAGAAGCCTTCGACAATAGAATCCTCGCTTACGGACCTTATCCTGCGGATGGATTTTTTGGCTCCTCCAACTTTAAAACATTTGATGGAATCCTTGCCATGTACCATGACCAGGGAATGCTGCCTTTCAAAGCACTTGCTTTCGACAGCGGAGTCAATTTTACCGCCGGTTTGCCCATAGTCCGCACATCGCCGGCACACGGAACTGCCTACAAAATTGCAGGAAAAAACCTGGCCGACGAAAGTTCGATGCGCTCAGCCGTTTACCTTGCTGTTGACATAGTTCGCAACCGTCAGAACTACAAGGAGATGACCCAAAATCCTCTCGAACCCATTGACCATTACGATGAGGCCGATGAAGATATCCAGCATGATTAATCCTTGCTGCTACCTGTAATTCGTTTCTATTCTCAAAGTTAAAATCCGGATTTTTCATGCTGCAGGAAAAATTCATCATTTCCGAAATTGCCAGAATTGTCAAGGGGCGGCTGCTCGGCAAAACTGAAGCAGATTTGGCGGTTACTGACATTCTGGTTGACAGTCGTTTGCTTTTTTTAGCTGAATCCACCCTGTTCTTTGCTATTCCCACCAGGCGCAATGATGGCCATCGCTACATCAGTGAGTTGTACGACAAAGGCGTACGTTGCTTTGTCATCTCCAACCCTGAGTTTGATATTCAATCCTTTGCCGATGCTGCGTTCATCCTGGTCAAAAACTCCCTTGACGCCCTCCAGGCACTGGCTGCTGCCCACCGTAAAAAGTTTGATATTCCTGTTATCGGAATCACCGGAAGCAACGGTAAAACTATTATCAAAGAATGGCTCTACCAGTTACTTTCTCCGGGTATGAGGGTAGTCCGCAGCCCGAAAAGCTACAACTCACAAATTGGAGTTCCCCTTTCCGTTTGGCAGATGGAGCCCGGCTATCAGATGGCAATTTTCGAAGCGGGGATTTCGGAACCTGAGGAGATGACGCGACTGCAAAAGATCATTCAGCCTACTATTGGCATTTTTTCGAACATCGGCGAAGCCCACAACGAGAATTTCATCAATAAGCAACAAAAAACAGGGGAGAAGCTTACGCTATTTACCAAGGTGGATACCCTGATTTTCTGTGCCGATCACCGCGAATTGCGTGAGGTTATTATAAAATCAGGAATTTTAAACAACATAAAGTCATTCACCTGGAGCCGAAAGGAGGCTGCTGATCTTAGAATTACGAGCACCCGGATCGTGGGCAAAGGAAAAACGAAAATTGATGCTTTACTCACCGGATCTGAGATTTCGATCGTCATACCTTTTATTGACGATGCTTCGGTTGAAAACGCTATCCACTGCTGGGCAGTGTTGTTACTGTTGGGTGTTGATTATGCCACCATCGCCGAAAGGATGCTGCAACTGACGCCAATTGCCATGCGCCTCGAGCTGATCGAAGGCATCAACAACTGCACGGTGATAAACGACAGCTATAATTCTGATTTACTTTCGCTTGGAATTGCACTCGATTTTCTGAATCAGCATGCTCATCAAAAAGATAAAACCGTGATTTTATCTGATGTTCTGCAAAGCGGTCGTAACGAATTATATCTGTATAAAAAGATTGCAGAGATGCTGAAACAGAAGCGCGTCAGCCGGTTAATCGGTATTGGCGCTGCAATCAGCCGCCAGGCAGACCAGTTTGAAATGCAAAAGGAATTTTACCCTGCCACCGACGATTTCCTCCGGAATTTTTCCTTCACCCGATTCCAATCCGAAGGCATATTACTTAAAGGAGCCCGTGTTTTCGAATTTGAAAAAATAAGCCAGGTGCTGCAGCAAAAGGCGCATGAAACGGTTTTTGAGATCAGCCTAAATGCCCTCATTCACAACTTGAATTACTTTCGCTCGAAGATTGAACCCTCAACCAAAATAATGGCGATGGTCAAGGCTGGTTCATACGGAATCGGGAGTTTTGAAATTGCCAATGCGCTGCAGTTTCACAAGGTGGATTACCTGGCTGTGGCTTATGCCGATGAAGGTGTGGAACTGCGCAAGGCCGGTATCAATCTCCCCATAATGGTAATGAACCCCGACGAGGAGGGCATGGATAGTATCATCAGCCAGAATCTTGAGCCAGAGATCTATAGCTTCAGGGTATTTGATATCCTTGAAAAAGCTATCCGCCGCAACATCATCCCGAGAAATAACCCGGTCAGGATTCATATCAAACTCGATACAGGCATGCACAGGCTTGGGTTTTGCGAGCACGACACCGACGAACTGATCCGGCGAATACTGGCCAATCCACGGATTTATGCCGGATCTGTGTTTACTCACCTCGCTTCAACAGACGTACCTGAGCAGGCCGATTTTACCCGCCAGCAAATTTCACAGTTTGAAAGAGTATCCAACCGGATCATCAGCGCACTCGATTACCCGGTTCTTCGCCATGCCCTCAATACGGCCGGTATCACAGCATTTCCGGAAGCGCGTTTCGAAATGGTGAGGCTGGGGATTGGTCTGTATGGAATTTCACCACTTGAAAGCGAGCAGCCCGAATTGCAGAATGTAGCTTCGCTCAAATCCATCATCTCTCAAATCAAATTCATTGCGCAGGGTGAAACCGTGGGTTACAACAGGGCAGGGGTAGCTGTAAACGACATGCTGGTAGCTACTGTGCCCGTGGGTTACGCCGACGGATTGAGCCGCCGGCTGAGCAATGGCTGCGGGCACCTGATGATTGGCCAGCAATTGGTTCCCATCATTGGCAACGTTTGTATGGATATGTGCATGATAGACGTAACCGGCCTCGATGTGAAAGAGGGCGATGAAGTGGTGATTTTCGACAATAACCGCAGCATCAGGCAACTCGCTGATGAAATGGGTACAATCCCTTACGAAGTCCTCACCGGAATTTCGAGGCGCGTCAAGAGAGTCTATTTTCAGGAATAGATTTCTGCTGAGCATTTTACACCAGAACAAGAGTTGCGGTCAAGTAATTAACCTACTTTTGCGGCCAAATTACTGAAGTAATGGTTTTCAGCAGCGCTGTATTTTTACTCTATTTTCTACCTGTTTTTTTGTTGGTCTATTACCTGATCGACAGAAAATATAAAAACTACGCCATACTTCTGTTTAGCATCTTTTTTTACGCATGGGGAGCACCAAAATTCATTTTTGCTGTCCTGCTGTCTATTTCTGCCAATTTTTATGTGGTGCAGTGGATGCATAGCATTCCAGACCGCGCTGTCCGAAGAATGCTCTTGAATATCTCGGTAATTATCAATCTCGGAATGTTGGGCTATTTCAAATATGCCAATTTTTTTCTTGAAAATTTCAACGCAATCATACAGGGTATTGGAATCGGAAACCCGGTTGAATGGACTCGCATCGTACTGCCAATCGGGATTTCTTTTTTCACCTTCCAGTCGCTCACTTACTCGGTGGATGTTTACCGCAAAGTGCATCAGCCCTTGGAAAAGCTGAGTGATTACATCCTCTATATTCTGATGTTTCCGCAATTGATAGCCGGCCCTATCGTACGTTTCAACTGGGTGGCAGAACAAATCGTTAACCGGCAGGAAACCAACGACGACCGATTGCTGGGGTTGTATCGTTTTGTGATCGGATTGGCCAAAAAAGTACTGATTGCCAACGTAATGGGCGCCGAAGCCGACAGAGTGATGGCGCTCGATGTAGCCTCCATTGATTCAACCACAGCCTGGATCGGAATCCTGGCCTACACGTTTCAGATTTATTTCGACTTCTCCGGATATTCGGATATGGCAATCGGGCTTGGCAGGATGATTGGATTTTCTTTTCCCGAAAACTTCAACAATCCATATGTTTCACGAAGTATCACCGAGTTTTGGCGGCGCTGGCACATGACCCTCGGATCGTGGATGCGCGATTACCTTTACATCCCTCTGGGGGGTAGCCGTGTTGAAACCCGGCGAAGACTCTTTTTCAACCTTTGGTTTGTTTTCCTGGTATCAGGTTTATGGCATGGGGCTTCATGGAACTTTGTGATCTGGGGAGGATTTCATGGATTATTCCTCATTCTCGACCGCTTGTTTTTACTCAAGCTTCTCGAAAAATCCGGAAAATTCATCAGCACACTCTTCACCTTTCTTATTGTGGTTATGGGTTGGGTTGTTTTCAGAATTGAAGATTTTGCTACTGCGGTACTTTACTACAAGCGACTTTTCGCCTTTGATTTCCGAAATATCCCACTTGAGCCAAACCGTGAATTATTCTTTGTAATGGCAGTTGCTGCCTTATTTTCATGGATTACAGTTACCGGTTTCGGGCTTAAATTGCAGGAAAAGATTTTTTATTCGGAATATAGCCTCAGCCGAAAAGCTATCATGCTAATGGTGACGTTAATGCTATTTGTCCTTTCGCTGGCTTCGGTTACAACATCCGGGTTCAATCCATTCATTTACTTCAGGTTTTAACGAAGATGAAGATCAACACGACCATATTAACCCGTATGTTTTTCCTGATCTTTCTGGTTACACTTGCTACGCCAACAGTGAGATACCGGCTTAATCCAGGCAATGAAAAAGAGCTTAAAGGCGCCATCGAAACGACTTCAAAACCGTCGTTCTCGGTCAAAGGCTGGCTGGATGAATCTTACCAACAGGGCTTTGAAGCTTACAGCAATCAGCATTTTGGATTTAGAAACAGCATGGTAAGATTGCATAATCAAATTTCATTTTCGCTTTTCAGAAAAACAAATGCCCGCGATGTAATCATCGGTAAAGAGGACTACCTCTACGAAAGAAATTATATCCGCGCCTTTTATGGCGAAGACTTTAAAGACGATTCTATTATCAGCGAAAGGGTGTCTCGCCTCAAAACACTCAACGACTCATTGCGTTCAAAAGGGAAACTGCTGATGGTGGTGTTCTCACCGGGAAAAGGACAGTTTTACCCCGAGTACATTCCCGATTACCTGAAGTCAAACCCCGGCAGGACGAATTACCAGGCGTGGAAAGAGATCGCAGATGCCAAAGGTCTGACAATCATAGACTTTAACAACTGGTTCCTTCAAATGAAAGGAAAAAGTGAGTTTCCCATTTACCCGAAAACCGGGATTCACTGGAGTCAGTACGGGGTTGACCTGGTGATTGATTCACTGCTGAACTATATCGAAATCCGGCAGGGCGTTGATCTTCCGGATTACATCATCACCGAACGATTTCTTTCGACGGATTATGAGCATCCCGACACCGATCTTGAGGACGGGATGAATCTTATCTTTCCTATTCCCAATGTGCCGATGGCTTACTCTCGATATACATTTATTAAAGAAGGGAAATCGAAGCCGAAAATTATGGTGATTTCCGACAGCTTTTTCTGGCCGATCTTCAGCAAAGGGATCAACGAAATGGTTTTTGACAACGGTGAATTTTGGTATTACAACCAGGAAATCTATACTCCCGACAGGGAAGCCGGCCGACCGGTTGCTTCGGCTGACCTCGGCCAAACGCTGAGCATGATGGATGTTGTTGTACTGATGGTTACCGACGCCAATTTGCCGGATTTCCCCTGGGGTTTTGACCAGCAGGCAGTTGCAGCAATTTCTCCGGACGCTGAACGTGTTCAGGCTGAAAAAGAAGCCCGGATCAGGGGATACATTGATGCCATAATGAACAGCCCCGAATGGAAAAAATCAATCCAGGATAAAGCGATTCAAAACAACATCACCTTTGAAGAGCAGTTGCGCCTTGATGCCATCTATATGCTTGAAAATGAGGTAAAATAGGGTAATTTGAAACGGATTCTGCGCTAATTCCATTCAAAATCCACTAACTTTCCTTTAAGCCATCGGTTTATTTAAAAAGCCTCATTGAAGCTAAAGTAGAACCCTTTGGAGTCTTTGCCAAAGCCGTAATCAATACGCAAATTCATACGTTTCACCACTTCGAAGCGCAGCCCAAATCCAGCATTCGGAAGCCAATGTGTCAACTCACCGATTGATCCGGCCACCGAGCCTGTTCCGGCCCACACCACAAATCCGAAGGGTCCGTACATATCTCCCCGGCTGTTCGGGCTTTTTCTTCCCAGCATATGTCTGTATTCCGTAAGCACAAACACTGAGGTGTAATCGCGGTATCGTCCCCAGGTGTAGCCCCTCAGGTCGAATGGCGTTCCCACCATCGAAAGCTCTGTCCAGGGTACGTCATCGTGGCTGCTTCTGCCTTTAATCTGCCAGGCCAGCGTGCTTCCTTTCCTGATAATTTGCTCATACTGACGATAATCCAGCTCATACACCTGGAAAACACTGTTGTCTTCCCTGATTTTGCCATACATCGTTCCCGTTAGTTCCAGCAGGAAACCTTTGTAGGCATTTTCAGGAAAATCGCGATTATCATAGCGCAGTAAAAAGCCAAAGCCATTATTATAAACTTCAGGGCCGGTGAGCAGGAAATTGGAATCAGCTGCCATCGCCGGGTTGACCTCGGTGGCCATTGTGCTGTTTTTATCATAATTAGCCCCAACAAAGAGATTTTTAGCCACCATATAGGCAATTTTGAATTTCAATTGCTTCCAGTTGCGTTGATAACCGGTGGTGGAATCAGATGCCGGCGTGTTAAGCCCTTTGTCATATCCGACTCCCCAATAATTGTCGGGCATGTTTTTGTTCCAGTATTCGCCGGTTAAGCGCAACTTATCGCTCAATCCGTAAATGTTAGCGCGGATGCTGACATTTAAAGATCCGTTGGTACTGTATCCGACGGAAAATGGAATGGTTGACCGGGAAAGCAGTTTGTCTTCCGGACTGATTTTGAACGTGTACAAACCGCCGGCAGTAAGCATAAATGAGGTCTCAGGCGAGTAGGATGGTGCAACAAATGGCGTCAGCGTTGATCGTCCGCGTTCTATCTTCCAGTTGTTGATGGAGTCCATGCGCTGAAGAAATGATTTCTTCTGATAGGTTGTATCTTCCGTTTGCGAAACAAGACGGGCGGCTGCGAATATAAATATGAGCAGAGTTGAAATTCTCCTGGTCACGGTGATTTTATTTATTCGGTAAAAGTATATTTATCCTTTGAATGCCACCGGTGAAGTACAAACTGATTTTGCATCAGCTGACAATTTTTTCCAAAGTTTTGCTGAATTGACTTTGCTATGGAGATTCTACTTAGCAAATGGGGTCGTTGCCAATCATTGGTCTCTTAAAAATCGGGAGACGCAGGGTTTCCCTTTAGCCAGGTTTCTAACCGATGCCGATAGACCCCAAACCCGGCACTTTTCAGTTTCCGGTCATCAAATGCTGTATCGCCGGTTTCAAGTTTTAAGGGCATTTCAGGCCAGTTTTCAAATCTGATCTGTACGTCATACCTTTTGGCAATCTGGCCGGCAGCATCCAGCAGGCTCAGGTTTTCGCCGCCGATGTTGTAGCTCTCATTTTTGGTGCCGGAGTTTTGCACGGCATGTATGATATTGTTGCAGATATCTTCGACATGGGTAAAAGTTCGCTTTAATCCTCCATTGCCGAACAACACAATGTCTTCCTTTTTTTGGGCCTTGCTCAGGAAAAATCCGATGGTACCATACGAAAAACGGTTGTCGAAGAGGTTTCCGTAAGGCACGCAAATCCTGAAGATGGTGTAGTCAATCCCAAAAGCATTCTGGTACATCCACAGCAGATTTTCGGCGGCGAGTTTGTTCACGGCATAAATCGTCCGTGTTTCTTTTGTATCGTCCTCTTTGAGAAGCAGATCTTTTTTACCTCTGTAAACCAGCCGGGTAGAAGGGAAGATAACCCTTGCGCGGCAACCACTTTCACGCATCCAGGTCAGGAGGTTGATCAACCCGGTTTCGTTTATTTTGATATAGTCTTCATACCGTGAGAATCCTTCGGCAGTGCCGGAAAGCCCGGCGAATAAAAAAATGAAATCTGTATCAGGATTGAGTTGAGAAAATGAATTTTTATCGGTGATATCAAATGAAGTGTAATTTTCCACGCCCGTTATCGCCTGTGGCTGAATGTCGTAGTTGTAGTTGTCAAATCCTGCATTTTTCAGAAAATGAGCCAGATGACGGCCCAGGTAGCCGTTGCTTCCGATAGTGATGGATTTTACCATAATCAGGAATCTTGATCGTCGTAATTCATTCTTTCTCCGACAATGTACGATGGCCTTCTCTTCACGGTTTCGAAAATTTTACCGACGTAAATACCGATCATTCCCAAAATCGTGATGATAATGCCGGATAAAAACCAAAGTGACAAAAACGTACTGGTCCAGCCTGTCACCGAAGTGTCCACCAGGAAATACCGGACCACCAATGCAATGGCGAGCAGGGTGGCAATGACAAGAATGAGGATACCCAGTTTCACTGTCAGTCGTAGAGGTTTGTTGGAAAACGACACGATGGTATCGAATGCGAGCGTCAGGCGTTTTTTAAAACTGTACGACGATTTCTTCCCATCCTCACGGCCAGCGTGCTGTATCGCGAGTTTGGCCATCCTGAACCCGACCCAGTGGATCATTGTGGGGTAGTAACGCGAGTAGTCGTTCATGCTTTTCAACGCATCCACAACTTTGCGGTGGTAAAGCGAGAAGTTGGCCAGCGAGGCATCCTGGTGGGTATCGGTGAGGTAGCTGAGAAGGCGGTAAAACAGTTTCGAAAACAGTTTTTTCATGAAATCATCCTGGCGGTGTTGCCGGCTGGCCAGCACGATGTCGTATCCTTCCTGTGCTTTTTTGTACAGGTTGATGATCTCCTCCGGACGGTCCTGCAGGTCGCAGTCGAGCGTGACCACCCACTCGCCCCTTGCGTGGTCGAGGCCGCAGTTGAGCGCATACTGCTGCCCAAAATTGCGGCTGTGCCGAATGCCGATTACCCGCGGGTCGTTTTTGCAAATAGTTTTGATTTTTTCCCACGAATCGTCGGGCCCATGGTCTTCCACAAGGATAATTTCATAGTTGTCGGTGATTTTTCTTACCGATTCACCGATTCGCCTTACCAGTTCTTCGAGCAGCGATGAGGCGCCATAAACAGGACTGACAATAGAAATGTGTGGATTATGATTCATGATTTTTTACCTTAAAATAGAATTTTGAGAGTGATTAATTCTTCTTACCAATTTTGTAGCCTATTGGTTTTAGCTCCCGGGGAGTCTTTTGGTGCAAAGCATCCAATTTTTCAAGCAAATATTTGAAAGCATGGTTGAGCTTGGCGTCAAGTTTCAGAATTTCATTTTTCAATTCTTCGTTTTCCTTCAACAACGCCCTGTAACGTGCAAATGCGCGCATGATCTCAATATTGATTTTGATGGCTTTTTCGGAACGTAACACCGATGAAAGCATGGCAACTCCTTGTTCGGTAAAAGCCAGAGGATTAATGGAGGAATGTTTAAGCGCAGCCAACCGGTCACAATTTGTGACCAGTTCATCTTTCTCAATTTTGGTGAGTTCAAACATAAAATCTTCAGGAAAGCGCTCAATATTTCTTTTAACCTGTTGTTTGAGCGCTTTATTTGGAACTCCGTAAAGAACGGCCAGATCGGAATCAATCATCACTTTGTATCCCCTGAACTGGAAAATCAGCGTTTCGTATTCTGGTTTAATCAAATCATTCATCAAGTCTTAGTATTTGGGTTGATTAACACCAACCGGTCGCAATTTGTGACCAGTTCATCTATCTCATTTATAGCGAATTCATACATAAAATCAGAGTGAAATCGCAAAGTATTTTGAAGCCAAAAATATTGATTTTTAATTCTGTTTTATGGAAAACCTCCTGATGTCGTCCAGGGTTTTGCTCTGGAGCAGCACCTCTTGATAATGTTTTTCGGCGTCGCCGGATGAAATTGTCCGGTAAAACTCTTTCAATGATCCGACGAAATGATTGTCGGGCGGCATCCGGTACTCATCTCTCTGGCCTTGTTTTTCGACGATAATCAGCGGGCTGAAGTCGGGTTTTGGGGTAAAAGCGCGATCAGCGGTGATTTTGCCTTTGCTCCCCCAGATTTCGTAGTTGCATTGGTAATAGTGATCCATCCCAAAAGCGATCTGTGCGCTGACCCCCTTGCCATTGTCCAGAAAAGCGCCGCCGTAAATATTGGTACCTGTTTCGGGATCAATGTGCAGGGTGGCTGCTTTCACCACAAAATCATCGCCCATAATGAAATGTACTGCTCTCACCGTGTAGCCGGCAGCATCGAGCAGAGCGCCGCCACCAATCTGATCGTCGTAGCGAAAATTGTTTTTCGGCATCGGCGGAAATGCAAAATTTGCCCTGAAAACGCGAATTTCGCCAACCTCCCCTTTTTGTAATAAACCAAACACAAACTGGTGCTGGCTGTGGTATTGAAACATAAAATCCTCCATCAGCACCAGACCGTTTGCTTTGGCAATATTTACCATTTCTACCGCTGAGTCATAGTCGTAAGCGATAGATTTTTCGGACAAAACGTGCTTTCCGGCTTTCAGGCTTTTGATGATCCACTCATGATGAAGGCCGGTGGGCAGGGGCATGTAAATGGCGTCAATATCACTGCGGTTGAGCAGATTTTCGTAGCCAACCACAGCCTTGCAGTCAAAATTATAGGCAAAACTCTCAGCCTTTTCTGGCGATCGGCTGGCTACCGCTACCAAATTCCATTCAGGAACTGCCTTGATCGCCGGGATCATTGATCGCTCTGCGATGGCTGCGCAACCCATTACTGCAATGTTCAGTTTTTTCATGCGTGAATCTGTTTGTTTTTCCAATGACATTCGCTGAAACCGATTTTCTAAATGAATTTCACCGCCGAAATCAGGCTTCGTGCTGCAATGTTCAGGTAATTGTTGTACTTGATGAATACCTTTAACTGATTGAGCGTCATCCAGATGAAATTTTCCGGAACCTCAACCGGGAACAATTCATCAACCTCAACGATCAGGTTTTTGTTTTGCTCTTTGAAAAACCTGCCTCCCTCCTCACTCTGAAAAGCTGAGTACCAGATTTGTTCCGGACGGGCATTGAGTACTTCATCCAGGAACATCACATCGTACTCGTTTTGCCCTTTGCGATAATTCCCGGTTAGGCATTGTACTGTGGGTGCAAGTTCGATGATATCGAAATTGCCGGCTTCAAGTTTGGCCTGAACTAAAAAATGGTATATCCCATTGATATTCTTGATGATAAAGGCGATGATCCCTTCCTGTGCTGCCTTTATTAATGGTTGATCCCAGGATTGAACTTCCCGGTTGCCGATTTCAACATTTACACCAATTACTGAGAAATATTTGCGGTTTTGATGGTAAATTTCATCTCCGGAAATTATCCAATTTTTCACTGATTTGAGCGGGATTCTCTCCACATCAAGGTCGTAAAATGCCTTTTGCCGGGTCATCCACGAGATGATCTCATCCACATTGTGAAGGTGTCTTTTGCTGTCGAGCATCGAGATAAGCAGACCGTTTTCGCGAAATTTATGATCGCTGCTCAATTTGAGTGTTTCATAAAAATCAAGCACATCCGGCTGGTATTCCCCAAATGGAATTCCTGAAATCACTGTGCGGGTGTCCATATTCACCAGGTTGTCGTGCTGCAAAAACGATTTGATCTGCCCCAAAGTAAGCCAGCAGAAGTTGTCGTAAACTTCAATTTTTTCATTTTCAGCAATTTCGACAATGATGTTGCGGTTGCGTTTTCTTAGGAAACGGGCGCCCTGTTCCGACTGGAGTTGGTCGAGGAGGATTTTTACCGGCTTTTCGCCGTTGAAGTATTCGAGGTAAAGCGGTCGTTTTCCTTTATGCACCCGCGAATAGTTGCTGCGGGTGGCCTGAAGGGTAGGGGAGAGCTGAACTACATTCAGGTTGCCAGGTTCAATTTTGGCCTGCATCATAAAATGGAGGATGCCATCAATCATTTTGGTAATGATCCCCAGGAAACCCACTTCCGGCTGATTTATGATTGGTTGCTCCCACTCTGGTACCTTGCCCCAGTTGGTTTTTACCCGTATTCCCTCGATCGAAAAGAACCTGCCGCTCTCATGTACCAGATTGCCAGTGGAGCCATCAAAATGCCAGAGCCTCATATCCGAAAACTGTATTTGTTGGATCTGCACATGAACCTGCTCATTTTTCTCACTCATCCACAACAGAAACTTATCTGAGGGCATCAACCGGTTTTCGGTGGTGAGCGCTGATTTAAGGAAAGCGATATTTTTTTCTTTGAACTCCATGCTGTTGATTAACTGTATTTTAAGATAGTTAGTCGGCCGATGGTTTGACCGGCATTTCCCGCACGTTATTGCTTTAATGTGTTTCTGTAAATTTCAGTCCAGGCATTACCTCGTTCAAATCGAACCACGAGTTCTAATTGTGGATTTTTTCTTAGGTTGTCCAATTCCTCCGAAAGTTCAACATTGGAAATGATTGCAATTTCGACAAATTCCGTAAAACCACCGGTGGTATTATCAAAAATCTTTTCCCCCGACAGGTAGCCGGCCACTGGATGTTGCATGTTGAAATTTATCAAAAAATGAGTTAAAGTGTGTGTATTGTAGGCGTTTATGCTTTCCAGATAACGGATAGCATCGCGATGGACAATCACTGCATCGGTAAAACCGAGGTTGTCGTCGCCGGTGGAATAGTGCCGGAAAGCGAAAATGGATTGAGAAACAACCAGCGCTATCATCACCGGGAAAAGCAGCCATTTTTTAACCTGAAAAGCCTGTATGGTGACGGCAGCGATTAATAATATCAGCATTGTGATCACAATCAGAAAGTAGCGGTTCGAGATAAAGTTGAGGGAACTCATGAACCAGAAAATGCCAATAAAAAGCGCAATGAACCAGATCACTCTCCATTGAATTTTGCTGAAAGGTTTCCCCGGTAAAAGATAATAACCCACGAGTGAAATCAATAATCCAATCACCAGCCAGCTGCGGCCGTGGATAAAAAATATCACTTTCCGGATGAAACCAAGATTGCGGGAGATATTGTCGTAGGTCAATTGCATATCATCCAGGCGGCCGGGAAACAAAAACCAGCCCCAGGTGAACTTTTGCGCCACCAGGAAAAGACCGAAGACTGCAGCGGGAATCAAAATCAGCAGATAAATACTGATGAAACCCCTGATGGTGAATGGATTCTCTTTGTTGAGAAAAAAATCCATCAACTGCCACAAACAAATGGCAAAAATGAGGAAAAGCCCTGATTCTTTGGTTAATACGAGTGCTGAACCCGCGATCCCATAATGCAGCCATTTCTTTTGGAAAAAGAAAAAAATGGTGAGCAAACCGAGCAGCGCCAGAAAAACTTCGAGCAATACAAACGAAGACTGCGCAAGGAAAACAGGCTGAAGAGACATCAGGATGGCTGCAAGCAGGCCGGTGTCTTTATTGAAAAGTTGCTTGCCGGTGAGGAACAAAGTGATTAGCAACAACACCGAAACGATAAGAGCAAACGACTTGGCTACGAAAATACTTTCGCCGAAAATTTTCATCCACGAGGCCACGAGGAAATGAAAGAGCAGCGGGTGGCCATAGGAATAATCAGGTATGAGTCCACCGGGAAGCAGGCTTGGTCCGCTTTCGTACATCAGGTGCACCGCCGGGCCAAAAGCAAATCCTTCATCGCCGTAATAGGGTAGATGTAAATGAGGCAACTTAATGACAACCAGCGCGATGATCAGGAAAAACAAGATCAGCTCATGATAATATCCTCTCAACCATTGATGCTTTAGTGTCATCCTGCAGGGTTTAAAGATTTGATAAAATCATCCATCCTGACAAAAGTCCCCTTGAATTTACCCGCAATCTTGCTAAATTTTGATTCGCAGCCATTTACACCGTAATAATGAATCATGCTTTCGACGAACGGAAGCGTCAGACGGGGCGAGGCGGGGTCAATTTCGCGGGGGTGGAGGTATAGGAAGACGCTTTTACCCATTTTATTTTTCGATTTCAATTGATTGGAGACAAACCAACCGGGCAAAACACGCAGATAAAATCCGCCGCTGAAGCCAAATTTTTTCCCCAAAACCGAAAACAGTGTCTGCGGGATTTCCCAGACTGGTTGTTTAATTCCATCAATTACAGGCTGATGGATGAATTCGGGAAAACCTGGAATGCCGTACAAAAATGTTTTCCCCGGAAAAACCGATGATGAATAGAGGAGTCCCTGCTCGTGAAGAATTGGATAAAACCAGGCTAGAGTATCTTTATTCACCGACCAGGAAGGCGCCCTGAAGCCTAATACTTTTTCACCGGTGATCTGACCGAGCAGGTCGCACGAAACCCGCAGATCTTCCTTAAACTCCGCCGGCGTCATCCGAAAAACCATCTCATGCCTGTAGCTGTGCGAGGCTATTTCGTGCCCGGCGCGGTGGATTTTCTTCACAATGTGCGGCTTGTTGGTGGCAATGTCGCCAACAATGAAATGGGTAGCTTTAATTGAATGTTGGGCGCAAATCTCCAGCAGGCGGTCAACATTTTTTTCGAGATGACCTGCACTATCATCACACTGACTTGCATCAACAGAGGCGTAATTGGCTGAATACCATTCCTCTACATCGAAAGTGACAAAATTTTTTGCTGAGGCTGCTTTCATTCGGGGGATTAATTTTTGACAACAAAAAACACCCCGGCAATAATCAGCAATACCCCAAACACCCTGACCAGGCTGATCTGCTCACCGAAAATGAAATAGCCGGCCAGCAGCGAGTAGATAAAGGCTACGCTGGTAATCGGAATGATCAGGCTGATGTCGAATTTGGAAATCAGCCACATAAAGAATCCGGTGGCAATAGCATACACCACAAACCCCGACAGCACCCAGGCATTGAATAGGATGCGAAAAACATTTTCAATAATGCTCTGATCGGGCAGAAAGAACCCGCCGGCCTTTTGAATGCCGATTTTCCAGAGTACCTGCCCGGTGGTGATCAGCAGCGTGGTGGAAATGGCAAGGATTACTACTTTCAGCATACTCAGTTTTTTGGGGTTGAATTGATGTCAATATTGATGGCGGCGATCACAAATTGTGTCCCCAGTATTAATGGCAGCACCGAAAGCATGATAGTTCCTGTGGGAGTGGCCACATGGTTGATCGTGTTTTCGATCCATTTAAAAAGCCCGTAAAAAAGCCCCCATAGCAGCATGGGCATTCCGGACAAGACATACACAGATGCCATATTAAAATCGTAGATCAGGTACTTGAGAATGAAGCGCTTGGTTACGCCTTTCAACAATAAAAACGGGAACCTGATCATAGTGTTGCGGATGCTCAGGTTGCTTTGCTCGTTTCCGTATCGCGCTGGTATTGGAACATCCTTAATTACAGTGTTTTGGATGTTGAGACGGATCAGCATATCAGTTTCGAAGAAATAGCGTCTGGCCAGCTTATCAAGGTTGATTTTTTGCAACGCCTCCTTGCTGATGGCCGTGTAACCGTTGGTAGGATCCATTATGTTCCAGTATCCTGAACAGGCTTTAACCAGAAATGAGAGCATACTGTTGCCGAACAGACGAAATCCGGGCATAGCTCTCAAAGCTTTGAAATCCACAAAGCGATTTCCTTTAGCATAGCCGAACCTCCCTTCAGCAACCGGCTTTAGCAGATCGGGCAAATAGGCCGGATCCATCTGATCGTCGCTGTCCATTTTAACAACGATATCGCATTCCAGGTCGATTGCTTTTTTGTAACCGTTTACTGTTGCCCCGCCAACGCCCTGATTTTCTTTTAGTAAAATCACATGGATGCGTGGATCGGATTTCTGCATCTCGATGGCTATTTTTCCAGATTGAAGAGGGCAATGATCGTCAACCACTATGATGTGATCAACAATGGCCGGAATTCCTGAAATCACATCTCTCAGGTGAGCGTTGGCCTTAAATGTTGGAATAACGACGGCTATCTTTTTATTTTCGAACATTAGCTTTGTTTCTGTTGAAAATCAATGGATTGAGAAAACTACTCTTCACCTTCATATTTGTAAATGCCTTTTCTGGCCAGCACATAGTCAGGGTCTTTGATGAGATCATGGAATCTTTCGGTTGGTCGAATCCGCCAAAACGAGTCCAGGTAGGCTTCTTTGGTCATAGCCACCCAATGAATTGCTCCATAGTGGTATTGAAAATAGTGAAATGTGCTTTGAGCGGTTATCAGGACGAAGGCAAGTATCAACGCGAGTTTTTTCCATCTTTTACGTTCCAGGATCCAAACCAGCGAGGCTGCCATTGGTATGCTCATTACGCCATACATATCAATGTAAGCACGCAAACCAAAACCCCCGCCATACCACCAGTCCCACCACGACGAAATGACGTAAACGTTGATGATGGTAAATACCAGAACTGGAATGAAGAGAGCTGGCCTGCTTTTTCGCAAGATGGCTATTCCTGTAATTGCAAATATCATCACAGGAGTGTAAAGCAGCCAGCCTTTCCTCCACGAAAAGAAACTGTTCCAGATCTGCGGATTGCCAAAAAAGAATCCCTGGTCGTCAGGATAAGAATAGTAAAAGTATTGACCAGTCTGCATTTTCCAATAAAGCATTTGTGGCACCCAAACCAGCACAAATCCCAGAATCATTATCAGGACAAGGTGCCATTTCCTAAGAAATAGTAGAATCCTTTGGACAAAATCCTGCCAGGACATTACGTTCCACAAAGCGAAAAGTATCAAAACCAGCACATTGGTGGGGCGTATCAGTGCGATCAGACCGGCCAGCAAACCTATGTAAATAGAGCGCCTGAGCGTAATCTGCCCGTACCATTTGTCGGTGTGATACAGGAATATCGAAATCAGAGCGAAATTGTAAACATGCGACATGGCTGAGTCAACTACGATATACCACAACATGTTCGTGCTCAGAGGAATAATCAACAGTATAACGGCAGTCACCTTATCAGGAAAGTACTTTAAAAGCAATTTTCGCAGATAGATCATGCCAAGAATCAGGAAAAAAACGGAGGAAACAATCAAAGCCAGCCGGTATGGAGGGCTGTATCCATCGGCTGGGAATGCGCCCGTTGCCGAGTAAATGTGTGCTACAAGAAAAAACGGAAAGTAAAGCGACGACAACCCCATCGAAGCCGTAATCACCTGTTTGCCCTCTTCGGTTAATTTTGGCCAAAGGATAAATTGTCCATTGTGATGAGACCCTTCTACAAAACCCAGAGTCAGGTCGTGGTAAATGAATGTGGCCGGCAGATAGGCATAAAAGGCGTACACATCGTGTGCAATGATGGCTCCGTCGTTGTTCCATCGGCTCAGATTATTTACCGTGGCACACATGGCAACTGCCACAAAAAGTATCGCAAACCCCGATAAATAGGGCTTTCTTAATTTCATCGTTTTTTTTTGGGCAAAGATAGAATTTAAAAATCTCTTTATCATGTGGCTATTAAGACGCTCAAACCGGCGAAAGTGTTGCGTTACGGTTGCTCATTTTCCGTTACTTTTACCGGCTCAAATTGAATTGCATAGCTTCAACTTTTTTTATAATGGGAAACGATTGTTTCGTTATTGCTTAACTTCTACTAAATGAATGATATATGAGTGAATATCGCTTTTCATCCCTTGACTTGTCGCCCAATGGGATAGCCGAAACTTCCACCCTGCTCACTTCGGTTTTTGGCAGTGAAGCTAAGCTTACACCAGAGTTTATTCATTGGGAATACAACGAAAACCCGGTTGGTCATGCAGTTGGTTTCAATGCATGGATGGATGATGAACTGGCTGCACACTATGTGACGCAACCAATTGTTGCCACTTTCAACGGGCATCCAAGACGGGGTTTGCTTTCCCTCAATACGGCCACACACGAAAACCACCGGGGTAATAAGCTCTTTACCATACTGGCTGATAAAACCTACGAAGCCGGTCTTCAACAAGGATATGATTTTGTAATCGGCGTAGCCAATGCTAATAGTACCCCCGGTTTCTTGAAAAATTTGAACTTTACGCTGATTTGCCCGCTGAAAGTAAAATTTGGTGCCGGTGTTCAATCAGCCGTTTTGAATGGAAAGTACGAATACACTCGTTTTTGGGATAAAAATATGCTGGCCTGGAGGTTATCTAACCCTAAACTTCAATATGAGATTGTAAAACAAAAAGATCAGTTTGTTGTCCTTGCCCCAACCGGAAAATATGGCATCAGGGCTGTGCTTGGCGCATTTCCGCTGGATATGTTACCCGAAAATATAAATTTAAAATCCCGGGGAGGTGTTAATCCTGTCAATATCTGGATGGGGCTCGACGAGCATTTGTTGTGGAAAGGGAAACTTTATTTCAACTTCCCGGATAGATTGAAACCATCTCCATTAAATTTGATATTCAGGGATTTAACAGGTAATAACCGCATTCCAAAACCTGAGCAGATAAGGTTTATGAGTTTAGACTTTGATGCTTATTAGAAATCCTCCCACTCCTGGATGTTGGTGTCATCATCGCTAAAACTATCGCAATCAATATTTACTGTCAGAGGTTTTGATGGTTTTGGAAAAGGATCTTTTGTAATGCCGGTTGCGGGATCATTGTAAACCTTTTGCATAAAAAGCGCCCAGATTGGCAATGCCATATTAGCACCCTGCCCCAGAGATATTGAGCGAAAATGTGCACTGCGGTCTTCGCATCCCACCCATACTCCTGCAGTCAGCTGTGGTACAATTCCCATAAACCATCCATCGGACTGATTTTGCGTGGTTCCGGTTTTTCCGGCAATTTCGTTGCGAAAACCATACTTGTACTTTAGCCTGATTCCCGTACCGGTTTCAACCACACCCTGCATCAGGCTCAGCATCAGGAATGCAGTCTCCTCGTTCATAGCCTCGTTGGATTGCGGTGTAAACGACGCTACAACGTTGCCGTATTTATCCTCAATTCTTGTGATGAAATAGGGGGGCATATGAATGCCTTTGTTCGCATAGGTATTCATTGCTCCAACCATTTCGAGCACCGAGATATCAGGTGTTCCAAGCGCAATAGCCGGAACCGGGTCAATTTCTGAAGTAACTCCCATACGTTGAGCCATTTGTATAACAGCCTGCGGCGAAAACCGTTTCATCAGGTAGGCCGATACCCAGTTCACCGAGTGGGCCAGCGCCCACTTCAGTGTAACCATCTCTCCTTCACGGTCGCGTGATGAATTTCTTGGTGTCCAGTAATTTCCGTCTGGCAGCTCAATGCTTACAGGAATGTTGGGAACCTGGCTGCATGGTGAGAATTCACCTGTAGCAGCGCCTTCCTGCATTGCAAGTGTATACAGAAAGGGCTTGAATGTCGAACCAACCTGGCGTTTTGCCTGCGCTACCTGGTCGAATTTAAAGTAACGATAATCTGGCCCGCCAACATAAGCACGAACCTCACCTGTCGGCGGATCAACCGCCATAAGTCCTGCACGCAGGAAAAACTTGAAATACCGGATCGAATCCATCGGCGTCATAATGGTGTCAATGTCGCCACTCCACGAGAATACTGTCATCTCAACGGGCGTGTTGAAATTGATCCTGATCGAGTCCATCGAAAGACCTTCATTTTTCAGGCTACGATAGCGGTCGCTGCGGCGCATAGCCTGATCCATAATGGTTTCGACCTGCTCTTTTATTTCACCGGGTTCGAAAACAAACGGAGCATATCTCTGCCCTTTCCAATGTTTAAAAAATGCGGGTTGGAGGTCGAGTCCGAGGTGCTCCGAAACTGCTTCCTCAGCATATCGCTGCATGCGGGCATTGATGGTTGTGTGAATTTTAAGGCCATCGCGGTATAAATCGTAGGGTGTTCCATCAGCTTTAAAGTTGCTTCTGCACCATTCCATCATTTGACCGCGTAAATATTCTTTAAAATAGGTAGCAATCCCTACATTATGGTCAACGCGCTGAAACTGAATGCCAAGTGGTTCCTGCTTGAGCGAGTCTGCCAGTGCCTGACCAAGGTAGCCATATTTTACCATTTGCGACAAAACAACGTTTCGGCGTTGAAGCGCTAGTTCAGGCCGACGAAGCGGGTTGTAAAGCGAGGGGTTTTTGACCATTCCAACCAGCAACGCTGATTGATTGATGGTGAGTTCGGCGGGTGTAGTGCTGAAATAAACCCGCGTTGCACTTTTTATCCCAACCGCGAGGTTTAAAAAGTCGAATTTATCGAGATACATCGTGATAATCTCATCCTTGCTATATCTCGATTCAAGTTTGATGGCGATAACCCATTCCTTGAATTTCCTGAAAGCCAGCTGGATAGTGGATTGATTGTACTCACGCGGAAAAAGATTCTTCGCCAGCTGCTGGGTGATGGTGCTCCCGCCTCCTCTGTCCTGGCCGGTCAACGCGCCGTAAAGCACGCGCAGCAATGCTTTGACGTCAATGCCCGAATGTTTGTAAAACCTTACATCCTCTGTAGCAATCAGTGCGTTGATGATATTTGGAGAAATCTCGGAATAGTAGCTTTTGCTGCGGTTTTCGATAAAATAGGTTCCTATCATCTCACCATCATTCGAATAAATTTCCGAAGCAAGATAGGTTTGCGGATCCTCCAACTCCTGAAAACTTGGCATAAAGCCAAACCATCCCATCGAAATGCCTAAAAACATAATGAAAATCAGCAACAAACCACCCAATACAATTCCCCAGAAAACTTTCAGGTATTTTTTTGTCTGGTTCTTTTCAATAGGTTCCGAAAACATTTCCTGCGATTTAGATTTTGGAGAATTTCCTTTCAATGGGTGCTTGTATCTGATTTGCTTGAAGTTTGGATAAAGATCGTCGTCATTGTCAACATTCCCCTCACCGCCATATCCAGAGGCCTCGTAATGGCTTTTGCCAGTGGGTTTTTCCTGGCCTTTTTCGTTCTTGTCTTTTTGATTATCTTCCATAGTTAATCAACAAACTGGCTGAAATTTTGGAATTAACGTCCTGCATCCGCTTTTAATATTGTTTTTCAATAATTTGATCTTTAGAGGCCTTTGCGAAGATAAAAGGTGATGAAACACGCTGTTGATTGTGAATCTCCTACCACTTTTCAATCCTTATCCCAACATTTTCGATCCCTGTCAAAATTGTATCGCGCATAGCGTGCTGAATACCAAAAACATACATACCTTTCATTGGAAATTGAAGGTTGGACCTTACCAGCATCTGGTTGTCCTTCAGTCTGCCAAAACCTTTACCAAGCCATTTTCCTGATTTATCTGCAAGCGTTAGTTCAATAGTGTCGCGAGCCAGTTCTCCATCTGGTAATGTCGTGTTAAGAAACAAAAAGAAATTGCTGTAATCGTAATCGGTATTGTTCCTGATGTTGATGTAAAAAGAATAAAATCTGGAGTTATCTTCCACATCTACAGTGAATTGAGCGATTGAATCCTTGTGCCATCCATTTCCCGGGATCTTTAATGATTGATCGGAAAAACGGTTCTTATCGCACGAAGATAGGAATATTAAAAGCAGCAAAACCAATAAAATAGCTGCCGGCAATTTCTGGATTACCCCAATGAGATTTTTTGTCACTTTAACGATCAACAGTTAGGAAGCCAATTCTGATTTTTTTCTAAACACCAAGAAGAGATAACCACTGAAAATCAGCGTAGTAATTACCTGGATAAAGATTGGTGTGGAAACCAGGCTGCCGGACAAAACAAGGGCGCTGAGGAGTGCGAATTTGACAAAATAATAGGCCGCCTTGCTGATGATAATGCCCGAAATCATACTCACAAATACTTTTCCTGATTTCTGCAGAATGTAATAATACAGCCACACATTTAGCAAAAGTTCACCGGTAATCAGCAACATTTTGACCGGATTAGGATGCGCCGAAATGAGGAACGAAAACAGGGGGAGAGTAGCTGCGATGATGTAACTGTTTCTTTTAGAGGTATGAGCGATGGATATGATCAGCATCAAACGCATCGGCTCAATGAAGTAAACTGGCAAAGCGAGCAGATGAGAAAGGGCAGGAACGAAGTAAATGAATGCAAGTGCTCCGGAATCAATTAGTAATGTCTTGATGTTGACCTTGCTGAGGGTGAGTGTTGCAATGTTTTTCATAGCCGTTTTTTTTATGTTACTGACTGGCAAAAATAAATAAAGTTTGCATGGCAGCCGCAATTTGTCTGGTACCAGCCACATGTACAATTTTGTAAGAATACCGTATTGCGTTTACATTATCTGTAATTATCAGAAAATCAACATAATGTGTTGAGTAATGTTAAACAATTAACAATTAGATTTTTTACTTCGGCGGATAGTGCTACCTTTGCCGCTGATTTTTCACCACAAAATTTATTATTAACTCAAATTCAAAAACTTAATTTTTATGTCGGAAATGATCACTTCACAGATGGCGATTGAATTGGAAGATAAATATGGCGCGCACAATTACCATCCGTTGCCTGTTGTTCTGGCAAAAGGAGATGGCGCCTTGGTCTGGGACGCCGAGGGAAAGCGTTATTTTGATTTTCTGTCGGCTTATTCTGCTGTAAACCAGGGACACTGTCATCCAAAAATTATCGGGGCACTGATTGACCAGGCCAAAACCCTAACGCTTACTTCGCGTGCATTTTACAACAATTGCCTGGGTCCTTACGAGAAATACATCACTTCATATTTCGGTTACGACAAGGTGCTTCCGATGAATACAGGCGCCGAAGCCGACGAAACTGCCATCAAAATTTGCCGCAAGTGGGCGTATGACGTAAAAGGTGTTCCGACAAATGAAGCCAAAATTATAGTTTGTGAAGGAAATTTCCACGGACGCACTACTACTATCATTTCTATGAGCACCGATCCCGATGCCCGAGGTGGTTTTGGTCCTTACACGCCAGGCTTTATTGTTGTGCCTTACAATGATATTCCCGCTCTGGAAAAAGCGCTTGACGATCCTAATGTGGCAGGTTTTCTTGTAGAGCCTATCCAGGGTGAAGCTGGAGTATATGTCCCTGAAGATGGCTATCTTCGTAAGTCTTATGAGCTTTGCAAAGCCAGGAATGTCCTTTTTATTGCCGACGAAGTTCAGACCGGGATAGCCCGCACAGGTAAACTACTTGCCTGTGACCATGAGAATGTTCGTCCTGATATCCTGATTTTAGGAAAAGCGCTCTCGGGTGGTGTGTTCCCTGTGTCAGCTGTGCTGGCCGATGATCCTGTCATGCTGGTGATTAAACCAGGTCAGCATGGATCAACATTCGGCGGTAATCCTATGGCTGCAAAAGTTGCTGTTGCAGCTTTAGAGGTAGTTAAAGAAGAGAAACTCGCAGAACGCGCTGAGGAACTTGGAAAAATTTTCCGGGCTGAGATCAAAAAAATTGATTCGGATATGATTGAGTTGGTTCGTGGTAAAGGTCTTCTCAATGCGATTGTCATAAAACCAAAAAATGGAAAAGAAGCGTGGGATGTTTGTGTTAAGATGGCCGAACTGGGTCTTTTGGCTAAACCAACCCATCAGCACATCATTCGCTTTGCTCCACCGTTGGTAATCACTGAAGATCAACTTCATGAGGCCATCGGAATTATTAAGACAGCTATTTTGAGCTTCAACTAAGCTCCATAAGACTCTAAAAAACAAAAAGCCGTCCCTTTCGGGGAGCGGCTTTTTTGCTATTAACCAAATTAGTGAGCTATGAAAAAATCTTTTGGTTTAGAGGGCTGATTTCCAGTTTCTATCAACTTCTTCCCAGTTTACCACATTCCAGAATGCGTTGATATAATCAGGTCTGCGGTTTTGATATTTCAGATAATAAGCATGTTCCCAAACATCCAGGGCCAATATCGGAGTACCTTTAACTTCAGATATGTCCATCCAAGGTGAGTCCTGGTTTGGAGTCGAAGTAACTTTCAGCGATTTTGAACTGTCCAGGATCAGCCACACCCAGCCACTTCCGAAACGATTGGCCGCTGCATCGTTAAACAGTTCCCTGAACTTCTCGAAAGTTCCGAAAGCGTCATTGATTGCTTTGGCAAGATCACCTTCGGGTTGGCCACCGCCATTTTTCTTCATGATTTTCCAAAAAAGATCATGATTAAGGAATCCGCCACCATTGTTACGAACTCCTGCCGGGAATTTCGAAATATTTTGGATTAATTCGCCAAAAGCAAAATTTTCATTTTCGGTTCCTTTGACGGCAGCCATGAATTTATCATAATAAGCTTTGTGGTGCTTGGTGTGATGAATCTCCATGGTCATCGCATCAATATAGGGCTCAAGAGCATCATAACCATATGGCAATGAAGGAAATGCTAAATCTTTTATCGTTGTATGTAACATGATTTTTGATTTGATTTTTATTAACTTCCATTTAAACACAGGCGGGAAAGCCTTTGTTTAGCAAATTAGAGGTTTTTTGCGAATTTTAACAAAGAGATGAAATGGATTTTATCTTGCCGATGGCATTGTTAAGGTGCTAAAACTGGGCGACAAGTTTAATGTTTAACTGTCTGGGAGTCAGGTAATTCGGGACTGCGTACTGCACGCCTGTAACGTCGGTTACCCAAACGTAGGAAATCGTATTGGAAACCTGCAAAAGATTGAAAACTTCAAGGCTAACCCAGAGTGAACTTACCCGCATTAATGGATTGGATTTCGGAAAAGTGACCCTTTCGCCAATAATTTGCTTCGAAAATCCAATGTCAACTCTTCTGTAAGGGGGCATTCTCAGCGTTTGCTGGTACCGGGCTGATTTTGGCGGCCCAAAAGGAAGGCTGCTGCCAAAATAGAGGGCAAGATGCATTTTATAGGTCGGGTTCATCGGAAGGTAATCCTGGAAAAACATACTGAACCTGAAGCGCTGATCTGTGGGGCGGGGTATGTATCCTGGTTCAACTTTTTCGTTTGAGGCTGTATCCGGGTTTTCTTCAGCCCCCGAACCAATTAATTGTCCTTCTTCATCAAAATACTGATAATAGTAATCTCCGTAAATATCCTCCTCGGTTTTCATGATTGACATGCTGGCCCAGCTTTCAACACCAGGAACAAACTCTCCATTGATCTTCATGTCCAGCCCTGCAGCGTATCCCTTGGCTTTCTGATTGGCATAATACCTTATCCGCACATTGTCCACTTCGTAAGGAATCAGATCATCGAGATATTTGTAATATGCTTCGGTCGTGAATTTGAATGGGCGGTTCCAGATCGTAAGATTCCAGTCGGTGCCGGCTACAAAATGAATGGATTTCTGCGCTTCCTGATCGGGTACCAGGTTTCCGTAAAAGTCGCGTAATTCTTTATAAAATGGGGGCTGATAGTAATAGCCTACTGCAAATCGAAAAAGCAGGTCGTGTTTCCAGTTAGGATGATAGGCTACCGAAGCCCTCGGACTGATCAGCAGGTCGTCATTATAATCCCAGTAACTGGTCCGGATGCCAGCAGTTACCGTGAAGTCGTTCAGATCGTCGCCCAACATCCATGAGTTCTGAACAAATGCGCTGTAACGGTTGGTGTTTAGTGTCGCTTCAGATTGAGTAAAAAAATCCATTTCAAGTGGATAAACCGGTGGATTGTTACCACCAATCTGATCTGGCGGACGAGGTAAGGTGTAACCGGCAGAGTCAATCAGGTTCCACTCTTTAAGCTCATCGTTAATGTTTTCGTTCTGATATTTTAATCCCCAGGTCAGGAATTTATTGGAAAGATCGTAGGTTCCTTTATGCTCGAAATTGGAAACCCTGGATCTCAGATAATTTCTTGCATGATCAAGGTAAGTGCCGATTCCAACGGTTCCGGTCGTTTCGCCGAAATCCTCACTTCCAAGTCCTGTATCAACTTCACCTATATAATATTGCCCCTGAATGTCGAAAGTCTCTTTTTCGTCGCTGTTGTAAGCAGCAGCTATGAATTTGAGCTGAATGTCCTTGCGTGGTTTGTAGGTCAGGTGGCCTGCTCCCATCAGGGTTTGGTATTGATCAACCTCTTGTCCGTCAAAATAGATTGTCAGCTGCTTTACCTGGCTGATCGTACCAAAACTGGTTTGACGGGTTTGCGGAATGAACTGAAATTTATTGTTGGCAATGTAACCGAGCAGAGAAACTTCGACTTTTGGGTTAATCTGGTATCTCAACAAAGTTTGAAGATCGAGGAAAGATGGGAAATAATCCCCCTCAGTTTCAAGGGAATTGAGAATGTATTGATTGGTTTTGTAACGAAACCCGGTAAGGTGAGAGAATTTTTTGTTCTTACTCGAGCCCTCAAGATGTGCTGTTGCTCCAAGTAAACTCATACTTAGCGAACCAGCCAGTTCCTCCGGCCGTTTGTATTGAATATCAAGCACCGACGACATTTTATCACCAAACCGGGCATCGAAGCCCCCGGACGAAAATAAAATGGACGAGGTCAGGTCAGAATTCAGAAAGCTAAGTCCTTCCTGCTGCCCTGACCGGATAAGAAACGGCCTGTAGATTTCGATGTCATTCACATAAACAAGGTTTTCATCAAAATTTCCACCCCTCACTGAGTATTGTGAACTCAATTCACTTGTCGAGGCTACGCCGGGTAGTGTTTTTATTAAAGATTCAAGGCTTCCGGAAACCGATGGAATAACACTTACTTCCTTCGGATCAATCCGCTGCAGGTTTGTACTTCTTACCCTGTCGTCCTGAATCACAATATCCGGTAACATCTCAGTAGCGTCCATTAATTTAATATCCAACGTTTTGACTTCACCTCTGTCCAATCTCAGTGGTAATTCCTGCTTTTCGTAACCGATAAATGAGAAAATTACCAAAATGGTTGTGTCTGATGGAACCCTAAACTCAAAACGCCCGTTTTTATCTGAAATCGTTCCACCTGGTTTTCCAAACACAGCAATATTTACCAGTTCTAAGGATTTCCCTCTCTGATCGGCTACTTGTCCTTTGAGTAATGCGGTGTTTTCCTGTTGTCCAAAAACCTGGGTTGACAGTAAACAGGAGGTAAGCATGGCAACCAGCAATAATTTGCTTTTTAATTGTGATGATTTTTCATGGTTTGTCATCCATCTAAATTTAAGGTGTAGTTTTCAAAATGATTAGTTTCCCTGGTTTTGTTTGAATTTTCCTTCCTTCCATGCTTTAATGAACTGAGCCCAGGCGAAAGGATTAAAGAGACTAATGGGCTGAGTTTGTCCAACATAATACAATTTACTCGTTTGTTGATCCATGTAATTTTTGTAGTTCATGCTACCATCCATTTTGTATTGCCGGCTGCGTTCCCTCATTTCTGCAAATGCGAGGTTTTTACGTGCAATTTCCAGGTCATCGTCCGGGATAACCAGTTCGACAAAGGCTTTTTTGAACTCCTCAACAGTTGGCCAGGGATAAATCACGGTGGGCTCAAGCATTATAGTATCGGAGTTTAATACATGGATCAGAGAATACCTTTTCATTGTGATAGTATCCGGAACTGCAAACTCACTTGGTTTGTATCCGATTGCTGAAAATGTAAGAGTGTCTTTTTTGGTAACCACGATGGAGAAATATCCGTTGAGATCGCTAATGGTTCCCCTGCGCGAACTTTTAATGCGAACTGTAGTGAATGGAACCGAAGTAAGATCGTCGGCTTTAATAACTACGCCTGAAAATTGCACCACATCATGATCTTCGGATAACTCCTGCGAGATTGCATCCATTGACCACAAAAAAAGAAGACCAATCGGGAGAAAGATTGAAAATCTCATGCGCATCGAAGCGTGATTAACCTTGTAATTCGAGCAAACCAGCTTAAAAACGGCTACCGGTGAAAATTATTTTCATTCGAATGTCGTAAAGAAGAAACTGCCCGGCCAAAACAAAAAATGCTGACAAGTGCAAATTCCTGTCAGCATCTTTTAATGTTGTTTGGATTCGTTACACAATGCTTGTGCCTTTTTCGCGGTATTCTTTCAATACCTCACTGATTCCCTTTTTATTGATTGTTCGCAAAATTGAGGTTGATACTTTTAAGGTAACCCAACGATCTTCTTCAGGAATAAAAAACCTTTTGGTTTGCAGGTTAGGATAAAAACGTCTGAGCGACTTTTTGTTGGAATGAGAAACTTTGTTTCCTACCATCATCTTCTTACCGGTGATATCACAAGTACGTGCCATTATTTCTATTGTTTACGTGGTTATTCAAAATTTTGGGGTGCAAAGAACGTACTTTTTTATTAAATGACAATGCCATTATAAAAAAAATATCCAAAAACCTAATAATGAAGCAGATTGATAAAAAATTTCAAAAGATGTAGTTTGAACCGAAAATTAAATCTACTTTTGCGCCCTAAAATTTCTAAGAATAAAAATTTAATCCTAACAAGTAATTATGATTATAGTTCCAGTAAAAGAAGGTGAAAACATCGATAGGGCTTTAAAAAAGTACAAGCGCAAATTTGAGAAAACGGGTGTTGTAAGAGAATTGCGGGAGAGACAAAAATTTACAAAGCCATCAGTGAAGAATCGCGAAGCAAGACTCAAAGCCATTTATATACAGCAACTTAGGAATCAGGAAGAAGTCTGATTTCGCTAAGAAAAAAATTTTAGTTCGAAAACTTTTGTTTTCTTGATAAATGATCTTATCTTTGAAAACTGAAGTTTTCTTAATTTTATGGCGTGATCAATGACTTCGTTACATATCTGCGACTTGAGAAAAGGTATTCTGAGCACACTGTTACAGCCTACCAAAACGACCTGCAACAGTTTGCTGCCTACCTGAAAGAGCAATATGATGAAGTCGAGCCATATCAGGCAAATCATCATCAAATCAGATCCTGGATGGTTAAAATGGTTGAAGGTGGAGTAACAAGCAGGACAATCCGGCGCAAGATTGCAACACTTAACAACTTCTTTAAGTACGCCATCAGAGCTGAAAAAATCAGCAGGAATCCGGTTTCAAAATTGATTTCTCCGAAAATGAGCGTTAGACTACCCTCTTTTGTTAAAGAAAAGGAATTGGAACATTTGCTCGACAAAACTGATTTCGGGAGCGGGTTTTTGGCAAAACGTGATAAAACCATAATCGAGCTTTTTTACACTACCGGCATCCGAAGGGCAGAACTGCTGAATTTGAAAATAAAAGATTTGGATTTATCCAATAATACAATAATAGTTTTGGGTAAAGGGAACAAAATGCGCATTGTTCCATTTGCAGATCGGACAAAAAGTTTACTTTTAGAATATCGTTCTTTGAGAGATAAGGTTTTTACTGAAAACGAAACATCAACCAATACATTTTTTATCACCGAAAAAGGGAGACCGGTTTACCCGGAACTGATTTACAGGATTGTTACCAGACACCTTAAAATGGTAACAAATAATTCGAAGAGAAATCCCCACATTCTGAGGCACAGTTTTGCAACCAATTTGCTTAATAACGGCGCCGACATACAAGTGATAAAAGAATTTCTTGGACACAGCAACCTGCAGGCAACTCAGGTTTACACCCATACAACAAGCGAAAATTTGAAATCCATCTACAAACTCGCTCATCCAAGAGCTAAATAAAATAATCAGGAGGTACAATTATGCAAACAGACATTAAATCAATTCATTTCAAAGCTGACATTAAACTGGAAGATTTTATCAAGGAAAAGGTTGAAAAACTTTCGCAGTTTTATGATGGCGTTATTAGTGCAGAAGTAACCCTCAAATTGGATAATAATGAGGGAACGGACAATAAAATTTCCGAAATCAGGCTCAATGTTAGAGGTAATGATCTTTATGCAAAAAAGCAGAGTAAATCCTTTGAAGAATCCATTGATAGCGCGGCAGAGGCGTTGAGGAAGCAACTGCTGAAGTACAAGGAAAAAGTAAGGCGGAACTAACTTTTTTTAGAAAATCTTCAAAAAAGTTTTGTCAGTTCAAATAACAATTATACTTTTGCAGTCCTTTTTGAAAAAAAGGGACTGTTTTTTTTCGATCTTTAACTTATTGATTATTAGCCGATGTAGCTCAGTTGGTAGAGCAGCTGATTTGTAATCAGCCGGTCGGCGGTTCGAGTCCGTCCATCGGCTCCTGTTCTATCAGGAACCAAAGCTAATACCACATTTGGGGAGATACCAGAGCGGTCAAATGGGGCAGACTGTAAATCTGTTGGCGAAGCCTTCGGAGGTTCGAATCCTCCTCTCCCCACTCTTAAGAGTTCATTCACTTTGTGATGTCCTTTGAAAAAGGGTTTCAATGAGATGAAATCCTTTTTTTATGATTAGAACAACCAGCGGAAGTAGCTCATCTGGTAGAGCGACAGCCTTCCAAGCTGTAGGTAGCGGGTTCGAGCCCCGTCTTCCGCTCCATTGCAAGCCAATGTAGCTCAGGGGTAGAGCACTTCCTTGGTAAGGAAGGGGTCACGAGTTCAATTCTCGTCATTGGCTCTCAATTTTTAATAACCTTAATTTTAAACACCTAATTAATAACTTTTAAAATGGCAAAAGAAAAATTTGATCGTTCCAAACCGCACGTGAACATCGGTACCATCGGTCACGTTGATCACGGCAAAACCACTTTAACAGCAGCAATTACACTCAACCTGGCAGATAAGGGTCTTGCTTCTTTCAGGTCTTTTGATTCAATTGACAATGCTCCTGAAGAAAAAGAGAGAGGTATTACCATCAATACAGCTCACATCGAATATCAGACAACCAACAGGCACTATGCTCACGTTGACTGCCCTGGTCACGCTGACTACGTAAAGAACATGGTAACGGGTGCTGCCCAGATGGATGGTGCTATTATCGTTGTTGCTGCAACCGACGGTCCTATGCCTCAAACCCGCGAGCATATCCTTCTCGCTCGTCAGGTAGGTGTGCCAAAACTCGTTGTTTTTATGAACAAAGTTGACCTTGTTGATGACGAGGAATTGCTTGATCTCGTTGAAATGGAAGTTCGCGAACTACTTTCTTTCTACGAATTCGACGGCGACAATACCCCTGTAATCAGAGGCTCAGCGCTTGGCGCTCTCAACAAAGAGCCAAAATGGGTTGAAAAGATTTTCGAACTTATGGATGCATGTGATACCTGGATTCCATTGCCAGACCGTGCGCAGGACAAACCGTTCCTCATGCCGGTTGAAGACGTTTTCTCGATTACAGGTCGTGGAACTGTTGCAACTGGTCGTATCGAAACTGGTATTATCCACACTGGCGATCCGGTTGAGATCATTGGTATGGGTGCTGAAAAACTCAAATCAGTTGTAACCGGAGTTGAAATGTTCCGCAAAATTCTGGATCAGGGACAAGCTGGTGACAACGCCGGTATTCTTCTTAGAGGTATCGACAAAAACGAGATTTCAAGAGGAATGGTAATTGCCGCTCCGGGTTCGATCAAACCACACAAAAAATTCAAAGCTGAGGTCTATATCCTAAAGAAAGAAGAAGGTGGACGTCATACACCATTCCACAACAAGTACCGTCCTCAGTTCTACTTCAGAACTACCGACGTAACCGGTGAGATTATGCTTCCGGCAGGTGTTGAAATGGTTATGCCAGGCGACAACTTAACTATTGAAGTAAACCTTATCAATGAGATCGCGTTGAATCTGAACCTGCGCTTTGCTATCCGTGAAGGCGGCCGCACAGTGGGTGCAGGACAGGTAACCGAAATTCTTGATTAAGGATTTTAAATAGGTGTTTGGTTATACAATCATAGGCGTCCCTGATATCATTCAGGGACTCCTTATATTGGTAACCCACTATACACGGGTGTAGCTCAATTGGTAGAGCGACGGTCTCCAAAACCGTAGGCTGTGGGTTCGATTCCTACCTCCCGTGCTAACAAATCAATTACCAATGGCAAAATTTAGTATAGTTAACTACGCCAAGGAAAGTTACGAAGAGCTGTTACAAAAAGTTTCCTGGCCAACATGGAGTGAACTCCAAAGCAGCGCTATTGTGGTATCCATTGCTTCCCTGATTATCGCTTTTGTGGTATTCCTGATGGATTTCTCATTTAGCAAGCTCATGGATGGTATTTATACCTGGTTCTGATTGGAGTTGTGTCTGGTAGCTATAACTTTGTTAACCAAGCAAAAAACCGGTCGGTATGAGTAGCGAAAAAAAATGGTATGTAGTCAGGTCAATCAGTGGAAAAGAGAAGAAAGTAAAGGAATACATTGAGAATGAAATCAAACTTCTCGGGTTGCAGGATTACGTTAGTCAGGTGCTTATTCCAACCGAAAAGGTTTATCAGGTTCGTAAAGGTAAAAAAGTCACAAAGGAGCGGAATTATTTCCCGGGATATGTGTTGATAGAGGCTGCACTCGTTGGTGAAATTCCTCATATCATCAAGAATATTCCAAACGTCATCGGTTTTTTAGGAACACGCGGAGAGCCGGATCCCATGAGGGAATCAGAAGTTAAGCGAATTCTTGGAAAAGTGGATGAACTTGCCGAACTCGGCGAAGAGGTAAATGTACCATTCATTGTTGGCGAAACCGTTACGGTGACCGATGGACCATTCAACAGTTTCAGCGGTGTGATAGAAGAGATTAATGAGGAAAAGAAGAAATTAAAAGTTATGGTTAAGATCTTCGGTCGCAAAACACCATTGGAACTTGGTTTTATGCAGGTTGAGAAAGAATAGTTGCCACACTTTATCACATTATGATGGCAATCAATAAATCTACTATTTAAGCAAATAAAGCAAATGGCAAAAGAAGTAAGCGGAATAATCAAATTGCAGATCAAAGGTGCTGCCGCAAACCCTTCTCCACCCGTTGGCCCCGCATTGGGCGCCAAAGGCGTTAACATTATGGAGTTTTGTAAACAGTTCAATGGTCGTACGCAGGAAGTAGCCGGAAAGCTAATCCCTGTGATCATAACAGTTTACAGGGACAAGTCCTTTGATTTCATTATCAAATCACCTCCGGTTGCAGTGCAGCTGCTTGAAGTTGTCAAGCAGAAATCCGGTTCAGCGGAACCAAACCGCAAAAAGATCGCTGCAGTAACCTGGGACCAGGTGAAAGATATCGCGCAGAACAAGATGAATGACCTTAACTGCTTCACGATTGAATCAGCGATGAAAATGGTTGCTGGAACTGCCAGAAGTATGGGAATTACGGTAAAAGGTACACCACCGTTTGCTGAAAATTAATCTAATCTATTAGCATTTCAAACCAGAAAATTAAGGATTCGCAATGGGAAAATTGACAAAAAACAGAAAAGAAGCTTTAGCGAAATTCGATAAAAATGCTACTTACTCTTTGGCAGACGCAATTCAGGTAGTTAAGAAAATCACATTCACTAAGTTTGACTCCTCTGTTGATCTCGATATTCGTTTAGGTGTTGATCCCCGTAAAGCCAACCAAATGGTGCGCGGTAGCGTTACGCTTCCGCATGGCTCGGGAAAGACTGTCAGGGTGCTCGTGCTTTGTACACCCGATAAGGAGCAGGAAGCCCGCAATGCCGGCGCCGACCATGTCGGACTTGACGATTATATCGAGAAAATCAAAGGCGGCTGGACTGATATAGATGTGGTTATCACTACACCCAACGTTATGCCCAAGGTTGGTCCTTTGGGTAGAATTTTAGGCCCCCGCGGCTTAATGCCCAACCCAAAAACCGGTACTGTTACAATGGAAGTTGAAAAGGCGATCAATGAAGTGAAAGCCGGTAAGATTGATTTCAAGGTTGATAAAACCGGTATTATCCATGCTTCTGTGGCTAAGGTATCTTTTGATAACAACAAAATTCTGGACAATGCAAAAGAATTCATCCAGACGGTTATCAAACTGAAACCTTCTGCAGCAAAAGGTACATACGTTAAAAGTATCTTCCTGTCGAGCACGATGAGTTATGGAATACAGGTTGATCCGAAATCAGTTAGTTAATTAACTTCCGTAAAAAGAGGAGAACACATATTATGACTAAAGCGGAAAAAACCCAGATCATTGAAGCGTTATCAAAGCAGCTCAACGAATCGTCTAATTTCTATGTTACAAGCATAGCCAATTTAACGGTAGCAACCACAAACGAGTTGAGACGCACTTGCTTCAAGAATGATATAAAACTGAAGGTGGTTAAGAATACATTGCTTCAAAAAGCAATGGAGAGATCCGATAAGGACTTTGCAGAGTTGTACCCGGTTTTGAAGGGTGAAACCTCTGTAATGTTCACTGAATCAGCTAATTTACCAGCCAAAATTATTAAGGAGTTTCGCAAGAAATTCAAAACTGACAAACCGATTCTCAAGGGCGCTTACGTTCAGGAATCAATTTTTGTTGGAGAAGACAAGCTGGATGCATTAGAGAATATTAAATCCAAGAATGAAGTCATCGCCGATGTCATTGCATTGCTTCAGTCACCTGCAAAGAATGTTATTTCAGCATTGCAGTCAGGTGGTCACAAGCTTTCAGGCATTCTGAAGACTTTATCAGAAAAGGAAGCATAGTTTCAATTTTACAAAATCAGAATAATTTTAAAACAATAATAAAATGGCAGATTTAAAAGCTTTCGCAGAACAATTAGTTAGCTTGACAGTAAAAGAGGTAAACGAGCTAGCTCAGATTTTAAAGGAACAATACGGAATCGAACCCGCAGCCGCAGCAACCGTTGTTGCAGGTCCGGCAGTAGCAGCTGAAGTTGAGCAGGTTGAAGAGAAATCTACTTTTGATGTTATCATCAAGCATGCCGGTCAGAGCAAACTCGCCGTTGTTAAGCTCGTTAAGGAGCTTACCAGCCTTGGGCTCAAAGAAGCAAAAGAACTTTGCGATGCAGCACCTAAGGTCCTTAAAGCAGGCGTTTCCAAGGATGAGGCAGAAGCCCTCAAATCACAACTCGAGCAAGCAGGAGCTGAGGTTGAGATTAAATAGTTTCGACATTTTTTAAGATAAGGAATATAGACAGTTGCCAGGCCTCCTGTGCAGTGTCTATATTTCTTTGTCTAATGAACTTTTGTTCTTTGTTTTTTATAATTGTTTCATAACCAAAACATTACCACATTGGCTCAGGAAAATACTGAAAGAATTAGTTTTTCAAGAACTAAAATTAAATCGAGTTATCCGGATTTTCTGGACATCCAACTCAAATCCTTTCAGGATTTTTTCCAGTTGGAAACAAACCCTGAAAACCGTATTAATGAAGGACTTTACAAAGTATTCAGCGAAAACTTCCCCATCACTGATGCCCGTAATAACTTTGTACTTGAATTCCTTGATTATTACATTGATCCGCCCAGATATTCAATAGACGAGTGTCTGGAGCGTGGACTTTCCTACAGTGTACCTCTCAAAGCAAAGCTTAAACTGTATTGTACCGATCCTGAACATGAGGATTTTGAAACCATCATTCAGGACGTGTACCTCGGCCAGATTCCCTACATGACTCCAAAAGGGACATTTGTTATCAACGGCGCCGAGCGTGTTATTGTCTCACAGTTGCATCGTTCTCCCGGAGCCTTCTTCGGAACCAGCTACCACGCTAACGGTCAGCAGCTTTTCTCCGCCCGTATCATCCCTTTCAAAGGCTCATGGATGGAGTTTACTACCGACATTAACAATGTAATGTACGCTTACATTGACCGCAAGAAAAAATTGCCGGTTACTACGCTGTTGCGTGCCATCGGATTTGAGAGCGATAAAGATATTCTTGAGATTTTCGACCTAGCTCAGGAGGTAAAAGCCACCAAGGCAAACTTGAAGAAATACGTTGGACGCCGCCTGGCTGCCCGCGTTGTAAGAGCCTGGATCGAAGATTTTGTGGATGAAGATACCGGGGAAGTTGTATCCATCGAACGTGCTGAAGTAGTCATAGATCGTGAAACAGTTCTTGAGAATGATCATATAGATCAAATTATAGACTCAGGCGTTGATACGATTCTCCTGCACAAAGACGAACATGATAATATTGACTACAGTATTATCTTCAACACCTTGCAGAAGGACACGACCAATACCGAGAAGGAGGCAGTTGAGTATATTTATCGTCAGCTTAGAAATGCTGAACCACCTGATGAAGAGACTGCACGCGGAATCATCGAGAAGCTCTTTTTCTCAGATAAGCGTTACGACCTGGGAGATGTTGGCCGTTACCGGATCAACAAAAAACTGTTGCTTTCAGTTCCTGATGAAGTTAAAGTACTTACCAAAGAAGATATTATCTCCATTATCCGCTACCTGATCGAGATGGTTAACGGAAAACGTGAAGTGGATGATATTGACCACCTTAGTAACCGCCGTGTGCGCACCGTGGGCGAGCAATTGTATGCCCAGTTTGGCGTTGGTCTAGCACGTATGGCCAGAACCATTCGTGAACGAATGAACGTGCGTGATAATGAGGTGTTTACACCAATGGATCTTATCAATGCCAAGACCTTATCTTCGGTAATCAACTCATTTTTTGGCACAAACCAGCTTTCTCAGTTCATGGATCAAACAAATCCATTGTCAGAGCTTACCCACAAACGCAGAGTTTCAGCGCTGGGGCCTGGTGGTTTGTCAAGAGAAAGAGCCGGATTTGAGGTTCGTGACGTACATTACACACACTATGGCCGCCTTTGTACAATTGAGACACCTGAAGGTCCAAACATCGGATTGATTTCTTCGTTATGTGTTTTTGCCAGGATCAACAAGCTGGGATTTATCGAAACTCCCTACAAACCCGTTATCAATGGGAAAGTTGACCTTCATGCTGAGGAAATTTACCTCAATGCCGAGGAAGAAGAGGATAAGATCATAGCACAGGCCAATACTCCGCTCGAAAAAGACGGATCATTTTCGCAGGAAAGAGTAAAAGTGAGACACCTGGCTGATTACCCGATAGAGGAGCCAACCAGTGTTCACTATATAGATATGGCGCCAAACCAGATCGCATCAATTGCTGCTTCGCTGATTCCGTTCCTTGAGCATGACGATGCTAACCGCGCTTTGATGGGCTCGAACATGATGCGCCAGGCTGTTCCACTACTCAGAGCTGAGTCACCAATCGTTGGAACAGGCATCGAAGGCCCTGTTGCCCGCGATTCAAGGGTACTTATCATGGCCGAAGGCGTCGGTATTGTGGAATATGTGGACGCCAACGAAATAACTATCAGGTATACAAGGCATGAGGATGAAAGGCTTGTAAGTTTTGATGATGATGTCAAAACTTATAAGTTGATTAAATTTACCCGAACAAACCAGAATACATCCATCAACCTGAAACCTATCGTTCGTAAAGGGCAAAAAGTAACCAAAGGACAAACCCTTTGTGAAGGATATGCAACACAGGAAGGTGAACTGGCTCTTGGCCGGAATCTGATGGTGGCCTTCATGCCCTGGAAAGGCTATAACTTTGAGGATGCCATCGTAATTTCCGAAAAGGTAGTTAAAGAGGATCTTTTCACTTCACTTCATATCGAGGAATTTGTTCTAGAAGTACGAGATACCAAGCGTGGTGTGGAAGAATTGACCAATGATATCCCCAATGTTTCGGCAGAAGCTACTAAAGATCTTGACGAAAACGGATTGATCAGAATTGGCGCAGAAGTTAACGAAGGCGATATCCTTATCGGAAAGATTACGCCCAAAGGCGAATCGGATCCTACTCCGGAGGAAAAGCTCTTGCGTGCAATTTTTGGCGATAAAGCCGGCGATGTTAAGGATGCATCGCTCAAAGCTCCTCCTTCGATGAAGGGTGTTGTAATTGATAAAAAGCTTTTCTCAAGAATTATCAAGGATCGCGTGGCTAAGAGCAAGGAAAAGGATGTGATCGAATCTCTTGAGAAAGAATTCAACAAACAAGCTGCTGCACTGAAAAATAAATTGGTTGACAAACTAATGATCCTTGTTAGCGGCAAGGTTTCACAAGGGGTTTACAACAATTTTAAGGAGGAATTGGTTCCAAAGAAGATCAAATTTGTTCAAAAGCAATTGCTTGGCATTGATTATCTTACCGTTAATCCGCACAAATGGACTACCGACCGTCAGAAAAATCAGCAAATTGCCGAAGTAATTAACAATTACATCATCAAGTACAAAGAAATACTTGGTGTGTTTAACCGTAAGAAATTCGTTGCCACTGTTGGCGATGAGCTGCCCAATGGTATTGTTAAAATGGCCAAGGTATATGTTGCCAAAAAACGTAAGTTGAAAGTTGGTGACAAAATGGCTGGACGTCATGGTAACAAAGGTATTGTTGCAAAAATCGTTCGTGAGGAGGATATGCCGTTCCTTGAAGACGGAACTCCGGTTGACGTAGTATTGAACCCGCTGGGTGTACCTTCGCGTATGAACCTTGGTCAGATTTATGAAACAGTGCTGGGCTGGGCAGGCAAAAAGCTGGGTCTGAAATTTGCCACACCTATCTTCGATGGCGCTACCATTGACCAGATCAACGACTACATGAAAAAGGCAAAACTTCCAGAAAATGGCAAGGTTTACCTCTGCGACGGCGGAACCGGAGAACGTTTCCATCAGCCTGCCACGGTAGGCTACATTTACATCCTGAAACTCCATCATATGGTGGACGACAAGATGCACGCACGTTCCATCGGACCTTACTCGCTCATTACACAACAGCCTCTTGGCGGTAAAGCACAATTCGGAGGTCAGCGTTTTGGGGAAATGGAAGTATGGGCGCTCGAAGCTTTCGGCGCTTCCAACATCCTTCAGGAAATTCTCACCGTAAAATCAGACGATGTAATCGGCCGTGCCAAAGCATACGAAAACATTGTGAAAGGTGAAAATATGCCCAGACCCGGTATCCCTGAATCTTTTAATGTATTGGTTCACGAATTGCGCGGCCTCGGCCTCAACATTACTTTCGATTGATGAAAGTGTGGTGCCCAAAAGTTCGTTTTCATACCTTTTATTTAAACTAAACACAATCCATAAATGGCTTTCAGAAAAGATAGTAACATCGTAAAAACCGAATTTTCGCGCATTACTATTAGCCTTGCTTCACCGGAAACCATCCTCGAAAGATCCTACGGTGAGGTTACCAAACCGGAAACTATCAACTACAGAACCTACAAACCCGAGAGGGATGGTCTGTTTTGTGAACGAATTTTCGGGCCGGTAAAAGACTGGGAATGTCACTGCGGGAAGTACAAACGGATCCGCTACAAGGGAATCGTTTGCGACCGCTGCGGCGTTGAAGTAACCGAAAAGAAAGTACGCCGGGAACGTTCTGGCCACATACAGTTGGTAGTTCCTGTTGCGCACATCTGGTTCTTCAAATCTTTGCCTAATAAAATCGGAGCATTGCTTGGCCTACAAACCAAGAAACTTGAAGCAATTATTTATTACGAAAAATACGTCGTCATTAATCCGGGAATTAAGGCTGATGATGGTTTGAATTATCTTGATTTCCTCTCCGAAGAGGAGTATTTCGATATTATGGAAACCATTCCGATGGAAAATCAGTACCTCGACGACAGAGATCCCAACAAGTTTATCGCAAAGATGGGTGCTGACGCTTTGTACGACCTGCTCGCACGCCTCGATCTGGATGAACTTTCCTATGACCTGCGTCACAAGGCGCACACCGAGACCTCCCAGCAAAGAAAAGCTGAGGCTCTCAAGCGTTTGCAGGTTGTCGAAGCTTTCAGGGATGCCCGCAACAGGATCGAAAACCGTCCGGAATGGATGATTGTAAAAGTTGTGCCCGTAATCCCACCGGAACTCCGGCCATTAGTTCCGCTTGATGGCGGCCGCTTTGCTACTTCCGACCTCAACGATCTCTACCGCAGGGTCATCATCCGTAACAACCGTTTGAAAAGGCTCATCGAAATCAAAGCGCCCGATGTGATTATGCGTAACGAAAAGAGGATGTTGCAGGAAGCGGTGGATTCGTTGTTCGACAATTCAAGGAAATCCAATGCTGTAAAAACTGAATCCAACAGAGCCCTCAAGTCATTGAGCGACAGTCTTAAAGGAAAGCAGGGCCGATTCCGTCAGAACCTGCTCGGTAAACGTGTTGACTATTCAGGCCGTTCGGTTATTGTTGTTGGACCTGAATTGAAACTAAACGAATGCGGAATCCCAAAAGAAATGGCCTCTGAGCTCTTCAAGCCGTTCATTATCCGTAAGATGCTTGAGCGTGGAATCGTAAAAACGGTAAAATCTGCTAAAAAAATCGTTGACCGGAAAGATCCTGTCGTTTGGGATATTCTCGAAAATATTATGAAAGGGCATCCGGTGTTGCTCAACCGCGCACCGACATTGCACCGTCTTGGTATTCAATCATTTCAGCCCAAGTTGATAGAAGGAAAAGCTATACAATTGCACCCACTTGTTTGTACTGCATTCAACGCCGACTTTGACGGTGACCAGATGGCTGTGCATGTGCCGCTTGGAAATGCCGCCGTGCTTGAAGCGCAGATACTCATGCTGGCTGCCCACAATATTCTCAACCCGGCTAACGGCGCCCCGATTGCGGTTCCTTCGCAGGACATGGTGCTCGGCCTTTACTACATTACAAAGGAGCGCCGGAGTGTTCCAGAACATATGGTTAAAGGCGAAGGTTTCAGATTTTATTCACCGCAGGAGGTAATTATTGCCTACAATGAAGGCAAAGTTGACCTGCACGCCATTATCAAAGTACGGCTGCCTCATACTGAAAATGGTGAAACAACTTATAAACTCACAGAAACCACTGTAGGAAGGGTTTTATTCAACCAGGTTGTTCCAAAAGAGTACGGATATATCAACCAGTTGTTGACCAAAAAATCGCTTCGTGACATCATCGGCGGCGTGCTCAAAAAGACTGACACAGCCACAACGGCCAAATTCCTCGATGATATTAAAGATCTCGGATTCCGCATGGCATTCCGAGGTGGATTGTCCTTCAACCTTGGCGATGTGATTATTCCGGTTGAAAAGGAAAAACTTATCAACCAGGCGCACGATGAGGTAAACGAGGTGCTCAACAGCTACAGCATGGGTTTGATTACCCACAACGAAAAATACAACCAGATCATAGATATCTGGACACATACCAACTCAAGGCTGACCAAGATCCTGATGGATCAGGTGTCGCAAGATAAACAGGGCTTCAACCCTGTATTCATGATGCTCGATTCCGGTGCTCGTGGTAGTAAAGAACAGATCAGGCAGCTTTCAGGGATGCGCGGATTGATGGCTAAACCACAGAAATCAGGCGCTACAGGTGGCGAAATCATCGAAAATCCGATTCTCTCCAACTTTAAAGAGGGACTTTCGGTTCTTGAGTATTTTATCTCAACCCACGGCGCACGTAAAGGTTTGGCCGATACTGCTCTCAAAACTGCTGATGCTGGCTACCTTACGCGTCGTTTGGTGGATGTGTCGCAGGATGTTATCATTTCTGAAGAAGACTGCGGAACCCTCCGCGGCCTTACCACAACAGCGCTCAAGAAGAACGAAGAAGTTGTTGAAACGCTGTATGACAGGATTCTCGGACGTACTGCTTTACACGATGTTTATCATCCGCAAACCGGAAATCTGATCATCGCTGCCGGTGACGAGATATCCGAAGTTTATGCCCAGCAGATTGAAAATTCTCCCATCGAGGCCGTCGAAATCCGTTCGGTGCTTACATGCGAATCGAAAATGGGAGTTTGTGCAAAATGCTACGGACGTAACCTGGCAAACGGAAGAATGGTACAGAAAGGAGAAGCCGTAGGTGTTATCGCTGCCCAGTCAATTGGTGAGCCAGGTACACAGCTTACCCTTCGTACTTTCCACGTAGGTGGTGTGGCCGGAGGAAACATTTCGGCTCAATCCCGGATCGAAGCTAGATACAACGGCGTTCTCTCCATCGAGGAGCTAAGGTCTGTGCCTTATGAAACCAAAGAAGGTAAAGATTGCCAGGTAGTTATCGGTCGTTCCGCGGAAATGAGAATCGTTGACCAGAACACCGGTATCACGCTCGCTTCACACAACATTCCTTACGGCTCCAACCTGTTTTTTATGGATGGCGACGAGGTGAAAAAAGGCGACATCATCTGCACATGGGATCCTTACAATGCTGTAATTATCTCTGAATCAACCGGTAAATTGCGCTTTATCAATATTGAAGAGGGTAAAACCTACCGTGTTGAATCTGACGAGCAAACCGGATACTACGAAAAGGTAATCATCGAGGCACGTCAAAAGGTCAAGAATCCTTCGATAGAGGTTGTAGATCAAAATGGCGAAATCCTCCGCGCTTATGACCTTCCGGTCGGTTCGCACATTTCGGTTGATGATGGCCAGGATGTTAGAGCAGGCGACACACTTATCAAGATACCACGCGCCATAGGAAAAGCCGGCGACATAACCGGTGGTCTGCCCCGCGTGACCGAATTGTTCGAAGCAAGAAATCCATCAGATCCGGCTAAAGTTGCTGAAATTGACGGTGTGGTTTCTTTTGGCAAAAAGCTGAAGAGAGGGAATAAAGAGATCATCATCACCTCCAAAAGCGGTGAAGAGAAACGCTATCTCATCCCGACAACCAAACAGATCCTTGCCCAGGAAAACGACTTTGTTAAGGCCGGTACTCCATTGTCCGAAGGTGCGCTGACACCTGCCGACATTCTTGCTATCAAAGGGCCAATGAAGGTTCAGGAATACATTGTAAATGAGATTCAGGAAGTTTACCGTTTGCAGGGTGTGAAAATCAATGACAAACATTTTGAGGTAATCGTTCGTCAAATGATGCGCAAGGTAGAAGTTGAGGACCAGGGAGATACGAAATTCCTTGAAAGTGAATTGGTGAATAAGATTGATTTCCAGGAAGAAAACGACTGGATCTTTGGCAAAAAGGTTATACTTGATCCGGGCGATTCTACCTCCTTTAAAGCTGGCCAGATAGTTTCGGCGCGTAAGCTACGCGACGAAAATTCATCGTTGAAGCGCCGCGACAAGAAGCTTGTTGATGCACGCGATGCCCAGCCGGCCACCGCCCGCCAGGTGCTTCAGGGTATTACCAGAGCTTCGCTGCAAACCACAAGTTTCATCTCGGCTGCATCGTTCCAGGAGACAACAAAAGTACTCACCAATGCTGCAATCAATGCTAAATCCGATGACCTGATCGGTCTGAAGGAAAACGTAATCGTAGGTCATAAGATTCCTGCCGGAACTGGTCTGAGGGAATACGAAGATATCATCGTAGGCTCAAGAGAAGATTATGAACTGCTGGTTCAGCCACGTAAACAGGAATTCTAATAATTTGCCAGGGAAGCAGGCTTATTGGTAATCTGCTTCCCTGTTTTAACCATCAAAATAAATAAACAATGGATCCGAAACAACCCAATCAAAATAAACTCAATATCGAACTTCCGGAAGATGTGGCCGAAGGAGTTTACTCCAATCTGGCTATAATCCAGCATTCAAGGTCAGAATTTATCATTGACTTTGTGAAAATGTTGCCCGGAGTGCCTAAAGCAAAGGTAAAATCAAGGATCATTCTCACGCCGCAGCACGCCAAACGGCTCCTCAGAGCGCTTCAGGACAATATCCGCAAGTTTGAGTCAATGCACGGCGAGCTGAAGGATACCGAGATAGATCAAATGCCCTATAACCTGTTCGGGCCAAACGCGCAGGCTTAAGAAAATTCTAATAAGTGTCAAAGCAGCTCAACGTGGGCTGCTTTTTTTGTGCATAGACTAACGCCGATATCTGATGACTATTTTGTTGCCAAATTGCAGACGATATTGAACAGCACCTGTAAAAGTTGCTTTCATCACCTGCAATCACCGGCTGAAGCTAAAGCCTGCAGCGCTTAACAATATTTAACGACAAAAAAAATAATTAAAAAATGACGTTCGAGTTATTGTACCGGTTTTAAAATCCTAAGAACAATGATAGAAACAAATATCAGAGAATTAAACGAACGAATCCACCAGGAAAGCTCTTTCATCGACCTGATCAATATCGAAATGAATAAGGTGATTATTGGTCAGCGGCAAATGATTGACAGGTTGCTTATTGGATTGCTTGCAAACGGGCATATTTTGCTCGAAGGCGTTCCGGGTCTGGCCAAAACATTGGCTATTAAATCACTGGCCAATATTATAGATGCCAAATTTAACCGCATTCAGTTTACACCGGATCTTCTTCCTGCCGACCTTATTGGTACGCTGATTTACAGCCAGAAAAAGGAAGAATTCGTAGTACGCCAGGGGCCGATTTTTTCCAACTTTATTCTTGCCGACGAAATCAACCGTTCACCTGCAAAGGTTCAGAGCGCGCTGCTCGAAGCTATGCAGGAGCGCCAGGTTACCATTGGAGATAAAACTTACAGGCTCGAAGAACCATTCCTGGTAATGGCCACCCAAAACCCTATTGAACAGGAAGGAACTTATCCGTTACCCGAAGCCCAGGTTGACCGTTTCATGATGAAAGTCGTAATCACCTATCCTGAAAAAAATGAAGAAAAACTAATCCTCAGGCAGAATATCGCCGGTGAAATGCCAGCAACCAGTAAGTTGATTTCGCCAAAGGATATCGTTAAAGCAAGGGATGTGGTAAGACAGGTTTATCTTGACGAAAAAATTGAAAACTACATTACCGACATCGTTTTTGCCACACGTTTTCCGGCCGAGTACAAGCTCAAAAAATTTGTCGGAATGATTAACTACGGCGGATCACCACGTGCCTCCATCAACCTTGCCCTTGCCGGCAAAGCCTACGCATTCATCAAAAGGCGCGGTTATGTGATACCTGAAGATATCAGGGCTGTGGCTCATGACGTGCTTCGTCACCGTATCGGGCTCACTTACGAAGCAGAAGCCGAAAACATTACCACCGAAGATGTGATAAACGAAATACTGAACACCATCGAAGTTCCATAGTACTTTTCAGTTTCAAACTCAGAATAAGTTATTATTCAGGCTTTTAAATATAAGACTCCACCTTAAACCAAAGCATGAACGCAACAGAAATTTTTAAGAAAGTCAGGAAGATAGAGATTAAAACACGGGGTTTGTCCAACCAGATTTTCTCAGGGCATTACCACAGTTCTTTTAAAGGAAGAGGTATGGCTTTCAGCGAAGTGCGCGAATATCAGTATGGAGATGATGTGCGAAATGTTGACTGGAATGTCACGGCAAGGTTTAACCATCCCTTCATCAAAATTTTTGAAGAAGAGCGCGAACTTACCGTTATGCTGCTGATTGACGTTAGCGGGTCGAACGATTTTGGAACAAAAATAGCCACTAAGGAGGAAGTTATCACCGAAATTGCCGCCGTTATTGCATTCTCAGCCATTCAGAATAACGACAAAGTCGGGGTAGTTTTTTTCAGCAATAAAATTGAGAAATTTATCCCCCCCAAGAAAGGTTCTTCGCACATCCTGAGAATTATCCGTGAGCTGGTGGACTTTAAAACTGAAAACCAGGGAACTAACATCAGCGAAGCCCTGAAGTTCCTCACTAACGCAATCAAGAAAAAATGCACTGCGTTCGTCATTTCTGACTTTGTTGATAAAAATTTTGCCGATGCTATTCAGATTGCCAACACCAAGCACGATGTAATGGCTATAAGGTTGTATGACCCGCGCGAGACCGAACTTCCCAATATGGGGATGGTAAAATTCAAGGATGCCGAAACTGGTCAGAACATATGGGTGGATACATCCAGCCCCAAAACCAGGCAGATTTACAAGGACTGGTACATCAACAATGAGAAATTCATTAAAACAGCATTTACACGCAGTGGCGTGGATTCTGCACATATCAGGACAGATGAGGATTATGTGAAACCGTTGGTTGGTATGTTCAAAAAGAGAGAGTCAAGATTGTAATGCAGATGGATAGAAAACAGAATAGAATGATAAACGCTGTTAGAGCTTATGTGACACTGGTTTTGCTGGCATTAATACATGTTCAGGCAACAACTCAGGAGGTGCAGTTTAGCACCCGGTTGGACACCAGCAACATTCTCATAGGCGATCAGGTGAACTACCGAATGCAATTGCGCATTCCGCAGGGTTATGCATTTGAATGGCCGAGGCTGGCCGATTCATTAACCAGCAAAGTGGAAATCCTTTCGATGGGTACAATTGATACAATTGCCGGCAAGGATGGTTTTGTTACTGTTAATCAGGTTTTTACAATCACCTCATTTGATACCGGTTATTATCTTATTCCGCCTGTTGCTATCAAATACAAGGAAAACAACCAGTCGGACGAAATTCTAATGACGGAGTCGGAGCCATTTCTGCTCAACGTCTTTTCCATACCGGTTGATTTGTCTCAACCCATCAAACCCATTAAAGGACCCATTGCGGCGCCAGTCACATTCATGGAAATGCTTCCCTGGATTTTGCTCGTTTTAGCTATTGGCGCAACAATCTGGTTTTTAGCAAAACGGAAGAAAAAAGCAGCACCGATAACCATCTTCAAACCAAAACCCAAGTTGCCTCCGCACGTGATTGCTTTAGATGAACTGGAAAAACTGAAGAGGGAAAAGCTGTGGCAGCAGGGATTAATCAAAGATTATTACAGCCGTTTATCTGAAGTCATCAGGCAATACATCGAGGATCAATATTCCATTCCGGCCATCGAGTCAACGACTTACGACACCATGCAACTGGTCAGAAGAAAAGGGTTGGGATTGGAATCCATCAAACTACTTCAGGATTTGCTCGAATTGGCGGACCTGGTAAAATTTGCTAAAGCCAAACCGTTGCCTTCAGAGCACGATCATAGTATGAATTCTGCCGTAAGATTTGTAAAAATCACTTCGCCGGCCTTTTCAGTAGGCGACATCCTGCCGGAGAACGATAAACCATCAACAGATGATATTGAAAAAAGTGGTTCAGCACAACAAAACACCGTAAACCAATAAAATAAATTGGCTGACATGTTTAGAGAATTTCAATTTGCCAATCCGGAGTACTTCTACATCCTGCTCGTCATCCCGGTGATGATTGCCTGGTATTGGTTTAAAAATAACCGTAGCAAGGCGGAAATCAAAATTTCCACTTCTCTGCCTTTTGCTGCAGTAAAGAGATCCTACAAGCAGTACCTTTATCACCTTCTCTTCTTGCTGCGGATTTTAGCTATTGCATTGCTTGCTGTTGCGTTGGCGCGGCCACAGACCACCTCGAGCAGCCAGGATGTCTCCATCGAGGGTATTGATATTGTTTTGGCGCTTGATATCTCCGGAAGTATGCTTGCCGAAGATTTCACCCCAAACCGTATCGAAGCCGCCAAGGAACTGGCCATCGAGTTTATCAGCGGCCGTCCGGGCGACCGGATCGGATTGGTGGTTTTTGCAGGGGAAGCCTTCACAAAGGTTCCGCTTACCACAGATCACCGTGTTCTGAGTGAGATGTTCAAAAAAATCAAAACCGGTATGATCGAGGATGGGACTGCCATTGGTGACGGCCTCGCAACCGCTGTGGCAAGGCTTGTTGAAAGTTCGGCCGTTAGCAAAGTGATAATCCTGCTAACCGATGGTGTTAACAATATGGGCGTGGTTGATCCGCTTTCTGCCGCCGAAATTGCAAAGCTCAAGAAAATAAGGGTTTACAGCGTTGGTATTGGGAGCATGGGAACTGCCCCTTACCCGGTGCAAACCCCATTTGGAATCAGGTACCAGAACGTGCCCGTTGAGATTGATGAAGACCTGCTGCGAAATATTTCAGCCGACACCGACGGTAAGTATTTCCGGGCTACAAGCAACTCCAAACTAAAAGAGATCTACGAGGAAATTGATAAGCTGGAGAAATCAAAAATAGACGTTACCGAATTTTATAAAAAACACGAGGAATTCCTCCGGTTTGCGCTGATGGCGCTGGCAATTTTCGTGTTGGAGATGATTATGAAATATACATTTTTCCGAACGACACCTTAATTTAAACCTTAATCGCTGATATGCAGATTTTCAGATTTGGCAATCCGGATTTTTTTTGGGCGCTGTTGCTCATACCGCTCTTCATCATCATTTTTGCTTGGATGATGTACCGGAAAAAGAACGCCCTGAAGCGATTCGGTGAGTATCAGTTCATCAAACGACTGATACCTGATATTTCATCGAACAGGCTGATTTTCAAATTTATCCTGTTGATGGTTGCTTACGTGCTGATTATTATTGGTTTGGCAAATCCGCAAATTGGCTCCAAACTCGAAAAGATAGAGCGTAAAGGGATTGACCTGGTCATCGCCATAGATGTTTCGGAGAGTATGCTTGCGCAGGACATCAAGCCAAACAGGCTTCAACGTGCCCGCCAGGCAATTTCCCGCATGGTTGATGAGCTGGGGAACGATCGGATAGGTATTGTGGTTTTTGCCGGAAAAGCTTACACACAGCTCCCCATTACTACCGATTATTCAGCCGTCAGAATGTTTGTGTCAAATATCAGTACCGAGATCGTTCCTGTCCAGGGTACTGCAATAGCCGAAGCCATCAACCTGGCAGTGGACCTTTTTGATGAGAGCGAAACCGAAAAAGCCATAATAGTTATCTCCGACGGTGAAGACCATGAAGGAGATGTGATGCAAGCCGCCAAAAATGCAGTAGAGAAAAATATTCGCATCTATACCATCGGTATGGGATTGCCTGATGGCGCCCCGATACCGATTATAGACCGCACCGGAATGCAGCAGGGTTTCAAACGCGATCGGAACAACAACACGGTAATTTCGAGACTTGACGAAAACATGCTGAAAAGTATTGCGGAAGCCGGCAATGGCAATTATGTGAGAGCCAACAATACGCAGGTTGGCCTGCGAATCATTTTTGATGAAATTTCGCAACTCGAAAAAACCGAATTCGAATCCCGCATGTTTACAGATTACGAAGACCGATTTCAGTATTTCCTGGCGCCGGCGCTTTTATTGCTGCTGATCGAGTTTCTAATCTTTGAACGCCGAAGCCGGAGATTCAGGAAGGTGAATATTTTTGGAGAAAATAAACTTACAATCTAAGGGTTCTAATCACTATGATATTGAAAAACAGGAAATTATTTTACCAGACATTGTTTTTCCTTCTGGTCATGAACCTGATTGATCTTGGTTTAATGGCACAAGCCGAGAACCGGTTCATTCGCCGTGGTAACAGCGCTTTTGAACGTGGAGAATTTAACGAGGCGGAGATTGATTACAAAAAGGCGCTGGAGAAAAACAATTCATCAGCAGTTGGCAAGTTCAATCTTGGCAGCTCCATTCATGAGCAGAAAAATTACGAAGAAGCCGCAACCATTTTCGAAAGCCTTTCTCGCCTCAATCTGCCGGCAGAAAAACGTTCTAAAAGTTTTCACAACCTGGGCAATTCGCTGATGAACATGCAGCAGTACGGGCCTGCCGTTGATGCCTACAAAAACGCTCTTCGTTTAAATCCTTCCGACACCGATACAAAGTACAACCTGCTTTACGCTCAGCAAATGCTTAAACAGCAACAGAACCAGCAAAATCAGAACCAGGATCAGAACAACGATCAAAATCAGGATCAACAGCAGAACCAGGATCAGCAACAGCAGCAGAACCAGGATCAACAGCAGCAACAGCAAAATCAGCAGCAGGAAGGCCAACAGCAGGACAGCAGGCAGGAACAGGCACAGGGGCAACCCAAACAAATCTCGAAGGAAGATGCCGAACGAATGTTGCAGGCTTTGCAGGATCGCGAGCGAAAAACCCTTGAAAAACTGAAGATGGAGCAATTGAAAAATGCAAAAAGAGTAAAAACCGAAAAGGACTGGTAAATTTGTTTGGATACTAATCAGATTGGTCAGCGATAAATGAAAAGATTTTTCTTCAAAATTGGTTTCTTAATTCCCACGGCGATTATCGCCTGGCTGGCTATAATGCCGGTAACGTCAGCGGCGCAGGAGCCGCAGTTTACTGCCTCTGCCAAATCAGTGGTAGTTGTTGGCGAACGCTTTCAGCTGCAATACCGTTTCACAGCCGAAGGACAGGGTTTCAGGGGGCCGAACATAGCGGATTTCGATGTGCTCAATGGCCCTTCAACCTCAACAAGTTCGAGTGTTCAAATAATCAATGGGCAGGTATCAAGGGAAGTCAGCTACACGTTCTCCTACATTTTGTCTGCCAGGCGGGAGGGCAGTTTTACGATTCCCCCTGCCACAATTAGTTTTAACGGAAAACAGTACACTTCAAACCCGGTAACGGTACAGGTACAAGCCGGAGGACAAGCGGCGCCAGGAGGACAGGGATCATCATCCCAGCAAGGCAGTCAGCAGAAAACCTCCGGTGAGGAGGTGGACGTTTTTCTGCGGGCTGAGGTCAACAATTCGTCCCCTTACATCGGTGAACAGGTGATTATCTCTTATAAACTCTATTTTAATAACCAGATAGCCGGGCATGATGGCTTTCAAAAGATTTCTTCGTTCCCGGGTTTTTGGGTAAAAAATCTTTTCCCTAATCAGCGTGAAATTCCGACAACAACCGAAAACTTCAGAGGAAAGCAATATAATGTTGCCGAAGTGCGGAGGTTTGCAATTTTCCCGCAACGCGCCGGCGCGATTGAAATTCAGCCCCAGGAGAGCGAAATTACGGTCAGGTTACGGACAGAATCAAAACGAAAAACCTCCGACCCCTTCTTCGATAGCTTTTTCAACGATCCCTTCTTCAGCAGTCGTTACAGCGACATAAGTAAAAAATTGTCATCCAACAGCCTGACTATTAATGTAAAACCGCATCCAACGAAGGACAGACCGGAAAATTTCAGCGGCGCTGTGGGCAAATTCACCCTGCAATCTCAGATTGATAAAACTGAAGTAAAAGCCAACGAGCCCATTTCCATCAAACTAACTGTTACAGGCAGCGGGAACATTGAACTTTTTGACCTTCCGAGGATTGAATTTCCCCGCGACTTCGAAGTTTTTGACCCGGAAACCAAATCGGATATCAAAGTTACAACCTCCGGAGTTTCAGGAAACCGGGTTTTTGAATACCTTGTAATACCCCGCAATCCTGGTAATTTCAAAATCCATCCGATAGAGTTTTCATCATTTGACCCAACAACTGGAGATTATTCCGTTCAAAAAACTCTTGAGTATAACATTACTGTGGGGCGCGGTGATGGCACATCATCTGTGGTTACCTACAGCGGAACCGTTCGTCAGGAAGGAATCCAGATCATCGGGTCTGATATCCGGCACATCAAACTTCCGCCCTACCAGCTCCGCCCGATAGGTTTGTATTTTTTCAGATCCAATGGTTATTACCTTGCGCTAATAGTTCCATTTTTACTCTTTGTTGCCGTACTAATCATCTGGCGAAAAGAGATGAAAAAACGCCGGAACGTGGAACTGATGAAGAACCTGAAAGCGACAAAAATTGCCCGAAAACGCCTGAAACTGGCATCTAATTTTAAAAACCAGGGGAAAGAAAACGAATTTTACATCGAAATTTCGCGTGCTTCATGGGGCTATCTAAGCGATAAACTAAGTATCCCGGTATCTGAACTTTCGATGGACAACGTAAGAGTACGCCTCTCTGCAAAGGGCTTGCAGGAGGAAACCATCAGCCAGTTTATCGAAACCCTCAACCAGACCGAATTTGCCCGTTTTGCCCCCGGAGCCAAGGAGGAAAATATGGAGCGGATTTATAACGGAGCGCTTGAAATTATCACCAAATTTGAAAAGGAACTAAAATAGCAGCTGAACCATGAAGAAGAGTCTGATACTGATTTTCCTGTTTGCGGCTACTTATCTCATCGCCAACGACAATCTCCTGCTGATGGAGCAGGCTAATAAGTACTATGATGGAAGTGAATATGCGGCTGCTGTCGAAACCTATGAAACCATCGTCAGTAATGGCCTCGAATCTGCCGATCTTTATTTCAACCTGGGCAATGCATACTTCAAACTGAACAACCTGCCGATGGCCATTTTTAATTATGAAAAGGCCAGAAAAATTAACCCCCACGACGATGATGTCCTTCACAATCTGCAGATTGCCAACAGCAGAATCATTGATAAAATTGAACCCTTACCGCAGTTTTTCCTTTTTCAGTGGTGGGACATATTGGTCAAATCGAGATCAATGGAGCAATGGGGGAGGATCAGCATTATCGCATTCATTTCATTTTTGGTGATGGCGCTGATTTTTCTGCTTGCCAGGATCGTCTGGCTGAAAAAAACCGGTTTCTGGTCAGGTATGGTGTTTCTTGCCTTTTTTATCCTTTCACTTACCCTGGCCAACCAACATTACCAATCAATTCACAACCGCACCGAAGCGATAATTTTCACACCAACTGTTACCGTGAAAAGCTCTCCCAGGGAAAACAGCACAGATATTTTTATAATTCACGAAGGGATTAAAGTTCAGATCACCAATCAGTTGGGGGAATGGTACGAGATTAAAATTCCTGATGGAAGTAAAGGCTGGATACTGGAAAAGGATTTCAGGAAGATATAAAAAATGCCCCTTTTCGGGGCATTTTATTTTGTATTATCGCAGGTTACCTTGCAATTACAGACCAAATTTTGATTTCAAATTAGCGGGTAACCCTTTTTTATTGAGTACCGCAAAAACAGTGTTTAGTTTTACGAACGAAGGGGAAAGATTCAAAATTTTGTCTCCCGCTTCGCAGACTTTTTTAGCCATCAGGTATTCGGCTCCGTTTTTGTCCTTACTGATCCCGTAAACCAGCAAGTAACTCTGTTCAGCTTTGGCTGCTGCATCAAATGAAGCCTGACGATCGGAAACAGAGACCTCTTTCTCGGGCAGTGGTATGAAATTATTCTCTTCACCATCTTTCACTTTCGTCAGGTCGGTAATTTTTCCTGCGGGAACCAGCGCAACCTGTTCTTCAGCAAAAATCATTTCAGCAGGTACAGTGCCATACCAAATAACTGTAAATCCGCCATTTACGGCTGATTTCACCGAGTTTAGCAGATTGTCAGCGCTCACATTATAGGCCTGGGTTTTACTCCAGTTGTTTTTAGCTGTTAGCACAATTTTCGAGTCCATGCTGCTCTTGCCGTCGGAGGTAAGCGTAACATAATCAGCAGCATTCAAACCAGAGGCCTCAGCAAATGATTTCGGAGTGTAATCCTTACCGTTGTAAGGAAAACTGATGCGGGTTTCGCCCAGGTAACGCGATAAAGAAGCATCAAAGGTGTTTTTCCAGTTTTCGGTGAAATTGCCACCCTCCTTGGTCATCACCATGTGCAGGGTAGCGCGGATAATGGCATCCATCTCTCCGGATGAGGCGTTTTCGGGTTGATAATCAGACTTCATGTACATATCTTCGGGCGCCATCCCGTAATTTGTCATCAGGGTAAAAACATCCTGCGGAATGCCCTTTTCGTCAACCCGGGTTTCTCCTTTAGATGTAAGATGAGCATCGGCTTTCAACCGGTAAGCATCGGTGATGAAGGTCATTTCGGCCAGGTCAATTTCCGGCTTTCCGTTTTTGATCCATTCGGCCTCAAGTAAAGCGGTTCCGGCGTTGGCCCAGCATGATCCAACCCTCTGAAGATCCTTTGTAGGCGTGGTTTTGATCTGTTTTACCGGCTTCAGATCATAGTATTTCTCCTGGCCGTTGGTAACCAGGGCAATACCTGCCAATGCAACGATCAGCAAGGTTAATTTTGAAAATTTCGTCATACTTCTTAATGATATGGGTTAATGTGATTTGGATTAAGATTCAGATGCAAAATTACTACTTAAAGGCCAGGAAGTACCAAAAATTGTGCAAAGCTGAAAAATTCAATTCTGAATCTGACTTTTTAACCGTCATGATTTTTAAACCAGATATGCCGGGCAATGGTGCCGATTCGATCAGAAATTCATTGTCCTATCCTTACCTGCTATTTAAAATCAATTTATATTGAGTGGAAATTGATTCCGGTATGAGTTTTTTTTTCAATTTTGTTCATTCAAATTTAAGGACGAAATTTTATTTAATTTATTGGTTTTGATGGAGAAAGGCAAGGCCGTAAACTGATTTTGATAAACCTAAAACTTGTTTTTAAAGCCTTCCCCGAAAAGGAAAGGTACTTTTGCTAACCATTAATAGAGATGGCGACTGAACAAAAATCAGCGGGTTTGTCGAAAAACAGTATTTTAGTGCCTTGTTTTACAAGCAAAATCGAATTCAACAATAAAAAATTATACTAATCAAATTTTCGAAACATGAAACGTAAACTTTTACAATTGAGCTTATTAGTGTTAGTGTTTGCGACGACAGGGCTCATTGTTGCATTTGGTTACACCGACAAGGATCAGCCAGGCGCTTCGAAAAGCGACAATGTTGATTTTGCCGGGGCAAGCGAGTACCTGCAACAAATGAGAAACAATCAGATCACGGGCGATATCAACCCGTTTGATGTACTCACTGCCAGGCAACAAGCTGAGGGGATGCAGTTTAAATCAGGAAATGCTTTGGGGCTCAACTGGGTTGACCTGGGTCCTGACAATGCTCCGGGCCGCGTAAGGGCGTTGATTTTTGACAAAAAAGATGCATCGGCAAAAACACTGATCTCGGCTGGCGTAACCGGTGGTTTATGGAAAACTACAAACCTCGGCGCCACATGGAATAAAATCAACACAGCCAATCAAAACCTTTATGTCACCTGCATGGTGCAGGCTGAAGACGGAACGATTTACGCCGGGACCGGTGAGTATTTCTGCACAACGGCCGAGACCTACACAGGTGGACTTGTCGGAACTGGAATCTATAAATCCACTAACGCTGATGTTTTTACACTCATCGGCCAAACCAAACCTGTTCCCACAGCGCTAAGCGATACTGTTGACTGGGCTTATATTAACAAACTGGCCATCAACAAAAGTACCGGACGGGTTTTCGCAGCTACCAACACCGGCTTGTGGTATTCTGATAACGGCGATAACTGGTCGAAGGTAACGCAGTATTATCATGATACCCTTACTTACAATGTTACCCTTGCTATTGACTCAACTGTAAAATGCGATAGTTTTATTGTCGAGGGAGGTAACATCATCATGAACAACCCTCAATTGAATAAAGCAGTTGTTGATACAACCAACTATGTAAAAGTCAAACAAAGTCCCAACCGTACATTAATGCAGTTCGCAAAAATCAATTGCACCGATGTTGAAATTGGCGCTGACGGAACCGTAGTAGCAACTTTCGGTGATATGGTTTTCACAGCTTCCGGCAGCGATTTGATTTTTACCAACCGTTCAGGAACACCCTCTAACCCCAATCTGATTTCAAGAGAAAACAGAAGCTACACCACAAAGCTTATTGCAGTGGATACTTTGAACAACACTGCAAACCGCACCGTAACGTTTAATCAACTCACCAACTACGTTCCGGATCCGGCATTAGGTCGCCCCAGTCCATTGTCCAACAATCCCGGACGTTCCAATGTTGCTTTTGCGCCCAATGATGCAACCGGCAACCTAATCTACGCTGTTAGCACCCAGGCTGGATTTCTCTATAACGCATATCTCTCTGAGGATAAAGGTGAAACATGGAGAGTAATCTTCCCGGGTGGCTCAACTACACTCAGGCCATTTGCCGGAACAGCTTGCTACAACAACACGCTTGAGGTTTTTCCGGACGATAATTACAAAGTACTTATTGGTGGATTAACCATGTGGATGGGCACCCAGATCGGTACAACAGGATTTTTCGACTGGGGACTGGGACCAGTTACCGCATTTTTACCAGCCGGTCATCATGTGTATGCTTTCCAGCCGGGAACAAACAACAAGTTGGCTGTTGCAACAAACCGCGGAGTCTATTTTGGAACAGTTGGCACTCAGAACAACGAGTTTACCAGCATCAGCCGTAATCTTGCCACCACTCAAAGTTATACAGTTGGCAGCGGTGGTCTCAAAAGAAAAGTATTAACCGGCACACAGGGAGATGGCACATGGTTTATCAGTGGGGAAGGTAATACAACCAGGGCAGGCGCCAAGATTGAGGTTTCAAACGGCGGTTCCTGCGCAATTTCGGTGATCAATCCCAACGCATTCATTTACAGCACAAGTACAGGCGTAATCGAGCGTTCGGACGATGAGGGACAAAATACATCTTTCAACTTCGCCGCTCCAACATCCCAGCTTTTTATAACCCCAATTGCTTTGTGGGAAGACTTTGAAAGTCAGAATTCAAGAGATTCCATCACGTTTAAAGCAAAACAGAATTATACAGCCGGCGATGTGATTGTTTGCCGCAGCGGCAATGCCGGTTTTGGTCTCGACGCTGGTTATCCGTTTACACATGTTCTTTTAAATGATCTGGCTGAAGGTGATTCAGTCAGGATAAAAGACATCATCCAGTCAAAGTTATTCGTTGCAACCCACAACACTGTCTATCTTACCAAGGATGCTGTGAAATTTAATAAGGATACCGAATGGTGGCAGATTGCAACTATCGTTGCTGCCAATGGTCAACCCTCAGCAATTGCCTATTCAAAAGATGCAAACTATCTGTTTATTGGCACCAAGACAGGAACCATCTACAGAATTTCAAACATAGCTCTTGCTTACAATTACGACAGAGCTGACATCAGAAGTCCTTACTGCATTATATCAACGGACATTATTCAGATTCCGGCATTCCAGGGCAGATTTATAACCTCAATTGCAGTTGATCCTCTAAACAGCAACAACGTGCTGGTAACTTTGGGTAATTATGGAAATCAGGCCTATATTTATCGCTCCACAAATGCACTTGCTTCTCCATGGTCAGGAGTAACTTTTACTGATGTCACAGGCGACCTTCCAAAAAGCCCGGTTTACTCCTCAATCATCGAAATGAACGATTCCAACAAGGCCATAATTGGTACTGAATATGGCGTTTACACAACTGATGGGCTTGGAAATGCAGATGTTTCATGGACATCTGAAAACCAGGGTGTTGGCATGATTCCAGTATTCCAGCTAAAACAACAAACCATTTACAAAGATGAATTTGTTATCCCAAGTGAAGATCCGACACAACCTCCATTGGTTTATCCACGGGTGGACAACTGGGGAACAATCTATATGGCAACCTATGGAAGGGGAACCTTCAGAGATGACAGATTCTTTGTTGGAGTTGAGGAACTTGTTGCTCCGGTCAAAAAATCAATATCTACGGCCAGCATCCATCCTAACCCGGTTCATGGCGAATCAGTAATAACCTTCAGGCTTACCCAAAAGAGTGAAGTCAATGTTTTTGTTTACAACATGAATGGAAATCTTTTCAGGGAATACAATGCCGGGTCAAGGCTTTCCGGCGAAAATAGCTTTACCCTGGACTGCACCGGACTCCCGAAAGGCGCCTACCTGGTGAAGATTGCTGCCGGTAACGAAATTCTGAGCGCTAAAATGATTGTCCGTTAAATATACAAGTAACAATAAATCAAATAGATAATCCAATGAAAAGATATATTTTAACCGCAGTATTTCTCATCACGGCCACCATTATGATGGCTCAGATTAAAGTTGAACCCCCTGTATTGGTTGCTCCCAATAATGCTGCCACCAATCAGATGCCCGATTTATTGCTCGATTGGAATGCAGTTATCGGTGCTGTAAAATATGAACTTCAGTTAAGTGAAGATGCCGGTTTTACGGACATTGTGCTCGATTCGATTACTGACGTTACAGCCATTAAAGCAAGTTTATTGAAGTTTACCCAGCAATATCACTGGCGGGTTCGTTCATTGTACGAAGGAAATATTTCCTCAAACTGGTCAGATGCTCGTTCTTTTACGATTTTTACAAAGTTTGACTTATTCAGACCGAATGACAACGCCACAAACCAGGTTCCCGATGCAAACCTGCAATGGCGCGACAGGGTAGGAGCAAACCCAATAACGGGTGTATCATATTTTGAAATTCAGATTGATACTGTCAATACCTTCGATTCACCAGAACTTCATGACTTTACGGTTGCATCTGGTATCTTTGAAAAAAGAATGGCAAACCTTCTTTTTGGCACAAAGTATTTCTGGAAAGTAAGAACCGGCCACGAAAACAGCATTTCCAACTGGAGCGATGTAAGAAGTTTCACAACAGTCAATGCTGTTGTTCCTCAAAGGCCAAACAACAACTCACTGAATAATGACCTCAATACAAACTTCAGATGGGAGGCCATTACAGGCATTGCTAAATACGAGTACCAGGTGGATGTTGATGCAGACTTCAGTGCCCCGATGGTTGAACTGACTGAGAATAATATCGAACCAGCGAAGAACCTGTTTTATGGAACACAGTATTTCTGGCGTGTCAGAGCACGTCACACAAGAGATACCACCAATTGGTCACCTGTTTGGAACTTTACCACGTTCACCAGTCCGGCTTTAACTTTCCCGGCTGATGCTGACACTGGAATTGTGCTGCGTCCGCAACTTCGCTGGGGACAGATCAAGGGTACCATCAAATATGAGGTCAATCTTAGTAAAGATCAATCCACACTGGCAGATCACAAGTTTTACAAGGACGCCAGCGATGCTGAACTGCCGCACCTTAATGTTGCACCCGATCTGGAGGTCTCAACAGTATATTACTGGAGAGTGCGTGCCATGAGTGCAATTGATACCAGCGACTTCAGCCCGGTTTGGTCGTTTACAACTGCCGCTCCTGTTGGTATCAATGAATATTTTGGCAGCTCTGAGGTGAGTATTTATCCAAATCCGGCAAAGAGTATGTTGAATCTCTCAATCAACAGCCATCAGTTTGCCAATGTCGAACTGGTGATTTATGACCTGTTGGGACAGGTTGTTGTTAAACAAAACCTGTTGATAAAATCTGGTTTAAATGAGAATCATATCAACGTAAATGATTTATCCAACGGGATTTACATGCTTAAAATGATGAACGGTGAGCAGGTATTTACCAAGAAAATCGTGATCAGCAAATAAGTGTTTGAGAAAGCCAACAATAAAAAAAAGCCGCTCTTCATTGTAAGTGCGGCTTTTTTTGTTGCTATCGGATTTCTGTTTGGTTTAACTTCCCAATGTTGCCACCATAACAGCTTTAATAGTGTGTAATCTGTTCTCAGCCTGATCGAAAACAATCGAATGATCTGACTCAAAAACTTCTTCGGAGACTTCCATTTCCGGAATACCGAATTTCTGAAAGATTTGCTCACCAACTTCGGTTTCACGATTGTGGAATGCTGGCAGACAATGCATGAATTTTACATTCGGATTACCGGTTTTTCTTACCATATCCATGTTTACCTGGTAAGGAATCATCATCTTGATCCTGCGATTCCACTCCTCTTCCGGTTCGCCCATCGAAACCCAAACATCAGTATAGAGGAAATCAACACCTTTAACACCTTCCTCAACATTGTCGGTTAGGGTTATTTTGGCTCCGGTTTGTTTGGCAATTATCCTGCATTTTTCAACCAGTTCCGGTGCAGGTAGTAACTCTTTAGGGGCTACTGCTCTGAAATCCATACCCATTTTGGCTGCTCCCACCATCAGCGAGTTACCCATGTTGTTGCGGGCATCGCCAAGATAAGCGTAGGAAACCTGGTGCAATGGTTTATCAGAGTGCTCGCGCATGGTGAGGAAGTCGGCGAGTATCTGGGTTGGGTGAAACTCGTTTGTCAGGCCGTTCCAAACCGGCACTCCGGCGTATTTACCCAGTTCTTCAACGATTTCCTGACCGTAACCCCGGTATTCAATCCCGTCATACATTCTACCCAGGACCCTTGCTGTATCTTTCATTGATTCTTTTTTACCCATCTGCGATCCGGAAGGTCCCAGGTAGGTGATCTGAGCGCCCTGGTCGAAAGCTGCAACCTCAAAAGCGCAACGCGTGCGGGTAGAATCTTTGGCAAAAAGCAGTACAATGTTTTTCCCTTTTAAACGCTGCTGTTCGGTTCCGGCATATTTAGCCTTTTTCAGATCAGCCGAAAGGTCGAGTAAAAATCTGATCTCCTGTGGTGTGAAGTCAAGTAACTTCAGAAAATTCCTGTTTCTTAAATTGAAAGCCATAATTTATTTTTTTGGTGAAAATGATTTCTGTAAAATGCTAAGTAGTTAAAAGTCAACCAAAATGAGGATTTTCCTAATGGCGGTGCAAAAGTGCTCAAAACATTTATCTTAGGGTTTAGACGATCACTACCCTCGTTCCGCCGTTGTCAATTCCCAGTTTGGTGGTTTTGGTGATGATGGCGTCCTTTCCGCTGTGCTCCACAAAATAGATAGCCGCCCTGATTTTTGGCGCCATACTTCCTTCAGCAAAGTGACCTTCGGCTAGAAATCTTTTGGCATCGGCAATACTCAGCCTGTCGAGAGTTTTTTCCTGCGGGGTGTTGAAGTTCAGGCAAACTTTAGGCACATCGGTGAGAATGAAGAACTTATCGGCATTGATCTGGGCTGCAAGAAGTGCTGAAGCGAGGTCTTTGTCAATTACAGCATCAATTCCCTGCAGTTTGTTTTCTGCGGCATAAAACACCGGAATGCCGCCACCGCCAACTGCAACGACGATCGTACCTTCGCGCGCGATTTTTTCGATGGATTTTTTATTGCCAATTACCAGTGGTCTTGGCGATGCCACTACCTTGCGCCAGCCTCTTCCCCGGGGATCTTCGGCAAATACGGATTTAGTTTCAGCGGTAATTTTATCTGCATCCTCTTTTGGATAGTATGGGCCAATTGGTTTAGTCGGTTTTTCAAATGCCGGGTCGTCTTTATTCACTAAGACCTGAGTGATAATCGTAATGATGTCGCGGTCAAGATCTTTCTGCATTAGCACGTTTTTCAACTGCTGTTCAAGAACATAGCCAATAAAACCCTGTGAATACGCCACACAAATGTCGAGCGGCATCTCGGGAAGGCCATAAAGTTTGTTACCGGCTATATTATTCAGCATCAGATTACCGACTTGTGGTCCGTTTCCGTGGGTAATCACAAGATTGTAGTTTTTTTCCTGGATCAGCGTGACCAGTTTTTCACATGTTTCGTAAGCATTTTTTTCCTGCTCGTCAATGGTGCCGACCTGCCCTCCTTGCAGGAGAGCATTTCCACCAAAAGCTACTACAGCCAATTTCTTCATAAAAATGTTTAATTAAAATTTTCGGCAAAATTAACCAAAATCCGCTGAAAACAATGGATAACCGCCTTAACATTCACACGGACATCTCAATACTTCAGAAGGTTTGAAACTCAGACCTATTCTTAACCTTGCTATTGGATGTTTCAAATTTGATCCCCGTATTATCAACTATTCCGGTTTCATGTATTTTACCAAAATGACCTATTTTTGATTTGAAATCGAAAAGTACTCCAGATGAAAATTAAAACACTGATCAGTTTTGTCCTTGCCCCGGTTATTTCACTTTCTATAATCTTTTTCACTGATCTTGATCCAGGCAATCCTTCGGTTTCGGCAACGCTTGCAGTGGCATTGCTGATGGCTGTCTGGTGGGTAACCGAGATAATTCCGCTGGCTGTAACATCGCTTTTGCCGGTGGCGCTGTTTCCATTGTTAGGGATAATGAATGGCAAGGATGTTTCGATGACTTATTTCAATGATGTAATCTTCCTCTTTATCGGTGGTTTTGTTATTGCACTTGCCATGCAAAGGTGGGATCTGCACAAACGGATTGCCCTGAATATTCTGGTGATGACAGGAATGAGCCCGGCCCGCATCCTGCTTGGTTTTATGCTGGCCACTGCTTTCCTCTCGATGTGGATTTCCAACACAGCCACTGCGATGATGATGATCCCGATTCTGCTTTCCATCATCAGGAAACTGGAAGAGATTATTGACCAAAAGACGATTGCAAAATACACAATAGGATTGTTACTCGGGGTTGCCTACAGTGCATCCATAGGCGGAATCGCCACACTGGTTGGAACTCCGCCTAATCTATCATTTGCACGAATTTTTCATATCTATTTTTCAGAAGCGCCCGAGATTTCTTTTACCCGCTGGTTTTTATTTGCGTTTCCTATTACCATCATAATATTTGTCACCGCCTGGCTTTACCTCTATTTCATGTTTAAACCTTCGAAGGAAAGCTGGGTGAATGTGGACAGCAAAACGCTTAAGGATCAGTTGCATGCATTAGGACCAATGGCATTTGAAGAGAAATTGGTTTTTGTCAACTTCCTGGCCGTGGTGATTCTATGGCTTTTCAGGATTGATATTGTTTTTGGCTCATTTACCATTCCGGGCTGGTCTGATTTTTTTCCGCTGAGTAATTTTATTACTGATGGCACAGTGGCAATTTTTATTGCTGTTATCCTTTTTATTTTGCCGGCCAGTAAAGGAAAAAATGACCGCATCATGGATTGGAAAACCGCCCGGGGTTTGCCCTGGAATATTATTCTGCTTTTCGGTGGTGGGTTTGCTCTGGCATCAGGGATAAAGGAGTCGGGGTTATCAGCCTGGTTTGGCGCACACCTTGCATGGGTTGCTGATTATCATGTAATTATCGTGATTTTCGTAATTGCAATTCTGATAACTTTTTTAACCGAACTCACCTCAAACACAGCTACTACCGAAATGATCCTGCCCATCCTGGCCGGCATAAGCATTTCAGCCAATATTCATCCGTTACTATTGATGCTTCCGGCAACGCTATCAGCCTCGATGGCTTTCATGCTTCCGGTAGCCACACCCCCCAATGCCATAGTTTTTAGTACCAACTCCCTCAGAGTGGCCGATATGGCCAGAGCCGGACTTTTTCTAAACTTAGTCGGAGCAGTGGTGATTACGCTGATGACCTACCTGCTTGGAACATGGATGTTCGATATCAACATCGGGGAACTACCAACCTGGGCAATTTCAGGGAAGTAGTTCATTTTGAGAGAGATATTAATACTCCAGCGTCAGCCCAAATTTTTGCTTTAGGTCTGAAACAGCCGGATTTTTGGCTATAAAATGCTGGTAAATCTCATCGGGTTTGTAGGGTCTGGCCTGGTTGACAGCTGCATTCACCGTTACTTTTAAACGGATAAATCCATTGTTGAGTTCATCTCTTAAAAAAGCTACCAGTTCACTTTTTTTGCTGTAAATCTCTTTCTCCTGAATAGTGTTGGAAACCTCGAAGTTAACTTCAAAATCATCGCCAATCTCAGGTTTGGTAACAATGAGAGTGCTGTATAAATTGGGGTTGGTTGTCGAAATTTTTGCCGCAAATTCGTTCCAGGCCCGTTGCAGGCGGTCGGGATGAATTTTTTTTGCCGTCAAAAATTCTTCCGACTCAAAATCAAAGGTCTCTGTCTCTTCGCCCTCCTGATTATTGCTCTTTTCGCTGAGATCATCTTTTATGGAGATAGTAGAAGGAATATAGGCTACCTGCTTTGTTTCGCCTGCTATTGTTGGTTGCGCGGGTTTTGCCTGTGGCTCAGATTTTTGAACAGACGGTGGTGATGGTGTTGGTTTGAATGCCTGAACCGGAGGCAGCGTTTGCTGCGGTGGACGGGCGGCTGAGGGTTCAGTTTTTTTTTCCGGAATCATTGGCGGTGCGGCATTTTTCGGAACTGCTGTCAGCGATTCATTCACCGAAGCAAGTTGCATCAGCGAAATTTCGATGTGCAGCCGCTTGCTGTTGCTGGTTTTGTAGTTGAAATCGGCCTTTTGCACGATGTCGAGCGCACGGATCAAAAATTTGGGCGAACATCGTGCAGACTGCGCGAGATAACGTTCCTTGATTCTCTCACCCACTTCGAGCAGGTCAACGGTTTTGGTATCGGTGCAAACCAATAAATCGCGAAAATGAGCGCCAAGCCCCGAAATAAAATGCTGGCCGTCAAAACCCGACTCGATCACTTTATTAAAGGTGAGCAGGCAGTCGTATATATTTCCTTCGAGAATGAAGTCGGTGACTTTGAAATAATAATCGTAATCAAGCACATTAAGGTGCTCAACCACAAGTTCGTAATGAAGCTCCTTGCCGGCAAAAGACACCAACTGATCGAAAATCGAGAGGGCATCCCGTAAGGCGCCGTCGGCTTTGTGAGCAATTACCTGCAACGCTTCCGCTTCGGCCTGAACTTGTTCCTTGCGGGCAACAAATTCGAGATGCCTGGCTATGTCGCGGACAGTTATCCTTTTAAAGTCGTAAATCTGGCATCGCGAAAGGATGGTAGGTATGATTTTGTGTTTCTCGGTGGTTGCAAGGATGAATTTAGCGTAATCCGGCGGCTCTTCCAGCGTTTTCAAAAATGCATTGAAAGCCTGCGACGAGAGCATGTGAACCTCATCAATGATATAGACTTTATATTTGACTGCTTGCGGCGGGATGCGCACCTGGTCAACAAGATTGCGGATATCATCTACCGAGCTGTTGGATGCGGCATCCAGCTCGAAAATGTTGAAAGATGCACTGCGGTTGAACGAGAGGCACGAATCGCAGGCATTGCAGGGCTCAATATTTTCATCGAGATTCTGGCAATTGATCGTTTTGGCAAAAATCCTTGCGCAGGTAGTTTTTCCTACTCCCCTCGGTCCGGTAAACAAAAAAGCCTGAGCCAGCGTCTTGTTGCGGATGGCGTTTTTCAGCGTTGTGGTAATATGATCCTGCCCAACAACGGTGTCGAAGGTGGCCGGGCGGTATTTACGGGCTGATACAATGAAATTGTCCATTTTTTCCTCTCAAATAGTGCCCAAAAGTACGCATTTTTTCAGCTTCAGGTCAAATGCAACAGGACGCCGAAAGTGCCGGAATTGTTTACATTTGCCGCTCAAATCATGCGATCATGGTACTCATCTACACGCCGAAAATCACCAAAAGGGTCAACTATATTTTCAAGCTGTATTTTCAGCAATTGTTGAAGATAGGCTTTGAGATTACCTCAAATGCTGATGCTTTCAGGCATTTTGACGGCGCCAGGATCAACTATTCCAAAGAACATTTTGAAAATTGCCTCTCCTTTTACCCAATTGATCTTCTTTTCAAAACAGGCATTGAGGGTCAGGAGATTAAAGCGATTTCTCATCAGGGAACGAAAGCGTTGTACCCGGTTTATGATTCAAAATCTGCATTTCCCTTCGATCCTTTTGCGGCAGCATTTTATCTTGTAACGCGCTACGAAGAGTACCTGCCTTACAAAAAAGATCGTTTCGGCAGGTTTGATGCAAACCAAAGCGCCGCATTTCACCATGGATTTCTTGACAAACCCTTGATTAATATCTGGGCCTATCAAATTCGGGATCTCCTTCTCCGAAATTATCCAGGTCTAAAGTTCCGGAAAAGAGAGTTTCGATTTAAACCCACCTATGACATTGATGCTGCCTTTGCTTACAAATATAAAGGCTTTGCCCGTTTTACCGCTGCAACACTCCGCGATCTCACAAAACTTGACTTTGCTGAGATCTCTGAGCGATTCAGCGTAATTTTCGGCCGTCAGCCTGATCCTTTTGATACCTACGATTTCCAGCTCACTCTGCAAAAGGAGTATGGACTGCATCCGGTTTATTTCATATTGATTGCCAATTATGGTGAGTATGATAAGAACCTTCCGGTGAATAACCCAAATTTTCAGCGGCTCATCAAATCGCTTTCTGATTATGCTGAAGTAGGAATTCATCCTTCCTTCGATTCCAATACCGGTGTCAAGAAACTCTCGACCGAAGTTGATCGGCTTTCAAGAGTGCTCAACCGCGAGATTACCAAAAGCCGGCAACATTTTTTACGACTCAATTTCCCGGTGACTTACCGCAATCTGATTCAAAACGACATCACCGATGATTACACCATGGGCTATGCCTCTTTGCCTGGTTTTCGCGCAGGAATCAGCGATACTTTCAATTTTTACGACCTTGATATGGAGGTAGAAACTTCATTGCGCGTACACCCTTTTCAGGTGATGGACGGAACGCTGAGAGATTATATGCGGCTGGATACAGATTCTTCTTTGGCCGTCATCCGAAAAATGATTGATGAAGTAAAGGCAGTGGACGGAACATTTGTAAGCCTATGGCACAATGAGTCGCTCAGCGACCTGAAACGGTGGGAAGGGTGGCAAAATCTTTATGTGGAGATGATTCGCTACGCGCTGGCCTGATGGCTACAACTCGCCGCTGTCGGCAAACGAGAAGTATTTTTCACCACCCACAATCACATGATCCAGGACATTAATGTCGAGGAAAGCGCCGGCTTCTTTGATTTTTCGTGTGAGTTTGCGGTCGGGTTCGCTCGGAGATGTGCTGCCGGAGGGATGATTGTGGCCAAGTATTATTGAGGTGGCATTATTTTCGATGGCATGTTTAAAAACCTTTTTAGGATCAACCACAGTTCCGGTAATGCCACCTTCGCTGATGTTCACCGTTTTAATGATTTTGTTGGCCTGGTTGAGCAGAATCACAAAAAAGTACTCGTAATTAGGGTTGCTGATGTACATCTGAATCAGCTCAGCCGCATCGTTGCTTCTCGTTATAGTTTTTCGTTCGATCACTTCAGCGCCGCGTCGCCGGCTACCCAGTTCCAGAGCTGCCACAATCGTGATTGCCTTGGCTTCGCCGATTCCTTTGAATTTTTGTAAATCATTCACCGTAAGCTTCGAAAGCTCAATAAGGTTGTTTTCGACGCTTTTCAGGATGCGTTTTGAGAGATCAACCGCCGATTCCTCCTTGTTGCCAGTGGCAATGAGTATGGCAATCAGCTCTGCGTCGCTCAAAGAGCCTTTCCCTTTGAGTAAAAGTTTCTCACGTGGCCGGTCATCTTCCGACCAGTTTTTGATGGATTGCCGTCGGTTGTTTTCTTCCATTGAATCACTTGGTTTAAACAAAAAAAGCCTCTAATGTTGTACACCAGAGGCCGGTCAATATGTTAGTTTAATTCTTTTAAACAGCAGCTACAAGCTTCCTCGAAAGTTTTGATTTGAGGTTAGCAGCTTTGTTTTTATGAATAATTCTGCGCTTGGCATTCTTATCAATCAGCGAAACGATCTTTGGATATTGCTCTTTGGCAACTGCAACGTCGGTAAGCGATCTGAATTTTTTTACTGCATTGCGCATGGTTTTGGCATGATAACGATTGCGCATCTGCTTCATCTTGTTTGCCCTGATCCTTTTCAAGGATGATTTGTGGTTTGCCATCTATCTAATCTTTTAAATTTCAGTGTTTTAACTCTAATAAATCAATTGTGGCCGGAAAAATTTCGGGCTGCAAAAGTACAATAGTTTTTCTATTAAACAATAGCTACCTAATGAAAAAATCTAATTTACAAGGTAACTCTCAAGAATTTTGTCCAACTCCTCTGGTGTAAAAAGTTTATTCACCACAATACCATTTTGGTCAATGAGGAATGTTCCGGGCAGGTTTTTAATCCCGAAAAACCTTACATCGCGGTCTTTCCAGCTATCAATCACATACACATTGTTTTTCCAGGGGTATTTCTTGTCGTTGATGGCCTGTACCCAGGTTGAGCGCTCTTTGTCGAGGCCTATGGCATAAATGTCAAAACCCTTCCCGTGTTTAAAGTTTTTGTCGCGGTATTTATTGTAAATCTCTTTGTGCTTTTCGTTATCCACAACGCAATGGTGGCAGAGGGAGTTCCACAGCATCACCATCACCATTTTGCCCCTGAGGCTGCTGAGCTTAATCAGGGTGCTGTCGGGACTGTAATTCACAAATTCGCCCAGGTCGTTGCCGATCTCGTTGCCCAAAACGATTTCGCTTGAGGCCGCATTCTGGGTGGGTGCTGAATTCTGGGTGGGCTTTGGCTGGTTAATGGTTGTTTGTGGCTGGGTTTGTGCGGCCTGGCTGGTGGTTCCGGCTGGTGGCAGGGTTGGTACCGATTGCTGCTGTTCTGAAGGAACAACTGTCTGATTAGCAGCTTGCTGTGCTTCATTTCCGGTATCGGTAGTTTTGTTATCACTCTGACCTGTGCAGGCTGCTATACCCGCAGAAATGATTGCTAAAACGATGTAAATCAATATTTTCTTCATGTTTCTTTTGATTTTCAGTAAGGTTTGGAAAAATCCGCGCAAAATTAGTCATTTCCACCAAAAAAAATAATCAGGGGTTGCTGAGTTTTAACTTGATTTAACGGGAGGCGCAATGGATAAGGGTCTTGGGGTAGGTCTGATTTTATTGCACGATGATTTTTTTGGAAACATCAACGCCATCATTCAAAATGTTGACATAATACAGACCCTTTGGCCAGTGGCTTACCTGGACAATGAATTCGCCTTGCTGAAACGATTTTTCAACGACGATCCTGCCGTTGCTGTCAAAAATTCTTACTGCCAGCTTCAAATCATTTCGGTTGCTGATGATCAGCCTGTCGCTGGCAGGATTTGGATGTATGCTTATCTGCGCCAATAACTCTTTTTCGCCGATGCCTGACCAGTTAAAAGGGAACCTTGACGAGAACAGCTGCCAGTAATCATCCACCTTAGCTTCCCAAACCACATAAATATAGGTTGAATAGGGCGCTGTCCATTCCCCATCAAAAAAAACCGGGTTTCTGCAGTCAGTGTTTAATGAGCTAAGCTGATAGGTATTATTGAAAAAACCAAATTCTTCATAGATGAAGATCTCGCGGGAGTCATTTACCCATTTTGGATAGGCCAGTAAATAAAAGAAATCCACCTCTTCAACTTCTGATTTCACAGGAAAGTAATTTGACCAGACTCCAAAATCAACGGGTTCATCGTTGAGGATGGAAACAGGAAAAAATTCAATGCCAAATTCCTGATAGTTATTTACTTGCCAGCTTTCGCCCACTTTGTAAGACCACGAGAGAACTCTGTTGCCTGAAACTTTATCGCATAGTTTGGTAATTTCATTTTCAGTGATCAGTGTTTGAGGTTCCGACCAATTTTGTCCCAAATGCTCAGCAAACATGATCCGGTCCTGGTCTGTTTCGTCTTCAAGCCAGAATATTTTTGGATCAGAGACGCCAGGCAATGGTTGTTTGATGTTCCCGAAAGCAATAGTGTCGGGATCGGAGAAGCCGGGGATTTCATTTTGAAAAATCTGGCGGGCAGTAAGCAGGTATCCGTCAGAAATCCATGTAATCCGGTCGCATTGCCTGTTTACCGACAGGGATTCATTCCAGGTTCCGGATGTCCACAACGGTATGGGCTCGGACAGCGGGCCACCCTGGCTGCACTGAAGGTAATAAAGTTCGCTCTTGTTATCCTGAATTTTTTGATACAAAATCAACGAGCCATTCCACTCCCAGTTCAAGATTTTCGGATTTTTAAAATGTATGCCCGGCTCCGAAAGCAGCTCCACCGGATCATTGCTTGTCAGGTAGTTCTTGTAGAATATTGCTGTGGATGCGGGGCCGGTCTCTTGCTCCCACAACACCACCCAGTCAAGTCCTGGAACAAACCCCAGGTGAGCATTGCTTTTGTTTGCTGGTGAGTCAGTCAGTTGATGAGGTTGAGATAACTGGGCTTGCAGATTCATGGAGATTGTCAGAATTAGCATAGAATTCAAAATGACCTTTACCGGGTTCATGGTGATGATTTTTTGATCATGAAAATCGAAGTGAAATTAAGTTCAAATGTATGGTTTTTTTTATTATAAATCCGTAACTGTTTTTTTTTCAGTAACTTACGTTCATTGCGTCCTCGACGAATCATTCAATTTCAATTTCGGTACTTTTGCAAAGCGTAAAAATTGAGAAATCAAAATAATGCTCCGGAAAATGAATCTCATCGAAAAAAATCTTTCTGATCTTTATCAACGCTGGTCTGACGAACAGCCCGATTCGATAACGGCTTTGAAACAATCGGGTTCTTATCGTCAGTATTTCAGGTTGACCAGTGGCAACAAAACCGCCATTGGCGCCTATTACGACCAGGTTGCCGAAAACAGGGCTTTTATATCGTTTACACGGCACTTTGCCGATTTTGACCTGAATGTTCCTGAAGTTTTTGGTGTAAATGATGATTTCACTTGTTATCTTCTTGAAGATCTTGGAGATAAAATTTTGTTTGACCACCTTAAAGAAATCAGAAATCATGAAGGTTTTGGAGAAAAGTCAATCAGGATTTACCAGCAAATTCTTGACGAATTAATTCAATTTCAGATGATTGCCGGAAAATCGCTCGATTATTCGGTTTGCTATCCTGCATCACGGTTTGATGAGCAGGCTTACCTGTGGGATCTGAATTATTTCAAATACAACTTCCTGAAACCTGCCAATATTCCTTTTAATGAGTTTCGCCTTGAGCAGGACTTTCATAAACTGACTGATCTTCTGCTATCTGCCGATCATTCCTGTTTTGTGTACCGCGATTTTCAGACCCGCAACATCATGCTTCGGGGAGATGAACTTTGTTTCATTGATTATCAGGGGGGCAGGCTAGGCCCGCTGCATTACGATGTGGCATCGCTTCTTTTTCAGGCCAGGGCAGAGATTCCGTTCGAAACCCGTGAACGTTTGCTCGATTATTACATAGCTCAGGCTGCCAGGATTGTACCGGAGAGTGTGCAGGATTTTCATCAGCATTACTATCATTTTGTCCTGATAAGAGTTCTGCAAACGCTGGGCGCTTATGGCTTCAGGGGTTTGTATGAAAAGAAACAGCAATTCATCGAAACCATTCCGCTTGCGCTAAATAATATTAGGTGGTTGCTCGAAAGCGATAAAATCCCTGCCGATTTGCCGGAGATCAGGAAGTCGCTCGAGTCGGTTTTACAAAGCCGGCATTTACAAACCCTTATCAAACCAATTCTTCAACTGCGCATCAACAGTTTCTCGTACAAGCGGGGTATTCCGGCCGATCTTTCCGGAAATGGCGGAGGTTTTGTTTTCGATTGCCGTGCGCTGCCTAATCCCGGGAGATATGCTGAATATGTTGATCTTACCGGACTCGACCAGCCCGTGATAGATTATCTCGAAAAATATCCTGAAGTGGATGCTTTTATCCAAAACGCTTACGCAATGGTGAAATCTGCTGTGAATGTTTACACCAGACGGGGATTTACCAGTCTGAGTGTGAGTTTCGGGTGTACCGGCGGCCGCCATCGTTCAGTCTATTGTGCTGGTCAACTTGCTAAGAAATTTGCTGATTCAGAGGGAGTTCAAATCCTGCTGCAGCATTGTGAACAAGAGTAGTTTCCTGCTGTTTAATCAACTCATTCTCGTAAAAATCATGTCAGAAAAACGCTGTAAAGAGGTAAAACCAAAGGATTCAACCAAACATAAGTTTGTTTGCTCAAAATGCGAAATGACAGCCAACAAGAAGGAGAAGCTGTGCAAACCTCATAAGAGCCACTCCTGATATGAAATCCCCAATGCAGGCAATGATTTTTGCCGCCGGATTGGGCACACGCCTCCAACCGGTTACCCACAGCATTCCCAAAGCCCTGATTGAAGTTGCCGGTAAACCCATGCTCCGGCATGTGATCGAAAAGCTGATGGCTGCTGGTGTCATTAATATTGTTATCAACCTGCATCATTTCCCTGAGTTGATCCGTAATTACCTCAGCGGGCAAAATAATTTCGGCGCTAACATTCAATTTTCGGACGAAACGAATCAGTTGCTCGATACCGGTGGTGGACTGAAAAAAGCGGCCGCATTATTCGACCCAGATTTACCGGTTGTCATTCATAATGTGGATGTTATTTCTGACATTGACCTAAATCGATTGTATCAGTATCATATGACCATTGGCAGTCTGGCAACTCTTTTTGTGCAAAAGCGCCCCAGTTCTCGGTATTTGATTTTCGATGAAGATCGCCAACTTACCGGCTGGAAGAACACTAAAACCAGTGAAGTAATCCAAGCTACGATTCCGAATGGCAATACAAAAGAATTGGCATTCAATGGTATTCATATCGTTAATCCCGAAATTTTTCAATTGATGACCGAGGATGGGAAGTTCTCTATCATACCGACTTACCTTCGATTGGCATCACATTACAAGATAATTGGATTTCAGGATGATTCTGTATCTTACATTGATATTGGCAAGCCTGAAAACCCGGCAGAAGCAGAAAAACGTTTTGGTTAAGATTTGACTTTTTCCTATTAAACCATGTACTTATTTAATCAAAATCCTCTTTTTCCGGAATTCCTATTTTTGCCCGGTTAAAACTCTCCTTTGAATGGTTAAGCGTTCCCCGATCACCTCAACCTGGTTCCCTTTTACAATTGCTTTGCTTGTTGCAGTGCAGATCAATGCTGTATCGCAATCCCGTCAGATGACAAAGGAGGAATATGTTGCGAATTACAAAGACATGGCTGTCAGGGAGATGTATGAATTTGGAATACCAGCAAGCATCAAACTCGCTCAGGCCATTCTAGAGTCGGGCAGCGGCAACAGCCGGCTGGCGAGTGAAGCAAAAAACCATTTTGGTATCAAATGCCATGGTTGGACCGGAGAATCAATAAAAGTTGACGATGATGCTCCACAGGAATGTTTCCGTAAGTACGACAATGTGGATCAATCCTACAAGGACCATTCGGCATTTCTTACTACCAGGCCGCGTTACGCATCGTTATTTGAGCTCGAAACCACAGACTACAAGGGCTGGGCTCATGGGCTGAAGAAAGCAGGTTATGCAACCAATCCCCGTTACGCTGAATTGTTGATTAATCTTATCGAGGATCTGAAGCTTTATCAATATGACCTTACAAAAAAAGATATTCTTGCAAGGAAAAAGAAATCCTCTGAGGAGACAGTACCGGTGAAACCAATTGTAACGACCCCTGAAAAAGCTCCAGCAGTGAGAAATTTACTCACCAACAACGGCCGGAAATACATTATTGCCCGAAAGGGCGATGATTTTTACAGCCTTGCCAACGAATTCAATATCTACAGTTTCCAGGTATGGAAATACAATGAGCTGAGCAAGCGCGACAAGCTGAAAGAGGGCGACATGGTTTACCTCGAAAAGAAGCGCAACAAGGCAACCAACCCGTTTCATGTGGTTTCTAAAGGCGAAACCATGCGGGCGATTTCCCAGGTTTATGGCATCAAACTGAAAAAACTCATGAAGTATAACAGGATGAAAGCCGGCCAGGAGCCTAAGTCAGGCCAGGTGTTGTGGCTGCAGCAAAAAAAACCTACAGAATGACCCATCGGTTTTAGGAGAAATTTCCCTAAAAAATTGCTTTTTTCATTTTTAACATTCCCTTTAGCAATGGATTAGAAAATTAATTTCTACCTTTGCGCCCAATTTTTTTATAGGATTCAGAGCATAAAAATCATGATTAACATAACCCTGCCAGACAAAAGTTCAAGGGAATTCAACGAAGGAGTAACAGGTCTTGAGATTGCGAAAAGCATCAGCGAAGGACTTGCCAGAAACGTGCTGGCCGCCGAAGTTAATGGTGATGTTTGGGACGCCACCAGACCCATTACCTCCGATGCATCAGTCAGACTTTTGACCTGGGAAGACAAAGAGGGTAAAGCTACTATGTGGCACTCATCGGCGCACCTGATGGCAGAGGCTATCGAAGCGCTCTACCCCGGCGCAAAATTTGGTATCGGTCCCGACATCGAAGCAGGTTTCTACTACGATGTTGACACTGGAGATCGCCAGATTTCAGATGCCGACCTGGTAGCCATCGAGAATAAGATGAAAGAACTGGCCAAAGAGAAGCACGCTTACAACCGGCGCTATGTTTCAAAAAGTGAAGCGATAGAGTATTTTACCAAAAAGGGTGATGAATATAAACTTGAACTTCTTGGCGAGCTGGAAGATGGTCAGATCACATTCTATGAATCAGGAAGTTTCGTTGACCTCTGCCGCGGACCCCATTTGCCCGACACCGGTCACATCAAAGCGATAAAGTTGCTCAGCCTTGCAGGGGCATACTGGCGCGGCGATGAAAAACGCAAACAACTAACGCGTATTTACGGGATAACATTCCCTAAGGCCAAAGAGTTGGAAGATTATCTTATTATGCTCGAGGAAGCCAAAAAGCGTGATCATCGCCGACTGGGGAAAGACCTGGAGATTTTCACTTTTTCTCAGAAAGTAGGCCTGGGATTACCACTGTGGTTGCCCAAAGGCGCCGAACTTCGTGAACGGCTCGAACAATACCTTAAAAAAGTTCAGAAAGAGGCCGGATACCAGCCGGTGATAACCCCACACATTGGGAATGTTGAGCTTTACAGAACCTCAGGCCACCTGGCGAAATATGGCGCCGAGTCGTTTCAGCCAATCTCAACCCCGGTTCCGGGCGAGCAGTTCTTCCTAAAGCCCATGAACTGCCCTCATCACTGCGAAATCTACAAATCGAAACCCCATTCTTATAAAGATCTTCCGCTTCGCTACGCTGAATTTGGTACTGTTTACCGTTACGAGCAAAGCGGCGAATTGCATGGTTTAACAAGGGTTCGCGGCTTTACACAGGATGATGCCCATATCTTCTGCACGCCCGATCAGGTAAAATCAGAATTTATTGCTGTGATGAATATCGTTATGAGAATCTTCAAAGCATTGGATTTCAAAGATTTCATTACACAAATTTCTTTACGCGATCCCAGCAACACGGAAAAATACATCGGAACCGATGAGAATTGGGAAAAAGCCGAAAAGGCAATCATGGAAGTAGCTGCGGAATCAGGACTTGAAACGGTGGTTGCTTATGGTGAAGCGGCATTTTATGGCCCTAAGATGGATTTTATGGTACGCGATGCCCTTGGCAGAAAATGGCAATTGGGTACCATCCAGGTGGACTACAACCTGCCAGAACGTTTTGACCTGGAGTACACTGGAAGCGACAACGAAAAACATCGTCCTGTGATGATTCACAGAGCGCCGTTTGGTTCGATGGAGCGCTTTGTAGCCGTATTGATCGAGCATTGCGCCGGAAAATTCCCGCTCTGGCTCACACCGGTTCAGGCTATCATTTTACCTATCAGCGAAAAATATCATGATTATGCCGAAAAGGTTCTATCTTTGCTGGCCGGTTTGAACGTGCGTGCTGAGTTAGATACCCGAAGTGAAAAGGCCGGTAAGAAAATCCGTGACGCTGAAATGAAACGCATTCCTTTCATGCTCATCGTTGGCGAGAAAGAAGAAGCAGAAGGAACTATTTCGGTTAGAAAGCAGGGCGAAGGCGACATGGGAACATTCACGGTACAATCATTTGCAGATCATATTTCGCAAGAAATCAATAAATTAACAGAGGTTTAAACCCTCTAATTGTATAATCAAATTTCAGGAGGATAAGTTATAGCAACGCCTATAAAAAAAGATTTTGTAAGACGTCCTGTTCAGCGGAAAAAAGAAAATCCGCATCGGATCAACGAGGAGATCAAAGGACCTGTCGTTCGTATAGTTGGGGAAAATGTTGAGCAGGGAATTCTGACCATCAAAGAGGCTCTGGAAATCGCCCGCCAACAGGAACTCGACCTGGTCGAAATTTCACCGGCTGCCAATCCACCGGTTTGTAAAGTAATGGATTACAAGAAGTTTCTTTACGACCAGAAGAAAAAGCAAAAAGAGATCAAAGCAAAAACCGCAAAAGTGGTGGTGAAAGAGATCAGACTCGGGCCAAACACCGACGATCACGATTTCAATTTTAAACTTAATCATGCCAAAAAGTTCCTTGAAGAAGGAGCAAAAGTAAAGGTGGAGGTCTTTTTCAAAGGAAGAACCATCGTTTACAAGGACAAGGGTGAATTGATGCTTTTGAAATTTGCCCAGGACCTTGAAGATTACGGCAAAGTAGAAAAGCTTCCGCTATTGGAGAAGAAGCGCATGATTATGATCATTGCACCGAAAAAGAGTTAAAACACCAAGTATATCAACCATTTAATACTTTTCAGTAATGCCAAAGATGAAGACAAAAGCCAGCGCCAAAAAACGTTTTACGTTTACAGGCACAGGCAAGATCAAGAGGAGACATGCTTACAAAAGTCACATCCTGACCAAAAAGTCAACAAAGCGCAAACGTAACCTTGGTTATTTTACCATTGTTGACAGCGCCGATGTGAAGAACGTTAAAGCTATGCTCGTCAAGTAATTAATCAAATGTTAAACTTACGTTCAGCAGAAAAAGACTCCGAAAGGGCGGAGCGCTGACGTGAAAAAATCAAATCACTATGCCAAGATCAGTAAATGCAGTTGCATCGCGTGCCAGGAGAAAGAAAATACTTGGACGCACAAAAGGACAGTTTGGAGCACGTAAAAACGTGTGGACCGTTGCGAAAAATTCCTACGAGAAAGGACAACAGTATGCTTATCGCGACCGTCGTACCAAGAAGAGAAATTTCAGAGCTTTGTGGATCCAGCGTATCAATGCCGGAGTAAGGCCTCATGGTCTTTCTTATTCGGCTTTTATCGGTAAGCTCAACAAAGCCGACATACAGCTTAACCGCAAGGTGTTGGCCGATCTGGCCATGAACCACCCGGAAGCCTTCAAAGCTGTGGTGGACGCCCTAAAAGGTTAGCCAAAATAAAGAAAAGCAGGTTCGCCTGCTTTTTTTTATTCCCCAAACTTACATTAGGGTTGATAGTTATCAATGCCTTTCGCTCTCTGAAGTTCTTTAATTTTGTGAGTGACAAAATAAGACCGGATCACCGATGGCATATCAACTGAAATACTTTAAGAGATCAGTAATATTTGTACTCTTCCTTTTGGTCAACCTTTCCCTTTTTGCACAGACGACGGCAAAAGTCACAGGAAAAATTACCTCCCACACCACTGCCGGCCCGGTAGCTTACGCTGATGTAGGATTAAAACCGGGAAGGTACCACACCATTACAAATAATGATGGAGAATTTGAAATTCCGGGAGTGAAACCCGGCTTGTATGAGCTTAGGGTAAAATCTGTTGGGTTCCATACTTACGGTCAGAATATTGAAGTAAAAGAGGAATCGGTACTAATATTCAACATCACTCTGAAGGAAGACATTCAAAGTATTGAGGGAGTGGAAGTTATCGGTAAGAGCAACAGGCAGGATCCCTACTTGAGAGATGTTTTTAGTTCGGGTGAAATACAACGCATTCCAGCCCGCGACGTTGGTGAATACCTGAGAGAAGAACCGAATCTTGCCGGAGTTAGAAAAGGCGCCACGAATATTGATCCTGTCCTGAGAGGAATGAAAGCAGGCCAGTTGAACGTACAACTGAATTCGGGACAAAAGATAGAGGGTGGATGCCCTAATCGCATGGATCCGGCCTCCTCGCATATTGATCCTAATGATTTGTCTTCAATCGAAATATTAAAAGGTCCTTATGCACTGCGTTACGGACCGGTATTTGGCGGTGTAATTAATCTGAATTCAAGTCTGCCCAGGCCAACCGGACATTTTACAATCGGCATGAAAGCTATGAAAGGTTGGGAAAGTAACTGGAATGGCGACGACGGTCATTTATCAATTTATGGGGGGAATAGGAAAGTCTATTTTAACCTTTCCGGCAATAGGCGCGAGTATGGAAATTATGAGGCAGGAAATAGAGAAAAAGTAAAATCGTCCTTTCAGAAATACAACTTTACAGGAGAGGTGGGTTTTTCACTGGTAAAACACCATAGTTTGAGCTTATATTTCAAAAGTTCGCATGGTTTTGATATCCATTTTCCGGCTCTTCCAATGGATGAGCGCATGGATAATACCAGGCTTGCTTCGCTAAAATACAATTACTCCAACTCAATTAAGCGTTTGCAATCGGTTGACTTAAAAGTTTATCGCTCGGATGTGTATCATGAAATGGACAACAAATGGCGACCGTTTTCGGATACTGTGGTTGCAATTTCGAAAGTTGATGCACTAAATCAGGGCGGAAGAATTGATTTTGGAATGCAGCATGGAACTGACAAGTTTCATTTTGGGATGGATTATGAGAATATCTTCAAAGATGGCCGGCGAATCAAAAACTTTATCCTGCAACCTGGTTTACCAGTAAAAACGGAAGCGCTCTGGGAAAATGCCAACATTCAGAATCTCGGATTTTTTGCTGAGTACCGATTCATGCAATCTGCCAATCTGCAATGGATTTTCGCCGGAAGACTCGATTTTAATCAGGGAACTTCTGATGCGCTTACATTCTTTGATATGAAAGGCAATACTGTATATTTCAACGATACGGTGGATTCTGATTTTGTTAATCTTAGTTTTTCAGCAGGTTTAAGACTTCGTGTCAACCAAGATATTAACATTGATTTTTCATTAGGCAGAGGCGTGCGTAGCCCGGATATGGTCGAACGATTTATCATTTTGCTGCCCATCGGGTACGATAATTACGATTATCTCGGTAATCCTCAACTAAAACCGGAAAACAATCATCAGGCTGATCTGACGTTGCGTTTTTCTGATGGGAAATTCGGTCAGATTACTGCCAACGGATTCTTCTCCTATATTACCGATTTCATTTCTGGCAACCGGATTCCGCCTTCACTAGTGATGCCTCAAACCAGCGGAGTGCTTGGGGTTAAGCAGTTTGTAAACATTGATTACGCATTACTCTATGGTTTTGAGTTTCAATGGAAATCACCCTCCATGTATAAATGGGAGTCGGTAGTCACAATGGCTTACACCACAGGAATCAACCCGGAAGCCACCCGCTATACCGTCGAAAATGGGAATGTTGTTGGTTCTGAAATGGTTGAGAATGATCCGTTACCCGAATTGCCACCTCTTGAAGGAAATCTGAAGTTGAGGTATAATTTTTTTGGGAAGAGATTGGTTCCGGAAGTGAAGGTGAGAGCGGTTTCTGCCCAAAACCGGATATCAGCTTCATATGATGAGGATTCAACTCCGGGTTTTGTGGTTTTTGGGCTGAATCTTTACTATCAGTACAACCGGCAGATATCTGTTTCGGCTGGGATCAACAACCTGCTCGATACTTTTTATTACGAACATCTGAACCGGAGAATGATCGGATCCACAAAATCGCTTTATGAACCGGGACGAATTGCCTATTTGAAAATTTTACTGGATCTATAATAGATGAAAACAAACATTATAATATTGGTGGTAGCAGCAATTTTGCAGATCTCATGCGAGGTTCGGGAGGATAAGAATGTAAAATACATTGCCACAGAGGCCACTTCTGAATTTAGCATCGCCTATCGCAATGAAGCCAGAGAGTTAATCACGGTCAACGTAGAAGCCAACAGTGCCACCGACCGCTGGGAGTACTCCTTCATTGCCGAACAAGGTGAAATCGTGTATGCTTCGGGGAATTATAAAGATATTTCATCTGCTCTCAAAATCATGATCCTGATTGATGGGAAAGTTTTCAAACAGGCATCATCACGAAGTGACACGGTGCGGTATGTAACGGTTTCAGGGGTGATTCCCTATTGACATCTGAAATAATACCTCTATCATCTCGTTTTGAAAAGGACTTTGTTACGCATTTGGCGGTGTCGAAAATATTCCCTGTAAGATGTTAAAGATGAAGATTTTACTCGTTTTTCTGTGTTTTATACTTTTCGTTTCCTGCAATCCTTCCGAGAATGATCCAAAGGCTGATGCAGCTAAGATCAATTTTACCTTCACCCATTTTGCTGATGATCAGCCATTGGTTTTCGACCAGATGATCTATACCAATGCTGCTGGTAATCAATACATGGTGAACGAGATACAATATTTTGTTTCCGACATTAAACTTCATCGCAGCGACGGCTCATTTCAATTGATCGATGCCTGGAAAGATATTCACTACGTGGATACTGACCTGTCTGAAACTCGGATCTGGAATGTGTTTGATGATATTGAACCGGGCAACTTTCAAAAAATCTCCTTCACTTTTGGCATTTCCGAAGAAAAAAACCAAAGCCTGATGTTTGTCAATCCCCCTGAGCGGGATATGTTTTGGCCGGAGGTGCTTGGCGGTGGATATCACTACATGAAGCTCAACGGCAAATGGCTCGATGAGAACCAGCAATCGCTGCCCTTTGCTTTTCATCTGGGCATTGGCCAGATTTACTCAGCAGGCGCTTCCAACCCCATCCTTTCCAATCCGGTTAGCGGTAAATGTCAGCGCTGCTGCACGATTTACAAAGGAAGTGCAACCAACCCCGATTCGATCATCGGTTTTGTTCAGAATTACTTTGAAGTGCAACTCCCCAACTCAGCATTTGCCTTAAGAGAGGGTGATACGCTTGATTTCGAAATCCGGATGAACGTACAGAATTGGTTTCAAAATCCTCACATTTACGACCACAACTACTGGGGAGGCAGCATTATGCAGAAGCAGGATGCCATGAAAATGGGCTGCGATAACGGTAAGGCTGATGTTTTTACAGTGCTGATAAAATAATTGATTTCACTGCGGACCGATTAAAATTTGTAAATCCACTACGTGGAAATTTTGCAAATTGTAAAATTCTCTGCTACAATACTTTATCCGCTACGCGGAATTCGCCGTAGGCGATGTAAGTATTGTAGGAAAAGGTCACCCTAATTCTAAAAATATCCCGAATTTTCGGGATTAAAGAAATCAAGGGTTTCAGGACGATTGATTAATTTTATTCGGAAAGTACTGAATTGATTTATTCAAACCAGAGTTTTTCTTTTGACCTGATTGCAGCCCGTTTGGTTTATTTTTGCCAAAAACAAGTGTATGAAAACCCTGCGACTAATCCTTGGCGACCAGCTCAACCCCAATCATTCATGGTTTAATACCCCTGATGAGAATATTACCTATCTGATGATGGAGATCAGACCGGAGACGGATTACATAATGCACCATCTCCAGAAACTGCTCGGTGTGCTTGCCGGCATGAGGGATCTGGCCAAAACCCTTAAAAACAAAGGTCACAAAGTGATTTACCTGCTGCTCACAGATGAGAACAACCTCGATGACTTTGGCAGGAATATCAGGGAAATTATTAAAAACCAGTATTTTGACAAGTTCGAATACCAGGAACCAGACGAGTACCGTGTGGATCAGGTTTTAAAATCGGTTTGCGAAACGCTTCCCGTGCCTTCGGGTATGGTTTCATCAGAGCATTTTCTGACGGAAAGATATGAAGTCAGGGATTTTTTTGGCGGGAAAAATTTCCTGATGGAGAGTTTTTACAGGATGATACGGAAAAGGCTGAATATTTTGATGGAGAACGGCAAACCCGTCGGCGGCAAGTGGAATTATGACATCGAAAACAGAAAAAAATTTGACGGAAAGATTCAGATTCCACAACCGTTGGAGTATACAAACGACTGCTCAGAGGTTTTTTCAGATTTAGTAAAATCGGGTGTGAAATTTTTTGGAAGCGCCGATCCCGCTCAGTTTGCCTATCCTATCAACCGGGAGCAGGCGCTGATGGTTCTTCAGTATTTCAATCTTCACCTTTTGCCCTATTTTGGCACTTATCAGGATGCCATGACCGAAAAGTCATGGTCGCTGTTTCATTCAAGAATTTCTTTTGCCCTGAATACGAAAATGATCCGGCCGGATGAAGTAGTTGCAATCGTTTTGGAGGAATGGATCCATCGAAAAGATGAAACCGGAATAGAACAGGTGGAAGGATTTATCAGGCAGATCATCGGTTGGCGTGAATATGTACGGGGAGTTTACTGGGCCAAAATGCCGGAATACGCTTCATTGAACTTTTTTCAACATAACAACAAACTCCCTGATTTTTACTGGAGTGGTAAAACCCGGATGAATTGTATGAAACATGCAATCGGTCAGTCGCTTGACAAAGCTTATGCCCATCACATTCAGCGACTTATGATTACCGGGAATTTTGCTTTGCTGGCGCAGATCCATCCTGATGAAGTGGATGAGTGGTATCTTGGAGTTTACATTGATGCTTTTGAATGGGTTGAAATCACCAACACACGTGGTATGAGCCAGTATGCCGATGGCGGTATCATGGCCTCAAAGCCCTATGTAAGCTCAGCCAATTACATCAGCAAAATGAGCGATTACTGCCGGAATTGCTTTTATGATTCCACCAAACGGACGGGCAACAAAGCCTGCCCTTTCAACAGCCTTTTCTGGTATTTCTACCTGCAGCATGAAGAAAAACTTCGTAAGAACCCCAGGATAGGAATGGTTTACCGTAATCTCGATCGTATAGATAGTGAAGAGCGGGCAAGGATTGTTGAACAGGCTGAAAAATACCTGACGGATCTGGAAAATCTGTAAAGACAGGTCAGATCGTAATTATCTCTCAATCATTATTTTGCGATAGAAAACTTTACTGCCCATCTCTATTTTCAGGATATAAATACCGCTTTTCAAATGACTTACATTGAATGTTGTTGCTGAACGAAATTTGTCGGGTTGGCTAAAACAAATTCTGCCGGTTAGATCTAAAACCGAGATACTGGCTTCGTAATATGCCGGTTCCATCAATGCGACATTGATCCGGTCGTTGGCCGGAATTGGATAAACCAGCACCTGGTTATCAAACAAATGGTTTTGAATGCCCGTGGCCTGGCACATCAAAGGGAAAATGGCATGGTCAATTTCAATGCTCCAGCTGAACTGGGAGTTGGAGTAAGGATACCAGTTTCCGTTGTCATGCTGCTCCCATCCATTTCCAGCAACCACATCACCATCCAGGTTGGTATATAGCGCCAGTGTGTCACCAGGATTCTGAGGCAACTCAACGCCGGCGAAAAAGGGGTTGCTGATCGAGGGCGGTTCATCGAAAAATACCATTGATGGCCAGCCAAAACTCACCTCATCGGCAATTTGAGATAATGAAACTTCTTGCTGCGTTATCAAAGTACCGGGTGAGTTATTTATGCCGTTGCTTTCCCAGACTTTGAATTTTATCGGCTGGTCGCTTGCCAGAGAGCGTTTGGCTATTGCAAAATCAAAAATACAACCGATAAGTGTGCTTTGCGGCTCAATAGCGCCGAAATAGCTTGCTTTGGCCAGGTCGCCGTAGGAATTGTTTCCGGAAACATATCCGGCGCCGTTGTCGGAAATGATGTAAAGCGCATAATCTCCAATGAGCGGGTAGGCCAATGTATCACAGGCACCGTCGGCAGCAACAACGATGTAGTTGTTCCGGGTGAGCGAAGACGATGAGGTTGAATTGGTTACACTCAATTTTATGGTATAATTTCCTGGTTCTGAATAGGTATGTACCGGGTTTTTTAAGGTATCAGAAGTTCCATCACCAAAATTCCAGTTCCATTCGGTTGGCTGGCCTTGCGAAATATCCTTAAACTGAACAGTCATTGGTGCTGTGCCAAAGCGTTTAAGAGTGATAAATCCGGCAACGAGATCTTTTGATTCGGAGGGATTATGGTTTAAAACCTGACCAATACCCGGTACTACAGCCATTGATGCTGTATTACGCTGTCCAAAACAAACAGACGGCTCCAATGCCAATAACAGGAAAACAAGAATCTTAAAACCGAAATTCATAAAAAGTAATTTTGCTGCGAAATTAGCTTAAATCCAAAAACATTGAGGTGCTTGCTGATTGGACGTGTCCGGGTTGAAAGATTTTACAATTTCATACTATTTCACCGTGCAATGGCTTTCAGTGATTAAAACAATTCTACTTTTGAAAAATGAATTTTCTAAAACAACTTTTATCAACAACAAAATTTATGATTTCAACATTTAACTCAGCGAAGAGCTTGATAACCAGCAAGATGATCTCGATTCTGCTGGCTTTGATATTTGTTTTTTCATCTCAGCAAGTGCAGGCTCAAAAGAAAAAGGACACCGAAAGCAAGGGAGATACTTTAAAGTCATCTACCTTTTCAGGGCTGAAATGGCGAGGGATCGGACCGGCTTTTACGTCCGGCAGAATTGCTGCTTTTGCTGTCAACCCCAACAACAGCAGTGAGTACTATACTGCTGTGGCTTCGGGGCATGTGTGGAAAACCGTCAACAACGGTACTACTTTCACCCCGATTTTCGATAACAACGGTGTTTATTCGATGGGGGCAATTGCCATTGACCCCTCCAACACCAGCGTTGTTTGGTTAGGAACCGGTGAAAATAACCACCAACGGGCACTAGGATATGGCAATGGTGTTTACCGGTCGGGTGATGGGGGAAAATCCTGGGAAAATATGGGTCTGAAAGAATCAAGGCAAATAGGAAGGATTGTTATTCATCCTAAAAACGGAAATATCGTTTATGTGGCTGCAGAAGGCTCAGCCTGGGGGCCTGGTGGAGAGCGCGGCCTTTACAAAACCATTGACGGTGGGAAAACATGGGAGAAAATTCTTGAAATCAGCGAAAATACAGGTGTGAACGAAGTGGTAATGGATCCGCGCGATCCTGATGTTCTTTATGCTACTTCAGAGCAGCGCAGACGGCATGTTTTTACCAAAATTGGCGGAGGCCCCGAGTCAGCGGTTTATAAATCCACAGACGGTGGCAAAACCTGGAATAAAATTATGAACGGTCTCCCCGGCGGGCATATTGGAGGCATGTGTATCGTTGTTTCACCTCCTAATCCTGATGTTCTTTATCTGATTATGGAAGCTGCCGATAACCAGGGTGGATTTTTCAGGTCCGCCAACAGGGGTGTTACCTGGGAGAAAATGAATGATTACCAGGCTGGTGGCCAATATTTTAACATTATTGTACCCGATCCTAAGGATGTCAACAAAGTTTATTCGCTTGATGTGGTATCCAAAGTAACTCTGGATGGAGGAAAAACCTGGACTGCCCTTGGCCTCAGCGGCCGTCACGTGGATGACCACGCCATGTGGATTGACCCAGATAACACTGACCATTTTATGATTGGCGGTGATGGGGGAATTTATGAGACCTTCGATAGCGGCAAAAACTGGCTTTTCAAGAGCAACCTCCCGGTAACCCAGTTTTATCGCGTGAATGTGGATGATTCAGAACCTTTTTACTGGGTTTATGGCGGCACACAGGATAACAACAGCCTCGGTGGTCCTTCGAGGAGCATCAGCTCTTCCGGTGTTACCAGCGGCGAATGGATCACTACACTTGGCGGCGATGGTTTTTTCCAGGCTATCGAGCCGGGAAATCCTGATATCGTTTATTCAGCCTACCAATATGGAAATATTTACCGATATGACAAGAAATCGGAAGAAGGGATCAAAATCCGCCCTGAGCCCCGCAAAGGCGAATTAACTTACCGCTGGAACTGGAACACTCCGTTTTTCCTCAGCCCCCATTCAAAAACACGACTCTACATTGCTGCCAACAAAGTATTTCGCAGCGATGACCGTGGCAATAGCTGGCAGGTAATCAGTGAGGATATCACCCGCAACGAAGACCGGAACCAGTTTCCGGTAATGGGAAAATTCTGGCCGTCCAATGCAGTGGCAAAGGACGTTTCAACTTCGCAATGGGGAACCATTGTTTCGCTGGCTGAATCGCCGCTACGGGAAGGACTTTTGTTTGCCGGAACCGATGACGGACTTATACAGGTATCAGAGGACGGCGGCCTGAACTGGCGCAGAATCAGCAACTTCCCCGGTGTTCCGGAATATACTTATGTGAGTGATGTAAAGCCTTCAAAATTTGATGCCAACATTGTGTTTGCCGCTTTTGACAACATCAAAAGAGATGATTTTAAGCCCTATTTGCTGAAGAGTGCCGATAAAGGAAACTCATGGGTTTCGATTGCCGGCAACCTGCCCAACAATGAAACCGTTCACACTATCGTGCAGGATCACATCAATCCGGATCTGCTTTTTGTGGGAACTGAGTTCAACGTATTTTTCACTGTTGATGGCGGTAAAATCTGGACTGAGCTCTCAGCCGGGATACCCGATATTGCAATGAAAGACCTCAAAATTCAGCAAAGGGAGAATGACCTGGTAGTGGCTACTTTTGGCCGTGGTTTTTACATCATAGATGACTACTCGCCATTGCGGGAGATCACTCCTGACAAACTTAAAAACAGCGATGCGCTGCTTTTCCCTGTAAAAGATGCCCTGATGTTTATCGAAGGCGATCTTCGCTACGGCCAGGGCGCCACCTATTTTGTGGCTCCCAATCCTCCTTTTGGCGCCACTTTTACATGGTATATGAAGGAAGCTCCAAAAACCAAAAAGCAGGAGCGCCAGGAAAACGAGAAAGAGCTGTTCAAGGAGGGAAAACCCATCCCGCAACCCACCCGTGAACAACTGGCTGAGGAGGAAAATGAACTTCCGCCAATGCTTGTCTTCACTATCACCGACAGCAAAGGAGAAATCGTAAGGAAACTTTACCAGAAACCATCCACCGGCATCAACCGGACTGTATGGAATTTGCGTTACCAGGGCAAAAACCCGGTGAGCACCCGAAAAGAAAAGTTTGATCCATTTTCTGAGGGACCTTCAGGAATGCATGCTTTGCCCGGAAATTATACAGTATCCCTGGCTATGGATCACAATGGTAATATCACCGAGTTGGCCGGCCCGGTTACTTTCACTGCAAAACCACTGAAAAACACCACTTTGCCTGCCCAGGACCGCGAAGCTTTGGTTGCCTACCAGAACAAAGTAGCTGAACTGGCCAGAACAATGCGTGGAACGCAGAATTTTATGGAGGATTTGATGAAGAAAAACGAACTGATCAGGCAGGCGCTTCACAATACCCCCGGAGCTCCTGCTGAGCTATCGCAACGCGCCAGGAAAATTGCAGAGCAACTGAAAACTATCGAATTCGCGTTTTACGGTACTCCGGCAAAAGCAAGCTGGGAAGAGGTGCCACCGGAACCCATGCCCCTCAACGAAAGGCTCGATGTGATAGCTTACTCACACTGGGGATCAACATCAGCGCCAACCAAAACCCAAACCGACAACTACGACATCCTGATGGAGGAGCTGCCTCCGGTTATTGCTGAAATCCAACAAATTGACCGCGATATCAAAGCCATCGAAACTGAAATGGAGAAATACCGCGCTCCATGGACGCCGGGAAGAATACTAGAGCTGAACAGGAATTAAAGTTCAGTTTTTACCAAATAAGGCCAGGAGGAATGAAAACCTTCTGGCTTTTTTTCTTTCCCCATTGACAGGTTGAGAGATTTGATGTAACTTTCGAAAGTGTTCAAAATCAAATCTTTTCTCAACTTAAACATGGAGGATATCATGAAAAAATTGCTTCTGGCCGGTTGTTTGGTCATAGCGCTATGGCCGGCTAATTTGAAAGCCAATCCAATCATTCCCGAAGACGTCCTGAGCGAAATCTATTTCGAGGACGGAGAATGGTATTTGCTTTTTAATGATGATGCTTTTTACTGGAATGGCATCAATTCGATTTTTGATTTATGGATTATGAGCAGTTGGTCAGTTCTTACGATTAAGCCTGATTATCAACCGGTTTTTGTTCATGGCTATTTACTGATAACCAATAATGACCTTGTTCAGCCGGTCAGCATTTCGCCACAATCAGGGTTTGTTAAAGTTTCCTGGGGGCCAGATCCATTCTTTGACCAGCAGGAATTGAGTTGGGGAAATCCTCCGGGTTCATCTGTAGGCCCTGTTTTACCCGGCCAGTCAATTAATTATGTGGTGACTGAAAACATCAATTTTCAAACAACATGGTGGACTGTAAAGAGTTCTCAGCCGCATTACAATGGAGGGTGGGGTAATTGCATCGGTGTGTTTCAGGGATACCTGAATGATCAGAATAACAACCCCGTTAATATTGCAGAGATTAAATATGCTAGTCCTTATTATATGTACCCGAACGGGCCTTTTACTCAGCTTTTTACCGATGAAGCCGGTTTTTTTACAAAAACCGTTATGGCCATGAACTTTAAAATCTGGCAGATTGAAAAGGATGACGTTGAGTATCCCATGGAAACCTGGGTTACAGTGGAGCCCGGTACAACAGTAACCGTGGATCTGATTGTGGATATGTCGGTAGGAATCGTTACAATAGGAAATATCTGCCGGGTTTCGGTGACTAACTACCCTAATCCTTTCACCGACTATACGACTATTTCACTGAAAATTGATCAGGAAACTCAGTTCCACGAGGGTTGTATATTTGTAAACCAGTTGAATGGATCTTTGGTTTCGATCATCCCTATCAACCGGTCGCAGTTCGCTGAAAATGTCTTTGAATATCAATGGAACAAAAAGTTGGAGAGAAACCTGCCGGCAGGCCAGTACTTGATTTCGGTGGTGATGGACGGTCGGCAAGTTGCCACTTCTAAAATGGTGATTTACAATGAATAGAGCGATATTAATCTGTTTGTGCTGGAGCCTTGTGCTGCAGTCAGGTGCGCAGAATCTGAGGTTTTACAGCGAGGATTTGACCTTTAGGCTGAACAGGGATTATTTTGAAGTAGAAGGACTTTACTATTTCCGCAACACCAGTGGCGGTGATTTGCGTCAGACACTTTTCTATCCTTTTCCGGATGTTGAGCGCTATGGCGATATCAGTAAAATTTCAGTATGCAGGGATGGGGATACAACTTCGATGCTCATCCGACAGAATGAGAGGGGAGCGCTGTTTCTGGTTGATTTAAAAAAAGATGAAGAAGCTGCCTGGCATATTCATTACCGGCAGCAGCTCAAATCCACGGAGGCCAAATATATTGTCATGACTACGCACAAATGGGGTGAGCCTTTCGAGACCGCTCACTACCAGTTGGAAGTTCCTGATGAATTGCAACTCACCCAAATCTCACTCCAACCTGATTCTACCATTAGTCGGGGAAGCCACAAAATCCTGGTTTGGAGCAGAGAGGACTTCATGCCCGAAGTGGATTTTGAGTTCCGGTTTGAATGAGTCCCTTCCGGTTTTCTGACAATGCAATCATTTTGATACATTTGCAACGGCCAGTTTAATGCTTGCCAATGCACCTTGTTTACCGAAATGATTATGCATGCAAAACAACGACTTTTAAAGCTCAGCACATCATTCGTTCCGCTGATTATCCTACCGCTTATTTTTGGAATTGTTGGCGTATCCTTTAATTATGCCCGATTTGCCAACGATCCGAACTACATTTACCTGCTGAACGGATTGAATATACTCAACTTTCAGCCGGTTGGGCATGTGGATAACCCCGGTACGCCGGTCATGGAAATTTGTGCGGTGGTGATAGCGGTCAGTCACCTGGTAAAGCCGGGACCTTCATCTGAAATAGTGCAGGATGTTTTGAGTGATCCTGAGCGATATTTAGGGATCATACGCGTGGTTTTGGTTGTGCTTGGCACTTTGGCGGTTTTTGTGGCCGGATTTGTTACTTACCGAAGTACCCGGGATGTTTTTGCCGCCCTGCTGGTTCAGATTTCCCCGTTTCTGTCGGTGACACTTATGGATGTTGTGTGGACTAAAGTAAGCCCGGAGCCATTGCTCTTCTTTACTACGATTCTTTTATCTGCATTACTGATAAGGCATTTCAGCGATAAAAATTACCGAAGTAACCGTTATGTCTGGCTTTATGCACTCCTGTCAGGATTCGGGCTGGCAACCAAGGCCACTTTCCTTCCGCTACTCGTCATTCCATTCGTTGTTTTAAAGGGCTGGAAAAACAAGCTTTTTTTTGTGGCGGGCACTGTGATAGTATTTTTCATTTTCATCATTCCTGCCATACCAGCACTGATTTACATGTACGAATGGTTCGAAAATCTGTTTACCCACAGCGGCGTTTACGGGCAGGGAGAAAAAAATATCATTGATTTCAGCAGCTATACACGGGCTGTCAGAGATATTTTCGTTAACAATAAAATCTTTACTTTATTCACGCTGGCCGCCATCCTATTCTTTTTATTCTCAGCAGTTCTTCCCGGTATCCGACAAAAACTTTTACCAAGATCAGTCCGGTTCCTTGCGGCGCTTCTGCTTGCCAACCTGTTCAGCGTAATCATAGTAGCCAAGCATTACCATCAGAATCATTACTTAATTCCTGCCCTTACCCTCACGGGGACTTCTTTGTTTTTCCTCATCGTCAACCTTTCGGGTGTGATCAGGTGGAAGTATGCAACGCTTACTTTCCAGGTTTCCTTGGTGTCGCTGTTGGCTGTTGTGATTTTTTCCCGATATGTCCCGGCCATACGAACCATTAATTACTGGTACGAGGCCACCAACCTTGAGACCCAAAAGGTGGAGGAATTGGTCGAAGGAGACTATAGCGACCACAAGCGGATCTATTATTTTCCAACTTCCCTAAATGTTTATTCAGCGCTTGCATTTGGGAATGCATACTCAGCAGGCCGTCACCTTACCGATATCAAAGCACTTTACCCGGATGTGCTTTTATTTAATTCTTACAACCGCTCTTTCTATTTCTGGGGAGCGGAGCTTTCGTTGAGTGATGTGATCAGCGCATCCGGGGATGACATTCTGTTTATCGGCGGGCCGATGAATCCGGATGAAGCAGCCGAAATCAGCCGCACAATCATCCCATTACAAACTGTTTTCAAAGGATACACCAGCGCCCTGTATGCCATGGATAAAAATGCCCTGGAGGATGGAACTTTTCAAATTAAGGATGAATATCTATCTACCTTGAGTTGCGATCTTGAGCTGATGTCGGCTGATAAACAGAACTTTTTGTGCAGAGTTTACGAAATTTCCAACTTGGGTACAGCAACCAGCGAAATGAGCCGGTCAGGAAGAATCGCAGTAAAATTGACAGAATCAAATGCCTACTCGCTGGGTTTGAATTTGAAAGATGCCGGACCGGGGAAAAAATTCAAAATTTCGGTCTGGAGGCTCTCGGATACCAACCAGGGTGTGCTGGTGGTAACTTCCGAACCCGAAAAGATCATGTATTACCAGATGGGAGATTTCATCAGACAAGATGAAAAGGGCTGGAAACTTATCGAGCTTTCTTTTACCGTTCCTGAAAATATCGGAACCAACAAGATCAGGGTTTATGTCTGGAACACTGGTAAAGGGGTGGTCTATTTCGATGATTTGACAATAAGCAGTGATTGACAGGGTTTTTCGATGAAAATGTTTTGTTTGATGGTTGTATTTTCGATGCCGACAAACCCCACAATCTACCCGAAAAAGTTGGTTTATTAACAACCCACCTGTTGATTACTTTTTCGAATCGGAGTAAAAACTACGATTTCAAACACTATTTTTGCCCGAAATTGCATTATTTGCCTGATGATAAAATTGTCAACACCAATACTTTCTCTCTTTTTCTTTTTGTTCTTTGGGTTTCCTGCACTCATTGCACAGGAGTACCAGAAAGTTCAGGCTGAGGCTGGTGAGGGGATTTTTGGTTTACTAAGAAGGCATAATCTTGATCCTGCGTTAAACTACGACACCTTTGTCGAAATCAACAAAAACAGGCTCAACCCTGATATGCAGCTTATCAAAGGCAAAACCTACCTGCTACCGGTGGTTGCTGATTCTGTTCCAACACCCGAAGAAGTGCAAAGTGGCGTTTACCCGATTTTTGGGAAAAAGTACGAGAAGATGGAGTTCAAAGGGAAAAAGCTGCAGGGAGCGGTTTTTTACATTGTGGCCGGGCATGGTGGCCCTGATCCCGGGGCAATTGGTAAAAAAGACGGCCATACCTTATGCGAAGATGAATATGCTTATGACATCTCATTGCGGCTTTCACGCAACCTGATCGAACAGGGAGCAACCGTTTACGTTGTCACCCGCGACCCGAATGATGGCATCCGCGATGATGCCTACCTGAAATGCGATAAGGATGAGGTGAACTGGAACAATCAGGCCATACCGCTCAACTCGGTGGAGCGTCTAAAACAAAAAGTGGATGCAGTTAATGCGCTTTACGAAAAGCACGTGGGGCAGTACCAGCGGAAGGTTGAAATTCATGTGGATTCGCGGTATGTAAACCAGAAGGTGGATATCTTTTTTTATTACCACCCCGGAAGCAGCAAAGGGAAGCAACTTGGAGAAACATTGCTCAGAACCATCCGCGACAAATACAACGAGCACCAGCCCAACCGGGGTTACAAGGGTACAGTGTCGGAGCGAAAGCTATATACTCTCAAAAACTCCAAACCGGTAGGAACCTACATCGAATTGGGGAATATCAATCATCCCAGAGACCTGGAGCGCCTGATTATTGTAAGCAATCGCCAGGCCATTGCCAATTGGCTTACTTTAGGGCTGATCAAGGATTTTGAGAATTCGAGGAAGTAAGCCTGATGGATTCATCATTACAGGTACAAATCATCTTCTGTTTTCCCAATAAATGGTTCTATGGCTCTTTGGTAAATTCCCTGCATCCAGGCAATTGCCATTCCGTAGTTGGTTACTGGTATTCCGGCGTCAATGGCGGGCTTAAGGCGGTTTACGATCTGTTTTCGGGTAATCATACACCCGCCGCATTGCACCACCAGCGCATAGTCTGTAATAGGTCGTGGAAGTTTATTGAGACCCGAAACTACTTCATAGTTCAGTTTTTTTCCGGTAAACTGATCCATCCAGCGCGGAATTTTAACCCTGCCGATATCGTCGCACGAAACATGGTGCGTGCAGGATTCAAGCATAAGAATGGTATCTCCGTTTTTTAGCGTTGAGATTTTCGGGGTTCCTTCAAGGTAAGCCTCAAACGGTCCCTTGTACCTGGCCAGCAGTACGCTGAATCCGGTCAAAGGAATATCACGTGGGATGGTGGCGTCGGCTTTTAGAAAAACCGAACTGTCGGTTATCACCAGCGAAGGTTTGATTGCGGTTTTCCGAAGAAAAGCATCCGACTCTCGTTCTTTTACCACCACCGCAATGCAGTCGTTGTCGAGCAGGTCGCGGATGGCTTGTACCTGAGGAAGGATGAGCCTTCCTTCCGGCGATTCGTCATCAACCGGCGTAATTAGCATAACGATATCGCCCTGCTTTACCAGGTCCCCAAGCAGTGAAGGACTTTTCCAGGCGCTTTCGGGAAGAGTTTTTCGGATGGATTCGAGCAGGTTTTCAAGGTTGTGAGGGTGTAATGCGCTGAATTCCAACAATGTCTGTTGGTATTTTTCCGCAAGTGTTTTGGCGAAATCAGGCTGAAGCGGAGAGAGATCGCTTTTGTTGTGAACCCAGATGAACGGCGTCCCTAAATCGTAGAAATGTTGAATGATTTTGTCTTCAGGCCCTCCGGTCTGATTGTCTGAAATTATTAAAAGTGCAAGATCCACCTGTTTAATTATTTCCAGCGATTTATCTACTCTTTTTCCACCCAGCACTCCGATGTCATCTATTCCGGCGGTATCAACCAGCGTGGCAGGGCCGATGCCAGGGATCTCCATGGTTTTTTTTACAGGGTCGGTGGTAGTGCCGGGAATGTCAGAAACGATGGAAGTATGCTGGCCGGTCAGCACATTTATTATCGCACTTTTTCCCTGGTTGCGTCTTCCGAAAATGCCGATCTGCGGAGTTCTTTCTCTTGTTTTCATCTTAATGAGTTATCTGATTAATCTGCCTCAGGATAGGCGATGTCTTCGATGGTAAAGCCCTCTTTCAGCAGATTGTCATTGCTGATTAAGAGCATAAGTCTCTCTTCATCAATCAATTTGAGTTGCTGGTTTGCATGAATGATATCCAGATTTTGAACTTTCATTAACCTGGCCAGGGTGGCAGCTTTATGATAACCGATGTGAGGAACCAGCACCGTAGCGATCGAACCGCTGGAAAGAAGTCTGTGTTTTGCTGCATTACTGTCGAACTGCAATCCTTTTATCAGATTTTCGCGAATACTGACATCGGCTGATATCAACAATTTCAGGCTTTCGAGAATAGCATGGCCGATCACCGGCAGATAGGCATTCAACTCCAGGCAACCCTGAGCTGAAAGGTTGGAAATCAGCAGGTCGTTGGCATAGACCCGGTGACAGCAGCTGATAACGTATTCAGGAATTACCGGGTTGATTTTACCCGGCATAATGCTGCTGCCAGTCTGCTTTGGTGGGATAGAAATACTTTTCACTCCGTGGATATCCGAGGCCAGCAGCCGTAAGTCCGAAACCATCTTTTCGAGGTTGACAGCGTGCGCTTTCAATGTGGCATGAACCTCCACCCATGAGTCGAGGTTGGAAGTTGCATCCATCAGGTTGGTCGCCCTCGACAGAGGAAGGCCGGTCAGTTGACGTAATTTTTGAACTACGTGCATTATGAAATAACGTGGCACAGCGAGGCCGGTACCAACGGCGCCACCGCCCAGGTTTATCTCTTTTATCCTTTCGATGCACTTCGAAACCCGCCACCAATCCCGCGAAAGCGCATCATTGTAAGCGCTGAATTGCCGTCCGGTGCTCAATGGCACAGCCTCCTGCATCTGCGTGTAGCCAATCCGGAGGTGTTCACGGGTTTTACCTTCGATTATTTCGATCTCCCGGCGCAGCAAATTGATGGTCTCTTCCAGTTCGAGAAACAATTTCATAGCTGCCACGGTTAAGGCAGTTGGCACCACATCGTTGGTTGACTGGAAAATGTTGGCATCTTCTATTGGGTCAAAGTATTGATATTCACCGGGATTATGACCGGATTTCAACAAAGAGACGTTGGCAATGATTTCATTCACATTCATATTTATGCTTGTGCCGGCGCCCCCACTAATGCCCGGAACAATAAAATGCCCGAAGTACAGGCCGGTGGCCATATCGGAAGCAGTTTGCTGCAAGGTCTCCAAAATTTTGATGTCCGGAATCCGTAAAGGCATTTTTAGCCCGGGATATTTCCTCGACAGGGCATTGGTGTAATCAATGATAGTAAGGTAGCAGGCCTCTTTTACCTGCGCCATAGCTCTGTACCACTCTTCCTGAAAAGGCGTAGTGATGGGGAAATTTACTTTCGCTCTTGCTGCATGAATGCCATACAAGGCATCATCGGGAAGATTGATATCACCTAAACTGTCTTTTTCCGCTCGCATGTTTTTCCTTTTAAAAGATGTCAAAATTAACCCAATCTGAGAATCAAAATTTTGAACAGGAGGCGATTACCGGTTTGACTGCAGGATCAGGTAAAAAATTAAAAAGAAAATAAAAATTACCTGTTAAACAACAAACGCATACCTCTTGATGTCAGATCGAAGCTCCCCTGGTTGTAAACAAGATGGCCATTTACAAAGGTGTGAGTAACGGCAGAATGAAAAGATGTCCCTTCAAACGGCGACCAGCCACATTTGTAATGGATATTTGACCGGTCAACTTTCCAGTGCGAATTTGGGTCAATCAACGCCAGATCAGCAAAATACCCCGGACGGATATAACCCCGATTTTCCACTTTAAAGCAAACAGCCGGGGCATGGCACATCTTTTCCACGATTTTCTCCACCGGAATCCTGCCCTGATGATAGAATTCCATCATAGCGACGAGAGAATGCTGCACCAGCGGTCCGCCCGAAGGTGCCTTGAAATAGGAATTTTGTTTTTCGGCCAAGGTATGAGGGGCGTGGTCAGTCGCAATCACATCCAACCGGTTATCAAGCATGGCGTCAAACAAGGCATTCCGATCGGTTTCGCTTTTGATGGCCGGGTTCCACTTGATAAAATTTCCCTTTGTTGCATAATGCTTTTCATCAAACCACAGATGATGGACGCAAACTTCGGCAGTAATTCTTTTATCTTTTATAGGGATGTTGTTGCGAAAAAGCTCCGTTTCCCTTGCGGTGGAAAGATGTAGCACATGAAGCCGGGTACTGTATTTCAGAGCCAGTTCAACGGCTAAGGATGATGATTTGTAACAGGCTTCGGCACTGCGGATTTCGGGGTGAGCTGTGATGGGAACATCTTCGCCAAACTTTTCACGATATAGGGCGCTGTTGTTCCGGATTATTGTTTCGTCCTCGCAATGCACCGCCACCAGGCAGGGCGCTTCTCTGAAAATCCCTTCGAGGGTTTCTTTATTATCCACCAGCATATTACCGGTGGATGCGCCCATAAAAACCTTGACACCGCATACCGTCCGCGGATCGGTTTTTACTATCTCCGCCAGGTTGTCGTTGGATGCTCCCATGTAAAAGGAGTAGTTGGCCAGAGATTTTTCAGCGGCAATTTGGTACTTCTCCTCCAGCAATTCCTGGGTCAAAGTATTTGGAACCGTGTTGGGCATTTCCATGAAAGAAGTAATCCCGCCAGCCACTGCCGCTCTGCTTTCGGTAAAAATATCGGCTTTGTGCGTTAGTCCTGGCTCCCTGAAATGAACCTGGTCATCAATCACCCCAGGAATCAGGAATTTGCCGGAGGCATCAACGATTTCATAGCCTGGATAGAGCTTGACCTCCAAAATACCGCTGTGTTCAATGATTTTTTCAATCTTTTCGTCTTTGGTAAAGACCGAGCCTTTGAAAATCCGGCCTTCGTTAACGATATTTGCGTTTGCGATGAGGTAGTTCATAACCAGTTCTTTATTTTGATAAGATTAAAAGCAAGGTTCAAAAAGTACTACTTGGTAATTTTTGGTGCTGGTCAAAATTTTTATTCCTTGTCAAAGATATGAAAAATTGTAACCGTGGTTACTGTAACGGCGTTTACACTAATAGGAAAGAATACATCAAGGATTTGAGAGCCAGGCTATTTATGAACCTTTCTGACAAACTCTTCAACTTCGGGAATGCCACCCTGGTAAACCAGGTAGCCGTTGTAGGGTTCGCGTTCGGTGATATCGTCGTTGATTGGAGTGAGCATCAGTTTTTTCACCTCTTCGGGGTCTTCGGTCTGGCCGAGCGCCCATCCCAGTTTTATGAAAGCGACTTCGGGAAGCATATTTCCGGTGGGGATAATTCCTTTGGCCATCATATCCCGCCCTGTGTCGTACACAAACATGTGCACATAACCCCAGATGGTCTGCAGGGTCATATACATGCTAACACCCTCAGCATGAGCGCGCTCGATGGCGGGATAAAGTTCCTTGTTTACATGCCCCAGGCCGGTTCCCACAATCACAATTCCTTTGTAACCCTGGTCAATAATGGCGTGGAGGATGTCAGGTTTCATGGCCGGGTAGTAATAAAGCATGGTTACCTTGTCGCTGAAGTAAGGCTTGATAATTGCATTCCGGTCTTTGCGGCGGTGGTGATAATCGGATTTGAGATGCCTGATCCCTTTTCTGCTCACGGTAGCCAGCGGTATGTCGCCGATTGTCCTGAATGTCGAGCGGTAGGACGAGTGCATTTTTCTCACCCTGGTTCCTTTGTGCAGCAGTCCGTACTCGTCGGAGGTGGGCCCAAACATGCACACCATCACTTCGGCGATGTCGCTATGCCCGGCGGCGTAGGTTGCATGCTGAAGGTTGAGGGCGGCGTCGCTGCTGGGACGGTCGGATGAGCGTTGCGAACCCACAAGAACTATTGGAACGGGTGGGTTTTGCACCATAAATGTAAGTGCCGCGCCGGTGTGGTGCAGAGTGTCGGTTCCATGACCAATCACGATTCCATCAACGCCATTTTCGATTTCTCGTCCTATTGCTTTCGCCAGGGCGATGTATTGTTTGGGTCCCATGTTTTCGCTGAAAACGGCGAAGATCTTTTCCGTGGTAAGGTTGCAAATGTCCGCCAGTTCGGGCACTGCGCCGTACAACTCGCCGGGGGAGAAGGCAGGAATAACGGCGCCGGTTCGGTAATCAAGCCTTGAGGCAATGGTTCCGCCAGTGCCGAACAGCTTAACATTAGGAAGGTTTTTGGTGTAGGGAAACTCTTTTTCAGGAATTTTGTAGTTGGCTTTTTTATACCCGGTTTCTTCCATCTCAAGAATAGTTTTAATGTCTATTCCAATGTTGTAACCGGTGGGAATTTTCATGACAATATGCTGATCGTCGTCATTTTCGGAGCGCGGCAGGATTGTACCAGCGAACGGCCCTCGTGTTGTGATCACCCTGGCTTGCCCCCAAACCCGCACATTGTATTTTTTAAGCGTCTCAAGCGCAGATCCTTTATATCCCTGAAAAATATCTTCGTTCATTGCTTATACTATTATAAATGAATTGATTACAGTACAAATCACATTTTTTCCAGCCGGTCAATTTCTTTTTTAATTTCCTCGATTACCTCTTTGTTTTGTATTTCCTTCTTTTCGCCAATTTTTGCAGAAAACAAGTAAAACACCTTTCCCCCAAAGACTTCCGTAAATTCCTTGTGCGATTCCGACTGGATTCCGTATTCTTTAAAAATCTCAGGCAATTGAATCCCGCTGTTTATCGGTTTGATCTGAAGGCCAATGTATTTATCCCTAACCTGGATGAAGAAATCAACATTGAACAAACGATCCCATTCATCGGGCGCCGGCAGAACCGGGATACCCAAAATGCGTTGAAGTTGTCCGTAAATAGTCTGTATTTCAGTTGTATAGCCATCATAAGTCCGGTCAATCACAAGCTGCAAAATGTATTCTATACAAGCCTGCTCGGTTACCTGTGAAACTTCATACTGAATCACTTCCGTGATTTTTACATAAAGCTTCCTGCCTAATTGCTCGATGTGTTCCTTCGGTCTGACATTGGCGAAATAGTATTCTCGCCATTCTTCAAGGTTTTTTGGAGCGCATTTGCGGATTGACTCGGAAGTCGGCCCGACATTTCTTTTAAAATTGAGCTGGAACCGGTTCATAGCGCTATTTAAAATCCACTCCTTAGCCATTAATTTGTTGCATTAGGTTTTCAAACTTGGTTCGAAATTTAAAATCAATGCTGTTGTCCACTTTTACCAAACCGCTTTTAATGAGATGTGCATTGACAAATGTCTTGTTTTCAAGGTACAGATAACACAGCAGGTTGTTTTCGCTGTCATGTTTTACCTGGTCATATTTCATAAAAACGCGCTGACCTTTAGTCTTTTCAATCAGAAACGACCTGGCTTCCATATCTGCATTATCAATCTCTTTTACACCTAAAAGTTTTATAGTCAGATTGTTGCTAAGTCTTAGCCTGTTTGGGCTGATAACCTCTTTCACGGTAAATAACTCCTCTCGCTTGGTTGGGCTATCAAGGTCAATTTTCGATCCGAACTGAAGCTTTTTTACATCAATTTTTTTGTCAAGTGCGTGTGGGTCAGTAAATACATAGGGCAGACTTTTAATCTCATTTTCAAAATCAACAACGGGCTTATTTTGGAAGACGAAATCATAGGTAGTGCCTTTCAGGTCCTTTTGCGCAACTGCCAATTTCTCTTTTATCACCGGGATAAAATCCGGATTGATTTCATACCCGATAGAATTTCTTTCAAGATTTCTGGCGACAAGCGAAGTAGTTCCGCTGCCAGCAAAAGGATCAAGAATAGTTTCTCCTGTGAATGAGAACATTTTGATAAGTCTTCGTGGCAACTCTTCCGGAAACATGGCAATATGGCCACTTTGTCTTGCACCTGAAAAATTCCAGTGGCCGGCAAAATAGGTGTTCCACTCCTCGGCGGTCATAACCGAAAGCTCCTTTTGTTCTTTAGTGGGTTTTGGTGCGTCGCCCAGTTTTTTGAAAATCAGGATAAACTCATAATCCAGCTTTAGGATTCCATTCCTGGGATATGGATAGGAACCCATCTGAACGCCCCCGCCGGTGGTATTGGAGGTCGTAACTTTTTGCCAAATGATTGCTCCCATGTAATCGAAGCCGACATTTTCGCAAAATTTGATGATTTCCTCACGAATTGGAATTACTTTGTAACGACCGTAATACACAGCACGGGCAAACTGGTCGCCGATGTTGACGCAAAGCCTGCAACCATTGTGGAGAACCCGATAACATTCATTCCAAACCAGATTTAAATTATTGATGTAGCTTTCGTAGCTTTCGTGAAATCCAATCTGATCCTCGGTTCCGTAGTCTTTTAACTGCCAGTAGGGAGGGGATGTAATTACTAAATGAACCGAGCGATCAGTCAGTTCGCTCATTTGCCGGCTATCACCGTTGATGATTGTATGATGGGTTTTAATATCCATTAAAGTCCTGAAAATCTATATACTAAGGCACTTTTACGAATTGGCGAAATTTACTGCTATTTATAATGTTGCGAAAGAAACCCATTAATATTTCTTTCCACCCTGCTCAAAACTTCCGACACATCCGCCTTTTGAAATTTTTCCCCGGTAATCTTTTCGTAAAGCTCGATGTAGCGCTCCGAAATTGAAGCTACAATTTCAGGTGTCATTTCGGGAACCTGCTGGCCGGGGTCACCTTTGAAATTATTGGCCATCAGCCACTCGCGGACAAACTCTTTCGAAAGCTGTTTCTGAGCTTCACCCTTTGCCTGGCGCTCAGCATAGCCATCCAGATAGAAATACCGCGACGAGTCGGGCGTGTGGATTTCATCAATCAGGTATATTTTTCCATCTCTTTTTCCAAATTCATATTTAGTATCCACCAGAATCAGCCCTTTCTGTGCGGCGATTTCGGTTCCGACCCTGAAAAGTTCCAACGTGTATTTTTCGAGCAGCAGGTAGTCCTCGTCCGAAACCAGCCCCTGGCTAATGATCTCTTCGCGGGTGATATCTTCATCATGACCAGTAGTGGCTTTCGTCGTAGGGGTGATTATTGGCTCGGGGAAACGCTGATGTTCTTTCATCCCGTCAGGAACGGGGACACCGCAGATGTTACGGGCGCCTTTCTGGTAGGTTCTCCATGAACTGCCGGTAAGGTAACCCCGGATAATCATCTCAACAGGAAATGGATTGCAATAAACGCCAATGGTCACCATTGGATCGGGAACGGCAATTTTCCAGTTGGGAACAATATCGGCGGTGGCATCGAGGAATCGCGAAGCTATCTGATTGAGCACCTGCCCTTTGTAGGGAATCCCTTTGGGCAACACTACGTCGAAAGCCGAAATGCGGTCGGTTGCTATCATCACCAGCAGTTCGTCGTTAATATTGTAAACATCGCGTACCTTGCCGGTGTAAAGGCTTCTTTGTCCTGCAAAATTAAAGTTGGTTTTGGTTATTGTTTCCATTGCTTTGCCTGGTTTGATTATTTGTGTTGGTTAATTTTCCGTATGCATTAATGATTTGAACGACCAGTTTGTGCCTTACAATATCTTTTTCATTCAGATAAATAAAGTCAATTCCTGGGATGTCATTTAAAATTTTGGTCACTTGAATGAGGCCGGAAGATTGATTTCGGGGCAGGTCAATTTGCGTGATGTCGCCGGTTACGATAAATTTGGCCGATGAGCCCATCCGGGTAAGAAACATTTTCAACTGGCTTTCGGTGGCATTCTGTGCTTCATCGAGGATGGCAAAAACATTATCCAGGGTGCGGCCTCGCATGAAAGCGAGCGGCGCAATCTCGATGGTGCCGTCTTCGAGGTAACCCAAAAGTTTTTGTGACGGGATCATATCCCGAAGGGCGTCGTAGAGTGGCTGAAGGTAAGGATCGAGTTTGTCTTTGAGGTCGCCCGGAAGGAAACCGAGGTTCTCGCCGGCTTCCACTGCTGGCCGGGTTAGAATGATCCTTTTGATTTCCTTGTTTCGCAGCGCCTGAACAGCAAGGGCTACGGCGGTGTAGGTTTTTCCGGTTCCGGCCGGACCAATGGCAAAGATAAGGTCGTTTTTGCGACAACTGTCAACCATTCGCTGCTGGTTAACAGTGCGTGCTTTGATGAGTTTTCCGTTGCGGCCATGCACCAGTACGTCTGTGTTTTGCTGTAAACTTTGAGGTACATAGTCCGCTTCGCTTTCAAGCAGATCCCTGACATCGTATTCACTTAGTTTTCCAAATCGTTCTAAATGAAGAATTAACAGGGAAAATCGCTTCTCAAAAAGGTCAATTTCGCTCTCTTCACCGATAACTTTAAGTTCAGTGCCGCGGGCAACAAGCTTTAATTTTGGAAATTGCCCTTTCAGCAGCTCAAAATTGGCATCATTTACGCCAAAAATTTCAAGTGGGTTGATGGATTCAAGTGAGATGGTTTTTTCGGACATTCTGTGGATTGAGGAAAAAATTTAGTCTTTTTTGCTGTTTTTTTTACCCCCCAAAATTATCAAAAATTGCTGATGCCGTTCCGGAGAAATCGTAATTTTGCGCCACTGTTTAACATTCAGAGGTTTAGGGTAAATGGCGCTTATAACACTGCTGTCCGATTGGGGGACAAAAGATCATTATGTGGGAATGGTAAAGGGAAAGATCCTATCGAAAATCCCCGGCGCCTCTATCATTGACATTTCTCACTCCATCCCGCCGTTCAACCTCAACAGCGCTGCATTTGTGCTCAAAAACTGTATTCCCAACTTTCCGGAAAAGACCATCCACATTGTTGACATTACCTCGGAGGCCACCATCGAAATGCCGCACGTGGTGGTGGAATACAATGGCTGCTACTTCATCGGCGCAGACAATGGCATTTTCTCGCTTGCTTTTGAAAAAGAACCCGATTCAATCACCGAAATAGATATTCACCAGGATACCAATACCTTCACCTTTGCCGCATTTGATGTGTTTATCAAGGTGGCACAACAGATTGTCAATGGAGGTGATATCAGGCAGTTAGGCCCAGAACGAAAAAAGCTGGCCACGAAAATTCAACTCCGGCCGGTAACGGAGCGGGACCTGATCAAAGGGCATGTAATATATGTGGATAATTACGAGAACGTATTCACAAATATTGATGAGGAATTGTTTCTGAAAGTCGGTCAGAAACGATCGTTCCGGATTGTTTTCGGCGCATCACGCTATAGCGTGAAAAAGATCAGCCACTCTTACAAAGATGTACATGAAGGGGAGATTGTGGCTTTATTCAACTCATCCGGCTTTTTACAAATAGCCGTATCAATGGGAAATGCCTCCGGTTTGCTCGGATTAAAGGTTAACGATACGGTGCGGGTAGAATTTGTTTAAAACAATCGCTTCTAATAATCCTCCTTTATCACAAAAAGATAAACCGGCAGGTGATCGCTGTAGCCGCCAAGATAACTACCTCCGGCAAATGAGCGCCAGGGATAGCCTTTGAAGGCGCCTTCCTTTTGCAGGAGCCAAGGTTTGTTGTAAACTGCAGCACGGAAAAATCTGTAATTTGATTTATCATCGCCGATAAATGCCGGTGTCAGGATCATCTGGTCGAAAAGATTCCAGGAATCGCGGTAAGCAAGGCTGCCAATGCCCTGGCGAAAAAGTTTTTCCATTGGATTCAACATCAGACCTGGAGCGATTTTTTCAGGCGAATCCACTGTTTTCAGGCCTTTTTTTACTGATTTATCCACAGGGTCATCATTGAGGTCGCCCATTACAATAACTTTGGCGTTGGGGTCAATAGCCAGCAATGAATCAACGATGGAACGTGTGAGCTGGGCGGCGGCAATCCTGAGCGGCTCACTTCGTTTTTGCCCGCCGCGCCTCGATGGCCAGTGGTTGACTACGAAATGCATCATCTCGCCGTCAAACATGCCCGAAACCACCAACTGGTCGCGGGTGAAAAAATCATCCCTGCCGGGGATTCGCAATGTTCTGGACTGGGAGTTGGTTTTAGTGAAATACTTTGGGTTATAAAGCAAAGCGCAGTCAACGCCCCGCAGGTCAGGACCATCGTGGTGAACTACCTGGTAATTTCGGCTGCTGATGGTTGGCTGCGCAGCGAGATCAAAAAGAACACTGCTGTTTTCGATTTCACACAACCCGATCACTGCCGGACCATCAGGAGTAACATCTACGCCAATCTTTGAAATTACTTCGGTTATCCTACCTAACTTTTCATAGTATTTTATTGTATTCCAGTTGTTTATGCCCTCGGGTAAAAATTCTTCATCAATTACATCCGGCTGATTGATGGTATCGAAAAGGTTTTCGATGTTGTAAAAAGCAATACAGCCAACCCGGTATTTTTTATCGTTTTGTGACTGTAACTGACCAACAATCAAAAAGGCCAGGAGCAGTGTGCAAAGTCGTAGGCAGAATTTCATAAATAGAAGTGTTTAAAGCAGCCACAAAATTAGAACAAAACTATTAAAGCGGTATTTCTATTCAAAATTTGGCTAATTTTGCCGACTGTTTTTCACATTCTGATCTAATAATTTCGATTTTCTATTCAATCTCCACAGATGAAAAATTTTCTACTAATCTTCGCTATTTCACTTCTCTCATTTCAGGTGTTTTCGCAGGCGGATACCACCATGGTTTCGCCGGATGAGGCCGCACTCAATCAGATTTCTACCGTCTCTTCCGCTGATCTTGAATCGGATGAACAGCCACAGAATGTCTCCGGACTTTTGCAGTCTTCAAGGGATGTCTTTATCTCCACGGCAGGTTACACTTTTGGGCAAACCCGTTTCAGGGTGAGAGGATATGACTCTGAAAATACTTCGGTTTCGATCGGTGGTATGCCGCTCAACGACCAGGAAACCGGCAGGGCTTACTGGTCAGCATGGGGTGGCCTGAACGATGTTACACGCTGGCAGGAAATAGATTTCGGAATTTCTGCCTCACCCTATTCTTTTGGTGGTGTGAGCGGAGTTACAAACATCGAGGCTCGTGCATCCAAACAAAGACCTGGAACCAGACTCACCTATTCTGCCGCCAACCGCTCTTATCGCAACCGCCTGATGGCCACTTACAACAGCGGCATGATGGATAATGGCTGGGCGTTGTCGGTTTCAGGCTCAAGGCGCTGGGCACAGGAGGGATACATCGAAGGAACTTTCTACGATGCCTGGAGCTATTTTGCAGCCATCGAGAAGAAAATCAACAACAAGCACAGCCTTGGTTTCATTGCCTTTGCAGCACCATCACAAGCCGGCCGATCTGGCCCGGTGGTTCAGGAAGCAAACGACCTGGCCGGATCAAACTATTACAACCCTTACTGGGGTTATCAGAATGGAGAAAAAAGAAACGCAAGAGTCGGTACTTATAATCAGCCGCGAACTATTTTAACCCACTATTGGGAGCCTGACAATACCACAAGGATTACCAGTTCGGTCGGTTATTTTTTCGGTAGATATGGTTCCACTGCCCTCGAGTGGTATGATGCAGCAGATCCCAGACCCGATTATTACCGCAATCTGCCAAGCTACTGGAAAGATAACCCCACACAGTTTGACTATTACACTAACCAATGGCAAACTAATGAACAATTCCGGCAGATTGACTGGGATTTCTTCTACTTTGCCAACAGCAAAAACCTCTTTACAATTGCCGATGCATATGGGATTGAAGGGAATAGTATTACAGGCAATTTTTCAAAATATGTAGTGGAAGATCGCAGAAACGACCACAACCAGTTCCAGATTAATTCTAACCTCTGGAAAGAGCTAAACCCGAACATCACCATCAATTCAGGCGTAAATCTGTCATGGTACAAAGGAAGAACATACAAAGTTCTGGATGATTTACTCGGTGGCGATTTTTATGTTGACCTGGATAAATTTGCCGAGCAGGATTATTTCGATCCCAATTTGTCACAAAACGACCTGAGAACGCCAAACCGCCCGGTTTACAAAGGTGATGTTTTTGGGTACGATTACGATGCCAATATCAACAATTTTGAAGCTTTTGCACAGGCAAACTTTACTTATTCCAAAATGGACTATTACCTGGCTGCAACCCTTTCTTACACTGAGTTCTGGCGTACCGGACACATGCAGAATGGTAAATTTCCCGATGCATCGCTTGGAGATTCGGAAAAGCAAAATTTCTTCAATTATGGCATTAAGGGAGGACTGACCTACAAAATTACCGGCCGCCACTTCCTGGTTGCCAATGCCATGTACCTTACCAGAGCTCCTTATTTCAGGGATTCTTACATTTCGCCAAGAACAAGGGATTTTGTTGTGGATGGCCTCACCGATGAGCAAATACTTTCAGGAGACATCGGCTACGTTCTGCGTGCACCCAAAATTCAGGCTAGGGCTACTTTCTACTATACCGAGTTTAATGACCAGATTTACTCCAGAAGTTTCTACCATGAAACGCTTCGCAGTTTTGTAAATTACCAGATGACAGGTGTGGATACCAGAAGTATGGGAGCAGAGATTGGCATTGACTATAAATTGACTTCTACCATCAACGTTACCGGGGTGGCCGGGCTTGGGCAATTGATTTACAACTCCCGCCCGCTGGCAACTATCTCGCAGGACAACAACTCGGAAATTCTCGCCGAAAACAGGGAAGTTTACCTGAAGAATTATTACGTCGGCGGTAGTCCACAAACTGCCTTGTCCGGCGGCATCAAATACAATGCTCCGAAATTCTGGTGGATTGGAGCCAACATCAATTACTTTGATGATATGTACCTGGAGCCAAACCCCGATCGCAGATCAGAAGCTGCAGCCGGAGCTTACAATTCCGAAGACCTTCGTTACGAGGAGCTTATCGCCCAGGAAAAGTTGAATTCTGCCTACACCATTGATATCTATGGAGGTAAATCATGGAGAATCGGAAACTACTACATTGCGCTGAATCTTTCCATCAACAATCTCCTGAACGAAACCGATTTTGCCTTCGGCGGCTTCGAGCAATTCCGCTACGACCCGAATGATATGCAAAAATTCCCCCCTAAATATTTTTACCTTTATGGTACTCAGTATTTTGCCAACCTCAGTTTAAGATTTTAATACTCAAGCTTCACTAATCAAACTTTAATTTTCATAGTCATGTCTAAAAAATTGATTTTTCCTTTACTGGTTTTTCTCGCCTCTTTTAGTCTCATTTTCAGCTCATGTGTAAAGCAGGATTTTGATAAACCGCCATCAAAAGATATTCCGGTTGGCAAGGTTGTCACTCTTGCAGAAGTAAAAGCCATGTATCAGGGACAGGTAGTTAAATTTGATACTGCCATGTCAGTCTATGGTGTTGTTGTGGGCGACGAAACCTCAGGGAATATTTATAAAAACTCCTATGTTCAGGATGCCACAGGCGCTGTGAATCTGCGGCTTATAAATCCTGGCGGGCTGTATGTCGGCGATTCCATCCGAGTTTATCTTAATGGCTTGATCCTGAGTGATTATAGCGGTGTAATCCAGCTCGACTCGGTGGATGTTGACCGCAATGTGGTGAAGTTAAAAACCCATGTTCATGTTGCCCCTAAGGTGGTTACAATTCCGGAATTAACCGGCGGCGCTTACACCTCGCAACTTATCCAGTTGAATGATGTCGAATTCTCGGCTTCCGATACTGCCAAAACCTGGTCGGATCCAAATGGCCTGACTACTCAAAACCGTACGCTGAAAGATTGTAATAATAGCACGGTAACAGTAAGAACCAGCGGATACGCCAACTTTGCAGGAGCAAGTCTTCCAAACGGAAAAGGTACATTCGTTGCCATTGCCAGTATTTTCAATAATACTATTCAATTGTACGTGAGGGATTTGGGTGAAATTGACCTCACCGGCGAACGTTGCACAGGCGGCGGCGGTGGTGGCGGCGGAACCGGTACTGGTACTCAGGCCGATCCTTACAACGTTGCAGCAGGTATTGCCAATCAAAATGCAACACCTTACATCGTGGGTTGGGTGAAAGGCTATATTGTTGGCGCCGTGAAGAGCGGAGTTACATCGATAATATCCAATGATGATATTTTGTATGCCCCCCCGTTTGATTTGGCAACCAATGTGCTGATTGCTGATTCGAAAACCGAAAATAACTATATGAACTGCGTAATCGTTAACCTGCCTTCAGGAAAACCTTTGCGTTCAGAGGTCAACCTTGTGGATAATCCTGATAATCTTGGAAAATGGCTTAATGTTAACGGAACCTTCAGAACCTATTTCGGCACAGCTGGATTAAGAGACAGTGGCGGCGAATCTGCTGACTTCGAATTGGAAGGCGGTGGTGGCGGCGGTGGAGGCAACTCCATCTTTGCCGAGGAATTCGCCTCAAATCTTGGAACCTTTACAGCGTATAGCGTAACCGGTACCCAGGTATGGGGCTGGGGCAATTTCGACGGAGGTTGCTCGGTAATGTCGGGCTACAGCCAGGGAACAAACTATGCCAACGAAGACTGGCTGGTATCTCCGGCAATTTCGCTCGCTGAAAAAACCGGCGTAAAAATGGAGTTTCGTGAAGCCATTAATTTTATTACCAACATCAGCGATATGAAGGTGTTGATTTCGACCACCTACAGCGGTAGCGGCGATCCATCAACCAATGGAACCTGGGTAGAATTGCAGGGCTTTAACCGTGCTGCAGGCAATAACTGGACTTTTGTCAACAGCGGTGAGGTCAGCCTTGCAGCTTACGAAAATCAGACAATTTATATTGCCTTCAAATATACCAGTACGGCATCAGGCGCAGCTACCTGGGAAATCAGCAAGGTTGAGGTAAAAAATTAGTCTAAATTCATCCTGCCAAGATGAGAAAACTCATCTCAATACTTTTTTTGTTTTTCTCTGGTGCAATTCTAGCTCAACCGGTTGGTTATTACAATGGAACCGAAGGTTTGCAGGGTACTGCCCTGAAAACAAAACTGCACGAGATCATTCGGGGTCATAACAGCCTTTCCTATTACTTTTCAAGGCACGTAATGTATTATTCCGATGCCGATCCCAATGTACCAGGAAACGTTATCCTTATTTATACCGGCCGTTCGCAAAACGGAAACGATTACGGAACAGGTGGAAACAAGATTAACCGCGAACACGTCTGGGCAAAATCACATGGCCAGTTTAGCGGGATTCTGCCAATGGATTCGGATGTTCATAACCTTAAACCAGCAGATGCCTCGGTGAATACCGACCGAAGCAACCTCGATTTCGACTGGAGCCTTTACTACCATCCTGAGGCAACCGAGTGTAAGTTTACACCGGGTGTATCCTGGGAGCCTCGCAACGCAGTGAAAGGCGACGTTGCCAGAATCATATTTTACATGGATTCCCGCTACGAATGGACCAATGGTGAAATCAACCTGACAGTAGTGGATAAGGTGGATACCTATCCCCAGCCTGAGCACGGAAAACTCTCCACACTACTCGATTGGAATGAAATGGATCCCACCGACCAGTTTGACCATAACCGTAACAATGTTATTTACCGGTTTCAAAAGAACCGGAATCCATTCACCGATAATCCAAACTTCGTTGGTTTGATATGGGGTGGGGGAGCGCTTCCTTTTTATACCATCGGAAATGTTTCGGTTTCTGACGATCAACCTTATGAGGGACAAGCCATTACTGTTTCATGCACAATTGACCCAACACCGCCAACGGGTAGTGTTAAGGTGATGACTGGCAGTAAGTTCAACGTACTGAATGTTGAAATAGCAATGAATTTTTCGGACGGAAAGTGGCAGGCTCAGCTTCCCCCCGGCGAAGAGGGAGAGGCGGTATATTTTGCAGTAAAAGCCGGAACAGGGAATGATGTAACCTACGCTCCGACCTATTCCTACAGGATAGCAATGGCTTACCAGGGGCAGATAACTTCGATTCAGGACATTCAGGGTTCGGGAAATAACTCTCCGTTTCAGGATCTTCAGGTGACTACCACGGGTGTTGTAACTGCTTTTCTTACAAACGGTTATTTTATACAGGCAGGACAGGGTCCACGATCCGGTTTATTCGTTTACGACCCCTCCAGGTATCCTTCCATCGGCGACAGCGTTGTCGTTTCAGGGCTTGTGAAAGAGTATTATAATCTCACCGAAATTGCCAATGTTTCGATGTTCAAACTCATTAAAACCGACAGACGTGTTCCGGAACCGCAGGTCATAACTTCCAACGAAATTGATGAGGAATGGGAAAGTGTATTGGTAAGAGTGCAGGATGCGGTTTGCACTTTTACCCAACACTGGAACAACAGTGGGATGTGGAGAGTTAGCGATGGCGCCGGCCAGGTCAACGTTCAAAACAATGATGTCTTCAGTGTAGATCCGGTTTTGAACAAATCCTACACAATCACTGGCCCCCTCAATTACACTTATTCCAGCTGGAAGATTGAGTTACGTTCGCTACAGGATATTTCTGATCCGACTGGTATTGGAGATATGCTCACTTCAAATTCGCTGAATCTGTATCCCAATCCGTCATCCGCTGAATTCACCATTCAACTTCCGTCCAATGCCGGGAAGAATCAGGAAATCAGGATTTTTGATATGATGGGAAGGGAGAAGTTGATAAAAAAGATAGATCCGGGAGTTGAAGAAGTTAGGATCAACCTTCTAAGCGAAGGCTTTATCAAAGGTGTCTATTTTGTGGTTTACGGCAATAACCAGGTAATGACTTCGGAAAAGATAATTTTTCTTCCTAACTGAAAGTTATCCCTTTGATAATAACCTGTCTCCAAATTTGTCCGGTGACGGAAAGATTGAGGAATTCAGGGCTGGCACTAAATAGAATTCCAAAACGTTGTTTTCATCAGTAATACTAAAAAAACTGTAATGTCCGACAAACTGGTTGTTATCCCAACTTACAACGAAAAAGAGAACATCGAATCCATCCTGCGGTATGTTATGGCGCTGCAGGGAGATTTTCATGTTCTGGTAATCGAGGATAACTCTCCGGATGGAACAGCAGCCATAGTCAAGTCGCTGATGAAAGAGTTTCCGGACAGGCTTTTTATCGAAGAAAGAAAAGGAAAGCTGGGATTGGGAACCGCTTACATCCATGGCTTCAAATGGGCATTGGCACGGAATTACGACTATATTTTCGAAATGGATGCCGACTTTTCGCATAACCCCGATGATTTGGTGAGGCTTTACGAAGCTTGTAAAAACGGAGCTGACGTTGCTATCGGATCAAGATATGTCGGAAATGTCATCAGGGTCGTCAACTGGCCGATGGGCAGGGTGATGATGTCCTATTACGCTTCGAAATACGTCAGGATAATCACCGGGCTAAAAATTACTGACTCCACGGCAGGTTTTATGTGTTACCGGCGCAAAGTCTTGGAAACCATCTGGTTCGAAAAGATCAAATTCATTGGTTATGCTTTCCAGATCGAAATGAAACTAACCGCCTCCAAACTTGGATTCAGGGTAGTCGAAGTCCCGATAGTATTTACCGACCGCACTGTTGGTACTTCAAAAATGAGCCGGGGGATTTTTCGCGAAGCCGTTTTTGGTGTTATCAAGCTGAGATTCAAAAATATCCAACAAGCGCCGAAAGCGGATTAAAGTGCTGCAATTCTTTCGAGCAGAAGCACAATCATTTCCTCAATGATATTTTTATAATCCCCGGTGTACTCTCCATTGGCGCGATTGGCTATTATTGCGCACATTGTCAGGGCGTTGTGGCAAAGAAGTTTCCCCAAACCATACAATGCTGAAGTCTCCATCTCAAAATTCAACACCCGGTTACCATTGTAGTTGAATGACCTGATTTTGTCGGAGATTTCCGGATAATTAAGAGGAATCCTGATTACCCGTCCCTGCGGCCCGTAAAATCCCGGCGCAGTAGCCGTAATTCCCTTCAACAAACCATAACCGATTTTTTCCATCAGCAGCGGAGAGCAAGAAACTACATAAGGAAATGGAAGATCGCTGTGCCAGCCGGTTTGCCTGATGAACTCAGCGGTCATCTCATTTTCAATCACTGCTTGGCTCTTGTAAAACTTCAGAAGCCCGTCCATTCCGATCCCGTGTGTTGATACAGCCACAGTGTTAATAGGGATTTCGGGCTGAATAGCGCCTGAGGTGCCCAATCGGATGAGGTTGAGGCTGACGATTTTTTCCTTCACCCGGCGTTTTTCAAAGTCAACGTTGACCAGTGCATCAAGCTCATTTACTATAATATCAATATTGTCGGTACCCATTCCTGTGGACATAACCGTAATGCGCTTGCCCTTGAAAATCCCTGTGTGGGTAATGATCTCGCGGTTCTGGCTTTGATACTCGATCTTGCTGAAATGACGCGAAATTTTGGCTACCCTGGCCGGATCGCCAACCAAAATCACATTTTCAGCGAGATTTTCCGGTTTGATGTTCAGGTGATAAATACTTCTGTCGGCATTTAGGATCAACTCAGATTCTTTAATTCTTTCCATATCAAACACTGAATAATTCTACTTTTGCGGTAAAAAGTGGCAAAAGTAACATTAATCCTGAAGGTGTTTTTAATATGAAAGCGGAGATAATTACAATAGGCGATGAATTGCTGATTGGCCAGGTGGTGGATACCAATTCGGCATGGCTTGGCGAGCAACTGAACCTGGCCGGAGTGAAGGTGTATCAGATCAGTAGTGTTTCCGACAGCCGCGAACACATTCTTGCGGCACTGGAGGATGCCACGCAACGTGCTGATATTATTTTGATTACCGGTGGACTTGGCCCTACCAAAGACGATGTTACCAAGTCGGTGTTATGTGAGTTTTTCGATACTCATCTTGTTTTTAATCATGATGCTTACATCAATATTGAGCGCCTCTTTAAACACAGAGGACTGAAAGTTACAGAACTCAACCGCAAACAGGCTGAAGTACCGGCGGTTTGTACACCGCTGCCAAACCCTGAAGGTACTGCGCCGGGCATGTGGTTTGAGAAAAACGGCAAATTCTACGTTTCAATGCCCGGCGTGCCTTTCGAGATGATGCCGATGTTTACTAACCATGTCATACCCAAACTTGCAAAATATACCTCCGCCCTTTTTATTCTTCATCAAACCATACTAACTCAAGGAGTTGGCGAATCATTTTTAGCCAAAACCATCGAAGATTGGGAAGATAACCTGCCAAAAAATATCAAGCTGGCCTATTTGCCTCAGCCCGGCATGGTGAGGTTACGATTGACGGCTGCCGGCGAAAACAAGTCAGATCTCCAAATGCAGATAGAGGAGCAGACCGCTCAATTACTGAAAATAATTCCAGACCTGGTTTTTGGTTTTGGTACCGAAACTCTGGAAGAAGTAGTTGGCAGAATGTTGAAATCTGCCGGTAAAAGCCTTTCAACAGCCGAAAGTTGTACCGGCGGTTACATTGCTCATCTAATAACCGGAATTCCGGGTAGCTCTGTTTATTATAAAGGCTCTGTGATTGCTTATTCCAACCAGATTAAAATGGATTTACTGGGGGTTGACGAGAGGGGCCTAATGGACTTCGGGGCTGTAAGTGAGCAGGTTGCCCGTCAAATGGCGGAAAATGTCAGGATAAAACTGAATACGGATTATGGCATCGCAGTTACGGGTATTGCAGGGCCTGATGGTGGTTCGGACGAAAAACCGGTTGGAACTACCTGGATTGCAATGGCAACTCCCGAAAAAACCATTGCCCGAAATTTCTTGTTTGGCGAGCACCGCGGGCGAAACATCCGGAAAGCTGCCCTGGAAGCGCTTAATATGGTGAGATTGGAGCTGAAAAATGTTGAATGACAGAATTTTACCTACCTGGCCACTTCAAGTATTTTGATCTCCGTTCTGCGATTTGTAGCTCTACCCTCTTCGGTTTCGTTGGAAGTTACCGGCTGATTGTACCCGTAACCTTTGTGCTGCAGCCTGCCGGCATCAATCCCTTGACCTCTCAGGTAATCCACCACCGCTTTTGCCCGCTGTTCCGACAAGTTCAGATTGTAACTCTCGGTTCCCACATTATCCGTATGTCCGCTAATTTCCACTTTTATGGATGGATTTTGATTGAGAAATTGCAGAATCATTCCCAGTTCCACCAGCGATTCCTCTTTTAAATCAGTCTTTCCGGTATCAAAAAAGGTATTCCGCATAATTGAAATCTCTCCAGGAAGTATCGGGTTTAAAGCAATATCCAGTAAAAACGGTTTTGAAATTTCGTTGTAACCTGAAAGTGAAAAGTGTTCGCTGTGAAATAGATAACCCTCTTTCGAAACATTCAGTGCGTAGTCGCGGCTGGTGGGGAGGCAAAGTAAAAACTCACCGGTTTTTTCATCTGAAAAGGATTGGACGACCTCAAGTCCCGTAATTAGGTTAATGAGCAAGAATCCCGCCGAAAGCTTTTTCCCGGTTTTTGCATCTGCAACCACACCTTTAATGTATGATGAGGATTCTGGCCTGATTGCCGGGTGCAGTTCAAATTGATAAATGTCGTAGCCCCCGGTTCCTTCAGGAAGTTTTGCAGAAATGTAAGCAGCGTCGCCTCTGGCATTGACGATGATATTGATTTCGTCGCCCGGTGTATTGATAGGGTATCCAAGATTAACGGGATCAGACCATTCACCATTTTCATCCATTTTCGACATAAACAGGTCAATTCCACCCATTCCCGGATGCCGGTCGGAGGAAAAATAGAGTGTTCTTCCGTCGGGATGGAGATATGGCGCCATTTCGGAGCCAACAGTGTTAATCTTAAAACCAAGGTTTTCCGGAGCACTCCATTCTCCATCATCTTTAAGATAGCTTTTCCAAATATCTGACTTACCCAAACCACCTTGCCTGGTGCTTGAAAAATAGAGGGTCCGGCCATCCGGAGCCAGCGATGGCTGCGAGTCCCATGCGGAGCTGTTTACAGGGTTTCCCAAATTTAGCGGTTCTCCAAACTGCTCGTTAATAATTCTGGCTGCATAAATATCACAACTGCCATAGCCACCCGGCCACTGACAACCGGCAAAAAGCAGGTACTTCCCATCATGGGTCAGGCTCAGCGCTCCCTGATTGTTCATGGTATTTAAAGGTGGCGGAACTGGCTTTGAAGCTGGCCAGGCAGAATTTTCATTATCGCGGCCGGTATAAAAAAACCGGTCGGATGATTGAGAAGCGCTTTGATTTGGGTCTCTTCCGGTAAAATAGAGATACAATTCATCCGGGCTGATGGCATTAATGAACTCATCATCAGCGGTGTTGATGTTTTTTCCTAGATTAACCGGCTGAAAAGCGACGGGGTTTGAAATCGCCTGGATAGCAAAATGGCTTGATGCAATGAAAAATTCGGCCTCTCTGATCCTTGCAGCATTTTTTCGGTCAATTTCAAGAAAGCGATTGAGCCGTTCGATGCATAGCGGGTAATGCTGAAGTTCAAAACTTATCAATCCTGAAAAATAATATACCTCCGGGTACTTTTGTGCATTGATACTGATGACCTTGTCATAAATCTGGGCTGCCTCCCTGTATTCCTTCAGCGTACGATGAATATCCCCAAGGAGCATGTAGGCTTCCAGGAAATTTTCATCTGCCGAAACAGCCTTTTCCAGACTTACTTTTGCAGAAGTATATTCTAAAAGTCCGAATTGAGTCTTTCCTTCTTCATAAAACCTGATGGCTTTTTTCGAATTAGTGGAGAGCGGCTGTGCAATGCTATTATTAAAAGTGTAAACACAGATCAAAATTATTGCAGCGCACTTCAAAATCTTCAGTCCGGCTTTCATCATGTATTTTGCAATAGTTTTCATGAAAGATAGCATTGGCAAAAGTTCATCAGTAAATGGTGAATTTGATAACGCAGAAAAAGAGAAAATAGGTTTGCCGGGCTCCTGTAAAACTTTGCAGTCACTGCTAAGGAATGTTCATGAACTTATGAGCCTGCAGCGAAATTTTCCACTTCGGGTGGTTTTTCACATACTCGATTATCACGGGTGTGATGTATTTTGCTCGGCTCCACTCCGCCTGAAGGTAGAGTTTGCAGTCAGGGTTTACCAGTTTTGCGAATTTTTCAGCCCATGCTATGTCGCTGTCGTTGAAGATGATGACTTTTAATTCGCTGGCAACTTCGGTAATATTACCCACCGGTGAACTGTTTTTTTTCGGCGAAAGGCAGATCCAGTCCCATTGCCCTGAGAGTGGATAAGCGCCGGATGTTTCGAGGTAAGTTTTAATCTGATGCTTTTTCAGTTCGGAGCATAAATAATCCAGGTTGTACAGCAATGGCTCTCCCCCGGTAACCACGACTGCTTTGGATGGTTGTGCTGCTGCCTGTTCGACCACATCAAGTGTGTCGGTCAATGGGTGTAGATCGGGGTTCCACGATTCTTTGACATCGCACCAGCGGCAGCCAACATCACAGCCTCCCACCCTGATAAAGAAAGCCGCCTCTCCGGTATTGTAGCCTTCTCCCTGAAGTGTGTAGAAAGCCTCCATCACCGGGAGAAGTTTGCCCTCTTCGAGCAGTAGCTTTTGCTTAGGATTTAATTTTTTAGGTTTTAGCACAGCGATGGATTCATGGGTTAAACGGCAATTACTGTATCAGGGATGCACACCTTATATTATATGTGCTCACCCAGGCTTTGCCTGAAAGCCTTCAGGGTGTTCAAAAGTAAAGCTACGCGGGTCATCGGTCCAACCCCGCCAGGTACCGGAGTGATATAGCTGCATTTTGGAGCAACTTCATCAAATTTTACATCACCGGTCAGGTGAAATCCCGACGGATGATTCGGGTCATCAATCCGGTGAATGCCAACATCAATCACAACAGCTCCAGGTTTTACCATATCGGCAGTGACAAATTCAGGTTTACCGATAGCTGCAATCAATATGTCAGCCTGGGCCGAAATCTCTCGGATGTTTTTGGTCTGCGAATGACAAATCGTAACCGTGCAATTGCCCGGACTCTCTTTTCTTGAAAGCATAATGCTCACCGGTGTACCAACAATATTGCTTCGTCCCAGCACCACACAATGCCTGCCTTCGGTTTCGATATTATATCTTCTCAAAAGCTCAACAATCCCATAAGGGGTGGCTGGCAGGAAGCTTTCTTGTCCAAGCATCATTTTTCCCAGGTTGGTCGGATGAAATCCATCTACATCCTTTTTGGGATCAATGGCCGCAACCACTTTATCCACATTAATGTGCGCAGGCAAAGGCAATTGCACGATGAATCCGTTCACCTGGTCGTCGTTATTGAGAAATTCGATGGTTTTGATGAGCTCTTCTTCAGAAGTTCTGGCACTCATCCGGTAAACTGAAGAAGTAATGCCAACAGATTTGCAGTCTTTCTCTTTGCTCGAAACATAGGTTTCGCTGGCTGCATCATCGCCGAGAAGTATTGCTGCCAGATGCGGCGCCCCATCGGTTTCGTCAATGATACGGGCAACTTCCGCTTTAATTTCCTCTTTGATGGTGGCTGCTATTTTTTTGCCGTCAATAATTTGCATGATGAAGTTTTCTGATTTGTTTTGTCATAATATTGAGCCTGAAGGTCGGGATTTAGTGATCGTCAATAATTCGCCAATCCTCTAAATTTTTCGTACAGCGCTGCTTTTGATTATCTTATGTTTTTTGGTGAATACATTGGTGAGTTGCCCGCTATCCGGGATATAGGTTACCTGGCGCCTTTCATGTTCTGCATCATTTTCATCATACCCTTGCCTCCGCTGGTCGTCATCATGCGCATCATTCTGCGGGTATCGTCAAATTGTTTGATGAGCCGGTTTACCTCCTGGATGTCGGTTCCGCTTCCCATGGCTATTCTTTTGCGGCGACTGCCGTTGATTATTTTAGGATTGCTTCTCTCTGCCGGTGTCATCGAGTAGATGATGGCTTCAATATGTTTGAAGGCATCATCGTCAATGTCCAGATCCTTAATGGCTTTCCCCATCCCGGGTATCATTCCCATCAGGTCTTTAACGTTACCCATTTTTTTGATCTGCTTGATCTGCGAGAGGAAGTCGTTAAAATCAAACTGGTCTTTGGCAATTTTTTTCTGAAGTTTTCGGGCCTCTTCTTCATCAAATTGTTCTTGGGCTTTTTCGACCAGCGAAACGATATCGCCCATGCCCAGAATCCTGTCGGCCATTCTTTTGGGGTAAAAGACATCGAGCGCGTCCGGTTTTTCACCAATTCCGACAAACTTAATGGGTTTGCTTACTACCGCCCTGATGGTCAAAGCCGCACCGCCACGGGTATCACCGTCGAGTTTGGTCAATACCACTCCTTCATAATTAAGCCGTTCGTGAAAAGCTTTGGCGGTATTCACAGCATCCTGGCCGGTCATGGCATCAACCACAAATAGCGTTTCCTGGGGCTTGACGGCCGCTTTCACAGCTGCGATTTCATCCATCATCTGCTCATCAATGGCCAGACGACCGGCTGTATCCACTATCACCACGTTGAAACCTTTGGATTTTGCATGGCTGATGGAGTTGAGGGCGATTTTAACAGGTTCTTTACTACCCTCTTCAGTGTAAACCTCGACCCCGACAGTTTGTCCGAGAACCTGAAGCTGGTTGATAGCGGCAGGACGATATACGTCGCCGGCCACCAGTAAAGGGCGTTTTCCTCTTTTTTGTTTCAGGTAATTGGCCAGTTTGGCAGAGAAAGTTGTTTTTCCGGATCCCTGCAGCCCGGCTATCAGAATTACTGCCGGGTCACCTTTAATGTTAATGTCAACATGCTCTCCACCCATCAATTCGGTCAGGTTGTCGTGGACAATTTTGATCATCAGTTGTCCGGGCGAAACAGCCGAGAGTACATTCTGTCCGAGCGCTTTTTCCTTTACTTCATCGGTAAACTGTTTCGCGATTTTATAACTGACGTCGGCATCAAGCAATGCCTTACGCACCTCTTTCAGGGTTTCCGCCACATTGATTTCAGTGATTTTTCCCTGGCCTTTCAGTATTTTGAATGATCGTTCTAATTTCTCGCTTAAACTTTCGAACATACCTTATAATATTGTTAGTTTCTTATGTTTCGATTTTCGGGGGCAAAAATAGCCCAAATTATGAAATTGTGGGGTTTTCCTTCAAGCGGCTGCCTGAAGAACATTTTTCTTTGATCTCGACGCAACTAAAAGAAAAAGTACATTTTTTAATTAAAGTGGAAATTAAGTGTCGTTTTGCTTAATCCTAAGAATGTTAATAACTCGGTTAAATTGTTAATTATTCCAAAAATCCGGAATTTCCCGAGGTAGATAGAGTACTTCTTAATTTTATTGTATATTTGTTCCGCTTTTTGCAAACGCTTGAAAACGCTAACAAATTAGTTTTAATCATTTTAATTATTCAAACCTTAAAAAAGGAGGATTACATGTTATCTAAAGTTTACAAGTTCAAATTTTTGCTGGTGTTGCTGCTGGTGCCATTCCTGGTGTCAGCACAACCTCCAGGATGGGTAACAACCCCCACGTTGTTTACCCATGTACTGACAATTCCGGCAGCAGTTACTCCTGAGATTAATGGTACTCCCATTAGTACAGGCGACTGGGTTGGAGTTTTCTACAACGATGGTGGGGTGTTAAAATGCGGTGGTGCTGTTCAGTACACTGCAGGAGTAGCCAATGCCTTATCAGCCTTTGGCAACGACCCGATAACACCCGCCAAAGATGGATTTGATCCGTTTGAATCGTTCATCTGGCGTGTTTACACCGGTGGTGAGAACTTCTGGAGTGGCGCCACATTAACTGGTCCTCAGACATTTACCGTCTTTGGTTTCTCAGAAGTTACTTCTGTTTTTGGGCCAACATTTGCCGTATCAGCCAGCGCTGATCCGGCTTTAATTTGTGGCTCAGGTTTAGACGTTACCTTAACCGGAACTCTCGTTGCCGGCGACCCGGTTGATACCTGGGAATGGTTCGACAATGGGACAAGCCTTGGTTTTGGCGAGACTCTTTCGATTTTTGTTGACGAAACAACAACCTTCAGGGTTGCTGCTACTTCCGGTTTATTGGTAACCGAAGCCTATGTAACCGTTCAGGTATCTTATGTGTCAGCCGGAGAAGGCGCACTGCTTTGTGGAACTCCAGGTCTTACAATTCAGCTCGATCCGGAAGTTTCCGGTTATGTTAGTTTAACCTGGACATCCAATGGAACAGGAACATTTGACAATGCCTTCATTCCTAATGCTGTTTACACTCCCAGTGAAGCTGACCTTGCCGGTTCAGTAGAACTGACACTGACGGTTATCACGCTGAGCTGCGGACAAGCTGTTGAAACCGTTGTTTTTGAATTCCAGGCGCCGCCATCCATTGACATTCTTCCTGATCAGGATTATGTTTGCTATGGTGATAATTACGACTTCACCGGGATGGTAAACGCTGCAAATTATGATGAAATTCAATGGTTTACAACCAATGGTGCGGGTATTTTTGAACCAAATGAAACGGTTCTGGAACCGATTTACGTTCCATCACCAACTGTCGATTGGCCGCAGTTGTGCATTGTAATTGGAGTCACCGCATCTGCCATTGATCCTTGTACTGTTTCAGCCGAGGATTATATGAATCTTTGCTTTGTTGCTCCTCCAACTGCTTTTGCAGGAGATCCTGTTTCTCTCTGTGTAGCCGATGCAGTGACCTATACCTTCGCATCAGCTGAAGTTACCTTTGATCCTAACTGGAGTCAGGCAATTTTATGGGAAACAACTGGTGATGGCACATTTGATGATGCCACAATCCAGAATCCTACATACACATTTGGCGCTGATGACCTTGCCGGAGGTCTTATTGAATTCACTCTAACTGCAACAACAGCTGAAGCCTGTGCTCCTGCTGTATCAGAAACCTCAATTTTCATCCAGCTTGAACCTTCTATCAATATCATTCCGGATTCATTTACTATTTGTGAAGGCGAGAGTATGTATTTCGAAGACCTGGTTGAGGCTACCAATTATAGTGAACTACAGTGGTTTACAACCAACGGCGGTGGTACATTTGATAATGATAAAATCCTTGAACCTGTTTACACACCAAGTCCTACGGTTGACTATCCGCAGAATTGCATAATCATTGGTGTAGCTGCAGTTGCTATCGATCCTTGTACGGTATCTGACGAAGACTTCATGAATCTCTGTTTCCAGATGCTGCCTGTTGTAGTTGCTGGGCCAGATGCTACTGTCTGCTCACATGAACTTTATACAACAAATCCTTCTGTTGAGAATAGCAATGGTCCATACCTATGGACTGTTGAACCTGCTGCTGCTGGTGTTTTTGCTAATCCAACTGCGTTAGTAACTACTTTCAACCCAAGCGCAGCTTACGAAGGACAGACTGTTGTACTTACGCTTACTGCAGGTCCGATTGGGCCTTGTGCTGAGTTTGGTTCAGGTTCCATGAACCTTTACATTGAGTATGCTCCTTATGTTAATGCTGGTCCTGATATGACTATCTGCTCCAATGAGTCCGCAACTATTGAAGGCTCATGCGCTCATGTTGCATTCACTATGTGGGCTACTACTGGTGACGGTTATTTTGTATGTCCCGATTTCTCCTGTGAGCAGGTTGAATACTTCCCTGGTCCTGGTGATCTTGCCGCTGGTTGTGTAACCTTGGTTCTCATCGGTTACCCAAAATCACCCTGCACCATGTTTGTGCTTGACAAAATGAAGCTTTGCTTTGATCCCGCTCCGGAAGCCAGTGCTGGTCCAGACCAGACCATTTGCGAAGGTGATGATGCTCAACTCGCTGGTACTGCATCCAACATTTGTGGAATTCAATGGGTATCACTCGATGGTACAGGTACTTTCAGCAATGAAACTATACTGAATCCGGTTTATACTCCTTCATTCCAGGATGTGATTTCAGGAACTGTTCATCTCCAGATGATCGTAGCTGGTTGCGGCGCCTGTGATTATTCACTTGAGCCGGTTATGGCACTCACAATTCAGCGTACACCGCAAATCACACTTGGTGAATATGACATATTCTGCGAAGACGGATCTGTAACTCTTGATCAGACTGAGGTTCTTTACTATTCATCTGTAGAGTGGACAACCCAGGGCGATGGTTCATTTGATGATCCAACTATATTGCATGCAACCTATACACCAGGTCCAGATGATGCTCTTGCCGAAGAAGTAACACTATGTCTGACAGCTAATCCTATTGGTCCTTGTACCCTTCCTGTAGAGGCATGTGTAACGATTAATATTCAACTAAATCCATCAATTAACATCATTCCTGAGTCCGCTACCATTTGTTACGGTGACGTTTTTGACTTTACAGGTTTGGTTGAAGCTGGTAATTATTCAGCTATTCAATGGTTTACTACAAATGGCGCTGGTATTTTTGATCCTAGTGAAATTGTGCTCGAACCTACTTACATACCAAGTCCTACAATTGACTGGCCTCAGACATGTATCGAAATTGGTGTTGTAGCTTCTCCACTGGATCCTTGTACAGTTTCTGCTGAGGATTTCATGGATCTTTGCTTCCAGGCTCCTCCAACAGTTGAGGCCGGAGATGATGCAACCATTTGTGAAGACGGTACCTATACTTTATCACCGGTAATTGAAAACGGTGGCGCAGTGCTCTGGGAAACAAGCGGCGATGGTACATTTGATGATGCAGCTCTTGCCAATGCTACTTACACACCAGGTGATGAAGATATCGCTGCTGGTTCAGTAATTCTTACTATCACTGTACAGGGTCTCTCAACCTGCGAGCCGGTTTCAGATTACCTCACACTTTCATTCCAATTGCTCCCGATCGCTTCAGCCGGTCCGGATCAGACTGTTTGTGAAAAACTCTGTATGCCTCCATGGACAAATGGTCCGGTTTACCTAAACGGCTCAGTTGAGAATGCTTGTGGTTATGTTTGGACCACCGCTGGTACCGGTACCTTTAATAACGCATCGCTGCTTAATGCTGTTTATACCCTTGGCGCTGCTGACATTGCCAATGGATCAGTTGTTCTAACCCTGACAGCAATGCCTTGCGAACCGTGCTCAGTATATGATACTGATGAGTTGACCGTTACAGTTCAATACTTCCCGATGGCTGATGCTGGTCCAGACCAGACCATTTGCGAAGGCGAAGTAGCTCAACTTAATGGAGATGCCGAATATGAAAGTGGCGTTTTCTGGGATTATGCATTACTTGGTGAAGGTGATGGTACGTTCAGCAACAAGCTGATCGAAGACCCAACCTATACTCCAGGTCCTGCTGATATCGAACTGGGTTATGTTGAACTCATTATGGTTGCTTTCCCGATCAGTCCTTGTACTTACCCGGATGCCGACATTATGACCCTCAATATTACCAAGCAGCCGATTGCTGATGCTGGCGAAGATGCTACCATTTGCGAAGGAGAATCCTATGAACTGACAACTGCCAGTGCTCAATACTATGTATCGGTTGAGTGGACTGCTGATCCGGCTGATTTTGGTTCATTCGATGATGCAACAGCAGTAAATCCAACATTTACTCCATTCCCGGGAAAAACTGGTTTCGTTACTTTGACTCTCGAAGCTATTGATGGTCCGGAATGCGGAATCAATCAATACCTGGATGATATGTCATTGTTTGTAAATGACGAACCAAAGATCAGTTTTGGTTTTAACGGTGTTGAAGCTGGCTGGAATGCTGAATTTGAATATTGTTTTGGTACTGAAATAGGCGTTACACTTTACGCATATTATGGTGGAACCGCGCCTTACACAGTTACCTACACCGTAAATGGCGGTACCCCAGTAACAGTAAGCGGCCTGGAAGCAGGTGATTATATTGTATCACCTCAGACTTATGATCCTGGAGTATATGAAATTGTAGTAACAGCCATCGAGGATGCCAATGGTTGCTTCGCCGGCGCTACTTTCCTCTCCTACTGCACAGCTACAGTTACCGTATGGGAAGAAGTTACTTTAGTATGCCCGGATGATATCGTAGTTGGTAATGACCTTGGACTCTGTGGCGCTGATGTTGAATTTGCAGCAGAAGTTGCTGGTCAGCCCGATCCGATCACCGTAACTTACATGCTTGACGGTGCTGCTATTACATCACCTCATTTCTTTGAAGTAGGTACACATACTGTTGAAGTTACTGTTGAAAACATTTGTGCAACATTAACCTGCGAATTTACAGTTACGGTTGAGGATACCGAAGTTCCCACCATTGACTGTGTTCTCGATCAGGATAAATTTACCGATCCTGGTTTCTGCTTCTACACAGTAATTGGAACCGAATTCGACGCTGTTGTAACAGATAACTGCCTGGGTTCAATAGTACTCACAAACAACATTAATGGTCTTGCAACTTTGGAAGGCTACCAGTTTGAACCAGGTGAATATGAAGTAATCTGGACAGCAGAAGATGTTGCCGGTAATGAAGCTGTTTGTAGTTTCATCCTTACCGTAACTGATGATGAGGATCCAACTATTACCTGCCCGGTTGATATTGCTGTCAATAATGATCCTATGTATTGCGGTGCTTATATTACGGATCTGGGAACACCAGTTACCGGAGATAACTGCAGTATATTTGAAGTTACTAACAATGGAATAGGTTTCTATCCGGTTGGACAAACTGTTGTAACCTGGACAGTGGTTGACATTCATGGAAATGTTGCCACCTGCGACCAGCTTATTACCGTAACTGATA
>DAIRGA010000004.1:0-10838 GCA_036794825.1 Bacteroidales bacterium | reverse complement strand
CCTGCGAGCAGCTTGTAACCGTTACCGATGACGAGGATCCAACTATTGAATGCCCTGCTGATATTGCAGTAAACAATGACCTTGGATATTGCGGTGCATACATTCAGGATCTTGGTACTCCAGTAGTTGCTGATAACTGCGAGGTAGCTGAAGTTACCAATAATGCTTTGGGTTATTATCCAGTTGGACAAACTGTTGTAACCTGGACTGTAACTGACATTCATGGCAATGTTGCTACCTGCGATCAGCTTATCACTGTAAGCGATACCGAAGCTCCTGTTATTACACTCTTAGGTGATGATAACATTGAACTTTGTGAGGGCGATCTTTATGATGATGCTGGCGCAACAGCTTACGATAATTGCGATGGTGACATCACTGCAAATATTGTAACAGTTAACCCGGTTAATACCAGTGTTCCTGCAGTTTATGTTATTACTTACAATGTTACCGATGCTGCTGGTAATCCTGCAATTGAAGTAACTCGTACAGTTACGGTTTATGCTCAGCCGGTTGCATTTGCCGGTGATAATGCTACCATCTGCGAAACGGGTGTTTACATTACCGATGGAGCAACAGCTACTTATGCCAGTGGTGTATTCTGGGAAGCTCCTCTTGGAGATGGCTTCTTCGAAAATGATGTTGAGTTATTAACAACTTACTATCCCGGAACAGCCGACATTGCTAACGGTTCAGTTGAACTCTGCCTCACTGCATACCCGATCGATCCTTGTACATTACCGAATACTGAATGTATGATACTGTACTTCGATCCAAAACCTGCTGCTTTTGCTGGTGATGATGATCTGATTTGCGAAGGTGATGAGTTTGAACTCTCACTTGCTACTGCAGAGAATTATAGTTCGCTGTTGTGGACTGGTGGTGATGGTACATTTATTCCTTCGAACGATGTTCTTAATCCAACCTACGTTCCCGGTGCTGGTGACCTTGCAAATGGCGGTGTACAACTATGCCTGACTGCAAATGGAGCTGGTGCCTGCACTGAATTCGCTATTTCATGCCTCTACCTGACAGTAGTTCCAAATCCGACAATTGATGTAGTTCCTGAAATTGAACTTTCATGCGAAAACTACGATTTTGTGGAAAGAGAATTCCTGCCTATCCCGGTATGTGCTGTAGTAGCTAACGCCGATTACGTGCAATGGGAAACCAGTGGTGATGGTTCATTTGATGATCCAACCGCTGCCTGTACCAACTACAACCTCGGTGATAATGACAGATGGGCTCAGATGATTACCCTAACGCTCAAAGCATACGGACCTGGTTCTTGTAATTTTGTTGCTGAAGCTACTGTAATTCTCTATATCCCGACTCAAATCATTCTCATTGATGATCCTACATGGTGGGGTATTTCCTCATACGTAAATAAGAGCGCTTCAACTGTTCCTGAGGTTATGGAACCTGCAGTTCTTTATCCGGGTTCAGATGCTCTTGTTATCCAGATCAATAAGGGTGGTCAATACTACTGGCCGGAGCCAACTCCTCCGATTAACCAGCTTGGAAACTGGCAGCCCATTGGTTACAAAGCTAAATTCAAGAAAGAAACCTGTATCCCGATTTACGGTGATGTGGTTACTGACTTCACCTTCCAGATTGGAGGTCCTCAAGCGTTTACCTATGTTCCTGTACTTACCAACGTAATTACCCCGATTGCTGACCTGTTTGCTGGTCACCTCCAGGATATTCTGTTGATCTACGACTGGAATGAAGCTAAGCTCTGGACACAATTTGCTGCTGACTTCACCGAATTGATGCCTGGTAAAGCATACCTGCTCGTTAGACAACCTGGTTCATTGCCATATACTGTTGAGTTCCCGGCATTTGACCCGGATCAGGGTATTGTAGCTAAGGTAGGTGCAAAGAGTGTTATGTCATTCACTTCACCTTGGAACGAAGTAGTAAACACCTCACAGGCTCACTTTATCCTGTTTGCTGATCAGGTTCTCAACCAAATGCAGCCTGGTGATGTACTCGGAGTATTCAACTCTATTGATGAGTGCGTTGGAGTATCAGAATTCGCCAGCAGAGACAACCTCATGAAACTTTTGGCTATGGGCGATGATCCATTGTCATCAGCAATTGATGGTCTGCAGGTTGGTGAGAACATGACCTTCAAACTCTATCGTCAGTCAACAGATGAAACATTTGATGTAACATTTACCTATGATACCGAGTTCCCGAACTTTGATAACAGCTTTGAAGTAACGGGCGTATCACGTGCTATTGGCATGACAATGACTGCTACTTCAATTGGTAACTTACCTGCTGACATGAGTATCAATGTTTACCCGAATCCTGCAAAGGACGTACTCAATGTTGTTTCTGATTTGTCAATCAAGAACATAACATTGGTGAACTATGTAGGTCAATCGGTTTACACAAGTGCTGTTAACAGCAACACTTACCAGATGAATGTTTCGACTTATGCACCTGGTATGTACATCGTGCGCATCGAAACCACTGATGGTACAATAATTACAAAGCGTATTACGATCAAATAATCATTGATTTGAATTCTTTTCAAAAGGGGGCTGGCTTAGGTTAGCCCCCTTTTTTATGCTATTGGTAGATACATTAAGTCGGCGTTTTGTATTATTTTTACACAGAAATTTTCCTTAATTAAACCGACATGAAAAATAATATTCTGCTCGTCATTATATTGAATATGAGTTTATTGCATGGTGTGCGTTCATTTTCACAGGGATTGCCACCAGGTTGGGATTATGTACCCACACCCACAACTCACATCATCTCTATTCCATTAACCGCTAACCCAAATATTAATGGTTACCCTTTAAAACCCGGTGATTGGATAGGTGTTTTCTACAACAATAACAGCGGAGGGCAATCCTGTGGCGGAGCCATCGAATGGACAGGAACTCAGAATACCGGAATAATTGCCTTTGGTGACGATTCTTTTACTCCGGTGAAGGACGGATTTTCTAACAACGAACCGATTATTTACAGGGTCTATTCGTGGGGCGTACAGAATGTTTATAGTGCAACTGTAACCTGTAATAACTCATTGCCGTCAACTTGTTCCAATTTTACAGCGAATGGGTTGTCAGGCCTGGCATCATTGAATGCTTCTGGCTTTTATTTTGTTTTACAGGCTTCAGCAACGAGTATTTGCCAGGGAACTAGTGTTCAGCTAACTGCTACTCCTTCCGGAGCTTCAGGAAATTTTACCTACATCTGGACTTCATCTCCTGCCGGATTTACATCAAATATTTCCAATCCATCTGTTAGTCCGTCCGTTTCTACAACTTATTTCTGTCAGGTAACTAATGCCGGAAATTCGCTTACTTCAAGTATTTCAATCGAAGTGGCTTCTGCACCATTAGTTAATGCCGGAAATGATTTGAGTATTTGTGCCGGTCAAACGGCTTCACTATCCGGTAATGCTCAAAATGCGACTGCCTATTCATGGACAACTACAGGAAACGGTACTTTCTCAAACCCTAACTCATTAAATCCCATTTATACTCCCGGAACAAACGACATTTCCAGTGGATCAGTTCAGCTTTGCCTGTCGGCCACCGGAAGCGCCCTTTGCCCTCCATTTACCGATTGTCTGATTCTCATTATTAATCCCCTGCCAATTGTGACATTGGCGTCTTTTCCCTCTGTCTGTGCTGGTGACCCTCCTTTTCCGCTAACTGGTGGTCTTCCGGCTGGAGGAATCTATTATGTTAATGGTGTGGCAATGGTGAATTTTAATCCAGTTACCCCGGGAACCTATAATGTTGTTTATCAATTTACTGCCCCAAATGGTTGCGTAAACAGCGCTAATCAGCAGATTTTGGTTAAGCCTTTACCCACCGTTACCTGTCCTCAGGGATTCACAGTCTGCTGCAGCAGTAATCCAATTCCTCTGAATAATGCTACACCTGTCGGAGGAACCTATTCTGGTCAGGGTGTTGTTGAAAATGTATTTTATCCATCATGTACATCAATTGGATCATTTCCAATAACATATACCTACACGAGCCCTTCAACCGGATGTCAGAATACCTGTCAATTTGTAATTACTGTTGCGCCCTTACCGGTAGTTAGTTGTCCGTCAAGCATTCAAGTCTGTATCAACACACCGGCTTTTATCCTCACTGGCGCCACACCACCAAATGGCACCTACATTGGACCCGGGGTAGTCAATAATACTTTTACTCCAATACAGGCCGGAGTTGGAATCCATCAGATTTTCTACAGTTTTACAGATGGAAACGGATGCACCAACTCCTGTGGTTTTAGCATAGAAGTAAAGCCATTGCCTTCGGTAAATGCCGGATTTCCACAGGTTTTTATTGTTTTACCGAATACTGTTGTTTATCTGAACGATGCTACAGCTATTAATCAAAATTCTGTTTCCTGGACATCCTCCGGAACAGGTACTTTTAATAATCCAAACCTGGTAAATCCTGAGTACACTTTGAGTGAAGGAGATATCCAATCTGGTTTTGTTACCCTGACGATTACCGGATCAAATGATTGCGGAACTTCATCCGATGGTATATTTGTAATTGTAAATGAATGCCAGCCTGCTATTGCAGATGCCGGAGATGATGCAACCATATGTGAGAATCAAAATTTTCAAGTCATTGATGCAAGTGCCCAGCTGTTTGAATCTTTATTGTGGTCGAACAATGGGGGAGATGGAACATTTGATGATCCGACAGTTATTGATCCTGTGTATTTTCCCGGATTATCAGATATTCTGTCTGGAAGCGTGGTACTCTCATTAACTGCCTACCCTCTTGAGCTTTGTGATACTGTTACCGATTACAAAACATTGACTATTGTTAAACTGCCTGTTTGCAATTCCGGGCCGGACCAGTCAATTTGCCAGAATGAGATCGTAACAGTTGCAGGAACAGCGGGTAATTTTTCAACAACACTATGGTCAACTAACGGCGATGGATATTTTCAAAACCCATCAAATCTGCAAACCACTTATTATCCGGGAATCACAGATATTAACAACGGAACTGTTACCCTCAGTTTAACAGCTCTTCCGGTTTCTCCCTGTATCGGTTCTATTGTTGACCAGCTTGTTGTAACCATCATAAAACACCCAAACGCTCAGGCAGGCGAAGATGCAACCATTCCTGCTGGCCAGTCACTTCAACTGGATGCAACAGCCTCAAATTTTCTGATAATATTATGGTCAACTTCTGGTGACGGATTCTTCAGTGCCTATGATGTTCTTAACCCGATTTATACCCCTGGACAAGCGGATCTGCAAAATGCTGGCGCAGTTCTCACCTTATCTGCCTTTCCTATCTCCCCCTGTACTAACCTGGCTTCTGATGACGTGATATTGACTATCGACACGCTGACGAGCATCAACACTACCATTGATAATAGAGTGATCCGCATTTTTCCCAATCCCGTTTCTGAATATCTATTCATTAACGCCATTGGATTCAGCCATTCAAAAATGGAAGTAGAAGTGTTTAATCAAAATGGCTATGTAGTTTTAAGGAAGGACTACCTTGTAAACTTACCACATGAGTCAATTCTGGAGCACTTTGATACTAAAAATTTCCCAGCAGGACTTTATTTGATAAGGGTAAAAATTGATGACACGTCCTTTTCAGAAAAAGTTTTGGTACTCCGGTATTGATTTTTTTGTTTTTTTACCATTCTTTAAGAATAAAAACTTGTTTTTAATTACAGTATTTAGCCTATATTTGCAATCAGTAACCAAAATTTAAAAGGTAAAGGAGGTAAAAAACTGTTCTTTTTAATCTAATAAAAATTTATGTCATTGAATTACTTGTAGTTTCATTCGACGCTGGCCCATGATCTTCTTTGTGTAGCACATGCCTGAGATCTGGGCTTAAAGATTTTGAACGGATTAAAAAAAGTTAAATTCACTATCTTTGAAAAATTTTAAGTTCTTATTTTGTTTGCGAAAAGCGGAATTTTCTTAACCTAAATTTAATACAAATCTTTAAAAAAGGAGGATTACATGTTTCAAAAAGTTTACAAATCAAGAGTATGGATCATGCTCTTTATGTTGCTTCCCTTTATCGGGAATGCACAACTCCCCGGCCTGCCACCAGGATGGGGATTTACCCTTAACCCTGCATCTGCTACGTTTGCTATTCCTACAACTGTTTCATTCAGTGGCGTTGATGGATTGCAGGCTGGCGATTGGATCGGAACATTTTACGATGACAATGGAACTTTAAAATGCGGTGGTGCCATTCAATGGACCGGCACCGGCAATTTAGGCCTAGTTGCTTTTGGTCGAGATGTTCTTGAACCAGTCAAAAACGGATTTGCCGACGACGAGTTGGTTCAATGGAAGTTTTATCGCACAGCAACATCAACGGAGGTGTGCGTTAAAGCTTACGATAGTAATGGAGACGAATTCTACTTTTCCAATGGAAATCTTGATGTTGTTGCCAGTTTTGGTTCATGCGCCCCACCAGCAGCTCAATTGACACTCAATCTTAGTCAGGGCTGGAACTGGATTTCTTTTAACGTGCTTCCATTTGCCGGTAGTGACCTTAACACTGTTTTAGGAGATACTGGTTATGCTGACGGTGACTTCATTCAGGCCCCAGGTGCTGTTGCTGAATTTTTTGATGGATTTGGCTGGTTTGGTGATCTTGAGTTCATTAGCCCCAATCTGATGTACCAGATCTACATTTCTTCACCAAAGACATTAGTTGTAACCGGAGCACCTGTTAATGTAAGTGATCCGATTTCACTCAATCCGGGATGGAACTGGATTGGTTATAAGCCTCAAATGCCTTTAGACATTAATGTTGCATTGGTTTCTCCATCATTTGTTGATGGCGACTTCATTCAGACTCCTGGCGCTGTTGCCGAGTATTTCGAAGGCTTTGGATGGTTTGGAGACATGGAATTCATGTTTCCTGGATTTGGCTACCAGATTTATGTTGCAAATAGTGGCACCGTTACCTATCCAGCATCTGTAGCGCTAAATTTTCAGAATAGCCCAACTCGTTCAAAAGTATCACAATCTGAAGAAGCAGTTGCATTAGTTGGGCGTCAAGCACCAGTATGGCCTCAACCTCCGGTGTTTCCTTTTTATCAGACAAACAGATATCAAGTGTTTATCAATGGAACTCCTATCAGCGTTCTAGGTAGTATGATTTCAGCCTGGAAAGATGGGCAGATCAGAGGAAAAGCCAACTTACAGGATCCACCGGTAGGTCCTAACCAGTTCCAGTTGCAAATGGGTTCAAACTCTTCCACTGAACCAGGCTTCACATTCCTTGCCTATGACATTGTAACAGACAAAGTTTATGATATTGTTGAAACACACAACTTTACATCTGGTGTAAACCAGGGTACTGCTGCAAATCCACTACCTCTAACAGCGGTAGTTGCACCTGCAACCACTGATATTTGCGGAACAGTTACCAATGCCATAACTGGCGCACCAATCCCAGGTGCTCTTATTGAGGCTGTTACAGGTAACGCAACATATGGTAATCCTAACTGGCCTGCTCCAATTGTATTTCCATTCTATCAAACCAACAGATATCAGGTATTTCTTAATGGTAATCCTGTTGCTACTTTGGGCAGCATCATTTCTGCATGGAAAGATGGTCAGATCAGAGGTAGGGCTAATTTGCAGGATCCTCCGGTTGGGCCAAATCAGTTCCAGTTACAAATGGGCTCAATGTCATCAACTGAACCTGGTTTTACATTCAAAGTTTATGATATTGTATCAAACCAGGTGTATGACATTCTCGAAACACATAATTTCACCAGTGGACAAAACCAGGGTACTGCAGCTAGTCCATTACCACTTACCGCAATTATTGACCAAGCTGTTTATACTACCGAAACAAATGCAGATGGCGAGTATTGCATTGTAGATGTTCAGGAAGGTACCTACACAATTTCTGCTGAAGCTTTTGGTTACGTACCTGCTGAAGTTACTGGTGTTGTGGTTGAAGCATCCGTTACACAGGATTTTCAGCTTATGCCATTGATTACATGCGATGATGCAATAATTTTCAACTTCCCTGAATCATTAGAAGATGTATGTAATTATGGTTCAAGTTACAATATCAATTTTCAAAATGTGACTACTGAAAATGGAACACCGGTTTGGTCGGTTGATCCTGTTAATGCAGGTTTCTTTGATCAATATGTCTTCTGGAGCTATGCTGATTATGTTGGCCCGGTAACTATATCGTTACTTGTTGAAGCCGAAGATCCCTGCGAAGATGCTTTTGCAAGTGTTTCATTTGAAGTTTTTGCACCTCCGGTAATTGATTGCCCGGCTTATGGCCCGCTTTGCGAAGGTGGCGATTTTGTTGCCTTTACCGAACCCGGAGTATTCCATTTTGATGGCCAGACAATAACTGGTTGGAACCCAACTACACCCGGTCTCTTCACTATTCACTATGTTTACACCGATCCAGAAACCGGATGCAGCAATGATTGTATGTTTGATATTGAGGTTATTGCCCTGCCGGTAGTTGATTGTCCGGAAGATCAGGTATTATGCTTTGATGATGAGCCATTTGAGTTTGGCGACTTCGTCTTCGATCCTACCATGTACGATCCGGGAGTGTACGAGTTTACTTTCGAAGAATCCAATTCCTGTGGCACTGTTGAGTGCTCATTCACCATTACCGTTATTGGGCCTGTAACCGTAGAGTGTCCTGAAGATCAGACATTGTGCTATGATGATGAACCTTTCGTATTTGGTGAGTTCACTTTCGATCCTTCGCAATACGAACCGGGTATTTATGACTTCACGTTTACTGAAGAAGGTCAGTGCAACATTGCTGAGTGCTCATTCACAATTACCGTAATCGGTCCTGTTACTGTTGAGTGCCCTGAAGATCAGGTATTGTGCTACAATGACGAGCCATTTGTATTTGGTGACTTCACCTTTGATCCTTCGATGTACGACCCGGGTGTTTACCCATTTACGTTCACTGAAGAAGGTCCTTGCAATATAGCAGAGTGCTCCTTTACCATTACTGTAATTGGCGCTCCGGTTGTTGAGTGTCCTGAAGATGCTGAAGTATGTATTGATGCTGATCCATTCTTTATTGGTGGCATCTATTTCGATCCGGCTCAGTTTGGTGTAGGCGTTCATCCTTTTACACTCACTGGAGAGAATGAATGTGGTATTGCTGAATGTACTTTCTATGTAACTGTATATGGATTGCCCGAAGTTGTTTGCCCGGATGATGTTGAAGTTTATTTATCCGAACTTCCAATAACATTAGAAGGAGCTGAACCTTTTGGCGGTTTCTACTTTGGTTTTGGTGTCCTTGGTAACGATTTCTTCGTAACTGAACCAGGTAATTACCTCATCAACTACTCTTACACGGACGAAAACGGTTGCTCAGGTTACTGTAACTTTACTATAAATGTATTACCTGACATTGTTGAGCCCGAGCTTGTATTTGGTAATCTCCAGTGGCCTCCGTATGCTACTATTTGCCCGGAAACCAGTTTTACTGCCTATGCTCAGGTAGTTATTGAAAATGGAATTCTTGGTGATCTTGGATATGAAGGGCTTGAGGTATGGTTTGGTATCAGCACCGATAATACCGATCCTTCAACATGGACAGAATGGTATCCCGCTACTTATTCTGGCATCAGTGGATTCACCGGCAGACCGGAATATAGTGCACAATTAGGCAGTGATCTTGAAATCGGAACTTATTACTATGCCAGCAAATTCTTATTCAATGATGTTCATTATTACGGTGGATACCCTGAAGGTTTCTGGGACGGACTCTATAATTCGTCAGGCGTTCTGACTGTTCAGGATTGTCAGGTTCTGACCTGTGAAATTGGCTGGGCTAACGTACAATGGCCTCCAAGTGGTGAGATTACCGTTGGTGATGACTACACGGTTTATGCCCAGGTTTGGGTTCCAGACTATCCTGCACAGCAAGCTCCCGGAATTTCTGCCTGGATCGGATATTGTATGAACAATGTACATCCTTCAGAATTCATGTTTTGGGTACCGGCTGATTTCAATGTTATTAGCGGAAATAACGCTGAGTACATGGCTAACATTGGCGCTGCTATTACTGAACCAGGCACATACTACTATGCAAGCCGCTTCCAGTGCGAAGATGGTGAATATGTTTATGGTGGCCTTGGTGGATTCTGGGATAACAACTCTGGTGTTTTGACTGTTCTTCCAGCGGAATGCGAAGTTGAATGTCCCGAGGATTTCAGTGTGTGTATTAATGACGAGCCATGGATGCTTTATGGTGGAATGCCAGAAGGTGGTGTTTATAGTGGCACCGGTGTAATGGACGGAATGTTTTATCCATTGGTTGCACTTGAAGGTGATCATGTGATTACCTATACTTACGAATGCCAGAATGGTGTTATTGCTTCCTGTGAATTTACCATTACAGTTCTTGGACTTGTTACTGTAGAGTGCCCGGAAGATCAGGTTCTCTGCTTCAATGCTGATCCATTTGTATTTGGTGATTTCATGTTTGATCCTGCACAGTACGCACCAGGTGTTTATGACTTCACATTCACAGAACAAGGCCCATGCAACATTGCTGAGTGCTCATTTACCATCACCGTTCTTGGCCCTGTTACTGTTGAGTGTCCTGAAGATCAGGTTCTCTGCTTTGATGATGAGCCATTTGTATTCGGTGACTTTGTTTTCGATCCTACCATGTATGCACCCGGAGTTTATGACTTCACATTCACTGAGGTAGGACCTTGCAACACTGCAGAATGCTCCTTTACAATTACAGTACTTGGTCCTGTAACCGTAGAGTGCCCTGAAGATCAGGTTCTCTGCTTCAATGCTGATCCATTTGTATTTGGTGATTTCG
>DAIRGA010000026.1:0-75146 GCA_036794825.1 Bacteroidales bacterium | reverse complement strand
CTATGTATGCACCCGGAGTTTATGACTTCACATTCACTGAGGTAGGTCCTTGCAATACTGCAGAATGCTCATTTACAATTACGGTACTTGGCCCTGTAACTGTTGAATGTCCTGAAGATCAGGTTCTCTGCTTCAATGCTGATCCATTTGTATTTGGTGATTTCGTATTCGATCCCGCACAATATGCACCTGGAGTTTATCCATTTACATTTATAGAGCAAGGTCCTTGCAACATTGCTGAGTGCTCATTTACAATTACCGTTCTTGGTCCTGTAACTGTTGAGTGTCCTGAAGATCAGGTACTTTGCTACAATGGCGAACCATTCGTATTTGGTGACTTTGTATTTGATCCTACTATGTATGCACCCGGAGTTTATGACTTCACATTCACTGAGGTAGGTCCTTGCAACACAGCAGAATGCTCATTTACAATTACTGTACTTGGTCCTGTAACTGTTGAATGTCCTGATGATCAGGTGCTCTGTGCTAATGATGATCCATTCGTATTTGGTGACTTTGTATTTGATCCTGCACAGTACACCCCAGGTGTATATCCATTTACCTTTGTTGAACAAGGTCCTTGCAACATTGCTGAGTGCTCATTTACCGTTACAGTTCTGCCATTACCCGTTATAGTTGATCAGCCTGTTAGCGTTGCTGTTCTCTATGGTATGGATGCTCAGTTCTCAATAGTTGCTGAAAATGTTGATTCATATCAGTGGTATGGTCCGAACGGAATGATTGATGGTGCTGTTGGATCAGCTCTTCTTCTTGAGGATGTTACTCTGGCCGATCAGGGTGAATACTATGTTGAACTTACCAATGAGTGTGATGTAGTAACTTCTGATATAGTAACTCTCACAGTTAATCCATGGAGTCAGACGATTAATCTGGGTGGCCCGGTTAATGGCGCCTCAACCTATCTGAGTCTGATCCAGGATGATCTTGCAACAATCTTCAGCCCAATTATGGCAAATCTGCAATATGTTGAGTTCTATCAACCTAACCAGGTTTATGTTCCAGGAGCTATTTCATTCCCATTCACCGAGGAACGCGGTGCGAAAGTTGGCTTGAAGAGTGGTTTCCCAACTTCAGTAACTGTTACAGGTTATCCTACTCTCGGAACGGTGGTTGCTCTGCCGGCTGGCTGGTCGCTGATGCCGGTATGGAGTCAGGGAACAGTATTGGCTGCTGATGTCTTCGGACCTCTCGGAGCTAACCTGATTATGGCAATCAGTTTGGATTATTCCGGCGTTTACTGGCCACAGTATAATGTTTATTCTCTGCAGTATTTATCTACCGGAAGCGCTTATCTTGTTGCACTTGCAGTTCCTGGTACCGTTGATTTCAATGTGCCAGTGGTTAAATCCACCGTTCCTGGTTATGTTTCATTGCCTGCCAATAAAACATCCTGGAATAAAGTTGAAATGACTGGTATTCAGCACGTAATTGCTATTACAAATGACGCTCTTGCACAACTCAGAGTTGGCGATGTAATTGGTGCTTTCAACCAGAACGGTAGAATAGCTGGTATACTCGAAGTTACCGACCTTTCGTCCAACGTTGCCATGAGAGTTTATGGTAATGAGTTTACCTCGAACACTGTAAATGGTTTTGCCGACGGCGATGCTATGACATTCAAGGTATATCGCAATGGTGAAGTTATCAATGTTACTCCTTCATTTGACCAGAATTTGCCAAATACCAGCTTCTTTGCAGAAAATGGTATGTCAGCTATTATTGGATTCAAAGCTGGGGTTAATTCGATAAACGAAACCGCTGCAGAACTCACAGCTAACATCTACCCGAATCCTGCAAAAGATTTTGTAAACATCGAAACCAACTTCGAAATCAGGAATCTGAAAGTTGTTAACTATGTTGGTCAGGTAGTATTTGATCGCAATGTAGATCAGATGGGTTACCAGATCAATACCTCCGCCTTTGGACCGGGAATGTACTTTGTACAGATCCAGACTTCAGAAGGTGTTGTAATTACCAAAAGACTTACTGTTAATTAATCAGTAGTCCTCAAATAAGTTAAAGGGAGAGCCCGGTTGGGTTCTCCCTTTTTTAATTTTTATGCTATCAACAATCTGCTTTTTGTAATTTTGCCATAAATTTTAATTCAATTAATTATGAGGTACCTGTTTCTGGTAGTATGGATAATGGTTGCCACTTTTTCTTCAGCGCAGGAAATCAATAAAGTCGTTCTCGATTCAGAGATAAACAAGGAAGTCCTGATTGGAATGTGTAACCGGGATGGATTTAAAAATGAACTCTTCAAAACATGGTTTGACGAGGGGTATAGCAACTATCTTCCGGACGCCAATACCGTAAAAGAGCTTAAAAAGCACAAAAAAGACCTGACAGTTACTATTGTAATGGCTACCTGGTGCGGTGACACCAGGGAGCAATTACCACGTTTTTTCAAAATTGCAGATGAAGCTGGTTTAGGTGAAAAAAGTATAACCATGATTGCCGTTAACCGTTCCAAATCTGCCGGTGAGGTAAGTATTGAGCCGTTTTCTGTGACCAGGATTCCTGTATTTATCGTCTATAAAAACGGTCTTGAGATTGGACGAATAACCGAATCACCAACGCTTTCGCTTGAAAAGGATATGTTATTGATTCTTATGCAGGCAGAATAGCCATACCTGATGGAGATATTTACAACTATTGCCGAAACAAGGAATTACATCTTAAAGGCAAAATCTTCCGGTGAAACGATTGGGTTCGTACCAACAATGGGAGCTTTACACTCAGGCCATCTTGCTTTGATCAATCGGGCTTCAGCGGAAAATGACGTGTCGGTGGCCAGCATCTTTGTTAATCCCATTCAGTTTAATAATAAGAGTGATCTTGCAAAATATCCCCGGCCTATTGACAATGACATCCATAAACTAGTGGAGATTGGCTGCGATGTTTTATTCTACCCGGATGAGCTTGAAATGTACCCTGAACCTGTGTTCGACAAATATGAATTCGGGCACCTTGATAAGGTGATGGAGGGGAAATTCCGACCTGGTCATTTTAATGGAGTCGCTGTGGTGGTGCGTAAATTGTTTGAGATCATCACCCCGGACAAAGCTTACTTTGGAATGAAGGATTATCAGCAATTGCGCATCATTCAAACGTTAACATCCGAATTGAGGTTGCCTGTTAAAATTGTTCCCTGCCCCACCATACGAGAGAAAGATGGGTTGGCAATGAGTTCGCGCAATGTCAGGCTGACACAGAATCAGCGGCGGATTGCGCCGGTTATTTACAGGATTCTCTCAGGAATAAAGGAAAATGCAGGAAAAATGACCGTTTATGAAGCAGAGATCTGGGCCGTTTCAAAATTGAACAAGTACGATGAGATGACTGTTGAATACCTGTCGGTTGTTGATGCTGAAACGCTTTTGCCCATCAACGACTGGAATGAAGCACAGAAATGCATTGTTTGTGCAGCTGTGTTTCTTGGAGAAGTCAGGCTGATAGACAACCTCATGATTTTTTAGTAATTTTGTCGCGCTATGCAAATCGAAGTACTTAAATCGAAAATTCACAGAGCTACGCTATCCGAAGCCAACCTTAACTATATTGGCAGCATCTCCATTGATGAAGACCTGATGGACGCTGCAAATCTTATTGAAAATGAGAAGGTTCATATTTACAACATTTCGAATGGCGAACGGCTTGAAACCTATGTAATTAAAGGAGTCCGCGGCTCAGGACATATCTCGCTTAATGGTGCTGCTGCACGTAAAGCCGCTGCCGGCGATCTTGTAATTATCGTTTCCTATGCTTCCATGCCTTTTGAAGACGCAAAATCATTCAAGCCCCACATCATTTTCCCCGATCAACACAACAAACTCAGTTAGTTTTGAGACGAAACATTTTTTCTGCATTCAAAATCCTGTTTTTTCTGGCTATCGGGATTTTCTTTATCTGGATATTTCTGAGAAAACTTACTCTTGATCAAAAGCACGAAATCTGGGATTCGTTCATTAATGCAAACTATTTATGGTTGTTGGTCTCGATAATACTTGGAATCTTAAGCCATGTCATCAGAGCATTACGTTGGAATAGCCTACTCGAGCCAATGGGGTACAAACCAAAACTGAAAAATACCTTCTCTGCAGTGATGATTGGCTATCTTGCCAATACCGCATTGCCCAGGCTGGGCGAGGTTACCCGCTGCGGTGTGCTCAACAAATACGAAAAGATACCGATGGGCAAATCTTTCGGAACGGTGATGGTTGAGCGAAGTCTTGATCTTGTGGTGTTTGCAGGCCTTTTTTTTATTAACCTGATGATTTTTTACGATAAACTCGGATTATATTTCAGGGAAAAGGTCTTTAACCCGATGAGTGAGCGGTTTCAGTTTGAAAATGGCGCCATTTTTTTTCTGCTGATTCCAGCGTTGGTTTTTCTTTCTATGGCCGTTCTACTTTTAGTATATCGCAGGAAGATTCAGCATCTTACGCTTTATCTAAAAATCAAAGAACTTTTGATTGGCTTTTGGCACGGACTATGGGCAGTAACCAAAATAAGAAAACCTTTCACCTTCATCTTTCATTCCCTGATGATCTGGTTTTTGTATTATCTGATGATTTATGTCTGCTTCTTCACCATGCCTCAAACCAGTCACTTAGGGCCAGATGCAGCGCTATCGCTTCTCATGTTCGGATCCATTGGTATCATTGTGGTTCAGGGCGGCATTGGCATTTATCCGGCAATAATCGCTGAAACATTGTTATTGTACAACATACCAACTACTTATGGTTACGCTCTCGGGTGGCTTGGCTGGACAGCTCAGACCTTAATGATAGTAATAACCGGGTTGGTTTCGCTAGTTTTATTACCAGTAATCAACAAAACAAAAATACATGCAAAAACTTGAAATCGTTGAGTCACGGATTCACACCAACTGGGAGACGCTTAAATACTGGCTGGCATACTGGAGGTTTCATGAGAAAAAAATAGTCTTCACCAATGGTTGTTTCGACCTCATCCATCAGGGACATATTGATTACCTTTCACAAGCTGCCGATCATGGTGATATCCTTATCATCGGGCTTAACACGGATGCATCGGTGAAAAGATTAAAAGGTGAGAACCGACCTGTCCAGGATGAAAGGTCCAGAGCTCTCTTACTCTCATCTCTTCGCTTTGTTGATGCCGTTGTGCTCTTTGACCAGGACACACCTTATGAGTTAATCCAGCTTATCAATCCCGATGTTTTGGTAAAAGGAAGCGATTACAGCGCCGAAGAAATTGTAGGATACGACATCGTCACAGCCAAAAGCGGTGAAGTGATAACCATTGATTACCTCGATGGTTTTTCAACAACAGGACTGATTGAGCAGATCAAAGCATTATAACACATAACTTCCAGGATAAGCCGATGGCAAAGACTAAGACCGTCTATTTCTGTCAGAGTTGTGGTTACGAATCCCCGAAATGGGTTGGGAAATGTCCGTCGTGCAACAGTTGGAATACCTTTTCGGAGGAGATCATACGAAGTGGGAAAAAATCGGAAACAATTGTTTTTGCCGGACTCCAGAAAAATTCACCTAAGCTTTTAAAGGATATTGAAGCATCGGATGAACTGCGTATCGACACCGGAGATGTAGAACTTAACCGTGTTCTTGGAGGTGGTCTGGTCGCAGGCTCTGTGGTCCTGGTGGGTGGTGAACCCGGTATCGGTAAATCCACCTTGATGCTTCAGCTTTCGTTACATTTGAAGAAAAACAAAGTTTTGTACGTTTCGGGCGAGGAGAGTGAGCAGCAGATAAAGATGAGGGCCGACCGGCTAAGAATTAGTGAATCAGATTGTTATATTCTCACCGAAACCTCGATGGAAGATATCTTTCTACAGGTCGAAAAAACCAAACCTTCTGTCATCATCATTGACTCCATCCAAACCCTGCATACCCAAAACACCGAATCATCAGCCGGCAGCATTTCCCAGATCCGCGAGTGCGCAGGCCAGCTGCTTCAGTATGCGAAAATCACCCACACACCGGTTTTCCTGGTAGGACATATTACAAAAGAGGGGAACATTGCCGGTCCCAAAATTCTTGAACACATGGTGGACACCGTGCTTTACTTTGAGGGCGACCGTAATTATGGTTACCGGATAATCAGAGCCGTGAAAAACAGATTTGGATCAGCCCAGGAGATTGGGATTTATGAAATGAGGGACGATGGTCTGCGCGAAGTGAGTAATCCGTCTGAATTGCTGATTTCACAACGCAGTGAAAATATGAGCGGAGTGGCGATTTCTGCAACTATAGAGGGTTTGCGCCCAATGCTAATCGAAACCCAGGCGCTGGTGAGCACGGCAGCTTATGGCGTTCCTCAACGTTCAACAACCGGTTTTGATGCTCGAAGATTAAACATGTTGCTTGCTGTACTTGAAAAAAGAGCCGGTTTCCGGTTGACCAACAAAGATGTTTTTCTCAACATTGCCGGAGGCATCAGGGTTGACGACCCAGCGATTGACTTGGCCGTGGTTTGTGCAGTACTATCTTCCAGCGAAGATATCCCCATCAGCCCAAAAACCTGTTTTGCCGCTGAAGTTGGTCTATCAGGTGAAATCAGAAATGTTAACCGGCTGGAGCAGCGTATTTCTGAAGCTGCAAAGCTGGGCTTCAGCAGGATTTTTATTTCCGGCTATGGAAATAAAAAGTCTGAAGTTTCTTCAAAATCAAATATCGAGGTGATCCCAGTTTCCCGGATCGAAGATGTATTCCGGGAGTTGTTTGGATGATGGGTGATATTGGAAATGGCCATTTCCCATTGAACTGATTGACATTTGATTTTTTCCCTTTTGTTTTCTGTTTCAACTGCAAAGTGAAGTTAGCAGACTATCCTAACTTGCTCTTAATCATTTGAATACATTGATAAGTGAATAAGGAATCTCAGGTTTCATTGTGATTCCCCAAAAAAGTTTAGATATATTTGCAGTTTGAAATTATTCTAAATTAGAAGTAAAAATCAAGACCACAGGTAATTCTATGAATCTTAGCGATTTAAAAGAGGGACAAAAGGGCTACATTTCCAAAGTAAAAGGACGGGGTGCATTCAGAAAAAGAATCACTGAAATGGGTTTTATCAAAGGCCAGATGGTGGAGGTGATTAAAAACGCTCCTTTGCGCGACCCCATCGAATACCGAATTATGAATTATGCTGTGTCGCTGCGGCGAAGCGAAGCAAACCTTATTCACGTTGTCAGCGACAGAGAGTTGTTAGATGCCAGTGATTCTGTTGATATTCCCGCTGTGATCGACAGCGAAATCATCCGTAGCAAGGTTCAGGCTAAAGGGAAAGTGATTGATATTGCGCTGGTTGGGAATCCCAATTCGGGCAAAACAACCATCTTTAATTACGCTTCCCGGTCGAGGGAAAAGGTTGGAAATTACAGTGGAGTAACCATCGAGGCCAAATCGGCAAGATTTCACCAGGGAGGTTATACTTTTAATGTGGTTGATTTGCCTGGAACCTATTCGCTGACGGCTTACACACCCGAAGAACTCTTTGTCAGAAAACACATTCTTGAGCAAAGTCCTGATATTGTGATCAATGTAATAGATTCATCCAACCTCGAACGTAATCTTTACCTGACCACCCAACTGATTGACATGGACATCAAAGTGGTAATAGCATTGAACATGTTTGATGAACTGGAAGCCAGGGGTGATAAATTCGACTACCGGATGCTTGGTAAAATGCTCGGGATTCCTTTCGTTCCAACAATTGGATCGAAAGGAAAAGGTATCCGGGAACTTTTTGCCAAAGCAATCGAGGTTTATGAGGATAATGAACCGCTTACCAGGCATATCCATATTAACTACGGAAAATCCATCGAAAACTCATTAAAAAAAATTCAGGATGTTCTCTGGAAAAATAAATCTCTCACTGATGAAGTATCTTCCCGTTTTTATTCGATAAAATTGCTGGAGAAAGATGAATCCGTTTCAAAAGACCTCGAACATCTGCCTAATCACGGGCAAATCAAAGCGATAGCTAATGAAGAGATCAGGATACTCGAGAAGGATTTCAAGGAGGATACGGAAACATTAATCACGGATGCCCGCTATGGATTTATTTCGGGCGCGTTGAAGGAGACCTATATCGAAGACAAACTAAAACGGCGACAAAAGACTGAAACTGAGATTCTTGATACTTTCATAACGCACCGGATCTTTGGCTTTCCAATCTTTCTGGCCTTCCTATGGCTGATGTTTTATTCCACTTTCACCGTGGGAGAAATTCCCATGAACTGGATTGATTCCGGGGTCGGCATGATTTCGGATCTTTTCAGCCGGTTTATGCCGGACGGAATGCTGAAAGACCTGATTGTGGACGGTATAATTTCAGGGGTAGGGAGTGTGATTGTTTTTCTGCCTAACATACTGATTCTCTTCTTTTTCATATCGTTTATGGAAGATACGGGTTACATGGCGAGGGTGGCTTTTATCATGGACAGAATCATGCACAAAATCGGGTTGCATGGCCGGTCATTTATCCCGATGCTGATGGGTTTCGGTTGCAATGTGCCAGCTATAATGGCCACCCGTACCATCGAATCGCGCTCCGATCGCATCCTCACCATCCTTATCAATCCCTTTATGTCCTGCAGCGCCAGGCTTCCCGTTTACATTCTGATCATCGGGGCTTTCTTTCCATCCAACCCAACCATGATGTTGCTGCTGATGTATGGAATAGGGGTGCTGTTTGCTTCCGTCATCGCCATTTCATTCAAAAAACTGTTTTTCAATAAGGTAGAAGCGCCATTTGTAATGGAGTTGCCCCCTTACCGCCTTCCGACATTTTACGCAATCCTCAAAAACATGTGGTTCAAAGGGTCGCAGTACCTCCGGAAGATGGGTGGAATCATACTGCTGGCCGTTATCCTGATCTGGGCTGCCGGGTATTTTCCTCAAAACCGGGATAAGATGAAAGAATTTGATCAGAAAATTGCTGAGACCGAGCAGGCATTCAACCTGCAACTGGCTGAAATTGATCAGGCAAACGATCCGGAAAGTTTTGAAAACATTCAGATTTCAATGCAAAAAGAGCTTTTCAAACTTCAAACCGACAAGCAAAGCTACCGGCTCGAGAACTCATTTATCGGAAAATTGGGATTGCTCATTGAACCTTTGATCTATCCTTTGGGTTTTGATTGGAAGATGGGAATAAGTCTGGTAACCGGAGGAGCCGCAAAAGAGATAGTGATTGGAACGCTGGGTGTACTCTATCATACCGATGATCCTGAAAATCATCAGTCGCTGATCGAAAAACTAAGAGCACAGCGCTACACATCCGGGCCAAGGGAAGGTCAGCCGGTTTTTACGCCGGTGTCAGCTTTTGCATTCCTGATTTTTGTTTTGATCTATTTCCCATGCGTGGCAGTGGTAGCAGCAGTTAAGAAGGAGACCGGCGGTTGGCGCTGGGCTGTCTTTCTGGCGGTTTACACTACTACGCTGGCTTACGTAATGGCGTTAATTGTTTATCAGTTGGGTAATTTAATTTTCTAAAATCATGATTCAGGAGATAATAACATACCTTATTTTAATGATTACCTTTTGGGTGGTAATTAGCAATACTATAAAATTTTTCAGGGAAAATTCTGGCGCATGCTCCGGATGTCCGAGTGGAGCAGGTTGTAAAGTAGCTGCCCTCAAACATAAAATGAATGCTAAGAGGTGATTTCAGGTTGCTTGTTCAGCCCCATAGGTGAACTACTCTAACCGGTTGAGACCCTCGATTGCCAGTTTGTAATTGGTTTTTAGCTCAAGCACTTCACGGTAGTCATCTTTGGCAGACTCTGTTTTTCCCATTAACTCATAGGCGTACCCGCGATTGTACAGCGCTTCAAAATTTCCGGGATCAATTTCCAGCACGCGGTTGAAATAATTTACCGCATTCCCGAACTCTTTGAAGTAAACCAGGTAGATGTATCCCAGATTGTAAATGGCAAAGATAAACCGTGGTTCGATGTTTAGGATATTGTTGTAAATCTCAATGGCTTTTTCCGGCTCACCATTTTCCTGAAAAAATAACCCTAAATGGTAATATGCTTCGGGCGATTCAGGCTTTAGCTCGATGGCTGTTAAAAGATAATCGGCTGCCCGTGGGTTTTTTTGGCTGGAATAGATTATGCCAAGTTGTACAAATGCTTCAAAATAATCCTGTTTCTGATCTATGGCCACCATCAGGTTGCGGATAGCGTTGGCTGTGTCGCCTTGTTCGAGCAGTGCGAAGCTGCGAATATAGTAAGCCATCGGATTAAAATTGTCAATGGCGATTAACTCCTTTATGGTTTCGTAGGTTTTATCGTATTGCCTCATAATCAGGAATAGCTGTGCCTTCTTCAGCAGCGCTTCCTGGTTTTTTGGAGAAATTTCCAGCGCTTTTTCCAAACCTTCGAGGCAGCGATCTGGGTTACCCAAGGCCAGATAAGCCTCCGAGAGGATAATATAATGGTCAGGATTCTGATTGTTGATGTCAATGGCGAGAGTGATGTCGCGCAGGGCAAGGGTCACCGAATCAATGGCCAGATAATAATTTGCCCGTTCGATGTAAAGCTTGTCATCATTGGGGTTGGCTTCTATTGTCCTAGTAATCTTATTCAGTATTTCATCCGTGGGTTCAGGGGTTGTATGAGAATCTGATGTGGATTCATTTTTCTGTATGCAGGATGTATACCCCGCCAGAATCATCATAATAATCACAAAAAAGTAAAATCTGATCATCTGATAGCTTTAATTTGAAGTCAATTAAACAATGAAACTGAGAATTTATTTTCCAGGAGAAAATGCGTGCTTGCAAGTTGAATTTGAAATCAACAAATCCGCATCCGAATAAGAATATTGTTTTGCCGGTTGATCTTGTTAGTGCGTGTCATCCAGTTAATTATCACCGCCGGGCGTCAGCTCAATTGATGCCTCTTGTAATCCTGGCGCTTTTGCTGTAATGCCGATTGGTTTTGTTAAAGGCCTGGTTCGCAGTAAAGCCGAAGCAATTCCGGCTTTTGCCCTGGTTGGATTCTCACCTAATAGAAAAGCTTCACCTACAACCGTGAAGGTGACCAATTGATCTGCGTCAGGGATCAGGGTTCCGTTTTCGTCAATCACCGAAGCGTAAACAAAAACCACATCTTCGTTGGTCTGGCTGATGGGGATGGTCGAGGTATCAACCTCAATTTTCAGTGCAACGGCAGGTTGTGGGGTTCTCACCGAATGCTCAGCAACCGGTTTATCACCCAAAAATCCAACTGCCCGCAACTCTCCGGGTTCAAATTTTCCAACCAGAAAAACAAATGGAGGGTATTGTAAGTGAGATGAATATTGATCTCTTACCGGTTTTTGCCTCGCAATGAGCCTGTTGTTCAGAAACAATTCTACCTCGCCACTATTGCTGAAAACTTTCACTTCTGTTGGTGAAGATTCTGTCCAGTAATTGGCAATTTGTACCATTGGTCCTGATACAACATGCTGAATAGGAAGAACTTCATGAGGGCGCTGGCTTTGATAGAAATAGAAAGCAAATTTTGGTATTCGGAAAATATCCGAAATTCCTGAGGCCTCGAGGTCATTGGCATAGCCGCGGTTGTAGTCGAACATCAGCCAGTTAGCATCGCCGATGGTTGCAATTCCTTTCCTGTTGGAATTAGCCGCTTCCTGGAAGTTGAGTGCCTGCTGCAGAAGGCGTTTTTCACCAAACTCCCTCAGTTGACGGCTTGTGCGTTCTTCTTCCTTCAACCCGGCAAATGCGGTTTGATTAAAGCCGGCGTTGTGGGCATAGTATTCCCAGTCGCCATATTCGGCAATGAATAGGTTTCGTTTTCCATCTTTGTAGAAATTCCAGTAATCGGGCGGGTGGCTGTGTTGGCGGGCTGGAATAAACAGGTCGAAAGCCTCATGGTCAACCCAGCCGGCGCTGTAAATGCCATCGAATGGAAGTTCTGATTTCAGAATCCGGTTGGCTTCGAGAATAAATTCGTCAGACATTTCGGTTTCGTTAAGCGAGACTTCCCAGAAAATCACCGAAGGATGGTTTCGGTCGCGACGAATCATATCCCGGCAGTCTTTCAGGGCATTTTTTATAAAAACATCACCGCCTGTAAATTGCCAGCCAGGGATGCAGTTCATCACCATCAATCCAAGCTCATCGCAGGCTTTCATAAATGCTTCAGCCTGTGGATAATGCGATAGTCTGACAAAGTCAAATCCTGCATTCTTGATTTTCACAGCATCACGGTACTGCGCTTCGTCAGATAACGCATACCCGACATAAGGATACTCCTGGTGACGGTTGGTTCCGCGGATAAACATCTTTTTGCCATTTAAGAAGAAACCCTCCTCTTTAAGCTCAATTTCCCGAATTCCCACCTTCCCGCTCCATTGATCCGTTGGTGCATTGTTGGCCAGAAGGACAATGTTGAGCGGGTAGAGCTCAGGATTTTCCGGTGACCACAACCGGGGGCTTTTTACCATAAATTCTGCCGTCAGTTCATGATCCTCACCTGGCTTAATCAGAATCTTTTCTGAAGTTATCTGCACTTCATCACCGCCAGTATCTGACAGTTCCGCTTTGAAATGTATCCATTGTGCAGCGTTCGATTCATTTCTGAGATGCACCTGAATCCAACCCTTCGCTGATTCGGCAGTGATATCATCAAACCTTACCAAAACTCCGCCGCTTCCGGGTTTTCCGGCTGAAATGGGATTGGTGATGTAAACCTGGTTGGTAGTAATCAGGTAAACGTTTCGGTAGATTCCGCCATAGTAGTTGAAATCCAGCTCTTTGAGCGGTTTTCCGGGAGGAATGTCGGGATTGTCTTCGTTATTTACCTTCACCTCAAGCAGATTGGATTGGCCGGACAAAACAGCTTCAGTGATGTCAACCTCAAAAGGCAGGTAACCGCCAATATGATGGCACAGATGCTGCCCGTTGACCCAAACATCGGTTTCATGCATCACCCCCTCAAAATAGAGGAAGATTTTTTTGAAGCTAATATCCTCCAGTTCAATGGTTTTCTGGTACAGGGCATTTCCCTGCCACTGATCGTTGACAACCAGTGGCTCGATGCGTGCAGTGTGAGGGAGGGTTACATTTTCCCAATCAGCCTCCTCCTCAAACCTGAATTGCCAATCTTCGGCAAAGTTTTGCCTCATCCTGGGTGATAATTCCTCTTTCATTTGTGAGCACGAAAGCATTATAAGGATCAGAAGATATCCTATAATTGATTGGCTGAAAGCTTGTCTTGTCATAATTTAATGGTATTGTTTTACATCGAAAAACCGAAAAGCCGGCATCGCTTCATTGTTGCTGCGGGCATCGAAAAATGTGGCGTTATCCCAGTGTGAACCATGTCCCCAGGGAGTGCGGCAATCCGAGGAAATCCAGGCCGGCTCCCAGTAAATCACCCCTTTGCCGCCACCTGCAAGCGTTAGTTTGGTAAGTTGGGTCAGGTAGGTAAGCTGACCATCGGGTGTGGCACGGAATTCTGGGAGCAGCGCCTCCTCACCAAGAATGTTTCCTGCTGCATCAGCATTTTCGAGCGTGTGAGGATAGGCCGTTTCGATAATCATTATCTGTTTTCCGAATGTTTTTTTTAGCGAATCAATGGCTTGGGGGATTTCATCAAACGGGAACGATGACCACTTTGGGTAATAGGAAAGACCAATCCACCCGAAATCGTTCAAACCATTGTCAATAGCGCTTCTGAACCACCAGAAAGCATTTTCTGGCTGGGCAATGTGCATCATGATTTCGATGCTTTTGCCAGTCAGTTTGGAGGCTTCCTTTACAGCTTCAATTCCTTTGTTCAGCAGGAAAATGTTGCGCGGCCAGTTGATTGCATCCACCACCATGCTGTCGGCAGGTTGCATAATTTCGATGTTGACCTCGTTGCCCACCTGAACAAATTCCGGCAACAGCCCTTCCCGATCCAGCGCCAGCAGCGTATTGAGAGTATAACTAAAGAGCGAATCGCCCAAAATATCCAAATCCTGAATATTCTCCCACGCACGCGGAATCACCTGATGCTGAGGATCCGCCCAGGTGTCGGAGTAATGAAAATCGAGCAGTATTTCCATTTCATTGTCTTTTGCACGTCTGATGGTTTTTTTTACATCCTCAAGCCCCGAAAATTCATTAATCTCGGGTGTGTGCCAAAGTCTTATCCTGACTATGTTTGCTCCTTTCTCACTGAAAAGATTGAAGGGGTCAACCGATTCTCCGTTTTGCCGGTAAATTCCACCGCAGCTCTCAATTTCGTTGACGTAGGAGAGATCGGCGCCGAGGTAGATTTTCGCAGGTGGTAGCTCACAACCAGTTGCAATCAGGATGTATACAAATAGCAACGAGATAAGAATTGCTTTCATTTTACCAGTAATTTTCTTGAAGTCAATAGTGAATAATCGTTGTAAACATGAACAAAATAAGCCCCTGAAGGAATATCCGACACATCAACGTTAATTTCGGACAGCATTTGAATCGGAATGGATTTCACAATACGACCAAAATAGTCGGCAATCTCAATCCTGCTGATATTTTGATTGGAGTGAAGCAGGAAAGAAGAAGTAGTCGGATTTGGGAATATTTTCACCTGGTTAACCAACTGACCATCCACCGCCAACCCGCTGATACCTTCGCATGAGCCCCATTTAAAAGCGAATTCAACAGGCTGGTTTTTAACGACAAACTCCCTGTGAGTATTCCATTTCAAGGCACAGGCTGAAGGAACCGGCTCACGCGATTGGGTGCTCCAGTCGGCTTTATTTTGAAAAATATAGGCTCCGGTGCTTCTGCCGGGGATTTTCTCAGTGTACTCAAAAACATTTTGGCCGATATGTCTCATCTCTCTGAAAAGCCAGTTCTGGCCGGTAAAATCGCCGGTCACAAAAACACCGCTGGTAGTATCTACGCCGGTCATATCAACTTTAAACGACACCAAAACCGAGTCAAGACCCGGGGGCATTGTGGAATAGTCGTAGCTGAGGAAACCTATGCCCTGGTGCAGGTCGTAACCGAAATCGAAGAAAGTGGCATTTTCCCAGTGCGAACCGACACTCCACTGGGTAGAACATGGGGTTGACACCCAGGCCGGTTCCCAGTAAATCACACCCAATCCGCCACTTTCACTGACCAGCCAGGAAAGTTCAGTCATCACATCGCGCTGGATTTCATCGGAAGTGGAATTGCCAAAAGTCTTCAATAAGTTGGAAGTCCCTAACAGATTGTTGGCGTTGTCAGACCACGAAAGTGTCCATGGATAGCCTGTTTCGACGATCAGTACCTCTTTTAGGTGGGTGGTTCTTAGCTGGCCGATTATAGAAGCGGCCTCACGGATGTCGTGTACTGACCAACCCGGATAGTAGGAGATGCCGATGATATCAAAATCGTTGAAGCCTTGACCAGCAGCGGTATTAAACCAGGTTAAAGCGCTTTCTGGTTTGGCAATGTGAATCACTGTTTTTATGTCAGCGCTGTGGGTTTGGTTGATGGCATTAACCGCTATAATTCCACGCTCGAAAAGGTAAATGTTTCTTTCCCAAACGATTGGATAGAGAGGCTCACCTTGTTTGACCAGGATGTTGCCGTTGGTTTCGTTGCCAATTTGTACCATATCGGGCAGCAGTCCCAAGCCCTGCAAGTGGTTCAGTGTGTTGTAGGTATAATTAAAAAGTGAATCGCCGAGGATGGTCAGATCCGAAATCTCATTCCAGGCAGCCGGTATTAGCTGCTGACCGGGGTCGGTCCATGTGTCGGAATAATGGAAATCGAGCAGCACAGTCATCCCGGCAGCTTTAGCCCTGCCTATGGATTTTTTCACATCCTCCAAAGTGCTGTATTGAGTCCATTCGGGAGAGTGCCAAAGCCTGAACCGTGCAATATTAGCCTGATGGCTGCTAAAAATCAGATATGGATCCTTTGTTACCTGGTTTTCATAATAAACAGCCCCGCAATCCTCCATTTCGTTCACATAGGAGAGGTCGGCGCCCAGGAAAAAAGTTTGTGCATTTAAGTCAGTGAAGGTTGATAGTAAAAAGAGGAAAATGAGTTTTTTCATTGTACCGAGTTGAAAAGAATGTAAAAATAGACTTTTTGGACAAAATGCCCTTAGCGCCAATTTGTGAGATTCTGGTTGATAAAAGACAACAATCAATGGAAATAAAAAAAGCTGCCCCGTGAAGAGCAGCTTTTTTACGTCAAAAAATCTTTTCGATTTACTGTGGTGTGACTTTGTAAGTCATTTGCACAATATCCATTTCGATCAGGTACGAGCCTGTGGTTGCGGGCGGGGGAATTGATTTGGGATCCGGATCGGCTTCGGTTTCACGGTAAATCAGAACGCCATTTCCGAAAGCTGCTCCTTCGACTGTCCCGTACATCGGCGCCCATGCTCCCTGGTTCACCAGGAATTTGAACCCTTCGGTAGCTGATGCGCTAAGGGTTGTAACCAGCTCGAATTTTCCCGGGGAGACTTTGGTCATTGGTACGGCCTGGGCATTGTTCCATCCGGCAGTGGTTGCATCGCCTATGATATGCATGGTTTGCGCAATGTCGGAGGGTGTAACTGTATAAACCTTGTTGATCAGATCGAAAACGATCAGGTAGTCGCCGGGTTCTGCAGGTGTTGGGATTGCTGGTGGGTCAGGCACATCTTCAGTGGGGCGGTAAACGAGCGGGCCGCCTGTTGAGGTTCCGGTTGCATCGGTTCCCCATTGTGGCGCCCACTGGCCAGGCACTTCGAATGCTTTAATCCATTTTCCTCCACCACTCAGTGTAGCGACAATTTTATAAACCTTCAAATCATTGTCAAACGCAAATTGGAGACTGGTGTTGGTGTTGTCCCAACCAACAGATGTCCCGTCGCCAATCAGGTAAAGTGGCGGAGCTGTCGGAGCAGCATCATAAGGAGTTACAGTTAACACCAGATTTCCAGAGTTAAGCACGGAGTAGGAACTTGAAGTATTAAACCTCGACACTACTCTTACCTCGACATTTCCTGGAATTTCCGGAGCTATGCCGAGAGTAATCAGTGTGTTGTTCAACGATTTAACCGTCATGCTGAAGGAAGTTTCATTCGTACTCACCAGTTCCTTAGCATTTTTAAAACTGCTGTCGGCCAAATCAATCTGAAGGCTGTAGAGTATTTTCTCGAGGTTGTCGAGATTATAAACTGCCGGGTTCCATTCGAAGGTGATCAGGGTGTCCTGTATCTCTTCCGTAAATACAAACTGGCTGTTGTCAGCGGGTGAAGTGAGCGCGGCAGCGGTGGATTTGCTCAGGTCCAGCACGGGATCCTGTGTGGCCTTTTCGCAGGAATTGAAAAGGCCTAGCCCTATGATGTTGATGATTATAAATGCTATCTTTTTCATTGTCAGTTATTTTAATGATTAGTATCCGTCATTTTGTTTGAGATTAGGATTTGCAGTGACATCCGAAGCCGGAATAGGGAAGAGGTTATATTTATTATCCACTGCTTTCCCTTCAGCTACATTGCCCTTCCATGGCCAGAGATAATCAGAGGTGGTGAATTTTCCATGCCGGATAAGGTCGGTCCTGCGGTGGCACTCCCAATAAAGTTCTCTCGCTCTTTCGTCAAGGATGAAATCCATTGTCAACTGTCCTGCGTTAATATTACCGGTCAGGTTTCCATAGGCTCTTTTTCTGATTTCGTTTACATATAGCACCGCCTGGTTAATATCAGCAGCATTGTTGACAGCAGCTTCGGCATACATAAGGTAAATATCGGCCAGGCGGAACATCGGGAAATCGGTATCCGGGAAATCGAGGCTTTTGCCGCCCGAACCATTGGATTTTACATTTCTCCATTTGGTAATCGCATATCCGTCGGTAAACTCGCCGATGTTGACAATCTCTTTATTTTGACCGTCCGTGTGAAACATTCCCCTTTTATCGGGAGACCCGGTTTCGCTCGGGAACTTGTCAACAAAGGCACTAGTGGTGCGGGTTCCGCCCCAGCCACCTCCAAACCCGAAATCAGCGGGAATCATACTGCCGCCTATGGCTGCGTGAATGATAAAATTTGTTCCACCCCAGGTTCTGGTTGCATCGCCATCAAAGGCTACCGCAAAAATCACCTCATCCGTACATTGTTCATTATCAGCAAGGAAAAGATTGCGATAAGCCGGATGGAGGGTATAACCTGCGGTGATGATTTTGTTGCAGTAAGCAGCACAGTCGGCATACCTGTTTTCGCCGGCATACACCTGGGCATTCAGGAATACCTTTGCCAGCAAAGCCCATGCAGCAGCCTGGTCGGCTCTTGCATACTCCGAGCGGGGCGGTAAAAGTTTATCCTCGATGGCCTGCAGTTCATCCACAACATATTTGAAAAGGTCTTTCCGCTCTATTCTTTGTGGGAAAAATGCTCCAACGGCGTCATTTTCGGTGACAAATGGCACGTTACCAAACAAATCCATCGCATGCCAGTAACTCAATGCACGCAGGAATCTGGCTTCAGCGCGGTAGTGCTCTACGTCGGTTCTGAGCTGACCTGCTACGCCTCTTTCGTCCAGCTTACTATCAGTAGTTTCGCGGATATATTCGTTGCAGGCCGAAATCTGGTAAAATATCCTGTAATACATCGCCGAAATAAACACGTCGCTGGTTCCCCATGAAATGTTGTGAAAATCTTTGATCGTCTGGTCGTTCCAACCAATTACCGCCTCATCGGTGGGCAATTCCTGGTGATACCACCATCCTCTGAGGTACTGGCCAAATCCCTCGTCAATTCCGCTGATGTCAGCGTTGCCACTGGGGCCATCCTGACCTGACACCGCAAGACCTGCATATAATTTGGCCAATACTTCCTTGTAGGCGGCAGGGTCTTCAAAAACAGTTGCAGCGGTTACCACATCCTTATCAAGTGGTATAGTGTCGAGGTCTTTAACGCAGGAGGTAATCAGTACAAACAATCCTGCTGCGAGCAATAATATGTTGAATATCTTTTTCATGTCTGTTATTCCTTTCATTGATTAAAATTGAAGATTAAGGCCTAAAACATAGGTGCGCGGGCGGGGATAAAACCGGTTGTCAATCCCGCCGCTGATCTCGGGATCAACACCATCATACTGTGTAATGACAAACGCATTCATCACAGTACCTGTAATTCTCAGATCAGCCTTGCCGTTGATCAAATCAGGGAAACTGTAGCTGAGCGAAATATTGTCCATCCTGAAGAATGAGGCATCCTGAATGTAATAATCCGACAAATACTGAGGATTGATAAAATCTGTATTGGCCACCGCTGAAACGATATTGCCAAGATAAGGTCCTTCCGGACGGTATAGTCGTTCGTAAACAGCGTTCTCTGATTCGACGTTGTTGTAGACATAATTTCCAAAATTGGCGCGCCCAGAGAAGGTAAAATCCCATTGCTTGTAGTTGAGGGCAGATGAAATACCAAAGTAGAAATCGGCTGCCGGTTTTTTGTAATGGTAGCGGTCAGCATTGGTTATCTCGCCATCACCATTGCGGTCAACATATAAACCCTGGATTGGCTTGCCATCGGTTCCGTAAACCTGCTCGAAAACAAAGAAAGAATTGGCTGGTCGCCCAACGCTGTTCATCTGAACAAAGTTCCCTACACCACCTGAAATTCCGCCGGTTTCAACGCCGAGATAGTCAGGGTCATCAGAAGCCGTGAGTTTGGTAATTTCGTTCTGATTGTAAGTGGCATTAAAGCCCACTTCCCAAAATAGTTCGCTAGTGTTGAAAATACGTGAGGTAAGCATAAACTCAAATCCTTTATTTTCAAGGTTTCCAACATTGGTAAGGATAAAATTGGAAAGGTTCGTGCCGGCCGGAACGGGAATGAAGTTGATAAGATCTTCTGTTTTTCGGTTGTAGATGTCAATAGACCCGTAGAAACGATCCTGAGCGAAGCCGAAATCCAAACCTAAGTTAAGGGTTGTGGTTTCTTCCCACTTGATATTGTAATCGTATCCTGCCGGCCGCATGGTATAGTAGAAAAGGTTACCAAGCTGGTAACGGGCGAATTGGTTGCTTCTGGTGTAGCGGGGAAGGTAAGGATAATCACCCTGATTGATGTTTTGCTGACCGGTTACACCCCAACCCAGTCGCAGCTTCAACTGGGAAAGTACATTGGCGTTCTTCATGAAGCTCTCATCCAGCATCCGCCAGGCAAATGCAGCCGATGGGAATAATCCCCAGCGCGTGTCGGGCGAAAATCTCGATGTTCCGTCATTACGAAGGGTTAAGGTCAACAGGTAACGCTCTTTGAAAGTATAGTTGAGTCGTCCAAAGAATGACACCAGGTAACTTTCGGTGGGTACATAATTTGGCGTTATATTATAGGTGCGTTTAGGATCGCCGAAGAAATTTTTCTGGTAGACGCCCGGGCGCACAGGATCAATGGTGAAGTCTCTCGAGTAATTCCCGTTCAGGCTGGAATCGGCCCTCCAGAAATGCTGCCAGGAGTAACCCGCCATCACATCAATATTGCTTTCTATGCTGGTGAGATCCTTATTGTAGTTGAGATAGAAATCGAGCAATTCGTTCTTTTTCTCCTGTTCGTAGTAGTTGTAAATACCACCGCCATTCAAAGGGTCGTAAACCCAGGGAGCATAATCGGGTACAATTACTTCGCCTGATGAATTTGAGTGATCCATTCCCAGGTTCAGGTTGGCTCTTAACTCCGGTAAAAAGTGAAATTTGTAATCCAGTTGGATGTTTCCGATCGTACGGTTGACCACTGAATTGTCATCCCTAAGGTTGAGCAATGCAACCGGGTTGCTCGATCCCTGTTCTACCGGAACATCGGTACCATTACTCTGGATCCATGCCCAGTATCCTCCAAAATCTGTTGAGGGCATCAGGATCGTATCCGAAATTCCGTCGTCGTTCACATCGTTCATATAATAAGGATTGTAAGTGGTTCCGGAGGTTATTGGTTTGGTCGGATCATATTGCACGGATGCTCCAATAGCGCCACGATCGGCGAACTGGTTCTGCTCGTTGGCATATTTAAAGTTCACGTTTACCTTCAGGTGGTCATTAAAGAAAGCAGGATTGAGGGCTGCATTGATGGTTGTGCGAGCGGTATTGTCGGTTTTCAGAATACCATCCTGGTTCGAATAACCTACCGAAAAGCGATAAGGCAACATCTTGTAAGCACCGGTAATGCCAAGAACGTGATCCATCCCAAAGGCGTTCTGATATATTTCGTTCTGCCAGTCGGTACTGCTCGTGCCGAGCATATCAGCATATCCGGGATAGCGCTCGTTCACCAGCCTCGAAAACTCCTTAGCCCCCAGTACATCAATGGTTTTCACCGGTGATGCCAGCGAGAAATTACCATTATACTCCAGTTTTAGAGGAGATCCGGTTTTCCCTTTTTTAGTAGTGATAATGATAACCCCGTTGGATGCCCTTGACCCGTAAATGGCTGTGGCAGAAGCATCTTTCAGAACGGTAAAGGTTTCGATATCGGCGGGATTGATGGAGTTCAGCGGGCTTCTCGATCCGGATATCCCCTCATTGTCAATCGGGACACCATCAATTACATACAGCGGATCGTTACTGGCCGATAACGATGATCCGCCCCTGATCCTGATTGTAGCGCCCTCGCCGGGTGCGCCACCACCATCGGTGATCTGTACACCGGCAATCTTGCCCGAAACAAGACCAGCCGGGTTTATGATCTGCCCCTGGTTGAAACTCTTCGAATCAATGGCAACCACTGAACCGGTAGCATCGCTCTTTTTCTGCACTCCATAACCGATTACAATGAACTCCTCCAATGCTGTGGCTTCAATTTTCAAATCTACCACAATACTGGTGTTGGGTTGTACAACAACTTCAGTGGTTGCATACCCGACGAACGAAAAAATCAATGTTGTGTTTGGATCTACGGCAATTCTGAAATTACCATTAATGTCGGTTGTAGTTCCCAGCAGGGTTCCTTTCACAACAATAGAAACCCCGGGGATTGTTGCACGGTCGTCGGCATCCCTTACCGTTCCGGTAATGTCGCCCCTTTGCGCAATAGCAGGCAGCACTGCAAGAAACAGCGCTACCAGCAGCAAAGCTTTTTTAAACTTGTAAAAATTTACCATAAAAATGCTTTTTAATTGAGTGAATGATTGAGAAAAACAATATCGTCATTGATAATCTGCTGATTATTGGATGCAAAGTTAATTTTTTCACAAAGGAAAATGTTTTTGAAAATTGACTGAGAAAATTTTCACGCAAAACCCAATTTCTTACGTTTCTTTTTGTCCCCTGAAAATTTGAAGTTTTCAATATTGGCAACTCTGGTTAAAATCAAACCACTTGGTATTTAATGGTATACTGAAATTATTTGAGAAATTCCCAAATGTTGGATTGTCGTCATTGACCCTACCTTAAGGGTGAAAAATCCAGTTCCTTTTAAATGGCTAATTTTGAAAACGTTTTAAAAAAGCTGGCCATTCGTAGATTCTTTTTCAAAAGCTAAGGATTACACCTTAGGATATTGTTTCAAATTAATTTCGGGGAGATGAAGGATTTCCATCACGCACTTAAGATAGTTGAAGAGTTATGCATCGGTTGTTCAAAATGTATGAACATCTGCCCGACGCACGCAATCAGGGTAAGGGATGGTAAGGCAAAACTGATGAACAACCGCTGCATTGACTGCGGAGAGTGTTTCAGGGTATGCCCGGTTAGCGCTATTATCATCGAGCAGGACGATTTTGCTGATATTTTCAATTATAAACACCGCATCGCCCTGATACCTGCTGTCTTTACTGCACAGTTTCCATCGAAATATTCCCTTACCGATATCTATTCTGCACTTCATGAACTTGGCTTTACTGACGTTTTCGAAGTGGAGCACGGAGTTCACATTTTGCGCGAAGAGGTAAAAAAGCAAATCAACGATCCCGATAGCCTAAAACCATTGATATCCACATTTTGTCCGGCAATTGTCAGGCTGATCCAGGTGCAGTTTCCTTCGTTGGTTCACAATTTAATCCTGCTCATGCCTCCACTCGACATATCAGCGCTTTACTTCAAAAAATCCCTGGCCGACCAGGGGGTAAAAGAAGAGGATATCGGGATTTTTTATTTTACCCAGTGCGCTGCCAAGATTGCAGCAATAAAAAGCCCGGCCGAAAAAGAGCAGTCTCCCATTACCGGTGTTATCAACATGGATTCGGCCTTCAATAAAGTGTATCAGCATCTCGAACAGAAAATCCACAACGGCGGTTCGTTGGAAGAAACGCAGGATAAGCTTTCACCTGATGCCATCTTGTGGGGATTAACTACCGGAGAAACAGAGCATTATAGTGGCCGCAGAATTGCCATTGACGGCGTGCATAATGTAATCGGTTTTCTTGAAAAGTTGGAAAATGAGGAGAATGCCGGCTTTCAGTTCATCGAGCTGCGCGCCTGTGATGAAAGTTGCGCCGGTGGAGTCCTTGCGCTCGAAAACCGCTTTCTGACCGCGGAAAGGATGAGAAACCGTGCCAAAAAAGCGCAAAACCAGGCGGAAAATGCTTTCAGTGTTAGGATTAACGACTACCGCCGTGAATTGGCCGAATTGATCAAAATCGGCGATATCAAACCCCGTTCGATGATGAAACTGGATGAGGATATGTCGGAAGCCATGCGCAAAATGAAGCTGATTAGGCAAATAATCCAGATGCTGCCTATGGTTGACTGCGGTGCTTGCGGGTCGCCGGGTTGTTATGCGCTGGCAGAAGATATCGTTCAGGGACGTGGAATGATGGAAAACTGCATTTTCGTTCAGCGCCGTTACGAATTGAAGGGAATGTTGAAAAACAAAGACGCCATCGAACTGATGAAACGAATCTGGGGCAAAGATAAATTCGAATCAAAACAATCATAAATATTTATTAAATGACTGTAAAAGAATTGGTTAATAAATTAAATCTGAAAATTTTCAGCGGAGATAAAGGATTGGATAATATTATCACAAGTGGCTATACTTCCGACCTGCTTAGCGACGTGATGGGACACAGCAACCAGGGCTGCATCTGGATCACACTTCAGACCCATAAAAACATAATGGCGATAGCATCCCTGAAAGACCACGCCGCTGTTGTTTTGGTCAAAGATCTGAGTCCGGATGACGATACACTGGCCAAAAGCAACGAGGAAAGCATCCCCATTCTTGGAACTAACCTGCAGACCTTCGAAATTACCGGAATGATCCATCACCTTCTCAACGCGCAATAACCATTACATGCCTGTTTACAGCGCTGATCTTCACATACATACTGTCCTCTCACCCTGTGGAGACCTCGATATGAGTCCGGTGAACATTGTCAAGCGTGCCAAAGAACTCCAGCTCGATATCATTGGTATCACCGATCACAATACCACACGTCACTGCCCGGTTATCAGCAGGTTGGCAGCAATTGAGGGAATATTTGTGCTTTGCGGCGCCGAAGTAACTACAATTGAAGAAGCGCATTGCCTTTGCTTTCTTCCTGATTGGGAGAAACTTGAGGTTTTTCAGGGATATTTGGACAAATACCTGCTCAACTTTCCAAACGACACCGATAAATTTGGTTATCAGGTGCAGGTGGATGAGAAAGAAAAAATCGTCTATGAAGAACCAAAACTGCTAATCCAGTCCATTGATCAGACAATTGACCAGGTAGAATCCTTTGTTCACCTACTTGGTGGACTATTTATACCTGCACATGTTAATCGCCACGCTTTCAGCCTGATAAGTCAGTTGTGTTTTATCCCTGAAGATCTGCGATTTGATGCTATTGAGATTTATCGGATCACAGGTGAGAATTTTCGCCGTATTTATGGTTTCCAAAAAGAAACAACCTTTCTACAAAACTCAGATGCTCACCAGTTGGGTAGGATGGGAGCTGAAAGAAATCTTTTTCATCTGGAGGAACCCGGTTTCGAAGAAATTAAAATGGCTTTACACAAACAAAACGGAAGATTCGTACAATGACCGAAATAGCGCTGCACATCCTCGATATCGTTCACAATTCCATCAGGGCTAATGCCACCAGGATTCAGATTTCGATTTCCGAAAATGCGGCCACTGACGAATACCTTATATCTGTTGATGACAACGGAATAGGCATCCCTCCCGAAATCCTTACCAATGTTACCGATCCATTCACTACTTCACGCAAAACCCGTAAAGTGGGGATGGGGCTTTCGTTACTGAAACACGGCGCTGAGCAGACTGGCGGCTGGCTGAAGATTTCGTCTGAACCTGGAATCGGAACCAGAGTCTCCTGTTGCTTTGGTCTCCGTCATCTCGACCGGCCACCCATAGGGAACATAGCCGGAACTATTTACCAGCTTATCTCGGCTTTTCCAAAAATCCAGTTCATTTACACTCATTCCACGAGTGTGGATGGGTATGTTTTTGATACAGTGGAAGTTGCTCAAGCGCTCGGCGATGTGCCGATTACTTTACCGGAAGTTCGCAGCTACCTCCTCGAAATGATCAACGAAAACCTCGACGAGATTAAGATTGTCAGATGAGTCTTTCTGCTTTGACTTTGGGCAGATTCAATCTCTGGTTGCTGATGCAATTTTTTACCACCCGGCATTTCAATTTCAAATTGTAACCAAAGTAAACCACTGATGACCATAAATAGTTACAGTATTTAATTAAAATCCTTTTATTGCTTACATATTTTCTATTTTATCCAAAAATGTCATTCTATTTAATGCATATACTGTATTTTTGCTTCCAAAATCGTTATTGATAATTAGTTAAAATCTAAAACTATGAAATTCGATCCGGCCAGCGGCATACAGGATTTGCTGCAATTTGGTGAGTATGGAGATGTTAATCCCTCTGTTACCGATTCAGCCACTTTTACTTTCATGCAGGCTAAAACCATGCTTGAAACCTTCAAAGGCGAAGCCGAAGGTTGTTTCTTATACTCAAGACATTGGAATCCAAGCAATAAATATCTTGCCGATGCAATGGCGGCAATGGAAGGCACTCAGGCTGCATGGGTTACTGCATCCGGAATGGGCGCAATTACTTCCGCAATTTTGCAGCTGTGTAATGCCGGAGATCATATCATTTCGAGCCGCACTACCTATGGCGGGACTTTTGCCTTCCTGCAGAACTACCTTCCAAAATTCAACATTGGTGTTACTTTCGTAGATATTACTGATTTAAAGCAAGTTGAAGAATCCATTCAGCCGAATACGAAAATTATCTACACCGAAACCATGACTAATCCGCTGCTTCAGATTTCTGATATTCCTTCGCTTTCAGAAATTGCCAGGAAGCATAATGTGAAGCTTATGGTGGACAACACTTTTACACCGATGATGGTTTCGCCAACCCGCCTGGGTGCTAACATCACGGTGTACAGCCTTACCAAATTCGTTAACGGTAAAAATGATTGTGTTGCCGGCGCTATTTGTGGCGATCTGGATTTCATCAACGCATTAATAGATGTAAACAACGGCACTGCAATGCTGCTTGGCCCGGTGCTCGATCCATTCCGGTCTTCCTCCATCCTCAAAAATATGCATACGCTTCATATCCGAATGCAGCAACATAGCCGCAACGCTCTCTATCTCGCTCAAAATCTGACCGCATTGGGCATAAAGGTTAATTATCCCGGATTGAAAAACCATCCGCATCATCAACTGCTCAGGAGTATGATGAATCCTGAGTTTGGTTTTGGCGGAATGCTCTCGTTCGACGCCGGAACGGCTGAGAAGGCAGCGGAACTTATGGAGTTGATGGAGACGGAAGGAGTTGGTTATCTTGCGGTTAGCCTGGGATATTTCAAAACGCTTTTCAGCAATTCCGGCAAAAGTACCTCCTCCGAAGTCCCTGAAGAGAGGCAGAAAGAGATGGGTCTCACCGAAGGATTGATCCGCTTTTCGGTCGGCCTCGATCACGATATCGAAAGGACACTTGCGAAAATGGAGAAATGCCTGAGGGCAGTTGGTTTAATAAAATAGCTCAAGCCACCTGACAACATATTGAATTGATTTACAAGATTTTGGATTAGTGTTGATTTGGCTGGTTTGTACACAAACAAAAAGGACGAAGATGGATTGCTCCGGCCAGGTAAAAGAAGTTCTTTACATTTGCTCTGCTTTTCTATTATTAAACGGATTAAATCTTTTGCCATGGCGGATTATGAAAAGTTTGCAAGTGAAATCATTGACAGAGCAGTAATTGCCGGAGCTTTATTTCATCAATTCGATCAATATCAGACAGATATCATTGTCAGGAGGGTCTTTGAAGCTGGTTTTAACCACCGAATTCATCTGGCAAAAATGGCCGCAGACGAGACCAGGTTAGGTATCTGGCAGCATAAGGTTATCAAAAATGCCGCGGCTACATTGCTGGTTTACGAGAGCATCAAAAATGAAAAAACGGTTGGAATAATCGCTGAGAATGAGAAGGATGGTATAGTAGAAATTGCCCAGCCACTCGGGCCGATTTTCGCAGTAATCCCGGTGACCAATCCTACAGCCACGGTGATGTTCAAGGTTTTGATCGCACTTAAATCCCGAAATCCGATCATCATCAGTCCGCCGGCAAAAGCGATGAAATGTTGCAGCGAAGCTGTCAGGATTTGCTACGAAGCGGCGCTGGCTGCCGGGGCGCCGGAGGATTGTATTCAGATTGTGCCTGAGCCCAACCGGCAACTAACAGGGTGTTTTATGTCAAGTCAGCGCATTGCCTTGATTTTGGCCACCGGTGGTACTGGCTTGGTAAAGGCAGCTTATAGTTCTGGAAACCCTGCACTTGGAGTGGGACCGGGCAACGTACCGGTTTTTATCGACGTAAGCGCCGACATTCCGTTTTCGATCGAAAATATAATTAGCTCCAAAACTTTTGATAACGGTACAATCTGTGCCAGCGAGCAGGCAATTGTTTGCGAAGACTCAATTTATGAGCAGGTTGAGGAAGAATTGAAAAAACAGAATTGCCATTTTTTGAACAGTGTTGAAATTGCGCTGGTAGAAAAAGTAGTTTACGATAAGGAAAAAGGAGGAATGAGCGCTGATATTGTTGGACAGCCAGTCTCAGTTATCGCCGGAATGGCTGGCATAACGGTACCCGAAAACACCCGGATTATTATAGCCCCTCAGGAACAGGTTGGAGCAGACCACCCGCTGTCGCAGGAAATCCTGGCACCGGTGCTGGCTATTTACAGGGCAAAAAATTATCATGAAGCCATCAAAATCTGCATTGACCTGAACTATCTGGGTGGCATTGGCCACACGGCATGCATTTATGCCAACGATGAAGAGCGTATCAGGGACTTTTCGCTACTGATGAATGCAGGCAGAATCGTTGTAAACACTCCTTCAGCCCAGGGTGCGGTTGGGGGCATGTTCAATGTTTTACCGACCTCTCTTACGCTTGGATGCGGTTCAGGCGGTAAAAATATTACTACCGAAAATATTACCGCCCGGCATTTAATCAATATTCAGAGATTGTGTCGAAGGCGCGAGAATCAAAAGTGGTTTAATATTTCACCCGGTCATTTCACCGACGACTCATTGAAAGCCAGTTTCTTTTTAAAAGAGTATTCCAAAAATAAATAGCAAAAACAAAATGATACCCAACTATAATTTTGACGAAGTAAATAATAGCCTGTTGCTGAATTTTGCAGGAAGACTCGACACAAACTACAGCAGCGATTTTAAACCTGCGCTCGATCACCTGTTTAATAACTTAATGAAACCCAATGCTGACAAGGCTTTTGCTGTTTGTTTTGACTTCAAATCTGTTGATTTTATCTCATCCGCTTTTCTCGGGATTTGTGTCGCCAGCGCCAAAAAAGTTGGAAAGGAGAACTTCTCTATTGTCAATACCAACCCTTTTATCATGAGAACTTTCAAAATTGCCGGACTTGATAAGCAGTTGAACGTTCAGTAAATTATTGGTTATATTATGATTACCACATCAATTATACCCAGAAAAGTTGATTATAGAAACTGAAAAATTTCCAAACTGATAATATGGCTAAGTTTATAAGAGAGCTCAACCCGGATTCAGCCGAAATGAACCACCTGATCAGCAACCTGGAAAAGACCCCGGGCACCTGCATTTTCGTGGATATCGTTAATTCGACCTCTGATAAGTACAAATGCGGGCCTGAATCATGGATCAGAAAAATCAACAACACTTTCAATTTCATTTTATTCCTCAACGATTTTGAGGATTGCCTGGTCAAAGGGATAGGTGACGAACTGATGCTCTACCTGCCGGACAAGGCAATGAAGAATCACTTTGCTTTCAAAAGTTACTATGTTTTGCTTCAGGAGATATTTTCGACGCTGGAAAACCTTCGCAATCACCCCCGCAAAGACCTCTTTTATGAGTGCAAAGTGGGAATTCATTATTGCACCGATGTTTACAATATCACGTTTTTTGAAGGAGTAAACGACTTCTACGGCGTTGATATTGACCTCGCTGCACGCCTGATGAATAAATCCACTGCAGATAAGATCGTTATTAATGAACCTTTCTATCAACGTGTACTTGAGAGTTTGAAAAGCAATAGCATGCCTTTCGAAAATACGTTGATCAGTTCCATTTCTCAGCCCATTTTCGAAACTTTCAAAGGCATTCCTGATCCTGTTCCTTATCGGGAAATTGTAATTCCATCGGTGTTTGGCGATGTTTAGCGGTGGTATAGGGCTTATTTATTTTCGGAAAATTTTCCAAAAAAAAAGCCTGTCAAAGGTTACTCTGACAGGCTATTTCCTTCAGCTAAAAAGCTTTTCAGTTTATTTTCCCACAACCTCCAACGCTTTTGTAGTGGCTTCAAGGGTAGGCTGGATGGAGAGCGGCTGACCAACGGCCTGTTTCATCCACTGCTGAGGAATAATGCTTCCAAGTTTATACATCCGGATTACTTCATCAGCGAAATTCTTGTCGGCAATGTATTGTTCTATCTGGAAATCAATTACATGGCCAAGCGGATAATTGGAAAGGTACAGCGGGTTGCTGATCATATGGCTGTAAACGGCAAGTATCGGCTCATCCTGTTTACCGAAAACAGGCGCATAATATTTGTTCCAGACATCTTTTGCAATAGCGATAACTGCCTCTTTGAGTTGCGCAGGTGAGGCGTCAGGGTTAGCGTACATCCATTTCCATACATTCATATCCACCAGCGAAACGCCCATTATCTCATAACACGACCAAAAGTTGGCGAGTGCATTCATGTGATTTTTCACAGGATCTTCATCTTTAATTCCCAGCAGCTCGAGGTCGCGTTTCTGAAAAATGAAGGCAAGTGCCTCGGTGAAAGAAGTATTGGGCACGCGGTTGAGCGAGTAATAATCAACATAGTGCAGCGAGATGGTTTGCTCCACATTGTGGCCAAACTCGTGCACGGCAATGTTATAGCCTTTGTAATCCATCCCGCTGTCCCCAATACGGGTACGCAGCAAGGCTTTGTCGTCGCGTGTAAGTGCTCCCCATGCATGACCTGCACCGCGTGATCCTTCTACTTTTATCTGCGAAGCAATGAAGTCGGCTTTGTCGTTGCTGAATCCGAGAGTTTTCAACATCCGGGGCAGATCGCCTTGGAAAGCAGCCACATCCGGGTAGCGGGTTTTGGTCATCATGTCCAACTGCTCCTGCGAGAATTTGCTTCCGGCTTTAAATCCGTTGTACCAGATGTCGAATGGCTCGAGCGGCCGACCCAGTTTACTGCTGATGTAGGCTGCTACCACTTTAACCTGCGGGCTGGAGACAAACTCAATAAAAAGCTGTTCAACGTCCTGCTGTGGAATCTCCATGTTGGTTTCAAACTGCCGCTGTATGTAGTTTGGTGTTTGAGGATACCAGGGATCGAGCTTTCGCTGCGCATTGAAATTGTTGAGAAGATGCTGGTAGCGCGTATCCGGCTCATTGTTGTATTCAACTGGTTTTCCGTTTTCAAAAAGCTTATTTTCAATTGGGTTCCATTGATAAAGATCGCTGTTGATGACCTTTTCGGGAATGCTTTGGTCAATGATTCGTTTCATCACGGCATACACCATGTTTTGTTTTTCCAGCCCGTTGGCGTCGGCATAATTGGATTTCAGCTCGTCGCGCAGCCCCCAGTGGGTAATCAGGCGGAGATTCTCAGGGAAAAGCTTTTCGCCGTTGCTGTTCACGAGTTTTCCCATGTAAATATTGTACTCATCAATATAAGCGTCGGCGGCGGTATTCACGGCGGCATAGTGCTGGATCAGCTCGGCCGGAACCCTTGAGGTGTAGTAGTCGCCGATACGTGCATAAGCCCATTCCCTGCGTGACCATTGGTCACCAAGTTCGGTCTTTTCTTCCAGCGAATAGGAGGGGAAGTTGAGCATCACCACAAAAGCGATCTTATTTTGGAAAAAATCCTCGCGCAAATGTGCACCCGGTTCGTAACTGCCAAACATCATGTCAACCGGTATCGTTGTCCCCATTTCCAAATGCAGCGGGCGCATCAGGTCTTTTTTGATTCTCATCAGGTTGCCATCGAGTATTTCGTAGTTCATCAAAAGCCGTTGAAACAACTTATCCAGTTCCTCATCATCGGCTATAAAATATTCTTTGCAAAAATCGTTAAAGGCAGCCTCGTCGCCATCGCTTTGCCGCCATAGCGCTGCAGCCTGCTTAACACCCCGGTCAATTCTAAAGCGCTGGGTTTCGCCATGGCTGACCATTAATCCATTCACAGCGTCGGCAATTGCTTTTTCGCTGAGCTTCCATTCAGCAGTTTCCTGTTTTTTCATCTCTGTTCCTCCGCATCCTGTCAAAACTACGGTTACCGACAGGATCAATGCATAAAGTAAATGTTTCATCTTGATTTAAGTATTTAACCATCAATTTATTAAACTGTCTCAAAATTTTGACAGCTGGTGGGCAAAAGTAACTATTATCAGCCAGCCGGCGCTGGTTGCCGAATACTGAAAAATGATAATCTATACGGATTTTTGATAAATAATTTGCGATTCGTTTTGTTGATGACCCCGAGCGTTCATTTAACCATCAGAAAAACAATATGTTAGCATAATGCATTTTTTACCTAAATCTTTTGGCTATTTTTGCAGCCTTAATGTTTTGAACTGATGACTATTAAAATCGTAAATACTTCAGGCCACCCTTTGCCGGCTTACGAGACCGATGCCTCTTCAGGAATGGACATCCGGGCTCACCTCAACGCTCCGGTAACGCTTAACACACTGGAGCGGTTCCTTGTGCCTACTGGACTTTTTGTTGAGATACCTGCCGGATATGAAGCGCAGATTCGTCCCAGAAGCGGGCTGGCTGCCAAACATGGCATTTCGATTGTAAATGCCCCGGGAACCATTGATGCCGACTATCGAGGAGAGATTAAGGTTATAATGGTTAACCTTTCCTCAGTGCCTTATACGATTCACAGCGGCGACCGGATTGCGCAGATGGTGATTGCGAAGGTTGAACACATTGGTTGGGCAGAGGTTGACGAATTGCAGCAGACATCGAGGGGAGCAGGTGGTTTCGGCCATACCGGGAAATAGTTGGTCGTTCGAGGGAAAATTATTCTTGGTTTTCAGAATAAAACAAGGGCGATAATTGTTAATAGTTTTCTAAATCATAGTTACTTCATCACAGTTTTATAGTCTTAAACCCAAACCAGTGACAATTAATCAATTAATGATAAAGCAAATAAAAAAGTTTGCACTCATATGCTTACTTTTTTCATTTGTAGCAACCGGGACGAACAGTTTTGCGCAGCGGAAAACGAAAGGGGAACCAGAACCACTCACACAATTCCAGGTCAATCAGCGTAAAGAGCTGTTCATGAATGCCGCAAAGGAGAGGATACTCGGCAATTACCGCGAAGCTGAAAGGCTTTACAGAGCTGTTTTAGAAATTGACCCTAACCATGATGCTTCGATGTACGAACTGGCCAGGATTTACCTGGCTGTCAACCGTCCGGCTGATGCAGCGCTGCTTCTCGAGAAAGCCAATACTATTAATCCTGATAACGAGTGGTATCTTCAGTTGTTAGCTGATGTTTACAGGCAAACCTATCAGATTGATAAATTGATAGCTACCCAGGAGAGACTGGTGAAGATCTACCCGGATAAAATTAATTACAAACTAGACCTTTCGCTCATTTATGTAATCAGCGGTGATGTGAAAAAAGCCATTGCAGTATTGGATGAAATTGAGGATATGATTGGTAAGACGGAAGAGATTTCTCTGCAAAAGCAACGGCTGTACCTAAGCTCCAATAAACCCAAACAAGCTCTTACCGAAATAGAAGGCCTGGTAAATGCCTATCCGGAGAATTTACGCTACCTTCAAATTCTTGCCGAAACTTACCTGGAAACCGGTCAGGAAGCCAAAGCTCTCGAAATATACGCCCGTGTTAAAGAGATTGATCCCGAGAATCCCTACATTCATATTTCGATGGCTGATCTCTACAAAAAACAAGGGCAAGAGGCGCAGGCGGTCGAAGAATTGAAACTGGGGTTTGCCAATCCAGCCCTCGATGTGGATACAAAAATTCAGGTTTTACTCACGTTTTTCACCTTTGAAGAGTTTTACAATACCAAAAAGGAAATACTTCTTGAGTTAACGAAGATTCTCGCAGGGGCTCACCCGGACAACCATCGTGCACTGGCAGTTTACGGTGAAATGCTATACCGCAATCAGGATTACGAAGCAGCCCTGGAAATCATTGACCAGGTTATCGAAAAAGATGAGAGCGCCTACTCAATTTGGGAGCAGAAACTATTTATCGAAAACGAAATCAGACAATCGGAAACTGTTCTGGCCACCAGTAATCGGATGATAGACCTCTTCCCGATGCAACCACTGGCATATCTTTTCAATGGTTTTGCCAATTACCAGATGAAGAATTATGATGCTGCCCGCCGGTCGCTGGAAAATGGTGTTAACCTGGTGGTGGATAACGATTTCCTTGAAGCACAGTTTTATAGCACGCTTGGCGATGTTTACAACCGTTTGAAAGACTTCCGGAAATCGGACGAAAACTATGAAAAAGCACTCAAACTTAAGCCCGATGATGCTTTTGTGCTCAACAACTACGCCTACTATCTAACCCTGCGTTTGGAAAATCTTCCCCGCGCCAGAGAAATGGCAGCCCGCGCCAACGAGCTGATGCCTGATAAGCCCTCCTTTGAAGATACCTACGGATGGGTGCTTTACAAAATGGGCGAATATGCAGAAGCTGAAAAATGGATCAAAAAAGCTATTGACCACGATACCGAAAACAGCCCCGTCCTGCTTGAACACTACGGGGATGTGTTATACAAACTCGGAAACAAAACCGAAGCCCTGATATATTGGAAAAAAGCTGCAGAAAATAACAAAGATGCTGAAGCCTCCGAGTTTTTAGATAAAAAGATAAGCACAGGAACTATTCATGAATAGGAATTTACACGCTGATTTATTCAAACTGCACGGATTTCGATTCTTAACCAGCCTGGCTGTTTTGCTTTTAATGCTGGTTGCTTTCAACTCATGCAAAAGCAACCGAAGGCTCATCAAAACCCCCATCAAAGAGCAGGGCGCCGAGTATCTGATAGAACAACTGCACCGTAACGAAACGCAATTCCGGACTATTACTTCCAGATTTACAGTGAATTACGTTTATAAGCGCACCCAGCATGATTTTAAAGGACAGTTCAGAATCGTAAAAGACAGCGCTATCTGGATTAGCTTCAACCAGGATATGGGAATCGAAATTGCCCGCTTCCTCATCACACCGGATTCCGTGAAATTCCTTGACAGAGTTAGTAAAAGTTATTTTGCCGGCGATTATGCTTTCGTAAATGACTTTCTTAGCGCTAACGTTGATTATGGCATTCTGCAATCACTGCTGCTTGGTAATGATTTTGAATATTACGAAGATGCCAGTTTTAAAGCTGCAATAGATGGGAAAAAATACAGGCTAACAACAGCCGGCCGGAGCAAGCTTAAGAAGTATGTGAGAGATAGCGACGACAATACAAGGTTACTGTTCCAAACCATCTGGCTCGATCCCGAAACTTTTAAAATCGAAGAAATCAAGTTAAAAGAGATTACTAAAGACAGTAAAAAACTTACAGCAAAATATTCCTCTTTTATTGATCTGGAAGGGCAAATGATACCCTCGCGGATAGATTATGTGATTGAAGCGGAGGTGCCGATCAAAGTCACCGTCAGGCACTCAAAGTTTTCCCTCAATGAGCCGGTAACCATGCCATTCGCCATTCCGGACAAATATGACAGATCAAATTGATACCAGAAATAGTCCTGTTAACCACTTGCAAAATTTAATGTAAACAAATGACAAACAACGAAGACAAACTGAAGAAAATCATTTCCCATTCAAAAGAGTATGGATTTGTTTTCCCGTCAAGCGAAATTTACGACGGGTTAAGCGCTGTTTACGATTACGGGCAATATGGTGTTGAGCTTAAAAACAACATCAAAAGTTATTGGTGGAAATCAATGGTTCAGCTGCACGAAAATATCGTCGGGCTGGACGCAGCCATCTTTATGCATCCCACCACATGGAAAGCATCCGGTCACGTGGATGCCTTCAACGACCCGATGATTGATAACAAGGATTCCAAAAAACGCTACCGTGCCGATGTGCTTGTGGAAGATCACATCCTGAAGATTGAAGGAAAAATTGAAAAAGAGGTTGAAAAAGCAGCCAAACGCTTTGGCGAGAGTTTTGACCGGGAGCAGTTTGTTTCCACCAATCCGCGTGTGGTGGGTTATCTGAAGGAGATCGAAGAGATCAGGAAAAAACTGGTTGCGGCAATGAGCAGCGAAGATTTATCCGTTTTCCGTCAACTGATCGAAGAGTTGGAGATTGTTTGCCCTGTATCAGGATCGAGAAACTGGACTGACGTTCGCCAGTTTAACCTGATGTTTTCAACGCAGATTGGCTCATTGTCCGAAGGTGCAAACACCATCTATCTTCGTCCGGAAACCGCCCAGGGGATTTTTGTCAATTACCTCAACGTGTTGAAATCGGGTAGAATGAAAGTGCCCTTTGGAATCGCCCAAATCGGAAAAGCTTTTCGTAATGAGATAGTAGCCAGGCAGTTTATCTTCCGCATGAGAGAGTTCGAGCAAATGGAAATGCAGTTCTTTGTGCGTCCCGGAACCGAACTCGAATGGTTCCGTTATTGGAAGGAACAGCGTCTGAAATGGCATCTTGGTATTGGGATACCTGAAGAAAACTACCGCTTCCACGAACACGACAAACTCGCCCATTATGCCAACGCTGCCTTCGATATCGAGTTCAACTTCCCCATGGGATTCAAGGAGTTGGAAGGAATTCACTCCAGAACAGACTTCGACCTTAGCTCACACCAGAAATATTCCGGCAAAAAATTGCAGTATTTCGACCCCGAACTCAACGAAAATTATGTTCCTTACGTGGTTGAAACCTCCATCGGGCTCGACAGAACTTTCCTTGCCGTGCTGTCGTACGCCTACCAGGAAGAGACCCTCGAAGACGGGTCAGAACGGGTGGTGATGAAAATTCCGCCCTTCCTGGCGCCCATTAAAGCAGCCGTATTGCCGTTGGTGAAAAAAGATGGCTTGCCTGAAAAAGGCCGTGAGATTTTCGATGCCCTCAAAATGGATTATATGTGCCAGTACGACGACAAGGATGCCATCGGGCGCCGTTACCGCAGGCAGGATGCCATCGGAACTCCCTACTGCATCACTATTGATAACGAAACACTTGAAAATAATACAGTTACCATTCGTGAACGCAACTCAATGAAACAGGACAGGATTCCGGTTGACAACATCTCCGGAATTATTAATGCAAGGCTGAAAGAAAATAAATAGCTGGTATAGAGTTATTTAAAATAAAAATTCCGCAGGATGATGTGATTTAATCACTAAACCTGCGGAATTTTTAGTTTTTAAAAACCAGGTTAATCCTTGAAAAAAAACAACCTGGTTACAAAAATACCATTGCCGTCTTCTTTCCCGGCGTCACTTTCCACGGCGCTCGTAACAAAACTCAGCTTCCATCCCTCCTTAACCAATTTGTTGATTTTTGAAGTTATCACTGCATCGTTGGAGGCAATGTTCTGAAAATTGATACCACCAACACTGTAGAAGTTGAGCAATTTGGTTTCGTCAAACTGTTCGGCTTTCACATCCGCTCTCGAAACATCGCCTTGCTTACTGGTTTTGCCATCCGTGCGACTGGTGGTCAAATCGTCAACATTCAAATCGGTTTTGGTTTCGATCATGCGCGAACGGCCAAGACCCGCAGGCACAATGGATTCCACAATGGTTATCACTTTGTACTCCTGAGCATGACTCAGCATCGAAAATCCCAAAACCGAAATGAACACAATAATTAATTTTTTCATAGAATTTTGGCTTTTAATGAATAAATCGGAAATCTCTGTCGGAACGACTTGGTTGTAAACGACCGTGACCGGTATAAATTATTTTACGTCAACCGGGTAAGATTTTGTCAGTTGTTTTCTCACCTGCAATTAAATGCTATTTTTGCTGTGCATAAACAATTGCGAAAAATAACAGAATTTGGAATGAATCCCGAATTGGGAAATCGATGATTAAATATTGGAAAAATACAAAAAGTAGAATTATTTAAATTATTGATATACAGATAAATAATGCTTTTTTGCCTTTGGCACAAATTGTGAGATGACATTGAAATACATCAAATTTTACATCCAATGAAAAGGAAATCTCTGCTCATACTTACTTTAGCATTTCTGGGGCTTTTAACCCTTACACAATGCCTTAATTCCGAAGATCCCAGGCCAACTGAAGCTACAAAAACAACGGAGTTGAACATTTCGCCGGCATTTGACTGGAGCCTTACCAGCGAAATTGAGTTATCTGTCATTGGAATACCGGGTGCAATTGACAACAGGAAAACATTAGTGGTACAATCAGAAGGTTCCGTTTATTTCAAAGAGTTGTACAACATCAACCAAAACATAACCAGGATTCTGCGAATTCCTGCATCTGTCGAGAATGTATTGGTAACTTACGGTGACTATTCTAAGTCTTTCAGCACAGCTGGCGGTAAAATCGTGTTGAATTTTATTCCGGAGCTTCCTGAAGAGTAATTTATAATCTTAAAAAATTATCGGCAATGAAAGAGCAAGTATTTAAAATCGTCAGTGCAACATTTATCTTTTCGTTGATATTATTTTCTGGTGGCTCAGTTTTATCTCAGGTCACACTCGATTGTGAGTCAGGCGATAGAAATATTGATGCCGGAAACTGTTGGGCATTTGGCGGAGTTGCCTATCGTAGCAACACTCAGGATCCGGGTTTAATAATCTCAGGGTTATTTTCCGCCAGGACTCCTCAGCTTACCAGTAATTTGCCATCCTCCGCATGGGTAAAAACACCCTGGTTCAAGGCCCAAAACGGGAACATACTTTTTAAAACCCGGTTGAGTGGTGGTCCTGGTAATTCAAGAAATCTTGCGGTCTATTATGCTAATTATGAGCCTGATAGCCCTTCATCATCAAAGGAGGGTGAATTTATTGAATTCTATTCTTTTACTTTTCCTAACCCAATCAATGGTAATACAACCGTTTATGAGATTTCAATTCCAGTTCCGGAAATTTTAGTCAACACGCAGGATGTTTACAAGATCAGAATAAGCTTTATGGGGTCGGGAGGATCTGGAAGGGCTTATATTGATGACCTTGTTTTCCCAGGTACATACTGGGCTGACCCACCTGTTTGTTTGCCATTAGAGCTGATTGCTGATGCAGATGGTGATGGTGTTTCCGACGAAGAGGACGAATACCCCAACGACCCATACAAGTCCTACAATCTGTATGAACCTGCTGCAGATTTTGGAACCATTGCCTTCGAAGATTTATGGCCCTCTTTTGGAGATTCCGATTTCAATGATTTGATTCTGGATTACAAACTCAATTTTGTGACTAATGCATCCGGTCAGTTGGTGGAGATGAAGAATAAATTTGTTGTAAGAGCAATTGGCGCAAGCCTGAAGAACGGATTTGGATTCACTTTGACAGGAGTGCCGTCAAATGCTGTGCTGAGTACCCAGGGCGACATACTAACGCAGGGTATTATCGCCAAGAATGCCAACGGGGTTGAATCGAACCAGTCGCAGGCAACCTTTATTGTTATTGATAACGCTTTTGCAAAGCTTCCGGCAACCGGTGGCGGATTTACCGGCGCGAATACCATTCCTGCCGCGCCTTACGTGACACCAGACACTATCTTTTTCAATATCACCTTCATGGAGCAAGGTGTACCTGCACCCGGAGGAGCTGTGATTTATTCCGACCTGATTGTTAACCCGAAATATTACAACCCGTTTATTTTTACTAATCAGATTCGCGGAAAAGAGATTCACATGGCCGATTATCCACCTACTGATCTGGCCGATCAATCTTTCTTTAGCACCTATGACGACGACTCAAGACCTGGAGAGGGGAAGTTTTATAAGTCAAAAAACAACATCCCCTGGGCCATGGTTTTGGTGGAAAAATTCGATTATCCGGTTGAGCAGGCTGATATTATCCAATCGCACCTTAAATTTAAAGATTGGGCCGAAACCGGCGGTGCCAGCTTCCAGGATTGGTTCAAAGATAAACCCGGCTATCGCAACAACGAGAAGATTTACAAAAAATAACCCGCACCACAGGCATTACCGGGTTTACGGCGAAATATTATAATTCTGACCATCAAGTGCCGGGGAATTCTGTTTTACCATCGGCATATCTGGCAAACCTCCCTTCTGTTCTTGCGTGCACATAATCGGATTGTGGCCACGGCCAGCCTCCAAACTCCGTTCTTCGGAAATCGTTTATGGCTTGCTGAATTTCAGGCTGCGTATTCATCACAAACGGACCATATTGAGCTACAGGCTCATTGATGGGTTGTCCCTGTAAAAACAGTAGTTTCCCTGTTGCATCACCGCAATTCACCATAATTTCCTGGTCAGGCAGCATTTCTATGGCATTTTTTGGACTTATATCAATACCGGCAATTTCGATGGTTGATCCTTCATAAAAATACAAAGTCCTTCTAACACCAGGAGATGCAGGCGGAATGACAAACAATGCTCCTGGATCCATATTTATTTTCCAGATAGCTACTTCGTTTGAAGGATCTGCGGCCCAGGAATCGGGAGCTGGTGCAGGCGCTTTAGTTTCGCCAATTTGTCCTGAAATAACCGTAACCTGTGTTATCTTTCCCTGTTTATCAGGAATTGTCACTGTCGGAATGGTTTCAGCCCAAAGCATTTTGAAATGTGGCTCGGCAAATTTTCTGACTTTTGGAAGGTTTAGCCAGATCTGGAAGAGTTCGACAGGATTTTCTTTGTCGCGGCTGAGGAGCGGGAACATCTCACAATGTTGGAGTCCAGAACCTGCAGTCATCCACTGTACATCACCATTTCCGTAGCGACCAGCAGCGCCGTGTGAGTCAGAATGATCAACAAATCCTTTCAACACTGCTGTTACGGTTTCAAAACCTCGATGGGGATGAGCGGGGAATCCCGGCACACGCATCCCGTGGTACATCCGCCATCCATCCTTCAGGGTGAAATCCTGCCCAAGATGCCGCCCTGCCAGTGAGGCATCCGGCCCCATAATTTCGTTTCCTTTGGGATAGGCATCCAGATGATGGACGCAGAATAAAAACGGATCGGTGGTGTCCCACATAAATCCTAATGGCTTAATGTTTAAAATCAACTTGTTATACATATTGCCTCCTGTTTTGTTGATGAACAAAGGTAAGCCAATTTGTGAACTGCCAGACTGTAAAATTTTTTTGTTGAAGATGAAGACAACTCACGACTCACTGTTAACAGCAGATCATTGAATTTATGTGTGATAAGAGCTGGAACGAGGCTGGAGTAATCAATGTGGGAAAATATACCTGACGGAAATGCTGAAATAGTCACTAACAGGCTCAATTACCAGATTGCTGATGTTGATGTCGTTGTGCACATAGATGATTTGCGTGTAATAAAGTGTTGAAAATAGCCTGAAGACTGGCCCAACGTAAAAGGAACCACTTTTTTCAGTACGGTACTCAAAACCAAAACCGCCCCTGAAAACAGGCATTACCCAATAGTTTCGTGCAGATAGCTGGGAAAAATCGTAGATGTAACCTCCAGTAGTGTTTTGCAGGAACTCACGTGCTTTCACCTCCCCGGGAAGAAACTGGAAAGATAGCCCTAATGACCCATCCATATAAAGTTTCTCGCCAAGCCGGACATAGTAGTTGAAGGTAAGCGGAATTTCGAAGTTATCAATAGTATATTGCAGGTCGAGGGTAAAGCCATCAGGCTCAAGAGAAACTATCTTTGAATCACGTTTAAGGTAGTTAATTCCGGATTGCACGGCCATTTTGGGGTGAAAATGAAAAGAGACATTGGCGCCATATCCAAAACCTGAAAGCGGATCTGCTGAAAATTCAACTTCCTGGGCGAATGCCTTTACATTGTTTGACCTGATTAAATCGCTGGGAATCAGTGGCTCAACCTGCAATCCAAAAGTAACATATTTATCCTGGCTGAAAATCTTCCCAGCCAGGATAAATATGAAAAAGATGATGATTTTAATTCTGAAAAATGCCATTAAAAGATAAACAAGTCAGATTCGGTTAGTTTTTTCACCGGTCCAAATAGCTTTTCAATTTCTGCAAAATCCACCTGGTCACGATGTCCGAGGATAACGTAACTTTTTGGTTTTTCTTTTACAAATTTCTCATTGAAGGCTTTCACATCCTCAAGTGTCATCGAAGGAACCTGGTCATAAAACAGCTTTCTTCTGTCGGTATCAAATCCGAATTTTTTGTCGTCGAGATACGAAAAGATGATGCCTGATTTGGTAATCCGCTGGGTTTGAATATCCGAGATAATTTGGTCTTTGGCCAGTTTAAAAGCGTTTTCGGAGAGTGGGATATTGTTGAAAAGATCGTTGAAAGCCTCAAAGGCATCAATGACCTTATCGTTTTGCGTGGCAATAAAACTGGTGTTCATGAAATTTCCATCCGGGCTTGATGGCGGGCGATAAGCTGAGGATGATGAATAAGCAAGTCCGCGCTTTTCTCTCATTTCCTGAAATACGATGGCATTCATTCCACCCCCGAAATAGCTATTGTAAAGAGAGACCTCAGGAAGCAATTCTTTATCATATTGAATCCCTTTTGAGATGGTTTGAAGATAGGACTGATTGGCCTCATAATGTGCAAAATAGACTATCTCTTCGCTGGTCTCCAATGGTTTAAACTGGGGCGCTTTGTCCACTGAAGTGAGTTTTTTCGGAACTTTATGATGGGTTTCAATGAGGTTCACAACTTCATCAGCAGATTGCGGGCCATAAAAGGCGATGTTGTGTTCCATTCTCCACAATTGTTGCATGGCCGAAACCAGATTTTCCGGTGTAAGTTTGTCAAGTTCGTTGTTAGTGAGGGTGAAGGTGGTTGGATTTTTTGGGCCGTACATCGAGTAATTCACCAGTGCCTGGAAATTGGAACGCTGATTAGCTTTGCTGTCAAGACGGGCTTTTTTTGTATTGGCAATAAATGATGTGAGGTCCTTAGGCTCAGCCTTTGCGTTGGCTATTAAATCTTCAAAAAGTACCATTGCTTTTTTCAGATTTTCACTGAGACCCGAAAGGGTGACCCGTGTTTCTTCGTCGTCAACTCTCACGCTGAAAGTACAAGCCAGCTTATAAAACTCATTGCTGATATCTTCTGCAGACATCTTTTTGGTTCCCATAAAATTTAAAAATGACGCTGCGAAGGTTAATTGCTTGTCGTGAAAATTGCCATACGGGAAGATGTAAGTGAGGCTAAATGTCGGGTTTTCAATATTTTCGATATAGAGAACTTCGATACCGTTGGTGAGTTGTTTTCTTACAATGTCCTTCGAATAATCGAGGAATACGGGATTAAGCTGCGGCACTTTAGACGATTTGATCTGCTTCAGCATATCAGATTCGGCCTCACGGTTGATGAAAATAGGGGTGATCGGTGGTTTTTCAACTTTGGCTATGTCGTTTGCCTGTCCCTGGCGTTTGTAAACAATCACATAATTGTTGTTTCCCAGGTGTTCATTGGCAAATTTAATGACATCCTCTCTTTTGATTTCGCTCAGTGTGTTGACATAGTTTACGGTTCTTTTCCAGGGAATATCGTTAAGGAAACTTCCTGCCATTACCCATGCCCGTGAGCGTGCCGATTCGATCCGGCGCATTTCCTGCAGCTTCAGGTTGTTGATTGCGGCCTCCATCAGCCAGTCAGGAAAATCACCTTTTTTCAACTTATCCACTTCACCCAGAAGAAGATCTCTCACCTCATCCAGTGACTGTCCACCCTTGTTGCGACCACTTAGGGTGAGTGAAGAGTAGTCGGTCATAATGCGGGCAAATGCGCTCGATCCCAGTGTTGCCATTTGTTTGTTCAGGTTTTGGTCAATCAAACCAGCTCTACCATTGTACAAAATCATAGCGATCATATCAAGTACCGGGGTTTGTTCCGAGTTCGATCCTTCGAATCTCCATGCAAGCTGAACACTTTCGGCTTCAAGTCCCACAACTTCCTTAACGACAGGCTCTGTGATGGGTTGCTCGGGTTTGAATCTGAGTTGTGGAACATTCCCGGAATTGAGCTGACCGAAAGTTTTATCTATAATTACTATGGCTTCATCGGGATCAAAATCCCCGGCCATTACAACGGCCATATTATTAGGCACATAATAAATATCAAAAAATTCACGGATATTTTTCATTGATGGGTTTTTCAGGTGTTCCGCCTCGCCCAGTGTAGTCTGTAATCCGTAAGGATGATGTGGAAAAAGTCCCTGCATAAGGGCTTCGGATGCTTTGCGTCCGTCGTTGGTCAGGGACATGTTTTTCTCCTCATAAACTGTCTCCAGTTCTGTATGAAAAAGTCTGAGTACTGGATTACTAAACCTGTCAGCCTGAATCATTGCCCAATTGTAAATCTGGTTGGATGGAATATTTTCGATATACATCGTATAATCATTGGAGGTTGCTGCATTGGTGCCTTGCGACCCGATAGCTGTCATCAGTTTGTCGTACTCGTTGGGAATTGCCAGCGTTGAAGCAACATATGAAATGCTGTCAATCTTTTTGTAGATGGCTGCTCTTACTGCCGGGTCGGTTTCGGTGCGATAAACTTCAAAAAGATCCTCAATCTCCTGGATCAGGACTTTTTCTTTATTCCAGTCCAATGTTCCGAAGTTTGGTGTTCCTTTAAACATCATATGTTCAAAATAGTGTGCAAGGCCGGTAGTTTCGGCGGGATCATTCTTGCTGCCCACTTTTACCGCCACAAATGTCTGGATCCTTGGCTCTTCATTTTGCACCGAAAGGTACACTTTCAGTCCGTTATCCAACGTGTAAATCCGGGCGTTGAGCGGGTCGCCATCAACAGTTTCGTACTCGTATTTTTTTTGACTGAACGCATTGATTTGCAGAGCAAAAAGCAAAATCAACGCTAATCCGATTTTGGAAGCTTTTGCAGTAAACATGTCAGGAAAATTTGATGATTTTTAGTATGTAAAACATTCATATTCAGTATCATAATACTAAATGACGGAAGGGTTTTTGTAGCCTCACCAGGACTCGAACCTGGATTTAAAGTTTAGGAAACTTCCGTTCTATCCCTTGAACTATGAGGCCTCATTTTAAATTTGGGAATTTGATTTCCAAAATTGGGAGTTTCAAATGAAAATTTTTCTCTTAAAACTTGTGCAAAAGTGCTACTTTTTGGTCAACTGACAAAACTCAGCCTCAAAAAATTCGAAAATCAGCCGATTTAACAAAAAATATTGGCCTACGGATTTCAAATAGTCTAAAATGTACCATTTTTGCAGTTGCTTAAAATTGGCTCTTAAACGAATTATTTTGCAAGAATGGCAACCGAATATACTCCCAAAATTTTAATCATTGACGACCTCGAGGTAAACCTGGTCACCCTCGAAGGCAACATGCGAAAACTCAAGGTCGACATATTTAAGGCTCAAAGCGGTCATGAAGCCTTGCTAAGAATTAAACAGCATGATTTTGCACTCATCATAATTGACATACAAATGCCTGGAATGAACGGCTATGAGGTAGCTGAGCAAATCAGGCAGGGACGCCGGAATCAGTTCACTCCAATTATTTTCCTAACCGCCGTTTATTTCGATCAGCTCAGTGTTTATAAAGGCTACCAGACCGGTGCAGTGGATTACATAACCAAGCCGTTCAACTTCGAGATTTTAATCAGCAAAGTAAAAGTCTTTCTCGACCTCGACCGGATAAAACACGAGCTCTCCGAATCGAGAAGGCAGTTTATGGATGTGGTACAGGATCAAACCGATATGATTTGCAGAACCAACAGCAATCTGATTATAAACTTTGTTAATAATTCGTTTTCCACTACCATTGGTATTGATGCCGAGAGCATTTCAGAAAAATCAATCTTCCAATGGATACCAGAAGAAGAAAGTATCAGATTAGGCGAGATTTTGACCAAGCTTAGTCCATCCAGCCCTATGGTCGAGATTCAACACCAACTGATGATTTCGGAGAATCACAGGCTCTCTGCATCTTCGCTGGTGAGAGCGCTGTTTTCCGATGATTACGAACTTAAGGGTTATCAATGGGTTATCCGCGATATTACCCATGAAATGGCTTCAAAGGAGCAACTTTTAATGGCCAAGCAAAAGGCTGAGGATGCCACGCGTTCGAAATCAATATTCCTGGCCAATATGAGTCATGAAGCTAGAAATCCGCTGAACTCCATCCTGGGAATGATTGAGATTCTTCAGGAGAGTGAGCTTTCTGCCGAATTGAAGGAAAGCGTGTCCATTATGCAATACTCTGCCAACAAATTGCATAAGCTCCTCAACGATATGCTTGATCTGTCAAGGATTGAGGCCAACCAGATCAAAATTGAAATTTCTGTTTTTAACCTTCATGAAGAGTTAAAGTCTCTGGTGAAATCTTATGAAACTTTGGCAGGCCAAAAAGAAAACAGACTCAAATTGACCATTGATCCACAGGTGCCACAGCAAATTAAGGGTGATTCGCTAAGGCTTGGGCAGATCATCAGCAACCTGCTTAATAATTCCATCAGGTTTACCGAAAATGGAACGATTGAAGTGATTGTTTCGAAGGTAGATACAACACAAAACATAGTTAAGCTTAGATTTGAAGTAAGGGATAACGGACTGGGAATTACATCCGACAACGGCAGTATTACTTTCGATGAAGTAAAATCAGGTAGCCAGGAAATCACTCGAACCTACGGAGGCAGTGGACTTGGTCTGTCAATTTCGCAGAGTTTATGTGAATTGATGGGCGGCTCGCTCAAATATGAAAGCACCCCTGAGATTGGCAACATTTTCAGCATTATACTCGATTTTGAATACTTGGATAATGTTGCCAATGATATGATCAAAGAACTATTTTTCCTTGTTGTGGATGATAACCTGCTCAATCTCAAAGTGGTTGGCTCGATACTCAACAAAAAAGGCATCTCTTTCGATGTGGCTGAAAATGGTATGATTGCTTTTGAAAAGGCTTCGATGCGCCAGCATGATGTTATCCTGATGGACATCCAGATGCCGGAGATGGACGGATATGATGCCACCCGGCTGATAAGGATGCGCGAGATTGAGAATAACGTGAGCAAAAAATCAGTCATCATTGCCCTGACAGCCAACGCCACATCAGAAGATAAAAAGAAATGCATAGAATTGGGAATGAATGGCTATCTGACAAAACCATTCAATTTTTCGGATCTTGAACCCATTATCTCAAAACTGGATTTTTCCTAATCCCTGAGTGCTCCTGACACGCTTGTTAACCCATTCTTCATTCATCGGACTTGCTGTATTCTATAATCTTTTCCTTCAATATATCAAGTTGATATCCTGATTGTTCAGATATTTTCCAGGTGAGATTTCTGAATTCGAGAGTCTTGCTGACAATCAGTAACAATTCATTTTCTTCCAAATCTTGATTTTCGAAATAATTCAGTATCGAAATTGTGCATAGCCAGTTGGTTAAAAGGGTAAAGAGTTCTTTGCTGAAATAAACAACTTCTTTGTAGGTATTAACTCCAATGAAACTTTGAATATTCACATCTTCAAGTATTTGGATGGCTATTCTGGCATTTTTACCTACAATTTCCTTGAATCTGATTGAGGCTTCCTCTTCGGTTAGCGGGTTTTCTGCCAAGTGACCAAAATCAAAGAAACCGATTCCATATTTAATTAAAATATTGGCCAACAGGATGTTTCGTATGATTTCGTCCTGACCGGATCCGGTACTTTTGAACAGATTCATCAGTGGGTATTGCAGTTTGAGCAGTGAGACTATTGCATCCTCATCCGGAGTTTCAACAATTGATTCTTTCAGGTTGCTTGCAATGATGTAAACCAGCAGGATAATGGCTTTTTCCCGGTTCATAAATCCGGGATCAATCACCAATAAGGATTTTTCCGGATTTAATCTGCGATCATTATGAAGCTCTTCTTTTAAAGTCAAAAACCGGAGCAATTTTTCAACAGCTCGCAGTTTTTGGAGGAAATCCTGCTCTTTATCTCTTACAAAAAATTCCTGACTTATCTTTGATAATAAGATCTGATATGCCGCAGTGAAGGATGAAAAATCAGCATTCTGTTTTGTGATTACTGATTGTTGGGAAAACATTGTTAAAAAGCTGTCCATCAATTCTTTGCTGAACATTGTACCAAAAGCCTCGTGAATCGGTTGAAGCCGAAGTTCCCATGCTGCCCGCCTGATATCCTGAACACCATCGCCATGGAGTTTTTGATGCAGCCGGAACAACTCGCCGGTCGTATCGTTCAATTCCTGGAAGTCCCAAAACAACCTGTATTCGAAACCATTTAGATTCCACGCAAATCCTTGCTCAAAGAGTTCCCGGCCACTTCGAAGATACTCCAGTCCTGAAATATGCTCACGGAAAATGTAAAATATATCATTGTTGCCCTGAAGATTCAGTGCTTCTGCAAAGGCAAGGCTTTGTGATTTTTTACCATCATCTCCCGTCGAAAGCTTTGGTACTGAATGTCTTATCCTGCCATGAGCCTGTTCATATTTATTGTTAAACAGCACCAGTGCTTTCTCTTGTCCTGAACGATTGGTGAAGGCAAAAACGTTCTCATTAACAGTTCCCGAATCATCAACAAAATCGAAGAAATTGAAATGCTCCACCTCGCTGAAAAGGTAGCGCCTTCGGGTTATCGGGAAAATCTCTCGTTCGTGTTTTTCTACCAGCCAGGGTTGTGGATTCTCGTTGTAATAGGCTCGTTGGTATTCCATACCATACTTTTCAGCAAATCCTTCTGTCTGGCCATGAGCAAACATGGGCAGGCCGGGTAATGTGTTCATCAAAATGCAGACTCCGAAGTATTTATCACCGGTACCGAATTGCCTGATAGCGGTCTCTTCATCCGGGTTACTCATAAAATTGACGTAGCGTTTGAGTATTTCCGGCTCAAATTCAAGTGTGTTGTTGATCAGGTCGCGGTACTTCGCATTTTCTTCATTTTTCAGCATGTGCATAAATGCCGAATTGTAAACCCTGTGCATACCGAGTGTTCGCACAAAATAGCCCTCCATAAACCAAAATGCTTCGGCGAGCAAAAGCGTTTCGGGCATGGTTTCGTTCATCCTGTCCACCACTTCGCGCCAAAATTCCACCGGAAACAGTTCATCGAAAGCCTCCTTCGACATGGCATAATCGGCTCTTGAAGGAATATCGCCACCCATACCCGGGCGCGGATACCAGAGCCGCGAAAAATGTTTCTTGGCCAGTGTCATCGCTGCATCAAAGCGGATGATGGAGAAGCGGCGTGCAACTTCAAATATTTTTTGGATAACAGCTTCGCGAACCTCTTGCCTGAGCATATTCAACTGTGCCGTGTCGTTCCAGGGCATTGAAGTGCCATCGTTTCCATGGTAAATGTACCGGGTTTGGCCGGAGCGTTTGTCAACCCACTGAAACACAACGGCAGCGTCAGTTTTGGTGTAATATCCATCTTCCAGCTTAATGTCAAAATCAGAATGAAGAGAGAGGTTTTCGCCATTGAAAGTGTAACCCGGGAATGGCGGTAACGCTGACTGAATGAAATATTCAGGATGTTCGATAGTCCATTTTGAATAAATCCCGGTGTGGTTGGGAACCATATCGCTGGCCAGCCTGATACCACGAAGTTTCGCCCGCTCGTTCAGATTCCGGTAAGCCTCCTCTCCGCCAAGGTCATGGGCAATTTCGTAATCGTAGAGTGAATAGGCTGACGACACAGCATCCGTATTGCCCATTATGTGTTTGATCCTTCGAGATGCCTCGCTGCGTTCCCAAATTCCGATGAGCCATAGGCCGGTGAAATTCCATTTTGCCAACTGATCTAGTTCTTCATCGGGGATTTGATCCAGGCGGCGGATGTCGCGGTTATATTTTTTTGAAAGCTGATCCAGCCAGACGTAAGTGTTTTTGGCGAGCAACACCACGCGAGGCATCCAATGTGCGTCATCGGTAAACTGCTCAGTTTCTTCATAATCTGTGGTAGATTCGGCAAAATATCTGTACCCTGATTTTCCAATGGTAAAATGTTCGGGAAAATCGCCAAAACCTTTATAAACCGGGGCTGACATGGGAGGTGGGCCACCGCCGGGCATCCCGATAGTAACATCTTCCTTAAACAGGTCTTTCCCTTTAAGCAATTGAATTACAATGCTTTCAGGCAAAAGGTTTTTCCATTTGTCTAAAATATAATCTAATTGGGCACTCAGATTGTCGGGATGAACCACAACGGGGGCTCTGAATAGTGTGAATATGTCCTGATTATCAGGTCCAAATGGGGGTTCTTTGGAAAAAAATGCCTCAAGCTTTTCGCTGAAGAGGCTGAAGCCAGTTGAATCCGCAAGGTAAATCTCGCTGAACAACTCGTTCAGCTTTTTGTTGCCGGGATTAAAATTGGCAAACCATAGCATCATCATCTCCTCGATGGTAATTAGCAGGTTTTGCCGCCCGGAAGTACTTTGCTCCTGGTATTTTCCGGGTGAGATTTTTCCCAGGAAAACCTCCGTAGGGGGGAAGTTGTTAACAAAATCAAGCATCAGGTCGCTGAATCTCTTTTGCCCAAGCTCCTTAACGAGAACCCTCTCCGCTCTGGCAAAAACGCCGGGATTTATCTGCTCTTCATACTGACGAAGAATTATGTGGTAAATCTCCTCGATGAGACCGGCAGCATTCACCTCTCCCGGATAGAGGTGGAGTTCGGGTTGACGGAGTAGATTGACTTTATACACAAATAGTCTGACTGCGTGGAAGTTGGCGAAAATCAAAGTTCCGTTGGTGGAAAAAAATGATGCATAAAGGCTGTATTTTTTCCGGATATCTTTATGGATATGAAATTCAAACATTTCGGTATGGTTGCTTTTTGCGGTGAACATCATTTTTTTCCTTTACTGATGAGAGTGTTCAATTACAATCCTTCCTTTTATTTTTCCCTGAAGCATCAGTTCAATCTTTTCAGCCAGTTGTTCAAGTGAGATTATCATAAAAATATCATTGTTTAATTTTGGTTTCCATTCACCGGCCAATAGGTTCCAAATGGCAAGCCGGTGAAGCATCGGACAATTTTGGGAATCTATACCCACCAGCGATACGCCACGCAGGATGAACGGAAACACATTGATATTAAGTTCATTAGACAGTGCATTACCACAGACTGCTATTATTCCATCTGGTAAAGTGGATTTTATGGCGTTGGCAAGGATGTCGCCCCCCACAGTATCAATTACTGCACTCCAGCGGGGTTTGAGCAGCGGACGTTCTTTTCCGGCAAGCAACTCTTCTCTGGAAACAATCTGTACAGCGCCCAAACGGGTCAGCCAATCGGCCTGATCCGTTTTGCCGGTGCCGGCTGCAACCTGGTAACCCAATTTGGTGAGAATTGCCAGAGCAAGGCACCCCAGACCACCTGTTGCACCAGTAACCAGAATTTCACCAACTCCGGGTTTAATTTTGGATACGATCTGATAAATAGCCATTCCGGCAGTGAATCCAGCAGTGCCAAAGATCATGCTTTCCTGAGCACTTAATTTGGAAGGCAACTTCAGTACCCAGGCTGAGGGAACCCGGATATACCCACCAAACCCGCCACTGGTGTTCATCCCCAGGTCGTAGCTGGTAACAATCACATGATCGCCCGGCAGAAACTTTTCATCTAACGACCATTCAACCACCCCAGCAGCATCTATACCCGGAGTGTGCGGATAGTTGCGGGTAACGCCTCTGTTTCCGGATGCCGACAGTGCATCTTTGTAATTGAGCGATGAATAAAGCACCTTTATCAATAATTCGCCTGCCGGCAACTGGCTGATGCTTTGATCTTTTACGGAATTTGCAAAATGGCCATTTCCCTGCTCCTCGGCCACAAATGCCCGAAAGGATTTATCTGTCATAAAATGAATATTTTCTAATTAATGAAAATTCAATTGTAAAAATAAACATTCTGGCTGCCAAAGACAGGCAAGTGCAATTGTTATAACGACTTGATCAGCAATGTAATTCCTTAAAATAATTACTTTCCGGAAAAATGCATTCGCTGAAACTCCAGGCCTTCAAACCTGGCCAGTGCATTTTCGAAATTGCTCATCTCCTGTTCGTCGCCAAAAAGTTCGAGCAGGATGATGCCTTTTGATCCGCACTCCTGATTTAGCCCAACGCGGGTGCGTATGATGTTGCCGTATTTGGTCAGAATGTACTGCAGGCCGGTTTTATCCTTTATCTCTTCGCTGATGTATAATCCTAAAATTGTGATTCTGTTCATTTTAGTAGTTTTTCAATACTCAAACAACATGTTTTGCACTTCAATACCTTCGATTGCGGCCAGTTCATTTTCAAAAGCTATCCAGGTGTCGGTTTCGCCACCAAGAGTGAGCAGGATGATGCCAACCCTGCTGCAGATCTCCTCTGTTAACTCGTGAAAGCCAAGTCGGGAGCGGATGATATCATTATGCACCGACAGCAGTGACTGTAGCTTACCTGCTTCCTTAATTCTGTCGGTGATAAGTATTCCGATGATTTTAGTATGTTTCATATCCAAGTTTTAAAAATTCAAGTCTCTTTCACCCTGTTTAATTCTTTCGATGCGATAGCGCACTTCCTCAATCTGCTTTTCGTTGTGAATCTCCTGGAGATTATCTTCGATTACCTTCCATCCTTTTTCAGCCACTTCCGGCGTTGCGTAATCCATCAGGTATTCGGCCAGGGTGAGGATAGCGTTGGGAGTACAAAAACGCTTGATAAATCCGGGCACCGAAAACTCCATGAAATGCTCTCCCGTTCTGCCACGGCGGTAACATGCAGTGCAGAACGAAGGGAGGTAATTTTTGTCGAGCAACTCTTCGATAACTTCTCCCAATGATCGGGAATCGTTCACCTTGAATTGTTCTCTGTTCAGATTTTGTTCCTCGTTGAGCTCACCGGAATAGCTGCCGATTTCGAGTTTTGTGCCGCCGTCAATCTGCGAAACGCCGTATTGCATAACCTCTGTGCGTACTTCCGGCAATTCGCGGGCAGTTAGTATCATTCCTGTGTAAGGAACTGCCAGGCGGAGTATAGCCACCAGTTTTACAAAATCATCGTCACTAACCGAGTATTTCGGGTTGATGTTGAATTCTGAAGCATCTTTGATCCGGGGAAATGAAATGGTATGCGGTCCAACGTTGTAGACGGCCTCGAGGTGGTTGGTGTGACGCACCAGCCCCATTACCTCAAATTGCCAGTGGTAGAGCCCGAAGAGTGCTCCGATACCTACATCGTCAAGACCGGCTTCCTGCGCACGGTCGAGAGAGGTGAGCCGGTAATTAAAATCACGCTTCGGCCCGCTGGGGTGGTAAGTTTTGTAAACTTCGGGATGATAGGTTTCCTGAAAAACCTGGTAAGTGCCAATCCCGGCATCTTTCACGGTTCTGAAACCTTCGATATCGAGAGGAGCAGCGTTGATGTTGACACGCCGGATCTCGCCCGGACCTCTCTTCACGCCGTAAACCAGCTTTACTGTGTGAGCGATGTACTCCGGATTGTACATGGGATGTTCGCCGTAAACAAGAATGAGCCGTTTCTGACCATTCTCTTCCAGTGCCTGGGTTTCGCGGATAATCTCTTCATCAGTAAGTTTGCGCCGGACGGCGAATTTGTTGGAAGCTTTAAATCCACAGTAACTGCAATTGTTAACGCAATGATTACCAATATACAGCGGTGCAAACAACACAATACGGTTGCCATAAACCTTTTTCTTTAGTTCACGTGCACCGTTTTTTATTTCATCTATCAGCTCTGGGTCATTGGCATTGATAAGCATTGCAGTCTCTTTCAGGCTAAGCCGTTGCTTATCAAGCGATTTAGCTATAATCTCCTGAATCTGTATTTTGTCGGGTTTTGCTCTTTCCAGGAATCCCCACAGTTCGTCTGCATCAATAAATGGCATCATCCGGCGATCGGGGATGACACATTTTTCAGGTGTAAATTTCATTGAAATAATTCTGCATTTAGGTAATCAAACGTTAATTGAGCCTCAATTATATATCTCAGGAAAGTTCCTTTGTCGGATTATGTATGTTAGCCAGCAATTGTAAGATTGCCGGAACTATCATACAGGCAGTATGACCGTGAACCTGGTACCCTTACCGGGCGTGCTCTCCACCTTGATTTCGCCGTTATTCAGCTCGATAATCTTTTTCACTATCGAAAGCCCCAGCCCGCTGCCGGTGATGTGCCGTGTTTGGTCATTTTTTATTCTCACAAAGTCCTTGAATAAATCCTGAAGATCCCCGGAGTGGATGCCAATACCGGAGTCTTCGACAATTATGGTAGTTTTTTGGTCTTCTTCACTTACGGTTATATCAACAGACCCTCCGGTTTTATTATACTTTATTGCATTGGATATCAGGTTGTTGAAAACGATTTCAATCTCCTCCGGGTCGAGGTATTTGTTTACTTTTTCTGGAGCGTAAAGCGAAATTTCCACCTCTTTCTGGATGGCAAAGGGCATCATACTATCAATAGAGGTTCTGATAATATCGGTCAGATTTGTGTTCTGGATTTTCTGACTTGGTTTTCCGGATTCGATTTTGGTGAGGTCGAGCAGATCGAGGATCAGGTTGCGCATTCCCTGCAGTCTCTTCAGAGAGCGCTCTACCACCTCGTTGTAATCTTCGATGGAATGGCCAAGTTGCCGCTCTTTAATCATCGTCAGGTATCCCTCCACTGCTGTTAGCGGTGCTTTGAGCTCGTGCGACAGCACCGAAAGGAACTGAAATCTCACTTGTTTTCCTTCATGTTTCATTCGGCGCGCCATGCGCTTCAGGAAGATCTGCTTAGTAATATTCTCCAGCGACGATTTGAGTTCCTGCGGGGTGAAGGGTTTTGGGATGAAATCAGTGGCGCCGTCACGTGTTGCTTTCACCGCGAGTTCAAGTGATGCGTGAGAGGTAATCATGGCCACGATGATGTCATGGTTTTTTTTCCGGATGTACTCAAGCACCTCAACACCCTGTATTCCAGGCAGTTTATTGTCAAGAAGAGCAATATCGGGCATTTCCGATTCAATCAGTTCGATCGCTTCTTCTCCGCTGGCTGCTTCAAGGAGTGTAAATTCGTAAACATCGTCCATAAAGGGGTAGTCAACTTTGAAGTTCCTCAAAATTCGCTCTACCCCTGATCTTATTCCTGGCTCGTCGTCAACTACAAGTATTTTTAATGTGGCCATTATCAGATCTTTAGAAGTTTTTTAATCTCTTTTTCGAGTTGGTCGTTGCGGATTCCTTTGTCGAGTACCAGGTCGGCTTTGATCCAGGATTTGCTGCTTCCCTGGCTGCTGCTGAAGGTCATTCCGGTTTCGGCTGTTACAGCAGTGGCCAAAATAACCGGCACATCCGGATATTTTTGCTTGATTCGATAGCTGAGAATGAAACCGCTGTCTTCGTTTTCCATCATCAGATCGCAGATGACCAGGTCAGGCTTAAAAGTTTCGATGATTTTTTCGGCTTCTCTCTGACTTTCCGCTGAAATCACTTCAAAACCAAACTGTTGCACTTTCATTTTGATCTGGAAGAGATAATCAATGTCGTCATCCACAATCAGGATTGTTTTTTTCATGTTATTTCTTTTTTACTATTTTTCGAGGTTGTTTGGAAAACTAATGGTGAACGTTGTGCCGGTTGCGCCTGCGGCAGGATCATCATTGGATTGCATGTCAATTTTCCCTTTATGCATTTTTACAACGCCGTAAACCATCGGCAGTCCCAGTCCGGTTCCTTTTCCTAATGCCTTTGTAGTGAAGAACGGCGTAAAAACGTGCTCCATATTTTCTTTTGAAATTCCTGTTCCACTATCCGAAATTTTGATAATCACATTGTAATCGTCTCCACTTAGCGAAATGGTTAGCTTACCTCCATCAGGCATTGCTTCCACTGCATTTTTTTGGAGGTTGGTGATTGCCTGCATCAGTTGCTCCGGGTCAACATTTGCTATTGGAAATTTGATGTTGCTTTCGAATGCAACCTCCACATTTTCAGGTCTGATGATGGATTCGATGCTTTGCTTTAAAAAATCAATCATGTTGGTTTCGGTGAGGCTGACCTGATTTTTGCGGGCAAAGTTGAGAAGTCCACCGACAATTTTCTTGCAACGTTCGGCCTGTTCGGCAATGAGTTCCAGGTCTTTGCGGATGGGATCATCCGGGTTGCTTTCTTCTTTCAGAATATTGCTGTAAACCGTGATGACGCCCAATGGATTGTTGAGTTCGTGTGCAATGCCTGCTGAGAGCTGCCCCATTCCGGCGAGTTTTTCTGACTGTCGCAGCGCTTGCTGTGTTGTAGCCAGTTTTTTGTTGGAGTCGTTCAGATCAATAACCAGTTGGTGCAATTTTTCGATGGTAAACGGTAGGCACATCTCCACTTCGGCCAGTCCCTGAGCTATGGCAATGGCGTGTTCGCGGCAGGTATCATAACCGCATGCCGTGCAGTTGAGGTGGTCCTGCGGGGTGAGTTTATCTAGTTTTACCAGCACTTTATTGATCGTCTCCTCATCGGGGACTTCAATCCGGCGATCCAGAACATTGTATTCCTGCGTGAAATCAATTGTGCTGAATTCTCTTATATTGCTTTCCCAGCGGGCAAAATCGAAATCCTCCATCTTTTTCCTCACGTAATTGCTTACCCCGGATCTGCGGTTGTAACGTTTGCCTCCGGCCGAAGTTCCCGGCCCCATTATGCAGCCCTCGCAGCAGAGCAACTCAAGATGGTGGTTGTTATAGGGATCGTTTTCAACTTCCTTGATCGCTTCTTTGAAGTTGCTTTTTCCAGAGGCTACAATCACGTCCTCGGTTAGTATATCTTCTGATAAGCCAGCGGTTTGCAATAAGCCTCTGCTCACCGGAAATACTGCTCCTTTGCCTGCAGCCGGCGGATCAAATTCGGTCGGGATAATGTTGTCGGGGGTAATATTCATCTCCCTGAACAATTCCCTCAACTCGGTAAAAGTGATCACTTCGTCCACTTCGTCGGATTCTGCTTTTTTGGCTATGCACGGACCAACGAAAATCACTTTGGAATCTGGCCCATAAAGTTGTTTTACGATTCGTGCCATTGCCACCATTGGCGATGCAATTGGCGCAAGTTTATGCACCATGTTGGGCTGGTAGTGCTCAATGTAGAAAACTACTGCAGGGCAATCTGACGAAATGCTGCCACCTTGTTTTAATTCGTGATGTAGCTTTTTGTACTCATCTGCCACCATATCGGCGCCGAAAGCGACCTCGCACACGCGGCTGAAACCCAGTGACCTGACCATACCCACGAACTTCCGGTAGTCGGAAATTTCGCAGAACTCAGCCGGAAAACTTGGGGCAATAATAGCGATTACTTTATTGTATGTTTTGAGAATTTCCTTGGTATCGCGGGTTGTTTTCAGAAAACACTTAGCGCCCTGGCTGCAAACGATGGTGCAGTTACCGCAGCCAATACATCGCTCGTTGATCACTTCAGCCTGGCCATTGATTATTCTGATGGCTTTCACCGGGCATTCGCGAACACAGGTATAACAGACTCTGCAAAGGTCTTTGACGCTGAATACCAACTGTTTTCGCTTGGAGTGACTCACTTTTATTTGTTTTTGTTGATGTATTTAATGCTTATGCCTGATCTGGTTTTGCTGGTTTGATACCAAAACTGGAAAGGCCAGCGGTCTTTAAAGCAAAACCTCTCTTTTTTGATAGGTTGTAGTAAATTTCTCGAAGAAAGATTCTTTCTCCTTGCCGGTATATTTCCCAAAAAGCTCCATCACCGAAAGGTTTTTGTAAGAAACCTTGATAGATTCTTTTTCATCAATGTCGTACAAAGTTTTGATACGCGCCTTAACGGCTTCGCGATCATGTCCAATTGGCTGGCCGCCGCCATTAACGCAGCTGCCCGGGCAGGCCATTACCTCGATAAACTGAAAATCACTTTGACCCGCTTTGATTTTTTTGATGATTTCCACTGCGCTTGCCAACCCGCTCACTGCGGCAATTCCCAGTTTATGTTTTCCGGTTTTGGTTATGAATTCTTTAACGTTTTTGTTTCCGCGCATAGGGGCTACCTTGAAATTGACAAGATGCTTTCCGGTAAGATTATAGTAAAGTGTGCGGTATAGAGCTTCTGCCAGGCCACCGCTTGTGCCGATTACTTTGGCTGCCGAACTGCGTATGGCAAAGGGCGTATCCGAAATTTCGGGGGCCATCTGCTGGATATTCAACCCGTAAAGCCTTATCATTCGAGCCAATTCCCGTGTTGTGAGCACAACATCAATATCCGAATTGCCTTTATTTGTGAATTCTTCGCGGCTGGCTTCAAACTTCCCGGCTGTGCAGGGCATAAGCGAAACCGAAAAGATTTTTTCGGCCTTTACTTTTTGATCCCTGGCAAAATGGTGTTTAATGAGGCTGCCCATGATCTGCTGCGGCGATTTAATCACAGAGAGATTTGGGATCAGGTCGGGATGCGTTTGTTCGATGTATTTGACAAATGCCGGGCAATTGCTGGATAGCATGGGCAATCGGTCGTTTTTTTCGAGCCTGTTGCTGAGCTCCTCTGCCATTTGCAAAATCATTATATCGGCAGCGAAAGCGGTTTTGAAAATCCTGTCGAAACCCATTTTTCGCAGAGTAGCCACCAGCAGCCCGTCCAGTTCTTTCCCTGAGCGGATATTGAACTCTTCGGCCAGCGAAACCGACACTGTTGGAGAAATCTGCGCAACCACAAATTTTTCGGGATCCTGCAAAGCTGCAAGTACCTGGCTGATATTATCCTTTTCTTGCAGTGCGCCGGTTGGGCACACCATAATGCACTGCCCGCAGGTGATACAACTGGAGATATTCAACTTGTTGTTAAACGTGGGGCCTATCACTGTCTTCATTCCTTTACCGATAAAGTCGAGCGTAGAAACCCCGATCCAGTCACGGCATACTTTAACGCACCTGCCACAGATAATGCATTTGGCCGGTTCCCGGGCAATGCTTACGCTTGAGGGGTCTTTTTTAACCTCTTTTTTCACCACCGGCAATTTCCTCTCCCGGATGCCAAGCTCATCAGCCAGATCCTGAAGCTCGCAGTTGCGGTTGCGGATGCAATAAAGGCAATCGTCCGGATGACTGGACAACAGCAATTCCACGATGGTGCGGCGTGCGTTGATCACGCGGGGTGAGTGTGTGTGAATCTTCATCCACTCCTCAACATTATGCGAACAGGATGGAACAAGGTCATCGGAACCTTCTACCTCGACCACACACATGCGGCAGGCTCCGGTGGAGGGGAACCCCTGCATCCGGCAGAGTGTTGGCACCGAAATTCCGTTTTGATTCAGAGTTTCGAGAATAGAGTCTCCGCGTTTGGCTTTTATGATCTTTTTATTTACTTCGATGTTGAAAATCATCTGGTTAGATTGTTGGTTGATTTTGGCTGATGACGGATGCTCAAATAACGTCTATTGCTGAAAATTTACATACTTGATAACATATACCACAATTGGTGCATTTATCACGGATAATGAGATGTGGTTCCCGGGCTGCTCCTGTAATGGCATCATAGGGGCACTTTTTCAGGCATACCAGGCAGCCCGTGCAGCGCTCTGCACTGATTACATATTCGATAAGATTTCTGCACACATTTGCCCTGCATTTGCGTTCAAACACGTGCTCTTCAAACTCTTCTCTAAACCATTCCAATGCGCTGAGTACAGGATTCGGGGCAGTTTTTCCCAGGCCGCAGAGGGAAGTTTCCTTAATTACTTTAGCAAGATTTTCCAGCTGCATTACGCCCTGAAACCTCGACAGGCTCTCATGTCCATCGTTTTGTGCAGGGCGGGTGGTAATCATTTTCAGGATTTCGTACATCCTGTTGGTTCCTTCCCGGCATGGGATGCATTTCCCGCAACTCTCTTTCTGGAGAAAATTGATGAAATACTTCACCATGTCAAGAATGCAAGTATGGTCGTCCATCACTACCAGCCCTCCTGATCCCATGATCAGATGCTGATCTTCGAAAATACCGTAATCAATTCGTAAATCGCTGTGTGCAGCTGGCAGCAGGCTCCCAGATGGGCCTCCTATCTGGATGGCTTTGAGTATTTTGCCGTTTTTCAATCCACCACCGATTTCGAAAATTATTTCCTCCAGCGAGATTCCGAACGGAACTTCCACTAAACCGGTGTTGACAGTGTCGCCTGTAAGTGCAAATAACTTGGTTCCACTGCTGTATCTGGTTCCAATGGATTTAAACCAATGAGGTCCGTGGAGCAGGATCAAAGGTACATTGGTCAGCGTTTCCACGTTATTCACCACTGTGGGTTTTCCAAAAAGCCCTTTTTCGAAAGGATAGGGTGGTTTTGTCCTCGGCATGCCGCGGCGCCCTTCAATGCTTTTGATCAGCGCGGTTTCTTCGCCACAAACGAAAGCCCCGGGTCCTTCCCGGAGAACAATCTGAAGATTGAAACCGCTATTAAAAATATTTTCTCCCAGGAAACCGGCTTCTTTCGCTTTTGCCAGTGCATCCCGAAGTCTCTTAACCGCCAGGTTGTATTCTGAGCGGATATATATATAGGCTTTCCCGGCGCCAATTGCGTAAGCAGCTATCGAGATTCCTTCGATAAGGCGAAACGGGTTTCCTTCGACAAGCGCCCGGTCCATGTAAGCTCCGGGATCACTTTCATCCGCATTACAAACTATGTATTTTTTGTCGCTGGCCGACATTCTGGTATTGTTCCATTTAACAGCGGTGAGAAATCCGCCGCCTCCGCGCCCGCGCAGCCCGCTTTGTTCCACAATGCTGCAAACCTCCTCAGGCGGGTAATTCATCAGGGCCTTAAGAAACGCCTTGTAGCCGTCACGGGCAATATATTCGTCAAGGCTTGCAGGTGCTATTTCACCGCAGTCGAACAAAAGAATGCGATGCTGTTTTTTGAAGAAGGGATTTTCCTGAATTAGGGGAATGCCCGGCCACAACTCATGGGTTTCGCTGGCCACCTGCCCCAGAACGTGCTCATCGGAAATATGGTGATGGAAACACTCTTCAAGAATGCCATCCACCTTGTCGGCGCTGACTTTCTGAAAGCTTACCCTCGCCTTACCCGGAGCCTGAAAATCGAGTAATGGCTCAGCGCTGCACAATCCTACGCAGCCAACTTCTATCAAATCGGCCTCCAGCTGATTAGTTTCAAGGTACTGGCGGGCTGCTTTCAGCGTTGCATCGGCACCGGCAGCAATTCCGCAAGTGCCTGTTCCAACGTAGATTACTGGTCGGCGTAAATGCTTCCGTAAAAGTAAGTCAACCTCTCTTTGAATTTCAGGCGAGTATTCGCCGGAGTAGTTTTTCAGAACGTTTTCAACTAAAAAACCTGTTAAACCTGCTTCTTTTTCCATCGCTATCATTGAATCTCCTCCTGAGCTTTAATTGATGAGAGTAGTCCGGCTGCCATTTCCGGAGTGACGGAGGTGTAGAAAATATCATTGATTTTCATTACCGGAGCATTGCCGCATGCCCCTAGACATTGCACCTGCTCGAGGCTGAAAAGATCGCTCTTAAACTCATTACCATTTTTGGGTTCGAGTTGTTTCTTCAATTCTTCAAATAATGTATTCGACCCTTCGATGTGGCATCCAGTTCCATTACAGACTTTTATCTGGTATTTGGCGAAGGGTACAAACCTGAACTGATCGTAGAACGAAGCGACAGCGTAAACTTTACTGGTTGGGATCTTTAAATGCGCCGCAACTGCTACAACCACTTCTGTTGTAATAAAACCTTTAATCCGCTGAATATCCTGTAAAATCGGTAACAGATACTCACGGTCAAGGTTTTGGTACGAATGCAAAACAGCTTCTATTTCAGTCATGCTGGTTATTATTGATGCAAATTGAACAGATGAACAAAATTAGTATTATTTTTTGTTATTCATTTCACACTGTTATTTTAATAACGGAAAAAGCAGCATATTCACTTTTTTTTAGACCTTTGCCCATGAATCTTTTGGAAAAATGGCAACGATAACAAATAAAGAGGTAGTCATTTGTTTGGGAAGTTCCTGCTTTGCCAGGGGGAATAAGCAGATGGTGCAAATAGTAAAGCGGTTTCTTGACGAGAATAACCTGGCAGGAAAAGTGACCTTCCGCGGCAAACATTGCTTCGGCAATTGCGAAAATGGGCCCAGCATTATGATTGACCAGAAAAGATACGAACACATTGATGATGAAACCATAGTAAGTATCCTTCAAAATGAACTTTTGTAAAACTCTGGATTATGGCATTGATTTCAATTGACCCGAATAATTGCACAAACTGCCTGGCCTGTGTCAGAGCATGTCCGGTGCATGCCATACAAACCAAAGTCGGAAACGATATCCCGACCGTGATAGATTCGCGGTGCATTGGCTGCGGCAGTTGCCTTGCTGCCTGCCGTTACGATGCTATTTTCAGTTACGACTCCACCGGTGAGGTCAAGGCATTACTGAAATCAGGGAAAAAGGTAGCCGCCATTGTTGATCCAAGTATTTCAGGCGAATTTCCGGATATTACCGATTACCGGAAATTTGTTGAAATGATCCGCTCGCTCGGATTTAACTACGTTAATGAGGTCTCTTTTGGAGTGGATCTGATAGCACAGGCCTACAAAAAGCTCTTCAGCGAAAAAAAAGGGAAATACTACATCACAGCCAACTGTCCGGCGATCGTTTATTACATCGAGAAATATCATCCTACCCTCACAGGCAATCTTGCACCCATCATTACTCCAGTAATGGCAGCGGCAAATGTGGTGAGGGAAGTGTATGGAAATGAGGTTCTTATTGTTTACATTGGGCCATGTATTGCGGCCAAGCGTGAGATTTTGCGTCCGGAAGAAAGTACCAGGATTGACTCGGTGCTCACCTTTAAAGAACTCCGCCAACTGTTCAACGAGCGCGATATTCACGAAAGCCAGCTTGAATATTCTGATTTCAACATGCCAATCGGAAAAATGGGATCGCTTTACCCGGTTAGTGCGGGCATCCTCGAAGCGGGCGGGATTAACCAGACACTTATTGATGGTGATGTAATCACCGTTGAGGGAAGCTCAGCCTCACTCAGGGCTGTGGACAGTTTCGGTGTGAATATTGACCAGATCAGGAAGAATTTCAACGTCTTTTACAACCAGGGCTGCGTCATGGGTCCGGGTATGACCACCGGAAATGATAAACATCAGCGCAATGCTTTGGTAATCAAGTATGCTAAGAAAAGACTAAAGGACTTTGATGCGAAAGCATGGGAAGAGGCAATGGCAAGATTTGCCGGAATGAATACCAAGCGAGTCTTTACTCCTGATGACCAGCGTTTGCCGGAACCTGATCCCGCCAGGCTCGAAGAGGTCATGAATTTGATTCAAAAAGAGGATGATGGCCATCTTGGCTGTGGAAATTGCGGGTTTGCCACCTGCAAGGAGTTTGCAAGTGCAGTGGCCCAGGGCATTACCAAAACAGATATCTGTTTTGATTTTTCCCTTCGAAGCAAAAACAAGTATATCAACGCATTGCGGGAGTCGAATAAAAAGAACCAGGAAGAACAACAGGCATTGAAGGAAGAACTGAAGACGCTTCGCAGCGAATATGATCTGGTAATGGATAAGCTGGAAACCTCCCGCGAAATCATGAACAGAATCCCTTCAGGAGTGGTGATTGTGGATGAGCGGCTGAAAGTGACCTCATCCAACCGGAGTTTTATCGAGCTGCTCGGCGATGAAATCAGGGAAATTGACGAAATTATCCCCGGACTAAGAGGCGCTGATCTGAAAACCCTCATTCCGGTCCAGTTTTATAAAATGTTTCAAAACACACTCGAAACTGGCGAAAATATCATCAGCCGGGATGTCCAGATAGAAGACTCCCTGCTGAACGTCAGCATCTTTTCGATCAAAAAAAACAAAGTGGTCGGCGCCATTGTAAGAGACATGTTTTCGCCTGAAGTCCGCAATGAGCAGATTATTCAGCGAATAACCGAAGTAATTGACCAAAACCTCGAGATGGTGCAACAAATTGGGTTTTTGCTTGGTGAAGGCGCAAGTAAAACCGAAGCGATGCTCAACTCGGTTATCCAGTTGCATCGGACAAGGAAAAAGAAATAGTTCGCTTCGTTGATGAAATAGTAAGCATAATCAAATCATAACCAAGGATTTGATTAGAAATGTTAGATTAAGAAATTTTGAAATAACCAGGCTAAATTGAACAGGGAGTTTTTCATAGAGATCAATTGCCAGCAGCGCAATCATCATGGTGAGCGCATTTGCGGGGATGTTTTTATGCAAAAACGCGTGAAAGAGGAAAACCGCATCGTTACAGTGCTTTCCGACGGGATGGGACATGGTGTCAAAGCCAATATCCTGGCTACGCTCACGGCAACAATGGCTGTCAACTTCACTGCCGAACACAAGGATTTTGAAAAGATAGCCGAAATCATCATGAAAACACTTCCGGTTTGCAGCGTCAGGAAGATTAGCTATGCCACTTTTACAATCATCGACATCGAAGTAGGCGGCGTGGTAAACATCCTCGAGTACGACAACCCTGAAACCTTCGTCGTGCGCAACAATGAGGTATTTGAACCTGGCTGGCAATGTATGCTGCTTTCGTCTGAAAAGGGAAAAGGCAAGGAATTGCGTAGTTGCTCCTTTGTACCGGAAAAAGAGGATCGTATCATTTTTTGCTCGGACGGAATAGTGCAATCAGGCCTGGGTACTGATGCTCTTCCATTTGGCTGGGAGCGCGACCGGCTGGTTGATTTCAGTCTGAGGGAGATCAGGGCAAACCGCTTGATCTCGGCCTCCGAATTGGGCGAACATGTGGTGAAAAAAGCATACCAGAACGATTATTTCGAATTAAAAGACGACGCCAGTTGCGCAGTGATTTATTTCAGAGACCCCCGAAAACTCCTGATTTGCACCGGGCCTCCGTTTGAAGAGGAGAACGATAAGGTTTATGCCGGAAAAGTAGCTGATTTTGTCGGTAAGAAAGTTCTTTGCGGCGCCACTACAGCCGATATTATCTCGCGAGAATGGAAGAAAACCATCGAAGACACCTTCGACTTCATTGACCCTGACCTGCCGCCGGTCTCCTACATGGAAGGCGTTGATTTGATCACCGAAGGCATCCTGACGCTCACTAAAGTATCCAACCTGCTAAAGGATTACAACCAAAACACCGTTCTTGACAAAGGTCCCGCCGGCATGATTACCAGCATGATTCTTCAAAGCGATGAGATTGATTTTATCGTCGGAACACGAATCAACATAGCACACCAGGACCCAAGCCTCCCGGTGGAACTGGAAATCCGCCGTACTGTAGTTAAACGGATCGCCACCACACTTGAAGAAAAATTCCTGAAAGAGGTGAAAATTGAATTCATTTAGAATTACCTTCAAGTAAATATGACGACCGCCCAAAATTGCTGAATTGCTTTTTGATTTGAACTGTAAGTTTAATTTTTCATTAATTCCTTTACTGGTGGACTTCTGATGGACTAAAAAAGTAGTTTTGAACGTTTTCTGAACTTTAATCCACGATTATGAAAACAATTTACATTCTTCGCCATGCAAAGTCTTCGTGGGAGTTTCCGCATCTTAGCGACGAAGAGCGCCCACTGATTGATAAAGGGAAAAAGCGTACCCGGCTGATAATCCAGTACCTTCAGGATAACAATATCTTCCCGGATATCATCATCTCCAGCCACGCAACCAGAGCCAGCGAAACAGCCAAAATCGTTGCCCGTGCAATTGGTTATCCGATAGATAAAATACAGATTAACAAGACGATATACCATTCTGATGAAGAAAGTCTAATTGACCAGTTTTATGACATCTACGATCAGTACAGCGCTGCAATGCTTGTGGGTCATAACCCGACTTTAACAAACTTTGTTAACCTTTACCTGGATGAAAAGATTGAATGGCTGCCAACGTCCGGGCTGGTAAGCATAAGTTTCAGCACCAATAAATGGGTGGAAATCAGCAGCGCCAAACATCATGTCAATTTTGTAATTACACCAGCCATGTTAAAAAGCAAATCCTGATTATGGAAAAGAACGAAAAAAAGTTCCCGATGATCAACCGGGAAGTAAGCTGGTTGCACTTTAACGACCGCGTGCTACAGGAGGCCCGCGATCAATCCACCCCTTTGATAGAACGGCTTAAGTTTTTGGGCATCTTTTCCAATAACCGTGATGAGTTTTTCAGAGTGCGGGTGGCTACCCTGAACAGGATGGTGAAAGTTGAACAACTGGATTACAAGATCAAGATTTCACCGGCCGAAATCCTCAAACAGATTTACGAAATCGTGGGTGAACAGGAAAAAGTGTTCACGGAAACTTTCAAGGATATTGTTGAAAAATTAAAAGAGGAGAATGTACACATCATTAACGATGAACAACTTACATCTTCCCAATCGGAATTTGTTACCGATTATTTTCTCAACAATGTGCGCCCGTTCCTGTTTCCTATAATGATCGAAAACCTACATGCCACCGACGATGTTGAGGATCGGTCGCTGTACCTCGCCGTGCACATGGTGTCGTCAGAAAATCCTGAAAAAGAGGATTATGCCGTAATCAGGCTCCCAACCGACCAGGTTTCAAGGTTTTTAATTTTGCCGGAAGATGAAGGGAAAATCTACATTATCCTGCTTGATGACGTTGTAAGGCATGGTTTGCAGTACATCTTCTCCATTTTTGGATACGATAAATACCAGTCGTTTGCTTTCAAAATTACGCGTGATGCCGAACTGGATCTGGACAACGATGTGCAGAAAAGCTTCCTGGAGATTATGGCCGAAAGCATCAAACAGCGGGAGCAAGGTGAACCGGTGCGCTTTGTTTACGATGATTCCATTCCCAGGCCATTCCTGAAAAAGATCAGGCAAAAGCTTCGTATTCAGGAAGATGACCACCAACGCGGCGGCGGGCGGTATCACAATTTCAAAGATTTTATGGCATTCCCTAAAGTGGGTTCGCCCAAACTCATTTATCCCCCTTTTAAACCATTGCCTCACAAGGGTTTAACCATCCATTCGAGTATTTTCAGGGAAATACGGAAACGAGACATAATGCTTCATTATCCTTATCAGTCGTTCCAGTATATTGTGGATTTGCTTCGCGAAGCCTCGATAGATCCGGATGTCCGCTCGATAAAGATGACATTCTACCGAGCGGCCAGCAATTCCAATGTGATGAACGCATTGATGAATGCGGCACGTAATGGGAAATCGGTAACCGTTTTTCTTGAAATCCAGGCCCGGTTTGACGAAGAGGCCAATATCTATTGGGCTGAGCGGCTGCAAAAAACCGGTGTCAAAATCCTGCCAACTATCCCAGGCCTGAAAGTGCACGCTAAGCTGATCCTGATCCGCCGCAAGGAAAATCAGTCAAACGTATATTACGCCAACATCAGCACCGGTAACTTCAACGAGTCCACAGCCAAGGTGTATGCCGATAAAAGCCTGCTTACTGCCGACCAGGATCTGGCCACCGATGTTTACAAGGTTTTCCAGTTGTTCGAGTCCCGCTATTTTATCCCAAAATTCAAGAAACTGATTGTGTCGCCGTTCGAAACCCGCGATTTTTTTATCAGGCTGATTAACAGGGAAATAAAAAATGCCAAAGAGGGCAGAGAGGCCTGGATGGTGCTTAAGCTCAACAGCCTGGTGGACAAGAAATTGACCTACAAACTTTATGAAGCAAGCAATGCAGGGGTGAAAATAAAAATTATTGCCCGCGGAATTTGTGTTTTGATCCCCGGTTTAAAAGGTGTCAGCGAAAATATCGAAGCTTTCAGCGTTGTGGATAAATACCTCGAGCATGCCAGGGTTTATGTATTTTGCAATGGAGGCGAAAATGAGTTTTTCATATCATCCGCCGATTGGATGCAACGCAACCTCGACTATCGCATCGAAGTTACCACCCCAATCACCGATCCGGTGATCAAATCTGAGATTTGGAAAATCCTGCAGATTCAGCTCAACGACAATTGCAAAGCACGGCTCATCAGCGCCGAAAATGTAAACCAGTACCGCAAAACCGACAATCCCACCCCCATCCGGTCGCAGTTTGAAATTATCCGGTATTTTCAAGAGCAATTTGACGGGGAGGAAGCCTGACAGTTGTCTGCCAAAGGCACCCGCTTGGGAAAAACCTCTCACGATTGAGGGTTCACTTACTTCTTAATCACAAACCCAAACTGTTCTGTGGTTCGCTGATCGGGTGAGATGGAGTAGATCCAGCGCATCATGCTGGTGAAATTTACCGGCTCGAGGAAGGGGATGTTTTGTTTGGTGAAGACAAACATCAGAATGTTGAACTCCTGGTTTCGTTCGGGGTTGTCGAGTTCGAGGGTATAGCCGTGGTCAAATGACGGATTGACGGGCAGTTGAACGGTTTTAGCTTTTTCGAACATCCGGTCGGGATTATCATTCAGTAATTTATTCTGAGGGTCGGAGTAGGGGTAGAGAAGGTAAGTTTCTGCGCCTGTATCTGTGATGTTGAAAATCCTGAGATACCCGTTTTGAGTCGGGGTGAAGTCAAGCTGAAGGAGGTCGCCATTTTTGTACACCGGGTCAATTCCCTGGACGGTAAACCTGAAAGTCAGGTCGGCTGAAGCCTTATGCTGGTATATTGTTGCTTCGATCTCCACCTCAACCACCATGTTGCCAAATTCGTTGAAAGATTTTTCTTCCCGCAATATTTTGTCCACAATGATCTCGCCGCCCGTCTCGATGGCTGAAATGGATTGAAATATCTCTCTAAAACGCTCATTATCATCAAACTGATAGCTGAAGTCGGTGAAAGAGATGGATTCCGCAACGCCAGCCTTGTTCAGGGCTTCGCGTTTGGCTTCTTCGATGGCGCGGTCCCTGGTTTGATTTGGACTTAATTCCGAAGAAAAATATTTGCCGACAGCTCTGACGGTTACTTTTTCCTGCGGGAAAACCTGCTGTAGTAGTACAAGGTTCAGAATCAGTAAGTTTATAGTGATTTTTTTCAATGACATACCTGAATGTTTATTGGTTAATCTTCCAGTTTTTCCAGTTTTCGCCAACGCTTACCCCCACCTTAACCGTCGGATCCTGCTCTTTGCTGTTGATTCTCAGCGATTCGATGGAAACCTTTTTTGACACGTACTCGGCCAGTTGCCCGTAGGTGGTGGCGCCGGAGGTTTCCTGCAGTTTTTTCAGCAGAAAATAGGTGAACATGCCGTGTTGCTTCTCAACGAATGGCATTGCCGACTGGTCGCCGGTGCTGGCGGTAAATACCACCATATTTCCTGTGATGAGTTCTTCTTTGGGTTTGACTTTCACTGCGCGGGCAGCAATCAGCCCGGCATCGCGACCACCGCCGCTAAAGCAGGCATCCAGAATAACGGTGATCCGTTGCGCTCCGCTTTCGCTAAAAGCCTGGTAAATCTCGGTGAGTTTTATGGCTGCATTGAGGTTTGTTCCCACCACATCCACAGGGATCAGGTAGGGTTCATTACTGTTTTCGTCAGGAAGACCGTGGCCGGCATAGTAAAAAATAATTTCTGCCTGTTCGGCGGTGCGGGCAGCGAGTTTTGCGATCAGGTCAATTTTCTGGCGCATCTCGCCGGAAGTGGCGTCGGTAAGGAAAAAGATGTTTTCGTCGCGAACGCCAAATACCTGCTTTGCGTAAGTTTTAAAGGTGGTCGCATCATTTCGTGCAAACTCTACGTTGGCCTCGCTTTGCAAGCCCCGCTGGTATCGTTTGTAATCTTCATTTCCAATGATCAGGGCATACCGGTAAGGATTTTCTTTGCCTGAAGCAGGGATATTTTTGTCAACATCCGACGACAAAGAAGCAATTTCTATTCCGGCCACTGGTGCTGCAATTCCCTGAATCACAACCTGGTTGCGGGCGGTGAGGTTCTCCTGCAATCCTACCCGGAGCACGGTATCATTTCCATAACGTCCAAAACTTTCCCTCACCACCACATTCACCGGAATCTCCAGGTCGGTGTAGCGGCGGCTGGCAGTAAAAAGAAAATCCAGCTCTCTGGTCTCCCCCCGGTTGAGATATTCGAAATGGTAATGATCCTGTTCGCCAAGAAAAATACAATTCGGATTGGTCAATTCAAATTTTACACTGACATCCTTTGCTTCGCCCTCGCCGATGTTTTGCAGCAGCACTTTCAGGTTTACCGGGTAATTCAGTTTCACCATTCCACCATCTTCGGTACTGAAAACAGCGTCGGCAACTACAATTTTTGGCTCGGTAAAACGGCGGGTTTCAATCTTAAACTCAAGCGGGTAAGCATCAAACCCCCGCGATTCGGTGACTTCGATATAAAACTCAGCAAAGCCGTCCTGAGTGTTTGATTTCCCTTCCACTTTGATACTTACCTCTTTTTGACTATCGCCTGGTATATCCCCAACTGTCAATAGCTGATCAAATTGTACTCCCGGCGCTTTCTCACCTTTTAGCGAAACACTGACACTAACATTGGAGGCCAATCCCTTCCCTATGTTTTCGACTTTAAAGGATATCTGGCATAACTCATTGGCGTTGATGATGTTGTTGCTGTTTTCATCCTTAAATTTTTCTTCCTTGATAATCAGGTCGGGAATCTCTTTAATAGGCGCCGATTGTTGCTGTCTGAAGGTGATTCGTTTGGGCTCGCTTTGACCTGATGTAATCTGCGCCAGGCTATTTATTCCCATGTAAAAAATAATGATCGTGAGGAGGAAAATCTGTTTCATAATCAACTCATATTTGGTTTTCTCTATTTGAAGGTGTATGAAAAGCGGAGCAAGGGTTGGTGAACCACAGGATCGTAATAGTAGCCCACCGAAACTTTGTTGCCGGGTGCTTTTTTATTGGCACTACCGGCCTGGATGCCCGTCCAGATCAAATCGGCAGCCCATATTGCACCTGCTGCAATGGCCAGGTTGGTTTGCGTCTGTTTGAAGTTTTCTGCATCTTTGAAAAAGGTGTCGCGGTCGCTGGCGTTGGCGGCATTTTTATAGTCCTCGTAGGCATTGTAAGCCATATTGTTGTAGGCTACCGAGCCGGCCAGTGTGCCATAAGCCACAACGCCAATCAGCCAGTAAGCCCCGCCACCTTTCACATAACTGTTGCCAAGCCCGGGCAAAAGCAGCGACCGAAGCAACGCCCTGCCAACATTAACCTGCTGTCCATCCTTTTCAGAATAGGCAGTCACCTCCACCAATATCTCATCGTCGAGAAAAGCGTTGTCCTTTTTTAAATCCCAGATAATTCGTTTGGCTTTTCCTGAAGCAACACCGGCGCCGATATCACCGGTAAGACTGAAGGCAGGTATATTCTTTCCAGTTGTGGTTGTAATCCTGACGCTGACTTTAAATATTCCACCACTGCTACCCTTCGAAAGATCATAAGTGATTACGAGGGTTTCGCCCTCCAGAAAAAAATCCACATTTTCCACCTTAGCCTTCGGTTGGGAGTAAGAATGGAAACTCAACAGCATCTGGAATATAAGCAAAATTATGCCAGTAAATATGGATAGATTTTTCATGGTTATTTATTTTTACGATGGTTAATACTGGTTTCGGAAGATGAAATATCAGAAAACGAGTGTATAGGGCTGTCGCTTACAATCGGTTTTGAAGGGTTTGATGGATTGATTAAGAACTCCAGTCCTTTCTCGTTGGAAACGTAAACCTGGATATTCCAGTTGCCATTCAAAGCGCTGTTTTGCGACAGCGAAAACCACGTAAAACCATCATCCAGCGAAATCAAATCGCCATAATTTGCCTGTGCCGGCCCTGAATCAATTCCGGCGGGGTATTCGCCTGGCCATTGATTGGACACCCAGTATCCCACCAGTAGCTCTTTCGATGCATCAATCGGGTAATCACCTCCCAGGGTGACCTCGTTCCATTGATTCAGCATCACTCCGTTTACGCCCTCAAAGACCTCCATAGTGAGACTATTTAAATTTGCTCCGGAAAATATTTCCACCGAAAACTGAGCCGTTGAATTGGTTCGCGGAAAGAACCTGATTTTTTTGATGTAAAAACCCTGGTAAGACGCCAGTTGGGAAGGCGAAAACCGGATAGCCACATCAAAACTGCCACCGTCAATAAGCCCCACCCCGTCGGCATTCTGACCATTATCATAATTGAGCCAGATGCTGCTCGTTCCAGCAAGGGTTTTGAACGTGATGTTTTCGCCATAGACGGTTTCTTTTGCGGTCTCCACATAGCTTCTTACAAAATAGCTGGTGTTTTGCGCAAGCCCGGTTATGTTTCCCGAAAAGGCGCCAGTCATAGCGGAAGTTCCGGTAACTACTTTCTGATCGCTGATGGTCGGGTTTTGAAAAGTGGCAAGCACAAAACCATAGCTTGTCAGTTGCTCACCAGCATCCACAATTTCACCGCTTACCACCGCTGAGTTCGGGGTGACGTTGCTTACCTCCGTCGTTTTGACCACTGCAAGTCGCACGATGTCGAGTTTTTTGCAGCCCGCAATCAGCACTAAACTGATGAAAGCTGCAACTGCAATGCATTTCGGGTAATTGATTTTCATTATGATCATTTTTTTTGTGTTGTTGAAACCTTCAACCAATTTTTGTCAAAGAAGAAAGATCAAAATTAGTCTTTTTGGAGGAAAACAGAGACAGGTCAACCCTGTTTTTTTTATTTTTTTTCACTGCTGACCGACTAAAATTTGTAAATCCACTACGTGGAAATTTTACAAATTGTAAAATTCTCTGCTACAATACTTTATCCGCTAATCGGAATCCCCGTACACATGGGGTGAAGTATTGTAGGATAAGGTCAACCTAATTCTAAAAATATCCCGAATTTTCGGGATTAAAGAAATCAAGGGTTTCAGGATGATTGATTAATTTTACTCTGACAGTAATTATTTTTTTAGTTCAAACAGCTTCACTGTTAAAGCGGCTCCAATAAAATAAGCCGGCCAGTAATAAGGTCAATGAAATCCCGGGTTATCCCATCTCTACTAAGGTTGGGGAAAGGGATAAGGTTTTTGTAATCCATTAACCCTGACAGTGTTTTTGATCAAGGCATTCTCCAAAGGAGTCCTTGGTATCTTCGGGAAAAACCAGTCAGGGTGGGTATAACATGCAAAATATTGCCATTAGTTTCAATCATAATTGAAACTATTTGTACTTTTGTGCAAAACTTCATTTATGAATGCAGATAGTATCAAAACCTTCAGCGATTACAAAAAGCCTTACATCAAAAGGCAGCAACTCATCAGCAGGGTGTCGCCATTTATTGGCAAAGACATCATCAAGATTTTTACAGGCCAACGCAGGGTCGGAAAGAGCTATATGCTTTTTCAAACCGGCGATCTGATCCTTGAACAATTTCCACAAGCCAACATCATATACATCAACATGGAGCTGGCAGAGTTCGGTTTTATCCACGACAATACCGACCTGATTGCCTACGTGGAGACAAAAATCACCGGAAACCGGGATTGTCTCTTTGTTGATGAGATACAGGATATTGAGCAGTTTGAAAAAGCCCTCCGCAGTCTGCTTGCCAGGGGCGGGATTGATATCTACTGCACTGGCAGCAATGCCGACCTGCTATCGGGCGATATTGCCGGCTACCTCAGCGGCAGGTCGCTCGAAATTGAAGTTTACAGCCTGACCTATCCCGAATTCCTCTCTTTTCATCAGTTGAATGAGTCGGGCGAAGCATTTCTGAAATACCTCCGTTTTGGTGGTTTACCCTACCTGATCCATCTCAGCCTTGAAGATGATATTATTTTCGACTACCTGCGAAACATTTATGCCACGATCCTATACAAGGACGTCGTAAACCGCTATAAGGTAAGAAACACCCATTTCCTCGAGCAATTGGTAAAATTCCTGGCCGACAATACCGGTCAACTCTTCTCGGCAAAACGAATCAGTGAGTATCTGAAATCGCAACGGGTCAACATTTCCGTTCAGGTGGTGCTCAATTACCTCAATTTCCTAACGAAAAGTTATATGATATTTCAGGTTGGCAGGGCAGATATCAGGGGCAGGAAAATATTTGAAACCGGCGAAAAGTATTATTTTGAGAATCCTGGCCTTCGTAATTCTGTCATCGGATTCAGGCAGTCAGATATATCGCAAATCCTCGAAAACATTGTCTTTATGCACCTGATTGCAAAAGGCTACAAAGTATCGGTGGGCAGCCTCGATGATTTTAAGATTGACTTCGTGGCTGAGAAGCATGATGAGAAAAAATACTTCCAGGTTACTTACCTCATGACCGACCAAAAAACCATCCTTCGCGAAACCGGCAATCTTCTTAAAATAAAGGACAACTATCCAAAATACATCATCAGTATGGATGAACTGCCCGCTTCCAACATCGAAGGCATCATACAAATGAACATCAGGGAATTTTTGATTGCTGATGGTATTTTGTGATCACACTGGTGAGCTGACAAACCCGCTGCTTTACCACTGGTCCACTAACTGGGTAGGGGTGTTGCGGTTTTACCCTCCAGCCCCCTAAAGGGGGAGTATTCTCTCTTCGGACAAGATATTGGATTGCTGGTTAGCTCTCTGTTTTTAATTGGATTGTTGGAATGTGTACCGGATCGCCCCTTTAGGGGTCGGGGGCGCGGAGGAATGAAGGGTCTTACCCCCCCAACCCCCTAAAGGGGGTGTATACTCACTTCGGATGAGATATTGGATTGCTGGTTAGCTCGCTGCTTTGAATTGGATGGTTGGATTGTGCGCGGGATCGCCCCTTTAGGGGTAGGGGGCGCGGTGGGAGTGCAATGGGATGCGTTGGTTTGCAATGAAAAATAGCTGATTGTATTCGATTTTGTATTTTTGGAGTTAAAAAATACGCCATCAACTTCAGAAATATTTTCAAATGGCCAGACTTAACAACACAGTTGAAAAATCAATGTACTATGGTGCTGAGCAATACCTTTTCGAGCGGGCAAAAAGAATGCGTCACAAGCCGACACCAGCTGAGCTTAAGCTTTGGGAAATACTTCATAACAGGAAGATACTGGGGTTGCATTTCAGACGGCAACACCCTATTGATATGTTTATTGCCGATTTTTATTGCCACAAGCTAAAGTTGGTAATTGAAGTTGATGGCGAGGTGCACCAATCTGATGATCGAAAAGAGTATGACTCAAACCGGACTGCTGAAATGAAACGATTCGGTATTGAAGTATTACGATTTACCAACAAGCAGGTTCTTGAAAGTCTGCAGGGGGTTAAGGCGATAATCGAAGCTAAATGCGAAGAGTTGTACCCCCCAGCTCCCTAAAGAGGGGAATGGTGGATTTTACCCCCCGGCCCCCTAAAGGGGGAGTGTCGTCACTTCGGACAAATTATAGGATTGCTGATTAGCTCGCTGTTTTGAATTGGATGGTCGGATTGTGCGCCGGATCGCCCCTTTTGGGGTCGGGGGTGCGGTGGAATTGTGCGCCAGCTTGCCCCTTTAGCGAAAGGGGCGCGGTGGAATTTGACCCCCCAGCCCCCTAAAGGGGGAGTGTCCTTACTTCGGACAATTTCCTGGATTGCTGGTTAGCTCGCTGGTTTGAAT
>DAIRGA010000055.1:0-13462 GCA_036794825.1 Bacteroidales bacterium | reverse complement strand
AAAGCAATTAAAGCCAGAGGGGCATCAAAACAACATAACATGAAACACTTCAACAGATTAAAAGACGAATTAAAAGCCAACGAATTATGAAGATAAAATTTCCCTGCATGAATCCGGTTATTGTTCCTATTGAAAAAATACAGGCCAATGACTATAACCCGAATAAGATGGAAGCAAAAATGTTTCGCCTCTTAAAAAAATCTATTGTATCGGATGGCTTGACTATGCCTATAGTTACATATTATGATTCTGTTAATGATAAGTATGTTATTGTTGATGGCTTCCACCGTTACACAGTTCTTTTAAAAATGCACATTGAAGAAATACCTGTATCAATCATTGATAAGCCCATTGAAGAACGAATGATGAGCACTGTCCGACACAATAAAGCTAAGGGAACACACCAACTTTCGATGATGAAAACTTTATTCATCAAACTCCGGGAAAAATTACCACTCACAGAAATCGCAGAGGGCATTGGCATGGAAGCCGAAGAAGTTGTTATATACAGCCGTGGTGCTGAAGTGGCTAAAGATGCTGGTAATGGCATTGAGTTCTCAAATTCATGGGAGCGAAATCCAGAAGACAGGATCATGCATCAAAACAAGAAATACAACGAATATGAAGAATAAACCCCCAAAATTCCTTATCGCTCACAATGTAGCCGCATCAGAATACCTTTACCTGATACATACGCAGCAACCCCGATTTATCGGCATTGTCATTCCATCAAAAGGCGAAATCGTAACTGTTGACGAACTTTGCAAAATTTACGAACAGGGTGCCAGAACCAACCGGCTACCTTCCGGCGAATACTACTTAATGGGGGTTATTGAATTCTACGACCCTGTGCCCGATCCTGCTAAACTACCTAAACTCATGAGCCGTGCCGGTGACTGGCTTTTTAATTACATGAAAAACTTGAGCAATGAACATCCGTAGCGCATTCCACACCATGCTTTCTGAGCGCGGCATATCTAAAAAACTTGGCATTGACAAACGTAAAGCCAGCTATTACAAACGCAGAATAGAAGAAAACCTTCCTGTCGCATACGAAATAATGGTAGAACTTCTCATCAAAGCCGGATGGAAAGATAACGGCTGGGAAAAATAACCCTTCTACCTCTTAATCGCTCGCTTGTAGCGAGTGATCCCTTTTGTCCTTTCCCCCCTCCCCATGATACCTTAATTTGGTATTATGGAAACAATTCCACTTTGGCAAGCCATCGCAGAAATGCGCCGTCTGACTGAAGCCGGCGAAACATTTTCTTTCGTCCATGCTTCCTATGACCGGGACAAGCAACTCACCCAGGGAATCCGGGTAGTCCATAAAGCCAGACTCCGGCCGGCAGCTCACGAAGAAAATGTTAAACATGCTGACCACAAGCTATTTTACTACGATTGGGTAATCCGTGAGCCACGGGTCTGCTGGCAGCCGCTAATCATGTATTTCAACGGTATAAAAGTAATCCCCGGATAATGAAAGACACCATCGTTAAACTCACTGACAAAAAAGGACTGGCTGTTATCGGCACCGGTTGCTATACATTCGAAATTGCAGGTTCATCCTATAAAACCGCATCCCCGGGGATCCTCCCCGTCAACCCCAACTCCCGGCAGCGGCTCCCCATCCGGATTGGTGAATTCGAGATCATCCCCAACGGCGACGATAACCGGTACCCTTACGAAGTCAGGGAACTCCTGGATGAGGAAGTGATCCTCGAAGAAATGCTCAGCAAAAAAGTAAATCTCCTCTGGGGACAGGGCCCGGCGCTCTATCGCAACCTAACGGAAAACGGTTCCCGCCGCCGGGAATGGATCGAGGATCCCGAAATCGAATCATGGCTCGAATCCTTCGATCACGAAGACTACCTGATGAAGGTCATTACGGATCTGACAACGGTCAGGTCCTACTACGATAAAATCCGGATGAATCTGGGCGCAAGAATCAACATGTCACCTCGCATTGTCCGCATAGAATACGTAGACTACAAAGACTGTCGCCTCGGATGGAACGACTTTAAAGCACCGGTTTCGGTCATTGTAGGCGACTACGAACGTCCCTGGATATCCGGCCTCACTCAGTTCCCCCGTTTCGACCACCTCAATCCCTTTCGGCAGGAAATCGCAATAAGCTACAACGCCCTGCCACAATACGGCCTGGATAAAACATACCGGCGTGCGAGCTTTCACGGGTCCATTAACTGGATTAAAAACTCAATCATAGTTCCAAAGGTACTCCTGTCGCTGAATATCAATATCGCTGCCATCAAAGTACACTTGAAGATACCTGAAATCATCATCGAAAAGAAAATCGAGGAGATCCGCACCAAAGCTGCCGAAGCCCAAAAGCAAATCACACAACAGGAAATCGATGAAGAAATCGACAATTACATCGCAGCTCTCATCAACACAGTAACCGGCTCCGGCAATGTCGGGAAACTGCTGTACACAACGGACGTTTTCGACCCGGCAGCCGACGAATATGCTTCGGTAAAAGTAGAGCCAATAGACCTGAAAATCAAAGAATACATTTCCGCTCAGCTCGAAATCGCAAAACAGGCAACGTTCGAAACGTCTGCAGGTGTCGGACTTCATCCGGCAATGTCAAATCTGACACACCAGGGTAACCTTCCTTCCGGTTCTGAGCAACTCTACGCTTACAAACTGTTTCTGCTTACTTCCATTGACGTGCTCGAAAGAATCGCTACCAAGACCATTAATACTGCAATAAAAGCCAACTGGCCGGGTAAAAAAGGTATCAGAATCGGCTTTTTCCACTCTGCTGTCATGTCAGAATCTGAAGTTACTCCTAGCCAACGAACCAAAAACATTGAATCATGATCTTCAACAAAAACGATAACGGCGCTGAAGAAATAAAAGCGACTCTGGGCTTCATCGATGCAGCTGTAAGCTTCAACGAGATCAGTCCTTTTATCCGAAAAAAAAAGAGAATCATCGTAGCAATGATTTCCCCGGCAGTCTATTCCCTGGCCGAAAATCACTACAACTCTGATAGATTCAACGAAACCGGGCAGGCAGATGCACGGCTCAGAGAGCTTGATGAAATCGTTGTCCTGATTCAGACAGCACAGGCGGCCTATGCATGGCATGAATTCGCGCCTTTTAAGGATTTGTCCCATACATCTGCCGGCAGACGGCTCCGGGTGGATCCGGATAACGAGAAAATCCCTTCGGACCGCCTCTTTAAAAAATCCGATGAACAGATCCTCCAGCTCGCTCACTCGGCGGCTGACGATCTTCTGAAATTCATGGATGAATGTACAACCGACCCCACAGAACCGGATGGCCCTGCTACCATCAAATCACTGTGGAGGGCTTCCACCCAGTACACCACCAGAAAGGAACTATTCGTACCTTCCCTTGAGGACTTCGAAACAGTGTTTCCGCTTTTTGGTTCTTACCGGATGTACTCTGTTCTGGTTCCATTCCTGAAGGAGACGCAGCGCGATCTCATAAAACCTTCATTTGCCTCCGTCGCTGATTATAATACTCTGGTTGCTGCCATCATTGCCGGCAATCCGACAGCGGCTCAACTGCTCATAATCGAAAAAGCACGGGTCCCGATGGTATTCAATGCGCTCAAACTGGCTGCTAGAAGGTTGTCTGTTCAGGTCCTTGACAAAGGAATATTCCGCAACGTCCTTACAGAGGAAGGTACTGACGCCGAAAAACAACCCGCCGACAATGCGTTCTTCGCTAAAATCGTTTCCATCCTGTCCCAGGATGCAGATGCCGGTCTGAAGGTATTCCGGGAACACCTTCACCGACTGACCCTGGTAGCTGCCGGTGAATCGTATGAATACGTTCCCCTGGCCGATACTGTAGACGTTTCAAAAAAATACATAAGAATATGAACAGAGCAAAAAAAAGATCAAATCAAGTGGCTGAAACCTATCTGGATTCACTCATTACTCTCTATGTCGAATATAAAAACAAATACAGTTCATGCAGTGATGGCCGGGCTGTGGTCGAGAAAAAAGTCAACGACTATCGGCTTAATCTCGAATTGACCTGGAAGTCCTTTTGTGCCAAAAACAACCAAAGCCCTAAGAGAGTGATGAATTTCCGGCCCGAAGCTTTCCGGGAATGGATCGAAAACTCCCTCCGGGATCACAACCGACTGGCATGGTTCTCAGCTGTTCGGGAACTCTGCATTGAACGTTACGGTTTCGAACCTCCCCACCATCTCATTTTCGAATCCTTCAACATCAATCGCTCGCTTGCAGCGAGTGACCCAAACGATGGTGCTCTCTATTGTATGAACTTCATCAAATCCAACCACCCCAACCCCGAATTTAAATTCTCGCCATTCATCTAATGTCATCCTGAGGCACTCGAAGGATGACCGTTGAAATATGCACACCTTCACAATATATCAAACCGGCCAGACATTCACATTTCCATCCGAACAGGACGAAATGAACGGTAAGCAGCGCATCGCCCTGGTCACCGGGTTGCTACTGTATAATATGGAGGTACTCACATTTGCGGGACTTAAAAAGTTCCTGCTGAAGAATTTCCTGAACGTCAAAACTTCCCTTGTTTATAAGCACCTATCAACCCAATCCGACAAACTCAGAGCCGCAGAAAACTTCAACCGCCTTGCCGACTGCCTCGATTCCCTATTCCAACCTACTGTTGGGGCTGATGCTGTAAGGGTTGATAATATCAACCCATCTTTCTCACTGGAGTCACCCAAACAATTCCTGCCAGTTATCTCACTCGCTCGCGTGTCGCGAGTGAATTTACTCGCTCGCATGCCGCAAGTATACATCGCTCGCCTTTGGCGAGTGAATAAATTCTACGGTCCCGAATCCGGTTTCTCCGATCTTACTTTTTATGAATTTCGTACAGCTTCATACTACTACGCCCAATACGTTGAAAAGAAAAAAGAAGAGGATCTCGACCGGCTCATCGCTCTTTTGTATCGTCCAGGGAAAAAGTTCTGGTTCATTAAAAAGAGAAGATCTGACTGCAACGGGATCCGTCGCCGGCCGATCAGCGCCGAGACCAACCCATCAATCCTGGAAAAAAGAGCCCGAAGATTATCAAAGCTGCCCTTCCCGGTCAAATATACTATCCTGCTTTATTGCGCCGGTTGCTTCGCCTTCATCAGGTCCGGCCGGCCGGAAATCGACGGTAAGGAAATTACTCTGGAACGCCTCTTCAAGGATGAGCCAGAAAACGAATCCATCGGAATGTCAGGACTCCTGTTCTCAATAGCCGAATCCGGAATCTTTGGTAATATCCGGGAAACCGATCAGCAGAATATCTATACCATCCTTGCCCGGATGTATCAACTCATGCTGCAGGAGGAAGATCTCAAACGAAAATACAAAAATCATGCTCAGAATAAGGACATATAGAGACTACTGGGATAAGTTCCGGGATACCATCCCCGAACTCGAAGCCATCACCCTGGTGCATTCCGAAGGCCAACTATCGAAAAAAATATCTTCCCTCCGGTATAAAAAGTATATCCTGGCTGTGGTCATGCCATCCGCCGATATCGAAGCCAGAGATCCGGATTCGCTGAAATATTCTTACGAAGGTGTTTTTTTCGTGCTGTCACCAATAATCAACTCAGAGCAAAACGAAGACCAGTTCATTGACAATTTCGATAAAACGGGCGACATCACGCAACTGATCATCGAGACCCTCAATAACGACTGTTGCTCCGGTTGTCATATCTTCAATGAACTCGATTTCGGCTCCATTAAAATAGATCCCGAGGTCAATTTTATGCAATGTGATGGCTACAGCGTAAGCTTCCGATTCAACTACCCACTTACATAACGATAGTCGCTCGCGTTTCGCGAGTGACACAGCTATATGATCCAACAAACCGACATCGAACAACTCTTCATCCGGGAAGCACTCGATCAGCATGGCGAGTACCTTAATGATCTCTTTACTGGTGCAATCGAGAAAAAGGGACTGATTGACCAGGGTAACCTTCTTTCCAATATCTATTATCGGGTTGAAAAGCGGGGAATGAGTTACGTTCTTGCCTTTACTTTCAAAGGATATGGCCGCGTTATAGAAATTATGTATCACAAGCGCCGCAGAAACGCCATTGAATCCATCCGAAAGAATCTAGACGTATGGAATACCAGAGCAAAGCAACGGCGGCCTAGACGCAAAGATACCCGGTGGTACGCCCGGAATCTCTATGGTGCCCAGAACAAACTAATCGGACATATCATGTATGGGCTGACCGAGGATATGTCACAACGGCTCCGGGCAATCATCCAAAAGCAGATCGAATCAGGCACATACGCAAAATGGCAACAAGCTTATGTCACAGGTCCTACAACATACGCCGGATAATTGTAAGGGCAGATAACATCTGCCCATCATATAACTCAACACTCTATGAGCTCACTCAAAATCGACCGCCTCCAACTCGACATCATCATTAACAACGATGTTTCCCGCAAGCGTCTGCTTGAACTCGAAGACTCTATGAAAAAGGTCAGGGCTGAAATGAAACGCCTGCCGAAAGACAGCGAGGAATGGAAGAAACTCGATGCGCAACTGAAAAAACTCCAGGGTGAATTCGACCAACTGCAAGACTCGATTGGTATCACCGGGCTTACAATGAAAGAACTCCAGGCAAAGAGCCGGGAACTTAAAATGATTCTCGACCGCCTAGATCCCAGAACCCCTCAATGGAAACAATACAACGAACAACTGCAGGCCGTCAAAGCACGGATGGCAGAACTGAACGGTACCGCCAAAGTCACTTCCCTCACTTTTTCTAAAATGGCTGACGGATTTAACCGGTACTTCGGAATGATCGGGGCTTTCGTCGCTAGCTTTGCCGGTATTGTAATCGGTGCACGTAAGGCAGTGGATGAATTTAATAAATTCGAACAATCTCTTGCAAATCTTTCTGCACTTACCGGTTTGGCGGGGGATGATCTCAACTGGCTCGGTGAGGAAGCAAAACGTCTTTCTATTGGTACAACTGAAAGTGGTATTAAGATCACAAAGAGTGCCACCGACATCCTCGAAGCTTACAAACTGATGGGGTCAGCAAAACCCGAACTACTCAAAAATAAAGAAGCTTTGGCTGAAGTTACCGAAATGGCCTTAATCCTGGCTGAGGCCGCAAGCATGGAAACTGGTCCAGCCGTTGAGTCTTTAGCTTCTATTATGAATCAATTCGGGGCTGGTTCTGATCAGGCGGCTGAATACATTAACATATTGGCGGCCGGTTCCAAGGAAGGGGCTGCAGAAGTGCAGGACCTTGCCGACTCAATAATTCGCTCCGGGGCTGCTGCTAAATCAGCAAACATTTCTATAGAACAGGAAGTGGCCCTTATCGAGGCACTGGCTGAAAAGGGTATCAAAGCAGAGAGGGCCGGTACTGGTCTTAGAGGTGTAATCCTGAAACTGCAAAAAGGTGCGGATGAATTTAATCCCGCAATCGTAGGTATTGACCAGGCGCTGCAAAATCTTGCTGACGCTAACATGTCAACGGCTGAACTTATGAAGATCTTCGGGGAAGAATCATATACAGTCGGTAAAATACTTATAGATCAAAGAGACCGGGTTAAAGACCTGACACTCGCGGTTACTGATACTAATGTCGCCTTTGAACAAGCAAATGTCAATACTTCAACTAACTCCGCAAAATTAGAGCAAGCAAAAAATAAAGCCAAACTTTATGCAATTGAATTGGGTGAAAAATTGGCTCCTGTTATGACGTTCTCCACAAACGTAATGGGTAAGTTTCTTCGGGTTCTAAGCGCTGCAATAGATTTTTATCGTGAAAATGCCAGATGGATTAACACGGCAATTGCTGCAATCGCAGCATATACAGTCGTTGTTAATGCAGCAACGGTTGCTCAGAAAGCATACAAACTGGCCGCTGATTTATCAAATTTCGCAACAGAAAAACTTTCAAAAGCAATCAAAGCGAATCCCTTCGGTTTAATTGCAGCCGCTGTTGCTGGTGTGGTAACTGCTGTTCAAAAATATAAATCTACGAATGATCAATTAAATGAATCAATTAAGCACACTCAAGCTACTATAGAAATTGAAAAGAGAAGTATGAATGAACTCTTTGATAAATTAGTTCAACTTAATCCAAAATCAGCAGAAGCAAAAGAATTAAGAGATAAACTAAATGATACATATAAAGAATACCTTCCAAATTTAATCACGGAAAAAGACACAATAGAGCAAATAAAAAATTACCAGCAGCAAGCAAATGATGAACTCACAAAATCTATTGTACTAAAAGCAAAAGAACAGGAAATTAATGACGAACTGACCGATGTATACGAAGACATGGTTGATGCAGGTAAAGAGGTCATTAAGGGTCTACAAGATAGTTTTGGTTTAACATACGAACAAGCTGCAAAGGTATATTCAAACTTTGTTAAGGAAACCAGACAGAACATATCGGGGCTTCAGGAAGAGTTTAATAATAAAGATACATATGGCATTGCTTTGTTGAATAACTTAATGAAAGAATACACAAATGCAGAAAGTATCTATGTCAACATGAGTAATTCTATGAAGACAGGGGCCCGGGACGTGAATTCATTACTGCATCGTGAACATAATACTATTACAGAAATATCTGCCGCTTACGATGCATTGCTGCCAAAAATTAATGCTGTCAATAATGCACAAAATAATATTCCAGATGATTTTGATGGCCCAGGTAATGGTGGTTCTGGGAAAGGTGATTTCGATCAAATGGCATGGTTCCTGGCTGCTGAATCAAACCGGATGATCAATTCTCTTACTGAGGTTAGAAGAAAAGCCGGTCAGGATGTATCTCTTTTCTCAGAAGAACTCGAACTAAACGAAGCCGATGTTAACGCTGCAATTCTTGACGGCAAGCGAATGCTGGCTGACAAGGAATGGGAACTCGAAAACGATAAAGCGGCAAAACTTCAGAAACTGTACGATGAAGGCAAAGTGGGATATAAGCAATACATGGATGAGATGGCGAAAATTGCTTTAGAACAATACCGCTTGATGGGTTTAAGTGCAGAACAACTGATCAGCACCGCTGAAAATGTTGGTTCATCCATTGGTCAGGTGATCGGTGAGACCCTGAGCGGTTCAGAAGATGCTTGGAAGAATTTTGGCAAGTCCATGGTTAATACTCTATTACAGACAGTCGAAACAATTCTTGTGCAAATGATCGCACAGTCCATGGCTCAACCGGATTCGGTTGCCACTTTCGGTGCAACCGGCGTTGCTCGCTATGTTGCTATGATGGCTCTTACCAAAGCAGGGTTTGCAGCTGCTAAGTCTTTCGTTTCATCTGTCCAATTCGCCGACGGTAACCTTTACGAAGTGCTCGGCGCACAGGATGGAAAAGCATACAAAGCCGGATGGGAACCCTTCTCATCCAATAAAATCTACAACCGCCCTACCTTACTAGGAAATAAACTCGTTGGTGAAGCCGGTCCGGAACTCGTCCTGAATGCTCCTACTACCCGTAACCTTTACTTCAACTACCCAGAGCTTGCCAATGCCTTGCGCTCCGTCTACGTCCCCCAATATGCATCCGGTAACCTCCCTGCACCGGTCGGTAACGACAACACTCAAATGTTGGAAATGGTACTCGCAATGATGGCAAAACTCAATAAACGCCTCGATGAACCCATTCACGCAGATGTCTCCTGGATGGATATCAAAAAGAAATCCGACCAGTTCTCCAAAATCACCCGAACATCTTCCGGCCAATAACCCTCATTAATCAGTCATCCTGAGGCCCTCGAAGGACGACAACCATTTCTGACATAGTCGCTCGCCTGGGGCGAGTGACTCGGTTTTGTCCTTTCTCCCCTCCACCCTCTTTTTTATTTTTACTAAAAAAGCGGTTATGGCAAAAAATCAAACTCTTTACAGAGGTGATTCCCAAACACTAAAAATTACTATTCAGGGTAATTGGAATAATGTTTCTGATTTTGCTGTCGCTGTTTATGCAGAAAAAAGTAATAAACGTCTTAAGGTGTTTCAAAAATCTGATCTTACTATAACTGATCCGGCTTCAGGTATTGCTTACGCCACTCTTACCGGTACCGAAACTGAAAAGGCAGAAATTGATAATTACATAGTTGAATGTAAATACTCAGTCTCAGGGCAAGAAAAAACAAAAAGAGGTTTCTGGGGCCGATTCACTGCTACAAATTTGGAAAAAGAGCACTTCAATGGATGATATCCAAATAATAGGTATTGCTGATGATTTCGACTTGCAAATTCTAATGGTCGCCCCTAATGAGTTTGCCTTTGAAATTGATTTCGATGATAACACAAATGAGATCGAAATTGGTTATATCCCCGTTAACTTTATAAATCCTGTTTACCCATCCCTAAACATCCACGAAAATCAAAAATTACTCTCCACCAGCCAGGGCGCAATGATCCCGGATATCGTGGCCATGGAAACCGAAGGCAACGATGTCACAATCTCCCTGGGCACTTATCCCGGGGGCAACGATATAATTGAGGATTACGAAATCATCGGTGGTCAGCCAAACTTTTTACTTCTTAATTATATCAGCCACATTAACCTTACTCCTGTTGATCTTTATATCAGTTCTGCTGACTGGAATGGTGCCAATCTTAATCTCTATATAACCCAAAAGAAACTTGCATGAAAAAACTAATTCTATTCCTTGCCTTTTCCCTGTACGGGCTTATCGTGATCAGCCAAACAGTAACCGCTAAAACAATACAAGCACCCAAAAAAACAGATATCATCCAAATAAAAAACAACACACAATTTGACAAGAGAACTGAATTTAAAGACACCTCTAAATTCAACGAACCAATAATACTATGGAACGATACTGCCAGAGAACTCACTGACTTCTCGCTTTACGATGGTGTTCTCGGCACCGCCTCCGCTCCTATGCCAATGGTTTACATGGATTGTCACTCCAACGGACAGTTTAATTCCTGTTACATAACTGTTACACTAACCGCCGGGCAGTCTTATACCCTCCCAGCAACAGGTGGTAAAACGGCTATTGGGTCAATATTCCTTACGAGCACCAACGATTTTACTCAGTTCGGCATTGGCCCTGATGCCGCCATTACTTTAAAAAACAGCTCCGGTAATATCGGTTGGTCAAAGATAGATACTCCCGATACTCATTGCATCCTGGATGCTGGTTCCACGGCGACCGTCACCAACAATAATTCATCCTCGTACACTTATCACATTCAAATCAATTACGTAAGATGAGATTTTTTTTGTTGAATTTTTTGCTCATCGTATTGTTGGCCGGTCGCTCTTTTGGTCAATCACTACCCATCAATACCGGCAGGGATTTTAACCTGCACTTTTACAAGAACTGCGACATGGTGGAGTTCTCCATGGACGATCAGGTAACTTACAACGATTCCATCCACTGGCTCATTCTGCAACTATGCGATACATGCCGGCAAATCACATACGACTGCTGGCCGTATAAGTATGACACTGCTGGCCGGGATTGGAACTTCGTAGAATACTATTACGCCAACCTGGTGATGGATCCGCGCGACTCTGTTTATTTCCATCCTGATTCTGCCTGGCATAATGAATGTGTTGATCTGGGTTGGCGGGTACTGACCGATACGATGAAAGAATCCGTTATCCTTGACTATTCCAGCGTAGCCCGTTACGGCCACTTCTTTGCCTTTGGCATTGTTTACCATCCCTCCGGGCCTTACTTCGTCTGGCGGCATTTCATCGTTCAGAATAAGAAGTATTACAAAGCCCTTTCCAATAAGGTGCTCCAATGCTCCACCGCTAAAGTGTTTTATTCACGGGAATTCATCCTCTATTCGCATTCGTGCAGTTTTAACAAAATAAGTTTTTGAAATGAAATGTTTTTTAATAATCCTACTAATCAGTAACTCTATTTTTGCTCAATCTGATTCTTTTTATACTTATATAAATTCTAATAAAAACTTAAATTGGGACACTGTTCCAATTATAACTATTCCTGTTGTTGTTAGTATCGCATGGCACGAAGATAAAGAAAATTTAGACGACTTAATAATCGAAAACAGCATAAAACTACTTACGGAAGATTTCAGGTGTTATAATTCAGACAAACTAAATGATGTCCATCCTTTTTATAAATTCATGGCAGACACAAAAATTAATTTCAAACTAATTCTTATACAAAGGGTGTGGACTGACACTGTCGAATTTATAAATCCATATAATTCAAGAAAATTAAAATACATGCATGCGCATAGTGGCGAGTTTTATTACAATATTTATATAGGAAATTTTGGTCGAAGATCATCTGCGGTTTGCCCGTATCAGAAACATTTACTTCGTGATATTCCTGATGGTATTTCTATTGATTATAAAGATTTCGACAAACAATATTGTAATAGAATTTTAACTCACGAAACAGGTCATTGGCTTGGTTTGTTTCATACGTTTGGCACTTTAATGAATAATCTCACTGAGACACTTAACGGTGATTATGGCTGTGGTGATGATTATATTGATGATACGCCACCTCAAACATATGCGGTTCTTGGTTGTCCTAAATTCCCAGTTGACGCAAACAATATATGCGGCTCAGATTCAAACGGTGTTATGTATATGAATTACATGGATTATACTCACCCATGTTGCCAGTGTATGTTTACAAAAGGCCAAGCCGAACGCATGCGAGCTGTTCTTAATACCTACCGAAAAAATTTGAGATATAAAGAATAACCCATGATCACCCTCTCCTTCTATACATCTCCCGATTTCTTCAAACCCAAATACAAGTTTGAAGGTGAAGAATGGCGCGAGTATAAAGGATATTGGGTAAGCAATTGGGGTCGGGTCATGCTCAAAAAAATACAAAAGGTAACGTTCAACCCAAGTTCAGGTTATGCTCAAGTAAAATTATCCGGTGTTACATATTCCCTTAAAAGATTAGTTGCGCTGGTCTTTGTGCCAAATATATCAAATTCAACCTGCGTAATTCAAACCAACGGAAATATTCTCGACTGCAGGTCCAGAAATTTACAGTGGGGTAAACAGACATACAAGCCGGGATACAGAGGAGTTGTAAATTCTGCCTGCAATTTTACAAAGCTCACAGAAAAGCAAGTTATTGAAATCATAAACTCACCTGCAGAACCAAGGCGGCTTGCGAAAGTTTATAACGTTCATAGAAATACAATCACCCATATTCAAAAAGGTAGATCATGGAAGCATCTGCACGAAGCTATTCAGATCGAGAAGGAACGTACTGCAGATATAGAGCGATCAAAACGTGTTCGTCATAACAGTTTTATTGAAACTGGTCTTCAAATGCCTTAGTATGTCCTTTTATTTTTTTTCTACATATAATACTTTTAAAAAACCATCGCTCGATGAAGAACGAACACGAATGCATAATGGAAGATAAAATTGACATACTTACCAAAAAAGTAGATCAGATCCTTATAGCAATGAAGGGTA
>DAIRGA010000025.1:0-78031 GCA_036794825.1 Bacteroidales bacterium | reverse complement strand
AATCTCATCAAAATTCAGTTCCTGCTCGCTTTTTATATCCACTGCACCGGAAAGTTCAATTTCACTCAAATCCTTCACCGTCAGATAAATTACAATATCACGCGAACCCTTGATACTCTCTTTTGAGGAAATTTCGAGCACGCCGGAATTAACGCGTGTCACAATAAAATCCATCAGGTTTTCATCGGCCTCAACCCACAATGATTCACTTTCGGATTGTGAAAGCACGACCGAAAATCCACCTGAAACCTTGAGCTGATCTACTGAATTGATGTCGCGCTGAACTTTTACAATGTTTCCGTTACCTTCGACACTAAAAACGGTATCACAAGCTGAAACCGCTACAGCCAGTAGTATGAGCAGAAAAAACATGGAAGCAATTGATGATGTTTTCATGATTTCTATGTTTGTAGATTATCTTTTATAAACTGAGCCAGAGCCATTTGCTGTTACATCAACCTGCCCGGGGCTTCCGCTGTAGGTAAGATCTCCAGAGCCCGAAAGACTGGCTTTCAGACTGTTGTTCACATTTACCACAACATCCCCTGAGCCGTTGCTTCTGACGTCAACAGTTTCGGCGGTGAGGTTGAACAGGTTTATGTCGCCCGAAGCTGATAATTCAACAATTACCGTCGCCGCTGAACCGCTGAGTTTAATATCACCAGACCCGAAAACACTTATTTTACAAAGATTCAGGCGTAAACCTGATGCTTCAAAGTCACCTGATCCCATTATCCCGAGGTCTAGATCGCCGGTTATTCCCGAAATGTCAATATCGCCTGAGCCGTTAACGTTGGCTCTCAGGGATTTGTAGTCAAGATCCAACTCGACATCTCCGGAGCCATTGATCGAAACTGAGAGCGCGTTACCGGAAATTTTCCCATCTGAGTCAACATCACCCGACCCGTTGATTTCAATGCCATCTAATCTGGGAACAGTTACCAAAACTTCGAATTTCTTTGAATTTCTGACATTTCCCTCGGTCTCAATGATTAAAGCATCTCCTTTGACTTTAGTAATTATATTGGCAATCAGGTTGTCATCGGCTTGCACTACCACTGATATCTTATCGCCTTGTTTTAAAATCACATCCGCCGAGCCCTGCACCTTGATGGTCGAAAAATCGGTGACTGATCTTTCCTGGCTGATAACATTTCCACTTCCTGAAACTCCCCACATCTGTGCCCCTGCATAATAACCAGTTGCGAAAATCAGCAGAATCAGAAGACCCACTTTTAGAACTAAACTTGAAGTTTTCATAGTTTTCAATTGTATTTAATTAATTATGAATGATTTACTTACTAATTTTTAAATCAACGTTTCCATAGCTGCTTTGAATCACTGCTTTTGCAATTGAACCTGGAGCACCAATTTTACCTTTGTAACTGCTTTCGAAAGCAGTCGTAATTTTTTCGCTCATGTTGGCTGATTTTTCGGGGTACTTCAGCTCGCAGAAACTCATCCTGGCTTCAAAAGCAAATGAAGCATCCTTATCAAAACTCAATGTAGCGCTACCAAAACTGTTGTCCAATTCAACCGATGTAAACCGTGGTCCTATGTTATTGACTTTCAATGAGCCATACTCATTTCTAACCAGCAATGACTGACTCAGGTCACCAATTTCAGCATCGCCGAATTTTGTGGATAATTCGAGGGACTCCAATTTACCTGCTTTAAAACTTCCACCTTCATTCTGTGCGATTATATGCTTTGAGGATGTGATTTTAGCATTGGAGTACTCGGAAATGATCTGGATGCTTTCAGCATTTTCAATCCCAAGATCACCGTAGGAGACCTTTAATTTACCACCATTGATGGCTCCAAAGCTTCCATTGCCAAAACTTACCTTTATATCATTCTTTGTATGTTGCAGATTTTCTGCTTTTAGAGAGCCATAACTGCTGCTTAAGGAAGCAATCCCATTAAGGCTGCCGATCACTGCATTTCCAAACATGTGATCGATGGTTAAATTGATGTTCTCGGGCATAAATATTTCAATATCAATGGACATATTTTCATCCCTTGCCAAAATCTTGTTGCTAAAATCCGACTTGATCTTAACTTTTGAGTCATCACCGCTGATCTGCAATTCGATCCTGCTGAATATTTTTTCGGCTTTTGCAGGATCTCTGGTTTCCAATCGGGCAGTCACTTCAATTTTTATCACATTGATAGCGTGGTTTTTACAGATTATCTGCCCAAATTTGTGTTCAATCTCCAGGTTTGCAAAATCGGCAACTTTAATCTCTCTGCTTGCCAGCACCTTCTCAACAGTTTTCTGAGCCCTGGCAATTCCCGGGATGATCAAGACCGCTGCGAAAGCTATGATAATTGTTAATGCTTTAATTGTTTTCATTTCAGTAGGTATTTAGTTTGTTACACTTGTGTTATTTGTAAGCCTGCTATTCGCATTCAATTGATTTACAATTGTTTCCATCACTTCAGCTTTATTACGTTTTAGATTCACGAGGGCAGCTTCCAGTTTTTTATTTCCGGGGTTTGCCATGTATTCTTTTTCGATTGCAGCCATTTCGGCATCAATATTCTGCAACTTCTTCAGTGCCATTTCTTTGATTTTCTGCGCTTCCTCATCATTTGGTGCAAGGTTTTGAATCTGGCTCAACTGAGATTCCGATCTGGCGTCGTAATAGGCAAAAATGTCGAGTAATTCTTTTGAAAGTTCGATGCTTACCACCTCATTGAGCACTGCCCCGCTGATCTCACGCATCGAATAGCGCATTGTGAACCAGCCAATGGAAACCAAAAGGATTACAACTGCAGCTATTTTCAGCATGTTGAAGATAGAAAAGGATCTTCCTTTTTCGTCGGTTTCAGCTTCTGCGTCAAGCCTTTTCAGAAATCTTCCGAAGTGACCGTCCGGGAGTGGCCGGTCGTCGAAGAAAGGTTTGTTTTCGCTTATTTTCTTTTCTAAAAATGACATCGTTTTTCAATTTTAAGGTTTTAGTTTCGTGCGCCCATAATTATCGCCAGTAGCTTTTGCTTTGCCCTGGAATACCTTGTTCTCACGTTACCGTAAGTAGTACCCAGGATGGAGGCGATTTCTTCATGGTCATATCCTTCGAGCAGATGCAACGAAAGGATGATCTTGTAGTGGTGATTTAAACGGCTTAATGCATCTCTGATCTCTTCAATCCGACAAAAAATATTTTCGGAGATTGATTCATCCTCCGGTTGATTGTCGGGAATTTCAACGTATCCCTCATCCAGACTTACCAACCGCTTCCTTTTCCTGAGAAAATTGATCGAATGATTGATGGCAATGCGTTTGAGCCACCCTGCAAACTCACCTTCACCCCGGTAAGTGTCAATTTTTCTGAATGCTTCAATGAACGATTCCTGCATTAGGTCTTCGGCGTCAGCTTCATTGTCAACAATTCTGCAGCAAGTGTTGAAAAGGGCTTTCGCGTAGAGTTCATAAATTCGTTCCTGTGCAAATCTTTCGTTATTTTTACAGGATTCAATCAATTTAAAGTCAATATCTTTCACTGTTGCAACCAATCCGATATAATTTTCCATAAAGACAATCAGAAATGCTTGATGTTACAGTTTTGAAGAAAAATATTGAGATAATTTGAAGGACAAAAGCCGTGTAAGGGCAAAAAAAAGACCCGGCATTTAACCGGGTCGTGACTGATGTTTTTTTCTGATGTTACTGGCCTAAATAGGCTTTCAGCAGTTTGCTTCTGGACGTGTGTTTCAGCCGGCGGATTGCCTTCTCTTTGATCTGGCGAACGCGTTCGCGGGTCAGGTCAAATTTCATGGCAATTTCATCGAGTGTCAGCCCGTGGTTCATCCCGATTCCATAGTAAAGATTGATGACATCCCGCTCTTTCTTGGTCAGCGTTGCCAACGAACGTTGGATCTCACGTGCCAGCGATTCTTTCATCAGTTCTTTGTCGGTGGTTGGGTTGTCGTCCGAAACATAAACATCGAGAAGGCTCATGTCTTCATCCTGTGTAAGTGGTGCATCCATTGAAACAGTACGTGTAGTGATTTTCAACACGTTGTCCACTTTGTTTTCGGGCAGGTCAAGTGATTCCGCAATTTCATCCGCTGAAGGTGGCCGTTCGAATTTTTGCTCCAACTTGGATGACTCTTTTCTGATCCTGTTGAGCGAACCCACCTGGTTAAGCGGTAAACGGACAATCCTTGATTGTTCGGCCAAGGCCTGCAGGATGGATTGACGGATCCACCATACGGCGTAGGAGATGAATTTGAAGCCGCGGGTTTCGTCGAAACGTTGTGCAGCTTTAATCAATCCAAGGTTACCTTCGTTGATAAGATCGGGAAGGCTAAGACCCTGATTCTGATATTGTTTTGCAACGGAAACGACAAAACGAAGGTTTGCCCTTGTCAACTTCTCCAGGGCAGACTGATCGCCCTGTTTGATACGTTGCGCAAGTAAAACCTCCTCTTCGGCGGTGATCAACTCCTCTCGCCCAATATCTTGCAGATACTTGTCAAGTGAAGCAGTTTCACGGTTTGTGATCGACTTTGTGATCTTTAACTGTCTCATTAAACCTTCCTTGTTTTGTTAGTAAAATTAATTTTCAAATAGCTCTTTTTAGTTTAACATTATATTTCGCAGCATGACATTAACTAAGGCGTTTGTCAAATATTGTATTCGAAAATTCTTAATTCTTAAAAAGTTACAAACCATCCGGATTAACGCTTCCGGATGGCTTTAAAATTTGTCCAAAATTACTAAAGTGGGATGAAATTGTCAAGTCAGCTACAATCCCAGTGCATAATAAGAACGTTTTCCGTTCGGATAAATCCCTTCGATCAAAACGCCTCCTCTCTTCCCCTGAATTTGAGCCAATATTTCATCTGTGCTATTGACTGGCGTCTTGTCAATGTGCGTAATAATAAACCCCTCTCGAACTCCTTTGTTCATCAATTCGCCTCTCCTTACAGTTTTCACCTGTACTCCGTTTTCAATTCCCAGACGATCCAGTTCATCCTGACTCACTTTTTCAAATGTCGCGCCGAGTGTACTGATTTCTTTGCTGTCCTTGCGGGCAATAACCTCCGTGTTGTTATCCCTGTTCTTGAGCAGAACATCTTTTGAGATTACTTTCTTGTTGCGCATCAATTTAACCTGCACACGGTCGCCCGGATTGCGCTGCCCGATGGATTCAAGAAGTCTGGAAACTGAATTGATCGGCCGGCCATCAATTTCCAGGATAATATCCTCAGCCTTTATATCGGCATCATCCGCAGAGCTGTTCTCAACAACCGAAACCACATAAACCCCCTGCGGGGCGTCCAGACCTAAATCCCTGGCAAATTGGCTGTCAATATCCCTAATGGAAACTCCGATGTAAGCACGCTGGATCTCGCCGAAGGTGATAAAATCATTCACCACCTTTTTTACAATGTTAACTGGGATTGCGAATGAATAACCGGCATAACTACCTGTGTTAGAGGCAATAGCTGCATTAATTCCAACAAGCTCCCCCCGGGTATTCACCAAAGCGCCGCCACTATTACCACGATTTACCGGAGCATCAGTTTGTATGAAGGATTCGATGGCGCCAGCCGCCCCTAAGATATTGATTTCTCTCGCCTTAGCGCTGACAATACCTGCAGTTACAGTTGAAGTAAGGTTAAATGGATTACCAACAGCGAGTACCCATTCACCCACTTTTATGGCATCAGAATCTCCGTAAGATAGATAGGGCAACTCGGTTGCTTCAATTTTGATTAATGCGAGGTCGGTGGTTGGGTCAGTTCCAACAATTTTTGCTTCGAATGATCTTTTATCATTCAGTGTCACTTCGAGGCGCAAAGCATTCTGCACAACATGGTTATTGGTCACAATATAGCCATCGCTGGTGATGATAACTCCGGAACCCGTTGCAACCAGGGGCTGGCTCGGTTGCCTTGGCATACCGAAAAACTCAAAGAAAAACTCATCATAGATAGAATTTCTGCGGCTGACCTCGGTCTTAATATGAACAACGGCGTGAACTGTCAGATCGGCAGCCTCAACGAAATCCGGCACATTTTCAGGCACGGCATAAGCAGGCAGGTAGTTGGCATTGTAAACCGGAGGGTTACCGCTATTGGTAGTGGGGTAAACACCGGCTGAAACCGGCTCTTTCTCAAACATTTTGTATATTCCGACCGAAATAGCGCCGCCCAGAATAGCGACAATCAGCAAGGACGCGAACTTTTTCATAATCGTTGATTTTTTAAATTTTTCGGGTTGATATCAATTATTAAACCATTTTCGAGCTTAAAAGAGCAACACGGCATTACAGAATTTTACAAGCGGTGTTTTATTACGGAAACCTCATTCTTCAAAAAATTCCTTTTGGCTTCTTGAGTAACAAACTGCAAATCATGCAGTCTGGTAAAAGGCTCAAAATTTTTCAAATCAGGCTTTTCATTTATTCCACTCTGAAATTCAGTCGCAGTCATTTTAAAAATTGATCTGGAAACTATCAAACATTTTTTGGAGGCTTTTTCCGTTAAAAGTACAGTTAAAAGTTGTTAATCAGGCCGGTTTGAACCAATTTTCATGGAAATCGAGACTGACAATTTTCTCTTTCAAATTGATTTTCAATGATCTTTAAGCGTGTCAGAAGTTTCATATAGATTTGCCAACAAATCCTAAATCAGTGCTGGAATTTTTCAAATATCACGGGGCGGGCAACGATTTCATAATGATTGACAATCGTTCCAACACCTTCACACCTGAAATTGCGGTTGTTGAGTTCCTTTGCCGGCGCCATTTTGGAATAGGCGCTGATGGATTAATCCTACTGGAAAACAATGCCGACGGTCTGATGAAAATGCGGTATTTCAATTCTGACGGTAAAGAGGCTACCATGTGTGGTAACGGCGGTCGTTGCTTTGTTGCATTTGCCAAACAGCTCAGGTTGACTGACAAATCACTCACCTTCAGTGCCATAGATGGAATTCATAAAGCAATGGTCATCGCAACTGACAGAAAATCATTCACCATCAAACTAAAAATGAATGATTTAACCCATATAACAACTCACGCCGAGGGTATTTTTGCCGATACTGGTTCGCCGCATCTTGTTGTATTTGTGGACGGAATCGGAAATCTGGATGTAGTTACAAAAGGAAGAGATTTGCGCACAATGGACAAATGGGGAAAAACCGGGGTGAACGTGAATTTTGCTAAAGTAACGGATGGGAGAATTTTCAGCCGTACTTATGAAAGAGGTGTTGAAAATGAAACTTTAGCCTGTGGCACTGGAGCAATTGCCATGGCTCTGGCTGCAGCATACAAAGGTCTTTTGACCAATGCTCCCATTGAAATCCACGCGCGTGGAGGAGTTTTGAAAGTTCATTTTGAATCTGGCAACAACCATTTCACTAATGTATGGCTTGAGGGTCCGGCGGCTATGGTTTTCAGAGGAGAAATTGAAATTTAACATTTTGCTGAATTACAACACTTTACATCAATGATGAAAGGGAGAAGCATATTTTTGAGAGCGCCGGAAATGTCGGATATTGATTTGCTGTATTGCTGGGAAAACGATCCTTCAACCTGGCATGTAAGCAATACCCTGACGCCGGTTTCGAAATTTACACTCGAAGAATACATACTGAATGCTCATTTAGATATTCATCAAACCCGCCAGGTTCGGTTTATGGTTGTTAACCAGTCAGACCAAATGGCCATCGGAACAATAGATCTTTTTGAATTTGAACCCATTCATCGCCGCGCCGGTATTGGAATCTACCTTACCGAAGATGAGCGAGGGAAGGGGAAAGCAGATGAAGCACTCGACCTGATTATTGACTATTGCTTTAATATCCTGATGCTTAAGCAGATATACTGCAATATTACACCTGGCAACCATGTAAGTATTACTCTTTTCGCCAAAAAAGGTTTCTCTTTTGTCGGAACAAAAAAATGCTGGTTATTGATTAAAAATGAATGGCAGGACGAAAACATGTACCAACTGATTAACGATTAGCAAGATGAAAACGAGGTATAAATTCATCATTGGACTTTCGGTTATCATAGTTTTGGCCGCTGCGGGCGGCGGTTTGTTGTTTTACAACATTGTGCTGAAGGACAATGTTACTCTTCCGGAAAATCAGCCCGGCTATTTGTTTGTCCGCACTGGTTCGACCTACCGCGATTTGTTGAACACAATCGAATCGTCAGGATATATTGATGACATACAGACTTTTCGTTGGCTGGCGGTACAAAAAAATCTATCCTCACATGTTCGTCCCGGAAGGTATGAAATCAAAGATGGTATGAGCAATAACCAATTGATTAACCTGCTGAGATCTGGAAAACAAAAACCGCTGAATGTGACTTTCAACAGTATAACTTTCCCGGCTCAGCTGGCTGGTGTGGTTTCGAAGCAAATTGAAGCGGATTCGATTTCGATTATCAATCTCTTCAACAGTTCGGCATTCCTTTCGAAGTATGGGCTGACAAAGGAAACAGCGCCGGTTATGTTCATCCCCAATACCTATGAATTTTACTGGAATACAAGCGCCGAAGGGTTTTTCAAACGAATGAAAGCAGAATATGACAAGTTTTGGACCAATGAGCGGAAACTCAAGGCCGAACTGATTGATCTCACTCCCGATGAGGTATGTATTGTTGCATCAATTGTGGAAAAGGAAACCAACAAAAACGACGAAAAAGCGAGAATTGCAGGCGTTTATCTTAATCGGCTCAAGAGAGGGTGGAAACTGCAGGCTGATCCGACAACGGTTTATGCTGTGTACCTTGAGACCGGAAATGTTTTGAATCGCGTTCTGTGGGCGCACACTCAACTCGATCATCCTTACAACACATATGTTTATGCCGGATTGCCGCCCGGGCCGATCTGCTTCCCGTCAGTTACCAGCATGGATGCAGTACTTAAGAGCGAAAAACACGATTATATGTTTTTTGTTGCCAGTCCCGATATGTCAGGTTATCATCGCTTTTCGACCAACTATAATCAGCACCTGAGGTATGCCAGAGAGTACCAGGCTGCATTAAAACAATTCAGAAAATAAATCCAAAATCAGTTTCAATTAATTCTTATTCAATGCGATACATACTTACAAGCATCATAATAGCACTTTTCGTCACAAGTTGTACCGACAAGGAAGCCGAATCCCGGAAATTGATTAGAGAAGGGGTTAAACAACTGTATTCCAATAATATGGAAGATGCGCTGCTTTACTTTGAAAAGTCTGCTCAGCTGAATCCCCGGAATCAGGAGGCCTGGTTTCATATTGGCGCCGTTTATCAAAATAAAGCAGACTATCACAAGGCGATTGATTATTATACCAAAGCCATTGATCTGAAAAGCGATTACGCGGATGCCTATTTCAACCGGGGATTGTGCTGGTTCTACCTGGGCGACCGTAATAAGTCATGTGACGATTGGCTGCTTGCTGAATCTTACGGCAAGGATAATCTTAGCGATCGAACAGATAAATGCAGGTAATTTACTTAATTTCAACAACAAACATCAAATCATGCCACTATTCAAAATTCTTTCCAACACTGATATTCCCGACAGAAAAACATTCATCAACCGGGCATCCAGGGAAATAGCTCAAATTCTGGGAAAGTCGGAAAAGTATGTAATGGTGATTTTTATACCCAATCTTGACCTGGTCTTTTCGGGAACACCAGAACCTGCGCTTTACATTGAACTCAAGAGCATTGGGTTACCAAAGGAAAAGGCCGGTGATATTACCCGCAAAATGATGGAATTTCTGTCTTCCGAAACTAGTATTCCCCCATCGAGGATGTTTATTGAATTCACTGATGTCCAACGCGATCTGTGGGGCTGGAATGGGGATACTATGTGATCTTAATCCCTGATTTTGACAATTTTTTGAGAAGTAAGTTTATTATCCGCAACCAGCCTGATGGTATAAACTCCTTTTTTTATTGATTCCAGACCAGCAATTTCGAAGTAATTTACGCCTACCCTGTGGGTTTCCATGGTTTGCGAATAAATCCTCCGGCCTGATAAATCAAAGATATCCACCGAAATTAACTGTGTGTCAGGGGCATTGTAAAAAATGTCCAACCGATCGGTGAAAGGATTTGGAGAGACTCTCATTTCGCCGGGAGTAACCGCTGAGCCATTGTTAAACGTTGACAGCGACAACCTGGCCAGATTATAATCAGGAATACCGTTTCCGAATTGGTAGTTAGGGTTGGCAAAATAGTTGCCGGTTTGCTGAATAGCTTCAAGAATGCTCATATTGTCAAGTGAAGGGTTGATCTGCCACAGGCAGGCAGTCATGCCGGCTATGATTGGCGATGAGAATGAAGTTCCGCTTGAGGTGGCTGTTCCGCCTCCTGATCCTGCAATGATTGTTGACGAACCTCTTGCAACAACATTGGGTTTCAGCCTTCCATCGGCAGTTGGGCCAATAGAACTGAAGCTGGCTATGTTGCCGTTAGCGTCCACAGCGCCAATTGAAAAGACGCTGTCGCCATCGGCAGGTGCGCCAATCCATGGCCAGGAAGAGGAATTACCTGAGTTTCCGGCACTGTTGACGGCAATCATACCGCGGCTTGCAGCCCGATCAGCTGCTTTGGTAGCGGGAGCCGTATTACCATTCATGTCGGTATAGAGGTGATTTTGAGCCGGATCATCGAAATCAATGTAGCCAAGCGATGAATTGATGATGTCAGCACCAACGCTGTCAGCAAATTCGGCGCCAGAGGCCCAGTTGTACTCTTCGATGATGTATTCTGAACCGGTGTCTTCAGTCCTTATCAGATAGTAGCTTGCCTGCGGTGCAGTACCGATGAGTTCGCCGGGCAGATTGGCTCCCATCGTCGAAAGCACTGCTGTGCCATGAAAACTTCCCTGGTAAACATTCGTGCCGCCGCTTACGAAATCCCTTGTTCCGAGGATTCTTCCATTCATAAACAGGGTATCAAAAGCGCTCATCGTCGTTGCAGAGGAAAAACCGGCATCCAGGACGGCAATTATCATACCCTGCCCCTGATAACCATCATCATGCAAAGGAATTCCGTTAATTTGGTTGATCTGGTCGAAACCCAGCCCGTAATTGAGAGAACTGACTTTTCTGGAATCTTTCAGAGCGCCCGGCAGGTCTGATATTGTTTCATTTTCCCATGAGTGTTTATTCAGCGAAATCGCATCATCAAAAATTGCTTTTGGATGTTGCTTTGGGGCAGGCTTTGCTTTGTAGACCGACTGAACAAACGGAAGTGCCTGTATCTGAACTACTTTAGCCGGATCGGTTGTGTAGATCGTAACGCCATTCAACCATTTGGTTGGATTGATAATCTCGACTCCGATGTTGGCAACCGCTTCAATGTACTGAGGATTAACCGGTAGGTCATGAATATCAATGGGAATGTTATACCTGGCTCTGCGGTCTATGGCACGCTGCGAAAGGAAAGTCTCCGGGTTTTGAATGGAATAGGGGGAATTGTTTTTGTCGGTAAAAGCCACAAAGTATTTATCGGGAAATACCTGGGCATCAAGAATAAAGGCAGAGAAAACAACAAGCAAAGTAAGAAAAGACTTTTTCATAGTGATTTGACTTTAACTGAATAGTTACGACAGAAATTGGAAGTGCAATTTTTGGCAATATTACTGAAAATAACTTTTTAGTCTGGCTTTTTGTTCAATTGTGAAATTGCCAGCTCCGGCCATCTTTTCGATGATTGACCGGTAATTATTTTGCTTGCTGAAGTATGACAGGCTTTCGCTGGCGGCATTTCTGATTTTGAAATTCCAGTGGAAAAGCCCTTCCATCATACTGCTGCAAACACTCTCGTCAAAGAGATTCAATCGCCTGCAGGCCTCCATCGAATTAATCCTGGTTTCAAATTCGAAACTGGAAGAAGTGAAATTTTTCAACTCAGGCTCAAAAGCTTTACCCCCATTCTGGATGGCGATTTCCAGCCATTTGATCCTGATATTCTTACCCCTCCAGCCGGTTTCATCCTTCGTAATATCGAGATAACGCCCATATCTTTCAGGAAATGAGCCGGATAGATTTTGCAAAGCCAATTCGACATTCAGGTAGGACTTATCCTTCAGCAATTCTTCATAATCCTCTCTGAGCGTTTCGGGAACCCATTTTACATTTTGCAAAACCGCCAGCCTGACCTTGTCGTCGGGATCTCTTATTGCCCGCCGGATCAGCGCTTCAACATCAGAGTCCCAGGCTGTGGAAAGTTGTGCAATGATTTCTCCCTTAGCCAGATGAAATGTTTCTGCAGAATACATCTGCAGCAGTGTATTTTTCTTTTCCATTACCGGCATATTTTTCATTTCCAATAGAGCATCGTAACGGTCAATCATATTTTGAGCAACGAGAGCCTGATTGGATAACTCTTCGAGAGTGCGGGCAAATTTTAGTTTTTTGATGATTTTTCGGTTGGGGTCAAAGATGACGAAAGCCACTTTTTTGTTCTCCGGGTTAGGCACTGAAACGATCTCAGTCTTCTTTTCAATCCATTGAACTTTCGACGATTTGGTCTTATCAGTGTAATAAACATCAAATCCGACTGGCATCTTAAAGAGCCCGATCAAATCATCCTGTGGGTGTACCTGATCCACCTTGATGCGGGTTTCAGAAGCTCCTCCCAGGTTGATTAAAGATTCGTAGCTGACTTCATATAATGGCTCGCCGCCGCGGTAAATCCATTGCTCGAAAAACCATTCCATTGACCGGCCGGTTGTTTTGCGTATTGCCTGCAGGAAATCGCTGGTTTCTGCCACAGAATAAGGATGCGATTGGAGATAAAATCTCATGGTTGCCCTAAACTCCTCATCTCCAAGAATATCGCGAAGCATATCCATAACGAGCGAGCCTTTGGGGTACCATCGGTCGCGACCGCCACGCCCGTGCCCCACCCCGAAATTGTTGGCTTTGGCGGCGGTGTAGGTATCCTGCAACTCCTTGTGGCGTTCCCACTGGTAATAATCTCCGCCAAAAACCGATTCTTCAAACTTCTTTGCCCAATAGGTGGCAAAACTCTCGGTTAGCCACACATCCATCGTTTTCAGGTGGGATATGTAATTTCCAAACCATTGATGCGCCAGCTCATGGGAGTTAACATTAACGTAGTTGCGGCCTAAATAACCCCGCTCGTCCACCATCAGGTAATCGCCAAAAATCGTAGCGGTAGTGGTTTCCATTGCGCCATACATATAATCAATTACGGGCGCCTGGCGGTAAAGTTCGTAGGGATATTCAAACCCGAACTCGTACTCAAAAAAGTCGAACATTTCAGCCTGGAACTTGTAGGCAGGATCGAAATGATCCTCCCAATCAGGGTAATACCAGAGTTCGATGGGTAGTCCTCTCTTGGTTTTCAATGATTTATAATCGTAATCGCCGATCACAACGCATGTCGAAAAAAATGGATGCGGCCGGTTCATCCGGTAATGCCAGGTCTGTGTGTTGTCCTTGTTCATCACCACATCCTGGCGAACTCCGTTAGCAAAAACTTTCAGGTCGGCTGGCACAGTGAAGGCCATTTCCATGGTCAAAACAGATGAGAAATATGGCAGCCAGCGATTTGGCCGGTGTGCCCAGATTTGTTTCCGCTTGATTTGCTGCGGATCGTTCCATCCAACAAAATAAAGCCCCTCACTGGGTTTAGAGGAGTATTTAAAGAGAATTTTATGATCGGTTTGCCAGTCAAGTTTTTTGGGGGGAGTAACCAAAACCTGGCTTCCTTTCATCTTAAAAGTTGCTGTCTGGTCATCAATTTTAATCCAATCAATCTTCAGCTCCTCAGCGCTAAATACCAGTGAATCAATATTCTCCCTCAGCGTTTTAAAGCTAAATTCTGCTTCAGCCGCCACCAGTGTATCGTAGGGCATTATGTTTAGATCTGCCTTAAGATGGTAAATTTCAATTTCAACATCCGGAAATTGATAGGATGCATCCCACAGGTAGGAGATGGTTTTATCCTGTGAATTGGAAGTTAAATAAATGATTGACAGAAAGATAAATAGTAAAACTCTGCGCAGGATCATAAAAGTAAACGGTTTGATGCGCAAAGATATGGGATTTCGAAAATAACCGGCAAGTTGTGGAAATTGGAATAACTGGTTGTAAATTACATTCTGTCAGGCACTTCTATACCTAAGAGACCCATCGAATTTCTGATCACATTCCCGATAAACCCGGACAGCCTCAATCTGAACGAAACCAATGCTGCATCGCTTTCCCTCAGAATGGGAATGGCCTGGAAGTACTGGTTAAATTCTTTAGCAAGTTCAAAAACGTAGTTGGCAATGAGTGCAGGGCTATAATTCAGGCCGGCTTCATTAACCACAGCCGGGTATTCGTGCAGGATTTTGAGCAATGAAATTTCTTTTGGTAAAAGATTCTCCGGTACCGAATCAGCCATAATAGTCAGTCCTTTTTCATCAGCCTTTCTGAACAGTGAGCGAATCCGGGCATGGGTATATTGGATAAATGGTCCCGTATTCCCATTAAAATCAATGGATTCTTCGGGATTGAAAAGCATATTCTTTTTCGGATCAACCTTAAGGATAAAGTACTTCAGCGCTCCGAGGCCAATCATCCGGTAGAGTCTGTCCTTTTCTTCCTCCGAAAAATTCTCGGTTTTTCCCAGCTCCTCCGTGGTTGCTTTAGCGGTCTGATACATCTCCTCCAGCAGGTCATCGGCATCAACAACGGTACCTTCCCGCGATTTCATTTTGCCATGGGGAAGTTCAACCATCCCGTAGGAAAGATGGAAAATATCGTCTGACCAATCCTTGCCTAATATTTTCAAAACTTTTTTGAGGACATCAAAGTGGTAATTCTGCTCATTTCCAACCACATAAATCAACTTTTCGGGGTCATACTCATCCTTTCGGAGTTGTGCGGTTCCGAGGTCCTGGGTCATATAAACTGAGGTGCCGTCTGCTCTGAGCAGCAATTTTTCATCGAGGCCTTCGTTGGTGAGGTCGCACCAGACTGAACCATCGGGTTTACGAAAAAGCACCTCCTTTTTCAACCCCTCCTCCACCAGGTCGCGGCCATGCAGGTAAGTGTCCGATTCATAGTAAACTTTATCGAAATCCACTCCCAACGCTGAATAGGTCTTATCGAAACCATCATAAACCCAACCGTTCATCATCGCCCATATTTTCCTGATCTCCGGGTTTTGCTTCTCCCATTGCACGAGCAATTCCTGGGCCTCCAAAATCAGCGAAGCCTCTTTTTCAGCCACCTCTTCATCCATTCCATTTTCAATAAGCTTAGCAATCTCAGCTTTGTATTGCTTATCAAACATAACGTAATACTTTCCTACAAGATGGTCGCCTTTCATTCCGGACGATTGCGGTGTTTCACCATTTCCCCACCTGATCCAGGCCAGCATTGACTTGCAAATGTGAATCCCCCGATCGTTTACCAGGTTAACTTTCAATACGTTGTGGCCATTGGCGCTCAGAATTTTCGCCACCGAAAAGCCCAGCAGGTTGTTGCGGATATGTCCGAGGTGAAGCGGTTTGTTGGTGTTGGGTGATGAATATTCAACAAGAACTGGCCGGTCATTTTGTCTTGCCATCAGCCCAAAATCAGGATTGACGTTATTTTGAGCGAAAAACTCCAACCAGTAATTTTCGCTTACCACAAGGTTAAGGAATCCTTTAATGACGTTGAATCTACTGATTTCTTTCAGGTTAGCCAGTAGATATTCTCCCAGTTCGCTGGCAGTGGATTCGGGAGATTTTTTGGAGATTTTTAAAAACGGAAAAACCACCAAAGTCAGATCTCCTTCAAATTCTTTTCGCGTTTTCTGTAGCGAAATCAGTCCAGGGTCAATGGTCTGGTTCCAAAGCGACTGAACGGCTTCGATGGTTTTAGAAGTAATGAGTTGAGTTATCATTGCCAGGAAAATCAGATTAAGAGCGGCAAAATTAGTAAAAACAGTAGGCTGAAGATGCTTTTGGTGGCTATCCCGAATACACCGCTATCAGGAATGATTTTAAAATAAGGATTATTCATTTGTTTATCAATTATTTACAAGCATTGAAAAAAGCATAATCCACAAAACAGACCTTTTCATATTTGTGAAAATGGAAAAAATGGAGTGACCAGCACTTGTTTGTCAGGCCGAAACCGTTATCTTTGCGCCACTTTTATAAAAAGTTAGTTTTAAACAATTTATGGGAAATAATAATGAAGAAGAATGTAATTATTATTGGTGCTGCGGGAAGAGATTTCCACAATTTCAACATGTATTACCGTGGAAATGCGAATTACAATGTGGTGGCGTTTACGGCTGCCCAGATTCCCGATATCGACGGAAGGAAGTACCCGGCTGAGTTAGCTGGTGATTTATACCCGGATGGTATCCCAATTTACGCAGAAGAAGACCTCCCTAAACTCATCAAGGATCTGAAAGTGGATGATTGCGTTTTCTCTTACAGCGATGTCACCTATCAGAAAGTGATGTCAGTAAGCGCAATTGTGAATGCAGCAGGCGCCAATTTCTTTTTACTGGGTCCGAAGGACACCATGGTAAAAAGCACCAAACCGGTGGTTGCTGTCGGGGCAATCAGAACCGGATGCGGAAAGAGCCAGACCTCCCGCCGCATCATCGAACTGCTGATGGCTAAGGGGTTGAAGGTAGTTGCAGTGCGTCACCCGATGCCTTACGGCGACCTGGTTGCACAAAAGGTTCAGCGCTTTGCCACTGTGGAAGACCTTGCAAAACACAAATGCACCATCGAAGAGATGGAAGAGTACGAACCACATGTAGTGCGCGGCAATGTGATCTATGCCGGCGTTGACTATGAGGCCATTCTCCGTGCCGCCGAGCAGGATCCGGATGGTTGCGATGTAGTGCTCTGGGATGGTGGAAACAACGATTTTCCATTCTATAAACCCGATCTCAACGTTACTGTAGTTGACCCGCACCGCGCAGGTCACGAGTTGAAATACTACCCGGGCGAGGTAACACTCCGCATGGCTGATGTAGTTGTGATCAACAAAATGGACAGCTCCAGCCCCGAAGGCATTCAGACTGTTCGTGAAAGCATCGCCAAAGTAGCTCCAAAAGCCATCGTGGTTGACGGCGCATCACCGATCAAGGTGGATGATCCGAAAATTATCAAAGGCAAAAAAGTTCTGGTAGTTGAAGATGGCCCGACATTGACCCACGGCGAGATGAAAATCGGCGCAGGAACCGTTGCAGCGCAGAAATTTGGCGCTGCCGAACTGGTTGATCCGCGTCCTTACACTGTTGGAAAACTTTCGGAAACATTCAGTATCTATCCAAATATTGGTACTTTGTTGCCGGCTATGGGTTACAGCGAGCAGCAGTTGAAAGACCTCGAAACCACCATCAACAACACCGTTTGTGATGGCGTGGTAATTGGCACTCCGATTGACCTCAATCGTCTGATTAAGATCAGCAAACCCAACACCAGGGTTTATTACGATCTGCAGGAAATCGGCTACCCCAACCTGGAAGAGGTAATTGAAGAATTTGTTGCACTACACAAACTGAAATAGCAGGTTAAAAATAGGATTAATGAAAGGCAGCCCAATCAGTGCTGCCTTTTCTTTTTCTTGTTTGATGATTTGCCAGGAGTGTTGCAGGTAATCAGAAATCTCCGTCTAATTTATAACAGAATTAACCCACAGATTACCTTTATTGATATGGAAACCATTCCGTTTTGCCTGTCTGATCGTCAGAATTACCGACAGAGCGATGGTTACTGTCCTGAAAATGTTCAAATAAACATCGCCAAGAGCGTTTTGGCTGACATCAAAGAGGCTCCATGATAGGTTCATCAGGATGTGTAAAAATATGGGAATCCAGAGGTTATTATTCCACTCAATGTAAAGCCATGCAAACCAGAGCGCTCCCATAGCAGTAATCAGAAATATACCAAGTGACTGCGTGAAATTACCTCCCTGGTAAATATGCCCCATGCCAAAAAAAAGCGCTCCCAACAACCCAGCCGGAATGAATCCCCAGCCAACTTTTCTGAACAAAATTCCAAAAAGAAACCCCCTGAACATGTATTCCTCAATAAACCCTGCGAATAAAGTTTTCCTTAGCAACTCATTTACTTCCACATTCACCTCAAAACCCGCAATCAGCGCCGAACTCACCAGCATTGGCCACACCGTCATTGCCGCAAATGCCAGTCCTTTCAGTGGGCTGCGATTGATACCAAGCGCCCCGGCCAGGTTTCTAAACCCAAACAAAAAGCCCGTAATTATTAGTGTTGGCAAGGTCCACCAGGCGAAAACCCATAGAAGTCTGAGGTTAGCATTACCAGTGATAACAGGTTTAAAATCCCATGGAAATACCTTATTGCCATAATAAGCCACCAGAAAGGTGAGAATGATGATGAATGACTGTGTTGCAAATGACTTTTTCATAACATTGATCTACAGTTTAAGGATGTAAGGAAATCTGAGATGAATTTCTCTTCATTCTTTGCTACATACCCGCTTTTAATTTCTCATTGATTTCCTGGATATGCCCATTGTATCAGCCTGAATCATAGCTTCCAGAATTTTTTCCGATGTAATTTCAACAGCTTCGTGAAAAACCGAACTCCCCTCGTCAGCAGATTTTTCAGCAATTTTAATCAATTTTTCCTTTGAAACATTAACGAGCCCGATATCGGAAAAAGTTGTGGGCAGACCAATGGTTTCAGAAAATGTGTAAACCTCTTCAATCTCCTCAACTTTAGATTTAGTAAGGAATAAACCGGCCAGCACTCCGAAGGCAACTTTTTCGCCATGATAGAAGGCGTGCGTATCTTCCACAGCAGTAAGCCCGTTGTGGATAGCGTGGGCTGCCGCCAAACCGCCACTTTCGAAACCGATGCCGCTTAGCAGAATGTTGGCTTCGGTGATGGCTTCCAGTGCAGGTGTTACCATCCTTTTTTCGTTGTCGCTTTTGGCCGTTGCGCCGTGTTCCTGCAGGACATCCCAGCAAAGCCGGGCAAGGTTTAGTCCGGTTAGGGTGCTTTTGCCACCGCACTCATTCATCGAATGGGTATCGAAACAAGACCGCGCTTCGAACCAGGTGGCCAGCGCATCGCCCATGCCCGCCACCAGGAAACGCACAGGAGCCGCTGAGATGATATCCATATCAACCAACACCACAGCAGGGTTGGAACGCTGGTAATATACTTTTTCGAATACCCCCGATGGTGAATAGGCCACGGCGCAACCGCTGCAAGGTGCATCAGTGGAGGCAATTGTTGGGATGATGATTACGGGAATATTTGCCCTGTCGGCGGCAATCTTGGCTGTATCAATTGTCTTCCCACCGCCCATACCAATCATCACATTAGTTCCTTGGAGGTGAATTTCCTCAGCAAGGCGATTCAACTCCTCCTCACAACATTCGCCTCCAAACACGCTGATAACCGCTATATCGTAAATTTCCGGAGTTCCAAATTTTGGAATTATCTGATCTTTAACTGTTTTTGAAGCCAATATCAAACCTTTGTTGCCGAACTGCCTGATGATTGACGACAGTTCTTTCAACGCTCCCTGGCCCTGGATATATCTTCCCGGAAAAGCAGCTATTTTATTCATATTCAATATTTTGATTAAAAGAAAATCCTGTTAAGGCAACATAGCGATGATTCTTAGCGGAGCTCCGCTTCCACCTTTTATCTTCATTGGCAGGGCAATAACGAAACTACCCTTTGGCGGCAATTGGTCAAGGTTGGTAAGATTTTCATAAATGGTGAGACTGGCAGCACAAAGTATGCGGTGGGCAAGGAATTCAGACGACTGGCCGTAGTCAATGCTTGGCGTATCCAGACCGACGGCGCTGATTTTTCTGTTGTCCACCAGCCACTGCGCTGCTTCCGGGTCAATGCCTGGGAAGTGAAGGTGGGGGACTGCTTCCGCGCCGGTGAGGGTTGTACCTGTATAAGTTAACGGATCAGGCCAGAAACGGCTGTAACCGGTATTTAGCAGAACTAAAGCACCATCTGGTATCTGACCGTTTTTTGCTTCCCATTCCTTCAGATCATCAACGCTAACAAGATAATCCCGGTCGGCCAGCGCTTTATCCACCACATCAACCACTACACCCTGACCCATAAGTTGCTGCAACGGGATCTGCTCCACCGTTTTACCGTTTTGACCAAAATGCAGCGGGGCATCAAAGTGGGTTCCTCCATGCTCTTCGGCAGTATAGATAAAGGATGCGTAGAAATACCCTTTATCGTTGATTCCATAAAAAGAGGTGTCCTTGGTAAAAGGTCTGTTGGTTGGCCAGTAGATTGTATGCTCGTCGAAATCGTGCGAGAGGTCAACCCAACGGGCATTCAACAGTTGCTCAACTGGGTCGGGCTGGGTACAACCTGCAATAATCAGCACTGCCAAAACAGAAATCAATGTCCACATTTCGTCGAATATTAAATTAAAAAATCGCTTACCTAAACTCCGGCCAAAGGTAAGATTTTCTGTTTTGGCGTGCATCATACCTGAACTGATTTTTGTGTAGTAAAGAGTTAATCTTGCCCGGCTGATTTAGGCTCTTTACTTACAAAACATACCAACAAGGTGTTAGTTTGCATATAATGATGGAATGGGGTATTGGGTTTCCCGTATTGCTTTGCCCAAGGGATTTGCTCCGCTCAAAATGGATAAATGGGGTGATGTGGATGTCGATCCACTGTGGCTGAGACTTCTGCGTGAGCTCAGTCGAACGCCCGTCGAAGCAAGGCCAACTGCCGACTTTTACATTGAAATCAAGCCCCAAAAGGCATACGCTTTAACTTAATTGCATTAACTAATTGGACAGCAGTGATTTGCTTTTGTTTAGACGTTTGAGGACATAGGTGTCTCTATCTTCAATAAACCATTCCATTTCCTCACCCTTTTCGATTTGGCCGGCATCAGCTACAGCAGCCGGGAAATTGACATAGAACGACTTTGTTTTTCCTCGCTCAACACGTTGTATCTTAACTTTTGATCCCATTTTTTTGATTATTATTAATAGTATTTATACTATATCAAGATTAATTAAAATTTCACTATCATGTCAAAAAAAACCTCCGATTGCAATTTCTTTCAAATGATTCAATCATTCGGAATTAGTCAATCGCAAATGAGAGAATGGGCAAAGGGGCTGGGATTCGTAAAGCGTGATTCTGCGAAATTCGATCCTACAGCATTTCTTGATGTGTTCAGCCTCAAATCACAGGTTGACTCGCCAAGCTACAATGATTTGGCGGCAAAGATAGAGGCGATCTATGGAGTATCATTATGCAAGCAGGCGTTATGGAAACGCGTAAATGATTCCTGTGTGCTGTTTTTTCAAGCTATATTGGCCGGGATGATAAAACATAAATTTTCTCAGCAACAAATCACTGCTGTTTCCAAAACCAACAACTACAAGAGAATCCTTATCCAGGGCAGTACAATTATCAAACTTCCAAAAAAGCTTTTCGAGATATCCTCCGGCGTCTCAAATGGCCATAGTACTGTTTGCAACACCAGAATACAAGGAGTTTATGAGTTGATTTCGGGTAGGTTTGTTGACTTTTCGGTGGATGCTTACAGCAAAAACGATCTTTTGGCTGCGCCTGAATTGAAAATCGAAAAGTATGACCTTGTTTTGAGAGACAGGGGGTATTGTAGTTTTAAAGAGATCGAACGCCATGTAAGTTCGGGGGCTTATTGCATTTTCCGTCACAAAATGAAGTTTGTTTATTTCAACCCTGAAACCGGACAACACATTGATCTGATTAAGTTGCTCAGAAAAAATAGTCGGATTGACATGGTTGTTTGTCTAAACAATAAAGAGAGAACCAAAGTCAGTCTATTAGCCGAACCTGCCAGTGATCATTGCAAATCAACTAAGGCGAAAAGCTAAAATTGAAATCAGAGGACATAACCCGTGTAAAGAATTGCTCGAATTAATGGGGGGCTAAGCCAGGCAAAAGTAAGTCTTCTTCTTAAAGCTTTGTGATTAATCGCATTTCCCAATAAAAATATAGGCAGATTTCGGTTTATTTCGGTTATAAGTCTATTCTCGTTAATCTGCAAGGAATATAAATCCGCTGTTTGCCTAAACCTGACTCACAACTCCCTTGAATAGCTTGATCAAATCAACTTCTGCGGTGGCTGCAGTTTCCAGGATGTCGTTGATATCAATCGGAGCGAGGTTGTCCGGGTCGCACTCATCGGTTATCACCGACACAGCCGCTACCGGCAAGCCGATATGATTGGCGACAATCACTTCGGGGATGGTGGACATGCCAACTACGTCAGCGCCAATGAACCGAAGGTAACGATATTCAGCACGAGTTTCGAGCGATGGACCGCAGACCGCAGTATAAATTCCCTGCTGCAACCGGATCTTCTCTTTGGCAGCAACCTCAACAAACAACCGGTTTAGCTCCTTTGAGTAGGCATGGCTCATGTCAACAAAACGAGGCCCGTCTACGTCGTCATTTCTCCCTATCAGCGGATTATCCCAAAACTGGTTGAGGTGATCGGTAAGTAACATCAGATCACCCTTCCGGAAATCAGGATTTAAGGCGCCACCGGCATTGGAAACCAGCAGGCATTTTACACCAAGAGCTTTCATTATCGGTACAGCAAACGTAAGCTGCTTCATGGCATAACCTTCGTAATAATGAAACCTGCCCTGCATTACAATCACCTTTTTGCCGCATAGATTTCCGTAAATCAGCCGGCCATGATGAAACTCTACCGTCGAAACCGGAAAATGAGGAATGTCGGCATAATCAGTCATCTGATCGATATTGATATGCTGAACAAGTTTTCCCAAACCGGTGCCAAGAATGATGGCAACCTCGGCATTTTCGATGCCGTTATATTTCAGATAAGCAAGGGCTTCAGTAGCTTTACTATCCATTGTTTCAGGATTAATTGGTTGGATAATCAGGCTGCAAAGTAAACAAATAAGGAGAAAAAGGGAAAAACTCTTTAAAAACAAACTAAAAAAGATACTTTTGCCGAACATTGAACGACTGAAATGATGAATACTTCGACCTCTTTAAAAGCCTTGACCAGCCAGGTCAGGCGCGACATTCTGAGAATGGTTCACGGAGCGCAGTCAGGACATCCGGGAGGTTCGCTGGGCTGCACCGAGCTTATGGTAGCGCTCTATTTCGACATCCTGAACCACGATCCGGATGAATTTGACATGAGCGGTAGCGGGCAGGATGTTTTTCTGCTTTCCAACGGTCACCTCTCAGCTGTTTGGTACAGTGTTTTGGCCCGCAGTGGCTACTTTGATGTATCCGAAATGGCAACTTTCCGCAAACTAAATACACGCTTGCAGGGTCATCCGGCAACTCACGAGGGCTTACCGGGTGTAAGGTTTGCTTCCGGTTCACTCGGTCAGGGGCTTTCATGTGCTGTTGGGATGGCATTAGCCAAGCAATTAAACGATGATGAGAACCTGGTGTATGTGCTGATGGGCGACGGCGAAATTCAGGAAGGGCAGGTATGGGAAGCTGCCATGTTTGCCGGAAGCAAAAACGTGGATAATCTTATTGCAATCATTGACTTCAACCGCAAGCAAATTGATGGTCCAACCGATGAGGTTCTCCCTCCGGGCGACCTGAAGGCCAAATGGGAAGCTTTCGGATGGGTGGTGATGGAGATGAATGGAAACGACCTTGACGAGGTGATTGATACACTCAGGCTGGCAGCAACCCAAACCGGAAAAGATCATCCAGTTATGATCCTTATGCATACCGAAATGGGCTACGGCGTGGATTTCATGATGGGAACCCACAAGTGGCACGGCGTGGCGCCCGACGATGAACAGTTGGAACTGGCACTTGCTCAATTGGAAGAAACTATTGGCGACTATTGAACCTGAAAAATTCATTGATCATAGAACATATTTGAAAAACAACAAATTGCTTTACCCCGACCTTCAGGTCGGGGAAATAGGAAGAAATGGAGAGGCCACGGGCTTCAGCCCATGATCTCTAAGTTTGTGATATATAAAGTTAAAATCAAGCAATGGAAACATTAACTCATATAAGCCTGGAAAACCAGGGAAGCAAAGATACCCGCTCGGGTTTTGGCGATGCGCTTTATGAACTGGGCAAAAGCAGACCGGAAATTGTCGCTCTTTGCGCCGACCTGACCGGTTCGCTCAAAATGGACAAGTTTGCCGGTGAATTTCCGGATCGCTTTTTTCAGGTCGGTGTAGCAGAAGCCAATATGATGGGAATTGCCGCAGGGCTGGCCACTGCCGGAAAAATCCCGTTCACTGGAACTTTTGCCAACTTTTCTACCGGCAGAGTTTTCGACCAGATCAGGCAATCCATCGCCTACTCGCAGAAAAATGTCAAGATTTGCGCTTCTCATGCCGGCGTTACTTTGGGCGAAGATGGCGCAACCCACCAGATCATGGAGGATATGGCGCTGATGAAATCTCTTCCGGGAATGATCGTAATCAATCCTTGCGATTATAATCAGACCTATGCAGCCACCCTTGCCATCGCGGACTACCATGGCCCGGTTTATCTCAGGTTTGGGCGCCCAAAAGTGCCGAATTTCACACCAAAAGATCATCAATTTGTTATTGGTCAGGCACTTTTGTTGAGAGAAGGAAGTGATGTTTCCATTTTCGCTACCGGTCATCTGGTGTGGAAAGCGGTCGAAGCTGCCAGAATCCTTGCCCAGCAAGGAATTGACGCCGAAGTGATTAATATCACCACCATCAAACCCCTCGACAGGGATGCAGTGATTGAATCGGTGATAAAAACACGGTGTGCTGTAACGGCTGAGGAGCACCAGATTCTTGGCGGAATGGGTGAGACGATTGCAGGGTTTTTAGCCCGAAATTTTCCAACTCCTATAGAAATGGTTGGGATGAACGATGTTTTTGGCGAAAGCGGAACGCCCGAAGAACTGCTCGAAAAGTTTGGTATGGGAACCAAAGATATTGTGGAGGCCGCCATGTTGGTCACAGCGAGGAAACAGTATTAGGCAACCAGGTTTCACACATAACTCCCTGAGTTATTCGATTGTGGGTTTCATTTTCAATGACAAATGGGGAAATGGGTTGATGGAGGATTTTAATTGCTGAAATTTATTGGTAAACCAGGCTATTAACTCTTACTCACACCCCTAAAAAGTAAAGTTGACACCTTCATTAACCAGAATAAAATAGGATTTTCCGGGCAACAATTCATTCAGCGTTTGGATTGATTTTTCCGGCCAGAAAACTTTCACACCGGCAACCTCTTTAATTTGTAGAAGATTATTGCCAAGAGAAGTAACAAGTTCGGTAACTGGAACATTGCAATCCGACATAACCGGCATCAGATTCCAGCCAGCATTGAGCTGAATAGTGCGGCTTTGGGGGGAATAACCGGCAACCCTCAGCGCCATTTCATCCTCAACTTTGATGTAGTAAGCGCCAACATCCTTCCATTCGATAATTTGATTGATATTCTGTTCCGGGTAATACACCAGGTTCCCGTCGGTCATGTAAATCACTTTGCTTATTTCCTGTTTAAAAATATCTTCCAGCAAAGGCCAGCGTGCATCAAGGGACAGCGAAACTCCCGACCAACCTGCGGGTAAATCAAGCAACTGCGTCAGAATTTCAAGCCCGTTCAGCGAAGTAATGGCCGAAATTCCACCCGGAGCGAAAATACCGTTGTTTTGCGGCCAGATAGCTGAATAGGGGGCCGTTGCGTCGTATTCTCTGCCATCGGAAGGGTTGAGGATTTTCCAGACAATGGTTTCTCCCGCGGCAAATCCATCTTTTTCGGGGGTTAAGAAATCATCGCCGTAGGCCACCAATGCAATATTCTGATTACCAAACCACTGAACATTTCCGGCGCATTTCTCCAGGCTCCCGTCTCTGTAAAAGACTCCGATAAAAGCACCGGGCAGGGCTGGCTGAGATTCCAGAGTGATTATCGCATCGGTTGGAATGGTGAGGATGTGCGAGATCATTGTAGGTGAAAAATTCCACGACTGCGGAGGCTGATAATTGGTAATACTGCGATGAAATCCGAGGCTGTCGAAGATGTCGTTGGAGAGCGTGTCCCATTGCAACGTTACATCGAAACAGAGCGGGTTTGCTTTAACTCCTTTGGTGACGCCAAATTTTCTGACCATCGTGTGGTTGGTAGTCCAGGCAGTTGCCCCGCATAGAGTAGTAAAAGCTCCTGCCGTGCACAACGAATCATCGGTCCACCCAAGACCGGGGTTTTGGCCAATTTTTCCGATCAGATCCACCAGCTGACCTGATTTTTTACGAAGTGCCATTGCATCATTTCCGTTGAAATACATGGTCTGGTTTATCGTGGCATCAGGACACAAGAAAGTATCGGCAACCGCCATCAGATCGGGGTGAACCGGAACGTTGGCGCCTGATCCGTTGGGATCACGTTTATCAATTACCACAACATAAGTCCTGCCTGGATCAAGCACTCCGGAAAGGCTAATCGTGTCGGCATTGGTGGAACCGTTAACATAGCGCTCCAGCCTGTACCCCGAAAGATCAACAGGGTAGGAGGCAGGATTGAAAATTTCCAGCGCCTTGTTGTTGCCGCTGCCCTCCACATATTCCGAGAAGAAAAGATCCGGGATAAACTGCGGTTGTAGTGTTCTGGCTACCACGCTAACCATCACCGGCAAGTGGTCGGAGAGGTTGTATAGCGCTTCGATGATGGGTGCAGGAAGGCTGTTGTTTGGCGGGTTAATCAATGAGCCCTGAAACCGCAGACCATCCTGACCTGCTGTAATGTAACTGCCTGGTAGGTATTTTACCAGCGAATTGGCTGCATTTGCAGATGGATTGGTCAGTATAAAGTCGAAGCGGTCGTCCATGCCACTTCCGACAACGCAAGCCGATTCGGTGTGCGTGGATTGTGTATGGACTGAAGCGAAGGATGCATTCCCGCTCCAGTTGCCGGCCATATTTAGCGCGTCGCTGAAACGAAAATCTCCACTTCCACCGGTCAGGGTTGTCCACGCAGACTCTGCACTGGTGTAAAGATTCAGGTCGCCGGCAAAGAGGAAAGGATCGGTGATATTTTTATCCTGCAGATAATTGATAACAGCCTGCGCCGCGGTTGCCCTCTGCTGCTGGTCGGTGGTTGTGTTTCCGGCTTTTAAATGAGCCACTCCGCAATAAAAGTAAGTAGTGTCGCCGCCTTGCGAAAGGTAAGGACTTTTGTGGTAAAATTTGTACACGTTGATGTCGCGGGGGTTCGAGAATATGACCTCCTGCTTTGCTAACCCGACTTTCAAAGTGTTGTAGTAGAGCATGTTGATGATCGTGGAGCCGGCAAAGTTTGTAGGTTGGGTTTTTTGGTAATAATTTCTGCCTGAACTATTAAGGGCATTATTTAATATCATGTTGTGATAGAGTGTATTTGGGCTGATCTCGTTAACGGTAAAAAGATCGGGCAAAAAATGGTCAATGATGGTTTTGAGCCAGATGGTCTTGCTGTCGGGGTTATTGTTCTCAAAAGTGCAGGATTCCGTTACAGCGCCGAAGTTAAGCAAATTGTAATGCATCAATCTGATCGTATCCTGCCCAGAAATCGAAGCTGAGCAAAGGATCAGCAGGGATAGAAGTAAATTTTTCATCTTCAGGCTATTTGTTTTGGCGAAATTAAAATAATTCGTGGAATGAATTTCCATCGAAAAAATCATATCCGCCCGACCCTGAAGCGAAAATTCAAATTATTTTTGCCGGCAAAATTCTGTTTATGCCCTTGATCAAATCCATTTCCGGAATCCGTGGAACTATTGGCGGAAATCCTGGTGAAAACCTTACCCCGGTTGATGTAGTCAAATATTCAGCAGCCTATGCCACATTTCTGAAAAGCAGAGTTGCAAAGCCAAAGCTGAAGGTTGTGATTGGCCGGGATGCCCGTGTTTCGGGCACTTTGGTCAATAGTCTGGTTACCGGCACTCTCAACGCCATGGGAATTGACGTGGTTGATGCCGGCTTCTCAACTACCCCCACAGTGGAGATCGCTGTTACCGAAACCTCCGCTGATGGCGGGATCATTATTACCGCCAGCCACAACCCCGGCCAGTGGAATGCACTGAAACTGCTCAACAATAAGGGTGAATTCCTTTCGGATGATGATGGAAAAGAGATACTTACCATTGCCGATGCAGAGAAATTCAGGTTTGCAGCCAACACCGAACTGGGTAAAACCATTTTATTGGACGGATTTATTGATCTCCATATTCAAAAAATCCTTCAATTGCCACTGGTGGATGCTGAAGCAATAAAGAATGCCGGGTTTGTGGTTGCGGTGGATGCTGTTAATTCGACCGGTGGAATTGCCATTCCAAAATTATTGGAGGCTCTTGGGGTGAGAAAAATCGAAAAATTGTATTGCGATCCAACTGGCATTTTCCCACACAATCCCGAACCTTTACCCGAAAACCTGTTTGAAATTGCCGAACTGGTGGTAAAGAAAAAATGCCATGTGGGTTTTGTGGTGGACCCGGATGTGGACAGACTTGCCATTGTGAATGAGGATGGTAGCATGTTTGGCGAAGAATACACCCTGGTGGCCATAGCCGACTTCATTCTCCAGAACACGCCCGGAAACACTGTTTCCAATCTTTCCTCAACGCGTGCTCTGAAAGAGGTTACCGAAAAAAACGGCGGAACCTACCAGGCAGCGGCAGTGGGAGAGGTGAATGTGGTGGCCAAAATGAAGGAAACCGGCGCCGTGATTGGCGGCGAAGGCAACGGCGGTGTGATTTATCCTGAGCTTCATTATGGACGGGATGCTTTGGTTGGCATTGCCCTGTTCCTCACCTTCATGGCCAAAAAGCAAATGAAGTGCTCTAAAATCAGGTATAACTACCCGGACTATTTCATTTCAAAAAACAAGATCACCCTTGAGCCTGACATGGATGTGGACAACATCCTCGACAAAGTTACCGGGAAATACTCAAAATTCCAGATCAACAGGATTGATGGCGTACGCATCAATTTCGACCCAGATTGGGTACATCTGCGCAAATCCAATACCGAACCAATAATTCGCATTTACTCCGAAAGCGACTCTGAAGCTAAGGCCAACCACCTGGCGCAGAAGATGATTGCTGATATTAAAGAGATCGTGAAATCTCAGAATATCAACGATTGATCAGTTACATCCCGACAATTGCAGGTTGAATTTTTCATGAAAAAGAACCGGAAAATACTTGTCCGGGATAATCAGTTTAAATACGGCTGTTTTAGATGCTGTCTGATTCAATTTTTCGGGTATTCCTGACGAAAACTTATCGAAAAACAAATAGATTCATTTATCAAAACCGGTAATAATGAAAAGTTTGTATTTTTATACCAATTTTTGATAAAGAATTATGGCAACTAAAGCAAAGAGAAAACGTAAGGCGGTGAAATACAAACCAATCACCTTTAAATTGTCGGCAAGGCAAAAAAAATCACTCGACAAAAATTGCCGTTTGAGACACACCACCCCCATCAAACTGATCAAAAAATCAATTGATAACTTTCTCTCCTTAAAAGTTGAGGAAAAGCCGGTTCAGTATATTTCTCCAAATCAGCTCAACCTCTTTACCGATGCTGATTTCGAACCGGTAAAAAACAGCAGTCAGGTTGAATAATTAAATCTATCTTTGCTCAAATTTAACAAACCGATATGAACATCTCACCAATAAACCTCGCAGGCTTTTTAGGGCCAACTGAAATTATCCTAATAGTCGTAATCGTGCTGCTGCTTTTTGGCGGCAAGAAGATTCCTGAACTGATGAAAGGAATGGGAAAGGGCATCAGGGAGTTCAAAGAGGGGATGAAAGAGGGCGACGAAACCAAGAAAAAGGAATAATCCTCAACCTTCCGTACCAACCTTGTAAACCAGTGGCTCGATTTTTTTGATGGCCGCTTCAACAGAATTTACCCCAACAAACTTCAGGCTTAGCTTCTGCTTATTTTCTCTCATGCTGCAAACCCGTGGATTGTTCTTTATGTAGTTGAGAACGTGCGTAAAGGCCGGGGAGTTGTAGTAAGAAGAGTCCTCCGTTCCTGTAAAATAGCCGATCAGGTTACCATTGCGCAGCACAACTTTTTCAAAGCCGATCTTTTTCGCAGCCCATCTTAGCCTGATGGCGTTAAACAATCCCCTGACCTGAATGGGAATCGGCCCAAACCGATCGGTGAGTTGCATTTCGATTTTGTGCAGGCTTTCTTCTGTTTCGATATTGTCAAGTTCTTTGTAAATGCTTATCCTTTCAGTAGTTACAGAGATATAGTCATTCGGGATCAATAGTTCGAAATCGGTTTCAATCAGGCAGTCCTTCACATAAACCACCTCCTTTTGATCGCCAAAAACATCCTGAAATTCCTCTTCTCTCAACTCCGACATGGCTTCGTCAAGGATTTTGTTGTACATTTCAAAACCGATCTCCGAGATAAACCCGCTTTGTTCGGCTCCAAGCATGTTTCCTGCGCCCCGGATATCGAGGTCGCGCATGGCAATGTTGAAACCACTTCCGAGACTTGAGAACTCTTCGATGGCTTTCAGGCGCTTACGGGCTTCCTGCGTAAGAGTGGAGAGTGGCGGAGAGAGCAGGTAGCAAAACGCTTGTTTATTTGATCGTCCTACCCGGCCCCGCAACTGGTGCAGATCGCTCAGCCCGAAGTTTTGCGCATCGTTGATGATGATGGTGTTGGCATTGGGAATATCCAACCCGTTTTCGATAATGGTAGTTGCCAGCAGGACGTCATAATCCCCTTCGATAAAGTCGAGCATAACTTGCTCAAGGTCACTGCCTTCCATTTGTCCGTGCCCGACAGCCACTTTCACCCCGGGACAGAATTTCCGGATCATATCGGCCACATCATTGATGTTTTGAACCCTGTTGTGTACAAAAAATACCTGGCCACCGCGGCTTATTTCGTAGTTAATGGCGTTGCTGATTATCTGGCTGCCAAAGCTGGAAACTTCGGTACGGATAGGAATCCGGTTGGGTGGAGGTGTGTTGATGACCGATAAATCGCGGGCGCCCATCAGCGAGAATTGCAGTGTGCGAGGAATGGGTGTGGCCGTGAGTGTGAGCGAGTCAACATTCACTTTTAATTTTTTCAGTTTTTCTTTGATGGATACACCGAATTTTTGCTCCTCATCAATGACAAGCAGGCCGAGGTCTTTGAATTTTACATCGTTACCTACCAGCCTGTGGGTGCCGATAATGATGTCAATTTTCCCCTCTGCCAGTTCCTTGATGATTTTGGTTTGCTCTTTGGCGGATTTAAAGCGATTGATGTACTCAATATTTACCGGAAAATTATTCAGTCGTTTGCGAAAAGTTTTGAAATGCTGAAGAGCGAGAATGGTTGTCGGGACAAGGATTGCCACCTGTTTGCTGTCGGTAGCTGCCTTGAAGGCCGCCCTGACAGCGACTTCGGTTTTGCCAAAACCAACATCTCCGCAAACCAGCCTGTCCATTGGGAAGTCTTTCTCCAGGTCGGCCTTTACCTCTATGGTTGCTTTTAGTTGATCCGGTGTGTCTTCGTAAATAAACGAAGCTTCCAGTTCGTGTTGAAGGTAGCTGTCGGGAGAGAAGGCGAATCCTTTTGAAGCACGGCGTGAAGAGTAGAGTTTTATCAGGTCTTTGGCAATATCCTTAACCTTCTTTTTAGTCCTCTCTTTCAGCCTGTTCCAGTTGTTGGTGCCCAGCTTGTTCAGACTTGGGGCAATGCCTTCTTTCCCGACAAATTTTGCAATGCGGTGCAATGAGTGAATGCTAAGGTAGAGCAAATCGCCGTCCTGGTAAACTAGCCTGATGGCTTCCTGCGGTTTGCCGTTGCTTTCGATGATTTCCAGCCCGTCGAACCGCCCGACTCCATGGTCAATATGGGTAACAAAATCGCCGGGCTGAAGGTTGTACAACTCCTTCAAAGTTAACGCTTCACGGCCTTTTATGCTTTCGCGCAGATGAAACCGGTGATACCGGTCGAATATTTGGTGGTCAGTAAAACACGCAATTCCGGTAGTGGCATCAACAAAACCCTCGTGAATTGATCTGGCAATGGTTGAATAAACCGTCCGGTTCTTTTTGCCGTCCTTCAGGTGCGTGTCGTCGAGAATGGCGTGCAGCCGCTCGGCCTGTTTGAGATTGGTCGTGAAAATGATATTCCCGATGTCAGCAGATGTATTCTCATTCAACTTTGCAATGAGCATTTCAAAGTTTTTGTTGAAAGAGGGCTGGGATTCAGCCTGGTATTGAATTACAACCTCTGTACGAAACATTGTGTTTGTGCCAAACTCGATGCAGGAGAATGCAAGGACATCGGCAGCAAATTCATTACCGCTGACAAAATATTTACCCGGAGTAGTTTCGGTACCGCTAAATGCTGGACGCTCGGCCAGTTTCTCAAAACCAGATTCAATTTTTTCGATGGCAAAATGGAGATTTTCGAACCAAAATACAGTTGTTGGGTTCAGATACCTCGTAAATGGGATTCTTTCTGCCGTAAATTCCGTGTTCTGTAAATCCGGCATAACGGTTACCGTTGGCATCATTGTTAACGAGAGTTGGTCGCCGGGATCGAAAGTGCGGATGGTTTCGATTTCGTTGCCGAAAAACTCAATCCTGAAAGGGTAATCATTTGAAAATGAAAATATATCAACAATCCCACCCCTCACAGCGTATTGGCCGGGTTCAGCAACAAAATCCACCCGCTCAAAGTTCATTTCGGCAAGAAACTCCATCATGAAATCGAGGGTGATTTTATCCCCCTTACTGATTTTCAATGAGTTTTGCCCAACGGTAATTCTGTCGGCCACTTTCTCAGCCAGCGCTTCTGGATAGGTCACAATTGCAAGGGAGTCTCTGGTGGTAATAATTTTATTCAACACCTCGCTACGAAGCAGTATTCCCGCACTATCCGGCTCATCCAGCTCAAAAGGACGTTTGTAGGAGGTGGGCAGGAATAAGATTTTCCTGCTAACGTACTCCATCTCGCGCTCATCGAAAAGACTCTCAAGGTCGTTATGGAAATAGGCTGCCGACTCCTTGTCTGGCAATACAAAAACATGAGGATTTTTGTGTGAATGAAGCAACGCTGCAGCAACAAATGCCGGTTGCGAGCCTTTCATCCCTTTGATTTGCAGTCTTGTTCCAGATCCTTTTTGCAGCTGATCCGAAATTACTCCAAACTCAGGACTATTCTCGTAGCGGGCGATGATCTCTTCTGAAGTCAAACCGATCAATTTTGAATTTCCTGCAAAATTACATGGATTGTTCCTAACTCGGATAAAATGTTTGCCAGGTGGGAATTTGTACGGGTTTAATCCACTACATTTGCAGAGGCGTAAATGGTTTGGAATAATCGAAATAATCTTTTAAGTTGCTTATGATCAATTTATTAGAAGTAAACCAGGATATAACCTTAAGTCGTCTCAGCTACTCGGATACCACACCGATTTTTAGCCTGATTGACAAGCATCGCGAAAACCTGAGAAATTGGCTGCCTTTTGTTGATTTTACAATTAAACCGTCAGATACTGAGGCATTTATAGGGAGTCTGTTCATGCCTCACAGCAGGGAAATGGTATTCACAATCCGTTACAAGGAAGAGGTTGCGGGATTGATCGGCTACAAGGACATTGACCGCCACAACCGAAAACTGGAGATCGGTTACTGGCTTGCTCCACCTTTTGTGGGCAACGGAATAATTACTCAATCGCTCAAAGTTTTGATAGACAAAGCTTTTGATCAGTTGGAAATGAACAGGATTCAAATCAGATGTGCTGTTGGAAATTTGCGTAGCAGCAACGTTCCCAGAAGACTGAATTTTACGTTCGAAGGAATTGAGCGCCATGGAGAAAACCTCAATAACCGGTTTGTTGACCTCGAAATTTTCGGATTGCTGCGAAGTGAATGGAAAAATGAAACGCTTTGATTAGCCTTCAGGTAAGAAGGTATTTCTCACAGCCGGCTGCTTTTAAGTCTTGAAACCATCAACCCGGCTGCCAGCGCCGATGCGCCTTTGTTTCCCAACAGTTCTCTCAATTGAGCATAATCCCTGAATATTCGGTTTCTGTTCTCATCTTCAAGAATTTTCTCTAATTCTCCCTTTAAACTACTGGTATTGAGCTTATCCTGAATCAACTCGGTAACCACAGGTTTATCAGCAATCAAATTGACCAGTGAGATATATTTCACGTTAACTATCCGTTTGGCAATTTGAAACGAAAGCCAGTTACCCTTGTAGCAAACTACTTCCGGAACATTCATCAGTGCCGTTTCAAGGGTTGCCGTGCCGGAAGTTACCAGCGCAGCAGCAGCATTTTGCAGAAGAGAGTGGGTTTGATGATAGATGACTTTTAATGATGATTTATCAATAAATTGCTGGTAGTAGTCCATTTCGATGGCCGATGCTGCTGCAATAATAAATTGATAATCAGGGTAAAATGGCGATACCGAAAGCATTTCCGGCAGTATTTTTGAGATTTCCTGTTTGCGGCTACCTGGTAGCAATGCAATGATTGGCTTTTCATTTAAACCGTTCAAACTTCTAAACTTGAGTGCTTCAGGTAGATTGGATTTTTCGTTTTCGATAACATCGAGCAGCGGGTGGCCAACATAATCCACTTCGACATTATGGTTGGCGTAAAAATCCTTCTCAAACGGAAGGATCACATACATCCTGTCAACAAATTTTCTGATCTTCTTAACGCGCGATTGCTTCCATGCCCATATTTGGGGTGAGATGTAATAAAACACTTTAAAACCTTTCTGATGGGCAAACCCGGCAATGCGGAGGTTAAAACCAGGATAGTCCACTAGGATCAACGCATCAGGTTGATAATCAAGGATATCCTGTTTGCAAAATTTCAAGTTGCGAATGATTGTCCGGAGATTAGCGATAACTTCATAGAACCCCATGAAAGCCAGCTGCCTGTAATGCTTGACCAGGACGGCGCCCTGCTCTTGCATTTTATCGCCGCCCCAAACCCGAAATTGGGCTTGGTTGTCCAGCAATTTGATCTCTTTGATAAGATTAGCAGCATGAATATCGCCTGAAGCCTCGCCGGCTATGATGTAGTATTTCATTTACCTGAAAAATATGAAGAATAGGATCACCATCAGTAGAGTTATGGAAACAAGGGCAATTCCGGTGTTTTCTGCTTTTTTGTTCACCAGAAAATAGCGTATCCAGAGCAGGTTTCCGGCAAGAGACAGCAGCATAATTTTGTTGCCTGGGTTACCAGTTGCCTGGGCAATGAAGGGCATTAATGAAAGGATATTTTTGAATATCACGTAAAGTACAGCCGGTGTGGCCAATCCAACCAAAGCCCCGAAAACATGAGAATCTCTGTCGAAAAACTGATGTATTTGTTTCATCCGCTAATCCTGTTCGTGAGCCTTTTCCACCGAATCCTTTGCCAACACTGGCTGAGAATTGTGATTTAGCTCAAAATCAAAATGTTCCAGTAATGATAAAGAATCGTGATTGGTAAGGTCAAATTTCATTGGAACCAAAGCAACGTAATTCTGTTCCATGGCCCAGGTGTCGGTTCCTTCTTTGTGGTCGGGATTGCTGAAAACGCCTGTAATCCAGTAGTAGTCACGTCCGCGTGGGTCGGTTCGTTCGTCAAATCTTTCTTTCCAGGAGCCAAGAGATTGGCGGCAGACTTTCACTCCTTTAAGCGGTTCAAAGTTGAATGCCGGAAAATTTACGTTCAGGCAAGTGCCGTAAGGAAGCCCTTTTTCGAGCACTTCCCTTGCGATTTGTTCGATGTATTTCTCTGTATGTGAAAAGTTTGCGTTGATTTCGTAATCATCCAGCGAAAATCCGATAGCAGGAATTTTGTCAATTGCAGCCTCGATCACCGCAGCCATTGTTCCCGAATAAACCACGTTGATGGACGCATTGGAACCATGATTGATACCCGAAACCAGCAGGTCAGGTTGACGGCGCAGAACAATCTGAACGCCGAGTTTCACGCAATCCACCGGGGTTCCGTTGCAGCGGAATTCCTGGTAGCCATCTTCCTTGTGAACCGGTGACACCCTGAGCGGCATCGAAACGGTTATTGCATGTCCACTTCCTGAACGTGGCCGGTCAGGCGCCACAACATACACATCACCCAGCTTTCGCATAACCTTGATTAAGGTGCGAATACCGGGAGCGTTGATTCCATCGTCGTTGGTAACCAGTATGGTTGGTCTGTTTTTATCCATGGTAGTAGAGTATTTCAAATTTTTGTAACTCCGGCTGAGATAATGTATTTCATCACTTCGGTGGCTGAGGCTTCGATACGGGTAACATGTGTAGCCGGAACGATGAACAAATTACCCGACCAGGCGTAAGAATGAGGAAGATAAACAGCGATCTTTTTTTCGGATATGCCTAAAACACTCAGGTCTTCGTCCGTGATAAACCCAATCTTTTCAATTGCGCCATCATTGGTAACTTTGACCAGTACAGGCTGATTGAACCGTTTTTTTTGCCCCACAAAAGCAGCAATCAGGTCTTTTACCGATGTGTAAATTATCTTGATAAACGGAGTTCTCGCCAACAGCGCGTCAAGTTGTTTTACCATTGGTTTGAATAGAAACGAAGACCCAACAAAGCCGGTTAAGGTAATAATGATAAGCATTGCAAGTATTCCCAGGCCTGGAATTGGAAAACCAAAGTAGTTCTCGATGTGTTTGTAGAGCAACCCGTCAACCCAATCGAAAATGATCCATACCGAATAAATCGTAATCGCAATAGGACCCGTAAATAAAAGTCCCTGAAAGAAATATCGGATCAAACGGGTGATTAATTTGTTGGATTCCATTGGAACGTTAAAAGTCAGTTTTGGTATCTTTCAAACAACGGATTGGTGATAATGTTATTGGCAAAGGGAAATTTAAACTCAAAACGCAGCGAGCTCTTTCCAAAGCCTTGCAGTGGGCAGCCCGACTACGTTGTAGTATGAGCCGTTGATTCTTTCGATGCCTGTTAAACCTATCCATTCCTGTATCCCGTAAGCGCCCGCTTTATCATAAGGTTCGAAATTATCTGTATAAAATTCAATTTCCATGCGATTGAGATTTTTGAAAATTACCTCCGTCGTCTCGGTGAACGAAATCATCTTCTCTTTCGATCTTAACGCCACACCTGTTATCACCCTGTGTAACCGGCCCGAAAGCTTTTCAATCATTTCGATTGCATGTTCACGGCTTTCGGGCTTATTGAGGATTTCATCGCCTAAACAAACTATGGTATCGGCCGTAATAATAAGTGTTTGCGGACCGATTTCCGAATCATCAAAAGCTTTGATTTTCTTTTCGCACAGGAAAAGTGCTATCTCCTCCGGTTTCATTTCCGGATGAAAATCCTCTTCAACGGGTTTTACCTCAACCCGAAAATCAATCCTCATCTCTTTAAGCAGTTTCTGACGGCGCGGAGAGTTGGAAGCAAGAATGATATTGAATTTTGGTTGCAGCATCTGAAATGTAGTGATTTATCTATATGCTAATAATTAATTGTCGCCCAATTACCCTAATTCGATTCGATCAGGTGAAGAGTTGAGTAAACGGGAAATTTTTTGTTTGGAAAAGTTTGTTTGTTAAACACACATTATCAATGTATTGTGGTGGTGTATTGACATATTATCTGTATATGAGGCCTTGTTTTTTAAAAATCAGGGTCTCAGCATATCTATCACTTTTTCCAGGTCACCGTCGTTGGGAGCCGGACTTAGTCCAAGCAGTTCAGCCATCAACACATACAGGTTGACATTTTCGATGGCGGGGTGCAGATGGTATCTTTTAAATGAGGGGCCAATGGCATAAAAAATTGCATGCATTTCCGGGTAGGCTGGGTCGTAGCCATGTGTGCCTCCCGACGACCGGTAATTGGAATATCTCTGCCAATTAATGCTCCAGCCCAGATCAGCTGCAACAGTAAGATCGAGTGTGCGCGGATTTTTACCATAATTAAGTCTTGCTGGTAAATCAGGGTTTTTCCAGACTTTAATGTTTTCGGTTTCAACAAGTCGTTGAAAAATTGTATCGAGGTATTCAGGTTTAGTTTTGATGTTGTAGTTTGGATTTCCACCCACTACTTTCTCTACCCAATCCGGTGGGATAATAGTGGCGAGATCAATTACCCTGTCATTCGAAAGTTGCCCCATTCCATGATCGGAGGTGAAGATCAGATTGATCTGCCCTGCATGTGGTAACTGATTGATTTTATGGCAGAAGTCGCTCACCAGTTTGTCAAGATTGCTTACCAGGTCAAAGATTTCGTTGCTTTCCGGTCCGTAAATGTGCCCCGATTCATCCGGCTCCTGTAGGTACCACATTATGAGCCTTGGTCGTTGTTCCTCAGGAAGGCCAAGCCAGTAAATCACTGTATCCAACCGGGCTTCAAAGGGTGTTGAGCCATCATATAGTTTCCAGTAATCAGGTTGAATTCCCTTAATTGGCAACTCGGTGCCTACCCAGAAATAGGAAGCGGTTTTCAGCCCGGCTTTAGAGGCGGTTACCCAAATGGGCTCACCGCCGTAATAGTAAGGGTTGTTGCGGGTAGAGCTGTCGCCCAGCCGGTAAGTAGTGCCGGTTTCCGGGTCATAAAAAGTATTATTCACCAGCCCGTGGTTGTCAGGATACAAGCCGGTAGCCATAGTGTAATGGTTTGGAAATGTTTTGGATGGAAATGCCGGGATAAATCCCTTCGACTTCACCCCAATTCTGGCAATCGAATCGAAAGTGGGTGTTGCCGCTTTTTCGATATAATCATTTCTGAATCCATCCATCGAAAGCACCACCAGGTATTTGACAACGTCGGGTTTCCCTATTTGTCCGATTGCAATCCGGGTAATTAAAAGGGCAGCGAAAAGTATCAAAAACTTTCTCATCATGACAAAATTTTGGCTTCAAAAATAAATAAAAAAGGAGGTCTGCCGGGCAAACCTCCTCAAAATCATTCAATATGAATTAGTTAAAGATGTAACGGAGGGTGATTTGACCCTGCCATCTCGAACTTAAGATGCCGCTATCGTCAATGCTCCATACTTCGCCTTTGGGTTTTGTAAAGGAATATTTTGGCGTGGTCTTGTCTGCTTCAAAACCTTCGAATTTGATCAAAGGATAGTTGTTGTAATAAGCTCCTGAAGCATAATAAATTCTTCCCCAGTCTTTGTTGAGCATATTTCCGAGATTGAAAATGTCAAGCGCTATCTGGAAAGTGTTGCGTTTACCGTTGACATTTGTGTAGAAATCCTGGGCAATGCGAAGATCGAAAAGATTCATGAAAGGCACTCTGGAGCTGTTTCTTTCAGCATATTCTCCGCGACGACCGCTTAGATAGTCGTCACCTTCGATGAAAGCATTGAGATCGAGCCACTGTTGCTCTTTCGACAGTGTTACAACGCCGTTTGCATCCACTTTATCAATCAGGTTTATGTCGTTTTGATCTTTTGGGACATAAATGAGCTCAAGGCTTTGGTTGTCTTCGCCAAGGAATGTGCTTGAACCGTCTGCGTAACCGTAGGAGTAAAGCGCTCCCGACTGACCTGTATAGAACAAGGAAATACTTGTTCCCATGAAATCCAGGTATTCTTTTTTGTAGTTAACATAACCCACAATTCTGCTTCCTGCGCTAAAATCTGAAACAGCCTGATCGAGATCGTTTTTACCTCTGACGTTCGGAACCCTCCATTGTGATGAGTTTTGCGATGACACTCCGTCATTCATTGATTCAGCATAACCATAGTTGTAAGCAATGCTGCCTGTGAAACCGTTATCGAAGGTCTTTTGCAACTGAGCCGTCAGGTTATAGGCATATCCTTTATTGGTGTTTGTGCCAAGGATGATATCTGTATAGGCGCGGTTCTTGTCGGTGCTGGGATCTTTTCCAAGGTCAATTCGTGACCAGATGGGTCTGTCATCGCCGCTTCCTGTAAGGTTTCCGGTCTTTTCGTACCTGAGGTTGTAGTAAAGAACGTTGTTGATGGTTTTGGTGTACATTGCCTCCAAAGTTCCGATGAGACCCCACGGCAGTTTTTTGTCAACGGCTAAGCTTGTGCGAAAAACTTTCGGGAATTTGAATTCTTTGGCAAAAATATCCACCTGGCCTGAGGGCTGTGTCGGGGGAATGCTTGGCTGGTTATTCCAATCCGGGTTGAAAATCAATTCAGGTGCGCCGGCTGCTGTAACCCGCATACCGCCGGTTATCATAGCATTGTTTTGGAACATAGCGCCGGGCCATACATAAGGAATGCGACTGGTGAACAAACCTAAACCTCCGCGAAGCTGGAAGGATTTATCACCCTTAACATCATAATTAAAGCCTGCCCGTGGATTGATCATTATGGCTGCATCAGGCATTTGTCCGGTTTTTGCACCCTCCAGATCCCAGCCTTTTGACTCGAGAATTGGAATTACATTGTCATTAAAATCATTGTTTACCGGTGGGCTATCCAAAAACATAGGAATGTCGAAACGAAGACCAGCAGTAACTTTCAGTTTGTCGTTAACCTGGATTTCGTCCTGAGCGAAGAAACCAAGTTGCAGAGCTTTGAAGTCTGCGGCGGCGGCAGTACCATCACCGGTTACATTATCAATGGCAGAAAAAGTACGATCGTACTGGAATGCCGGTTGATTGTTGAGGAAGTCGCTGATGCTGTTAAACTGGTAAGAACCAAAGTTTTGACGGATGAAGAGGTTGTACATGTTATAGTACTCATTGTGCGTACCAAAGGTAAAAGTATGTTTTCCTTTGTAAAGCTCAAAGTTATCGGTCAGGGTAATGATATCCTGATTCAGCTGGTTACCGGTTGAGAACTCCTCAGAACCGAAGTAGATGTTGGAGTTGCCATCTTTAATCCTAACATATGGGAAGTTTGAACCCATTGGATCTCGGTCATCTCTCACCAGCGTAATACCGATGATGAGGTTATTACTCATCGTGCTGCTGAGGTTACTCTTTAATTCGATAGCAGTAGTGTTGGTGGTTGATGGGAAATAGATACCGCTGTTGGCAAATCTGACGTTGGTGGAAGAGGAATTTGCCGGGCTGGTGGAGATACCTTTGGTAAACTGATGACGAACCATCAATTTGTGTATGTTGTTGATATTCCAATCTATACGACCAAATAGTTTTGTTCCTTCAAGTGAGCGGATCACATCAGTGTAGCTACCCGGATCATAGCCATAACCCTTCAGTTTGTTGGTCAGTGCAGTTAGATCTTCTGCAGTCACACTGCCATTGAAGGTAGCAAAATCAAACGGCTGGGGAGTTTCATCATTTTGAATTTCGGCATTCATAAAAAAGAATACTTTGTTCTTGATGATCGGCCCGCCAAGTCTGAAACCATAGGTATTGGAAGTAAAATCAGCCAGCTTTGTGCGATCAGCTTCTGCATTATCTGTAGGTGTTAATCCGGCCAGGTTTTCATTGCGGAAAACATAATAGGCTGATCCGGAAAATTCATTGGTACCTTTACGGGTGACAGCGTTGATGCCGGCGCCGGAAAATCCGCCAAGTTTAATATCGTAAGGAGCAATCTGAACCGAGAGTTGGTCAATAATATCCAGCGAGAATGGAGAAATCCCGGTTTGACCGCCGTTGGTTCCCTGGTCAGCGAGACCAAAAACGTCATTGTTAACAGCGCCATCAATGTAAATTGAGTTGTAGCGGTTGTTGCTGCCGGCAATTTCCACACCACCCAGTTGGGTGACTTTTGCCTGGGGAGTAAGACGGGTGAAATCTGAAAGATTACGTCCTACAGATGGCAAAGACTGAATGGTCGTCAAACCGATAGTGGTTTCAGCACCGGTGCGGTTTCCGTCGAAAATGTCCTGCTGCTGGGCAACAATCTCGATGCCTTCGAGCGCAGTTGCCTGCTCGCTGAGAGTAGCGTCAAACTTAAGTGTTTGTCCCAGCTGCAGATAAACGCCGTCTTTTACAAGTGGCTCATAACCCACAAAACTGATAGTGAGTTTAAATGGACCACCAGCGTTGAGGTTGGGCAGCCTGTAGAAACCGTCCAGATCGGTCACCGTTCCATACTGGGATCCAGTTGGAACGTCAACAGCAACAACGGTAGCTCCGGGTAAGGATTCGCCGTTTGATCCGAACACCCTGCCGTTAATTGCAGATGTCGTAGAACCCTGTCCAAACATGGATTGAACAGAAACCACAAAAGCCATCGTAAACATGAACCTGAGTAACTTTTTGATCATACTTTTTAAAGTTTAAGTGAATAAATGAGAATTAAAATTGTCGGCTAAAGTAAGGTTTAAAACCTGAAAATCTGATAAAAACTGAAGAATGTTTTTAAATTGTAAGTATCTGAATTTCAGTTAGATAAATTGATGTGTTAATAAGATTTTTCTCTATGCATTTCCTCATTAGAATTTCATCTTTCAGGTGGCAAAAATAGCTCCCGTCAGCTCAACTTGATCACGACTTTGGATTAATTTATTATTAAATTGCAGGAGTTGCCAGAAAATGTATTTCTAAAGCACACACATTCAAGTAAATAGTTCTTAATTAGAAAAGCTTCTAAATTAATGTTTGCCACATTTCTTTACAAGGAGACACAATTTTGATAGCAAGATAAAATTTGCAGTGCATCTGATACATCAAAAAATACGAAGGCAAGACCTTGTTTTGCAGAGAAACCTTAAGTATCCGGTTAACCCAAATTCATTCGCAAGGAGAAGCTGAATGTACGGCCAAAATCCCAGAATCCCCTGAAAGTTTCGATAGTATGGTCTGTTCCGTCTTCGCCCTGGATGATGTGCTTGCTGTTCAATGCGTTGAAGCAACTCACGCCAAATCTTGCTGGCTGTTTAAAGAGACTGAACGGATATCCTAAATGCACATCGAGTGTCGAATAGCCCGGAATCCTGTAGGCCTGGCTCCGGTCAGCTGGACTTGTTCGCAATGCAGGATCAAAGTTGGCGTAAAAGAGGTCATTGAAAATCCAGTTTGCCGACAGATTGAATCTTTCGAAAATGACCAGATCACCGGTCAATCCGGTCTGAAACTGTGGTGAACCGCCGACATTCAATCCGTTGGCGTAAACATTCACGGTGTCAACTGCTACATTGTTGTCGTTGAAAAGTACTGCACTCACATCATTTCTCCATTTCCAGTTACCGGCCGAAACAAACCATCCGGCTCTGAAAACCTCACAGAACTGATGATTGATCTCTGCCTCCAAACCCATGTGCAATGCGTCCAGCCCCGTTACCAGTGCCCTTGTACTGGAATTGTTTTCCAGTTGGATGTATTCGTTCGACAGAAAATTCTTGTCCTCCCAAATGGTGTAATAATAATTGATCCCGGCTTGAGTTTTTCCTGTAAGGTAGCGAATACCAGCCTCGGCCGACAGAACTTTTTCGTTGGCGATTCCCTGCGTAGGCACGTTTGTGAAGTTGCCAAAAACATATTTATAATAGGGTGCACGCGAGAAATATCCCCCATTGGTGTAGATATCAATGGATTCACTGATTTTGTAATTTATCCCGGCTTTGACATCAAATCCGTTTTTCCGAATCACATCGCTGTAAATGTCGTTAACGTAGTTGTATCTGTCCCAGCGCTGGTACCAGGTGCTAGTGAGTGATGCACTTATAAAAGTGTTGATTTTCTCTTCATCAAAATTGATTTGACCAAACAATGTTCCTGAGGGATTTTTTGCGCCATTATAAACTTTGATGATGTCGCCAACGGTCTTGATTTCGCTTCTACCGGCCAACCCATCCACAGCCCAGGCGTAATTATCAATATAAAAATCCCCACCCAGTAAGTCTTCAACGGTCTGTTTCAGTTCCGACCTGAATTGCCGGAGATGGATTCCCAGCGTGTATTTCAGACTTTTGCTGGCTTTAAACTCCATTCTCGATAAAAAACCATTCCAGTTATGGCTTGCCAAAAAATGAGTCTGAACGTTTTTTGAAAACCCAGTTGCCACTTGACCATTAGATAAGATTGCTGAATCAAAGTGAGTTGCGTTGTTTTGGTAAATGGCATTCCAGTCAATTTGACCGGATGGGTTGCGATACTCAAAAATTGAAGGTGTATTCCATCCATAAGCATCCGACCATTTGCCTCCACCTGAGCCAGGTGAAATGTAGAGAGAGGATGCGATAAAAAGTTCAGGACTGATGCTCCAATAGTGGTTTAGCGTGATCCAGGGCTTGTGGTAGAAATTCTCAGAGGCATTGTTGATCTTGCCGTTGTAACTACCCCAGTCTTTGTTGAATTTCAGCCCGTTGCGGTCAATCTCTTCTTTGGAAAGTTTCAGATTACGCTGCCCGTGTCGTTCCGGAGCACCTAAAGCAGTCATTACCAGTTTGTGTTTAGGGTTGAAGGTTTTGGCAACAGTGAGGAAGTATGCCCATGCATCCACATAGGTTGCATCAATGTAACCATCACCCTGCGTGCGGGAGCCAAGAAAATTAACCGCAAAACCATTTTCCATCAGGCCTGATGAAAGCCCCAACGACATTTTCGCGTTCCCATAGCTTGTAGCGGAGTATTCCAAAAAACCGCCCTCCTCAACTTCGGTGGTTTTTGTGATGATGTTGATGGTCCCACCCACCGAATTAAGCGCCACATTTGATGCACCGAGCCCCCTTTGCACCTGGATGGCTCGCGTTACATCCGCCAACCCGGTCCAGTTGTTCCAGTAAATCAGCCCATTTTCCACACTCGAAATCGGAATGCCGTTGAGCAACAAACCCACATTCTCCGATTGAAAACCCCGGATGGTAACGACAGCGTCGCCACTTCCGCCGCCTGTTCGTGTTGAATAGACACCAGGGGTCATTTTTAACACATCAGGAAATGGCTGATCTCCAAGCTGTTCAGTTAATTTTCGCTGAGGAATGTTTGAAATGGTCAACGGTGAACGACGCTCAGTGGAGTAAGTGGCGATGATGTTGACTTCATCCAGTGAAATTGCATTATCTGTAAGAAATAATTCACCAACATCAATCTTTGTTGAATCGCCGGCTATAATAACCAATGATTGAGCAACGTACCCTAAAGCGCTGAATGTAAGCGTGTCGGTCGAAAAGTTGCTGGTCAGGCTGAATCTTCCATTTGCATCAGAAGTAGTTCCTTGCAGGGAGCCGGAGAGTTTAACATTTGCATTACTCACCGGCTGATGATTCGATGAATTAAACAAATGGCCGGTAATAGTGACCTGGGATTGGATTGAATTACTGATTAACATCATCAGTAACAGACTGAGAAAAGTGAGAGATCTTATCATTTCTTTGTACTATTTAAATTACCACCACAAAAAATGCCCTCAAGTTACTCCCGGGGCATAGTGGCGCAGCACAATGCTGCCATCAGAACAAAGACTGAAAAATCAGACCTGTCCGGTTTCTTCTACCATCCAGACTTTACTGTCGGCGCCGGAATTTCACCGGTTCAGTCCCGTGTTAGCGGGAGTCGCGGGCTTTAACCGCCGGTCGGGAATTTCAGCTATCTGCTGATCACCCTGCCCCGAAGAAACTTAGAAAAAAGTTTAGGCCACAAAAGTAGTGTTTTTTGATTCACAATAGAATTTTAAATAGATTTGCTGCTTTAAGAATATGACTAAATCAATCTTTCATCATGAATACATTAACTTTAAAACTAACAGCTGTGTTAATCCTGAGCCTGATTACCTATCTGGTTTCAGCCCAAACCAACTGGTATGCAGTATCCTCGGGTACTACCCAGGATTTGCTTTCGGTGGATTTCATCAATGCCGGTACCGGAATAATCGTAGGTAACTCGGGAATGGTACTGAAGACTACCAATGCTGGCCAGAGCTGGTTACCGGTTTCTACTGGTTTCACAAACACCTTTCATGCCGTGCAGTACATTGACAATGAAAAAGTTATAATCGCGGGTAGTGGAGGATTAATTCTTTATTCAACTGATGGGGGAAATAACTGGGAGGTATTGCAGTCAGGCAATCAGGATTATGACATCTACGATCTGGCTGTTGACAGGGTGAGTGGCCGCGGAATTGCCGGTGGGTCGGGTAACTCTATAATCTGGAGTAACGATTTTGGCCTGACATGGACCTTTGTACAGGGTGGTTATATGAACAATTTTAACTGCGCCTGCATGGCCAACGATCAATTTGGAGCTGTGGCCGGCGTTAATGCGATCTTCCAGCCTTTGATAGGATTTACAAACAATGGCGGACAATCATTTGATGCTCAGCCATTTTACCCTACCTTCAACAGCACCGGGTATGAAGGAAATTCTTATGCCTGCCATTTTTTTGACAGCAATAACGGTTTTATTGCTGGTGCACTCTGGGATGGCCAGGGATTTGTCACCAGAGAGGTTAACTGGGGTAGCCAGTTCTGGGACGCACTCGCTTTTAATCATCCGGTTTTTGGGATAGATTTCATCAACCAGAGCAAAGGAGTTGTGGTTGGCGGTGACTTTGGCGCCAGTACGATGATTGCCGAAACCTCTGATGGTGGCCTTTCCTGGCAGTATGCAAATATCACCGGGTCCGGCAAAACCATGAGAGATGTTGTATTGGTGGATGGTACAGGATATGCCGTAGGTCTGGGTGGCGAAATACTAAAAAGAGAAGAGACCATCGGATATCATCAATCCCACTCTAAGATACTGAATATCAATTTTCATCCCAACCCCGTATCAGATGCTGGCAGGTTGACCGTTACTTTGTTAAATCCGGCTTTTGTTAAGATAGACATCTTTAACGTTTATGGCCAGCATTTGAAAAATTTGCATCAGGGTTTACTTAACGAAGGCACTGTGACATTTGATGTTGAGACCAATAATCTGCGTTCGGGCACATATTTTATGAGTGTTGATGATGGAAATTCAAAGCATAATCAAAAGTTCATCGTTCTTAAAAAGTTGCAGTAAAGTCACTTAGCTCAATGATATCTAGAATATAATCACCTGTCAATCAGGTTTAACCTCTAGTTTTTTGATTTGGATGAGATGTCATCCCGGGTGAAACGTCGCCCCGGTAAATCCCGCGCCCGGAATCATCCCACAATTATTCCTGCATCCAGGTTGATGAAAAAAGATAATTTTGCAACGGTTTTAATCAATTGTTTATGCAGGACGAACACGATCCTCTGAGCGGAGAACTGAATGAACTGGTTGGCCGGTTTGACGAAATGATCCGGCAAAATAAAATGTATTTCTTTGACGTAGAGGAGTTTGAAGATATCATTGACTTTTACCTCGAACGCCACAATACTCGCCGTGCCCAGGCCGCTATTGACCATGCGTTGCGGCAGCATCCCTCATCGAATACATTTTTATTGAAAAAGGCTCAATATTTTTCCGGAATTAATAAACTTTCACGGGCTCTCGAAATCCTCCAGAAGCTGGAGTTGCTTGAACCTCACAACCCGGACGTTTTTCTCACAAAAGGAACTGTTTACAGTAAATTGAAAAAAATCGGCCAGGCTATTGAGGCCTATCACAAGGCAATCGAGTATTCCGAAGAAAAGGACGACATTTACACACGGATAGCTTTTGAGTACGAAGAACTGAACGATTACGATAAGGCCATCAAATACCTGATCAAGGCGCTTGAATTCAATCCTGAAAATCACGCAGTTGTGTATGAGTTATCGTTTTGTTACGAACTGGCCGGCAGAGAGGATGAGGCGATTGAGTTTTTTATAAAATTCATAGATAAATATCCTTACTCCGACATTGCCTGGTTCAATCTTGGCATCGCCTATTCCAACCTTGGCCTCTTCGAAAAAGCCATTGACGCCTACGAGTTTGTTATTGCCATCACCCCTGATTTTTCGTCAGCCTACTTCAACAAAGCCAATGCACTGGCCAATCTTGAAAAATATTCCGAAGCCATTGAAATTTACAAGGAAGCATTGCATTATGAAGAACCGGACGCAGTAACTTACCTTTACATTGGTGAATGTTATGAAAAGCTTGAATTGAACAATGAGGCTTTCGAATACTACAGATTGTCTTCTAAAATGAACCCTGAACTACCGGACGCATGGATGGGGATGGGCTCGATTTATGATAAAGCCGGCAAAGAAACCTCGGCTATAAAATTTTTTCAAAAAGCACTTGACCTGGACGAATACAACACAGATAACTGGCTGACACTGGGAGATGCTTTCTACCGGTTCGACAGAATGGAGGAAGCTAAGGAGGCATTCCGGAAGGCTATGGAATCTGACCCGATGCACCCGGATGTCTGGCTTGACTATTCTGCTATGTTTGCAGAAGAGGAGCAATACGCCGAAGCGATCCTGATTATAATGCAAGGTATCGAAAAGCAACCCCAAAACGCTGAACTTTACTACCGCCTGGCGGGTTACCTGATGAAAAGAGGAAGAAAAAAGGAGGCGCTCCAGAATTTTGAAACTGCCGTTCAGCTTAGTTTTGATGGTTATCATATGTTGTTCGAGTTTTATCCCGAACTTGCTGACGACAATGACTTAAACAACATCCTTGATATTTACAAATCGCCACGTTAGCATTTCTCTTTAAAACCAACTATGCACATCTAAATCCAGGAACTCAATGAAAGATTATATTTCCCTCATTTTGAAGGGGATAGGCATGGGTGCAGCCAATGTCATTCCAGGTGTATCGGGTGGAACAATAGCCCTGATAACCGGAATTTTCGAAAGACTCATCAACGCTATCAAATCCTTTGATCTTAAGGCAATTAAGATGATATTTAAAGGTCAGGTTAAAGATTTTGCCAAACATGTTGACCTTTATTTTCTTCTAGCGGTATTTTTTGGTGTTGGACTGGCCATTATCAGTCTCGCCCGTTTGTTCGAATTTCTTTTTGCAAACTATCCGGTTTACATCTGGTCGTACTTTTTCGGTCTGATCCTTGCATCCGTTTTCTTCGTCGGACGAACGGTAAGTAAGTGGAGCCTATCTGTAATAATCATTTTTATTGTCGGAACTGCCTTGGCGGTGATGCTTTCGTTACTAAAACCCGCCGTAGAAAATGATAACCTGATTTACCTTTTTGTTTGTGGCATCGTGGCCGCATGCAGTATGATTCTTCCGGGAATCTCGGGTTCATTTGTACTTGTGCTGATGGGCAACTATCAACTGGTGATGATCAATGCCGTAAACCAGCTCAACCTGGCTGTTTTAGTGCCGGTTGTGGTTGGTGCAGGATTTGGTCTGATCGCTTTCTCATACATACTTTCGTGGATTTTCAAAAAGTATCGAGATCACACCATCGCCGTTCTTACAGGTTTTATTTTTGGATCACTCGGAATCATCTGGCCTTGGAAGAATAATATTTACCAGGTGGACACAGCCGGCAATCTGATCCTCGACCGGAAAGGTGAGAAAATTGTTAGCGGCTACGATTGGTTCCTACCCGAAAGTCTTAGTAATGAATTGGTTGTAGCGATCGTTATCATTGTATTAGGTATCCTGAGCATCTGGATCACCGAATATCTAGCCGGGAAAAAAGAATCTAAATGAAACGATTTGGCCTTATCGGTCGCAGTCTTTCCCACTCATTCTCAGCCAATTATTTCTCAAAAAAATTTGAGACTGAGGGGTTAGCCGATCATTGCTACAATCTTTTTGAGTTGGATGAGCCTGTACAGCTATTTTCCCTGCTCGGGAAATACCCGGACCTTCGGGGTTTAAATGTTACTATCCCTTTCAAAACCAGTATATTGCCCTATTTGGATGAGCTGGATGAAACAGCTTCAAGGGTAAATGCAGCAAATACAGTAAGCATCATACGAAGCAGGGAGGGATTGAAGTTGAAGGGATTTAACACCGACATCTGGGGATTTGAGAATTCGACCGACTGGCTGGATGATTACAAATATGCCCTGATCCTTGGAAGCGGGGGAGCAGCGAAAGCAGTAGAGTACGTACTTCGCAAAAGGAACGTTGATTTTCTGATTGTCTCACGAAACCCTGTATCAGACAGCGAAATCAGTTATCGTGACCTGAGCAGAATAATCATGAAAAAGTATCGTATGATAATAAATACGACTCCGTTAGGAATGTATCCTCATACCGAACTCAGTCCTGAGATTCCATATAACCTGCTCACCAGCAACCATTTTCTATACGATTTGATTTACAATCCTGATGAAACCATCTTTTTGCAAAAAGGGAACAAAGTTGGCGCCAGGACAATGAATGGTTTAAAAATGCTTCAGCTTCAGGCCGGGAAGTCCTGGGAGATTTGGAATAGAACCTGACCTTTAGATTAGAGTGAAAGCTACATATTCTCGAATATGTTGTTGAATAATAACCGAATAGGGCAATCATACTTCTCTCTTGTACCTTGTTTTAACAAATTCCAAACGTTTTACCCCAGGTAATAGAGAACCTGCAATTGCCAGATAATATGGATTTTGGAAATTTTTTTCAACATACATAATTCAAATAAAAATTATTGCCTACTTTTGCAGCCATTTTTAAAAACTCGAATAACAGATACAGCAATGAGCAAGAATCAAGTTTTAAGCTACGTGGAAGGCCTCACAGAGATCAAGAAAATGCCGGAATTCAAAGCAGGTGACACGATCACCGTTACTTATAAAATCAAAGAAGGAAACAAGGAACGTCTTCAAAATTTTGCCGGCGTTGTGTTGCAGCGCAAAGGTCATGGACCAACAGCCACCTTCACAGTGAGAAAAATATCGAACAACGTTGGAGTCGAGCGTATTTTCCCCGTTTCGTCGCCATTTATCGAAGAAGTTGCTGTAAATAAGCGCGGTGTTGTTCGCAGGGCAAGAATTTATTACCTCAGAGGCTTGCGTGGTAAAAAAGCCAGAATTCAGGAGAAGAGAGTTTAGATTGTATAGGTTTTTTCATAATGTTTGTATTTTTAACCTGGTGATCCAACACCAGGTTTTTTATTGCCCTTTTAAATGCAAAGCGTCATACCATCTTCAGCCAAAATGGTATTCTCAAAAACTTCGGTGGCCTCTTTAAGCATTTCACTCAAATCCTTGTAACGGGCCGAAAAGTGCCCGATAAGCAGTTTCCCGGCATTCGATTTCAGTGCAACCGTTGCAGCCTGACGGGCAGTGGAATGGTATTTCTCCCTGGCGGCATCAGCCTTATCCTCCATAAACGAAGCTTCATGGTAAAGCAAAGTAACCCCCTGAATGTGTTTGATGATTTCTTCTGAAAAGCGTGTGTCGGAGCAATAGGCAAAAGATCTTGCCGGTGCCGGAGAGATAGTAATTTGCTGGTTGGGATAGACCTTGCCGGTTTTTGAAATGAAATCTTTACCGGCTTTAATTTCTTTGATTTCATGAACCGTAATCGCTTCACTCTTAACTAATTCTTTCCTGATTTTCCTGGGTTTTTGCTTTTCGGCAAACAAAAATCCTGTGGCTGTAATTCTGTGCTCCAAAGGAATTGTACTTACAATCATATTCTCATCCTCAAAAAGTGTTTCGGGTGCGGTTGTAAATGGATGAAAATCAATTGGATATACCAGGATGGTTTGGGTATGTCTGAGCTGTAGTTCGATGATTTCACGCAAAGCTGGATCGCTATAAATGTGCAGGGTTTCTTTTCGCCCGAGTAGATGAAAAGTAGAAATCAGCCCGATCAATCCGAAAAAATGGTCGCCATGAAGGTGGCTGATAAAAATGTGGTTTATCCGCTGGCCTTTGAGGTTGAAACGATTGATCTGCATTTGTGTCCCTTCGCCGCAATCAACAAGAAAATAGTGGTTCTCCATTTTTACTAACATGCCCGATGGGTTGCGGGTAGACGTGGGAGTAGCTGCACCGCTTCCTAACACTGTGACAGAAAATGACATGTTTCGTTATTAGATTTTGAATTGGTGAATTGATAGTGAAAGGTTTACTAATAAAGCTCAAGTTTAGAACTTCGCAATGACCGTTTGACAACCGGAGACTTTTTGGTTAACCGAAACAAGCACATCAGTTCCTAAAGGTAAATAAAGATCAACCCGCGACCCGAATTTGATGAATCCCAACTCCTGTCCCTGGTCAACATTTTTTCCCTCTTCGGCATAGCAACGGATTCGTTGTGCCACAGCGCCGGCAATCTGTCTGACAAGCAACTGGGTTCCATTGCTTTTTTCAATTACCACGGTTGTTCTTTCATTCAGATCGGATGATTTTGGATGCCATGCAACCAAAAACCTCCCGGCATGATGGCGGAAGAAACGTATGTCCCCACCCACAGGATACCAGTTTTTATGAACGTTATTTGGCGACATAAAGATGGAAACCTTCAACCTATTATCGCCGAAGAACTCCGGCTCATGGGTTTCGATGATTTCGACAACCTTGCCATCGGCGGGAGAAATAACTATAGTAGGATCAATGGATAAGGGTCTGTCGGGGTTGCGGAAAAATCTTACTACAAAAACAAGAAGAGCAGCAAGAGCCAGGTAGCAAAGATAGTGAATCAGACTTTGATCTGGATGATAGTAGTTGATTATCAATACTATTGCGAATATCATCCCTAAAGTGATTACTATGATCCGTTTTCCTTCTTTGTGTATTTTCATGTCTGATTGAGTAATGTCAGAAAAACATAAACCACCGGTGAAGCAAAAAGCAGAGAGTCAAAACGATCGAGCAGCCCACCATGGCCAGGCAGAATATTTCCACTGTCTTTGATTTTCAGACTGCGCTTAATCATTGATTCTGTGAGGTCTCCAAAAACACTGGAAATAGCGATTAATGCGGCCATTATCAGCCAAATGCCAAGTGAATATTCCCCGGAGAACGTGTACAGCGCAAATCCGCCTGCAACCGAAAATACCAATCCGCCGATAGCACCTTCCCAGGTTTTCTTCGGTGAGATTCTTTCGAAAAGCTTGTTCCTTCCAAGCAAAATCCCCGTAATGTATGAAAAGGTGTCGTTGATCCAGATGATTGCGAATAATCCCAGCACAATCCATGGAAAACCGGAGGATGAATCCTGGGGTAATAAAAACAGCAGGCTCAGAATTGCGAGTGGAATACTGATGTAAGCTATTCCTAAAAGTGTTACTGAAGAAGCAACCAGCGGTTTTTCATTTTTCCTGAATAATTCCGTTGCCATGATGGCTAATGGAATCAAAACAAGCAAAGGTAATGGTTGGATCGCTGCAAATTCAAAAGAGGTGATGGAGATGACGAGGTAAATAAGGGATCCTAAAAAAAGGTGTGTAAACTTCGGGCTGGAATCCTTATGCCCGGCTTGAATAATATTGAAGAATTCATTGAGCATCAATAGATTAATGATGAAAAATAAGAACACAAATAGCTCTGGACCCAAATAAATGGCTCCAATTACAGCAATTACATAGATTGCCCCGGTAATTGTCCGCAAAAGCAGGTTATTCAACTTCCCTGCGCTCTTCGATAAGTTTTTTTGCTGCGTCAAAGTCGGCAGTGTGGACAAAAAGTTCCACTTCACCGGTCAGAAATGCACTATCCTGACGATCAAGTATTTCGCTTGCGATTCCATTTTCAAGCAACATACCTTTTACAAGGTCAACTTTGTAAAGATCGTTAGCTGAGTAAACCTGCATCCATTCGTCGTTCATAATCTTTTCTATTTGGGTTATTATCAATTAGATTCAACCAAAAAAACATAGAGTTCTTTCGGACCGTGTGCTCCCATAACAAGGGTTTTCTCAATATCGGCGGTGCGGCTTGGCCCGGTAATTACTGTTACCGAAGAGGGAAAATTGGTTTGGTACTTTTCCCTGAGGTAAGTAAAAGCGTCTTTTAGTTCCGAAACCAACTGGGTTGTAAAGGCTACCACAATATGGGTTTCAGGCAGCGCATAAAGGCGCCTTCCGGACATTTGCATCGAGGATACTACTATACCGCCCGTTCTGGCTACCAGGCACTCACAAAAACTTATTCCTGTATTCACCTGAAGAACCTGGTCTTCGTTGTCGGTAAAAGGTATTTCAAATTCCTCGAGTAAAGGTTTCAGCCGGTCTTCGAAACAGAACACATTTTGCAGTTTGTTTCCGATGATAAAGTATTTTAGCTTTTCGGCGAGGTCCTCTTTGTTTTCGCAGTAAACAAATTTCCCGGAAACTCTGGTGAATTCCTGGGCAAAAGAAACATCATTGCTCTCTTTGAGCGGATAATGCACCGATGATTCCATATCAACCCCGGCAAATGGGTTGTCCATCTTGTCAATCAGAGCATTACGGATATTTTTGTAAATACTTTCCTTTGTTGTTATTTCCTTTACGCTGGGCATCGCCTTGCAAAAATTTTAATGTTTAACAAAGTTAAGAAAATTCATTGGGTTTGCTGAATTGTTTTTTATCAGCATGGTCAAAATTGTTTGAACTACCATTACCAGGGATAACTTCTGCTTTCGAAACATTACCATCGCGGGGTTCAGTTTCGTTCTTCATTTCATGTAATTTCTCCCTTAATCTTTTTTTCTCTTCTTCGTATTCGATCTGCTTTTCTATATCTCTTGTAAACTGACGTTTACCAAAGATCCGCTCAAGGTCTTCACTAAAAATGACCTCTTTTTCTAGGAGCAGCTTTGCCAATTCATCTACCTTAGATTTGTTTTCTTTCAGGAGTTTAACGGCTTTGTCATAAGATTGCTCAACGAGCTTATGCACCTCTTCATCAATGAGTTGAGCTGTTTTTTCGCTGTAAGGTTTGGTGAACGAGTATTCCTGCTGTCCGCTTGAATCGTAGTAACTGATATTGCCCACTTTTTTATTCAGGCCGAAATACATCACCATTGCGTAAGCCTGTTTGGTTACTCTTTCAAGGTCGTTGAGCGCACCGGTCGAAATCATTCCGAAGTTAACCTCTTCTGATGCCCTGCCTCCAAGGGTTGCAGTCATTTCATCCATCATCTGTTCTATAGTGGTAATCTGACGCTCTTCAGGAAGATACCAGGCTGCTCCGAGGGCTTTTCCACGAGGAACTATAGTTACTTTCACTAGAGGGGAGGCGTGCTCGAGCAACCAGCTGACGGCTGCATGACCTGCTTCGTGATAAGCGATGGTTTTCTTTTCGGTTTGGGAAATGATTTTGTTACGTTTCTCCAGTCCCCCGATTATTCTGTCGATAGCATCCATGAAGTCGGTTTTGTCAACAATTTTTTTGCCTTTTCTGGCGCCGATCAGAGCGGCTTCGTTGCAAACATTGGCAATATCTGCACCCGAGAATCCGGGTGTTTGCTTTGACAGGAAATCCACTTCTACGCTATCATCGAATTTGACGGGTTTAAGATGGACAAGGAAAATGGCTTTACGCTCCTCAAGATCAGGGAGTTCAACATTTATCTGGCGGTCAAAACGCCCTGCGCGCAAAAGCGCCCTGTCGAGAATATCGGCCCGGTTGGTTGCTGCAAGTATGATAACCCCGGCGTTGGTTCCGAAGCCGTCCATCTCGGTAAGTAGCTGATTAAGCGTGTTTTCGCGTTCATCGTTAGCGCCGGTAACTGCACTGCGTCCGCGGGCGCGTCCGATAGCGTCAATTTCATCAATGAAGATGATACAGGGAGCCTTTTCTTTGGCCTGCCGGAATAAGTCACGAACCCTGGAAGCGCCGACTCCAACAAACATCTCAACAAAATCAGAACCAGAAATGGAGAAAAAGGGCACGTTGGCTTCACCGGCTACCGATTTGGCCAACAATGTCTTACCCGTTCCCGGAGGGCCAACCAGCAGAGCGCCTTTGGGGATTTTACCTCCCAATTCAGTGTATTTGGATGGGTTTTTCAAAAAATCTACGATCTCCATCACTTCAACCTTAGCCTCTTCAAGGCCGGCTACATCTTTAAAAGTTATGTTTACATGGGTGTCTTTATCAAACAATTGCGCTTTTGATTTCCCAATGTTAAAGATTTGTCCACCACCGGCTCCACCACGGCTCATCATGCGCATAATGAAAATCCATAGTCCGATGAGCAGCGCAAAGGGTAGGATCCAGCCAAGGATGTCTCCTGACCAGTTCCTGCGCAGTTCGTTGCGGATATACACTGGGTTTTCCTTCCCCTCCTGAATATCCTCAACGCTCTTTTCAAAAGATTCGACAGAGCCGATTACAATCTTGTAATGAGGGTTTTGCGTGAGCAGGTCGCTGGAAGTATTCTCACGCAGTTCATCGTATCTTGGTTTGGTGATGTTTTCCTGTTTAATATAAATTTCGGCGAATTCCCGGTTTACTAATACAATCTTCTCAACATCCTCATCCAAAAGCATTTGCTTCAGGTCTCCCCAGGTAATCTCCTTTAATTGCCCCTCGCGGTTGAAGAAAAACAACGCAAAGAACACCGCAGCAATCACCATGTAAATCCAATAAAAATTGAACTTACCTTTTCCGGCATCGCCAGGTTTCACACCTTTGTTCAGGTTCTTCAGAAAATCATCCTTCTTGTTTTTTTCTTTCTGATTGGTCTTATTTTCGTTTTCGGCCATTATCTGTTTCAGGTTATCTATTCAATGTTATTAATCTTTGCATCAGCCCAGAGGCCTTCTAAATTGTAAAAACTGCGGTTTTGCTCATTGAAAACATGTACCACAACATCCACATAATCAAGAAGTATCCATTCTGCGTTTTGAAATCCCTCCTTGTGCCATGGCTTTTGACCTAAATTAGTAATCACCATCTTCTCAACCGATTCCGCTATCGCATCCACTTGCCGTTTGGATGTGCCATGGCAAATGATGAAATTGTCACAGATGGGATTTTTGATCGAACTCAGATCAATGTTAACGATCTCGTTGCCTTTTTTGTCGCGAATTGCTTCGATGATTAAATGGATTAGTTCCTCCCGACTGTATTCCTTTTGGGCTGCAGGCTTGATTTTGGTCATCAAAATTAATTTTTAGCAAAAGTAACTATTTTTGGTCTCCATTAGGTTTAGTCCTCCAGTTCAAGGCATTTGAATTTAAAAAATCATATGTTAGGTAATGCTTGAGTTAAATCCTCGTTTTACCTCCTTTAAACGGGGTATTTAAAGGTAATGTTCAAATACAGCAAGTGAAATTGGATTACAAAATTTTGCATTTCGAAACCACCGAATCCACTAACCAGATCGCTGAAGAAGAGGTTTTTCGAAACAGACCGAAAGAGTTTACCATCTTTTGCACTGACTTTCAGACAAAAGGAAAAGGTGTTGGATCAAATACCTGGCAAAGCAACCGTGCTGAAAATCTTCTGCTTAGTATTGTTCTTTACCCTGATTTTCTTGGTCCTGCAGATCAATTCATGATTAACAAGGTAGTTTCACTTGGGGTTTGCCGTTGTCTTGGCGAATTTATTCCTCAAAGCAATTTTCTTGTTAAATGGCCCAACGATATCTGGGTTGATTCCGGGAAAATTGCCGGGATTCTCTCCAGAAACTTAATTTTGGGTAATCAGTTTGATACCTGCATTGTCGGTATCGGACTGAATGTGAATCAGAATGTTTTTAACCCCGACCTGCCGAATCCTGTTTCGATGGCACAAATTGCAGGTCATCCTTTTGACAGAAATCAGGTACTGGATAGCCTCATACAACACATAGCATTATACTACAATCTATTGAAGATCAGTAATCTTAAAATGATTGACCAACAATACCTTGAACGGCTACTGCATTTTAACAGCATTGCCACTTTCATCGCGGATGGTTGCCAATTTGAAGGAATCATAAGAGGAGTTGATCAGTTTGGGTTGCTCCTGGTTGAAAGGGATAAAAGGATTCTTAAGTACGATTTGAAAGAAATAACGTTAAAAACCAATTAAAAACTAACATCATGAACATAGCCTGGATTATTGAAGCGCTTGAAGCCGTTGCGCCACCTTCGTTGCAGGAATCCTATGACAATGCCGGATTGCTGATCGGCTCACCGGACGATGAGGTGAACAGCGCGTTGATTACTCTCGATGTAACCGAAGATGTGGTAAGCGAAGCAATAGGATCGTCGTGCGGCCTTATCATTGCACATCATCCGCTGATTTTCAAAGGAATTAAAAAAATTGGCAACCGCAACCCGGTCGAGCGGATGGTAACCGCCTGCATCCGTAATAATATTGCAGTTTATGCCATTCACACCAATCTTGATAATGTTCCCGATGGAGTAAACAAAGTGATTTGCGATAAAATCGGGGTAAAGAACCAATCCATTCTTGAGCCTAAAATGCAGCAGCTGCGCAAGTTGGTTACCTTTTGTCCGACGGATCATGCTGAGAAGATAAGGCAATCAATTTTTGATGCTGGTGCGGGTCACATCGGAAATTACGATAGCTGCAGTTTTAATATAGATGGTCAGGGAACTTTCAGAGGGCTGCAAGGTGCGAATCCTTTTGTAGGAGAGGCGTATAGGATTCATTTTGAGAATGAAGTCAGGATCGAAACAATTTTCCCGGTTTTTAAGGAGCGTCAGATATTGAAAGCCCTGTTATCAGCGCACCCTTACGAAGAGGTTGCTTATGATGTATATAGTCTTGAAAATGAATATAATAAGGTTGGGGCAGGTATGTTCGGAGTTTTGGAGTCTCCGGAACCAACTCACAACTTTCTTGAGAGGCTTAAGTCAATATTTGATGTAAAATGCTTGCGGCACACCCGAATAATTTCCGACACAGTGCAGAGAATTGCCGTATGTGGCGGCAGTGGAAGTTTTTTGATTAACAGAGCTATTGCCCGCAATGCCGATGTTTTTATCACCGGCGACATAAAATATCACGATTTCTTTGATGCCGATGGAAAAATTTTGATTACTGACATTGGGCATTTTGAAAGCGAACAATTTACAACTGAACTAATCAGAGATGTTTTGTCGGAAAAATTTCCTACTTTTGCCGCCCGAATTTCAAAGATAAACACCAACCCGGTTTTTTATCTCTGATGATTTTCAGGAACCAGATTTTAACACCGAACCACAAACAAAAATTCAATGAGCGACACCAAAGATCAATCAAAATCAGACATTGCACAGGGAACAGCAGAGATTGCTGAAGTTTTGGAAGTTACAATTGAGAAGAAACTCAAGGCGCTTTACAGCCTGCAGCAAATTGATTCGCAAATTGACAAGATCAGGATTATCAGGGGCGAGTTGCCACTTGAGGTTCAAGACCTTGAGGATGAAATCGCTGGGCTCCAGACGCGTATTACTAAATATAAAGACGAGGTAAAAATTCTTGAAAAACAAATTGCTGAGAAAACCAATGCCATCAAGGATTTCAATGTCCTGATCAAGAAATATGAAGAGCAGCAGATGAATGTCAGGAATAACCGCGAATACGATTCATTAACCAAAGAGATTGAGTTTCAAAACCTTGAAATTCAGCTTGCGGAGAAGCGAATCCGGGAGTTTACGGAAGAGCTTGAAGTAAAAAACACACTCATTAAGGACTCGAAAAATACATTGAAGGAGCGCGAGGGCGATCTGAAAAGTAAAAAAGTGGAATTGAAGGATATTGTGGAAGAGACAGAAAAGGAGGAAAGAGCGCTGATGAAGAAATCAGATGCCTTCAGTAAAATGATTGAAGAGCGCTTGCTGACGGCTTATCAGCGAATCAGGAAAAATGCCCGCAACGGACTTGCCGTTGTGCAGATCGAAAGAGATGCCTGCAATGGATGTTTCAACAAGATTCCGCCTCAGCATCAGCTTGATATCAAGATGCACAAGAAGATCATTGTTTGCGAGTATTGTGGACGAATATTGGTTGATGACGATATAGCCAACGAGGTAAAACAATCCTTGTAAAACAAAGAAAGGCCGACGATAAACCGGCCTTTTTTCTTAAACTAAACTCAGAATCAATCAAATCTGTATCCAACAGTTAAAGCGAAATTCAAAACCTCGTATTTGTTATCAACCGGGTTTGGTCTGACGTTTTGAACACCATAGAGGTAATAGTCCATATTCCCGAATGAATAGACCAAAGCAGCGTCAATAAAGTAAATATCGCTCCTGAAACCGAGGCCTGCTGAAAACGACTGTGTCTGGCCATCATTAACCCCTGATTTGAATGGACTTCCTTGGTTGGCGTATCCTCCTCTGAACTGGTAAGGGCCTGATCGCCATTCAGTTCCGATTCGAAAAGTATTCGATGGGCCGAAATTATTCCTTATCACATCATTGGCGGCGCTATAATCGAAAGAGGGCTTGAGTGAAGAGTTACTGAAATCGGTGTATTCGTAATCGGCGCTGATAAATCCCATGTTCCCAAACATGATGGTAGCGCTTGCCATTATTTTCCACGGGGTTTCGATGTCGTAATAAAATTCACCCACAGGAGAGTCTTCCGAGAAATAGTCACCATTGGTATAATAGGCGTTCATGCTGGTTCTCCAGTTGTCGCGGAGGTCTGAGTACCAGGTAGGAGAGTGATAAGCAAATCCTACTCTCAACCAACCAATCGGGCGGGCAATAATACCGGTCTTAATATTAAAACCATTCCCAAAGGTTTCCAGATCTTCCACATAATTAAACTGATCGAGGTCTTTGAGTGGTGCAGTCTGATTTACTTCACTGTACACTGATTCCTGAAAATATCTTATCCATGGGAAGCCAAAGGTGATTCCGAAGTAGAGTTTATCGTTCAAATTCATCCCGCCGGAGAGAACCCATTCATTGATCGAGCCCCTGGTTTCGACACTTTTCCTTTGCAGAGCGCCATTAAATCCACCAATGTAACTGTAAGCATTCACATAGGTTGGTTGGGGTGCTCCGATTATGGTGTCAATCAGGTAGGTTTCGAAAGCCAGGCGGGTATCAAACGAATTCAGGAATTCCGGGTTCATGTTTCCCGCGTAAACCAGGTAAGCATCCAGCAACGAGTTGGTTTCGTTGACTCCCTGTATGTAGATTCTATTGTTGAAATCTTTGAGCCTGTTAATCCCTGTTCCAAACTGGACACTTTTCACCGGGCTTTGGCTAAGATTCTTTTTCGTTTCAAAATTCAATACAAAGCCTGCATTACCCAGAGCGAAGCTTGATCTGCTGTCGTCATGCATTTCTCCGTTGTAGCTGCTTGTAGTGCTTCCGAAGTGCATAACCGGAGTAATGGAGAAATCCGAACGCCGGTAAAGACCAATTCCAGCCGGGTTTGAGCTCAACGAAGAAAAATCTGCACCGATTGCGCCATAAGCTCCGCTAAGTCCCATGTAGCGGGCAGTTCCAAGAAGGTGAGTATTGGAATACCTCAGCACGTCTTCCTCATTTTGCGCCACAACCATTCCCGTTAAAAGGTATAGTATTAGCAGTAACGAAACTATTTTTTTCATTTTACCGGATTTTAGTGATTGGAAAATCGAGACCTGGTGAACGATTATCTGCCACCCCTGCCTCCGGTTGATCCACCTGAAGAACCTCCGGACGAACTCCCGGACGAACTCCTTGTGCTTCCGCCGGAACTTGCGGGTGCGCTGTAGCTTCCTGATGACCTCGGTGATGAGGTCGGAGCAGAGTAGCTTCTTGATGAGCCGCCACCTGTAGAAGGAACACTTCTGGTTGATGATGGCGGGGTAGTTATCCTCGATGGTGTGGAAACAGGCGAACTTGCATTGCGGGCTGGTTGCGAAAATTGATTTTCGGAGCGCGAGGGTGTTGAATAAACCCTGGTGTTGGTATTTCCAGGTGAAGTTACAGGTGCCTGACGGGTTTCCTGCTGCCTGTTTACATTCTGCGTTGTTCTGGAGTTAGGAACTACATATTCATTACTCGATCTCGGACGGTTTGTATTTGGAGCAGTGTAGGTTTTTGGCGTGCCAGTGGGTCTATCGAGGTCATTGGATTGAGGTTTGGCGTATTTTCTTTCCTGCGAATAAACGGTATTTCGTCCTGCAACCTGTGGCCTGGAATATCTCTCAGCACTTACATTGTTGCCCTGACGAGGCTGGGCTGCAGGGTTGGCGGTCCGCGTAGTTGTTTGTTCCTGAGGAGGTTGAACCTGCGTGTCTCTTACATTTCTTGAGGAAGAAGCTGCAACTTCCTGATTCGGACTGACCGGTTGTGGTTTTGCTATTCTTTCCGTTCTTGCTTCAGGAGAGGGTTTGGGCATAGTTGTAACGTCGTTGGTTTGTGGTTCTATTGTTCTTGCTGATCTGCCCTCAGCAGCTATACCCGCTGTCTGGCCGGTTAAAACTGTGCCATCACTTGTGCGGCTGGTTCTGCCTGAAATATAGCTGGTCTTAGTCGCATCTTCATCTGACGCGATTCTTGAGGTACGAGTGTCAGTAGAGCCAATTATACTGCTACCTCTGGGGTTCCTCGGCCCGTAATAATAATTATTATTGGTGGGATCATTCGGATAGTATCCGCCACCTCCTGCATAGTATCCGTCCCAGTATCCGTTCCAGTAGGAACCATACCAGTAGGGGTTGTAATAAGGATAATAACCCCATGAATACCAGGGGTTGTAATACCACGGCGAGTAGTATGGATAGCCCCATCCCCAGCCAAATCCAATAGAGAAGGAACTGTAAGGGTAACCCCATCCAAACCCCATCGAAAAACTGGAACCATAATAAGGTGAGCAGCAACCTGAGTAAAAGGGATCGTAATATCCAAACCCGACGTTAGCGCCGTAAAACCGATTTATTCTCGCTTCGTAACTGTAATCGGAGTATGTATCAGATTGTCCTTCAGGATAGTAGTATTCCTGTGATGAGGATTCGGGGTAGTAATCCTGGGAGTATTTATAATCTTGATAATCAGAGGATGTACCTGATTCAACCGGTTGGCTTTCGGGTGTGGTGGATTGCTGGTATTCACCTGTCTGAGCCCCGGGATTGTAGGTTACTTTGTAGTCTGGTGTAGCAGCCTGGGTGGTTACTACGTTGCTTTTTGGTGTGTAGTAAACATCATCATAAACCGATGCAACATCTTTGCTGGTTGTACAGGAGAGCATCAGGAAAATGGCTCCGATCAGATAGGTTATTTTTTTCATTTTGGGTACCTCCTTTGGACTTTATCTTTAGTGTAATTATGTGTTCAAATTCAATCAGGCTAATAATTTTCTATTTTTGCAGTGCTTTAATTTGATTAAAAAAGTTTCAAAAATTATACCAAAAAGCAAAATGGCAAAAGATTTTCCAACCCGTTCAGAGAATTACGCACAATGGTACAACGACTTGGTGATAAAAGCTGACCTGGCCGAAAACTCGGCGGTTAGAGGCTGCATGGTGATTAAACCTTACGGCTACGCTATCTGGGAAAAGATGCAGGCTGCCCTCGATAAAATGTTCAAGGATACCGGACACTCAAATGCCTATTTTCCACTTTTCATCCCCAAATCATTCTTCAGTAAAGAGGCCGCTCACGTTGAGGGATTCGCCAAAGAATGTGCCGTTGTTACCCATTACCGTTTGAAAAATTCGCCGGACGGTAAAGGAGTGGTTGTGGATGATGAAGCGAAATTAGAGGAGGAACTGATTATCAGGCCAACCTCTGAAACCATCATCTGGGACACCTACCGCAACTGGATTCAGTCATACCGCGATTTGCCGCTGCTGATAAATCAGTGGGCAAACGTAGTTCGCTGGGAGATGCGCACCCGACTTTTTCTGCGAACTGCGGAGTTCCTCTGGCAGGAGGGTCATACTGCTCATGCTACCCAGGAAGAGGCTGTTGAGGAAACGATGAAAATTCTCGATGTTTATGCCGAGTTTGCCGAAAAATGGATGGCCGTTCCGGTTCTCAAAGGTCTGAAATCAGCAAACGAACGCTTTGCAGGAGCAGTGGATACTTATTGCATCGAAGCACTGATGCAGGATGGAAAGGCTTTGCAGGCTGGCACTTCGCATTTTCTTGGTCAAAATTTTGCCAAAGCATTTGATGTGAAATTTCTCTCCAAAGAAAATAAACTGGAGTATGTGTGGGCAACATCCTGGGGCGTTTCAACACGATTGATGGGCGCATTGATTATGGCTCATTCTGATGATAACGGCCTGGTGCTTCCCCCAAAACTCGCTCCCATTCAGGTAGTTATCGTGCCAATTTATAAAAATTACGATCAACTTGCCCAGATCAGTATTACCGCCAACCAAATAAAGGAAGCATTGATTGCAAAAGGAATTTCGGTGAAATATGACAATCGCGACACCCAAAAACCCGGCTGGAAATTTGCCGAATATGAATTCAAGGGAGTTCCGGTAAGGCTCGCAATTGGTCCGCGCGACCTCGAAAACGGAACCGTGGAAGTGGCCAGACGCGATACCCTTGAAAAGGAAATCTACCAGATCACCGACATCGAAACAAAAGTTGTCAATTTGCTGGAGCAAATACAGGCCAACCTTTATCAAAAAGCCTTTTCGTTTCGCGAGGAGAACACCTTCAGGGTGGATACCTGGGATGATTTCAAAGTCCAGATTGAGAAGGGAGGTTTTGTGCTGGCTCACTGGGATGGAACCACTGAAACCGAAATTAAAATCAAGGAAGAGACCAAGGCGACCATCCGCACCATTCCGTTGAATAACAAGCCCGAAGCAGGTGTATGTATTTTCAGCGGCCGTCCGAGTAAGGAGCGCGTGGTGTTTGCTAAATCCTACTAATAGTACAACAGCAGTTTTCCCTCGCTGGTCGAGTAAAAGTTGATTAGTTCGGGATTGTTTCGGTAAAACACATTTCCGATATTGTCAATTTTTACATCGAGCAGCTTTTTACCGGCTCTTACATAAGTATCGTTCATGCTGCCGGTATTTACTGACATCACCTCTGTTTCGATTCCCAGCGCATCCGATCTGCCGGTGGCAATGTTATATATAAAAACCGTATCACTGTAACCGCTTAAATAGATATCTGCGGCGCCTTTGAGATTGTCCAGCCTGAAATAGCGTGTCTGCAGATTGAGCTGAACATCGGCGGCAGTTTCGTAAGCCATCACATACAGCAACTGCTGTTTCAATGCGCCATTTACCCTGATTTTTCCCTGCGTCCTGATAAAAAGCGAATCCAGAACCGGAAGCGACACAACCACTTCCACCGGCTTCCACGGGTCTTTCAGTAAACTGCAGGGGCTTTCATTTCTGATTTCAAGCGTATTATTTTTTATCAGGCTCGAAATCATCGGAATGAGCTTTTCACCATCCGTCAGCGTTATCGAAAATTGATCACCCTGCTCAATAGTCAGGTTGATGTTGTCATATACTGCGATGTTGCCAAATGGATACAAACCTCGTTTTACTGTCGTTGGATTTCCTCTACCGGAGAGGCATTCGTGAAAAAGATCGCCTTCGCACGAGGTGAGAAAAAGAATCAGGACGAGCCAGCAATATGGAATTATCTTTTTCAGCATGAATCAGAAATTTAAACCAATGTTCCCGCTCAGAAAATCGGCTTTGGCATAGTGTGATTTCAGCGTTAGCCCGGCGAAGAGGTTTTTATTCAGGAAATAAAGCACACCGATTTTGTTGTAAATCGGATCGTCCGAATTGTTGAGGTCGTAGAGGTAATACCCTAACGACAGATTGATGGCGAGCTTCGAAAACACCCACTCATGCCCGGCAATCAGGCCGAATTTCGACTCTTCCACCCAGTTGCTGGTCGTGTCGCTCTGGGTTGCAATTTCGATGGCATTAGCCTGGTCGTAGGTAGCATCAAACCCAATGATGTAGCGGTTTACGTTGTTGTAATAACCGGTAAAGGCTATCTCGCCGGTGTAAACCAGGAAATCCTCCTCCCAATGGTCAAGGATTTCCTTGGTTGCCATTCCGAAGGAAATCCTGACATTTTTTTTTCCTTTGTTAAAAATGAGTGAATCGGGAATCTGGTAACTGATTTCATCACGATTCAGCTTAAAGTTCAATCCTGCTTCAACTGCGGGTATATTTAATCCGTAATTTGGGGTTTTGATGGTTCCGTTAGAAAGATGAAGCATCGAAATCCCGACGGTGAAGTCGGTAATCTCTGAAATTTTTATTCTTGAATTTACCCGGAAAGCGATGGAGGCATTCCAGTTTGAACCGATTGCCATGTTTTTGTAGTTCTCCAACCGATCAAATTTGTTGGTGAGGTAAGCCAACCCGAGAGATATTCTGAAATCAAAATTCACTAACCTTGTTTTTCCAATCTGCAGGTTGATGAACGACATCATCGAATGTGCCTCACCAAGCCAGGGTGATCCACCGAAAGCGTTGTAGCGATAGGTCAGCCCGTACCGGGGATAATTTCTGAAATACACTGCCGAGATGTGGCCAATGGTTTGTTTTGTCAGGCTCGCTTCCCACGATGGGAAAAATCCAGTGGTAAGCACCCGCATTTCAGGATGGTGGTTGATTAAAAAGCCTTCATGAATGGTGGTCTCGAGGTACAAAGTGGAAAAAAATGACTGTTTTTCCTGGCTGCTGACGGGTTGACTGAAAATGAAAACCAGAATTATCACGCAGGGGAGCGTGAAATTCAATTTCAACCTATTTTTATGCTTTAGCATTTTTACTTTGTTTCCCAAAAAAAACTCCCGCAACTTGCCTGCTACGGGAGTTCTCACCGGTTTATTACCGTTTATTCCAAAATTATCTTTTCGATATAGCTCTTACCTTCACTTGTGATTCTTACAAAATAGATCCCCGGTACCTGGTTCTTCAGGTTGATTTCAATTGCATCATTCTGAATTTCAATAGATTTTCCAAAAACATCTTGTCCAGAAGCATTATAAACTTTCAACTCAGCCTTTACAATGTTTTCTGGTAGATTTATCCAAAAAATGCCATTTCCGGGATTGGGAAATATTGAAATACCATCAGAGAACTTATCTTCGATTCCTGTGCAGATAGAGGCAGTGATTTCAAGTGTTTCTGAGAAGATGCTCTCGCCGCAGGGATTTACACCTTTTACTTTCAGGGTTATATTTCCAGTGAAATCAGGTGTCCAGAGGATATTGACGACGTGTTCGTTCCCGACCCATGTGCCTGCATTTGCTGGTTGCAGCTCCCAGATGTAGGCTCTCACCTGAGGTATTTCGGGAGTTGTGTATTGATAGGTTGTGCCGTAATTTGTACAAACCTGTATTTCTCCTGTTGGCTTGGCTGGAATTCCCGGCTCGTCAACCATTTCAAGAATCATACTGTCGTTTAGTGGTTGGTTGTTAGCGCCATAAGCTGAAACGGAAAGCGTTACCCATCCATTTTGAATATCAGCGGCACTGGGGGTGTAAATGGGTTGCAAGATGCCAGGGTCGCTGAATGTTCCCGTTCCGGAAGTTACCCATTGAATGGCCATCAGGTAGATGCCGCTGGATTTTGTTTGATAGTTATCCCCAATGCAGACCATGTCGTCACCTCCAGCATCGAGTTTGCTTTCGAGCAATTTCGGGAAACGGATGTAGTCAATCCACGCGCAATCCTCGTAGTTGTTGTTTTGGTCATCTTTTTCATACACCCACCTGAACTCATGGTACCCAGGATAAACCGTGTAAGAAACTCTTTCCCAGTCTTTTACTCCCGACCATTCACCCCTCATCATTCCCCCGTCATAAAACCTGAGGAAATCTTTACCGGATTCACTGGCCACTTTCCGGTAAAAGGAGATCGTATCCTGCTGAGCTACAAATACGCTGATTTTCAGCTCGCTGGACTGCTCGTGAGTTATTGCACCTGAACGAGCGCAGAATATTCCCTCCTGCGGGTTTTCCTGGCAAATGCTCCAGGGTTGCGACCCGGAAAATTCCCAGTTGATTAGCGAAAAGTCGGCAGACTCAAAACCTTCGATTATCATTCCGATCTTCAGCGTATAATTTTTAATGACCTGGTATTGACCTGAAGTGATTGTTGCCTGCAAGCTGGCAAGGTCGCCCATGACGGCATCCGGATCCACTGTCCCGGTGAATACCAGAATGCAGTTTCCGCCTATTTGCAGCCCCGTATGTGTGACCTGCGAAGAGGTTATATTAACATTTGAATTGTTGGAAACGAGTTGCATCAAAAGGTCGGGGGATAATGCATGTCCATTATTATCAACAGTGAATCTGAAAATCACCTCTTCGCCCTGGTCAAGCCTTCCGTTGCCGTTTCCTCCGGTTGTGTCATCAATTATCATATCGGAAATTATGATTACCGGCGAATTAACCTTAAATTTTACGGTAGATACCCATGTGCTGCTTCCATTGGCATTCACACTGATCTGCACCTGATGCTGATCGGGAGTATTTCCGGAAATGATAACCGGGAATGCATCTTCAATGTAAACCGTTTGGCCGGGTCCGATGTTTCCGAATTCAACCGCCAGGTAACTAAGCGTGATATAATTATCAGTGGATCCTAAGGTTACTACAACGTCATCAGCGGGCAGGTTTCCGAGGTTTTTCATTCCAAGCCCCAGTGTAATCTGTTCTCCAAATTCAACAATCCCGTTGTTGTTTCCATTTGCATCGCTAATGGTGAAATAATCGGCAACCACATAGGGCATGTCCGCCATCACGTTGATAACTCCCTGGTGAAGAGACCGGTTATGAGCTGTAATTGATACAATTACTGATGCACCTGAACCTACAATGTTCATGAATTCGATGGATGCGTTGCCGTTTGCATCCGCGATTGCCCTGCCAAGAAGTTCACCGTTTTGTGACACGCCGATCCTGGCTCCCGGAGCATCGGTTTCGATAACAATGCTGCTGAGACCGATGGGAACCGTTGACGGGTAAGTAGCTGCGATTGGCGTGGGTGGTGCAGTCCAGATGGGCATCCCCGGGTCTCCGAAGAGGGTGACCTCATACGCACACCATCTTATAACCCGGTTGTTCAGAATCCATGAAACATTGTCCTCCTTTGAATCACCGTTGGCTGTTCCGATTTCAGAAATTCCCTTTCCGAAGATTGCATCAAAAAATTTGCGGTCGAAAACCTGGGAGGCGCCATTAGTGCTGTTTTGTGCGTACCAACCGTAGCGCGAGTTGGAGAGTGAAGCTACCATAGCGGTCTCCATGGTCGTGATGCGCTCGGCAAAGCAATCAGTGCCTGAATATCCCCCGGATGACCCCCGATTATCATAAGAACCGTTATAGCAACCCTGAGAATATCCAATAACATATCCTCTGTTGACCCCATTATTCTGAAAATTGGTAATGGTCAGATCGCTGAGGTCCATCTTCATATTGTAATCCACATAAGAGTGGCCCAAATGATTCAACAGGTTGATGCCTATGTTGTTAAACTGATTGAAAATATCTGATTTATTCCAGTTGCCGTTCATTTCGTAAAGCCGGGACACAGAAAAAGAGGGTGGAATGCCAGAGGTTGTGTACCCATTGTTCGAACTGCCATTGGCTACCTCTTCCTTATAATTTCCTCCCCAGGTACTTGAATCGAGTTGCTCACCCACCATCAGTGCTTTCTGAATATCAGCAATCACAGGTGTATCCTGGTATTTCATCAGTTTCAGGGTCATGTTCTGGATTTCGGTGTTGCTATCCACGCACATCCTGCCAATAATCACCTCGGCAAAAAGGTCTTCCTCGCCGGGCTCGCCGAACTTCCCGTTGCCGTTGTTATCCCAGGAACCATCTAGGCAGGCATAGTAAAGGTCGGAGGGAATATCTTCGTCAAGCGTACCAAAACCGGTGTCAACATAAAAACCGCGATGGGGAACAATGCGCTGAGACTGATTTTGTGTGTCGCTGTCGCCGCCGAGGATCACATATACCAACCCGCGATTTTCGTAGTAAAACCTGATGCAGTTCCGGATCTTCTCCTGATTGTCGCTGCCTGGGTAATTGGAGTAGATTTCTTCGGTGGTAATGATTTCGGTAAGAAAACCTCTTTCGGTTTTGTAATTTATATAGGCCTGAAAAGCGGCAGAGAGATTTTGATTCGTAATTATCAGAAGGTCAACCTGTTCCTCATCTCTCAATGTGTTGATAGGGTAGGAGCGTGCCATTTCAGGATTGGAAACTAACCTCTCAATCCGATCTAAAGTTGTCTGGCTAAGATAAGCAGGTTTGACCGGATTATTTTTTACATCGCGGGTAATGATCTCCACTTCAACCGAATTAATTACCAGAACACTCTTTTCGGCAGGATGGAACTGCATTGGCCAGATGTTGAAAACGGCCACAGAAAAACCACCCAGAAATTGGGTGGAGATGTCCGAAATGATCTGATCTGGGTAATGTCCGGTAGATTGATAAATGTCGGGATTGGGAAATGGCCTGTAATCCTTGGACGCTCGGGCGGAGATCGGGAATTGCCTGGAAGCGGGCACTATCGTAATGCCGTTGATCTTTTCAGAATAATTTACTGAAATGATTTTTACAGATTCGATCTCTTTCCCCTGAGGAAGCAGGAACTGAGCGCCAAACGCGGGAAGCAGCGGAAAGCCTTCCTCACCCAGGTTGATTGTGTTGGCCATCACGGGTTCCGAAAACTCATCAAACCTTTCGATAAATGCGGGCTGTTCAAAATGAAAAGACATCCGTAAATTCTGACCTGAAACAGAAACAAAGACAAGGATTCCGAGCAATGCGAGCTGAATGCGTAGAAACATTTTCATAAGTAATTCAGATGTAGGTAAGTATTAAAACAGGCGGTAAAGGTAGAATTATTTTTTTCGGGATAATTATTCGACGACAATGGTAAAATAGTCCTGTCAGAAGTTGCTTTTACTTCCTGGTAATCAATCATTAAGCTCGTCTGGATCGTAGTTTGTAAAAATTAGCCACCTTTGGCGTAGATTTTACACATCGAATTGCCATGCTACAGAACAAAAAAATATTGATCACCGGCGGAGCAGGCTTCATTGGCTCCAATCTTACGGAGCATTTCCTGCGTCTGAACAATCAGGTGATTTGTCTCGATAACTTCGCCACAGGGAAAGAGGAAAACATCAGGCCTTTTCTGCAAAATGAAAATTATCGGTTGATAACTGGCGACATCAGGGACATGGAAACCTGTCATATAGCAGTGGATGGTGCAGATGTGGTGCTACACCAGGCTGCAATGGGATCGGTGCCGCGCTCCATCAAAGACCCGAAAACGACCAACGACGTAAATATCAGCGGGTTCATCAACATGCTGATTGCCGCTAAAGAAGCCGGCATCAAAAGATTTGTTTATGCAGCCAGCAGTTCCACTTACGGCGATTCCACAGCCCTGCCAAAAGTTGAGGAAAAGATCGGGAATCCTTTATCGCCCTATGCAGTCACTAAATATGTGAACGAGCTATACGCCGGAGTTTTTTCCGATTTGTATGGTATCGAAACCATCGGGCTGCGCTATTTCAATGTCTTTGGCCGCCGCCAGGACCCCGAGGGTGCTTATGCTGCCGCTATTCCAAAATTCATCCGGCTGCTGATGAAGTATGAATCTCCGGTCATTTATGGCGATGGCAACCAATCCCGCGACTTTACCTACATCGAAAATGTGATCCAGGCCAACGAACTCGCCGCCGAAACCGATAACCCCGAAGCTGTTAACACCGTCTACAATATTGCTTTTGGTGAAGCCACAAAAGTGAACGACCTGGTAGAAAGCCTGAAAAAGTACCTCAGCCAATTCGACAGCAAAATTGCCAACATCAAGCCCATCCACACCGACATCCGCAAAGGCGACATACTCCACTCACTGGCCTCCATCGAAAAGGCAAGAAGGCTATTGGGCTATAACCCGCGTTACAGCCTCGAATCCGGTCTGAAAGAAGCAATAAGATGGTATTGGGAGAATTTGAAGGAAGGGTGATTCTAAACTACATTCATTAGCGATATGATAGCTGGGAGCGATACTATCGCTATCCCGCGCTGGCATTCCCATTCAACCTCTCAATCAACTGGATGCTCCTGTTGGAGGCGACATCGTCAAAAACGCCGTTCAAGCCCTGGTCGTTGACATCGGTGAAGGGGGATTCGAACAACATGCCGGCTTCGATGGCGCCGTTCTTTTCGAGGTGCATGACGATCTGGTTGATTAAGAGTTTTCCGACCTTGCATAATCGCTGCTGCAAAAAGAGGGTCAGGTCAATACAGGAAAGAAAGACTGTCCGGTTTCAATCCACTACAAGGTCTCTCCATGATAAAATAGTTCCCTTGCTTCGATCCTGCTTTTCTTTCCCGGCATAAACAACGGTTTTCTTCAGCCTGGATTTCCCCGAAATTCTTTCAAAATAGTCGAGGTTGATAAACATTTCGTTCATAATGGTTTGGGTGGCCTTTACTTCATACAGGTTCATTCCGTCGGCGTTTATTGTCAGCAAGTCAATTTCATGACCAGCCGAATCGCGCCAGAACCAGACATCGGTTTCAGAATAAGTATGGTGCATCTGCTTAACATACTCTGCAATAGCCAAATTTTCAAAAAAACTGCCTTTTGCCGGATGGGTTATTAATTGACCCGGATCGGTGAAGTTAAGCAGGAACGCCAGCAAGCCGGTATCATAAAAATAGAGCTTAGGCGATTTGATAATCCGTTTGCTGAAATTCTCGAAATAGGGGTGTAAAAGGAAGACGATGTAACTGCTTTCAAGGGCCGACAACCAGGCCTTTGCCGTTGGTTGTGATATTCCGCATTCGGTGGCAAGCACATTCAAATTGAGTAACTGACCTGCTCGTGTGGCGCAAAGACCTAAAAAGTTCCTGAATGCCCGAAGGTCTTTCACGGCTATCAATTCTGTGAGATCGCGCTGCACATAAGTTTGAACATAGTTGGAATAGAAAGATTTTGATGGTATATCCCGGTCGAAAATAGCAGGATAAAAACCCCTCAAAAGATTTTCCAGGTAATCTTCTTGCAGCAAATCCGCCGTTTTCATCTCAGTGTTATCAAACGGAAAAAGCTTAAACAAGGCAACCCTGCCGGCAAGGCTTTGTGTAATGCGTTCCATCAATTGGAAGTTTTGTGAGCCAGAAATAACAAACTGCCCCATGATCTTCTGCTCATCAACAATGGTTTGGATATACGAAAAAAGAGCAGGCGCCCGCTGAATTTCGTCCAGAATAACATACTTGTCATATTGATGTAAAAAGCCTTTGGGGTCGGTCATAGCAAAATCACGCATGTCAGGGCTTTCGAGACTTACATATCGGTATTCCTGAAAAAGGTTTTTAAGCATTGTGGTCTTACCTGACTGTCTGGGACCGGTTATTGCCAAAACAGGGTATTTCGTGGAAAATTGCTGTATGGCCTGCTGTAATTGTCTTTCTATTATCATGTTACAATCTGATTTAGTTCGCAAAGCTACACCTTATTTTGAAAATACATGCGTTCAATTTTGAAAATGCATAATTATAACTTTGAAAATTCACTGATTTGGTTTTGAAACCGCACGACTGTGTTCCCATGAGTGGATAATAACAATAGCAACCACTGCATCGGATCCTATCGCTCTTTGATAGTCATTGTATGGCTCCAAGACATCCTATGACCAAGAGGAGAAATGTCAGAAGATCAGGCTTCGTCGGTTCCATTATTAGCGATGCTATTGCTATCCCGCGCTGGCATTCCCATTCACCCGCTCAATCAACTGAATAATCCTTTAAAGGGAAACTTTTCATCGCAGGAGCCGCAGTATGTATGAGACCAGTTTGCATTATTGCATCGAAGCCAGCGTTTCCCGGTAAAAGTCTGCAAAGCTTTTTCCTGAGCCGATATTTAACTTTTGCCGGAGTCTGTACCTTTTTTTGTGAACGCTGTCAAGGGTTATATTGGAGATTTCAGCAATCTCTTTCGACCCCATATTCATAATCAGGTAGGAAAGCAATTTCAGGTCTTCTTTCGTAATGCTCTTGTAATGCTGCTCTATGTGAAAAAGAAAGTTTTGATTGACTTCGTCAGATAAGGCTGATAGCTCTCTGAGGGTAGATTGTTCATGCATGCTTTTTGCCAGAGAAACTTTTATTGTGTTAAGCTTTTCAACCAGCAGGTGATCTTTCGATCCTTTCACAACTGTTTTAACATCCTCATTCAACACCTTAAGCAAGCTGTCAAGTTTTGCAATCTGGTTGGCAATCATGATGATACGCTCAGATCTAAGCTGCACTTTTTCTTCAAGAAGCTCCTGTTCCAGTTTGAGTTTTGCCTTTTCTGATTCCATTAAACTTGCCTGAAGTTCGTTGAGCTCTTTGCTTTTTTTGTACTCTTTGGTCACGAACGCTACCTTTCTGCGCTTGTTGAGAACAACGAGATATGCTATTACCAGTGTAAAAAGGATAGCTGCTGCAAGAAAAACGATAATCAGGCGATTGGTGTGCCTGCGGCTGTTGAGCAGTAATATCTCGTTGGATTGTTCCAGGAGTTTGTATTCCAGGTTCAGAGCGTGTATCTTATCCAAACTGGCGTTGTTATTGAGCTCGATAAGGTGTTGGTTATAAAGCCGATGGAAAAAGAGCGCAAGAGGATAATTACTCAGGCTATCGTAGATGGTAGAAAACAACCGGTAAGTTTGAACCAGGTTATCAAGTGATTGCAGTTTTTTTGAAAGCTCTTCAACTTCATTCAGCAATTGGATGGCTTGCTCGTATTCAATTTTTTCGACATAGATCTTTGCCAGCTGAAGTTTACAATAAAGATGACCTTTGGTGTGTCCGGCTCTCAGGAAGAAGTCGGCCGCAGTAATCAAGTGGAAAACAGCTTTTTGAAAGTCTTTTTCAAACCAGTACCATTCAGCAAAATGGAGATTTACAGAAGCAATTATTTCAGGATGGCCGCTTTTGTCGTTAAGTGCATGCGCAATGTTATAGTGCTTGAATGCGGAGTCACGATAAATTTCCATCCTGGCACTAAAAGGCTCCCGGTTGACATGAGGTGATTGAAAAGCAGTATCTGCAATAACAAAGTCACTAAATGTCTGACCCAGATTAAGGTGAGCTTTGGCAAGATTTAAGGTATCATGAAGTTTCTGAAACAGACCGATGGCATCAAGCAGCATTTCGATTTTGATATTTTTGTCTGCTTCAAAATGTGACCGGTTCATAATTGCCAGGGCTGTAATACTTTTATAATCATGCTCACGACTAATTTTTTCGCTCTGGAAGAAGTGTTCAAATGCCTTTACCCTGTTGCTTCTGAACCACCAAAAGTTACCCAGTGAGAGATGAGTGTAAGCCAAAAGCTCAAAGTCTGAGTTTTTATTGGCATAATCGAGATTTCGTGTAAGTATGCCAAGACTATATTCAGGTTCCAGTGAGGTGTTACGGTTGATTAGTCGGTTTATTTCCATAAATTCTTTACTGTCGGAAAGCAACCGGATTTTGTACCTGAGGCTGGAGTTGGAGTCGTCGGGTTGTGCGACCGTTTGCCCGAAACAAAAAATAAACAACCCACTTATAATGAGTTGTTTAAGTTTATTAGGAAAGCAGCTTAGACGCATAGAAACGAACTTTAATTATGAAGGCTGCCTATTGACCGCCTTAAGCAACAACAAGATTGTTCTTGTTTATGACGGCTAAATTAACCATCAATTTTTAATCACCTTTAAAGATCGTTGCATATTTTGATTTTTCATATTCATCATGTAAACGCCCGAAGGTAATTCCGAAATGGATATTGTGGTTATTGTTTCTATGGCTGAACTGAATATCAATCTGCCGGTAATATCAACCAATTTAATTTCCAATCTTTGATTAACAGGATCAATCGTAAGGTAGTCTGTGGCGGGATTGGGATAAATCATACAGTAAGTCGCCTCGTCGGACAAATCACCAACAGATGTGACGTCAGGTAACAGCCACTTGTAAACGAAACCACGATTATGATCAGTTGTAATCTGCTGGCCTTCGATAAAGGTAACCCCGCCAATGAAATTTCCGGTGCAAATCACTTCAAGCATTGTTTCAAACTGATTGGCATAAGCCGAAGTGAACGAAAGTACTGTACCTCCCATCTGGCCGTATAGCCCGGCAGATTGGATAAATGAGCCATCGGCATGCAACTGCAGATAGCACATGGCAAGTGAAGCTGGTATTTGCGGATCGAGCACTTTCTGGCCGTCATAGAAAAAATCCTCGGATGAGTCAAAACCGCCACCAATAAAAAGAGTATTGTCCTGATCAATCTGCACGTTGAAAGCACGATCGGTAAATAGGCCTCCCATTTGTTTTGCCCAAATAACCTCCAGATCGCTGTTCATCTTGAATATGAAACCGTCGTCCTGACCATACCCATTAAGCATGAAACTTCCGAGTGTAATAGGGTTTTCAGCAGTAAACCAGCCCACTACAACAATGTTTCCTGAGTTGTCAAGCGCTAACTGCTGGATAAGTTGACTGCCTTCTGTACCGAAAGGATAAATATTAACCACTTCACCGGTTTCCTTCGAAACTTTTGCTACTGCAAGCCAATAGTACTCTCCGGTGTGGGGGAGAGGCTCTCCATTAACCATAACCGGCAGAGAGTACTCGAGTGAGAAGTAGAGCGCTTCGTCATTGACCGCCAACGACCTGATTAACGAAAAACCCATATTGTCAATTGATGGCCAATAATTTCCCCAGACCACTGTTCCTTCGGGATTAAATTTCAAAATGTAAACATCATCACCAAAAATGAAATTGTAAGGAAAAGAAATACCATCAATTTCCCAGGGCGTGTTATAATAGCCACTGACATAGACGTTGTCGTTTTCATCCACAGCCACCTTACTGGCATTCAGAGTTGTATATTCAGCTCCGGTCCAGTGGCGATGCCACATCAGGCTGCCATCTGCACCTGATAACTTAATTACCATGCTGTTGTTCACCCAACTGCCATCGCCTTCAATAATCATCTCGCCATTAACATACACAGCTTGTTGCGAGGTAGTCCAGCCTGCCAGAACAATGTTCATATCGCTGTCGAAGGCCATGTCAAAAAAGGAAACCATCCCATCGCCATAAACCTGGGATAACCAGATGTGATTTCCATCAGGATCAATTTTTGAAATCATCGCATTAGCGCTGCTGGCCTCCTGTAATGTATTTCCGTTAAAAGTGCCGGAAAGGAAATAACTCCCGTTAACTATGTAGTTTTGCCCGTCGAACAGCAAATTATTCATGTTGCTGTTTGTTCCATTAGTTTCTATAGTTTTAACCCACTCAGCATAGTGATGCTGGGCATTAAGTGCTAAAAATGGAGTAGCTATCATTGCCAGTACAAAGGAAATTTTGGATATCATAATCTTATAATTTTGGTTTAAACGATCGGAACTGATCACGAGGCAAAAGTATGGCATTAGGACATACCTGGACACGGTTAACTACTGGACATGAACTGGACACTGCCTATAAATAATTAATAACGAGTAAATTAAGTTGATAAATCAATGACTAAACCAATGATTACAAATCGAAAATTGATACGGTTGTCCGAAAGTTTTGATCAATCGAGGAGTACTTGGATAGCAAAACCGGATTAACGCTACATTTCAGCAATCAGGCTTCAAAGACTACAAATTAGGTTTCAAGTTGTTAATTTGCATCACATTAGGCGTAAACTGTATTCATTAATTTCCGGTTAGCTTTAAAGAACTTTCTCTGCCGCATCTGCTTAGAGGAGCCGCAAACATACCTTTTTTGAAATTTTTTTGGTCGGACAATAGTGATTTGTAGTTCAGTATTGTACAACATACAACGATTGTAGTAGAAAATGATTTTTGGATTCCTTGTTTCGCTATGAATGACAGATAGTTAGCTTAATTAGTGAAGGTTGGCGGCGAAGCCGCCGTCAACCCTCCTCCTACCAATGACCATACGAAAGCCTCGTCATTTTCCAATAGGGATGCCTTTGGCACAATGCCGCACGTGCGTCATAGAAATCTCCAATGGTTTTACCTGCCACTAATGATTTGTATTTATGAAATTCGACAAAAATAGCCTGTGCAGATTTTGTAAACTACCACTGAAATCAAACACAAAACCGCTGTTATTATTTGAATAACAGCGGTTTACGATTTATGAAAGTTGCCCGACCAGGGGTCGAACCTGGGCTCTTCTGATCCAGAGTCAGACGTGTTGCCAATTACACCATCGGGCAGAATCAAAGTGCAAAAATAAAACATTAATGAGAAATGCAATCTGAAAAACATAATAAAATGCAATAAACACCAATAAACTCCAAAGGAGTCCTACGTACCTTGGGTGAGATTTGTCATTTTCCTATGAATGCCATTGGTTGAAAATTCTGCTAAAAAAAGTCATTGCTGACCGACTAAAATTTGTAAATCCACTACGTGGAAATTTTGCAAATTGTAAA
>DAIRGA010000024.1:0-79620 GCA_036794825.1 Bacteroidales bacterium | reverse complement strand
GTAAATTTTTTATTGACAGCATGCCGAACCGGGGAACCATAATCATTATGGAGCTACCCAACGGCGAATTTACAAAAATGAAAGATGAAAAAGATAAAGTTGTATCTGGTTGACGATCATAAGCTATTTATCAAAGGCATAATATCTCTGTTTGAGGAAAACAGTGAAATGGAGGTGGTAGGTCATGCCTGCTCAGCAAAGCAATTCCTCAACGAACCACCCGTTACAGAACCTGATGTAATCCTGATTGACATCAACATGCCCGATATGACCGGCATTGAACTAACCAGGATAATCAAGGAAAAAAATCCGAAGGCAAAGATTATTGCCCTTACCATGTTTGAGGACATATTGTATATTCAGAAAATGATCCAAAGCGGAGCAAATGGCTATGTTTTGAAATCTGCAGATATGCAGGTTTTAATTGATGCCATTAAAACGGTGGCTAATGGCGGCAAATACTGGGATGCTGAAATCCGGAATACGATTCTTGAAAAAGTTGGCGCTATTGATTCAGAAGAGTTTAAAGATCTGAACCAGAACAAGCTGTCAAAACGCGAACTCGAGATTCTTTATCTGATCACCAAGGAGCTTTCCAATTCCCAGATAGCAGAGAAGCTCTTTATCAGCGAACGAACCGTAGAGACTCACCGTAAGAACATCATGGCGAAAACCAAGACCAGCAATACCGTTGGATTGGTGAAGCTCGCCATCAGAGAAGGATTGGTCTATTTTTAGCCGGGAGCGCTATTTGTAGCTATTCATCAGGTTGTTGCAAAATTATGTTGAGGAAAAATTTGATGACAAGGACAAATTTTTCTGTTTTTCGAACGATTTTTGTCAACAAAATAAACACCGGGTGTAAGGTGGCTGATGTTCAATCAGATAATCCTTAAAGATGCAAAATCCGGTTAATGAGGGTTATCGCCGGTTTCTGTCACCAAAATCCTGCTTAAAGCCCCCACCGCATAAAGCGGCACGTTGATCATCCAATCCTGATGGCGATAATCGGACATATTGAAATCGAAATCAAATAGAAGATATTGTTGAATTAAACATGATGAAATGTTTATGTTGATGATATTCCGAAGATTACCATGAATTCAATATCTTCAACTACAAAAAGTCGTACGTCTTTCTGTAATAAACCACACTTTTTCAAACGACTATTTGTAAAATGTTACACTTTTTCGAAGGAGTTGGGTGGAAAACGTTTTTAAGATCTGAATCCTGCAGATTCCTGCTGCAAATTAGCTGGTAGAAAGCAGTTAGTAATAATTTTACCGAATCACCTACTGCGTCAAGTTTTTAGGCACTTCAGAAAACACCCCGATCTTTTCGATAAAGCGTTTGAACGCTTTGGAATTGTTGTTCTGACATTTTATGATCATTATTTTCTGCTGCACTACAATGCCATCAGGGAATGTTCGTTGTTAGCTGCTTTGAAGGCTTTATGGGTTAGCTGAAACGATGGGTAAGCCTCCTGAAACCTGCTGTATTTCATAGGATTGACACCAGCCTCATCAAATTTGATTTCCATTGCAATTCCCTCATCAAAACTATTCAGGATAATAAAATCTATTTCCTGACCGTCGGCAGTTCTCCAGTAGTGCAATGTGTCGTTGTCCCAGATTTCGCGCAAGCGGATATATGCATAATTTTCAATCAACATTCCTTTATCCGGGCGCTGTTCGATAGGATTAAACTGTTTGATCAGGGCATTTCGGAAACCCAGGTCATGAAAAAAAATTTTGGGCATCTTCACCAGTTCTTTTCTGATATTTCTGAACCAGGGACGCAGCAAATGGATGTGAAAGCATTTGCGGAGAATGTAGAGATAATTCTCAACGGCAGTTGTCGAGAGTCTCAGCGTTTTCGACAATTCGTTTACATTCACCAACGAGCCTGTCTGCTGGGCAAGTAGCAGGGTAAGATAGTAAAACTTCTCCTGATCCTGTACATTGGATTCGATGACATCCCGCTTCAGGTATGAACTTGTAATCTCGTTTAGCATCTGCGTTTTCCTGTTAACCGAATCAGCAAGCGCCACAGCAGGATAGCCTCCATAAATGAGATACTCGTTGAAGTACGTCTCCAACTCACTGCGCTTAGGTGAGAGATAATTATTGCGAGTCCGGATCGCTGTTAATTCATCTTTCAGTGAGTCATTAGCTGTCCGGAATGTCAAAAACTCATCAAAAGTGAGTGTATAAAGGACAAAAAGTCGTTTCCGGCCTGCAAGCGAATCGGTAAATTTCCTGTCAATATAAAAAGCGCTGCTGCCAGTAGCAACTATCTTTAGCGACTGATGATGCTTGTCGTAAAGCAACTTCAGGAAGTTAGAAGGGTTATTCAGGTATTGAATTTCATCAAGAAGCACATAAAGTCTCTTCCCTTCGGGCCGGATGGCAAACTCGAAGAGGTTTTCAGGATGTTGGTTCAACCTGGATAAAATGGATTGGTCCTCAAGTGTTAAAACGGTAACCGCCTCATTATTTTGCTTTAGCTTTTCAGCAAGCTGGTTGAGGAGCGTGGTTTTCCCGGTCTGCCGTGCACCCGAAATGATAGTAAACTCTTTTTCAGGAAGATGTTCTATTATCTCTTTCAGTAATTTTCGTTCAAAGTTTGGCATGGCATTTTTTGACAAAGATAATTTTTATTTCGAAAATGAAAAATATCCGATAATTTTCATTTCCCAAATCATTTTTATCTGACAAGATGAATTTGTGGTCGGAATTCAAGTTTTAAGTTAAGGCAACCTTTTACCATGTAGGCTAACTCATTACTAACCGATCTTTGTTGAGTTTTGGAAAGGTGATAATGGTGGTACACAAAAAAACCCCGCCCGTTTCGGGGCAGGGTTTAAAGGTTCTAACGTTTTGAAAGTTATCTGACAATAAGTTTTTGTACTTCATGGCTGTATGCTGTCCTTAACACAACCATGTAAACACCGGGGTTCAGATTTCCGATGTTCAAAGAGGTCTGTTTCTGAAAGCTGTTTTCGACCAACAGCGTGCCGTGCATATCGTAAATCAGCGCTTCAACAGAATGGCCGGCGCCATTTGCTGCTGTGATGGTAATGCTTTCCTTGGCAGGGTTGGGCATGATCGAGTATTTCACTGGGTTCATTTCTTTCATTCCGGTTGATTTCAGGATTATTTCAGTAATTGCCGCAAAAGATCCGGTATAAAAATTCCCGGTGGAATTTTCCAGAGAGTTATCGTATTCCACCTCCAGGTCGAACACTTCGCCGGACAGGCTGCGGTATAATTTGAAGAAGACTGGTTCTCCGTTTATCAACCCGGTGGTTGTGGAGGAAGTCTGGTCGTTGCCGAAAAGGGTGATGGCCAGGTTGTGGTCAACAGCCCCGATTTCGATATATCCGCAAAGCAGACCATCTGCATTGAAAGCCCCCACCAGATCTCCGCTTTGAAGACCTGAAAGGGCTGATTTCAGGATGGCGGTAACCTGTTTTTCGGGCGAGTAATTGAGTTCTCCCCAGATAGTGCCTATCTTGTTAATGCCTGATGTTGATTGTATTGACGACTTTTGGTTGCAATCGGGGAAAGTCACCGTTACCGCATTGGCCAGCTTGATTTTGTAGGCTTTGCCGGGCTCGAAAGTCCCGAGTGTGTAAACTTCAAACTGAGGCCAGAACACTCCTGTACCGATCAGTTCCTGGATGATCACCACATCAGCCAGGTTACTTCCAAACATATCCATCACATCAGCCGGGCATTCAGAAAGCACCGGCAAATAGCTCCAGCCTGCCGGAATCGTCAGTGTTCCTGAAACAAAATCTGCCCCGCCAATCATAAACTCAACATCTTCGGTCACTTTGGCTACGTAGCCGGAGTTGCTGTTCCAGTTGCCGATGGTGTTAACCCCCTGCGCCGGCCAGTACATGGAAGTCAGGTTGCTGAGTATGGTAAGGTTGCTGACAATGGGGGCAAACAGATCTTCCACGGCAGGAGTAAACGGAACAATGTAACTGGACATGCTGTTCCATCCCTGATTTAGCATAAAGTATTGAATATAAGCGGCTTTCAGACTAGTGAGCATGGATATTCCGAGGCTTTGGAAATTTCCCTGGCTGGGCTGGTTGGGATCATAAGTAGCAAAAGCGGTAAATTCTTCGGGATTTCCGCACCGGCTCAATCTCCAGCGGAAAGGTTCACCGGAATCAAATCCGTCTTTTTCGGGAGTTGTGGGGTCATCTGCATAGGCCATAAATCCAACATTTCCGGTTCCGGTCCATTGCACGGCGCCGCCGCAGGTTTCTTCGCCGTCGTCGTTGAGGAAGAAAACCCCAATCCAGTCGTAGGGCGCCAGCGGTTCTCCAAAGATTTCAGGCGCAGCATCAACGGGAATGATAATGATGTGCTGGCTGCCGGTAACAGTATAACTCCAGGGGCTTAAACAGGGCAGGGTGTTGACAGTAATCATCCATTCCTGGGTATTGCCTGCATACCCGATAACTGTATAGTTAACCGGCGAAGAGAAGTCATTGGCAGTTACAGCACTCACCTGTGTTACGGTTCCGACTCTGGCACTTGCACCGTCAGACAGCGTAAAGGAGGCTATTAAACCTGTAATGTTTGCATTTTCAAGCACCTCTAATGTTACTGTGAAGTTTTCTTCATCAACAACTCCGGGAACATCCTCAGGCAATGAGGGATTTTCGGTCACATTGAAACCAAAGGTTAAGATTTTGGCTTCACTCACCGGACATTCATTAAGCATAAACTCATCGGCGCCGATGTCAGGCGCTGTGGCCGGGCAGTTGGGATTGTTGGGGTAGCCGGGATTGGGGAATCTTGGCTGGTTGTCAAAGTCAGTGTTAATGGCAATGGGTTCCGTTAGAATCATCCCGCCACTTTCGCAAAGAGACAGCTGGTTTGGATCAACATGAAGGTCGTAAGGCATGGTGGTTACATTCACCAGTTGGGTATTCTCAGAAATTGAAGCCAACTCGCGGGGCGCCACGAAAGCCGTGAAATCATCCATACTTGCAATAGAATCGGTTGGAGTGATGTAGATAAAACGTTTAATACCCGGAGCACCCGGATAGAAGTTGTTGTTATCTGATGTTAATGCGTAGTTGCTCAAGGCAGTTGACATGTTTCTGATTATGGTCGCTTTACCATTCAGCCCGGTGGGTATTGAGTGGTTGATGATCAGGTTGTTTCTGAGATCAACACTGAGTACTGTGGCTGCAATATAAATTCCCTGCGAGCCAAAATTGCTTGCGGTGGAGGTCCCGTCAAGGTAGATAGTATTGTGGTAAATTCCAATAAATGGAGGATTGTTGGAACAATAGATTCCTGCAACGTTATCATTCGAATTACCATTGGGAACATACAATCCGCCAATAAAATTATTATAGAGGTAGGAAGCATTTGTGTTAGCCTGTTGCCAGATGCCTTTAACTGAACCAATAGTGCTGTTTGCAGAGGTGATATTTTGAATCTTGTTGTTGAAAATATGGTTGTCAGCACCATTCTGATTGATAATTCCTGCAAAACTTCCTATTCTTCCGGTAATGTTTTCGATAATATTACCAAAAATGTTTTTGGTATTACCAGCGTGCTGGCAATAGATTCCATAAACCGGACCAGAAGGTGACATCGCATGATTACCGGTAATCAGGTTGTCGTTGATGTTGAGTAATCCGACATTACCGGTAGCATACATGAAATAGATCTGATGATTAAGTGTAACATTAGTGAATCGGTTATTATTGCTAACCTGATTATTATAAACATTCATGGTTCCTGGATTGGCCGGGTCATTTTTCAACCACATGTAGTGAATATGTCCTGTTGAATTTGAAGTGGCGGAACCAATGGTATTGTTCGAAACATTATTGTTATGGACATTCAGGTTATAGGCCCCTGTTTGCACATTCAGGTATTTAGCCTGGATGCCAGCTTGATTGGGATAGGTGTTGTTGACAATATTGTTATTGTATACATTTACAGTATTCGAAGTGCCATTTTTACCCATATTGAGGATATTGATTCCGTTGAATCCACTAAATCCTGCAGAAGATGCCAAATCAATGCTTACGGTATTGTTGTAAACATCGAGGTTTGCGTTAACAGCGTCCAGAATATACATCCCATAGAAGGAGCCGGCTCCTAAACTTACAGCGCCGGTGAATGAATTATTAGCCAGTACAAGACCGCTCTGGGCAAAGGCTATTATGCCATAAACAACGTTACTTCCACTGGCGCCGGTTCCCAGGCCGGTAAAGGTATTCTGACCATCTTTACCCACTTCATTACCCTGATCATACAGGGCATACGGCGCAACGGTATCATCAAATCCTACCAGATAAACACCATTGAAACAAGTCACAAAACCGAGGTTGAAGAACTTATTCCATGAATTCGCTCCGGCTTGGTCGGTAACGGTAATTTGAGTTCCGGGGGCGTTGAAAACCCAGTTGTTTGAGTAAATGCCATAAGCGTTGTTGTTGCCGGCGAGCGTGATGGTGGAATTTTTAATGGTGTTGTACTGTGCACCGTCGGTTCCCGATGTTTTCAGCAGGGCGAATCCATACTCCATCTTTTGCGTATTGTCTGTGTTTAACGGGTTCTCCTGCACGTCAATGCCATCAAAGGTGATGTAGTCGCTGCCGGCCAGGCAGAAGATGTAATCGTAGATTCCTGTGCCGGGCGATGCAGCGGTAACCAGGGGATTGCTGCCTCTTTCTGCTGCTTTGCGGAAAGTGATCGTGCTGGTTTGCATTCCTGTGGCTGATATCAATCCATCAGTGAGGTTCTGGAAGGTTTCGGTGTAATCTGGGGCCACATCAAAAGTCACCCCACCGGTTCCTACACCCAGCGTGTTGATTGCGATTATGGCCGATGCAATAGTAGGATAATCGCCCGGAATGGTTTTAACTCCTGTCAATGGCATTGGACCGGTCTGATTCATTCCGGCAAACTCATCGGCGCCGATATCCGGAGCGGTTGCCGGTGTAGTTGGATTATTGGGATATCCGGGATTGGGGAACCGTGGTTGATTGTCGAAGTCCGTATTAACCGCAACCGGTTCTGTTATGATACTTCCGCCGCTTTCGCACAGAGTAACCTGCGCTGGATCAATATGCAGGTCGTAAGGAGAGGTATTAATATTAACAAAAGGTGGAAGTTCTGATATTGACTGGGCATCCCTGGGCGAAATAAACGTCTGGTAATCGGCCAGCGTTTGGAATAAATTCGTGCCATCCTTGAAAATCAGATTATTTGGACCGGGTATCCCTGCGTAAAAACAATTGTTGTTTGAAACCTGATCATAGGTAGTTAAGGTTGCGTTACTCCTGGAGTAAGCAATGGTTTGACCTGTTCCATTAGGTAGGGCATTATTGATGATAACATTATTTCGCATATCAAGAGTGACGCCGGTAGTTGACGATACCCCCATCGTTCCGAAATTTAAACCCGTCGAAGTCCCATCAAGGTAAATGGTATTATTATATAAACCGGCAAAATTGCTCGATTGCTCTATTCTTATTCCTGTCACAGCATTGGTTGTTAATGCAATGGGAGCATAAAGCTGGCTGATGACGTTATTAAAATAAACGGAGCTGGCGCCAGCTTGCTGGAATAACCCACTCACATAGTTTATGCCTGCCATACCCGTCGGACTTCCGCTGCTTGTAAGGTTCGATATTCGGTTAAGGTAGATTCTGCTTGTTCCGTTTGCATTTTGCAGCCCATAAAGATTGGTAAATTTTCCTGATATATTGCTAACGGTATTTTCATAGATATTCTTGACTTTCCCCGCTGCATGGAGGATGTAAATGCCAGCAGCGGTTCCCGCAATCCCTGTATTATTTTCTATTACATTGTTGTGGCAGTTGAGTGTATCAGTGGTTCCGGTATTATGAAGAAAATAAGTAGCGCTACTCACTGAAGTGGCTGCCGAAATTCTGTTATTGTTTGAGATTGTGTTATTACGGCAGTTCATGGTTCCGGTCTTATTCACCGGATCACTCCTGAACCACAGATAATAAGCCAGCGCTGTTGAATTGGTTGAAGAGGAACCAATCGTATTGTTGCTGATCACATTGTTGTAACAATTCGCGTTTACAGCACCGGTAACTATATAGGCATACACCACGTTGCCGCTCGTGTGATTGGGGAAAGTGTTGCCTGTAATCGTATTATCATAAAAATTAACGGTGTTGGTGGTGCCATCTTTCCCAAAATTGTTGATGTAAATGCCGTAAAACATTCCCGTGTTGGCCATTTCCATACTCACGGTGTTGGCATAAACATCGAGGTTGGCATTGTTGGAATTCAAAAGGTTCATGGCATAGATCCTGCCGGTGGTCAGGTTAACGGTTCCCGTGAACAGGTTGTTGGCCAGAACAAGTTCATTCTGACCGGCAGCATTTATTCCATAGGTGTTTACGGTCGTGCCTCCAATTCCCAGGCCGGTAAAAGTATTCTGGCCGTCTTTGCCCACTTCATTGCCCTGATCGTAAAAGGCAAATGGCGCAACGGTATCATCAAATCCCAGCAAGTTGATACCGCTGTAGCAATCCACCAAATTCAGGTTGAAAAATTTATTCCACGAATTTGCGCCGGCTACGTCGGTAACCGTGAGTTGTGTTCCCGGAGCAGTATAATTCCAGTTCAGAAGGGCAATGCCGTATGCTTCAACTCTGCTGAAACCGGACATGGTCAGGTTTTTAATGGTGTTGTACTGTGCGCCGTCGGTTCCTGAGGTTTTCAAAAGGGCGAATCCAAATTCCATCTTTTGCGTATCGTCGAGGTTTAGTGAGTTTTCCTGAATGTCAATGCCATCGAAAGTGATGTAGTCGCTGCCGGCCAGGCAGAAGACGTAATCATAAGCTCCAACTCCGGCGGCGGCTGTTACCAGGGGATTGTTGCCCCTTTCATCTGCTTTGCGGAAAGTGATGGGATTGTTTTGTGTTCCTGTGGCTGTTATTAGTCCATCGGTGAGGCTCTGGAAGGTTTCGGTGTAATCGGCGGCTACCTCAAAAACAACCCCGCCGTTTCCTACTCCCTGTGCATTGAGCGCTGCTATGGCAGCAGCAATAGTAGCAAAATCACCCGGAATGGTTTTAATCCCGGTCAACGCTATGGGTCCGGTTGGATTCGTTCCTGCAAACTCATCGGCGCCGATGTCGGGCGCTGTAGCCGGAGTATTTGGATTGTTGGGGTAGCCGGGATTGGGGAATCGTGGCTGGTTGTCAAAGTCTGTGGTAACGGCAACGGGTTCCGTTATGATCATTGCGCCGCTTTCGCACAGGGTAACCTGGTTAGGATCAACATGCAGGTCATAGGGCATGGTGGTCACATTCACCAGTTGGGTATTTTCGGAGATGGAAGCCGACTCGCGGGGCGCAATGAAAGTTTTAAAATTATCCATTCTCGTGATCGTATCAGTCGGGCTTAAATAGATAGCTCGTTTAGGAAGAGTACTTTCTACATAAAAGTTGTTATTGTTGGATGTCAAAGCAAAACTTCCCAATGAGCCGCCTTGTTGCCTTATTATGGCAGCAATTCCATTACCAGTCGGGATGGTTTTATTGATGATCAGGTTATTCCTGAGGTCAATCATTTGGGTGGTAGCATCCATCCAGATTCCCTGCGATCCAAAATTGGCCTGGGTAGAAGTACCGTCAAGATAAATCGTGTTATTATAGATTCCGGCAAAAGTACCCTGTTGAGTGAAGATTCCGGTCACTACAGGGAATTTTGCGTCCGGAACGTACAATTCGCTGATGAAGTTGTTATAGATGTAAACGTTGGAATTAGCGTTCTGATGAATTCCCCGGATACTTCCTATTCCATTATAGGATCCGACTACGGTGATGTTTCGAATTTTGTTGTTGTAAATATGGGTGTTGATACCGTTTGCATTATAAAGCCCTATAAAACCATACGTTGTACCTGAATTATTTTCTATGGTGTTGTTATAAATGTATTTCTGTGTTCCATTGTGTGCCGTTATTATTCCATGTATATAACCGAAGTAGTTGTACATTATGTTATTCGCTATCAGGTTGTCGTGGCAGTTAAAAATCTCATTCGAACCAGTAACTAAAATATAATTGGTGGCTGGCTCTGCGGAAGTTGCTGTATTGATGGAAAGTCTCTGATTATTGGTTACTGTATTGTAGTTTACATTCATTATTCCTGTATTCACAAGACCTGTTGGTCTACCATCTTTCATATAGATGTAGTAAATATTACTATTGCGGGAGTTGGCATTCGGGTTACCAATACTATTGTTTGAGACATTATTGTAATTGCAATTAAGGTTCAAGGCTTCTGTGACCGCATACAGGTAAATCACATAATTGGTAGTGTGATTGGGGTATGAGTTGTTAATCACTGAATTGTTGTAAATATTCAAGGTATTTGTGGTGCCATCATCGCCAAAACCGTCAATAAAAATCCCAAAAAATGCCCCACTGCCTGCCATATTAATGCTCACTGTGTTTCCGTATAGTTCCAGGTTGGCATTGGCTGTATAACTCAGGTTCATCGCATAGAAACTGGCGCTTGTAAGGGTTACTGTTCCGGTGAAGAGGTTGTTGGCCAGCTCAAGGTCATTCTGGCCTGCAACATTAATTCCATAGGTATTAACTGTCGTACCTCCGATTCCCAGGCCTGTAAAGGTATTCTGGCCATCCTTGCCCACTTCATTGCCCTGATCCTGAAATGCGAATGGGGCAACGGTATCATTAAAACCTGACAGATTGATACCATTGTAGCAATCCGTAAAATTCAGGTTGAAGAACTTGTTCCACGAATTGGCGCCGGCAACATCGTTAACATTGAGTTGCGTTCCAGGAGCAGTGTAATCCCAGTTTAGCAAAGCAACGCCGTATGCTTCAACTCTGCTGAAACCGGAAATGGCCAGGTTTTTAATGGTGTTGTACTGAGATCCGTTTGTTGGGGATGTTTTCAGAAACACAAAACCAAATTCCATTTTGCGGGTTTCATCGCCATTGGTTGGATTTTCGCGGATGTCAATGCCATCGAAAGTGATGTGGTCGCTTCCTGCCAGGCAAAAGACGTAATCATATGCTCCATTTCCGACCGAGGCAGTAACCAGGGGGTTGTTACCGGTTCCTGTTTTTTGGAAAACCACAGGGTCGCTCTGGGTACCGGTAGCTGTAATCAGCCCTGCTGTGCTGGGTGCGAAGGTTTCGGTGTAACCGGCGGTAATATTAAAGGTTACGCCGCCGCTGCCAACACCCTGCGTGTTGAGCGCTGCTATTGCAGATGCAATCGTTGGATAGTCGCCCGGAATAGTTTTAATTCCGGTAATTTGCCCTGACACCGAATGTCCGATGAATAATGCTGCAATCAGCATTATCAGGCTTTTCAACTTTGTAGATCTCTTTTTCATTGTGATAAAATTTTGGTTTAAATTAAATTGTGTGTTCAAAATACTATTCCTGTTTGCTGTTTGATTTGTCTTTACCGAATCGCGTGGCAATGCCTTTCAGGATTATTGTCTCTTCAGTGATTTTGGAAATGACCTCATCCGGGTTTTTCAATTTTTTTTGAGCTTTTGGGCTTGCTTTCAGGTTGATCTTTTTTTTCGACATGGCGGTAAAATTTTTTCGACAAAGCTAAATGCACAATTTCCTGAGACCAAATTTTTAGGTACATGAAAACTACGACTTTAGGCAAAAATGAGTACGACAATGATCACACAGTGCCACCTAAGTCATTGTTTAACAATAATATAAATATATCTTGGAATTGCTGGAGACGGATCTTTAAAGCGAACTCAGGAAGGTAGTTATGGAAACGCTTGAATTGGTGAGATAGAGTTGTTTTCGGAGCCTGGTTCGCCCCTGTTCTATTGCCCTGAGGCTTTGCCCGGTGATGGAGGAGATCTCTTTCGTGGTCATATCGAGAAGCAAAAAGGCGCACAAACGCTTCTCGTTGATGGTAAGGTTAGGGTTGATTTTCGATAATTTCTTATAAAACTCGCTGTGCACCTCGGTAAATCTCATCTCAAACTCTTTCCAGGCCAGTTCGTTTTTGTCTTTCTCCAGATCGTCAATAATGCTTGAAACAACCAGTTGATTCTCCCGCTTGAAACTGGGCATGCGTTCTTTAAGCGTTTTGATGAGATTGATCTTACGTTCGTTGATCCTTACCATGTTCAATGCTTGTGAGGCCAGCTCCCTGTTAAGCCGGTCAAGCTTAATTTCCTGGATGTTTTTGGAAAGTTGTTCGTTTTTTATCTTGATTCGCTGCTTTTGAATAAACATGAAAAGGGCGAACAATCCCATTCCAAGAATTATCAACGATCCATAAAACAGCATTCGCATCCGGTGCTGCTTGTGTTCGTGTTCCTGCTGCAGTTGCCTGAAGTTGTAACGCATCTCCATGGCCAGCAGGTTTTGATCGGCCACAGCTTTGTCGTTAATATCACGAAGTTGAAGGTATTGATCAAGAAATGAATGGGCAGCCTGGTGATTTCCCAATTCTTTATGGATTTTGTAAAGATCAAAAAGCAATTTTATCCTGAATTCCGGCACAAATTTGAAAGCTGTATCCTGGTTGGCGATATTGAAATGGTTCAACGCCAGGTCTAAATTCCCTTTTTTTTGATTAAGAACACCCAGATTGGCATGAACCACCGACCGGGAATAGGTTGGGGGTGAAAAGGGACTTATGCTGTCAAGAAGGCGCAAAGCCTCAAGCGAATTGCGCTCTGCTTGATCGAAATCCCCATTTTCGATCTGAAAACTTGCCAGATTACTCAGGTTATAAATATAGAGCATGGGATTGTTGGACTCCTTATTCATCTCCAGTTCCTTGTCAAGATAAAATTTCGCGCTGTCCAGCTCGCTTTTCCGGAGGTAATACACACTCATGTGGTGATAATCAATGGAAAGGTCGTTAAAATCGTTTCTTACCCTGTTAATACTTAATGACTTATCGAAGTACTCTTTGGCTTTTGAAAGATTTCCTCTTTCCAGGTAGAGATTACCAATGTTGATCAGCGATTTTGAATACATGGCTGTGTCAGCGGCTTCAAGGCTTTTCTCCATTGATTTCAGAAAAAAATCGAGGGCTGCATCCGAATTGTTAATCCTGAAATTGAATTTTCCAAAATAAAATTTGACCAAAGCCTCCATGTCAGGTCTTCTAACCTGCTCCAATGCCTTGTTGGCCGTTTCAAGCATTCTTAACGCTTTCACGTTCTGAAAATTCGACATGTAAATTCTGGAAGCTGTAACGGCCAGGTTAATTTCTCCCTCGGGGTAATTTATGGAATCACTCACCGCAATCAGCCTTTGGATCTCGGTGATTTTCAATGAGTCGTAAGTGAGGTCCTTGCTGAATTCGGTGTTGATACTGTCGATGTATGTTTTAAGTTTTTCAATTTCAGGTTTTTGATGGTTTTTACACGCTGTAAAGGTCATCACTAATCCCAAAAAGAGAACAATGCAAGTTAATCCACTGCAAACCAAAGCCCTACACTTACCAGCAAAAGTATACTCTATGGTTTTTCTTTTCAGAATCATTCTCAAATGTGTTTTAGCAAAGATAAACAACAAAATTTTTCATGGATCTGCTGATGAGTATTCACCCTCACCTCAGATAATGGTTTCCTGATGCTGAAAAATGGAAATTAAAAGAGCGGTCTATTGTGGCAGCTAATCTATGGTCAAATTCCACTTTCGCACTCACTCTGGAATCCAAAACCTGCCACACCTATAATTATGTTTATCTACAATACAGATATTCAGTTTTATAGCAACACCTCCATTGTGAAAGGATCTACAGGTACTTTTTGGATGAAGATTAAAAGAAATGAACAAAATCTCTGAAAACACCATGTTTTTAAATCGCTTTACCATCACCCACAAAGGCCATTCGTTAAATTTTTTAAAAGCGTTTGTTCGAAAAATTCCTGCGTTTATTAACTTATTCCCGGCGTTAATACATTGCCCAACATTTCCCCTTCCGGCGATTATATCTTTACCATGTGTTTCAAAAATAACTTTCTAACCCAAAACCAAGAATTATGAAAACGGTACAAAAAATTTCGATGGTTGTCATGGCACTCCTGCTGGCAACAAGTGCATTGAATGCACAACAAAGAATCCTGTTTGAGGGCCACCCGAACAACGGCGAAGGCATCGCAGGATGGAATGCTAACGGCGCCGGCCCCGAGCCTGCTGCAACCGGTCACCTGGTTCCTGCTCCGGGATTCGGTCATCATTACTACTACGGATCATCAAGAGATTTCATCACAGGTGATTCAGATGATGCCGGTTTCCATTTTTTACCCTCCATGACTGGTTTTTCGACTTTTGAAAAAGTCCTGATAATGTATGGATTTTCTGCTGATCAGGTAAAGGTGAAATACGGTCTGACATCGCTCGGAGAAGATATTGAAGGTTTGGACTGGTTCTTCATGGACAATTCCAGCTATTCTAACTATTACAGAATTCGCTTTTCTGTGGTTTTGAACAACGAACCGCTGCTTTCCGGTACATTTGACTATGCAATGATGTACATCAATACAACGGGAGGCGCCTGGACAATCGAATCAGGATACGCTCCGGTAACTAATGTAGCCATGGCAAATTCGGTGTATTATGAGATCGCCAGCGCTTTTATGAAGGACCTGGATGGCAGGGAAATTAAGATTTGTCACCATGCAAATTATGTGAGTTCGTTTCAGGGAAACGGGCGTTCAGGGGCATTTTACACTGTTGAGAAAGGAATACTTACTGCCGGTAACCCTAATCTTCCTTTCATTGGTCTGAATGATGACTATCAAGGCTTTGCCGCATGGGATGCTACCGGAACCGGTCCCGAGCCAATAGGCGACGGGCATGACAATCAGCCTTATTACAGGGCATCGCTCGATTATGGTGGAATTTTTCCATTTAATGATGCATGCCTTGGTCATTTCGTGCAGGGTTCCTCTGGATTTTTCAATACCAGGCTGCAACTTGAGCATCGCGGTTTTAAGATTGAGGAACTTACTATCAAAATGGATCTGAGCAGCCTCGGACCGGATGTGTACGGACAGGATTGGGGTTATGATAAAACCCAGCACTGGTGCAACTATTACAACAACTCGTTTGTGATCGAGCTGAGGGGAGTTCCAATCATTCAGATCATGCAGGATAAAGATAGAGTTGTTGACGCCGGGCAGGGCTACACAACCAGCAAAGCAACGATCGGAAAAGCCTACATGGTACCTGGGCTGTCTCACAGCATACTTTGCGTTGCAAAATCAATGCTGAAGGATCTGGGAAACCACCTGCTCATCAGCCGTCTGGACGAAATCAATGTTGTACCCAACAGCAATTTTATGGGCAACGGGCGTGATGGCGCTTTCTGGGAAATTACCAATGGATCATTTGTTGGCGTAAGTGCCAATGGAACTTTTGTTCCTGGTGGCAAAGTCAATGGTCTTTGGACCGCTGAAAATGCTCCCTACTATGTTGACGGAGATCTGAAGATCGAGGCAGGTTCAGCCCTTTCGATCGAACCCGGAGTGAAGGTGTTGATGCGTGGCCCCTACAAAATTGAAGTAGAGGGACGTATTCTGGCAAAAGGAGATTGCGGAAAAGAAATTGTTTTCACCCGTTCCAATCCTGTGGTAACATGGGATGGATTCGACTATTTTAACACCCACTCGGTCAGCCCGTCAATTTTTCAGATGTGCATCTTCGAATACAGTCATGCACAGGGTGGTGGCACAACCAACAGTGGCGGTGTATTTGCCGTTAACCACTACGATAAACTCGAAATTTACTGTTCTGTATTCAGACACAACAAAGCCGACAAGGGAATAAGTCCCGGAGGTGGAGCCATAGCATTACGCAATTCAAGCCCGATAATCCAAAGATGTACTTTCCACGACAATTTCTCGAAATACGGCGGGGCAATTTTCGCCTATGAAAACTCAAGGCCTGTCATTTCTAATTGTGTGATTTACAAAAACACAGCCAGCTTCGGTGGCGCCATTAATTTCCACACTCAAAGCGGCGGTATTCTGATTAACAATACTATTGCCGATAATAAAGCAATCTGTGGCGGCGGTTTGTACTTCGCTAACCAATCACACGGTGAGATTATCAACAACATTATCTGGAATAATGAAGCACAGGCTGCCGGGGATCAGGTAAGCTTCCAGGGAAATTCAAACCGGCCTGGTTTTTATTATAACGACTGCAAGGGCGGGATCAATAATTTTGGTGGTTATTTCGGTGGCGAATACTTATACAATGTTGATAAAAACCCGATGTTCCGTGAAAATAATGCCGCCCATCCCTATTCAATCTCCAAAAATTCACCCTGTATCAATACCGGAACCTCACCCTTTTCACCGTATTACTATACTCAGTATCTGCCATCCTGCTGTCTTTGCGGAACAGCAAGGGTGTGCAACGATCGGATTGACATCGGCGCTTACGAGTGCATGCTAAACGCAGGTATCGAAATCCCACTAGAACCACCGGAAATGAAAAGCGGATTAATCACCTGCATCAATGCTTATCCCAACCCATTTGATGAAACCTTAAACTACCAGTTCACGCTTCCCGAAGCCCTGGAAGTCAGAATCGAAATCTATGATATCCTCGGAAAATTGATGTTCGAACCCGATGTGCTTCAACTTGCTAAGGGGCCACAGGAAATTACAAAGAATGTGGCTGATCTCTCCGAAGGCATTTACATGCTGATGGTAAAATACGATAATGCAGTTTTAACCCAAAAACTCGTGAAGACCCGTTAACTCCTTTAATCCCTTACCCCTGCTTCAGTTCCTGACGGAGCAGGGGTTCAGGGGATTATTACCCGCCAAAACCAAAAAAACAACCACTCTTCTCATAAACCTTCAACCCTGCCGGAGATTCCGGCGGGGTTTTGTAAAGTAAGCCGGCGATATCCGGCTTTGAGCCAACCGATCAGGATAGTCATCAGAGCGGCTTCCTTTTTTGCTTTTATTGTCGTATATTTGCCACCCATGGCTTATCATTCGATTTGATGGAACATGGAATGACTGTTTAGTTCTTTGTATTTTCTGAAAATCTAAGTGTTGAAGGTTGCAGTGGCGCCTGACTTCATCAGTGAGAAGGTTTTGAAATTAAACATTACTGACAGACAAAAACTGGGAGATTTCTCGCTCCGCTCGAAATGACAATAATTTCAAGGGTTTTAGTGTCGGGGGGGGTAGGCGGCGGCGGAGCCGCCGCCTACCCCCTCCACAAGCAGCTAACTGTCTGTTATTTCGAACGAAGTGATGAATCCCCTTCTCATTTTTCTATGCTTATTAAATTTTGTCGGTCAATAGTGATAATATAATGATTTTGAGGATGCAAAGGCCGCAGTCATCACACCTAATGTTAACCTAATGAAAACCTACGACAATGAATTTACCTTTAGCTCAATCAAGCCTCAGGCATCAAAAGTTCAGGACGATAATCATTGATGATGAAGAACATATCAGGGATTCTCTCCGCAAACTCATTGGAAAACACTGCCCGCAAATCCATGTGATCGGCGAAGCCTGCAGCGTTTCGCAAGCCGAGACGTTTATCAGGCAAAATGAACCCGACCTGCTTTTGCTAGATGTGCAACTGGAAGACGGGTCGGGTTTTGATTTGCTTCAAAAGTTTGATTCACCGGGTTTTAAAGTCATTTTCATCACCGCACACAACGAATTTGCTATCAAGGCTTTCAGGGTAAGCGCTGTGGATTTTCTTCTGAAACCGATAAACCAGGAGGAACTGTGTCAGGCCATAAACCGCGCACAACAGATGATCCATCAGGAGATGCAGATTCGTCTCGAAGCACTTGATTCGCATGTAAAACATGGTGAAAATACCGGAAAAAAAATCGTAATCAAAACCACCGAAAACATTCACCTGATCGAAATAAGCTCGATTACGCACTGTCAATCCGACACCGTATATACAACCATCTACACAACAGGCGATGAGGCAATTCTCTCATCAAAACCCATTAAAGACTATGACGAAATGCTTGTTGCATTTGGTTTTTTCAGGGTGCACCGTTCATTTTTGATCAACCTTGCCCACATCAGGCGCTTTGAAAAACGGGAGGGTGGGGTGATTATCCTTACCAACGGATTCGAAATCCCGGTAGCGTCGCGCAAACGGGAAGAATTTATCAGCCTTTTAAACAATCTGGCCCAATGAAAACACAAGGCAGAACTACTTTTGCTTCAATACAAAATACCTACGCCGGTATGCTTTCTGATTATTTTCACACAAACCTCTCTCCCCGAATTTTAAAATCAACGGGAGGAAACTGCTCAGCCGGCGATCCGGCCGATTTTTTTAATGAGGTCAGTCAAAAAAGCCCATTTGCCCCTAAATCCCCAAATGGGGACTTTTCCAAACTGCTGATTTTTAGCGTTCTCCCATTTGGGTTAGGGGTAAAAACGTTAAAATCAGCATTTTGGGAGCTTTTTAGACCGATAGCTTTAATTCAATTTTCTATCGTTCCGGTATATGCTAATTAAAACCCTGATATTAAATATTTTACTTGTTGTTTTTTCATCTTTTTACGGAACGGTGAACGGCAATCTAGCGTGGAGCCACGGCGCCGAAACCAGATCCGAATCATCTGTCGTACACAGCGAAGACCGGGGATTGACAAAAGGGCAAGCCATACTATTTGTTTTTTCGCTGATAGGAATGTTCGTGATGGGCGGATTGATGACCATTCTCATTTACAGGAATAAGCAGATAAAAGCGCTGCAGGAAAAGACCGACCTTCAGCTAAAGGTGTTGCGGCTGCAAATGAATCCCCACTTCATTTTCAACTCGCTGTCGAGCATTCAGAATTTACTCATCAACGATGATGTTGAACTGGCATCCGGTTATCTTGGAAAATTCTCAGCCCTCGTCAGAAGTGTGCTTCATAGTTCTTTTAATGATACTGTGGATATTAACACCGAGGTTAAGACTATCGAAAGCTATCTTGCTTTGCAAAGATTGCGGTTCAGCAACCGTTTCGATTATTTTATCAATGTTGATCCATCCCTGGACGATGGATTTACCGAGTTTCCGGTGATGCTGCTTCAGCCATTCCTCGAAAATGCTATTGAACACGGGATAAAGCATTTAAGTGCGCCGGGAGGCATTACAGTCAACTTCAAACGCAGTGGCCAATTCATCGAAGTGGAAATTGAAGATAACGGCATTGGTCGTCGGAAGGCAGAGGAACTAAGACTTTTGTACCACAAGGATCACAAACCAATGGCCACCCAAACGATTATTGATCGCATCAATCACCTCAACAAACGGCAAAAACTCAAAATCACCCTCGATGTAATTGATTTAGAGGATGAAAAGGGTGAAGCTTGCGGTACAAGGGTTATTTTGAGGATACCGTTGTAAGTCTGTAGATGCCGTCAAAACTGAGTATTGTACCCTCCGTGGCCCTCTGCGCCCTCTCCGTGTTTCTCTGTGTAACTTTTTTGGATTTTCTTTTGTAACACAGAGAACCACTGGGGTTACACAGAGTTTCACAGAGAGATCAGAGGTCTTTAATCAGGGATTAGTTCAATAGAATTTTGACCCTTTTGAATTCTTGTTCTATTCTCTGTGGTCCTCTGTGCCTTCTCCGTGTTTCTCTGTGTAACTTTTTTGGATTTTCTTTTGTAACACAGAGAACCACTGGGGTTACACAGAGTTTCACAGAGAGATCAGAGGTCTTTAATCAGGGATTAGTTCAATAGAATTTTGACCCTTTTGAATTCTTGTTCTATTCTCTGTGGTCCTCTGTGCCTTCTCCGTGTTTCTCTGTGTAACTGTTTTGGATTTTCTTTTGTAACACAGAGAACCACAGAGGTTACACAGAGTTTCACAGAGAGATCAGAGGTCTTTAATCAGGGATTAGTACTTCAGTATTTTGACTGTGTTTGTTTCATTCCCTATCTGCATCCGGCACAAATAAACCCCCACCGGCCATTTTGAAATGTCAATCTCAGTCCGGTATTCTCCTGCTTTTGACTGATCATCGGTTATCAAGGCCATCTGTTGCCCTGCGGCATTTAGTATGGCGATGCGAATGGATTCTGGTTTTTCCAGTAAAAGTTGAACAGTCAGCCGGTCGTTGGCGGGATTGGGAAAAATGGAGAAGCTTTCCGATTGCGTAATTTCTTCCACTGTAATTATGCAAGCTTCGATAACCTCTGCAGGGCTGTTGCAGCCGGGGGCGTTGTTAGAAATGTTGACAGTTCCACTGGGCGCAGCCAGGTAATCGCAGATGCTTTGCACATGGCAGGTGGATAAGGAGGAATTATAGAAAATAGTTAAGTTGGTGATGGAACCGGCATTAATGCTATCCAGCCCGGAAAGACTTGTCAGTAAAGGGTTACCTGATATATATAGCCTGTCCCCCAATGACTTAAGATTTTCCAAATGGAAAATATCCGTCAGTGAAGAATTATCTGTTATCCACAGCGATCCCCCTATTGATGTCAGGTTTTCCAACCCCGATAAGCTGTTCAGGAGATGGTTAGAAGAAATATCCAGAGAAGCGCCGATGGAGGTAAGCTTCTCTAAACCTACCAGGCTGGCAAGGGACTGATTTCCGTTATTTATAGATCCTATTGTTACATAACTCCCAAAAGCAGTAAGATTGTCGAGACCCTCCAGACTTGTAAGGGAATTGTTATTACTTAAATTGAATTCGCCCGGTATAGAAGTAAGCCCCTCCAAACCTGTAAGGTCGCTGAGGGATGAGCAGAAATGAATCCCTAAACCTCCTCCTAAAGAATTAACATTGCTTAGCCCCGAAAGGCTTGTCAGGGAGATGTTTCCCCAAAACAGAATATCACCTCCTATTGAAGTCAAACTGTTTAGTCCCGACAGGTTGTTCAACAATGGATTATTCCAAAGTTCCATACCACCCCCAATAGAGGTAAGATTGTCCAGTCCATCCATGCTGGACAGGGAAGGATTTCCACCGTTCCATTGATTTCCAAAATAAAGACCGCCACCGATAGTAGTAAGGTTTTCTAAACCGACAAAGTTGATTAAGGAAGGGTTTACGGCCACAGAAAAGGAGCCCCCAATGGAGTTTAAACCATCCAATCCTTCCATGTTGATCAGAGTCGTATTGCCCATACCTAAATAACCCCCAATGAAATCCAGATTATTCAATCCTGTCAGGCTTGACAGGTAAGGAGCACTGTGTATGCTCAAGTTTCCGTTGATGGAAGACAGCACCCCTAAACCATTCAGGTTATTTACATTTCCGGTAACTTCAACTGAGCCTGTTGAATTGCAGCCAGGAAATGCCACTGAAAAGTTATCAACGTCATTTTGTAATAAAAAGTTATGGACTCCATTTGGAAGGCAAGACATACCACCGCAGGAGAGGGCAGCCTCAACCAGGCTTGCGCACCCCTGGGCGTTGTTCTGAATTGCTACACTGCCATTAACAATTTCAGGTACGTTGCACAGCCAATCAGTGTTGCAGGCAGATAAAGCGGTGTTGTTGTTTAATATTAGAGAAGTACCGACATATGTCAGATTATCCAATCCTGTCAGGCTGGTCAGTGAATAATTATTGCGTATCCAAAGGGAACCACCGATTGAGGTCAAACCTTCCAGACCGTTTAGGCTTGTCAGAGCAGAATTCAACTGAATATCAAGATTTCCACCAATAGCTGACAAAACACTCAACCCATTCAAATTGGTAATGCCGGCGCCCTGAATTTTCACGTTTCCTTCAATCATAGTACACCCGGGATAGTTAGTCTGGAAATTATTGATTTGCTCCTGTGTGCTAAATATTATACCATTGGGCAAACAGGATAGGATAATGTCACATAATTCTGATATTTCGTAAATGGTACTGCAACCAGTTGCATTGTTGGAGATTGTTACGGTTCCGTTTGGCATAACCAGGTAATCACAGATGCTTTGCACGCTGCATGAGGCCAATGTCGGGTTGTCTATGATGGATAGATTTGTAATGGAGGCGGCATCAATATTATCCAGCCCTGCCAGGTCGGTAAGGGCAGAATTGGAATGTATTTCAAGATTACCCCCGATCGAGGTTAGATTAACCATCCCTATCAGACTGGTCAGGGATGCGTTATTGTTTATCCTCAAATATCCCCCGATGGTAACCAGATTATCCAGTCCGGCAAGGCTTGTAAGAGAAATGTTCTCTGTTATAAAAAGTGGGCCACCGATGGTTGTTAACCCTTCCAATCCCGCCAGATTGATTAGTGCGCTATTTGTTTGAATTTCAAGACTACCCCCAACGGCAGTGAGATTATCCAGCCCTGTAAGGTTTGCCAGCACTGGGTTTCCATTGATTTTCAGCGACTCCTGAATGGAAGTCAGGCTTTCCAGTCCGGTCAGGCTAACCAGCTCATGGTTGTTATTAATCGTTAGGAATTTACTTATTGAAGTCAGCCCTTCCATCCCTGTGAGATTAATTAGCGAATTGTTTGACCTGATCCAGATATATCCCCCGGCAGAGGTCAGATTTGTTAAGCCCGCAAGACTTGTCAAATTTGGGTTTTGATAAATGTAGATGTATCCGCCAATTTGGTTGAGACTTTCGAGTCCCGTAAGGTTGGTAAGGGCATTGTTACTTTCGATCCGAAAGTTACCCCCGACAGCGCTGATATTATCCAATCCAATCAGGTCGGTAAGCATTAAGTTGTTTGATATGAAAAGATATCCACCAATGGAAGTCAACACACTCAATCCATTCAGATTGGTAATTCCGTTGCCCTGGATTTTTAAATTCCCTTCAATTTCAATACATCCAGGGTAGTCGGATTGGAAATTGTCAATCTGCTCCTGTGTGCTGAAGGTAATGCCTTCGGGCAGGCACGACTGCGGGGTGGCAGCAGCAAAGCAGATGAGAACGGCTGTGAAGAGTAGAAGTAATTTTTTCATTGCGTGTGGGTTTTGATGAATAATCATGAGGATAATTTTGATCACCAACCAAAAGTAAATTTTATCATTGAACCCGTCAAAATCAAACCAGTTTAATGCCGGATCCACTCAGTTAAAGGTAAGCAACAGTATTTCAACGATTTTCCATGATAGTCTTGTGAAGGTAGAAGTGCAATGTCAGGTACAAATTCGGTAATGATTTTTCAGTTATTCCGAATCCCAAACACCACCCTCTTCCCTCTTGCTAAACCCTTCTCATCTTTTATGTAAATGATTATCGGTTGTGTGTTAGACCCAGGTTTTAGAAAATTGCATTATGTTTGCAAATTGTAATTTACAAATTGTAATATCTAAATTGTTTACCAGTTATGGCGTCTATTTCAAACCCTTTCATAACAACCGGCTATCAGGGGAGTGAATATTTCTGTAATCGCGAAGAAGAAACCGGTGTGCTCAAAAATAACCTGATCAACGGGCAGTCCTCGACACTGATAGCAATCCGCAGGATAGGCAAGACCGGACTGATCCGCCACGTGTTGGCACAACTTCCGGAAAATAATACAGGCATCTACCTGGATATCCTTCCAACCGAGAACCTGAAGGAGTTTCTGAATGTGCTGGCTACTGCTGTGTTTTCCACCCTTCCTGAACAGTCGAAACCCGGCAACAGGATACTTGACTTTATCAAATCGCTGAGGCCGGTTATTGCATTTGATCCGTTGACAGGATTTCCTCAGCTTACTGTTGATACCCGACCCGGTGAGGCTGAGAGGCACATCCAATCAGTACTCGAATACCTTGAAGCCTATCCGCAGAAAGTTGTTATTGCCATTGATGAATTTCAGCAAATCCTGAATTATCCTGAAAAGAACACCGATGCTTTTTTGAGAAGTATTATCCAGTCGCTTAACAATGTCCGGTTCATTTTTTCCGGCAGCCAGCAGCATTTAATGACACAGCTTTTCGCCGATCCTTCGCGGCCATTTTATCAAAGCGCCGGTTTTTTGAAAATTGACAAAATTAAAGCTGAGGTGTATGAATCATTCATCCGGCATCACTTCGAAAAGGCAGGTATGACAATCGGACAGGAGACAGTTAATGCGATTCTTCAGTGGGCAGATCACCATACTTATTATGTTCAGTTGCTTTGTAACAGAGTGTATGCTGCAGCATCCGGAGAAGTGGAGAGTGAACTCTGGAAGGCACAGGCAGCCCGGTTGCTGCAGGAGCAGGAGATTGTTTTTTTCAAATACAGGGATCTTCTAACAAAGCAGCAATGGTTGCTCTTAAAGGCTATTGCCCATGAAGGAACCGTTTATTACCCCACTTCAAAAGTTTTCATAGGAAAATATGACCTGGGCAGTCCGGCCACCGTGCTACGGTCGTTGCAAGCCCTGACAGATAAGGAAATGATCTATTCGGACTATACCAAAGAGGGCCAGCTTTTCTACAGCGTATATGATATTCTGTTCAGGCGCTGGATGCAGTCAAAGTAGCCGGCATCCCAAACACCACCCGCGTCCCTCTCGCTTCGCCCTGCTGATCTTTCAGGTCAATGATCTCCAAGGTGATCTTGTGGCGGTGCTTTCGGATATATGATTGTTGGATTCAGCCTTGATTTTGTTGGCGAACGTATGAAGTTTTTTGCATTAAAATAAACGTAATGCATAATATTACGTAAATTTGTGCACTATAATAATTCTATTGCATTTATGATACGAGATATTGTATTAAATCAGAAACGCGAACTGGAGCAACGGTTGCAGGAAAAGTATGTGACAAGAGAATCAGGCTTTGCCTTTGGTTCATCTGATATGATTCATGTGATCATTGGCCCAAGAAGGGCTGGAAAATCATTTTTCGGAATGCATCAATTGGTTCATGGCGAAAAGTTTGGCTTCGTTAACCTGGATGACGAACGACTTACGAAGGTTCAGAGTTTTGATGAAATACTCGAAGCCATCATGGCTATTTATGACAATCCAACTCTCCTTTTACTGGATGAAATCCAAAACCTCAAGGATTGGGAGCTGATCGTTAATCGTTTGCAGCGGCAGGGATTCCGGCTGATCATCACCGGAAGTAACTCAAATCTGCTGAGCAGCGAGCTGGCAACCCATCTTACAGGAAGACATTTGCCTGTTTACATTTTCACCTTTTCATTCAAGGAGTATCTTGCAGTATTTTCAAAGGAATTAACAGCGCCCGAAAAAAAGGAAAAGTTCAATGATTGGCTCATCAGCGGTGGTTACCCGGAGCCATTGATGAAAGGGCTGAATGTGAAACAGTACCTGCAGGTGTTGTTCGATTCGATTCTTTACAAAGACATCGTGAAAAGATATAAAATACGGCAGCCCGATTCCCTTGAAAATCTTGCTGTGTGGCTATTGACAAATATTACCGCTGAATTTTCATACAACTCTATCTGCAATCAAACACAGATATCGAGTGTGCATACCGTAAAAAAGTACCTGCATTACCTTGAGGAATCTTATGTCTTCTTTACGCTTTCACTGTTTTCATTTAAGGTTGGTGAACAGCAGCGGGGAAATAAAAAGATTTACTGTTTCGACAACGGATTTCGCCAGGCCAAAGGATTTCAATTCAGTAACGACTGGGGCAAACTGCTTGAGAATGCTGTGGCTACCGAACTTTTTAAAAGATGCCTTTATGAGGGTTCAAAATTGTTTTACTGGAAGGACAGAGATCAGCAGGAGGTTGATTTTGTTGTTCAATCTGGCACACAGGTAAGCGAACTTATTCAGGTGTGTTGGGATGTGACACAAACCAAAACCCTTGACAGAGAGGTCAGGTCGTTATTAAAAGCATCCGGTAAACTCAAGTGTGACAGATTATTGATTATAACCATGGAAGAGGAGAAAACAGAGGAATTTTCCTGGTTCGGTGTACAACGTAACATTGAGTTCGTTCCAGCTTGGAAATGGATGCTGGGAAAATGATTGGGACTATTGCATGTAGCCCAATCAGAGAGGCGCCCCAAACACTAACCGTGTTCCTCTCGCTTCGCCGTTTTCATTTTTAAGGTCAATGATCTCCATGGTAATTTTTACATGAGTTTTCCACTAAATTAGTAAATTGAAGTAAGATTATCAAACAGAAAAGGACGAAAGCATATAATATTTTGTAATTTACTGATTGTCAAAATGGTTGGAAATAATGCGTTCCACCTGACTTATCAGATAAAAGGGAAGGCTGATGAGCTTAAACGCTTTGCCTTCAATTGTACTCAAGTGCTCAATCATCATTTTGCCTGAGTAGATTCGTATGGTAAGATGATGCGGAGCGGCATCCATGAACTTTTGAAGTGACCGCAATTTGCCTCCGGCTCCTGATTTTACTTCCAAAGGGATAAGACTGTCATCGAAAGGCAATACAAAATCGGTTTCGGCCTGTGAGTTCCGGTCTTCTCTTACCCAGAAATTAAGTTTTGCACGCACCGAATGTTTTATCGCCAGTAATTCCTGAGCAGCAATATGCTCAGCTATTTTTCCTTTATAAACCTCGTCAATTCGATGGGATATGAAAAGCTGTTTTTGAGTACCTGCAGTGTAATTCACCAGTCCGGTATCTAACAAAATGAGTTTTGGAGAACGGCGCTGTTTTTCTTCAGCTGGTATAGTAACGCTTGTAACAGGATAGACCAGCCTTAGCAACATAGCTTTTTCAAGGGTTTTGAATGCTTCGCTCATCTCGCGTGAGCGATAGTTTGAGCCGCCAAATTTGTCGAAGGAAATACGTTGTCCTGCAAACTGAAATGCTGATCCCATTATGTGACGAAGTATATTTTCCTTTAGTGCTGTATCAGCATATTTTTCCATATCATCCTGATAGGAAACGATTAACCGGTCATATATTTTTGCCAGTGCATTGATGTCCTGGTTCTGCGAAAAGTGGTTTAAAACCTCTGGCATACCACCAACAATACTGTATCTTCTGAATAGCTCTATGAGCATATCGTGGGCGTATTCAGGTATTTCAATATCATCTATTAGTCCCGCAAATTTTTCCTGACCTGTTGCAAGCAGAAATTCTTTGAAAGAACATGGCCTCACCGCAAGGTAATCAACACGGCCGACAGGGAATGAAATCCTTTTGCTAATCAATGTTTCAAGCAGCGAGCCCGCAGCTATAACAAAAAGGTGGGGTGATTCCTCATAGAAATACCTTAGGTTGACAACTGCCTGAGGTGAATTTTGCACCTCATCAATAAAGATGAGTGTTCGCGCAACACTTTTGTTGGCATTCTTGATAAAAAAAATAGCATCAAGCAGCTTATCAAATGAATAATCTGACTCGAAAATTCTACGTTCCTCGGGTTTTTCGAGGTTCATTTCGATGTACTGGTCAAACTCTTTTGCAAATTGTCTTACGATTGTGGTTTTACCAACTTGTCGGGCGCCACGCAAAATAAGCGGCTTACGATCAGCTTCCTGAGACCATGCCCTTAACTCATTCATTAATATTCTCGGAATCATAACATTAGGTTTTTAAAGCATATGCAAAAATACTAATTCTGTCATAAATCCAAACCAAATACGAGCGTAATATGTCATAAATCCAAACCAAAATTTGCTCAACAAGTCATAAATCCAAATCAATTTGGGGCAAAATATGTCCTAAATCCAAAGATTTGTGGTTTTTCACGGTTGAAGTTTCCATCTCACGCCGGCGCCCCAAACATCACCCTCGTCCCTCGTGCTTCACCCTGCTCATCTTTCAGCTCAATGATCTCCATGGTGATGCTGGCGGTTTGATAGCCTTGAAAATTGACCAATTCAGGACAAAGTCAGTAGATTGATAATATGATCAGGTGTAAAAACAATGATATTTGGATGCGATGCTGGTAACTTCTGGAAAAGAACTTTGATGATGTTTTCCGGTTTTGTAAATGGAATGTTGCTTTCTTTCATCTCCAGTAATTCTGATATTTCGTTAGATTGGTTTCTGTCGGACCATTTTGCTTCACCAATCAGCAATGTAGTTTGGTCGGTTGAAATTGCGACTATATCTAATTCCATCGCTTTTTTGTTTAAACCGCCACCCCACCATCGCGAAGCAGGATTGAACTTTTTCCCTTCAATCTCGAGATGTGGTATTGCTTTTCTGCATAAATCCTCCCAGATCACCGAAACATACTGATTATATTTTTCTGCAATTTCGTCCCAAACCTGATCAACCATATCAAATTCAAGCCTGCTTCTGTTGGGAACCAGAAAGGTGAAATAGAAATTTATAAATGGATCATCAATTTTGTAAAGGCTTTTTTTTGATGATCTTGGGGGTTCTCCGTAAGGTATTTCACGTTTTATATAACCCTGATTGACTAGAAATCCAAACATTCTTGATAATTGAGTTGCTGGTTTATCTAACCTGGCAGAAATTTCAGAGGGACGATGAACACCCGCACCGATCAAACTTAGGATTGAATAAGCCTGAACAGAGGTGCGCAGTTCATCTGAAAATAGTCGTTCCGGTTCCTCATTCAGTAAACCATTTTGATCGAGAATGCTGTTTTTAACTGCAAAATCAAAACTCCCATATTGCTTTCTAACCTCCCAATATCGTGGCACACCGCCCCAAACACCAAATTCGTGAACTGCCTCCACCGGTGATATCGAAAGGTATTCCTGCAGATATCGGATCGCCATTGGTTTTACTTTAATGATCTCATCGCACCTGCCATATAGTGGTGAAGCGCTGTCGAGTACCATGCTGTGCATCATTTGTTGTGATGAGCCGCAAAGTATCAAATGATAGTTGCTATTGCGCTGATTGTCAACAATCGTTTGCAAAATGGAGGGCAATTCAGGGCTGTTTTTTGCCAAATAGGGGAATTCATCAATACACACAATAGTTTTTTTTGTCAGAGCATTATTCAAACTAATAAAAAAGCTTTCCCAATCTGGATAAACCGGTTTGGAAAAACCGGGGGCTATCTTTTCAATTTGCTTTGAAAAAGCAACAATTTGTAATGGTTTTTCTCTCAAATCAGCAGAAAAATAGATTGCTTCAGGTGGCAACATCTGTTGAAGCAACGTGGATTTCCCGCATCTTCGTCTTCCGTAGATCACGATCAATTGCGATTTATCGCGCTGCAATGATTGCTCAATACGCTCAATTTCTTTTTGTCTGTTTAAAAACATGGCTATACCTTCAGTAATTATGTTTGACAAAAATAATGTTTTTCAAACATAATAATCTCCATTTGAACTTTTTTTCACCCCGGCGCCCCAAACACCACCCTCGTCCCTCTCGCTTCGCCGTTTTCATCTTTCAGGTCAATGATCTCCATGGTGATCTTACGGCGGTGCTTGCGGTTGATGACTTTGATGCGCTGATTATCTCTGAAGTTTGCAGCACTTGATTTCTCTTTGGAATATCAGTTATCCTTTAATATTCTTTCATGAATTTCTGGCAGATGGTTTCATTCCCAGTTTTCGTCAGGCAAAAATAAACCCCCGCCGGCCATTTTGAGACATCAATTTCAGTTCTGCATTCTTAGTTTTCACACCGATTATAGCTGCCAGGGACATCTTTTGCCCAATGATCTTTAGCCCGAAAATCAGAACATACTGCTTTCCTATCAATAAAAGAGTAATCGGCAGCCCTGATAAGCTCCTCTGGGTAGTTGCAGCCAATTAATCGCAGATGCTGATTGTGAAAATTTATAATCTCCTGAACTTCTTTTTTCAGCAAACAAATTATCTTTGTCATTGAAATTCAATACAGTTTTGAAACCAAAAATCTGAAAGCCATGTCAAATGGAAATCTACAACCAAAAAAATCCCGGATGGAAGGGATTATCAAATTCAGGGGCATTGTAATTGTTATTGGCGCAATTATCGTCGCCTGGTACTACGAAACCGGCGTTCTGGAAATAAAACCTGAGGTGGATATTACATCGCTGCCCGAAATGCTGGGGTTACTGCTAATGGTATCTCTATTTGTCGAACGCGCAATTGAGTTTGCTTTGTCCATCGGGCGCAGTGCCGGCGCCGACCGTCTCGACCGTCAGATCGGTAGATTGAAAAGGGAGTTGGGAGAAATTGCCAGAAACGATGATCCGGAGACCATCAAAATCCGTAACAATATGCTACAAAGCATTGAAGATGCCGAAGATACCCGGTCAGACTACCGCGCCGATTCGAGGCTGGCTGCACTATGGACAGGCATGGTTATCGGGGTGATTGTGTCGTTGATAGGAGTCCGGATTCTTGGGAGCATTTACCTTTTACCCACCCCTGCTGATGGCATTCATGCCAGGCTTTTTATTGTTGTGGATGTGCTGCTTACCGGGTTTGTGCTGGCCGGAGGCTCTGAAGCCATTCATAAAATCATGAGCCTGTACGACAGCTTTATGAACCGGGCAACCGAAAGCAACAAACAAAAAACACCGGAAAATAATTAAACGGCTGCACGCAGGGGGTTTTTGTCGTCAAACCAAATTAGGATAACTTTGTTCCCTTATTTATCAGGAAACATTTGAAACATCATTAAAATATGAAAAAAATAGGACTTTTTTATTGGGCAAAAGGCGGAAATGTAGAGCACTGTGCGAAAAAGATCGCTAAACAACTCACGGGTTTTGAAACTGAGATTTTCAGCCTCGACGCTATCGGGGAGCTTGACCTTCCTTATTACGACCTTGTGATAGTGGGAGGCGCAACGGTGGGCGCAGATACCTGGGAGAAAGCCTCGGGCAACAATCTCTGGTTTGAGTTTTTCAACCGCCTTACTAACGCTCATCTCGATGGTAAACCGGTTGCCATTTTCGGTCTTGGCGATCAGGTGCTTTACCCCGACCACTTCGTGGATGGCATGAAGGTCATCAAAAAAGAATTTGACCGTGTTGGCGCCAGGCTGATAGGTAGCTGGCCAACAGATGGCTACGAACACACCGGATCCGAATCCATTGTAAATGGAAAATTTATAGGGCTGGCCCTCGATGAGGATCAACAGCCGGAACTCACCGACCAGAGAATTGAAAAATGGGTTAAACAGATTATCCAGGAATCTGGATTGTAAACACTTTTTTCTGAAGTAAAACCAAAGCATAATCCCTGCCCAACGAGGCGGGGATTTTATTTTCATTGATTTGAAGATCGAAGACCAGCGCCCCAAAAATTCTAATCTCTGACCAGCACAATATTTCTTTATTTTGCCGGCCGATTTGGCTTACCGTGAATTTCCGGATTTTAATGCAACAGGAGAACAAACCCGCACTGCTTGACTGGCTTATCCTTTTTGCCCTGATGATTATCTGGGGCAGTTCTTTTATCCTCATCAAACGGGGACTTGAGTTTTTCGAAAACACGCAGGTTGCTGCTTTGAGGGTCTCCATCAGTTTCCTTTCGCTGCTGCCGGTTGCATTGATTCGTTTGCCGAAAATCCGCAGGAAAGATTTCCACCTGTTCGTTATTTCCGGATTGATCGGAAACGCCATCCCCGCTTACCTCTTTGCCCGTGCTCAAACCCAAATAGACAGCTATATGGCGGGAATTCTCAATTCGCTGACTCCCCTGTTTACCCTGGTTGCAGGAGTGCTGTTTTTTGGACGGCATACACGTTTTGTGAATGTTTCCGGCGTAATCATCGGGCTGGTAGGGGCAACCGGACTGCTCTGGGTAACCGGAAACGGTGATTTTTCGCTGAATTTTTTTCCGGCCTCACTGGTCATTTTTGCTACGATGCTCTATGGCTTTCAAATGAATTTCATCAAAAACTACCTTTTTGGGTATGACGCTCCCACCATCGCCTCAATCTCATTCTTTTTTGTCGGAATTCCTGTGCTGGCTTACCTTCTGGCCGGTACAGACTTTACCAGTGTCCTGCAATCACACCCTGAATCCTGGGAAGGAGTGGGATATATCGCTATACTTGCCGTGGTGGGAACTTCGCTGGCCATAATCGCCAACTTTTGGGTGATCAAACGCACTTCAGCGCTTTTTTCATCCAGCGTAACCTACCTGATGCCCATCGTTTCGACCATCTGGGGGATTGTGGATGGCGAGTCATTTTTGTTTAGCTACGTCATATGGATTGTGGTTATTCTCACGGGAGTTTACCTGGCCAACAAGCAGGTGAGAAAAAGCCGTGAAAGTTTTTCCGGTGCGAATTCCTGATTGTTTCTGTCCTAAAAGCTTAATAATCAGCCAAATCTGATAGGTAATCAAAGCACTGCAACCAGGTCAATTTCGAAAATGAGAACGGAGTTGGCGGGGATGCTCCCTACGGCACTGCTTCCATAGCCCAAAGCCGACGGGACGAAAAATGTTCCCGATCCTCCTTCTTTGAGCAGAGGTATCCCGATTTTCCATGCTTCAATCAGGCCCTGGAGGTTAAAAATAACTGACCCCTGGGTAGTTTCATCAAACACATTGCCGTTGGTAAGATACCCTTTGTAAAAAACTTCAACCCGCGAAGTACTTGTCGGTTGGTCGCCTGTACCCTCTTTCGTAATAAGGTAGTACATACCCGATTCGTGCCGCTGGGCATCTATTTCGTTTTCAGCAAGATAGTCCTTAATAATCTGTTCGTCCTTCTTTGCCTGCTCTTTGGCGGTATCATCGTCTTTGCTACAGGCGGTTATCGCAAAAAGCCCTGTCAGAATAAGCAAGAATATTAAACCCGAAAAAACTGTTCTTTTCATTTTTATCCGAATGGTTTTGAGTAAAAAACCCGGCAAAATTAGACGAATTCCCGGAAAGGGATATCAGGCCTGGTACCAGCAGATTTTTTTGGGGCGAATAAACCAATTACCCGCTCAGGCATCTAATATCCGTATTAACAATTCAAACTAAACTTTTAAAAGGATGAAAACTTACAAATTGTTGTTTTACGGTTTTGTAGCGCTTTTAGTGATGGTTACTTTCAATGCCTGCGAAAAGGATAATGACGACACAACCGAAACGGAAGCCAATCTGGCTGCACAGGAGGAAATTGCAGAATCTGTATTTGACGAAACCGAAGAAATTGCCGATGAAGCTTATTCAAGAGCATTGGGTAATTTCAAATCGGGCGATAATTGGGGAAGGAGATTGGGCGAATGTGCCACAGTTACGCTTGATACTACTGTGATGCCACGCGTGCTGACCATTGATTTTGGCGACGAAAACTGCCTGTGCAATGATGGAAAATGGCGCCGCGGCAAAATCATCGTTACTTTTACCGGCAGGTATCACAAACCGGGGACTGTGATTACCCACACATTCGAAAACTTTTACGTGAACGATAACCACGTTCAGGGAAATAAGGTGATGACTAATCTCGGGCCAAATCCCGGCGGCCAGCCTGAGTACAGCACCGTGGCAGACGGCAGTATCACTTTCCACGAAAACGGTTTTGTGGTCGAATGGTCATCGGAGCACCTGCGTACATGGATCGAAGGATTTGGAACCCCTGAATGGTATGACAACGTTTTCCTCATCACCGGATCAGGAAGCCACTCCAACAGCAATGGCGGAGGCTTCACCCGTACCATAACCGAACCATTGCGTCGCGAAGCTTCCTGCCACCACATCGTAAGCGGAATAGTGGAAACGGTTCCGGTGAACCGTCCTACCCGTCTCCTCGATTATGGTGATGGCACCTGCGACAACCTCGCCACCCTGACAGTGAACGGAAAAACAAGGATTATCAGACTTCCATAAATAAATGAAAATCAAGAAATTCCGGAAAATGAAATTACATTTTCCGGAATTTCTCAGTTCTTTGTAAGTCAAATATCAAATACAGCTAAAGTGTTGAAACAGGACGGCAGCGATTTCAGACAAATTATTGAGGATCATAGCCGGCCACTTTATGCGCATATCCGAAGTATTGTGCTCAATCACCAGGATGCCGATGATGTTTTACAAAATACGTTCATCAAAGCATGGACAAACCTGGAGAGCTACCGTGGTGATTCGGAATTGCAAACCTGGCTTTTCAGGATTGCTACCAACGAAGCGCTGCAGTACTTGCGAAAAAACCGAATCCGGAATCTCTTTTTTCTGAGAAATGAAAATTTAAATCCTGATCTGTATGAACCAGCGACACACCATGATGGTGAGAGGATAAAGGAAAAACTGGAAGAAGCCATGAAACGATTATCACCCCAGCAGCGAATAGTTTTTTCGATGAAGTATTTCAACGAAATGAAATACTCGCAAATGGCTGAAATACTCCAACTTGCAGAGGGAACTCTAAAAGCGACCTACCACCAGGCGGCCAAAAAAATTGAAAAATACCTACTTGAAAATGAATGATTTGAATAAAAACCGATTGGATGAATTAAAAAGCCGGAATCCGGGCGTCTTTCAGGATGTCCCCCCAGGATATTTTGACCAGTTGCCGGATGCAATCATGGAAAAAGTTCAGGGTAAGGCGCATCCGAAAGGTAATAGGATTTCAGGATACTACATTATCGGGATTGCCGCCACGCTGTTGCTCCTCCTGGGGCTTACTTTTGTTTTTCTCAACCAGAAAAGCAATGAAAATGCAGCAATCCAACTAACCGAAAATCAAATGCCAGTCACTGTATTGATTGATTCAGCAGACAATCCTGAATCAACGATGGAAAATGCAGAAGTTTTACCCCAGGTTACTTTGAAGGAAAGCGATCCTTTACCTACTGACGACCCGCTGGAGGATCTGGAAGAGATTCCCCTTGAGGCGTTGCTGGATTACCTGAATGAAATTGATGAATTCGGATTTTAAAACCATTGAAAAATGAAGCCAACCAAAATTGCCACCAGAATTTTTTGGATAGTACTGATAGTAATGGTTTCGGGCACATTGCCCGCTCAAACCGAACGGGCGCTGCCCAGGCAACGTGAAAATATCGAACTGATTAAAACCCGGTATTTAACCCGGCAGATGCAACTGTCTCAGGAGGAAGCCCGCAATTTCTGGCCGGTTTACGACGAGTACCAGGCCGGATTGAAGCAATTGAGAACTGATCGTGACCAACTGATTCCCGAATCGCCTGAAATTTTTGACGCGATGACCGATGGTGAGATTAATGCGATGATAGATGCACGTTTGAGCCATGCCGAGAAAACTGTCGCTCTCAGGAAAAAGATGATTGAGGATCTTCGCAAAGTATTACCGCCCCGTAAAATCGCAATATTTCTGAGGGCTGAACAGCAATTTAACAGGGAGTTGCAGCAAAGAATCCGCGATCGCCGTCCACAAGCAAACCCAACAGGTTTGGAATAACAAGAACCTATTTCCGGCATTCTTACCCGAACCTCATTTGCGTTACTTTCATTTTCTTTGTCAGAAAAAAGGAAAATGACCACAGGAAAACGAAAGAGCTTCATAAAAGAAGAATACAGGCCAAAAGTCAGACCTGAACCAACATTTTCCGACCATCTCACCGAAATACTCAGCATCCTGGGATTGCTTGCCATGTGGGCAATGGTTGTTTATGCATTCAACGTGCTGCCCGATACCATTCCGGTTCATTTTGATTTCAAAGGAGATCCTGACCGATATGGTGGTAAAACCAGTTTAATCCTATTGCCCATCCTCACCACCCTGCTTTATGCCGGGCTGACGGTTATCAACCGGTATCCACACATTTTCAATTATTCTGTAAAAATCACCGAAGAAAACGCCCTCATCCAATACACCCATGCCACCCGGATGATCAGGTTGCTGAAACTTATTATCATTCTGATGTTTTCCATCATTGTTTATTTTACAATCCGCACTGCAACCGGTGCTTCCGAAGGTATCGGCATGTGGTTTTTGCCCCTTCTTCTCGTCGCAGTTTATCTCCCGCTGATTATTTACCTGGTGCGTTCCTTTAAAAGTAAATGAGATAAAAATGCTTACTTTTGGAATACTTTATCAGAATTGTAAAGTGGTTTATTTCTCACTAACCTTTAAGAAACGGAATCAATATGTTGGATGCCATAATCAATTTCAGCATCAGGAACAAGCTGATAATCATCATTTTCACCCTCTCTGTAGCTGCCTTTGGGATTTTTTCGGTAACACGCATTCCTGTTGGCGCCGTGCCGGATATTACCAACAACCAGGTGCAGGTGATTACGGTGTCTCCCAATCTTTCCACACAGGATATCGAGCAATTCATTACCTACCCGGTTGAGCTGGAGATGGCAAATTTGCCGGGTGTAATTGAAATACGATCCATTTCAAAATTTGGATTATCTGTTGTAACCATAGTTTTCAAAGAGTCTCTGGGGGCTTATCTTCCGCGCCAGTTGATTGCCGAAAAAATTAAGACTGCTTCCGCCAACATACCGGAGGGCTTTGGAACTCCCGAAATGGGACCGATTACTACCGGTCTCGGCGAAATTTACCAGTACATCCTTGACGTAAAGCCAGGCTACGAAGACCGCTACACGCCCATGGAGCTCCGCACAATACATGATTGGGTGGTCAAACGGCAGATGTCGGGTATCCCGGGTGTGATTGAAGTTAATACCTGGGGCGGTTTTCTGAAACAATACGAGGTGGCCATTGACCCCAATAAGCTGCAAAGTATGGGAATTTCGCTCACACGGGTTTTCGATGCCCTTGAACACAACAACAGCGTGGCCGGAGGTGCTTATATCGAGAAGCAGAATCAAAGCTATTTTATACGCGGTGATGGCTTGTTAAAAAGCATACAAGATATTGAAAATGTTGTAGTTGTTAACCAGGGTGGTGTGCCGGTGCTTATTAGAGATATTGCAGAAATAAGGCTTGGACACGCAAATCGTTTTGGTGCGATTACAGGCAATGGCGAGGGTGAAAAAATTCTTGGACAGATTATGATGCTAAAAAATGCAAACTCAAAGGACGTCATCAATGCCGTCAAAAAAAGGGTCGGGGAGGTACAGAAGAGTTTGCCCGAAGGTGTTTTTATCAATCCGGTGATCGAAAGAAGCGAGCTGATTCAAAGAACCACTTTTACGGTTTACGAAAACCTTATAATTGGATGTATCATCGTAATGCTGGCAGTAGTCCTTTTATTGGGGAATATCCGTCCTGCGCTTGTCATTTCGTCCATTATCCCATTGTCGCTGCTTTTTACCATTTCGGTGATGTACCTGATTGGCGCTGATGCCAATCTGATGAGCCTCGGAGCTCTTGATTTCGGGATTATTATTGACGGAGCAGTGATCATCGTCGAATTTACAGCGGTTAGCATTTCTGCCCGGCGAAAAGATCTGAATGAACTTGGCGATGAAGAGAAGCAAACACTAATGGACAAGCTTAGCTTCAGTGGAGCTTCAAAAATGATGAATTCAGCCATTTTCGGTCAGATCATTATTCTGGTGGTATTGATACCCATTTTTTCGCTTAGTGGTGTTGAAGGCAAAATGTTTCGCCCGATGGCGCTCTCATTCAGTCTCGCCATAGTTGGAGCCATGATTTTCGGGCTTACATGGTTGCCGGTGATTTCCTCGATCTACCTCAAACCCGAAAAGGAGGACAAACGCAATATATCAACCTGGCTCATAAATTTTCTGTACAAGACTTACTCCCCTGTAATGAGCTGGGCTTACAACCATAAAAAGCTGGTGCTGGGAATCTCTTTCGCCACACTGCTATTTTCAATTGTTCTTTTCTCTAAAATGGGCGCAGAGTTTGTCCCTACGCTTGATGAAGGGGATTTTGTAATACAACCGGTACTGAAAACCGGCACATCGCTTTCAAAAACAGTTGAGATGACCACACAAATGGAGCAGATTCTGCTGAAAAATTTTCCTGAAGTCGAACAAGTAGTTTGCCGTATCGGAGCTGCCGAGGTTCCCACCGACCCCATGTCGATGGAAGAAATTGATATGATTATCAAGTTAACACCCCGAAAACAATGGACTTCGGCAGTCACTAAGGAGGAGCTGGCCGAGAAATTCAAAGAAGCCCTTTCAGTAATTCCAGGGGTGGAGTATGAATTTACCCAGCCAATCGAAATGCGATTTAATGAATTAATTACAGGGGTGAGAGCGGACATTGCAATCAAGGTTTTTGGCGAAGACCTTAGCTATTTAGCTGATGTTGCTGAAGAAATTAAAAAATTGGTCGAGGATATTCCGGGCGCTGCCGATATCATTCTCGAAAAAACAGAAGGTCTTCCGCAGATGAGCGTCAATTACAACAGACAAAAAATCGCATACTACGGGCTTAACATTGAAGATTTAAACCGTAACCTTGCCATGGCTTTCGGAGGAGAGGTATGCGGCAATGTTTTCGAAGGCGAGAAGCGGTTTGATATGGTCGTCAGGTATTTACCAGAATTTAGAACCGATATCGAAAATATTCGGACTATGCCGGTTCCATTGCTCCATGGCGGTTTTGTGCCGATGAAAGAATTGGCTGAAATACAATATTCTGCTGGCCCGGCCAAGATTTCACGCGACAATACTCACCGGAGGGTAGTGGTGAGCGTGAATGTTAGAAACCGCGACCTGCAATCGGTTGTTGAAGACATTCAACATAAAATTGATAAAAACATCAAATTGAAATCCGGTTATTACATCAGCTACGGCGGGCAATTCGAAAACCTGAAGAATGCCACCAACCGCCTGCAATTGGCTGTTCCGGTTTCGCTGCTGCTGATCTTTATCTTCCTGCATTTTGCTTTTAAATCTTTAAAAGATGCCATAATGATCTTTTCGGCTATACCACTGTCAATAGTCGGAGGTGTTTTACTGCTGTGGATCAGGGGAATGCCTTTCAGTGTTTCGGCAGGTATTGGCTTTATAGCGCTGTTTGGTGTAGCTGTGCTAAACGGCATTGTTCTGATCGAACATCTCAAAGCGCTTAATGAGAAGGGCATTTATTCCATGCGTGAGCTAATTCTCAAAGGTACCCGCGAACGCCTTCGTCCTGTGGTACTTACAGCCTCGGCGGCGGCACTTGGGTTTCTGCCTATGGCAATCTCCAGTTCAGCCGGCGCCGAAGTGCAACGCCCGCTGGCAACGGTAGTCATTGGCGGGCTTTTTACCTCAACCCTGCTTACAATGATAGCCCTGCCGTTACTTTATTCGATTATGGGAAACATCGAAGGGTTTGATCTCAAAAAATTCAGGTTCAAACGGATAACCAGAGCACTTGTAATAGTGCTGCTGCTCGTGCCTTCAACGCTTTCCATGGCACAACAGCCGTTATCCCTGGAGCAGGCTGTTGATGTTGCCCTGAAAAACAATAAAGAGATTAAATCCTATCATTTGAGATTGGATCAATCTAAAGCGTTGGTTCCCACCGCCTTTGAAATTGATAAACTCAGCCTTTACTATGAGTACGATGAGAACAACATCGCCGAAAATGACCACCCTCTTGGCGTTATTGGTCTGGAGCAAAACTTCAGCTTTCCTACTGTTTATACTTCTGCACGCAATGCCAACAAAACTGATGTGAGCCTTGCTCAGGCCGAGTTGTCAGTGCAGCAGGTACAACTGACCCGCCTGGTTTCTCAACAGTATTATCGAATTGTTTTTTTACTGAATAAGGAGCGCGAATTTTTGTTTGTTGACAGTATTTATAGCCGATTGACCCGCGCCTCGGAGATGATGATGGAACAGGGCAATTTGAGTTATCTTGAATTTCTGAATGCTTCAGCAGTTCACCAGCGGATAATGACCCAATACCGGCAGCTTCAGCATGATCTTTCGATTGCCAGCGAACAACTCCGCTTACTGCTGCAAAGCGACAGCGCTTTTATCATACCTTTTCAACCACTCCAGCCTATTGATCCACCGGTTTCAACCACCGGAGAATCGCCATCTGCATTGATGTTTCTTGAAAATATCAGGTTGCAGCAAGCCAGGCTCAGTGTGGAACGCAACAAACTCCTGCCCGACATTTCCATGAACATTTTCAACGGAACCAACCGTTACGAGAACGCAGACAATTACTTTGGATATCAGGTTGGGCTTGGCGTTCCGCTCTTTTTTGGTGAGCAGAAGGCAAGGATAAAATCCGGTAAAATTGCTGTGGATATTGCACAGCTTTCTTATGAAAATCATCAAAAACAACTCGAAAGCCGAAAACAGCAAATTTTACTGGAATTGATGAAATACCGGGAAGCAATTGATGTTTATAAAAACTCCGGCGAACAGCTCTACCAAAAGATCATAACTGCCACCGATCTGACTTTTTCGCTTGGAAAGCTCGATTATTTTCAATACCTGATGAGCCTCGAAAATGCCATCAGGATCAAAGTCGAATACCTCGAAAATGTATCGGCATTCAACCATCTTGTTTTTGAACTTCAATATTTATCGCTTTAAATTCAACAAGACATGAAAAATTTTACAAACCTGGTAATCATTATTTTGCTATTGAATCTAATACTGCAAACCGGCTGCAATACAGCTCCAACTGTTGTGCAGGAAGAGAATTCTCCCACGGATCTGATTACCATCACAAAGGCTCAGTTCGCGCAGGAAAACATGGAAACCGGAACTTCGATGGTCAGGGATTTCAGGCATGAAATCAGCGTTAAGGGCGTAATTGAAGTTCCGTTAGATGGAAAAGTCCGTGTAAGTGCAACGATCCCAGGTACCATCAGCAATCTGATGGTTTCCACCGGCCAAAAAGTCAGCAAAGGACAAACTTTATATGAGCTCGACAGCAAAGAAGCAATATCACTGCAGCAGGAATTTGTAGAGAGCGCTTCAAAACTGAAATACCTAACCAGTCAATACAAAGGCAGCAAGGTCTTGTACGAAGAAAAAGTGATGTCTGAGCTCAGTTTCCTGTTAGCAGAAAGCGAATACCTCAGCGAACTGGCACACCACAATGCACTCAGGGCAAAACTGGAGCTCTTGGGAGTAAACCCTTCAACGATAGAAAAAGGGGCCATCATCAGCACCTTAAAAATGATATCTCCGGTCAGCGGTTATGTTACTCAATTGCATTGCACAAAAGGTCAGTTTGTTGACTCAGACCTTTTCCTTATCGAAATAATTGATGTCAACCGAAAATATCTGAAATTGTTTGTTTTTCAGTCTGATCTGCCAGATATCCTACCAGGCCAGTCGGTTGAATTTTTTGTACCCTTTCGTTACGAGTCAAGATATAGCGCAACTCTAAAGCTGATAAACAAATCCTTCGATGCAGGCAATAATTATGTAATCTGCACTGCTGAGATCGGGAGTGGCGAAGCAACGGAACTGATTATAGGTCAAAATGTTGAAGCCCGGATCGTGGTCAGCCAGCACGAAGCCCCCGGTGTACCTGAAGAGGCAATCTTCAAATCCGGAGATTCAATTTATGTGCTGGTAATAGAAGACGAAGATTCAGAAAATTATTACTTCCGCAAAACAGCAGTCACGATTGGCCACAACTCCTGTGGCTGGATTGAAGTGATAGGAATTGATCCCGCAAAAAATTTTTTACTGCGTGGTGGATACAACCTGATAGTTGATTGATTTACTTTGCATTTTATTTTCAAACCTATGGACTGCAACCAGATTATCACCGGAATTTACCAGGAAGTAAAAGCCTCAGCTCCCGATGGCAAAGTAGCTGATTATATCCCTGAACTCGCCAAAGTTGACCCCGAAAAATTCGGCATCGCCATCACAACCACCAAAGGCGAATCCTACGCTATCGGCGATGTGGACGAGAAATTCTCGATTCAGAGCATTTCAAAAGTTTTTTTACTTTCCATAGCCTTTTCGGCACAGGGCGAAGAACTTTGGAAAAGGGTTGGCGTTGAGCCATCGGGAAACCCTTTCAATTCCATCGTTCAGCTCGAATATGAAAAAGGGAAACCCCGCAACCCGCTTATCAATGCCGGGGCGCATGTGCTTTGCGACGTGCTGCTCACCGAGTTGGAAGATCCCTACGAAGCCTTTCTGGATTTTGTCCGAAAGCTAAGCGGCAACCGATCTATTGAGTTCAACGAAAAAGTAGCCAAATCAGAGAAAATCTCCGGCTTCCGCAATGCATCCCTCATCAACATGATGAAGTCGTATGGGAATATTGAAAACCATGTGGATGCCGTGCTCGATTTCTACTTTCATATCTGCTCCATCGAGATGACCTGCAAACAGTTGGCCAAAGCCTTCCTGCCTTTTGCCAGCCTTGATCAGCCATTCGATTTCGCTGATGTAACCCTTACGCGCAGCCAGATCAAGCGTATCAACGCTATTATGCTGATGTGTGGGTTCTACGATGAGTCTGGTGAGTTTGCCTTCGAAGTAGGGCTACCGGGCAAAAGCGGCGTTGGCGGAGGTATCGTTGCCATTCACCCCAACCAATATAGTGTGGCAACCTGGAGCCCGCGTATCAACGAAAAAGGCAACTCCGTCTTTGGAATGCGAGCCCTCGAAATGCTCACCACCAGAACAGAAAATTCAATCTTCTGATCGGATTAAACTTGCTGGTTATAAAGATTATGGCCACGAAGGCGACAAGACACGAGATTCAATAAAGTGTAAGCTGCAGATAAACAATACTTTGTGCCTTTGGGTCTTTGTGGCTGATACAATTGGGGAAATGGACAAAAAGGAGGCTTTAAACCTCTAAAACCATTATCATTATTAGCTTTTATGCCACTCAAAGCCCGCAGAAAACTACCCTGAATTAGGTTTACCGGAAAATATCCTTCTTTGTCACTTCGGTTATTTTACCGTACTCCTTCATCCAGTCGCTGCCAATTTGCTTTTTGTTGCCAATGATGGTGGTGATGACCGGTTTCTGGTAAAACTGATTTTTATGAAAATCAGCAATGCCACCGAACGACATCGCTTCGTAAGTTTTCACCCATTCTTTTCGCGGATCGTCTGTGTAGCCCTGCTTTGTCCATTGCGCAACAGGCGAGGAAATTTCCCTGAACGGTGGCTTTTTACTGTTGATGGATTGTACCATGGCCCGGCGGATCATGTCAATCCGATCGCTTTGGTCGGGTGGAGTGGTGATGATCCTGTGCATGACCTGGATGGCTTCCTGTGTTTTGTCGGCCTGGGTACCCACAAAACTGGTCAGGGTGGTTTCCTCATCAGGGTAAAAAGGTTGGTAAACGCTGGCGCCGGTGGCATAGGCCAGGGAGCGAAACTCACGGATTTCCTGAAACATAACACTCGACATGCCGCCATCGAGGTACTCATAGTAAGCATTCAGCATGGGTTTTTCCTTTTCATTCACCTGATTTCCTTTGATAAAGAAATAGTCTTTGCTCTGTATGGCGCTCTTGTCGTTGAGGAAAAACACCATCGGCTCATCAAAATTGCGATAAACGTTGCGCACGGGGGATTTGCTCTTCTGAGTGATCTGTTTCAGGTTGAGTTTATCTGCCATGATGGCTGCAGCTTTTTCCACGGGCATTGTTCCCGAGTAATGGAAATCAGCCTCATAAGTAAGCGCGATTTTAAGTGCATCAACAAGCTGCCGGGCGGTGAGGGATTTGATTTCTTTTATTGAAAGGTCTTTGAGGAATTGTGAATTTTCGCCATAAACAGCATATGAGTAAAGCGCATAACCCAGGGTTTCCGGGTCTTTTTTCGAGAATTTATCTGAGGTTTTAGCCGATTCGTAAAGGTTTTTGATTTTATCCTGGTCAACTTTAGGCTGATCTGTAAGCAGGGCGGCAAGTTCGAGGATTCGTCCGGTGTTTTCTTCCGGACCACTGATTTCGACAGAGAAATTGTTTTTCGAAGCATAAAAATTGACAGAACCGCCGAGGGATTGCAGCTCTTTTTTGAAATCTGCAAAAGCCATATCATTGGGTCCGACCAGACTCATGTATTCGGCCACCTGATTAAGTACGGGCATTTCATAAGTGCCAATACCATAGTTTATTTCTAAATTGAAGAGATCGTTTACCTTATTTTCGACGTGGAACAGATGGCTTAGTTCGGTGATATTGGTAACTGCAACATCCTTCGTTTTTTGCTGGGGGCTGCCAAAGGTTATAAAATGCGGATTGGAAACAGGTACTTCCATCTCCTGGATCATTTTGGCATAAGCGGATTTCTCGCCGGTGTTCAGCGCCGGAATGCTCTCGAAGGCAGGCTTGAGCGTTTTGGGTTTTTTTGGCAGTCCGGTTTTTGAGTGAAAAGCAAGATAATTTTCCCCGAAGTAGTTGTTTGCTGCGGCTAGGACATCGGCTTTGGTAATCTTCTTTATTTTTTCTGGGTAATCAATCATCTCCTTCCATTCCGATTCGACCATAAATGCAGTAATCATCATATAACCACGGTTGAACTGATCCTCGAAATTCCGCTGGTAGTTAACAATAATCTCCGTTTTGATGGCTTCGAGCAGGCTTTCGTCAAAATTTCCCGCCTTCAGATCGTTTAACTTTGCCTCGATGAGTTGTTCGGCTTTAGCAAGCGATTGGCCTACTACTTTTGGTACAAAAAAGAGGTATTCGCCACCGGCTTCCGTCCTGCGGTCAGCAAACATTTGAGCCGTCGTCAATTTATTTTCGATAACAAGTTCATCAAGCAAGCCTGTTTGAGACCCGTTGGACATCAAAGCGCCAATAACATCCAGAACCGGAACTTCATCGCTGTTTTGCGGCACCGAGCGATAGGCCCGGATACCGAATTTTATTGGGGTAAGTTTTTTCTCAACAAATTCCCTCCCTTTAAAAGGTTCAATTTTCCAGAAGTCCTGAGTTACTGGCATTTTGCGCGATCTCCACTGCCCGAATTTCTGCTCGATCAACGGATTGATTTCGCTGCTGTTGAAATTTCCCGAGAGTACCAGCGCCATGTTGTTGGCCACATAATAGGTCTCGAAATACTCGTGCATCTTGCTCATTGACGGATATTTAAGGTGGTCGGGATACCCGATGATGGGCACACCGTAAGGATGATCGGGGTAAAAAGCAGCGGTAAACTCCTCGAAAGCAGTGGAAAACCGGTTGTCGCTGTACATGTTGTATTCTTCATAAACCGTTTCCAGCTCCGACTGGAAAAGCCGGTAAACCGGGTTGATAAAGCGATGGGAGTAAATCTCAAGCCATTTTTCGATCTGGTTGGAGGGCAGCACGTTGAAGTAGGCAATTCCATCGTTTCCGGTTCCGGCATTCAGGTAGGCGCAACCCATCTCTCCAAGGATTTTTTCGAGCTCATTGGGTATGGCATACTCAGCCGATTTTATCGAAAGCCGGTTGATTTCCTTTTGTATATCAAGCCTGACGGCCTCTTCGGTTGCCTCAGACAATTGGTCGTAAAGTCCGGCAATGCTGTCGAGGTAAACCTTTTCACTCTTAAAATCGAGCGTTCCGATCTGGTCGGTGCCTTTAAACATAATATGCTCGAAATAATGGGCAATTCCCGTAGCATCGGAGGGATCGCGCTTGCTGCCACCCTTCACCACCACAGCCCCGAAAATATTTGGCAGCGAAGGGTCTTCATTCAAATAAATGGTCAGCCCGTTGCTCAGTTGATAAATCTCTGTGTTCAGGGCGCTCTTTTCAGTTTGAGAGAAACCGTTTTTCGCTGCCGGAAAAACGATGAAAAGGATCATGATTGCTGCTGCAAAAAATCCCGGCAGTGCGGGAATAGATTTTTTCATCTGACTTTTTTAATTAATGGTGAAACTGGTAAGGCGCAAATTTACTGGTTTTCTTTAAATCAGGCTTTGGGTCATCGGGCGCAACACAAATTTGTGTAACACAGTTTTGTGTAACACAAAAATGTGTTGTACAATATCCAAAAAACTCGATATAATGGACAAAACGGAGTCTGTTCCAGAGTAGTTTCATTCAATTGGATAGAAAGGCCAAAATTCTAAAATGCTGATGTGGAAATTTTCTAAAACTGGAATTTGATGATTAGCAGTTCGCTGTTTGCCTGTTCTACTGAAGGAAGCCTCGTCTTGATTATTCTTATGGCAGGCCGAGCCTTTTTTCGTAGCTTGCGAGTATTATTCAACACGATCGTCAGAAATCTGGGTTAAGGCGTTGATGGCATTTAGAATATAGAAATTAACTTTTTCGGAATTGACGTGATTGCCAATTTTTTTCTGGCCCTTAATTCTTCCGCGCAATTTAGCCTGTGAATCAATTGAAAAATCACGGTGAATGACAGAACGTATTTGCAAACATTTTTCGAAAACATTGGCATCTGAGAGCCCTCCTGCAATGGAAATACCAATATGCACGGGCAAATTATGAACAATTGATGAAATCACCTTCAAAGTATCCATGGTTAGTTCCTTACCATAACCTCCAGATGAATCGAAAAGAAGATATGACACGAAATCGGCATATGTTTTAGTAAATAAACAAAGCGATTTTAATGTTGCTAGATGGTTCCACCACATCGGCACCTGTAAAATGACTTTCAAGTCAGGAATTTCTTTATAAATTTTGACTAGTTCCTGAGGTTCGGGAGACATTACATTTAGCTGAATTGTTCGGCAGATCGATCTTTTGAACACTTGCTTATGGTTGAAAATTTCAAACACTTGATTCGACAGTGTCTCTGGGGAAGTTGAAGTGTAGTGAATAACCGGATTCCATCCCTTTTCAGAAATGATCTCCAAAAGGTCGAAGGTTGCATTTTTATCCGGATAAATGGGATTATGAGGCATAACACCATTAAATGTATGATATGAAAGTAAAACCCCAACATTTAAATGATAATTAGTTGGTAAGGATAAATCTTTGCAGCGTTCCACTATCATTAAAAGTTCACGCTTATCGGCTACTCCGGTGATACCGATATAGTGTTTGTTGTCTGTTTTTTTCATCATAAATGCTACATTCTAACCGTCTTCCAGAGGCTCATGCTATCAAACGATACTTTGCAGTTATCAACGCTGTCTTGATATTTCAACCTCACTCCAAAGGTATGGGTTATCATCTGCCTTACCCAAGGAAAGAGTAGTCAAAGTTTTCCCTTAAGTGCAAAAGTATAATCTTTTCATTTTACGGTATGCGCCAACCTTGGGCTGATCCTCTTGGATAAGTATTGGAGTTCGGCGTTTAGCGTTTTCCTTAAAAATAAACCCCGGTGGGATGTTTTTTCACCTTGGTTGATTTACTGTTAACTGGAAATACTAATGTTTAACTAATTTTCTTACATCAACCTGAGTCCCCATTTCGAAAGTCACAAAATATATCCCCGGCTGAAAACGGGAAACATCAATGCTGCAGTCATTTTGTGAACAAATTTTTGAATAATAAACCAAACCCGATAGATTGGTAATACTAATCTTGCAAGATTTAGGCAATCCAGAAATCAAAACATAATCATCCGCTGGAACGGGATAAAAAGAAATTTTACCAAAATCAGAGGGAGAATTTGTAGACATTAAAAAATGAAGATTTTTAATAACCGACATTCCATTGGTAGTAAAAGTACCTGAAGACCATGAATCTTCATATTCTACATTTACTTCGAACTCCTCTTTGGTCCCTGGGCGCCAGATTTTATACATTAGTTGTTCACCCTCAACAAATCCATCAGATTCAGGCGTCTGTGTATCATCAGCAAAAACTGACAATGCAAATGAACCGGTATCGAATCTTTCAATTCCGACACATTTGTTTTCAGATGTGAAAGCTCCGATGATGTCGCCTTGCAATAGAGGTGATGAGTTTACGACGTCATTTGGAAAGGCAATGGAGTGACTGGATGGAGTGAATGCTGGTTGGCCCCACGGAGTACTGAAATTTCTTTCCTTAATTGAATTATTGATTGAACTTTTCAGAAGCCCTGATGGATAATGAATAGTACCGGGATTCACAGTATACACAAAATACGATTTACCAGGGGATAGGTTAAGAAGAGAATTGATCCCGTAGGCTGGCCAGAACACTTTTGAACCTGCTACTTCTTTTACAAATACTGAATTGCCAAAATCTGAAAACAAGGACTCTACCGGTATTGATGCCACGCTTAAGACTGGAATAAGGTTCCATCCGGCATCTATATAAACATCGGGCTGCGTTGTTGGATAGCCTTTAAAGGTAAAAGAATCAATATTGAATGCAACCTTTATTGCATAACCATCCAGAAAATTCCATGGACCAATGGTATTTACGTTTTCACCTGGCAGATAAACACCACCATCAAGATTTTGAAGTGAAATTAGAGTGTCTTGTAGTGAACTAAAAATTACCTCTAAATTATCATCGAAAGGATCTGCAAACGAGCTAATGCCCGACCAACCAGCAGGTATACTGGTTTGTTGATGAGGGTAGTAATAAGCACCCAAATCCAGGATGGAGCCGTCCGGATCGTAACCCAGACCGGGATTACCAGCATTTTTGCATGGGCTTTCCCACTCAAGATGAAAGTCACCTTGTGATGAAGAAACAAATATGGGATTATCACTAATATTACCAACTCCCCATACTTTGGAATTACATATTCCGCTAGTTCCGTTCTTGATACAGGAATAATCCACCATGGTTGTCCCATCACCCCCAACCTGGCATGTTGCTGAACCAGTACCCCACAAGATACAATTTTGCAGAAACAGGTTCGGAGTATAATAAGCGTAAATACCAGTATATGAACCAACTGATGATATCGTCATATTGGTCAAATAACAAGGTGAGTCATCGACAAAGAGTTGATAATAGCTGTTACCCGCAACTATTGTGCGATGAAAATTGTAACTTGATTGATGACGACAATAAATACCCCCCCCTCCGCCTGTGTTATTTATTACTTCCAGTAATCCAGTATTATCCGGGTTTATTGTTACGCCAACAGCATAAATGCCGGCGCCTCCGGTCCAGTTAGTATTATTATTTGCGGTGCTGAATGGGGCTGTATTGTTCCTGATTAAGACACTATCGAAATATGCGGTTACCCCTGAAAGGTACATCCCCCCTCCGCCGCAATTCTTACTAACTATAGGTGTGGTTATCTTGTTAGATTCAATTACTGCATTGCTAAGGTATAAGGGATTAGTTGAGGAACAGAACAAACCTGCACCCTTTTTGTCGGCAACACAATCGCTAATAGAAAGGTTGGACAAATGAATATTTGAACATGAGTAAAGGTAAATACCAGAACCTTCTTCCGTTACGAAATTTTTTTGAATATTTAAATGATTGATTTTCAAGCGGCTAAAATTTTTTACAAAGAGAGAACCGCCTTTTGAGGATTTACCGTATGACATAAAGCAATGGGCCAAGATGCTTGAATCAGCTGCAGCAGACATTGACGCATAATCGCCAAAGCGAATACCTCCCCAGCCATAATGAGTGTTTGAAGAAAAACCAGTTGTGTCCTCAATTGTGAACACTATTTTTGATTCTTCTGTTCCAATTGCAAGAATTCTGCCTGTGCCTGAAATATCAATTTTGAACAATCCCTGGAACAACACCTGAACGCCAGGTTCGATAACCAGAGATGAGGAAGGGATTTGAAGGTCACCGGTCACAACATACGGTGATCCAGATAGAGACCAGGTACCACTGACGATACCTCCCGGAACATAGGTTTGCGCCATTCCGGTATTAAGAAGGGCCAAAAAAGCTAACCCAAGAACAATGAGTAAATTTTTCATAATTACAATTTTTTAGTTAATAATAAAAACTATGTAAAATTAAGTATTTTTTCGTTCCTTTTAGTTTCAAGTTTAACCCGCAATTGCGGAACGACTCTGAGTTACCAAACCAACATCCACGTTGCTCAGCCCGCTGATTTGCGGTTACCACAAGAGCTATCTTTAATTTCGGTTTCATTTTCTACTGTTTTTGGGGTGTTAAGGGTGCGGCAATTTGTCTTTTAGTCAGCAGATTAGGTAAACCCGTATCACCTGAACGCAGTTTTAGCGTTTGTTGTGTAGCAATTATTTGTGTCGGAGAGTTAATCAACTTTCTCATAATGAGATGATTACAATATCTGGAAGCCAAAGAAAGGCACTCAGATGAATTAAGATCGGGAAATTCAATTTGATTCTTGTTTTTTCTAATAGTGATCATCTCATTGCAGACTTCCGGATTTTCAGCGAAAAAATAGGGGGTTTCATTTTTTAGATGGGGTTCTTGAACAAACACGGGACCACTATGAGAAAAGAATATTGAAAAAATAAAACGGGCATTGAGAAGATCAAAAGCCCGTACCGAATGGCCTATACTTAGCCACAAAACCCCGTTGACTGTTTGTACCTGCCAGGAATTTTCCAGCCCTGATGGGAAGCAACGAATCTTGCCTACCACAGCTCTGGGTGAGGAGAGGGAAACAACATACACATAGCCATTGTAACAGCTACAGTACAATTTATCTGAGTGCTCATCAATGCTTGAAACAAATGATTTTGATTCAAGATCGAGGATTTGGATATCGGACTCATTTCTATCGTTTAGGAACAGTAAATGCCCTGCGTTATTGCCGCAAACAAGGCCACCGTTTTGGAGAGGTAAAATATAACGAATTCCTCCACCTACCTTCCATTGCTTTTCACAAATAAAAGTCTTTGCATTGACTTTTAATAACTCTTCACTACCCCCTGCAAAAAACATAAATTTACCATCCAATGATGGCATTACGAGCATTGCTGATGAGGAAACCTGAAATACAAATCTGTGGAGTTGCCGGCCAGTCGTGCTGTTAAAAACAGTTACTGAATCATGAGAAACACCATTTTGAGTATCCCAGTACGCACCTGAAAAAATCGAGGTACCTGTCACAGCAACACAGCTAGTATGCGCATCTTTATTGATATCATCACTTTTATATTCACTTATCAGCCTACCATCAGGCCAGGTCCAGCGTTTAACAGTGTTATCCCACGAACTTGAAAACATGAAGCCATTTTCATAATAAAAATCACGCACGCTCTTTTCATGGCCGTTTTCAAGCGTTGTGGAAGTAAGGGTATTCAAATCAATTTTGTAGATCTGCGGATGATCTTCAAAGCTCACAGCAATGTGATTTGCAGCAATAATAAAGCTTCTAACCCGGTTACTATCAGTAGCTATTTGCTCTGAAAAAAGCTTCACACCCGTAGAGCTAAACACCCACAATTTGTTGTTTCTCGTTTTTACAACCAACAAATTTTCATTTACGATGACAGATAAAATAGTAATTGCTTCACCTGAGCCAAATATTTTTACCGTATTGATTATTTTATTGTTATCGAAACTACACAAAAAAACGTCATTTTGAGGTGTCGAAATAACAATTTTATTCTCCATCACCTCGAACCTTTCAACGTCAAATGATAATTTAATTTTGATGAAATGCGAAAATGCAGAGGGAGTATGAACGGCATACAACGAGTTTTTTGTCTGAACTAGTAGATGATCTCCGATAAACATCAGATTTTCAATATTTTGTCCAAGCTCAGGCGCTGTATAGTAGCGCAATAGGTTGTTAAACTTACGATCAAAAACTTCGATATCATTGTAATACCATACCTTCCCTGCAATATAATTATTATTAAAAGCAAGTTTTGAATACTCGTACAGAAAATCAGAGGTGAACTTTCGAACATTTTTCCCAGAAAGAAAATCGGTGGTATAAAGACACTTATCGCCGCAAGTTAGCAGCAGTGCTGATCGTTTGTCAACTAAAATTTTGTCCTGCAACCAGGTTCGATCAATTGTAAAAGCACGGGTTAGCTTAGGTTTTTTGCTTGGTAGTTCGTATGAATGAATCCAGGTGATGGTGTCTTTTTTAAATGCGGCAAGAAACACTTTGTTTGAAATAGCTTGCAAAAGCGTTACATTTTCATTTATTAAACCAATTTCAAATAATACTTTGCCTACACGGGAAATTCCCATAAGCTTTTTGGCATTTGCATCAAAGGTTACAATCTTATCGCCCCAGAAAATGACCTGAGAAAATATGTAGCGATCCCCGTAATAAAAGCGCCGGTGTTCCTTGCCGAAATAGAATTCAATAACAGAGCCATGGACGATAACAACATTCAATTGGTCACCAAAAGAACACACATCATACCCCGCAAGTGATCCCACAGTCTTCGGAATTTGAAGTTGCAGACAGCCCTCCTTGAAGATAGGCATCTCAAATTTTGTAATGGCGGAATCTTTATTTTTTCTATCAATTAAACTTTTAGTGCGCATAAGGTTTAGTTTAAAAGTTGTTGATACATCGTACCAGGTTCTTTTCCAAGGATAAATGAGGCTGCCTGAACTAAATCAGTGGTTGTGATTTCCTGGCGGCCGCCATCTGCAGTCGCCAATTCAATGGCTTTTCTGATAAGCGCTTCTGCGTGGGCTAAAAGCATATCCTTTTCAACATCAGCCAATAGCGTGAAGACATCGGAATAAACGCTTTCTGAGCATTGCATAGTTGCAAATCTTAAAATGGCTTCGAGTGAAACCATTATATACTCATTACCCAGTTTTTCAACTAGAAGCGTGAGTTGTGCTGTTTTATGGAGGAGGTCGCTTTTGATTGATTCCATAACCTTCGGATTTTTTCTAGCTTGTACCTTCGGATCTTGCTCAATTGTTTTTTGAAGGTGGTTGATTTCAATTGTAATATTTACATGATCATCCTCCAGTTTCTTGATGGTACTCTCCAACGATTGTTTTCGTGACGGTAGGTCTTTTCCGGAACTTAAAAAGCTCACAGACTCAAGAATGTCAGCATCGTTGAACTCTATGAGTTGTTTTGCCCTGTCAAAATAGTAGGAATTATTAGCTATCTGGTTCACCAACAACTCCGTTGTTACTCCTGAGAAATCGGCCATCAGGCTTTTATTTTTCGAATCCCACAAAGTGTAAATCGAAAGTAGTGCCTTTTTTACATTTTCAGAAACATACATGTTCCGTACTTTATCGGGATGGGTCAGTTTAACCAGCGAGGCGTGTGTTTTTCGATACAACCTTTTTAAGTCTGCTAAATATCTCTCGGATTCATGCCGTGTTGACAGATCAGTATCTCCTCCGCCTGTGCGGATAAGTTCCATATCTCTCTCAAATTTCAACTCTTTTAGCCTGAGTGTATTTTTTCTGGCCACTTTTGCCATTATTTTGTGTTGATACTTTTTCTTGGAAAGTTCTGCAATCACGTCATTTCCCAGGTTGGGTCTCTCTCGCTTGTATTTTATTTTCAAGTTAAGTATTTCAGCTTCATAGTATAGGAGTTCAAGAGTGATCTCTTCCATTCCAACAGCTTTCTCGTAGTCATTGTAATAACCGAAAAGAATTTTTTGAAGTTGATCGCGTTCCTGAATTTCAAATTCATACGCCTGAATTTCCTCCTTGACCGATATGTACGTATCAATGTAGGACTTGATTTCCGCTAAGTTTGCCTGTTGCATGGCCTCGAATTCAGCCATAAGATTTGCTGCGAAGGTGGACTCATGATGAAAGGTTATTCCTATGATGTGCAAATCAAACAGGAATTTATTGAGCAAGAACTCTGCTATTGTCCGGGTTTTTTCATCTGCCTCCTCATCAAGCAAAGCCGCCAGGAAATCTGCAGCAGAATAATTTAATCTGAACTCTTCCTGCAGTTGCTGATTCTGGTATGCATCATAAAGGGCATCTTCAACCGATTGGTTCGGCGCTTTAAAGCGGACAATCCAAAGCTCAAAATAAAGTTTCAGCAGTAAAATCATACGCAGGGTTAGGTTGGTATTGACATTTGGCTTCACAAAGTCAAATTCTGATGGTTCTTTCTTCTTGTTGAGCGCATGTTCATAGGCGGTTCTCATGCGATCGTCGAGCACGCCAAGTGAGGATGCTGTTGATAGAAAGCTTGCTGGATTTTTCATGACATCTTTTTTTTAGTGGTTTTGCTTGTTTTTATTAATTCGTAAGGCTTTGCGGGAAGATTTTGACCCAGTTTTGCCTGTGTGTTCGCCCTTTCATGCCATTTTGAGTATTCCCCTCCTTGCCCATTGCATTTAGTATCCACCCACAATATGCATGCACGATACACAATCTTGCGGATATCATGCACACAAGCAGTGTCGTTGGAGGAAGGTTTTATTACGTCCGTGTATACCTGTGCTGCCATTTTTTGATACTTTTTGTATTCTGCAAAGATAAAGACACAGTAGCGGCGGTAATTTTTAAACTAAAGAAATATCCAACTGCATTAATTTTTCAAATTAAAAATGAAAAACAACTCAAAGGGGCTTAAACTTCAGATTGAAAACGGAAATGCAGTTCTAAATCACTAAAAAAAGTGGAATAAATAGTGAGCTAAAGCAAATTAATAATTATCAGGATGATGGAAAATTTCCTATTAAAATTCGCTGGGTTATCATTGCAAAAAATAGATTTCGGTTTCTTTGTATGTTGTTCATATTCAATAATAAAGAATTGCAAGGGAAAAACAAGAAAATTTATCGCATTTTTAATTCAACAAAAGGTTGATTGTTAACAAACTAAAAAACAGCAAAATATAAAAAGTGGTAATATCAATTAAAAAATATTCTATTAGCTAAAACAACATTTAGTGGAGATGAAACTTTTCTCATTCATCCAGATATCTATCCGCCACAATTGTATAATTTTTAATTGAATAATCGGAAAGCCTTTCTGAATTAATTGTTTCTGAGGGAAACTCAACCATTATAAATCTAGAATCACCATCAAAATTAAGATTGAGATCTTCAAATTTTTCTTTTAAAAACAGGCACGATCTCAATCCCTCGAATCCTCCGACAGAGAAAAGAGCTAAACAGGCTGGGTATGGAAATTTCGATTTTAGAAAAACAAAATAGAAACAGGATAAAGAGTCTTCAATGGTCTCAGGTGGCAGATCCCAAGGGTATTTTTTTAAGAATCTGTAAGAACTTAATTGTTGTGGATTCGCTTTCGACCGATTGCAAAAGAATTGAATATCTGATCGATTCAGATATTCTACAGGTAAACGACTTGCCAGTGTCTCGGTCAACTTTATGTGACTCCGGGAGGCTACTCTGAAGATTTTACTTTTTAAAGTAAACAGAATGTGTGTTTCCAGATCACCCCCTGATCTATAAATTCGCCTACGGTCCTCCATGTCCAGATCTGAGATTGGTGGTCTAGTTGTTAAAACAACCAAATCCTGTGGAGAGAAGACAAATTTGGAGCTGTCCATTGTGCTTTTTGATGGAAGGTTAAGGATCGTATCGCCGTACACGAACCCATGTTGGTTTAAAATCGACATCAAGAGAGTAAAACTGGCTGTGTCTCTGAGGTGATTTATTCTGGGAAATTTTTCAGAAAAATACCAAGCCAAATGATAAACTCTTTTTCCTATTTGTGCTTCCATTGTCTAACATTTTATTCGACAAATGTAATAAAACGTCTGGACTGAAATTCAAAAAATTTATTCTGAGCCATTATTCCTTAAAAACCTATGTAATTTGGAAGGAATGGGCTTTTTGCAAATGACAGTACTGAAGAATGTTGTCAATTCCTCTCCATGGGCATGAAATTCAAGTCTAGGTCATCTTATTCCAAATTGCAGGAATCTGAATACCTTTGTGCAAGTACATGAATTGAAACTTTACTGACTAAAAACCCTAATGCAATGAAAACATTCATCACACTCGTCCTTATGAGTCTGGCACTTACAGGCGTGAAAGGACAAAAAGAAGTCAACCCGTTTCTGGAGCCTGAATTTAATCCACCCACTGTTTACCTTGGGCTAAGCACGGGGCTTGAAAATATGATCGGGTTGATTGGACCGCAAATCGAAATCGTTGCTTCCAAGCCTTTAAGAGTAGGAGGAGGAATAGGCATAAGCAGCTGGGGTACAAAGTGGGCGGTTAATCTGCAGTATTATCCCAAAGACTGGTACAAACTCTTTTTCAAGACTGGTTATTCAAGAAATTCGGGATTGAACGATTTTGAAACCGAGTTGAAACTTGTTTCCGGAAGCATGGAGGATGTGCGATTGAACCTCAACCCGGTGGATAATCTGTTTGTAACCATCGGCTATGCCTGGAAGGTTGGCAAGCGCAACAAGTTTTATCTCGAAGGCGGTTATGCCATTCCGCTCACCACCGAAGATTATTACACACTGCTCGATCCGGTGGAGTTGCACAGTGATGCCAAAAATGAACTACGAACCCTGCGCCCGGGCGGACTGGTGCTGGCAGTGGGAATCAATTTTGCGGTGGGTAATAAATAAGGCCCGCAAGCAAAGCGTTTTCCGGTAGGCATTCATTCACAATGATTTATGGCAACACAATTTTGTATTACACACATTTGTGATAGACAAAATAGTATAATACTAAAATGTGTAATACAATTTTGTCTATCTCCGGAATGATTCCTACTTTTGCAAAAAAAAACTCGCATGAAAGCACCGTTTATTTTTGGAAAAATTGTTGAGGGGAATAACTTTATTGATCGTGAAAAGGACTCAGAAAAGTTGAAAATCAACCTGATGAGCAATCTGAATACCATGCTCATTTCGCCCCGGCGATGGGGGAAATCTTCCCTGATCAGTCATGTCGCTGAACAGATAAAATCAGAAAATGAAAACATCCATTTTTGTATGATCGATTTGTTTAATGTCAGAAGTCAGGAGGAGTTTTTCGAAGATTTTGCCACTAAGCTCATCAGGTCAACCTCAAACAAATGGGAGGAGTGGATCACAAACAGTAAAAATTTCTTTGCTCAACTTGTGCCCCGGATAAGTGTCGGGGTTGATCCCATTAATGATTTCAGGATTTCGTTTGACTGGAAAGAACTGAGAAAGTCTCAGAACGAAATTCTGGAACTGCCGCAAAGTGTTTCGGAATTGAAAAAGACAAAAGTTGTTGTTTGTATTGATGAGTTTCAGAACATAGCTCATTTTGAGAATTCACTGGACTTTCAAAAGAAATTGCGTTCGGTGTGGCAACATCATCAAGGCGTTGCATACTGCATGTATGGTAGCAAACGGCACATGCTTGCTGACATTTTTGAAAACAAGTCAATGCCTTTTTATAAGTTTGGTGAAATCCTGTTTCTCGACAAAATTGAGGAAAAATATTGGATTGAATATATCGTCAGACAGTTTAACATTACCGGAAAATCTATTTCAGTAGATTTGGCTGCACATATTACCCGACTGATGGAGAATCACCCCTATTTTGTTCAGATGATGGCAAAAAATGTCTGGCAGAACACTGAAAGTGTTGCCGATGATTCAGTAATCACCATGACCTTGGAGGATTTGTTGTTGCAACATTCGTTGCTTTTTCAGCGAGAACTGGATAACCTCACCAACAAGCAGATTAACTTTTTGAAAGCTCTTGCTGAAGGAGTTACACAGTTTTCATCAAAAGAAACACTGGCAAACTATGATCTGGGAGCGCAGGGCAATACAACCCGTATCAAATCTGCGCTCGAAAGCAAAGAGATAATTGATTTTTGGGGCGAGCAGGTTGGGTTTATTGATCCATTGTTCAAATTATGGTTTGTCAATATGTACTTAAAAAAGTAGGACTGAATCTGTTTCAACGGCTCGAAAATGCTAATTCACTGGCAGGTTGATCTTTTCATTTACCCTTGCCACCGGATATTTCCGTGTCACATTATCAGCCCATTCGGTATTGTGATAAATGTATCCCAGTTGCGCGCGGTGACTTTTTTGGAGTGCGGTGTCGTTTTTAATGGCTTCTTCCCATTGCTTTCTGAAATCAGGATGTTCATCGAGATAACGCTGGGCGTTTTCTTCAAAACCGTAGGATGAATAATATTCCCGCTCTTCGAGAATGGGATCGAAGAAGTTCCAGCGGAAAAACGAATCCTGGGCTTCAGGCTCAAGCATTTCGACGATATAGCGGTTGGCCGGCTGGTTCATCGGTATAAGGTAGTCGCCCTCCCACACATTCACGGTTTCGGTTACCCGTTCATACTTTACTTCGGTGTGGTTCTGGCGCCAGTTGTATTTGTAAGGATTGGTTTTTACCTCTTTGATGATGTATCTTTCGGCCGTGATCATTGTATCTTTGGTAAACCGGAGCATGTTGACCCCATTCAATCCGAGCCGCTCAACCACCTGTTCCCAGGCTTGTGGTAGAATGTAAAACTCCGGTGCAGTAACAGATTTCACCGGCAAATGCCGATCATAATATGGGATTAAGGTGTCGTAAGGTTTTTCACGATTGAAGCCAAAGCGCGGCAGCCCGGTTACTGGACTTGGCGCCATCTCTCCTTCGTAGCCTCTGTAACGGATCATTTTGAAATTCAGGCTGTCAGTTTCCCATTGAACCACAAATTCCTTTTGTTGCCGGGTAATTTCATCAGCCTCTTTCTTCAACCTGACAATGTCAGCGCTGTTGGCATTGGTAAACGAAACCAGCGCTTTTTTAAAATGATAAACCGACATTACCCGGTCGGGAAATGATGCGTAGATCTGGTTTTCGGTCATAAAACTCATCGTATTGAAAAGGCTGGTATACCCGGTCGAAAACCGTGGTGTCTGCGGGTTGAGTTTGATGCCGTCTTTGGGGGTGGTATTCCAGTAATCCACATAAGGGATCAGGTCGAAGCCTGCTGCTGCCATCTGCTCATAAAGCGATGGGGTAAGGTGGTTGTAATAAAACTCACCCAAAGGTTTGGGCAGGGCTTCCATCTGGTAAGGAATAACCGTGATTACCTGCGGATGGTCGGTGCCATTGGTGGTGTGGGTATCAAGGAAAACATCTGGCTGCCATTCGCTGAACAATACCGCAAAGGATTGGGCATTTTTGGTGTCCATTTTTACAAAATCGCGGTTCAGGTCAAGATTTTTGGCGTTGCCACGATGGCCGGCCTCTTTGGGTGTAGTCTGCCCGGTGCGGTGATAAGCGCTACGGTTGAGCATTCCGCCGATGTTGTAAACCGGGATGATGCAAACCACTGTATTGTCAAGCAGGTTGAGCATCCCGTCCTTGTTGCGCAGGATGTCGTCGGCAAACATCAGGCTGGCGTCAATGCCCTCCGGCTCGCCGGGATGAATGCCGTTCATGATCAGCACAATAGATTTACCTGATTCCCTGGCCGCTTCCGGGGTGAATTTTCTCTCCTTATCCATCACAAAAAGATGCAACGGTTTACCAACATCCGTTTTGCCATAAGTGAGCAATTTGGCTTCAGGGTAGTGGTCGGCCAGTTTTTTGTAGAAATCAATGGCTTCCTGGTAAGTAACCGATTCATCCTCCATGTAGCGGAGTTCGATAAGGGAATTTCCTTCAGTCTCTGGCGAATATTTGCATCCTGCGAAAACAATCATTGCAGAAGTAAGCATGAATAAAATGAGTCTCATGTAAGTAAATTTATTGAGCGCCAAAGATAGAAAGGAAAAAATCAATTTTTGGATCGCCATTTTGCCCAACCTCAAAATATCTTCAGACATAGAGAAAGATAATTCAATTAAACCGAAAAAGTTCAGCTATAACTGATCATTTTAGAAGCAGCCAAAGCTTTGGTTTTGTCCCTTTTTAATCAGATAATCTCAGCAGTCGTTGTTTTGCTGATTTTTTCATCCTTGAAACTAAAAATACGGTGAAAAGCACCCATTACCCCAATTTTTTACCTTTCACCCTCCAAAATTTCACCCACATTTATCAAGCGTTCATCAATTTGTTTCCAGCGTTGGTTCGAAAATCCTGCGCGTTTTTGTATTTACCTTGACATCCACCTCCATTTGCAGTAATTTTAGACCGATAATTTATTTTCAAATTCAAAAAAACCGGAGGTATTTATGTATTCAAACCAATTACACATGGAACGGGAAATTTTAGCTATCACATTTTTCCTGTTTATCGCTCTCTCACTTCATTCCCAGATTCAGATTCAGGGATTGATCACCGACAACGAAGGCGCTGCAGCCTGGGATGCCGATGGAACCGGCCCCGAACCCTATGGCAATGGCCATAGTACTTTTACGTATTATATTGCTTCGCGCGACTATGTTAACCCTGCTGCTGCAGCAGGCGCCCATGTAACAAGCATTGGTACTGACTTTCCGCTGTTTGCCCAGGCGCTCACCGACAATGGGTTCACACCGGGCCAGGTAATAGTTAAATTGGGATTGGCTTCCCTGGGAAATGACCTTGAGGGCGAAGACTGGTTTACATTCGGAAACGAGCACCATCTGAATTTTTATCCCATAAACTCCCTGATGACGCTCAATGGTGAACCCATGATTTCAGGCATTACCAATTATATGATGTTTAATTATGGTGCTTCAACGGGTTGGATATGGCAAATGGAATCCAACTTTTTCGTACCGACAGACGCCTCGGGCAACAGCTCTGCTGCAGTTAAAGCAGTAGCTGCAGCCTTCCTGCTCGATGTTGCCGGGCAAGAATTGCGCTTCAATTTTCAAAGCTTAGGTTCGACAGTTCCTTTTACCGGCAACGGAAGAACCGGATCCTACCGCAATATCAGTGGTAGTATCGAAAAAGGCCGTCCTGAACTGCCTTTCAATGGGCTTGCCATAAATCATGAAGGTTTTGCCGGCTGGGATGCCAACGGCGCCGGGCCGGAGCCCAAAGGGGATGGTCATGACAACCAGAAATACTATATTGCATCGAGGGATTATGATGATATTGATCCCGACCCGAATGCCGGTTTTGCCAGATTGTTAGGTGAAAATGGTTCCGGATTTCAAAATTTCGCATTGCAACTTCAGTACAGGGGCTTTACTCCCGAACAGGTGAAAATTAAAATGGGACTTCGCAATATTGGCGAAGATATCGTAGGGGAAGACTGGAGTTATATTTACCCGATGCATGAAGTAAATTTCTATCATTCAGATATCACCGCTGAAATCAATGGCGAAAAAGTGTTTGGTTGGGTCTGCGACACAGCAAAAACCTATCAAAACACCAGCAACCCCAGCCTGGGATGGTGGGGGACATCAGCTCACACACCCGTTTACAATGCTTCCGCGAACAGTTCTGCCGATGTCCAGGCAGTTGCTGCATCGTTTTTCAAGGATTTGAATAACAGGCAAATTCAAACCATTACAACTTTGTCAACCTATGCCAACCAAACCTTCAGCGGTAATGGAAGGCTAAATGGTGGCTTCTGGCAGATCAATGAGGCCAAAATAGTGGCATCACCGCCGAAAGGAACGCAGGTGCTGCCGGGCGATGTATCAGGTCACTGGACCATGGCCGGTCATCCATACATTGTTACCGGCGACATCACCATTCCGGATGGTCAGACACTGGAGATTGACCCCGGAGTGTGGGTTAAATTCTCCGACCGTGTTCAATTCATTGTCGAAGGATCGTTGCAGGCTATCGGTGATACGAGCAATACCGGAAGCATTGTCTTTACCGCCGTAAATCCTGAATTGGGCTGGGGGCATATTGGATTTGACGGTACATCCCCAAACAATCCAACTTCGGTATTTCGGCATTGCATATTTGAGTATGGGTTTCCTCCTCTTGTTGCGCCCTCTTCTTATTATAACTGCGGAGGTGCTATAGGAATAAGGGATTACAACAACATCGTCATCGAAAACTGTGTTTTCCATCATAACAGGGCGTTAAATGACGGAAGTTTGGTTGCCAGCGGCGGAGCCATCGCATTGTGGAACAGTAGCCCTGTGATCAGGAATTGTATTTTTAACGCAAACAGCGCCAACTGGTCCGGGGGAATTGCCTGCTATTTAAATTCCTCGCCTGAAATTGTAAACTGCTTGTTTTATGGTAATCAATCCCTGAAAAACAGTGCAGATGGTGGTGGAGCAATATTAATATCCACAAATTCAAACCCAATATTGCTCAACAATACTTTTGTAAACAATCATTCTAATTTCAGAGGCGGCGCTCTTGAAATTTACAGCGGATCAAATCCCGACCTTATTAATAACATCTTTTGGGGCAACACAGCACCAGAAAACAACCAGATTTACATTTCGTCCAACAACTGCAACGTAGATTTTAAATACAACAACATCGAAGGCGGGCAGGCCGGTATCGGTCCCTATGGCATTGGAACAGGCGTGTATGAAAACAACATTGATGCTGATCCTGTCTTTTTTGACGCGCTGGCGCTGGATTACCAGTTGAGTGCAGGTTCACCCTGCATTGATGCCGGGATTCCGGATGTTACCGGACTAAACCTGCCATGGGTTGACCTGCTTGGTAATTACCGCATCTGGGACGGCGGAGTGAGCGGAGCAGTTGTTGACATGGGACCCTACGAATACGGCTCAATTCCCTGCGTGGTTGGAATAGAAAAAGTTGATCCCGGAAAAAGTGGCTTGGAACTTACCAGCTACCCCAATCCCTTCACCGGCAGCACAAACATTGAGTTCACCCTCACCGAAAATTCAAAGGTCGAAATTGCCATTTACAATCATTTAGGGCAACTTGTCGAAACCCTGGTGCATGAAAAGCTGACTGCAGGCACTTATCAAACAGCCTGGCAAGCCGGCAATGTACCTGAAGGCATTTACCTGTGCAAGGTTAAAGCAGGGATTAGAAATCTAACAACTAAACTTATCAAAACAAAATAGCTCCTCCGGGCTAAAACCCATTACCTGAATGCAGGACAACGTCTGCAATCCCCTCTCCGCTTCTGGCTGGAATAACCCGGCAGTGAGAGGGGACAGGGATGGGATCCGGATTTTGAAACCAAGTAATTACGATAAAATTCATCAAAATTCATTTTTAAACACTTATTTAAAACATGGAGGTATTATGAAAAATTTAATGTTAACAATTCAGTTCATGATCCTGGTAATGATTGTCATAGCACAACCCCAGGCTTTTAAGTATCAAACCATCATCCGGGATGCCGGTGGAGAGCTGGTCGCTGATCAGGCTGTAGCGCTTAGGATCGACATCCTGACAGAGGCGCCGGATGGTACTGTGGTTTATACCGAAGATCATACGGTTACCACCAATGAGTTTGGTCTTGTGAACCTCGAAATTGGAAGAGGAACTGCAGTATTTGGTATTTTTTCTGAAATCGATTGGGGAAGCGGCGATCATTTCCTTAAGCTTAGTATGGATATTGCCGGGGGCAGCAATTTTGTTTTTGCCGGTGTTACACAGTTGCTTTCGGTACCATACGCGCTGTATGCCAAAGAGAGCGGTGATGACCCGATGTGGCAACCCGATGGGAACAATATTTTTTACAATAATGGCAAAGTGGGTATTGGAACCAATACTCCAACCCGATTGCTCCATTTATATGGAGGGGATGCTTTGATAGAAACACCCGAATGGAGCGACCTGACCATTCGGACAACCACTGCCGGAACTGATGCTTCACTTTTATTAAGAACAGTAACAGACGGGTTGTGGGCAAATGACAATTATTGGGCTGTTTATAATGATGTAAGTGAAGATAACAAATTTACTATCCAATACAAAGATCAAAGAAGGATGACCATATCAAACAATGGTTATGTTGGAATAGGAACTAATCAGCCGGGCAGCCTGCTGGACATTCACGGAGGTACACGATTTACTGTAAGGCTCGATAACGAAACCAAGTCCAAGGTTGGCAACCTTTACTCCAGTGACGATACACTTGCTTTGGTTTCCTATGGAAATGTTGATATCAGTATTGACGAAAACAACAACTCAACCGGCAAAGTATTCAGGGTGGTTAATAACAGCGGAACAAACGAACTGTTGAGGGTACAGGACAATGGAAGGGTAGGAATTGGTACAAATAGCCCACAATACCGCTTCCACGTGAAAAACGGCGATGCAATGATAGAAGACACCTCATGGTGCGATTTAAAAATTAAAGCCACCAATGAAGGCAAGGACCCTGCCCTGCAACTGTATGCCGGCGATGATTATTGGGCATTCAACCATGATGACAGCGAAGAAAATGATCTCGATATCCGCTTTAATAACAGTACAAAACTTTCCATCGAAACCGATGGCCGGGTGGGTATTGGAACAGGGCAACCAGACCCCTCTGCCCTGCTTCAGGTATATTCGACAAGCAAGGGTTTTTTACCTCCCAGGATGAATACTACCCAGATTGCTGCCATACAAAACCCGGCAAACGGACTCATGGTTTACAATACCAGCGATGGACATCCTTATGTTTTTAATACTTCTGACTACAAATGGAAAAGGGTTGCGTTTGATGCAACAACAATAACTCCGGATTTTGTTTGTGGTTATCCAATGGTTGACACAAGGGACGGGCAGGTATATAATACTGTAGAAATAGGCAACCAATGCTGGATGGCGGAGAATTTGAATATTGGAACTATGATTAATGGAGCAAATAACCAAGCCAATAATGGCATAATTGAAAAATATTGTTACGATAACAATTCAAGCAATTGCAATACTTACGGTGGCCTTTATCAATGGAATGAAATGATGCAATATGTTACTACACCAGGGGCAAAGGGAATATGTCCAAATGGATGGCATATACCGGAGTATAGTGAGGTGATAGCTCTTTCAAACTATTTGGGTGGTAATTTTATTGCAGGAGGCAAACTTAAAGAAGCTGGTACAATCCATTGGAATCCACCAAATACAAGTGCTACAAATGAAAGCGGTTATACTGCTCTGCCGGAGGGTGGGATGGGTGTTACCGCAGGAGGTGGCATTTTTGCTTATCTTGGCGAAAATGGTCATATTTCGTCTTCGACTCAGGATGGTAATCGCTACTGGAGTGGTATTTTAAGATATGACGAACAAGGATTATCATTTGGCACTGCTTATAAACCTGATGGGTACCCACTAAGATGCATTAAAAATTAATAAAATTAGCAAGTGAAAGGATATTATTATGAAAAAACAGCTTGAGATTATAATCTTAATAATGTTTTGTGTAGGTAATTGCATAAACTCACAGCAAATAATATTAAACGCCGGTGATGAACTTTTACAACCCGTTTTTTCACATAGTTTTAGTGTTGCAGGACCTGTCACAGAAACCATTCATGATGTTAGTTCTTTTCCTGCCCACGGTTATCAGCCACCCGGATATGATGGATTAATTTTCAACCTGGAAACCGATTCCCTGGCCCTGGTCGCACTTTACAATGCTACAAATGGTCCCGGCTGGACAAATAATGCCAACTGGCTAACAGGTCAGCTCAACAGTTGGAATGGGATCACTGTTTCTGGAAACAGGGTTACGATGGTAAAATTGGAATTTAACAACCTTACAGGAACTATTCCTCCGGAAATTGGAGATTTATCGGAACTAACTCACCTTAGCTTGCGGGGAAACCAGTTATCTGGTATAATTCCCTATGAAATTGGGAGCCTGTACAATCTATGGTTACTCGATTTGGGGCAAAATCATCTGTCGGGTACTATTCCAACACAAATTGAAGAACTGACAATGCTGCACTATCTAATTTTACTGGATAATGAGCTAGGTGGATCAATTCCGACAGAAATCTGGTTTCTCGAGAATTTGGAAGTATTGTCTTTGAGTTTTAACTATTTATATGGTATACTACCAGAAGAAATTGGATATCTTCTCAATTTAACACACCTAAACTTATACTATAATCAATTTTCTGGAACGTTGCCTAATTCCTTGTATTGTTTACCCAACCTTGAAGCCTTGGCGATTGGCGGAAATTATTTTTCTGGTCCGCTTAGTATGGATTTATGCAATATGGTCAATCTTAATGTATTGGGTATAGACCACTGCAGTTTTGAAGGCGAATCATGTGAAGTTGTCAATTGTTTAATTGATCGTGGAGGATGGGAATTCTTTGAACACAGTCCGCAATGGGATGGCTTTACATACCCCACTAATTGTAGTGCAAACCTAAGTTCCGACTCATTGGCTCTGGTCGCGCTTTACAATGCCACCAATGGTCCCGGCTGGACAAACAATACCAATTGGCTTGCAGGACAACTTAATAGCTGGCAAGGGATTACAATTACCGGAAACAGGGTTGCGGAGGTAAGATTGGATTTTAACAACCTTACGGGAACTATTCCTCCTGAAATCGGAAATTTATCGCAGCTTACCTACCTAAACTTGTGCGGGAATCAGTTATTTGGTTCAATCCCAGCTGAAATTGGTAACCTGGTCAATCTTTGGTTACTCGATTTGGGGCAAAATGATCTGTCGGGTACTATTCCAACACAATTAGAAAGCCTGACGATGCTTCACATCCTCCATCTAACCGATAACGAACTCTCAGGTCAAATTCCGACAGAACTTTGGGGCTTGGGGAATTTGACCGTATTATCATTGAGCTTTAACTTCTTACATGGCATTCTACCAGAAGAAATCGGGCTCCTACTCAATTTAACACACCTAAACTTATACTATAATCAATTTTCCGGAACCTTGCCCAATTCCTTGTATAGTTTACCAAATCTTGAAGCCTTGGCGATTGGTGGAAATTATTTTTCTGGTCCTCTTAGCATGGATTTATGCAGTATGTTCAATCTTAATGTATTGGGTATAGACCACTGCAGTTTTGAAGGAGAATCATGTGAAGTTGTCAATTGCTTAATTGATCGAGGTGGGTGGGAATTCTTTGAACATAGCCCTCAGTACAATGGTTTCGTTTATCCCGACGATTGTGAAACTGAATCCCCCGACATGATGCATGTGGTGGCTGCTGCCGGTAATTATTTCCGTAATCAGAACTTTTCGGTCAGTTCCACCCTCGGTGAAACGGTTATCGAGACCTTGCAGACCGGCAACGTCATACTGACACAAGGTTTTCAGCAACCATGGGACTACGGCTTCTATCAATTGATTAACATTGTACAGGGTTGGAGCGGCATCTCCGGATACATCGAACCCTACAACGGCGCTCTCGAATACCTGTTTGAAGATCATCAGGATGCACTGGTGGTCCTGTCAAATTTCGGCGGAATGTACTTTCCTTCACAGGGGATCAACACATTAAATTCATGGAACACTGCATCAGGCTATCAGGTAAAGGCTTATGAGGAATTTAACCTGCGTCTCAAAGGGTGGAAAAACATGAACACCAGCATGGAATATGACTTAGGATGGCACCTGTTGCCGGTCATTTCTGCCTGTAATGTGAACATACCAGATTTGTTAGGCGAAAATGAAGGCCTGGTTATCGTAAAACAGGTAGCAGGAACAGGGGTTTTTTGGCCTGAATATGGAATCAATACCATAGGAGATCTTTTACCCGGAAAAGGTTATTATCTATTGGCGGATGGGCTGGTAAATATTTCATTTCCTGATTGCAATGGCCGAAAAGACTTTAATATCAAAACAAATGATGACATCATAAACCTTACACCCTGGGCCGATCCAATCCCAACAGCAGGTAGCCACCTGGTTCTTTTCCCGGAAGAAATTTTTCCGGAATCAGCAATGCAGCCCGGCGATTTCGTTGGTGCATTCAACGCCCTGGGGCAATGTGCCGGTCTGATGCAAATTGACGACCTGAATAAAAGCATTTGCCTTACTTTATACGGAGATGACCAACTTACCCCGGCTCAGGATGGCTTTGTCGAAGGCGAACCCATCACATTCAGGTATTTCAGTGTTAACGACAAAACTGAAAAGCGTATGCAGGTTAACTTTGATCCCATTTTTCCCAATCAGGGCTCTTTTGTTAATCATGGTCTTTCGGCAATAAAAAGTGTAGAATTCTCAAACAGCACAAATGAAATCAATTCTAATCTGGATTTCATCATTTTCCCAAACCCGGCAAGGGATGAAGTAAACATTGCCTTTAACTTTGAAGTACACACGCAGACTTCAATTCAATTTCTCACTGCCCACGGACTAAAAGTGAAAGAATTGAAAGTTGATCCTTCACCGACAACGAGTCAAAGAATCACTCTGGATGTCTCACAATTGAAATCAGGAACCTATTTTGTTACAATCAAAACTGCAGACAGAAAAGGTGTTAAAAAGCTAACCATCATTCATTAGCTCCTCAGGTATTGACCTCATTCCCCTCTCCACTTTTGCCTAAGATGATAAGGCATGGAGAGGGGAAGGGGGTTGATGATGTTGGAAGAATTCAGCAAATTCCAACACTAAAAGCGAAAAGTCAAAGATTTTCATAGAACTCAGCAATTGGAGAATGGTAAAACGGGTAATTTTTTTAGTTGGACATAAAAGCTAATTCAAACTAAAAAATTAAATTTGTGGAAAATTATTTCATGATCCGGGCGATAATTGTTGACGATGAATTTCATTCACGCGAACAAATCCGTAAAATCGTTACGACCTTTTGTCCCAACGTGATGGTGCTGGCTGCTGCCGACAGTGTAAAGTCGGGGGTGGCCGCCATTAACGAGCATGAACCCGACCTGGTGCTTCTCGATATCAAACTGCCCGACGGCAGCGGCTTCGACCTGATCAAACACTTCAACAAACCCGATTTCAAGGTGATCTTTATCTCCGGATACATGGAGTACGCCATCAAAGGCTACAAGTTTGGCGCTGTGGATTACATCCTGAAACCCATTGACGAAGAGGCGCTCACCCTTGCCATCAACCGCGCCGACGACCTTATCCGTTACGAAGAAAAACTGAAATTCAAAGCCATTGAGGAAAACCTGGTTTCGCTCAACAAAACCAGCAAAATCCTCCTCAAAACTACCGAACAGGTGCACCTGGTCAACCTTAGCGACATAATCCGCGTGGAGGCCGACGGCAGTTACTGCACCTTCTTCATCACCGACGGGCGGAAAATCCTGGTTTCAAAAGCCATCGGCGAATACGAGGAAGCGCTTATTGACAAAGGATTTCACCGCATACATAAATCACATATCATCAATATCGGCAAGCTGAGTTACTTCGACAAAAATGACGGCGGGCACGTGCGAATGTCGGATGGTTCGGAAGTCCCGGTCGCATCAAGGAAAAAGGATATGCTGCTCGATTTGTTCGAAAGCCTTGCATAATCAGTTCTTACAGTTCGGATCATCGTAAAAATGCGGAGATTTTTCTATGATTTTTCACCACAATAGACACAATAGGACACATTAGAAAACAGGAAAAATTCATTTAACAGCCTAAAGATGACGCAGAAATATCTGAATGAATTAACTCATACAATCATTGGCGCTGCCATTGATGTTCATAAAGAGCTTGGACCCGGTTTACTTGAAAGTATTTACGAAAAATGCATTGCACATCTTCTGAGGGAAAAGGGGTTAAATGTAGTAAGCCAGCAAAAAGTCCCATTGGTTTTCAGAGGCCTCCATCTTGGTTGTGAACTTAGGTTCGATATTCTTGTTGCCGACGCTGTTATTGTTGAAATAAAAGCTGTTGATTGCCTTATGCCCATTCACGAAGCGCAATTACTGACCTATATGAAATTGATCGGGAAACCCAAGGGAATTCTTATCAATTTCAATTGCACGAATATTTTTAAAGAAGGACAAAAAACAATGGTCAACGAAATGTTTGCCAAATTACCAAAAGGATACTAATGTGCCCTACTGTGCCTATTGTGGTTTTCTTTTAATCTTTCATTATCGTGACGAACCTAAAGTTACATGATAGATATTCAATCATTTAAAAACCGGCAATATGACAACGCACCAACAAGATGCTGCTTCACAGAAAGCCACGGTTTTATACCTGACCTTCAGCGGGTTTCACGAAATGGAGACGACCTCCTCCTTTGGCGAAATTGCATCTTTGCTCGGTCGGTGCTTTTCCTTTACCGACCCCATCATAAGGATTTACAGCGGCAAACCTTACAAATACATGGGCGAGAGTGCCCTGGCATTTTTCGGATTAAATGAAGACGGTAATCGTCCGTCGGTGAATGCAGTAAAATCAGCCATCGAACTGCAAAACAAGTTCTCAGAGCTGATCTCGGAAAATGAGTTCCCCGATACCATCGGGTTCAAAATAGGTATCTATTCAGGTGAAATTTTTTCGGCAACCATCGGAACCGGAGCCGAACGGCAGGAAAATTACTTCGGTGAAGCCATTCAACTGGCTGCGCACATTTGCAGTCTGGCCATGCCCGGCCAGATTTTGGTCGGCGAAGAGACCCGGAAACACGCCACCACCGATTTTACCTTTAATGCCCTCGAGCCCGTCCCGGTGAAAGGATACAAAAAACCACTTCCCATTTTTGAACCGCTGATTAAAAAGCACAAAAAGCCCGACCTGAAAATAAGTCCGCAGCGCAAAATTGTTTCGGAAATGGTGGGGCGCAGTAGCGAAATGGAACAACTCGAAAGGCTGATCAGAAACCTGGCGGCAGGCAAAGGCTCCATCGTGAGCATTGTAGGCAAGGCAGGCATCGGCAAATCCCGCCTGGTAGCTGAAATAAAAGTGCAGCCCATTATGGAAAAAGTGCTCTTATTGGAAGGACGTGCAGTATCGACAGGGCTAAATCTCAGTTTCCACCCCATTACCAATTTGATTAAAAACTGGGCTGGAATTACTGAAGATGACCTGCCATCGGTTTCATCAAAAAAAATCTATGAGGGGATTAAAAGAATCACCCCTGAACAAGCAGATGAAATCTACTCTTTTATTGCTACCATGATGGGATTACCGCTTGAAGGAAAATACAAGGAACGGGTAAAGGGAATAGAAGGGGAGGCGCTGGAAAAACTCATTTTGAAAAATCTCCGTGACTTAATTATTGCAGCTACAAAAGATAAACCCCGCATCTACATGATCGAGGATATGCACTGGGCCGACAGCTCATCCATAACCTTGTTTGAATCACTGTACAAGCTTTCAGAGAAATACCCTGTAATGTTTATCAATGTGATGCGGCCCGGATACAAGGAAACGGGAGATTATATCTTAAAATACCTTGTGGATAACTTTCCGGGCAATCATAACACCATCAGCGTTAATCCTCTGGAGGAAAAGGAATCCGGGAATCTGATCAAAAATCTTCTGAGAGAAGCCCCAATTCCTGATGAAATTCAAAAGATGATTGTCCGCAAAACTGACGGGAATCCCTTTTTTATTGAGGAGATCATCCGTAGTTTTATAGATGAAGGGATTATTGAAGTTAAGGAGGGTAGTTTTATTGTAACCGAAAAAATCAAAGATGTCAATATCCCTGAAACCATCAACGAGGCCATTCTTTCCAGGGTGGATAAACTGGATGAAAAAACCAGGGAACTATTGAATACCGCCTCTGTAATGGGACGTAATTTCTATTACAAAGTATTGGAAGAGGCTACAGATACCATTGAAGAACTTGACGAAAGGCTCGCCTACCTTACCCAGGTACAGTTGATCACCGAGACAAAAAAGAAGGAGGAAATCGAGTACCTCTTCAAACACGCCCTGGCCCAGCAGTTGACCTACGACGCCATGATGCAGCAATCGCGGAAGGAAATACACCTGAAGATAGCACGATCTATAGAGAAGGTGTTCAAGGCAAACATCAATGAGTTTTATAGCACATTGGTTTATCACTACGAACTGGCAGAGGACAAAGAAAAAGCCATTTATTTCATGTTGCTGGCCGGCGAGGAAGCCATGAGGTCAGGCGCATCGTCCGAAGCATTGCGGTTCTTTGAAAGGGCATTGGATGCCTTACCACCATTGAGAAAAAATGATCCTCAAGACAATGAGATCAGGGATCTCAGAATCAATATTGCCAATTTGTATCATGCAATGGGACGAAATTTTGAATCGGTTGAACTCTTTGAATTTATTTTTGAGAAATACTTTAATTACAGGGTAGCAAAAACGGAAAAGGGTATTATGCTGCGTGGTATTTGGGGTATGATCACAATCGCTTTTGCATTTAGATTTCCCCAACTGTTTTTTAAAAAATCAATAACAAAGGAGGAAGAAACGATTTGCTCACATTTTCTCGGGTGGAGTACCCCTATTTCTACTATAAATCCCCGACATTTTGTCTTAAAACCAAGTGATGCAGTCAGGAGATTTATTAAGTATGACATCATGCGTTCTCAGGCAGTTCTGGAACCCTATATCCAAATTGCCGCTATATTTGTTTGGGCATCATTCTCTTACCCAACTGTCAGGAGGATCATTGACCTTGTTGATCAGGCAGATTTTCAATTGAACCCGAGGCCACTTTTGGCACTATTCACAACAAAAAGCATGTTTGACTTAAATACCGGGAAATGGCATTACAATATTGATGCTGATGAAGTATTTAACACGGGGATCAAAACGGGTGAGCTATGGATGACCAGTGTCACCGCATTGTATCTTGGTATGCAGCAGACCGAGCTGGGGGATTATGCCCGTACTATTGAGATTTCGGATAAACTTAAAGAATTGGGAAATTCTTTTGAAAACAGTTTCGCCATAGCACAAGGATACAGAGTGAGATTCGTGTGCCTGATGAAATTCAGAAAATTTGAACACCTGCAGGCATTATTGGACGAAGCCAGGAATTACGTGCATACTACAGATAACAAGTTACATGTATTTTTAGTGGATTTGGTGCAAAGCCACCTCCATATTCATAATAACGATCTTAATGCAGCAGTAAAATCTTTTGCGGAAGCAAGCGGGTATCTGGAAATAATCAAGAGTGTCGGGAGCTATTATACACCCTATCTGATAGCAAAAATTCATCTGGGCCTTGCGTTGATGAACGACAAGAGAAACAAGAATATACAAAATAATAAGGAGATCAGGGAGTTGCTAAAAACATCCAACAAGTTGATCACTAAATCAAAAAAATTTGTCAGCAACCTTACCGAAGCCTACCTGCTGCGATCGAGAATTTTCATGTTTCAACAGAAATCCAGAAAAGCTTTTATTAATCTTCAATTGGCAATTCAGACAGGCGAAAAATACCAAAGCCGCCTCGAACTCTCCCGTGCCTGCTTCGAAACAGGCAAATTCCTTTCCGATCCAAATAATAGATTCAAGGAATTAAACGGCCATCCTGCCGGCTATTATCTGGAAAAAGCCAAAGCCCTGTTCGAAGAAATGGATTTGCAATGGGATTTGAAGGAGTACGAAAAATACATGGAAACCTAAATCAAGCCCAATGAGCGATAAAGACCATACTCCAGAATTGAGACCCGACCCGGTTGCTACCATCGTGATCGCGGAGATCGGGGGGTTGATTCATTTATCGGATGTAAAAGATGCCAGTGGAGAAAAATCGCTGATCAATGCTTTGTATGAGAAAATCAGTCAGGAAATCCGCTTGTACAACGGTACGATTTATCCTTCGATGGGCGAGCGGATCATGGCCGCATTCGGATTGGAAAGCAGGGTTGAAAGCGATGAGAAGAATGCAGTCAATGCGGCGCTGAGGTTTCATGCGGTGTTGGAATCTTTTTCAAACGATCATGACCTTGCGTTTCCACTTTCTGTCCGGGTTGGTATTCACACCGGCCCGGTTATCAAAACCCGGATGGGCGCAGGGTCGAACATACAGGAGTCGTTGATCGGCGAAACCGTTGACATTGCTGCAAGAATCCAGGATATTGCCGATAAAAACCAGGTGCTGGTGGGTTCAATAACCTATGAAAAGACCAAAGATATATTTGCCTACCATGCCCTCGAGCCCGTCCCTGTAAAAGGTTACAAAAAACCCCTGGCGATTTACGAAGTCACGGTAAAGAAAAGCGAGCCCACAGCGCCACCGCTTCAGAGCGGACGCATCATCACCTCGCAGATGGTTGGAAGGCAAAAAGACCTCAAAATAATAGAAGATGCTGTCAAGCAACTGCTCAACGGGCGTGGCGGCGTGGTGAACATCGAAGGGATGGCCGGCATCGGGAAATCGAGGCTGATGGCCGAGGTCATGCAAAAGGAAATCGTCAGGAATGTTGCTTTCTTTGAGGGGCGGGCTTTGTCGGAAGGGAAGAACCTGAGTTTTCACCCCATTATCCAGATCATCAAAGTGTGGGCTGGGATCAAAGAAGACGATAACCCGGCAACAGCTTACCAAAAACTATCAGCCAATATCACCCGGATTTATCCCGAGCAGGCCTCCGAAATTATCCCCTTTGTGGCTACCATGATGGGCTACCCGCTGGAAGGTGAAGCAAAGTTGCGGTTAAAAGGGATTGAAGGCGAAGCCCTCGAACGACTGATCCTGAAAAACATCAGAGATTTACTGGCTCGTGCCGCCAGCATCCGCCCTATCGTGATAATGGTGGAAGATGCCCACTGGGCCGACCTTTCCTCCATCTCCTTCATGGAGTCGTTGTTCAAACTGGTGAAAAACCACCGGCTGCTGTTCATCAGTGTTTTTCGTCCGGAATACAAGGAAACCGGGGAACGGTTGAAGTCATTTTTAAAGGAAAATCTTCCTGAGCATTACAGGGAAATCACGGTTCAGCCTCTGAAGGAAAATGAATCTGCAGAACTGATCGGCAACCTGCTCAACCAGACCAAACTACCGGACGATATCAAACAGTTGATTTTGCTGCGCTCGGAAGGCAACCCTTTTTTCATCGAGGAAGTGCTGCGGTCGTTTATTGACGAAGGATTGATAGAGGTGAAGGACAACGCATTCATCATCACCGATCGTGTCCAGTACGCCAACATCCCTGAAACCATTGATAAAGTGATCCTTTCGAGGATTGATCGCCTGGATGAAAAGACAAAAGGATTGCTTCGAACCGCATCGGTCATTGGTCGCAATTTTTATTATAAAGTGCTGGAAGAAGCAGCACAGACCATCGAAGAACTCGACACCCGGCTGCAATACCTCAAGGAAACCCAGTTGCTGAGCGAGCACAGGCAAAAAGAAGAGGTTGAATTCCTGTTCAAACACGCCCTGGCGCAGCAGGCCACCTACGATTCCATCCTGCAGAAAACCAAAAAGGAGCTTCACCTGAAAATCGCGAAATCCATCGAAAAAGTCTTTGCCGACAAGCTTCCGGAGTTTTACGGGGTGCTGGCGATGCACTACGATAAAGCTGAGTTGCATGAAAAAACGGAGGAATACCTGATAAAAGCAGGTGATGAATCCTTCAGATCAGGAGCTTCAAACGAAGCGCTGAATTATTACCTTGAAGCCATAAAAAAAATACCTTCCATCAATGACAGCGGAGCACTGTCATCCCTTTACAGAGAACTGGAAATCAAGATCGCATTTGCACACCATGCCACCGGAAGGAACTTTGAAGCCTACGAATCCTTCAACCGGATCCTCCAACGGAATTATAAGCGTACCTTTCCTGTAACTGGTATTGGAAACCTTTCGTCATTTATATATAACCTGCTCGGTTTATTGTTCAAACTTTATTTCAATTCATTTTACTTTTCTAAACCTACAGATGAGCAATTCGACCTTTATGCCCGGGTGCTGACTCATTGGGGTGAGGCATCCACCACATTCAACCCTAAACGTTCTTTCTTACAATCCTTTTATTTTCTCAAAGTACTATCCAATTATGACCTCACTGGATCTGCCAGCGGTCTGAAACTTTTTATCGGAGGTAGTAATTTTTTTATTCATACCGGACTGTCGCTTAAAACCGGCAGAAAGATGCTTGACCTGGCAAAAAAAGCCGGAGCCGAAGATCATCCTACACCGCTGATATACTATCGTTTCCTGAACAAATTGCTGGATTACAATTCAGGAATACTGGAAGAAGACAAAACAATGGAACACACCTTTAAAGTTGGTATGCAAATAGGTGATTTCTGGACCACTACCGTGTATGCAGTGTATTGTGGTTATGCGTTTATTGATAGAGGTGATCACAACGGTTTTATAAAAATGACAGAAAAACTTAATGAAATCGCTGATTCATTTGATAATAGTCACGCACGGGCTCAGTGGTACCGGTTGTCCGCCATCGGGAATTTCCTGTTTCGTAAAATGGATGATGATTTGGATCTTATTTCTGAAGGTATAGTATATGCCGGCAAAAGCGGCCACTTTACTGTTCTTCTCATCCTTTGGTGTATCAAATCATTGTCGCACAGCCTCAAAGGTGAAACGGAAGAGGCAGTGAAAGCCTTTCAGGAAGCCGGTAAACACATTCACGATAAGCAATTTCTTCCGATTTACTATTCGCAATACTTACTCGCCAGGGCCTGGATGGAATGGTCAGCGTTAAAATATTGTATTGATCATCACAAACCGATAAAAAAAGAGGCTGCCTCAGTTCTCAAAACCAACAATATAATCATTCGTTTATCGAAGACCGTTCCCAGTAAATCCGTTGAGGCCTGGCGGTTGAAAGCCATGGTTTACCGGCAGCTTGGTAAAATGAACAGCGCATTGAAATGTTTCTCAAAATCCATCCAGTTGGGTCAAAAATACAATTGCTCTCTTGAGCTTTCCCGTACTTATTTTGAAGCAGGTAAGTTTTTGCAAGACTCAGATTCAAAGCGAAATACAATTTTGGGTTTTAGTGCCAATGAATATTTACTGAAAGCAAAATCCCTGTTCGAAGAGATGGATCTCCAATGGGATTTGAAGGAATACGAAAGATATATGGAAACCTAAAACAAGCCCAATGAACCGTGAAAATGAACCATCAGAATTGAAAACCGATCCGGTTGCAACCATTGTAATTGCGGAGATCGGGGGGTTGGTTCATTTATCGGATGTAAAAGATGCAAAAGGAGAGCAATCGCTGATCGGGGGTTTGTATGATAGGATTACCCAGGAAATCCGTTTGTATGATGGCACGATCTATCCTTCGATGGGCGAGCGAATTATGGCCGTATTCGGATTGGAAAACAGGGTTGAAAACGATGAGAAGAATGCAGTCAATGCGGCGCTGAGGTTTCATGCGGTGTTGGAATCTTTTTCAAACGATCATGACCTTGCGTTTCCACTTTCTGTCCGGGTTGGTATTCACACCGGCCCGGTTATCAAAACCCGGATGGGCGCAGGGTCGAACATACAGGAGTCGTTGATCGGCGAAACCGTTGACATTGCTGCAAGAATCCAGGATATTGCCGATAAAAACCAGGTGCTGGTGGGTTCAATAACCTATGAAAAGACCAAAGATATATTTGCCTACCATGCCCTCGAGCCCGTCCCTGTAAAAGGTTACAAAAAACCCCTGGCGATTTACGAAGTCACGGTAAAGAAAAGCGAGCCCACAGCGCCACCGCTTCAGAGCGGACGCATCATCACCTCGCAGATGGTTGGAAGGCAAAAAGACCTCAAAATAATAGAAGATGCTGTCAAGCAACTGCTCAACGGGCGTGGCGGCGTGGTGAACATCGAAGGGATTGCCGGCATCGGGAAATCGAGGCTGATGGCCGAGGTCAGGGAAAAGGAGATCATGCACAATGTCGCCTTCTTCGAGGGGCGTGCGCTGTCGGAAGGCAAAAACCTGAGCTTTCATCCCATCATCCAGATCATCAAATCGTGGTCGGGGATTAAAGAAGACGACAACCCGGCATTATCTTACCAAAAGCTGTCGGCCAATATCACCCGGATCTATTCCGGGCAGGCTTCCGAGATCATTCCATTTGTGGCAACCATGATGGGCTACCCGCTGGAAGGTGAAGCAAAGCAACGGGTCAAAGGGATCGAAGGCGAAGCCCTCGAGCGGCTGATTCTCAAAAACACAAGAGATTTATTAGCGCGGGCAGCCAGTATCCGCCCGATCGTAATACTGGTGGAAGATGCCCACTGGGCCGACCTTTCATCCATTTCTTTCATGGAATCATTTTTCAAGCTTTCAAAAATCCACCGGATTTTGTTCATCAATGTGTTCCGTCCGGGATACAAGGAAACCGGGGAACGGCTGAAGGTGTTTGTAAAGGAAAATCTTCCCGATCATTTCCGCGAAATCATTATCAACCCTCTAACAGAAACTGAATCATCGGAACTGATTAGCAACCTGTTGAACCAGACCAAACTGCCGGACGACATCAGGCAGTTGATTGTAAAACGTTCGGAAGGCAATCCGTTTTTCATCGAGGAAGTGCTGCGGTCGTTTATTGACGAAGGTTTGATAGAGATCAAGGATGGAATTTTCATCATCACCGACCGCGTACAATACGCCAACATTCCCGAGACCATCGACAAGGTAATCCTTTCAAGAATAGACCGGCTGGACGAAAAGACCAAGGGACTGCTCCGCACGGCTTCGGTGATCGGACGAAATTTCTATTACAAGGTGCTGGAGGAAGCTGCACAAACCATCGAAGAACTCGACACCCGGCTGCAATACCTCAAGGAAACCCAGTTGCTGAGCGAGCACAGGCAAAAAGAAGAGGTTGAATTCCTGTTCAAACACGCCCTGGCGCAGCAGGCCACCTACGATTCCATCCTGCAGAAAACCAAAAAGGAGCTTCACCTGAAAATCGCGAAATCCATCGAAAAAGTCTTTGCCGACAAGCTTCCGGAGTTTTACGGGGTGCTGGCGATGCACTACGATAAGGCCGAGGTGATTGATAAAAAACAAGAATACCTGATTAAAGCAGGTGATGAGTCCTTTAGCTCCGGGGCATCGAATGAGGCGATGAACTTTTATATGGAGGCTGTGAAATTATTTCCCAAAGAACCTCAGGATGAACTTGAAAAAGAAAATCAAAAGGAATTGGAGATAAAAGTTGGCTTTGCACAGGAGGCAGCCGGGAATAACATTGTGGCCATTGAAACCTTTTCACGCGTCTTTTACAAATACTATGGGCACCAATTTCCAACCAGTGTTTTAGCAAATAAATTCCTTGCAATATATTCATTGTTGTCGATTATGTTCAAGATAAATCTTCACACATTCTATTTCAGGAAACATCCGGATGAAGATTTTGATATTTATATGAAAGTTGTTTTACAGTTGGGAGAAGCCTTGTCGACAATTAATCCAAGCCGCTGGTTCGTCCATACAACATTTTTTCTTAATAAACTGATCGGATATGATATATCTAAATCAATAGCTGGTCTTTCTGCTTTTTCTATAGCTTCAACTTTATTCATGTGGACTGGGTTGTCCTTTTCGATGAGTAAAAAAATCCTGGATTATGCTCAAAGAGCAAAAGTTGAAGATTATCCGGGTTCCTTGAATGATTACAAGTATGCGAGGAAAATGCATGATTATTTCACTGGTAATATTGAAGATGAAAATGATTTTGAGCACGTTTACCAGCAAGGCATGAGGTCAGGTAAGTTCTTTGCGATGGCTATTTATACGCTATATTCGGGGCTTTCAATTACCGAACTTGGTAAATATGCCAGATTTGAAGAGTTAGTCCAAAAACTGGCTGAAATTTCCGAATCTTTTGACAACAGCCACGCCCAGGCTCAACTCTACAGGTTATCAGTCATGTCGCATTATCGCTTCAGAAAGATTGATTTTGCCCTAAAAATGGCTGAAACCGGCATCACTTATACTGAAAAAACCGGCCATTTTGCTATGTTGCTGGTTATTTGGTGTGCAAAATCTCTTGTACATACTACAAAAAATGAGATGGAAGCTGCAAAAGAGTCGCTTGCAGAAGCAGCAAAGTTGGTTAAAGATCGGAAGATCATCACCATTTTTCATATCCCCTATGTACAGGCTAAAGCGCAAGTGGAGTTTCAGGAGTTGAAAATGGCCATTGAACGTAAGGAGAAACCTGGTAAGAATGCAAAAACTTTGTCGAAAACCATTGATTTGATGATCAGTTTGTCGAAAAAGATGCGAAGTGCTGCAACCGAAGCATACCGTTTAAAAGCCATTACCTGCTGGATGCTCGGCAGACAAAGACAGGCTTATAAAAATTTCACTCTTTCCATCAAGTCCGGACAAAAATACAACTGCCATCTCGAACTTTCACGCACCTATTTTGAGACAGGAAAATGCCTGCGTGAGACTAACAGTATTAAAAGCAGCCTGCTCGGAATAAATGGCAGCGAATACCTGCTCATGGCAAAGCGTATGTTTGAAGAAATGGATCTGCAATGGGATTTGAAAGAGTATGAGAAATACATGGATTCTCACTTAAAATGAAAACACTGATGACTGGTAACGCTCATCAGTTTTGGTTTTTCTCTGAAAATTATCATCCCTGATCTGCAAGTTTCAGCCTGAAATCTGTTGCTTTTCATTTC
>DAIRGA010000054.1:0-14461 GCA_036794825.1 Bacteroidales bacterium | reverse complement strand
CTCCCGAAGTCTCGGGATAAATTCCGGGTGTAAATCGTTGAAAATCATTGCTCCCATTTGGGTTGGGGTCAACAATGATTTTCAACAATGGTTGTTTTCTGGCAATGACCAAATAATTAATCCTTCCGGGAAATCACAATCCGGGAGGCTTTTTGTTTTTGAAAACCCATAATTTCTTCCAATTAACAAGCACCCGATCGCTGCCTATTTAATTAGATTTGCAACTGTTTTGGATTTGGCGCCACAAAGATGACTTTCCAGATTTCCGAAACAAACACATTATCAATAAATTATCCTCATTATGCTCAACCTAAGCGAAATCCTGAACGAAATAACCTCCACTTTTCCAGACCATGAAGACCGGGCGCTTCTGCTGCGCAACTATCCCGATCCTGTGGCAAAATTCTTCCGCTATCATCTGCCCGATGGCATACCGGATCACACCTTTGCAAAAATCCGGATGAAAGGGATCATCAAACTGGTGAACTGGGCCAACTTCAGGTCAACCCTTTACCCGCAGCCATTCAAAGGTTTTTTGTGGCAGGCTAAAGTGAAAATGGGAATTTTACCCATCGAAGGCTACGATTACTTTCTAAAGGATCAGGGAGCTATGAAATGGACTACATTCGGGGTGATTCCGGTGATGAAGGCAGAAGGTGAGGATGTGAGCCGCTCAGCCGAAGGACGGGCAAGGATGGAAGCTTTGTTTGCCCCGCATTTGCTTATACACCAGGCAATCAGATGGGAAGTCATTAGTGAAAACGAGATTACAGCAACCTGGAAAATCCAGCGTGAGGAGCAGCCGGTTCATTTGATCATTGGTAATGATGGCTCACTGAAAGAGGTTTACATCCAGCGCTGGGGAAATCCTGGTGGTGTGAAGGAGTTTGGCTACCACACTTTCGGGGTGAAAGTGGAGGCCGAAATGAAATACAAGGGAACGGTAATCCCCGCCAAAGGCAACGCCGGCTGGTGGTTTGGCTCGGATCAGTACAAGGATGGCGAGTTCTTTAGGTTTGAGGTGGGGTAGAAAAGAGTCTATCATAAATTTCTTTCATTTGGTTTTTCAAGATTCATGGTCTTCTCGCAGAGCTAACCCAATGTGGTTTCCCAATTTCAATTAGCCTTGATGTTGTTTTTAATCATATTCCTCCAGATTTATATTGGTAAGATAAAATAGTTTATTTTTGTAAAATAAATTATTGCAACTATGTTAAGATCAACAATCCTGGAGGTAATTGATCTTCAAAAAGAGAGAAATGAGATAGCTGAGCCGGGAATCAGACGTGAACTGCTGTCAGAAATATCCTTAACCGGCGGTCATATCAAAATCATCAGCGGAATAAGACGATGTGGCAAAAGCACGCTGATGCGCCAACTTATTGGCAAAGACTCAAACTGCTTATTCCTCAATTTTGAAGACCCCAAACTTACTGGTTTCGATCTGAAAGACTTTAACCGTCTCGATGAGATAATTAAAGAACAAAACCTGAGAAGCATTTTTTTTGATGAGATTCAGATCGTACCTGAATGGGAGCGATACATCAGGGCTTTGCATGATGAAGATTATGCGGTTTTTCTGACCGGTTCGAATGCGTCCATGTTAAGCATCGAGTTTGGCACAAAACTGACCGGCAGGTATATCCCGAAAGAATTGTTCCCGTTTTCATACCATGAGTTTTTGACCTACACAAACCAGGAGGCATCGGCGGATTCGGCATTCGATTTCCTTTGCAGGGGCGGGTTTCCTGAATATCTCAAATATGGTGATGAAGATATTTTACATCAGATACTTTACGATATTATTTACCGGGATATTTCGGTAAGATACCAGGTGAAAAAGCACGAAACCCTGAAGCAACTGGCTGTTTATCTGATTTCCAACATTTCAAAGATATTGTCGTACAATCAATTGCGAAAGACTTTTGAACTGGGTTCGGCAACAACTGCAATTGATTATTTATCGTATTTCCAAAACAGCTATCTTTTGTTTTCTATCCCTTTATTTGATTTTTCGCTGAAAAAGCAAATTTATAATCCGAAAAAGATCTATGCGATTGATACCGGTTTGGCCGGCGCTAACTCACTATCCTTTTCGAAAGATACCGGACGGAAACTTGAAAACGCTGTGTTTTTGCATCTTCGCAGAGATCATGACAGGATATTTTACTTTGGCGGGTCAGGCGAATGTGACTTTGTGGTTCAGGATAAAGAACAGGTTTTCAGGTGTTTTCAGGTTTGTTTTCGCCTGGACGAAGACAACTTGAAGAGAGAAATTAAAGGCCTCACAGAAGCAATGAATTATACCGGGACAAATACAGGAATTATCATTACGCTGGATCAGGAAGATGAGTTTGACAAGGATGGGCTGGTGATTCAGGCAATTCCATTCTGGAAATGGGCAGGGACAAAATAAAAAAAACCCGCCCGTTTCGGGGTAGGTTACTAACCAATTGTTTATGAAAAAATCTGCCGTTTGCGTTTTAATGCTCAATTTGAATCTTGAAGGTCTGATGGTGAAATGCTGCACTGAGATGTAAAATGTATGTCCCGCTGCTCAGATTACGGATACCCAGTGTGGTTTGGGTTTTGAAATCATTCTCCACCAACACCCGTCCGCTCATGTCGAAAAACAGCAATTGAAAAGTTCTATGATTTTCTTCTACAGAGCTCACCAAAATTATCTGCTTATCTTCCTGATAACTGGCCGTGAAGAAATGCTTTTTTTTACTTACAGAAACAGTAACTTTCACCGGATTAGTATTATACAGAATAGCCTCATCTATTTCATTTTCATTTACTTTACAATCCCACAAAGCAGGAAAAAATCCGGGCCGGAAATTCATCCGACCCGGAAAATGAACTGCAACTAACCAGTTCCTCTCCTAACGTCTATTGTATTACAAGTTTATTCATTGATACTCCGCTGCTATCCGACAGTTCAACCAGGTACGTCCCCCTTGAAAGGGCGCCGGTATTGATTGTTGAAGCCATTGAGAGTTCAGCGCGAAATACTTCAATTCCAAAAACAGTGGTAATTCTGACCTCTGTTTTTTCGGTGATTCCAGTGATATGCAATAAGTCCTTTGCAGGATTTGGGTAAATGGCAAATTTGGAATCTGACTGCCCCACAACTCCGGTAGTGCCCATTTTTAAGGCAGAAATTGCTGACAAGCTTCCTACTTCAAAGTTCCCCGTAGTGTTCTCAAGCATTGGGCTGTACTCAACCTCAAGATCAAAAACCTCTCCGGTTTGAGCGCGCATCAATTTGAAACTGATGGGTTCGCCTGCAACAAAGCCATTCTTTTCCTGGGTAGTAAAATCGTTGCCAAACAGTGTGATGGTTTGGTTTTGATTGTTGGAACTGATCTGCACAAAGCCCCAAATATTACCTGAATCATCAAATGCGCCGATCATATCTCCATGGTTGAAGTCAACAAGCGAATTGGCAAGGAAAACGACTGACTGAGTGTAAGGTGTCATGTTGATCGTTCCCCATCCAGTTTCCATCGCATTGAATGTTGTTGCAGGAATGAGATTGCTTTTGAGTTCGCTACATTCCGGGAAAGTCACCGTTACCGCATTAGCTAACTTGATTTTATAGGCTTTGCCAGGCTCAAAGGTCTCAAGTGTGTAAACTTCAAACTGAGGCCAGAATATCTGCGTGCCGATCAACTCCTGTATGATAACCACATCAGCCAGGTTACTTCCAAACATTTCCATCACATCAGCCGGACAATCAGAAAGCACCGGCAAATAACTCCAGCCGGCAGGAATCGTCATTATTCCCGAAACATAATCTGCCCCGCCGATCATAAAATCTACATTTGCCGTCACTTTGGTCACGTAGCCGGAGTTGCTGTTCCAGTTGCCGATGGTGTTGACACCCTGCGCCGGCCAGTAAACCGAGGTTAAATTGCTGAGAATGTTCAGGTTGTTTACAATGGGCGAAAACATAATTTCCACCGCAGGAACAATTGGGTTGATGTAGCTTGAGAGGCTGTTCCAGCCTTGGTTAAACGCGTAATATTGAATGGTAGCAGCTTTCAGGCTTGTGAGCCTGGATAATCCAAAGCTCGCAAAGCTTCCCTGGTTGGGTTGGTCAATATTATAAGTAGCGACAGCGGGAAATTCTACGGAATTCCCGCACTGGCTCAATCTCCAACGGAAGATTTCGCCCGCATCAAATCCGTCTTTTACAGGCGTTGTAGGGTCATTGCCATAAGCAATCAGGGCAACATTGCCTTCACCGTCCCACTGAACGGCGCCACCGCAAACCTCTTCACCATCCTCGTTCAGGTAGAAAACACCAATCCAGTCAAAATGAGCAAGCGGAACCCCGAAGATATCGGGTGCGATTGAAAGGGGGATGATGATGGTGTGTGTTGTTCCGGTAACCAGGTAACTCCATGGGCTTGAGCAAGGCAGGGTATTGACGGTAACTGTCCAGTTCTGCGTGTTGCCGGCTTCGGCGGTGACGGTGTAAACAACAGGGTTGGTAAAGTTATTGGCGGTAACCCCGCTCACCTGAACCACCCCGCCAACACTTGCGTTCGCAAAATCGGATAGTGTAAAGGTGGCAACAAGTGAGGAAATATCAACATTTTCATATACATCCAGGGTGACGCTAAAGGTGGCTGGATTTATTTCACCCACAACATCAGCAGGTAATGAGGGGTTTTCAGCAGTGTTAAAGGCAAACGACAGGATTTTTGCTTCAGCATTTATTACGCCATTTACCACTTCAAACTGCGTGGTAACGATCTCCGAAACGCCGGTAGTATAAACCGACTGTACGCCGGCAACATGGGAGCCTGTCCTCAGTCCGGTGAAAAGGTAGAATATTTCGCTGATATTCTCCGCAACAGGTGTAGTAAGATCATCAAGATAAATGTTAAAGCCTGCAAAAGACCTGTTGAAGCCTGTGTATTGAGGATTACCCGCTTCAAATGGCTTATCCGGTTGCACTGAAGAAAATTCCACGTCATGCATAACAGGCTGTGGTTCTGTATTCATCCCGAGCCTTAATGCGCCATAATTAGTGCCCACAGCGCGGATGAGGAAGTTCTTCGACCAACCTATTACCTCAATAGGGGCAAATCCATTTATGTAATTGTTTGTAACAAAGTGGGTATTGGGCTGGAACGGCCATTGGGGGTCGGCGCCTGAGTCCATGGCCAGGGCTGCAAATCCTGCATAGGATATCCCCAGGTAAAAACCATTTGAAGCTTCAATGGGTACTGCAAACCGGTAGGTATTCCACCGCATATCTATATTCGAAACCACTTGCTGAAACAAAATATTGGAGGGATCAGGTATTCCACTGCTGTTAAGGCCAAACACCCATATTTTAACGCTGTTATGAGGGCCACCCTCATTGGTCAGAAACCATGACATCTCTTCAAGAACCGCATCATAACGATATGCCGAACCCAAAACCGTATTCAGGGTACCCTGAGTACTTCCAAGCTGAGCTGTTACTGTTCCGTCATCATGCCGGAACTCATAATTGGGGCCGTACCCATTCCAGCCTAAGAGCGCCTGGCCGTCTTCAAGACCTTCAGTAGTAACGTGCAGGTCATAAGGAGCAGTAATAACATCCATCAGTTTTACCACGATTGTCTGATTCTCTTCACCAACAATGATGTCAAGTGTCTGCCCGACATAGCCTTGTGCACTAACCACTGCTGTGGTGGTGGCGCCCGTTGGCAGGAAAACTAAAACATGCCCATTCTCGTCAGCAAAATACTCATTGCCGCCAATAGCAACCTTTGCCCCTGCTACCGGAAGCTCTTCATCTGAATCTTCCACAATGATGAAATTCACTTCACGCAGATAGGAAACATCGGTAATAATTACATTATCTATATTCCAGGTAGCAAGATTAGCGCTATTGCCCTGGAACCGGAATCCCAGTTTCAGGGAGGTTGCCCCTTCCGGAACAGAAAGATTAAATTCATACTCCGCTGCAGGAATATTTGCTGAGCCAATTAACTTTTCCCAAATAACATCCCAGGTTGATCCGTCATCATAAGTAATATCTATGCCAATGATCTCTCCTGTGTCAGCAACATAATTTTGCAAACTCTGATGGAGTTTTAGCACCAGCAGGCTGGCGCCTGTGATGTTAACAGGATAGGTTTTCAACCTGCTTTCACCAATATTTGCCGGCCAGTGCGAAAACCTCAGCGCCGGCGCCTGGAATCCTGGCTCGTTCCAGGGGCTAACATACCATCCCAGGAAATGAGCTCCAACATATTCCCAGCCTGGAGGCAAGCTCCAGAGGGTATAGTCAAATGGTTCGTACATAAGAACACTATCAGGTGCAAGCAATTCATTGTTTGAAGTTGCCGATCCGCCTTCACCAATATTATTGCTGGCAGTTACCCTGTAAGAATATCTGCCCATTGCCACTTCATTGTCTTCAACCTGCAACAAGGAGATATTCTCAGCCACCACAAATTCGCCAGGGACGCGGATAACCGTATAGGTGAGGTTCTCCCCTGTGAAGTATCCGCCATTCAGTCCTGCTGAAGGAGCTTCCCAACTGATGGTTGCATCGGATAAATCTGTGGTAAGTACAACATTCCCGGGCGCCGCCGGAACATCCTGGCCAATATAGCATTGGGCGAAGGTATTTACGCCTCTGCCGGCATCATTAATTCCAAGAATTCTATAGTTGTGGGAACCATTTTCCTGGATGGTATTATCAATAAAAGTTTGTTCGGCCCCGATAACCGGATTATTTATGGTAGCGATTTCAACGCTGTCTCTGAAAATCTTCACCTGGTTCAGCTCAGTTAATGGCGATCCGTTAACCTGCAGGGCGGGATTGTTCCAGGTTATTGTAGCTTGAAGAACACCCTGAGCTGCAGGTGTTACATTGAAATTCGTGACTGCCCCCGGAGCCGCGTCCTTAAATGGAGAAGCCTCATACAAGCCAGTGCGGGTATTTGAGCCTTTAAACGTGCCAAACTGAATGTTTGCATCAGCAATTGGGATACCGGTATTGTAAACGTTAATGAAAGTTTCACCGCCAGTAAATCCAGGTTTGAGTTGAGTCAATACAACCATATTGAGCATTCCATCGCCCGTAACATCCCCCAGATTTACACCATTCGAAACCACAGCCCCCTGAGGACGAAGCGGAAATCCCGGTAATTCGCCACTGCCATCAATTTTGTAAGCATGGATAAAACCGAAACCCCCTTCCTCACCATGGGCTCCGAAAATCAGTTCAAACTGGCCATCACCGTCAAGATCGGCTACCGTAATAAAACCAGTGAACCATGGGGTAGTAATTGGGAAATTTGGCAGGAGTTCGCCACCGGCAGTCAGACCATATATAGTATATTCAGAAAGTGGAATTGGTGGAACAAAACTAACAGGAGGGCCAGCAAGAACAATATCCGGATTACCATCACAATTAATGTCGGCTATCGTTGGTGTGACGTAATGAGTAGGAAAAACTCTGTTGTAGTAGGGGTATCCCGGATAGGTAGGCAGTGGCCACCCATTGCGGTATTCGCCATTATGATTGCGCACATATATCTCATGTGCACTGCCCATTGTTGATCCAACTATGCTTAATTGTCCTGACTGGTCAAAGTCGGCAAGCAAAGGAGAATTAAACTCAAATATTGTACTTGGCGCTGCAACGGGAAAACCCTGCAAAGCCGCGCCATTTATATCGAAAGCATATAAATTTCCGCTATAATCGCCGGCAATGATGTTCAATTGGCCATCATTGTTGATGTCGCCAACAGAAAGTGTACCCATGGACGCCAAATCGTTTAGCGTTACCGGCCAATTGTCGCTAAAAGGCGTACCATTGGCATTTAAAACATAGATCTTTTTTGTATGCACCGTACTGAAAATTATTTCCATCTGACCGTTATTGTCCAGATCGGCCAATGTGATGCCAAAATGCACGTCGCCTGGTATTGCATAAGGCCATCCGGGTAATATTTGCCCGGTATTATTGACCGCATAAACATATCCATCAACCTTTATTACCACCTCAGGATTTCCATCCCCGTTTATATCCGCAACCGAAGGTGCATGAGTTCCTGCTCCAAGCAAAGTAACCGACCAAATAAGGTTGCCATTGCCTTCATAAGCATAAAGTTTATTATTCGCAACAAAAATAATGTCATCTATGCCGTTATTGTTGATATCAGCCAGGGCAAGACCGCGGTAGGTATAGTACAACGGATGCTTCTCAAAGGTTTTGGGCCAGCCGGGAACCTGCTGGTATCTTTCCCCGGAAGTCTTTTGTAAGTCTGCCTCTATGAAAGGTAAGTCTGATTCTATGAAAGAATCGGTTATTTCTAATAAAGCAGGTCTTCCATCTTCCTCCGGAAAGGCTTGCCTGAAAGTAGTTGTTCTTTGTGAAGAAACCCCATAAACTATGGATAGCAACACCAAAAGTAAAGTAATCCTCTTCATTTTGAAAATTTTTTAATGAATAAATTTATTAAATTCAAAGCAACTTCTAATTAATTTTTGCAGGAAAACTCCCGAAAATTGATTTTTCGACATTAAGGGTTTTCTTGCAAGCAGTATTTAAGAACTACGACGGTGCAAAAGTGCCTCAATTACCAACCCCGCACAATACCAACTTCAGGGTATTTTTTCGATTAAGGGAGAAGAATCCGATAATAAATTCCCTATCCATGAGCGTTACAACAAGTCATAATGCAATCAAAATCAAAAAGATTGCACTTTCCTGGGAGAAACCTCGCTGCCGGTATTGTGATGCGTGTCTTGACTTGCAGAATCCGCGTAACTCAATAAAAAAAACCCGTCCCGCATTACAACGGGGCGGGCTTTAACGAAACATAGTGAGCTACCTGTTATTCTTAGCTCTTTGGTTTCTTAAACCAGCCTATTCCTTAATACACCTTAGCGAAACACCACGATTTTTATCCATATTGGTAATGGTAACAACATCAAAACCATTCATAATGCGTGCGAAAACACCATTGGCAGCATTATGCTCGGTTGAAGACCAGAAATAAAGCTGAGAACCAATGCCTGAAAAGGCTCCACTCATAATACGACCGGCAGGCAAAGCTGAAAAATCAACGATGTCAAAACCATGATTTGTAGTTTGGTCCCATCTGGGGTGAGTAGTTGTGTTACAGTCGCCTCCCAATGGGGAATTAACCTGCCTGCATGATTTAAAAGCATAGGCTGGATTCGCAGCAGTAACCTCTTCATAAGTTGCAATCACATAATCAACCAGTTGTTGAAATTCTGATTGTGCCGGAATTGTCCATCCTTCCGGGCAAATCCCCTTTGCATCATTAGCCGCATGCCAACTGTAAAGTCTTCCATATGCTGCTACCATTTGTTCATCAGAATCAATTCCGGGCACTGATGCATGAGGATAAACCCAGGCCTGGGCAATGGTGCTACCATCCCTGAAGCGGGTAGTGCTAAGATTTTTATCCATCCAGCACTGATCGCCGATGAGCAGGGTATTGTAAACATATCCGTCAATGTCGGTAACAGTAGAAGTACCGCAGGTAAAGCCAACCTGTTCTTCCACAAAATTGGCAGTGAGTGTAACATCTTCAGCGGGCATGGTGTAGGTGAAAACTGCCAATTCGCTCACAATAACACCATTATCTGTCCAGTTTACAAATTCCCAGCCCGGGTTTGCCAGGGCGCTGATATTTACCTGCTGGCCGGCTTCATACAGGCCTGCACCGGTTACCGTTCCTGCGCCGGCAGGGTTCACTTCAAGATAGAGGTTGGCAGGCGGCAGTTCCACAAAATTGGCAGTGAACGTAACTTCTGAGGCGGGCATGGTGTAGGTAAAAACTGCTGCCTCGCTCACTATTCCATCATCATCCGTCCAGTTAACAAATTCCCAGCCTGGGTTGGCCTGGGCGCTGATGTTGATCTCATCGCCGGGCTGATATTGTCCGGCGCCAAAAACTACACCGGCGCCAACCGGATTAATATTAAGGTTGAGTTGAAAGGTCTGAGGTACTAAATCCCACACACAACGAACAGACAATCCATCATCCTTGGGGAACAGATTTATTGTCACCACGGGAGAGCTGGATGTCATTTGGCGGATATACTGTGCCGGTTGGCCAAACGGCGTTGTTCCCGCAGTAGAAGAATAATAATTGCTGGAAAAGAGCAGACTGCTAAACGCCCCCCCTCCCGTGCTAACTCGTGAGCCACCCGGGATTCCTGTGAACCCGGTTGTATTGTTGGCGGATAAGTTATTTCCAACGGCACATGTGAAGGTTTGTGTCTGCCAGAGAGTAGTTGCTGCAAGTGATTTTGCAATCCAATCGGGGTTGCTGTTGCAGTGAAATTCAGGCTTGCTGCTGACATAAGTGGTTAAAGCAGTCCATTCATTATCGGAAGGTAAATGCCATCCTGTTGGGCAGGCAGTTATTGCTGCCGGTCCGTTGTATAATGCACCATAGGTTTGGTAGTTGGCAGTGAGTTTGGCTGCGCTGACATCTGTGCCATCGTAGCCATATACATAATAATACGGGTCTGTTCCAGAAGCTGTGCCAGGCCCTACAACTGCTGGCAGGTATTTCAGGTTTTCCTGCATCCAGCACTGGCTGCCAACACGTATGGTGTTGTAAACGATTCCATCGCGGGGGTCGGTTAAGGGTTGGCCGCAGGTAAAGCCAACCTGCTCTTCCGCAAAATTGGCTATGAGTGTTATGTCTGCATCGGGCATGGTGTAGGTGAAATCTGGCGTCTCGCTCACTATTCCATTATTATCTGTCCAGTTTACAAATTCCCAGCCCGTGTTGGCCAGGGCGCTGATGCTAACCTGCTGGCCGGCCAGGTACTGACCTGCGCCTGTTACTGTTCCTGCGTCGGCGGGATTCACTTCAAGATTGAGGGTGTAGGTGGGTGGGGGAGTATAGTCTCTGAGACAACGCACGGATACGCCCATGTTTTTGTGGGCGTAGCGGCGGCTTACCTGCATGGAGTTGCTGGACAGGATGCGGTACCAGGCGGTTTTGTCGCTTTGTTCGGTGGAAGTCCATAGGTAATTGCTGTGGCCATCGCTGTAGTATGTGCCGCAAAAGTCCCGGTGGCCACCGGGCAAAATAGCAATGCCCAGGTTGTCTGTACCGTTTCCGTTGTACAACCATCCGTTCAAAGCTTTCAGGTTTTTGCCTGCATCAAAGCCGCGAAAGTTCATGTTGTCCCATTCCGCGTCGCCATAATTAAACTGGCTGTCGGCTGCACCTTCCAGCATTTTCCACTCGTCGTCGGTAGGAATGCGCCAACCAGGCGGGCAAATTCCCTGTGCGCCCGGGGTTATGTCGTACTGCATGGCTTCCTGCCATTGGTAGAAGCCGCCGTATGTTTCGCAGTTGGCCGGCAAATCGCCGTAGCAGTACTTTTCAATAATACCGTTGTTTTTTTGGTCCTGGCCCGAAAGGATCATTGTCCCAACGTTCAGGTTTTCTTTCAGCCAGCACCTGTCGCCCACCAGAATGGTGTTGTAGGTTTTGCCGTCGTAGGTCACCGTCGGCTCGCCCGGACAAGGGCTGCCGGTTTGAGCCTGCAGCAGCAGGCCGCTCAGCATCAGCGCTAAAACCAAAGTAAAAGTTCTCATATTCTAAATTATTAATGAATGAATAAATGGAATTCGAAACAACTACTATTTAAGGGTGCAAAGGTGCCTCAATTACCAACCCTGGACAATACCAACTTCTTGGTATTTTTATAGAAACATGACATATAATTAGTGTCTGCCAGAAAACACCCTAAATTTGATTTTCAACGATTTAATTACCCCCACTCCTCCCGAAGTCTCGGGATAAATTCCGGGTGTAAATCGTTGAAAATCATTGCTCCCTTTAGGGTTGGGGTAAACAATGATTTTCAACAATCAGAGTTTTCTGGCAGACACTAATTATTTGCGGCATCTTAGCCAAAATACCAGGAATCTGGTATTGCCCGTTCATTCAGAAAGCCGTTCCTTTGCCGCAAATTTGATTACACATCATTTTGAATGAAACATGAACCTGTCTGTTAAGAAACATATTTTTGCCAAGCCAACCCGTAATGCAGCAATTCTTTTTGGTGCGTTACTGATCCTGGTTTTTGTTTTTCTATCAGGCTGGAAAATATTTTTTGGGAATCAAATACCGGAAAGTCCGGCCACCTATTTCCATGACCTTGATTTTTTCTTCCATGACTCAGTGGAAATAGAAGATTTTAAAAGAATCCGGGAACTTGTAGATTCCAAACCCGACAGTGCCAGGATTGAGGCATTTAAAGCTATTGAACACTTTGAAAAGCAACAAAATGAGCCTGCCCAACTGCAATATTTTAAGGTATTGGGAATATCGTACTTTCTTCAATCTGATTATAATAAAGCCCTCGAATATTTTTACCGAACCCTGCAACTATCCATTAAATATAACTTAGGCAATCAGATTGCCCAGGCAAATAATAATATTGGTATAATTTACTCTACTTTGGGATATGATACAGATGCTTTAGGCTACATGTTGAAAGCAAAAAGTTTACATGAAAAAGGTCAGGATTCAGTTTCTTATGCAAACAACTTAAACAATATTGGTGTTATCTATATGAATGTTGAGGCTTTTGAAACGGCCAAAAACTATTTTGATATGGCTTACGATATCTACCAGAAAATAGATAATCAAACAGGAATTGGTAATACTTCAAACAATCTGTTGGTGTATTACCGGCACGCTAAAATACCCGATTCTGCTGAATATTTTTTTAATTATTCAATAAAAGTCGGAACTCGGCTAAACAATCATTACACATTAAGCAATGCTTTTCTTGAAAGAGGAAATCTTTTTGCGGTTCTTAATGATCCACAAAATGCCATCGCATATTATCTTAAAAGTGATTCTGTAGCAAGCCAGGTAAAATTAATGCAGATGAGATCGCTTGCACAGATTCACATAGCCAAGACCTACCTCGGTATGCAGGAACTGGATTCAGCATATACTTATGCCAGGAGCGCTTATGACATAGCCATTGAGATCGGAAATAAAAAGCTTGAATATGTCGCTAATGAAGTTTTTTCCCTGATTTTCGAGGAGAGGAAAGAGTTTGAAAAGGCACTTACATATAAAAATCTGGCTATTGAACAGAAAGCGGAGTTCCAGGCACAATCTCATGCCAGTCAGATGTATCGCCTTGAAATTGATGAGCTAAACAGGAATAAGGAGGAGCAACAGGTTTTTATTGCTGAACAAAGTATGCATATTGCCAGCCAGAGGAATCAACTGCATATTGCCATGGTTTCGTTCTTTGCCCTTTTGGTAATTTTATCTTTTATCTATTACTACCTTTTCAATAAAAACAGGCAAAAGCAGACAAAACAGGCCTATGAGAATAAAATAAGACATTCCCTTGAAATGACCAAAGCAGTGCTGGAAGCTGAAATTCAGGAACGTAAGCGCATTGGCATGGAACTGCACGATGGCCTGGGTCCCCTTCTGGGCCTCGTGAAGCTGAATATAACCAACATTATCAGAGAAGATGGTATAAGCCCAAAAAAGAGAAAAGAACTTTTAATAAGCGCCGCCGCCAATCTTGATGACATTTTAAAAGAGATGAAAAATATTTCCAAAAATCTGGCGCCTATCGTTTTAATTGAAAAAGGATTTGAGTCAGCAGTTAAGGATCTTGTTATGAGGTTGCAGAACCTGAAGTACTTCGATGTTCATCTGAGTATGAATGGCTGGGACAATAAGGTAGATTCATTTGTTGAGCACTCGCTGTACAGAGCCATACTGGAGGTGATGAACAATATCATCAGCCATGCCAAGGCTTCAGTGGTCAATATCGAGGTTTTGAAGAATGGCAGGGAAATCACGATCATCATCGAGGATAATGGTGTGGGATTCGACCCGTCAACTTCAGGAAATAATGGTCAGGGTTTAAAAAATGCAGCAACCCGCATTGAAGGAATGGGAGGTAAATTTTTTATTGACAGCATGCCGAACCGGGGAACCATAATCATTATGGAGCTGCCCAACGGCGAATTTTCAAAACTAAAAGATGAAAAAAATAAAGTTGTATCTGGTTGACGATCATAAGCTTTTTATCAAAGGCATTATATCTCTGTTTGAGGAAAACAATGAAATGGAGGTGGTAGGTCATGCCTGCTCAGCCACACAATACCTCAACGATTCACAAGCGGCTGAACCTGATGTAATCCTGATGGACATCAACATGCCCGATATGACCGGTATTGAACTAACCAGGATAATCAAGGAAAGAAATCCGAAGGCAAAGATTATTGCCCTCACCATGTTTGAGGATATATTGTACATTCAGAAAATGATCCAAAGCGGAGCAAATGGCTATGTTTTGAAATCGGCAGATATGCAGGTTTTGATTGATGCCATTAAAACGGTGGCCAATGGCGGCAAATACTGGGATGCTGAAATCCGGAATACGATTCTTGAAAAAGTTG
>DAIRGA010000053.1:0-15058 GCA_036794825.1 Bacteroidales bacterium | reverse complement strand
CAGGGTTCGATCCGGCGGTGGCTGGTTCGTACACCTTTATCTATACCGAAACTTCCGCCTTTGGCTGTGTGGCCAGCTGCGAGTTTGTGATCGTGGTCAATCCGCTGCCGGTCTTCGATTGCCCGGCCTACGGCCCGTTCTGCGCTGGCGATGATGCCGTCGTGTTTGAAGGCGTCGGAGTGTATACCTTTGATGGTGAAGTGGTTACAGGGTTCGATCCGGCGGTGGCTGGTTCGTACACCTTTATCTATACCGAAACTTCTGCCTTTGGCTGTGTGGCCAGCTGCGAGTTTGTGATCGTGGTCAATCCGTTGCCGGTCTTCGATTGCCCGGTTGATATCGATGTTTGTGAAGATAGTGACGTGATCTACCTCAATCCGCAAACCAATGAGGTCTATTTCCTTTCCGGAATTGAAATCTTTTCATTCGATCCGCAGGCATTTGCAATAGGTGAGTACGAGATCACATACCAGGTTACTTCAGAATTCGGATGCATTGATTTCTGCACATTTAACATAAATGTTCACCCGCTGCCAGTTGCAGATTGTGAGGATGTTGAAATTTGTATCACAGCAGATCCCATCAATTTCAACCCGTCTGAATTTGAAACTTATATTCTGGATGGTCAGGTAATTACCTCATTCAATCCTGCTGACTATGTTACTGGCGAGTATATGATTGATTATTTTGTAACTACAGAATTTAATTGTAACAGCAGTTGTACATTCACCATCACTGTGCTTCCAATTCCAGCCATCACAGTACAACCAGAGAATGTAGCTGAACTCTTCGGTAGCGATGTATCATTCACGATATCAGCAGACTTTGCAATATCCTTCAGCTGGTATGGCCCCAACGGACTGATACTTTTTGAAGAAAGCGTTCAAACTTCAACACTTTTCATCAACGACATCACCCTCGATGATAAAGGTAGTTACTGGTGCGAGGTGGTTAATGAATGCGGAATTGTAAGCAGCGAAACTGTTTTCCTCGATGTACTACCCTGGACACAAGTGATTCATCTTCCCAATTATCTCAATGGAGTATCAACATACCTAGATCTGGTTGATTGCAACGTTGCTAACATAATGACTCAGTTGGGTTCAAACCTGAGGGCGTTAGAGTTCATTGACCGCGTTTATGTTCCCGGAAGCGTGCCCTTCTGCTGGAGCGAAGACAAAGGAGCAAAACTCTACCTGAACAACAATTCATGGCCCACCGAATTCACTGTAACAGGTTATCCAACCCTTGGCCCTGAAATGACGATCAAATCAGGATGGAGTATCATACCGGTTTGGAGCACGGAGACCGTATTTGCAACCGATATTTTCGACCAACTGGGCAGCAACCTCATTATTGCCGTGAGCATCAATTTCAACGAGGTTTACTGGCCGGAAGGGCAAATTTTCTCACTCAATTATCTTGAACCGGGCAATGCTTATCTGGTAAAACTCGACCAACAAGCTACCATCACCTGGGATGCAATCAGTGTAGGTCACACCGTTGAACATCAGCAAGTTGTAAACAACACAACATGGCCTGATCCTGAAGTCACTGGTAATTTCCATGTGATCTCAGTTTCCACTAACGCGATATCTTCGTTGAATGTTGGTGATTTCATCGGCGTTTTTGATGCAGCCGGAGAGATAGCCGGGTTGACGGAGGTAACAGAATTAACTGAAAATCACCTGCTAAGAGCCAATGCCAGTGATATGCTGATGGGTAAACTCAATGGACTGACCAACGGTAGCAAGATGTTTTTCAGGGTTTATCGTCCTGCAACGAACGAGGAGTTTGAAATTCAACCTTTATTTGACGAAAACATGCCGCATGCCGATATCTTCTACACCTACGGTATGTCGATGATCGAAAGCATTGTTGATGAAAAAGCGTCTGTTAAGAATCTTAGTTCAGGCATTAGTAAGGCCACTATCTATCCCAATCCTGCCAGTGGAATCACTCACTTTATCACTTTAGACAGAGTAAAAACCGTTTCAATCCTCAACATCACAGGCCAGGAGGTGCAGAAACTCAATTTTGGTTCAACACAGGGCCAGATTGACCTTTCAGGCATCAGACCCGGAACCTACATTGTTCGTATTGAATTTGAGAACGGATCAAAAACCACAAAACAGCTGATTATCAAATAAAATCAGTCGTGAATCTTTAAAAAGCCGGGTGAAAAATTCATCCCGGCTTTTTTATTTTCGACAAAAATCAATGGAACTGTTTTACGTGGATAAGCATTTACCCAAATCAATTTTGCGTGATTCACGGAATTTTGTTTCAAAAGGGGTAGATTTTCAACTCAACTCTCTTAACCATCAGGGATAATGTGTACACTTGCTACATGAATTTATAGTCACTAACCAATAATTTTAGCATTTATGGCAAACGCTTATCAACAACAGATCAATGATTTCATGGCAAAAGTAATTGCCAAGAATCCAAGTGAAGTCGAGTTCCACCAGGCTGTTCACGAAGTAGTGGAAACACTGATTCCCTACGTGGAAGAAAATCCACAATACAAAGCAGTAAAGATTCTTGAGCGTATGGTTGAGCCAGAACGGGTAATACTGTTTCGCGTTCCATGGCTTGACGACAAAGGTGAAGTACAGATCAACAAGGGTTACCGCATTGAGATGAACAGTGCGATTGGCCCATACAAAGGCGGGCTCCGTTTCCACCCTACTGTAAATCTAGGTATACTGAAGTTTCTTGCATTTGAACAGGTATTCAAAAATTCGCTCACTACCTTGCCAATGGGTGGCGGTAAAGGCGGTTCTGATTTCGACCCAAAAGGCAAATCTGACAACGAAGTGATGCGTTTCTGCCAGAGCTTTATGACTGAACTATTCCGTCATATTGGCCCTGACACCGACGTACCTGCAGGCGACATAGGTGTTGGCGGTCGCGAAATTGGTTTCCTTTTTGGCCAGTATAAAAGGTTGAGAAATGAGTTCACCGGGGTTCTTACTGGCAAAGGAATTAGCTGGGGCGGATCGCTGATTCGTCCTGAAGCAACTGGCTACGGCGCAACATATTTTGCCCAGGAAATGCTCAACACACGCAACCTTGATATCAAAGGAAAAATTGTAACCATTTCAGGATCAGGCAATGTAGCTCAATATGCCTGCGAAAAAGTTACTGCTTTGGGTGGAAAAGTGGTTACACTCTCCGATTCCAATGGTTTTATCTATGATCCGAAAGGCATTGACAAAGAAAAACTGGAGTGGATGATGTGGCTGAAAAATATCAAACGCGGCCGTATTAAAGACTATGCTGAAAAATTTGACTGCGAATACCACGAAGGCCTGCGTCCATGGGGTATCAAGTGCGACATCGCGATGCCTTGCGCCACCCAGAACGAAGTGAACGAAGACGAAGCAAAAACGCTGATCGCCAATGGATGCATCTGTATTTCAGAAGGCGCCAATATGCCATCGTCTCCCGAAGCAATTGAAGTATATCAGAGTTCAGGCATTCTTTATGGTTTGGGTAAAGCAGCCAATGCTGGCGGTGTTTCGGTTTCAGGACTCGAAATGACGCAAAACTCCATGAGGCTTGGCTGGTCGAGAGAAGAGGTTGATGCACGTCTCCAGCGCATTATGAAAGATATTCATACTACCTGCGTCACTTACGGTAAACGCGACGACGGCTCAGTTGACTATGTGCAGGGAGCCAACATCGGAGGTTTTGTAAAAGTTGCCGATGCCATGCTCGCCCAGGGACTTGTATAGAAATTCGTTCTTTATATCCATTTCGAGATTCTCTTTTGAGCCGCCTTCACAGGCGGCTCTTTTTTTCTCAGGTTAATTGATTATCAACCGATTATGAAATGAATGGATTTAAAGATATAAGAATAAGCTCGCTAATTTTCCTCCTTCAGAAAATAGGACACTGGCCTTGTAATGGGGTCAAAGACAAAGTACTGAATCAAAACAAAATCACTTCCATTATTGATTAGTGCATACAATCTGTCCATGTCGAAAGGGTAAAAATTATCATCATCATCAAGCATCAGGTCATAATTCTTTCTGCGGAATGTTTTGACAACCTGAATATTACCAGAAGTATCAGTCAGGGTAATGACATGGAGTGGGGTGGACAGAAGAATTGAATCTACATTCAGGGGAGCACTTTTTTCGATCAGGCTTTCAAAACGGATATTCTTGTAGCCGTTGATAAAACCTGCAATGCGGTTGGTATCAAATTGTTCTATCCGCTGATTATCCTTTAATTTCCTAAGAATAACATTATCTCTACCAGACTTCTCGATACGGAATGACTCCTCAGAATTTGAAGGAAACTCCACCTGGATGGCACTGATTTCGTGAGGATTTTTTGCAAAAATGGTATGATCGCGCCAATCGCCGGGATTTGCTGAAAACCTTGCTGATACAAAACCCCGCAATCCCGGCAGATAGACGATAAACGGCGTGTCTGAACCCTCCATCAGCATGTAGGTGCCCAAATTATCCGATGTTGGCTGTCCGACATAATAGACTTTGGTCAATCGTTCTCGGTAGAAAAAGTTTGACCCGAAGAAACTTATTCGTGGTAAATACTGATAAACCTCTACCTTTACCGAATTACCGGCGAGGTTGGAGATTACATTGTTGTAACCTGACTTTGAAACCGGCGACTGAACAGCAAGGCGGTACATTGTGGAAAGCAACATTTTTACAGCGTCAGTTCTTGCTTTGAGCGAATCGTTGACCATCCAGTCGAAAGGAGAATTCCGGGTTATTAAAACCTCATTACCACGCATATCGGCCATGTAAATTTTCGTCACCGAAGCTGTGTCATCTATAGCAAACTCGCCGATCTCCTTCTTCAGGGTGCCGGTACGATTCTGAAATATCAATACCAATGCAACCACACCCATCAATGTGATCAGAATCAGTTTAAGTTTTTGTTTCTTCATGTGATTTTCGCTTTTAAACATTTTCGTCGCATCAGTTTCCTTTTACACGCTGTTCGTAAAACTGCTGCATCTCTGTATTTCCCATAAGGCCGTAAAGGTGACTCAGGTTCTTGTTAGCCATCTGATTATTAGGACTTAACTGGAGCACTTCCTGGAAAGTTGCCACTGCTTTATCGTAATCCTGAAGCATGTAATAGCAATTCCCAACGTTAATCAACGCTCCGACGTAATCTGGTTTTAACTCAACTGATTTTCTGAAATTTATCAGTGCTTCAGCGTAGTTCTGCTGTTCAACATAAAGATTACCCAGATTAAAGTAGTGATCCGGATCAGTGGATTCGCTGGATTGCATTGAATTCAATTTATTATTGAAAGCATTGGTAACCAGCGGCATATTATTTCGGGCAGTTGCGTTATCCGGATCCATTTGCAGCGCTTGCTTTAACAATTTGAGTGCTTCGGCGTAATCACCTTTCATATAATAGGCCAGCGCCAGATTGGCAACTGTCATCGAGTTGATGTTGGCTTTTTTGTAATATCCAATTGAAGTATCAAAATCACGCATTTGGTAATAGGCATAGCCCAGTTTGAAAAAGGCTTCTCCGAAACGTGGGTTTATCTCCACCGATTTTAACAATTCATTCACCCCCGCATGCATCAGTGAGTCTTTTACCGCTTTGTCGTTTGATGCCACGGATTGATTCACCAGTTCACTGCCATAATGTTTTCGCAATTGCGCGCTGTTTCCACCATACCTGATATCAGACGAGAACAACGTTAGATTATCTTTCCAAACAGGGTTTCGAGCAATTGTCCGAGCCGAATAAAATACCAGCAGCAGAGCAAAGGAGGCCAAAAATAGTTTCGAAAGTGCAGGACGGAAATCATAAACCACCCTGCCTGTGGATTTTTCCCTGGGCAGCAACTTAAAGATATAATAGGTTAGGGCAACAGAAAATCCAAGCACCGGCGCATAAAGAAAGCGCTCAGCCATAATACCGCCCCTAAGCAAAACGAACGCAATTCCCGGCGCCATGCTGATACCGAAATAGATGATGCTGAACGAAATAATGTTTCTGCGTTTCAGATTTTTAATGGCGACAGCAATCAATGCGGCTACCACCAGTAATACACCCCACACCAGCGGATTTTCCCAACCCACCTCAGGTATCTGATTATAGGAATAATCATAAAGCAACCGGTATGGAACCAGGAGCCGCCACAAATAAAATCCGAAGATATAAAGAGTAGTCGGTATCCTCAAAGCAATGTTGCGGTAAGGGTAGTTGTTGATGTCAACTGGTGGGTCTCCGGAAAGGGTTCCCAAAAATGCATACTTCAATAGGAGAAAACCAGCCGAAACCGCCACAAATGCAAGTGTTACGCGAGCAATGTAACCACCGGTTTTTGGAGTAAAAAAGAAAAGCATGAAAGGAATTACGGCCAGTGTTGTCATGGCGGTCTCTTTGGAAAGCAGTGCCAGAAAAAAGAAAACAAGCGAACCGATGAGACTCATGCGGTTTTTGGACTTTGAGAAATTGAAGACCAGCAGCAACGCCAGTGTGCTGTTGAGAAAACTCAGGATTTCATCCCGGCTCTTCACATTGGCTACAACCTCGGTGTGAACAGGGTGAGCCATAAATAACAGCGTGGCCAGCAACACAAAAGCAGGCATTTTCCTGAACAGCTTCGACAGCAACAGAAACACTACCATACCCGATAGCGCATAAAGCAGCACATTTACAAGGTGCATGATGAATGGGTTGTTGCCATGAAGCGCATTTTCAATGGCAAAGCTCACATGCGACAATGGCCGGTAATACCCAAGGCTGATACCTGAAGCTGCCCAGTAATCCTGGGTTGCCAGTTTTGTGATGCCCGCCCAGCCCTGCTGCACGTATTTATGATTGACAATCTGTGGGAGGTCGTCCAGGGCAAAATCGTGGGTCAACGTATTTCCGTAAAGAATAAATGCGAAAATGAATGGAACCCAGATCAGGTATTTTATGGAAGGATATTTCTCCTCAAAATCAGGATGTTGGCTACGGCCGTGACTGGTTTTGGATTTTTTTTCGGTTTTCATTGAATTAAATTAATTAACTCTATGATAATTACTTAGCATATTTTTTCTTACGAATGGCCACCTGCACCAACCCGAAAAGCAGGACGAGTATTACTGGCAATCCGATGTTGAGTACCTGCCAGTAAACCCGTTGAGATTCAATTCGTGTTTTGTCGAGAAGCCGGATTTTAAGTTCACGTGACCGGATACTTATTAAACCGGAATCATCGGTCAAATAGTTCATTACGTTCAGAATGAGATCTTTATTGCCAAACTGTTGCCCGGTGTAACGATCGTAACCCAGTGGCAAAGGCAGGTAGTTACCCTGCGAAAACTGCATCTGGTTGCGAATTACATCCCCGTCAGCCACCACAATCATTTTTGTTGGCTGACTGTTTTCCCTGAAGTCAATGTCCTTGTCACTGGCAATCTCGGCAGGTAAGCGGTTTTTGAAAAGTGATTCAAATTCACCTTCAATCCTTGCTGCAACAGGGATGTTCGGTTTGTCATACAACCTTTCGTCAACCCTTTGCCCGAGGATATCGAGGCTAATCATGGCAGGAGTTCTTACGGTTCTGGAGTACCTGGAGGTTGTGAGTAAAACAGATTTTTCGACCGATGATGCCGACTGCACGAAATCAATACTGCTGACGAACTCTGTCTTGATGGCATTGAGGTTTCTGACAATAGGATCGGTGGATTGGGGAGTAATGATAGGGAAAAAATACCAGGGGAAAAATTCAAATTTTGGTTCATTGCCAATCTGGCCGGTTTTAACGGGGATAGAGAGAGCATTGAGATCCATCACCAGTTCGTTGTTAATCCTGAAGCCATACTTGAAAAACATATCCGCCAGGTTGAGATCGCGGGTGATGCCGAGCGTTTGCCGGTTGGCCTGCAGGCTATCCATGCTGGTCTGAACGGGGTCAATAAGCCAAAGTACTCTGCCTCCGCGCATGATAAACTGGTCGATGATAAATTTGTCTTTATCGCTGAAAGCGGAGTCGGGTTTTGCAATAATGATGGCTTCATATTTATTTCGCACTCGTGTTGTAGCCGAATCAACCTCAATCCGGTCGGTCAGCGCATTCAAACGTCCATCCAGCCTTACCCTCTCCACTACATAATAATCGTTCAACGCAGCTCTTGCATCGGCGGTTTCATGACGGTTCAACTCACCATGTCCTTCGATGAAGGCAATGTTCGGCCGGATTTTGGTTACCAGTTTGCGAATGGCATCGGCCAGGACAAACTCGAGGTTTTCCACGGAATTATTAAGAATCTCCTCTGGTGGTGTGCCCCTTTGAGAACTGAGCAACGAAAGTGGGATTTCCTTGCCTTGAAAGGAAACGATTGCCCCCGGAAAGATAATCCGCTGAGAAGTTCCGTCATTGGTTCGTACCTGAAGATCAGTAGGTTCCAGACCTTTATCAACCAATTGCCTGTAAATCAACTCCCTCTCCTTATTATCCTGTGATTCGGACGGATTAATGAATTTGTATTCAATATTTTTATTAAAAGCGCGGAACTCATTCAGCATGTCGCGGGTTTCTCTTTCCAGCCTCTTAAAGCCGGCGGGGTAATCGCCATAGAGATAGACCCTGAAAAAAACCAGGTCGTTGATTTCGCTTAACATTTTTTTGGTGGCCGGCGAAAGGGTGTATCTCTTTTCGGCCGTCAGATCAAGCCGGAAATTCAAATAAGAGCTGATGATATTGGCCAATACGATAATCAGCAAGCCCAGCAGCAGGCCGGAAAGGTTAGTATTTCTGAGATTCTTCTTTATCAATTTTTCCATCTTATTCGCTTACTGCCATTTGCGGCTCTCGATAGAAAGCCTTGTTAACAAAAGGAAAAATGCAATCAGGCTGATAAAATAGACCAAATCACGTGTATCAATCACCCCACGGCTCATCGAAATGTAATGTGCATTGATTCCCAGCGCTTTAATAAACAGATCAACAGTACCGAACAGCTCGAGAGAGTGAATAAAATCGAAACCTACATAAAAGAAGAGAGAGATAAAAACTGCAAGGATGAAAGCAACGATGGTATTGCCGGCAATAGATGATGCAAAAACACCGATGGCCACAAAGCCTGCTCCCAGAAACAGTAATCCAATGTAGGAACCCCACATTCCGCCGGTATCAATGTTCCCTTTTGGCAGTCCAAGCTGATAAACCGAAAAGAAATAAATGAGGGTGGGCAAAAGCGAAAACAAAACCAGCAGTAATCCGGCGAAATACTTGGCCAGGATGATCTGGAGGTCTGTAATAGGTTTGGTGAGTAAAAACTCTATTGTGCCCAGTCGCTGCTCCTCTGCAAATGTACGCATGGTGATAGCCGGGATTAAAAAGAGGAAGACAAAGGGTGCGATCATAAAAAGCCCTTCGAGGCTGGCAAAACCGAAGTCGAGAATATTGAAATCGGAAGCGAAAAGCCATAAAAAAAGCCCGTTTATCAAAAGAAAAACAGCTATTACAATGTAACCGATTAATGAACTCAGGAACCCGCTTACTTCCTTTTTAAGTAGAGTGAACATAGATAGAGGCTAAACTTCAGTTTGCGAAAATAATACAATTGAGCGAACGCAAACGGCCGGGGTTTAGTACCGAACCCGCTGTTCATTTCATCAGCATAGGTTTTCCGCAATAATTATGAAATGATTAATGAATCTGGCCAGTGCGGTTTTTCACCCACCTGGGTGATTTTACACATTTCAATACTCTAATAATTGATTTCGGAAAACATGGTAAATTCATTTGAGAAAAATTTCTTGATTTATATTATATTCATTATCAATTTATTATAAATATGTTTGAAGCAATTTTAAAAGTTAAGCTGACTTTGGCCGGCAATTTGAGATGGTGATTCAGGGGCTCCTAAAATTTTTAACTAAACATTAACAGTCAGGTACTTGCATCCAGGTAATAACTGATTGTACTTTTGCGTAAAATTGTACTGCTTTATTTACTTAAATATTAAACTTTTCGATATGAAAAATCATTTACTCTTCAAATTTAGGCTGGGGCTACTTTTTAGCTTGCTCAGCCTTGTTTTTTTGGCAACAGCCAATCAAAATTTACCCTTGCAGGTTTATCCGGTTGAGATGAGCCATAATTCGCTGAAAGATCCGACCAGTAATAGTTTGCGGCCGGATGTGCTTAACGGGCCACAAGAACTTACAATAATTGATGAGTTCAGCCCTCCGGACAGGGAGTTTATTGTCGGAGGAACTGCCAATTCAGTGTTGACCAGCAATCCACCGACGGCATCTGCAGGTAACGATGCCACGATCTGCTCAGTTGAGAAGTTCGCGTTGTCAATGGCAACTGCCACCGATTACGGTTCGCTGATGTGGACAACCACCGGTGACGGGTATTTTATAACACCGGTCAGCTTAAATCCGGTTTATGTTCCTGGTCAGGGCGATATTGCCAATGGATCGGTAACGTTGTGCCTGGATGCTTTTCCGGTCGGTGGGGGGCAGCCGGCAAGTGATTGTATGGATTTGACAATCGTTCTGGATCCGGCCTCATGTTGTTGTCCTGAATTTAAGCTTAAAGACGCTATAGAAATTTGCCCGCCCCATGGCGCCTGTGGTGGTGAGCAGTCTCCGGGGATCAAGCATGGCATGGCTGCTTGTAAGTTAACAACGCATACCTACACGGTTTATCCGAACGATCCCGGTTTTACCTATACCTGGACGATCATTGGCGGAACGCCAGCTTCTTTCACCGGCAATCCCATTTCGGTGCTGTGGGGTAGTGGTTCATCCGGAGTGATCAAGGTGGTAATAAGCGCGGGCAACTGCACCGACTCTATCAGCCAGGAAGTTTGTCTGATTGATGGTCCACAGGCAGATTTTACTTTTAGTCCTAACCCGGTTTGTGTAGGTACTCAGGTGAACTTTTTCAACACTTCGGTTGGTGGAAGCACCTATTTCTGGGATTTTGGCAATGGGAATACTTATTCAGGAGCAAACCCTCCTGTACAGGTCTACAATACTGCCGGAACCTATGTGATTACGCTTACTGCACAGGACCAGGGAGGTGGCGGACAGGGTTCAGCTGACCGACCGGCATGCGGCTGCGTGGATACCATCAGCAAAACCATCGTTGTGATGGATGGAGACGGACCAAGTATTGAGACAGATTGCTGTTACGGAACGGTTTGCCCTGGAGGTACCTCCTCTTTCTTTACTAACGCAGTTTGCAACACTTACAACTGGACGGTTTCAGGAGGGACGATCATTTCCGGATCAGGCACCAATGCCATTACTGTTCAGTGGCCGGCAGCGTATCCCAATGTACCCACATCAGTCACACTAAGCACGCCAGGTTGCGGCGCCAATCCATGCCCTGGCTCAACCACCATCTTTGTTCCGGTGCTTTATCCAAATCTTCCAATTACCGGCCCCAGCCCGGTTTGTGTCGGAGCATCAGCAACCTACTCACTTCCGGTATTGCCCGGAACATATTACACCTGGACAGTAACCGGCGGAGGGTATGAATTCAACGACAAAGACCGTAATGTGCCCAATGTCAACATAACTTTCACTACTCCGGGAACATTTACCGTTCAGTGCACCTACAACAATCCGATGGCAGGTTGTTCCGGATCAAGCAGCATGACCGTGCTGGTTCTTCCGGTATTTTCCATCTTTGCCGGATCTGAAACGGTTTGCGAAGGGTCGCCGGAGACCTATTTTGCCAATGGAAATGCCAACTGGAGCGTTTCTCCCGCTGCCGGGGTTATTATTCCTCCGGGTCCGTCAAACAATAAAACCATTATTTTCAATATCCCCGGAACTTATGTACTGAATGCAACCCCGGTCAATAGCTCAGCATATTGCAATTCGTCAGCAGTAAAAATTGTTGAAGTAATAGCAAAACCGGTTCTTGGTTCAATCGTTGGGAGCGCAATGATTTGCCCGGATAAAAACCTGACCTACAGTGTCTCTTCTAATACGAGCGGGAGTCCGTTTTTCTGGCAAATAACAGGAGGGACAGGAACTATCCAATCAGAAATGGGAGATGACAAGGACTCCATCATTGTGAAATTTGATAGTCCCGGTCCATGGCAATTAACTGTTTACCAGGAAATTGAAATTGCTCCCGGAAAGTTCTGCCAATCCGATCCACAAATTATCAACATCAATCCCTACCCTTCGCCCCTTATTTCGGGAGTTCAAACTGTTTGTGTTGATGCTATCGAAACTTATACAGCAAGCGGCCCTACCCCACCGGGAGGATTTCAGTGGTCAATTTCACCATCAGGACAAGGTACAATTATCAGCGGGCAGGGTTCCAACACTGTGAGCATCAAATGGCACGGTCCGGCAAATCCAAATGTCATCCTGAAAGTAGAACATTGCGGGGGAAATGACACACATACAATTGCTGTCAACACGCCTCCTTCAGCGAATGTTACTTACAACACATTACCGGTGTTCTGCCTCGGATCAAACGCAGTGCTAACACTGTCAACCCCAACATGCGCTGGGTGTACTTATCAATGGTACGACTATCAAAACAGTCTGGTAGGAACATCAAACTCATTGAATATCAATATTATAAATTTAACTCAACCCGGTTTTTATGAGTATTATGTGATTGTTACGCAAAATGGCTGTTCGATCAAATCCAACATTGTTTATGTTGAAATCAAAGACTGTTCAAACCCTGGAGGCGGATCAGGCGGAGGCGGAGCCGGATGTGATGTGATCGCATGGTTTTGGCCTTATGTTAACTGTAGCACTGTAACCCTTGTAGATCAATCGGTTGCATTACCAGGTGGTATTATTACGGGGTACCAGTGGGCTGTGACCGGCCCTGGAACCGGAACATTTTCTCCCAATAACAGCGTTCCAAATCCAGTACTAACAGTTACTGCCTCGGGAACGTATATTATCACGCTGACGGTTTCATCAGCAAGCGGTTGCGATGACACCTTCACACAGGCAGTGAACATATTGCTGCCGACAGCAGATTTCACATTTACAACACCTGCCTGCGTGGATGAGCCGGTGTTATTCACTCCGGTTCCCAACAATCCGAATTTCAACTATTTCTGGGATTTTGGCGATGGATTTACCTCGTATGACCCACTCACCCAACATGCGTATTCATCCGCCAGCCCTCCGCCGTTCACTGTTAATCTCACCATTACCGATCCTTACGGATGCGTTGCTACGGCCCAAAAGCAGGTTTGGATCAATCCCAAGAGTCCTTGCGTGATTGCAGCTTCTGACACTGCATTTTGTCCGGGTGGATTTGTTACCTTGAGCGCCTGCCAGCAAATGAGCAGCTACCAGTGGTACAAGGACGGAGTTGCAATTTCCGGAGCAAATACTGCGACCTATGTGGTTTATCAGCATGGAGAATATCATGTGGAGGTCACCAACACTTTTGGGTGTGTTACTGTTTCGGACGATATTTACATTTTCCAGTACCCCACTCCGGTTGCTAAAATTACGGGTGAAAGTTACATCTGTGCATCTCAGCTGACCAATACTTATTTTAGCCTGAGCACGCCTTATAATCCCAACTATAGTTATCAATGGAACGGACCGAGCGGCAACCCTGGAGATTATTTTAATCCATCCAATCAAAATTCGGTTTTTGGAGAAGTACCGCCGGGAACAACAGGTCAGTTTATTTTTACCGTTACCGTAACTGATAACATTACAGGCTGCAAATCAACTGATTATATTTGTGTTACATTTAATGCGGAGCCATTGTTGTCGGTCCCATTTTACAGCGGTTGTGAAGGAACACCGGCTACGCTGGTTCCTACTCCCAACGATCCTGTAAACTACTATTACCAGTGGAGCAGTGGCCAAACAACACCGATTATCACGGTATCAGCGCCTGGAACATATGCTTTAACCATTACAAACAAACTTACCGGCTGTTCGACAACTGTCTTTGCTGCAATGATTTATGCAAATCCGGATCTTTCGTTATTTCCGATCGGATGCAAGACCATCGTTTGCAACAGCCAGCTTGATCTGTACATCCCATTGCCGCTCAAGGCATTGCCCTGGCCGAACACTATACCGGACACCTATCCGTTGATTGAATGGTACGACCAGAATAACACCCTGGTTGGAACCGGCGAGACGGTACCGTTTATACCTGTAACATCAGGAAGCTATCAATTTTCGGTGGTTGTTCAGAATTACCTGGGGTGTAGTAGTACTGCCGGCGTTTTTTGCGTTGAGGTAGAATGCTGCACAGTGGAGATTCAATCCATTGAAACCGAAGATGCAAGCTGCCCTGAAGCCTGCGATGGTTCGCTGACCATTTTGCTTGATCCATCCTCCACCGGCGGGCCTTTCACAATTACGCAAACATCTCCCCTTCCGGTAAATACATGGCCGATCGTACCAGGTGTGCCATTCACTTTAACTAATCTTTGTCCTGGTACATTTAGCTTTACAATTTCCAATGAAGACGGTACCTGTGAAGAGGTTATTGATGTGGTTATTGGTTTTGAAAGTGACATTTGTTGCGATATCATTATAGAATCCATCACAATGGTCAAAGCGTCATGTCCGAATGCCTGCGACGGCACGGTGACCATTTTGTTGGATCCTGCTTCCAGTCCAACACCTTTATTTATTACCCAGACATCTCCTCCTGGCGGAACATGGCCGATCATTCCCGGGGTACCTTTCACATTGACCAATCTTTGTCCTGGATTATATGGTTTTATCATTTCTGATGCAGCGGGAATTTGCGTTAAGGATTTCATTGCACGTGTTTTATTTGAAAATGATGTCTGCTGCGATATTATCATCGAATGGACCGAGCAATCGAATGCTTCCTGCCCCGAAGCCTGCGATGGATCGCTTTCGTTCCAGATTGACCCGGCTTCCACGGTGTCGCCATTCACGGTAACCCAGGTTTCGCCTCCGGGACCGTCATGGACAGTTTTGGCTGGCGTACCATTCTCATTGACAAACCTTTGCCCGGGAGTTTATGGTTTCACCGTAACCGACGCATCAGGCCTTTGCATCGAGGAGGTCTTCTTCCAGATCGGATTTGAAAATGACATCTGCTGTG
>DAIRGA010000052.1:0-16126 GCA_036794825.1 Bacteroidales bacterium | reverse complement strand
ACAATTTGTAAAATTTCCACGTAGTGGATTTACAAATTTTAGTCGGTCAGCAGTGTAAATATTTATAAAATTTATCCATTTGGTTAAACTATTTGGTTGAACCATACGTTTAATTGTCTTTAAAACAATCAAAGTATGGAAAACACCGAAATCTCCACCGAAAAAATAATCCTGGAGGCTGCGCGCAAAATCTTTATCCGAAAAGGGATGGAAGGCGCCCGGATGCAGGAAATTGCTGACGAAGCGGGTATCAACAAAGCCTTGCTGCACTATTATTTCCGAAGCAAGGTGAAGCTTTTTGAAGCGATTTTTGAAGATGCCATCCTGAAAATCGTACCCGGAATCATGGAGATGTTCCGCTCCGATTTGCCTCTTTTTGAGAAGATTGAGATTTTTACCGGTAAATACATTGACACTTTCGCTGAGAATCCCTTTCTGCCAGGCTTTATTCTGAATGAACTTTCCCGTGATCCGCAGAAAATTATCAACCTGGTATCGCGTGCAGGACTCGACCCACAGATTTTTATCAGCCAGATCAAACTGGAAGTGGAATTGGGCAACATCCACCCGGTTGAGCCTTATCACCTCGTTGTCAACATTCTGGCAATGTGCATATTCCCTTTTATGGCTTCACCGATACTGATTAACATTCTGTTTGACCGCAGTCAGGAGACCTTCAGCCAATTTATCCAGCAGCGCAAAACCGAGGTTCCGCAATTTATCATCAACTCAATCCGTAAAAAATGAAAAACATTATCCTGACCTTTTTTACGATGATTTCCTCTTTTCAAATCATTGCCCAGCAGATAGTTACGCTCGAGATTTGCCAGGATTCAGCGGCCATAAATTATCCTGTAACCCGGCAAAAGGAGATTATTCAACAGTCGTTGCAGTTGAAGATGGAGAGCCTGGGAAAGAATTACCTCCCGCAAATTACCGTCTCAGGCCAGGCACATTATCAGTCGGATGTAACTAAAACTCCCTTTCAAAACATCCCCGGAGTGAATATACCAACGGTGGAAAAGGATTGGTATAAGGTTGCGCTCGACGTTAGCCAGATGATCTACGACGCCAGCGCCACCCGGCGGCAAAAACAGGTTGAAAGTGCCGGTTATCAGATTGAGAAACAGTCGCTTGAGGTAGAATTTTTCCAGCTCAGAAACCGTGTCAGGCAGGTATATTTTGCCCTGCTTTTGCTCAAAGAAAATCAGAAAGTTCTCGACCTGCATTATAATCATCTGAAGGCCAAACTTTTGGAGGTAGAAAGCGCAGTGCGAAACGGCGTGTTGCTGCCTGTAAATGCTGATATTTTGAAGGCTGAGCTGATACGATCGGAACAGGCCAGCAGGGAGATCGGGATATCTATTGCCAGCACCATTGCCGTGATGAATGAACTCACGCTGCTGGAACTCACCGATGAAACCACCTTCCAACTACCTGATGTGCAGGAGATTCCGGCATCATTCATGAATAACCGCCCGGAACTTGGACTTTTCAACCTGCAGCAAAGCAAAATTGAAGCATCGAAAGATTTGCTGGGCTCTTCCATTTTGCCGCGGTTATCGGCTTTCGGACAGGCAGGTTACGGAAGGCCGGGCTATGATATGCTCAATGTGAATTTCGACGATTTTTATATGATCGGTATACGACTACACTGGAAACCGTGGGACTGGAATGTGAGCAAAAAGGAGAAAAATATTTTAAGTCTGCAAAGTGAGGCGATAGAAACCCGGAAAGAGGCGTTTGACCAAAATCTGAAAATCGAACTGGAAAACATTATGGCTGAAATTCGGAAAACGGAAGAATGGATAGATCGTGACCTGGAAATCATCGCTTTACGCGAAAAAATCACCAGCTCATCCGCTTCCCAGCTAAATAACGGCACCATCACGGCCACACAGTTCCTCACCGAACTGACTGCAGAATCGAATGCGCGTCTTGATCTCGAAAGGCACAAGCTCATGCTGCTGAAAGAGCGGCTCGATTACATCGCCACATTGGGAAATGAATTTTGATCAAAACAAATATATCAGATGAAAACAAGCCTTTGGATAATTTTAATAGCCTCATTACTAAGCGGATGTGGCAAAAATAGCGACCTTTCAGACGCTTACGGGAATTTCGAGGCGGATGAAGTGATGGTCTCCTCGGAGACGAATGGAAAAATCCTTTTTCTTGGAGCGCTTGAGGGGCGGCAGATTGATTCCGGACACCTTGCGGCGGTGATTGATACTACCGATTTTGTGCTGAAAATAAAGCAGTTGCAAGCTCAGAAAAAAGCTGTGAAGGCAAGGCTGGATAATGTCCGGGCACAAATTGAAGTAAGTCGTCAGCAACAGAAAAACCTGCAAACCGATCAGGCGCGGCTGGAAAAACTCTTCCGGGACGGCGCTGCCACGCCAAAGCAAATGGACGACATCAACGGGCAGATTGACCTTGTGGAACTTCAAACCCAAAGCATTGCATCCCAGCAAACAGCTGTAATTGCCGAAATGGAGCTGATTGACAGTCAAATCAGCCAGGTCGTCGAGTCCATCCGGCGATGCAGCATCATCAACCCGGTGAGAGGAACTGTGCTTGAGAGATTTGCCGCTGAGGGCGAGATCACTGCTTTCGGGAAACCGCTGTACAAAATTGCCAACCTCGACGAAATCATCCTCAGAGTATATGTGAGCGGCAATCAACTGCCCGTCATACGGATAGGACAGCAGGTTAAGGTGTTGGTTGACAATGACAAAACCAATAATCTCGAACTACCGGGAACCATCACCTGGATTTCGCAATCGGCAGAGTTTACCCCAAAAATCATTCAAACAAAGGAGGAGCGGGTAAATCTTGTGTATGCTATGAAAGTGCAGGTGAAAAATGACGGCAGCCTGAAAATCGGAATGCCCGGCGAGGTGATGTTTCAGTGATAAAAATAACTCTGACAAGATTAAGAAAAAATTATTTCTGACTGAAGATCAATAAATTGCAATGGCTTAATCTTTTCAAAATAAAAGCAAGTGACACAACGTACAACTTCGATAGAGGTCAGGGGAATTTCGAAAAACTGGGGCGACCTGCAGGCTCTCAGGGATGTCTCTTTTAAGGTGGAAATAGGGCGGCTGTTTGGGTTGATAGGACCTGATGGCGCCGGAAAAACTACCCTTTTCCGCATTCTCACCACCCTGCTTTTACCCTCCAAAGGGGCTGCAACCGTTGAAGGGCTGGACACAGCGAAAGATTTTCGGCAGATCAGGAGAATCGTGGGTTATATGCCTGGCCGGTTTTCGCTTTATCATGACCTTTCGGTGGAGGAAAACCTCCAATTTTTCGCCACCATTTTTAACACCACTATCCAGGAAAACTACCATCTAATCAGGGACATATATGTTCAGATTGAACCTTATCGCCATCGAAAAGCCGGGAAGCTATCGGGCGGAATGAAACAAAAGCTTGCGCTCTGCTGTGCTCTGATACACAAGCCGGAAGTGCTTTTTCTTGACGAACCAACCACCGGCGTGGATGCCGTTTCGCGGAAGGAATTCTGGGAAATGCTGAAGCAATTGAAAGCGATGGGAATAACTATCCTCGTTTCGACACCCTATATGGATGAAGCGGCGATCTGCGATGAGGTGGCGCTGATCCGCGAAGGGAAAGTGCTCGACATCAACACGCCGGAAGGCATTGTGGCAAAATATCCATTTCCGGTATATGCTGTAAAAAGCAACGACATGTATAACCTGCCGGACCAGCTCATCAGATATCCTGGCTACCGTTCGGCTTACCGCTTTGGCGACTGCGTTCATTTCAGCTGTGCAAAAAAGATCGCTCCGGAGGAATTGGTGAATTTTCTTGAAACGTTACAAAACACAGAGGTTTCGGTGGATGAAATTAAGCCCGGAATCGAAGATTATTTTATGACATTAATCAGCCATGAAGACTAATCCGCCCATAATTATTGCCGAAAACCTGGTAAAAAAGTTTGGCGACTTTATTGCCAACGACAACCTGAACTTTGAGGTGAAACAGGGAGAGATATTCGGTTTCCTGGGAGCCAATGGCGCCGGTAAAACCACAGCCATAAAGATACTCTGCGGCCTCTCCTACCCCACTTCGGGCAAAGCTATGGTGGCCGGATATGATGTTTATACACAAACCGATGAGATCAAGAAAAATATTGGCTACATGAGCCAGAAATTCTCGCTTTACGAAGATATGACCATCAGGGAAAATATCCGTTTTTACGCAGGCATATACGGATTACCGGTGAAAGTGATCCGGGAGCGGCTGGATGAATTGCTTTCTGTTTTGAATATTCACCACCTTCAAAACAACCTGATCTCGTCGCTTCCATTGGGCTGGAGGCAAAAGCTGGCCTTCTCCGTAGCCATATTTCATCAACCCAAAATCGTATTCCTCGACGAGCCAACCGGTGGCGTTGATCCCATCACCCGCCGCCAGTTCTGGGATATGATATATCAATCGGCACAAAGAGGTATCACCGTTTTCGTTACGACGCATTATATGGATGAGGCTGAATATTGCGATCGTGTCTCTATCATGGTTGACGGACGCATTGAAGCTCTTGGTACACCAGCCGAACTGAGGATTGCCCACAGCGCGGCAAACCTGGATGAGGTATTTTTGAAGCTCGCCCGGAAATCAACCAGTCAAAACTCCCAATAAGCGATGAAGAAATTTGCCGGTTTTGTTAAAAAGGAGTTTTACCACATTCTGCGCGACGGGCGTACGATCCTTGTGCTGTTTGGGATTCCCGTAGTGCAGCTGCTTATTTTCGGATATGCCATTACCAACGAAATCCGGAACGTGCGTATAGCCATCTGCGACCGCTCTAATGATGAGGTTACCCGCCACATCACAACTAAATTGCTCTCCTCGGGCTACTTCATGCTCGACGATTATCTGCAGGATATCAATCATGTGGACGAAATTTTTAAAAAAGGAAAAGTCAGGGAAGTGGTTGTTTTTGAGGCTGATTTCGCCAAAAATCTCGAAAAACACGGTACTGCTCAGGTACAGTTAATCGCCGATGCCAGCGATGCCAATACAGCAAGTCTGATCGTGAATTATACACAGGCAATCCTGCAGGATTATATCAGCAGGCAAACCGCCCATAACCAGCCACAACTCAGGATTGACGCCCGTGTGAGAATGACCTACAACGAGGAGATGAACAGCGTATATATGTTTCTGCCCGGAACCATGACGCTTATCCTGATGCTGGTTTCGGCCATGATGACCTCCATATCCATTGCACGCGAAAAGGAGATGGGGACGATGGAGGTGCTGCTTGTTTCGCCGCTCAAACCCGCTCAGATTGTCATCGGCAAGGTTATACCATATGTGGCGCTTGCATTTGTGAATGCAATAACCATCATCGGGTTAGGGTATTTTGTTTTTGAGATGCCCATTCGCGGAAGCCTGACGCTGCTTCTGGCTGAAAGCCTGCTGTTTATCAGTATGGCGCTCTCGCTGGGCATTCTCATCTCCACGTTGGCCAAAACCCAGAAAGTGGCCATGTTTATATCGGTATTTGCGCTGCTGCTCCCAACGCTGCTGCTCTCGGGGTTTATATTTCCCATCGAAAACATGCCGGTTGTTCTGCAATGGATCAGCCACATTATGCCGCCAAAATATTTCATCATCATCATCAAAAATATCATGCTCAAAGGAACCGGCTTTATTTATGTATGGAAGGAAACCCTTGTCATTGCTTCGATGATGGCGGTTTTCATAGCATTAAGCGTAAAAAAATTCAAAATCAGGCTCGAATAATCATTTTCTAAGACCATAAACATGACAAAAGCAAAGATTCATTATTTCTCTCCGGCAATCAATAATATAAATACAGACTTACCATGCGGCGAATCCTTTTCATCATTCAGAAAGAGTTTATCCAGATCTTCCGCGACCGGACGATGTTGCCCATTATATTTGTTGTGCCTGTAATACAGCTGATTGTGCTCGTTAACGCCGCCACGCAGGAGATGAAAAACATTGATATGGTGGTGGTGGATTATGATCTTTCGGCTACCTCGCGACGACTGGCAAGCCAGTTTGAAGGCTCTCCGTTTTTCAACATTAAAAAAACTACTTTTTCGATGGAAGATGCGGAGAATGCTATCAAAACCGACCAGGCTGACATAGCGCTGATTTTCCCTGCCCGGTTTGAATACGATCTCTTCAGCGAAGGGAAAGCAACACTGCAGTTGCAGATAAATGCCATCAATGCTTCAGTGGCCGGGCTTTCCAACGCTTATGCGCAATATGTAATAGCAGCTTTCAACCAGAGCATCATCATCGAAAATATAAACCACCTGAGCCCCTCCAAACCTTCCGGCATCAGCGTAAATTACTCTTATTGGTACAATCCTGAACTCAATTACAAATTCTACATGCTGCCCGGAATCCTGGTCATCCTGGTAACCATCATCGGCATGTTTCTCACCGCTCTTAACATCGTGAAAGAGAAAGAGATGGGCACTATCGAACAGGTCAACGTTACACCCATTGCCAAATACCAGTTTATCATTGGTAAACTGTTTCCGTTCTGGCTGATTGCCTTGTTTGAGCTGGCGTTTGGGTTACTGGTAGGCAGGGTTTTATTTCATATCCCCATGGAGGGCAGCCTTGGATTACTGTTTGGGTTCACGGCCGTATATCTTATTGTGGCGCTCGGATTGGGACTTTTACTTTCCACTTTCGCCGAATCGCAGCAGCAGGTAATGTTTCTGATGTTCTTTTTCATGCTCACTTTTACACTGCTCAGCGGCATCTTCACTCCCGCCGAAAGCATGCCACAGTGGGCGCAGCATCTCAACATCATCAACCCGTACGCCTATTTTATGCGCGTAATCCGTATGATCCTGCTCAAAGGCTCCGGTTTTTGGGATATCTCCCACGACTTCTTCTCACTGGTCGTATTTGGCGCGGTAATCCTTACGCTCGCCATCTGGCGCTACCGCAAAACCACATGATGAAGGCTATTCTGATTGTCATAGTATGGCTCTCAGCCATCCTATGACAATTCAACGAGCATTAGAACTTTGGCGACAGAATAGCCTGGGAGAAAACTTTTTTCTGATCAAAAGAGTTATTTTTGCAATAAAAATCGTTTCATGCCAAAAATATATGAATACTTCGGTCTGATCTTCCTGTTCTATTCGAATGAACATGAGCAGGTTCATGTTCATGGCAGGTATCAAAACAAGGAAAGTAAAGCAGAAATCATTTATGAAGATGGAAAGTTTTTTGGGATAAGAATTGCAGAGGTGAAAGGGAAAGAGCCATTATACCCGGTAAATATGAAAAAGTTCAGGAAGGTGGTTGAACTTTAAAGAGAAGATATTGTGCGCAAATGGATTGATTTTTTCATCTACAACATTGAAATTCAACCCGAAAAGATAACAAAGAAAATTAATCCCATGATTATCTCCATTTTAAAAGCAGAATACCTTGGCAATTACAAAATACAATTCCATTTCTCGGATGGCACCAGCAGGACAGTCGATTTCTGGAGTTTTCTTAATCAGGCAAAGAACCCGATGACCCGTAAATATCTTGACGAGAAGCTGTTTCAGGATTTCACAATCCAATACGGCGACATCATCTGGCATGAGTACCAATTGTGCTTTCCGATATGGGATTTGTACAAGGGAGAGATATTGAAAACCAATACATCGGAAGTTCTTCAAGATTAATCGGATAAATATTCTTAGCAGTCAGCGCCAGGCACACCTGGAGCGACACTATCGCTTTAGGAAAGTCATAGTATGGCTCCCAGCCATCCTATGACTAAATCAGTTGATTTTTGGTGTAGCGATAGCATCGCCGGGAACGGGTAGTGGATGGATTAGCGATAGGATCGAAGCGATACTATCGCAGTCATATTTCTGCTCCAAGCCATCCTATGACTAAACCAGGTGATTTGTGGTGTAGCTATAGCATCGCCGGGAACGGGTAGATGGGGGGATTAGCGATAGGATCGCTTAGAGCGATACTATCGCTTTAGAAAGTCATAGTATGACTTCCAGCCATCCTATGACTAAATTATGAATTTATGCTTTATCAAATGAAAATTTTTACTTTTGACGGATTTACACGGACAACGTATGCGTTTCGAAAAAGGTCATCTTTATCACGTTTTTAACCGCAGCATTGCAGCAAAAAAAGTTTTTATCAACCACGAAAACTATATCTTTTTCCTTTGGAAAATCCGCAACCAACTATTTGACCATTGCTGCATCATCGCCTACTGCCTGATGCCGACTCATTTCCATCTGATGATTTATGTCATTGACCCTGAGTTACAGGTAATAAATTCAGATGACCCAACAAAATACAAAACCAGGACTATAAATCAGTCAATCGGTATCCTCCTGCGGAGCTATACCTCCGCGCTCCAAAAGCAGGAGCAATTTTCCGGTAGCTTGTTCCAGCAACATACCAAGGCGATCTGCCTTACCAAACCGGTTGGTTTAACTCCAGCCTGGTTCAACACAGCCTTTGGCACAACAATCAATATCCTTCCTGCACAGAAGCAATACCCACAGGTATGTTTCGACTACATCCACAACAATCCTGTAAACTCAAATCTTGTTGCAAAACCCCACGAATTTGAATATTCCTCCGCCAGAGATTATGCCGGCTTACGACAAGGCACGTTGGTAAATAAAAGAATTGCTGAGAATTTTGGGTTGAATTACTCACTTTAAACGTAGTATGGCTCCCAGCCATCCTATGACTAAATCAGTTGATTTTTGGTGTAGCGATAGCATCGCCGGGAACGGGTAGTGGATGGATTAGCGATAGGATCGCTTGGAGCGATACTATCGCAGTCATAGTATGGCTCCCAGCCATCCTATGACTAAATCAGTTGATTTTTGATGTAGCGATAGCATCGCCGGGAACGGGTATTGGATGGATTAGCGATAGGATCGCTTTCGGATAGTCATAGTATGGCTCCCAGCCATCCTATGACTAACCCAGATGATTTTTGGTGTAGCGATAGGATCGCTTTGAGCGATACTATCGCCGGGCTTCCGGCCACCCCTTATCTGATAAAACCTAAAAAGTAATCAAAAACCTATTAAACAGGTATCAAATTCGGAACAGCTTCGAATAAAGTATGGAACAACACTAAATAATTTCTGTAGTTGTTCTATAGCTGTTATTGTTTTGTCTTATCTTTACCCCCTTTTTAGTACGGCATTTACACTAACATAAAATAGCTATGGCAAGAGTAAAAGATAATATTTTCGGGGGCGTATCGGGACGAATCGGCAATGTAGTGAGTTGCCAGCGTTATGGAAAGTATTACCTGCGGACTCTTCCGGTTGAAGTAAAACACCCTGATACCGAAAGACAACTGGAGCAAAGGATGAGGTTTGCGCTGATTCAGGAACTTCAGCAAAGCCTGCGCAAATTCTTAAGAGTGGGTTTCGGAGCCTATGCTGAGGGGCGATCGGCTTACAATGCAGCCATGTCGTACAACCTTAAAAATGCGCTGACTGGCGGATATCCCGACATTCGGATAGATTTTCCGAAGGTTCAGGTAAGCAAAGGAACCCTTGCACCAGCCGAAATTACCGCATTGCAACAAAATGCCTCCGGTAGTATCACCATCACCTGGCAAAACAACTCATCCGGCCGAAACAGCAATGGTTCCGACCGGGTGTTGGTACTGCTGCTGGCAACGGAACCTTACAATTCCAGTACCTTATACCTCAACGATTTACGTTTAAATGGCCAGGCTACCTTTCCGTTGCCTGATGCATTGAAAAACAGAAGCATTCATGTCTACATGAGTTTTTTCGCTGAAGAAATTTTTGCCGGAAACATTCAGCCAAAGCACATTTCTGACAGCGTGTACTGCGGCGAAGTGGTGATAAATAATTAGTCGTTGCCAGAAAACTACTGTCGTTGAAAATCATTGTTAACCGCTACCCTAAAGGGAGCAATGATTTTCAACGATATACTCCCGGAGCTTATCCCGGGAATTCGGGAGGATGGGGTAAATAAACCGCTGAAAATCAATTTTGGGAGTTTTCTGGCAATTAATTAGCGACTTTGTAGCGCCAACGGTTGCAATAGTAAACCGGAATACACATTTCCTGACTCTCTCTACTTCCCCTGTTTGTCTCCCGCCTTTGGCTTTTTGCTTTCGGAATAAGCCTTTGTCGCTTTTACAAAATCCACAAAGAGCGGATGCGGGTTAGCTACGGTGCTTCTGTATTCGGGATGGAACTGCACGCCGATAAACCAGGGATGATCGGCTATCTCAACGATTTCCACAAGCTTTCCCTGAAGGTTGATGCCGGTCTGTTTCATTCCGCTCTTGGTAAAAAACTCCGAATACCTGTTGTTGAACTCATAACGGTGGCGGTGGCGTTCGGAAATATTTTCAGACTGGTAAACATCAAACGCCCTTGAGCCTGCTGCCACATGACAGTTAAACTTCCCGAGCCGCATGGTGCCGCCCAGTCCGGATATCTTTTTCTGATCCTCCATCATGTCAATCACCGGCCAGGGAGTTTTCTGGTTAAACTCGGTCGAGTTGGCTTTGTCCATGCCCAGCACGTTACGGGCAAATTCGATCACTGCACATTGCATTCCCAGGCAGATACCGAGGAAAGGAACCCTGTTTTCGCGTGCATATTTCACTGCATTGATCTTGCCCTCGATGCCTCGCGAACCAAAACCCGGCGCAACAAGTATTCCATCCAATCCCGCGAGGCTTTTGCCCGTTTCGCCTTCCTCAAGCGATTCCGAATGGATCATCTTTACATGCACTTTGCATTGATTTTCGGCGCCGGCATGTATAAACGACTCGCTGATGGATTTATAGGCATCCTTCAGCTCCACATATTTCCCCACCAGTCCGATGGTAACCTCTGAAGTTGGATTTTTGATACGGCGCAGAAACTCTTCCCATGCCGTCAGGTCGGGATCGTGCAGTGAGGGCAGCTTCAGTTTTCGCAGCACTTCGATATCAAGATGCTCCTTCAGCATCAGCAGCGGGACATCGTAAATGGTTTTGGCGTCAATGGATTCGATGACGCAGCTATCGTCAACGTTACAAAACAGCGCGATTTTCGATTTCAGCGAGGTGGTGAGCGGGTGCTCGGTACGGCACACGATCACATCGGGCTGCACTCCCTGTTCGAGCATGGTCTTTACCGAATGCTGCGTGGGTTTGGTTTTCAGCTCTTCGGCGGCAGAGAGGTACGGAACCAGAGTGAGGTGAATCACCACGCAGTTGGAACCCAGTTCACGCCGCATCTGGCGCACCGCTTCGATGTAGGGCAGCGACTCAATGTCACCCACCGTTCCGCCGATTTCGGTAATCACAATATCGTATTCGCCTCTGTTGCCGAGCAGTTTAACACGGTATTTGATCTCGTCGGTGATGTGGGGGATTACCTGCACCGTGGAACCGAGGAAATCGCCGCGCCGCTCTTTATTGATTACAGCCTGGTAAATCTTTCCGGTAGTAACGTTGTTGGCCTGTGAAGTGGGCACATTGGAAAAACGTTCGTAGTGCCCCAGGTCGAGGTCAGTTTCGGCGCCATCCTCCGTAACATAACATTCGCCATGCTCGTAAGGGTTGAGTGTGCCGGGATCAATGTTGATGTAGGGATCGAGTTTCTGGATGGTAACCGAATAGCCGCGGGCCTGCAGCAGTTTGCCCAGCGATGCCGAGATGATTCCTTTGCCAAGGCTGGAGGTTACGCCGCCGGTAACGAAAATGTACCTGGTCTCTACCATGTTTCATTTTTTAAAATTGCTGCAAAGTAAATGATTTTCGGCTTTCCGGGGGTTGAATCCGGCCGGAGTAATTTGTACTATGTCTAAATTGTGATTGCCAGAAAACTCCCTGTAAAGATTTTCAACGATTTATTTTCCCCACCCTGCAACGGAGTAAACCGTTGAAAATCATTGTTCCCATTTGGGTTGGGGTCAACAACGATTTTCAACAAATGCAGTTTTCCGGCAGTGTATAGATTTTGCGGGTTCGAAAATTTAACACAGCACGATTGCAAAAGAATTTTATTTTTGTGCAATAGATATTTTTGCAAATTGACGGGAGTAAAAAAAGTTCAAACACAAAAACATACTTTTCAACCCTGCTTTTGCAAAACCCTTGTCAGACAAGGCACTTAGCGCCTTTTGCCCCTGTGACTGACGGGGCGGTGCTTTGCAGTTTCGCCGTATTTTGACGCAAAATGACCTGAAACAGCATGTTTTCCTGCCATTATTTTCACCCGGATTCTGCCACAAAATGAGCACAAAACCCCAGGTAATCCTCACTCCTGAAAAGCATCACGGGCAACCGGTGATAGGCCTGTTATTTGACTACCACGCAGCGCTGATCCAACGGGTAAAGAGCCTGCCCGGCGCAGCCTGGAGCAACAGCCGCCGCTTCTGGTACATCCCGGCGGAGCAGTTTCGGCTTAACGAAGTGTTTAACGCTTTAAGCCCGCTGGCATATCTCGACTATTCAGCGCTGAAGGATGAGAAAACAGCCAACAGCGAACCCCCTGCAGCAAAAGAAGCAAAACAAATGGTCTCCAAAACCAATCGCCAGGATTTACCCAATGAATCCCTCAGAAAACTGGATGAGTTCCAACGTTGGCTTACTCATAAAAGGTACAGCAATTCCACCATTAAAACCTACGTGGGAGCGCTCACCGGTTTTTTGCGCTTCACACATCCCCGCCAGCTCAACGAACTGAGCAACAAGGACATGGTAAACTATGTCAACGACTACATAGTGGCCAATAAGCTGAGTTTTACTTATCAGAACCAGGCCATTAACGCAGTTAAGCTCTTTTTCAGAGAGGTGATGCAAAGCCGGATTGAGGTGGATAAACTCGAACGACCACGCCGTGAACACAAGCTTCCCAATGTCCTGAGCAAGCAGGAGGTAAAAGCGATACTTGAAGCTCCTTCTAACTTCAAACATAAAACGATGCTCAGCCTGATTTATGCCTGCGGATTGCGGCGGAGTGAACTGCTGAACCTGAAACCCGCACATGTGGACTCAAAGCGAGGGCTGCTCATCATCAGGAATGCAAAAGGCAGAAAGGACCGGGTAGCCCCCATCTCCGAAAAAATGGTTGGCATGCTAAGGGAGTACTATAAAAGCTACCGGCCTGTAACCTGGCTCTTTGAAGGGCAAAATGAAGATGAACAATACAGCGAACAAAGTCTCCAGAGTGTATTGAAGCAAGCAGTTGCAAAGGCAGGAGTAAAGAAGCCGGTTACGCTCCATTGGTTAAGACATTCCTATGCCACGCATTTGTTGGAAGCCGGTACAGATTTGCGCTACATTCAGGAATTACTCGGTCACAAAAGCTCCAAAACAACTGAGATCTACACCCATGTCACCGATAAAAGTCTGCAAAAAATCAAATCCCCGTTTGACGATTTGTAAAAATCAATACATTTGCCACATGAAAAAATTTGTATCAACATATTATCATACATACACGCCCAATTTCCGGAGGCATAGTATGATTTTGTCATACATACAAACGAGTTAGCGGCTATATTACAACCGACCGTGCTAAACAGAAAGTTCATATATTTGCAGACACAAAAAATTAAGTAAAGACAGAATGTAAAAAATAATTTCTTTCAGACATATCAGAACAACAACCGCAAAGCGGTTGCTGTATTGTTTCATCTTTAACGAAAGAAATTATGTTGATTTTACAAAACATTTCATATACACACCCAAGCAAAGATTTACTGTTTAGCGACATCAATCTGACAGTAAACAATCACGAAAAGACAGCTTTAATAGGCAACAACGGAGTAGGGAAATCTACCTTGCTCAAAATTATTGCAAGCGAACTTCAACCTTCAAGCGGACAAATAAACATTGACGCAGAGCCGTATTATGTTCCGCAAATTTTCGGACAATTCAATCATTTGACAATAGCACAAGCGTTGCGAATTGAAGGCAAATTGAACGCTTTGAAAGACATCTTGAACGGAAACACAAGCGAGGAAAATTTCAATTTGCTGAATGACGATTGGACAATAGAAGACCGTTGCAAAGAGGCACTGAACTTTTGGCAATTGGACGGCTTAGACTTATCGCAAAAAATGGAAACGTTAAGCGGAGGACAAAAAACAAAAGTTTTTTTGGCGGGAATTTCCATTCATCAACCCGAATTGGTTTTGTTGGACGAGCCAAGCAATCATTTAGACGTTTCGGGCAGACAACTTTTGTATAGCTTCATTAAGTCCACAAAAAGCACATTGATTGTTGTAAGCCACGACAGAAAATTACTAAACTTGTTGGACACAATTTGCGAATTAAGTAAACACGGAGTTAAAGTTTATGGCGGTAATTACGACTTTTACAAAGAGCAAAAACAAATTGAAAACAACGCTTTAAGTCAAGACATTCAAAGCAAAGAAAAAGAACTGCGAAAAGCCAAAGAAAAAGAACGGGAAACATTGGAACGACAGCAAAAATTAGACAGTCGTGGAAGAGGCAAACAAGAAAAAGCGGGCGTTGCCCGAATAATGTTGAACACTTTGCGAAACAATGCAGAAAACAGCACATCAAAAATGAAAAGTGTTCACGCAGAAAAAATCGGGGGCATTTCGCAAGACTTACAAGAACTTCGTTCTTCGTTGCCTGACATTGACAAAATGAAGTTTGGTTTTGACAATTCAGCATTACACAAAGGAAAAGTTTTGTTTACGGCAACAAATATCAATTATGCTTACCACAAACAACCGCTTTGGAAAGACAATCTGAACTTTCAAATTACAAGTGGCGAACGAATCGCATTGAAAGGTACAAATGGTTCGGGAAAAACTACTTTGATAAAACTCATCTTGGGCGACATTAAACCGCAAGCAGGAACAATTTACCGAGCAGACAACAAAGCGGTTTACATTGACCAAGACTATTCTTTGCTTGACAACAAACTAAAAGTTTACGAACAAGCCGAACAATTCAATGTTTCTGCATTACAAGAACACGAAATCAAAATCCGGCTCAACCGCTTTTTGTTTACAAAAAATGATTGGGACAAATCTTGTAGTGCTTTGAGTGGTGGCGAAAGAATGCGTTTGTTACTTTGTTGCTTGACGATTAACAGTAAGTCACCAGATATTATTATTTTTGACGAGCCAACAAATAATTTAGACATACAGAATGTTGAAATACTGACAGCAGCAATAAATGAATACCAAGGGACAATCATTGTTGTGTCGCACGATGAAACATTTTTAGAACAAATAAACATAGAACGGACAATTGAACTTTGATAAAAATACAGCCGCTAACAAGGTATTGCCGCAATGGGGGGTAAAGTGCTTCTATGAAACTTTTGTGCTTAAACAAACGGTAGTACATCTATTGAACTTTGGTGCTGAAAATCCCCCACTGCGGCAATACCCGAACCGTTGTAGGCAAGTTAAAAAGACACTAACACAATTATTCATAAACATTTAAAAATTAGAAAAATGGAAACAAAAATTTATTCTGCAAACGCCTATGGTAACAAGGACAAGGTTAGATTTATCATAGATGGCAACAAAGTCTATTCCGCCAATGCATATGGAAATAAAGACAAGACAATTCTCATCATTGACAATGAGAATATCTCGTCAGCTAACGCTTATGGCAACAAGGACAAGACAATTTTAATTATTGAGAATCAGAAAGTTTTTTCTGCTAATGCTTACGGCAACAAAGACAAGACAATTTTGATAAAAGAAAATGATAAAATATTCACCGCTAATGCATACGGCAACAAAGACAAAGCAATTTTAATAATTGAGAATCAAAATGTTTTTTCTGCAAATGCATATGCCAATAAGGACAAGACACTTTTCATTATTGATGGAGGGTACAATTTTACCAGCTTGATAGCATTTTTGAGTCAGTCCGGAATATTCTAGCGAAGATAAAACCTGCCTACAACAAAAACTATATGTCAATTGCCGTTTCCGTGCTGACAACAAGCCGTGTAGCCCGCAACAGCGGCGGTGCGGCTAGACAGGAAAACCGCCCGCAGTCGGCAACTGCATATAGTTCCGTCCGTTGAACTAAACCGCCCCCTAGCGGGGGCGGCAAAATGATGTTAATTTTGGG
>DAIRGA010000023.1:0-84367 GCA_036794825.1 Bacteroidales bacterium | reverse complement strand
CAATCGTTTTGATTTGCTCAACAAGTTTTTCGTCGGGAGCTTCGCCAAGCAGTTTACTGATGGTATCTTTCAGTATTTCATAGCCAGCGTAGCCGATCATCAAAGCTACTATGATGCCTAAGACGCCGTCCATCCACCAGAAGTATTTCCCCAGAAAGATTCCAATCAGAATAATCAGCGACGAGATGGCATCAGTACGATGGTGCCAGGCGTCGGCTTTGAGGGAGAGATAGCCGGTTTTTTTCCATGTCCAGAAAGCATACTGCGAAAGGCCTTCTTTTGCAATGATGGATATAACCGTAGCGATGATGGCTATGGGGCCGAAAACAACCATTTCGCGGCTTCTTAGTTTTAAGATGGAAGATTGCAGGAACTCAAAAGCCACAAATCCAAGGAAGGCAGCAATTAGCACTGCGGCGATCAATTCGGCACGTCCATGACCGAAAGGGTGCTCTTCGTCAGGTGGTTTGGAAGATACTTTAGCGCCAATGAGTACAATCATTGAGCTAAGCGAGTCGGAGAGGGTGTGCCAGGCATCGGCAATAATTGCCACTGACCCTGTTACCAGCCCTGCCCAGTATTTCAATACAAAAAGTGACGAGTTAACAAAGATGGATATCCACCCTTCCTGATTCGCAGTTTTGTTGTTGGCTGTTTTACTTTGTAGGCTCACTTAATTGAGAGTGTTGGTTAACTGCCTGCAAAAATAGGGGCAATGATTTAATTGGCGGCAAAAATCAAGGTGGAAATTTCGAAAGGTTCATTAAAAATGGTTCGCAATTTCATCAAATGGACGGCTTTTGGTAAGGCATTGCTGAGACCAGTCTAAAAAGCCCCCAAGCTGCTGATTTTTATCGTTATTACCCCTGACCCTAAAGGGAGAACGCTGAAAATAGGCAGTTTGGAAAAGCCCCCGTTTAGGGATTCAGAAGCAAATGAGCTATTTAGACTGGACTCATTACTCAATTGGAACAAGAGAAAAACCTCACAAGATATAAAATCCTGTGAGGTTCATTAGATTCATTTGCGGCAAATTAATGCCGAATTCCGGATTACTACCTTTTAGTGATGTTGCGGTTTAGAAATTCACCCTGCCTGAAAGCCCGATAACTGTAGCTTTATTGTCTTTACTCCCTGTAACTTCGCCGGTTTCGAGATTTCCGGTGGCAACGGTTGTAGTCAGATTCATTACTTCAAGTGCAATGGAATAGCCGTGCTTTATCGGAAAAATAAAATCGCCATAAATCATTGAGTTCTGCTCAACTGCGCCGATATTGTATTTGTCGCTGTTGTTTTTATCCATACCATATCCCAAAACAACAGTCATCCAATCGGTAACATTCGAAGTTGCATTTAGCCAGAATCCTGTGTTTTTTCTGTCAAAATCTTTTGGTGCGCCAGCTTCGTTAAGAGTGTAGTAGTAATTGCCGGCAGCACTGAAAATATTTGCGCTGGCCAGGTTGGTACCGCTGTTAACCTCGCCAATCAGGCTAAAGTATTTGTTAAATGGAAGGTTGAAATCCAGACCAAATCCGGAGGCACTATAGGTAAAATCCTCAGCAAGCACTCTATCTCCAACCGTTGTTCCTTTGAGTTCTTTGAATGTTGCATTGACGAAATAAACCCCTACGATGTACTTATCGTCTAACTTTCCTGAAATTCTTGCCTGGTACATAGGTTGTCCTGAGAGATTGTCTTTTCCTAAACCTGAAGTTTCATGAGCGCCTTCACCCACCGAAACCTGGATCATCGGGTCAATGCGTTCGTTATCCCATTTGTAACTTAATTGGATTTGTCCGCGGCGGAAACCCATATTTCCGTTGTACCACATGTTACCATTGGTATTTATGGTGTTTGGGTTGTTGGGTGAAAATAGATCCCACTGCTGTCCAAACTTTGCTTCGAAGCCCCCTTTGGCTACTGAAGCGTATCCCTGGCGCAGCCTGATTTTAGTGTTGGCATCGGCCGGGCCGCCAAAAAAGTCAATTTCTACCAGTCCGCCGACTTTAATTTTCTCTCCTACAGTGCCTTTCAATCCCAAACGGGTGTGCTGCGCTGTAAAACTAATGGCCGACTGGTCAACACCGTTGGCAAACTGCGGCGCCAGGATGTAGTTGTTGCTTGGATTGGCAAACGAGTACACGCCATCGGTGGCATAAAACATGTCGCCTTTAATGAATCCATAGGGCGACAACTGCAACTTCTTGTTTTCCTCTTTTTGAGACTCCTGAGCAATGGAAACCTGAAGCGAAAAAATGATGCCTAATGCAATGAAAACTAAAACTTTACGTAGCATAATGATTTTTAATTTGGTTAAAAAACTCTTGTTAATTGATGCAAAATTAATATGTTATTTGGTACGAAAAATACTAAATAAGAATGACTTTTAAAATTCATGACAAATCCCTGTAACAATCCCGGCTTTTTTCACCTTCGATAAAGTTGAGATAATCAACTTTGTGGTTCAGGTTTTCGTACCAGTTGCTGTTGTCGAAATCAATAAACCGGGTTTTGGCAAAATTTAGCAGATCAATGATGCGGCGGCAATTATTGTTGAGGACGGTTTCAGCTATGGGAATCACACTTTTATTGTAAACCGAAAAGAGCGGTTCATAATGATTCTCCTTGCCCACCGGCATAACGATATCCACATCTTCGGCAATTTGTAACATATTGTTTATCAATTCGATATTCATTGTTGGGATATCGCAGGCAGTGGTGAAATTTCGTTCGTTTCCAGACGCCCTCAGGCAGGAGTAAATGCCCATCAGCGGGCCGCGGTCTTTTTCAAGATCGTGGATTACGGGCAGGTTGAGGAAGCTGTATTTTTCCGGGTCATTGGCGCCAATGATAATTTCGTCGAAACTATCCTTCAGTTGATCCACAATGTGGGCTATCAGAGGTTTTCCGTTGATGGGGAGCATGCTCTTATCCTCGCCCATCCGTGAGCTTTTTCCACCGGCCAGCACGATGGCTGTCGCCGGATTTCTAATTATCCAACGGCTATTTTTCAAAATGACCCTGTCGGGTTGGAAATTCCAGCTCAAATTATCAAACTCAATGATGCGGGTGGCGAAACGGATTACCCTGGCACAGTTGGGCTTTATCGTACTGTCTTTAAGGTTTTTAATTACTAAAAACAGACCTGGCTCAAGTACATTCCGGAGTCCGTTGGATTCGCAAATTACCGGCATATCCTCAGGAACTACCTTGAGCAGGGCTTCAAGTCCCTTATCGAGTGCAGTAGAAGAGACTTTAAGCCAGAAAACTTCATGAGCGCCTGCAACGAGCATCCGCGATGTATCTTTATCACCCTTCAAAGAAGTTTCCTTGATGATCTCGTAATCGCCTGTCAATGAACCGCAAACGCCGCAGCCTTCGCCGCCGCGCGGGCATTTTCCCTCTTTTTTGTTGATCGTTGTTACCTTCAATCCGATTACAGGCTGAGTGGCTGAATACTTTGCGATCAAACTGCAGACAAATTCGGTTTTGCCTGTATTTCTGCCTGTGGAACCTATAATCAGGAAATTCGGTTTTTTGATCATTGCTAAAGCCGGATGTTTGAAAAAAGCGAATACCCGTATGATTCAGATATTCGCTTTTTTGCATTGGATAACGTAGTAAATTATTACTCAGTGATGGGTTTATTATTTACGAAGAAAGAAATCAATAGGCCAATTGCAAGCAGGATTGCACCGGCGATAAATGAATAAGTCGAGGCATCGGCGGCAAAATTATCCTTCATATAAGCTACGATTTGCGGTCCGAGAACACCGCCCGCAGACCATGCAGTGAGTATGGTTCCGTAAACAACCGGCATTAGGCGCGGAGTGAATACATCACCGACAAATGAAGGCATTGTACCGAAACCGCCACCGTAGCAAAGCAGGATGTAACATACCAAAAGACCGAAAAGATAAGGATTGCCAACAAATAGCAGGATGATGAAAACCACGATCTGCGAAGCAAGAATCCATCTGAAAGTTTGAACACGGCCAATTTTGTCAGACATTCCTCCCCAGAAGAAACGGCCAATACCATTGAATAACGAACTGATTGCAATGAGTGTGGCGCCAATGGAGGCTAAAGCGACAGGGTCGGTACCGGGCTTAAAATTTGCCCAGATGTCCTGCATGAGCGGCGACTGGAAGCTGATAAACATGATACCGGCAGTAACGTTGATGAAAAGAAGCATCCACATGAACCAGAATTTGCTTGTGCGGATGGCTTGTCCGGCGGTGATTTGAACTGATGCCGCCGTCGAGGCTTTTACTACCGGAGGAGTATATCCTTCAGGAACAAAGTTGGCAGGTGGGAAAACAACAAAATATGCTGAAATGATACCAAGCACGAGGATGGTGAAGCCGATATAATTGAAACCAGTGATCAAATCCTGTCCTGCCAGATTCATCATCACAGGGGCAATAACTTTTGACATCAGCAATGCGCCAAATCCAAATCCCATGACAACCATACCCGTGACCAGACCTTTCTTGTCGGGAAACCATTTGGCGGCTGATACCACCGGAGTTACATAGCCCAATCCGAGCCCGATACCTCCAATTACGCCAAAACCAATGTACAATACGGGTAAGCTGTGCATTTTAAAGGCCAGTGATGCCAGCAGATAACCGATACCATGCAGCAACACTCCGAGAATAGCCAGCTTTTGCGGGCCATATTTTGGAAGATTGATGCCTCCCCAGGCTGCGGCAAAACCAATAAAAGCTATGCTTAAACTGAACGCCCAGGCAACGGTAGTGTTGTCCCAGCCGTAGGTGGTAACAATGAGTTTCTGGAAGAAACTCCAGGCATAGATTGTTCCCAGCACAATCATTAAAAGTGTGCACATGATGGCGATCAGCCACCGATTCTGTTTTTTTGTCTCCATTTTAATTTCTGTTAATTTTTGAATGTTAGTTAATTATGAATACAAAGCTCAAATTCATTTCTGTACTTCTGAATCATGGTTTTGATCGGGTATGCGTAGGCTTCGCCGGTGGGGCAGAGGGTGTTGCCTTTGATGTGGTCGCAGAACCAGATGGCTTTTTCGAGGTCGCCATGCTGGCCATCGCCACTGGCAACTTTTTTGAGAAGATCAGCAATCATTCCAGATCCCATGCGGCAAGGGGTACACTGGCCACAGGATTCGTGATGGTAGAATTGGATAGACCTGGCAGCAATGTCGGGAATGGAAAACTCTTCGCCAATCACCATCACCCCTCCGGATCCCAGCGATGTACCGTAATCGAAACAGGATTCATAGTCCATTTTCAAGCCGTCACCTTTTTCGATCTCCTCAGGGGTTAAAATGGGCACGGACAATCCGCCAACGATCACTCCTTTCACTTTGCCTTTGTATCCGCCGGCCATCTCAATTAGTTCTTTGTACGAAATTCCCATCGGGCATTCGTAAACGCCGGGTTTGTTTACAGCGCCAGAAACGCCAAACAGTTTGAATCCATATCCCGCCTGCGAACCCCATTTTTTGAATGCGTTTGCGCCTTTGTCAACAATAAAAGGCACACTGGCGAGGGTTTCGACATTGTTAACGATAGTAGGGCAGCCGTAGAGACCTTCGATGGCCGGGAATGGCGGTTTCATCCTTGGTAAACCGCGCTTGCCCTCCAGTGATTCGATCAAAGCGGTTTCTTCGCCGCAAACATAAGAGCCTGCGCCCTGATGGACAACAATCTTCAAATCACCGAGTTGACCATCTTTTTCAGCCTCTGCAATAGCGGTTTCGAGAATTCTGGCGATCCAGGCAAACTCGCCGCGGATGTAGATGAAAGCTCTTTTTACTCCCAGCGCGTAGGATGAAATGGCCATACCTTCGATCAGCAGATGTGGGTCGTAAGCCAGAATCTGACGGTCTTTAAATGTTCCAGGTTCTCCCTCGTCGGCGTTGCAGATCAGGTAAACAGGTTTATCGGTATTTTTTGGGATAAATCCCCACTTGATCCCGGTTGGGAAACCCGCACCGCCTCGACCACGCAACTGCGAATCTTTTACCTCCTGCGCTATATCTTCCGGCTTCATTTTCAACGCTTTTTTCAACACCTCATAGCCGCCGTGTTTCTTGTAAACTTCAATGGATTTGGCATTTTCAATCCCCCGGTTTTTCATCAAAACATTACATTTTGATTCCCAGTTGTATTCCACGGGTAAGTCGGGCATGATGCCAAGTTTAAGTGAGTCAATGAGCACGTCCACTTTTTCTTTGGTCATCAGCTCGAAATAAACATCATTTACCTGGATTACCGGGCAGGTTCCGCAGGAAGCCAGACACTCCACTTTGGAAAGCGTGAACAGGCCGTCCGGGGTTGTTTCGCCATTCCCAATACCGAGTTTGGCGCAAAGGTAATTCCAGATTTCCATTGCACCCATGAGTGTGGCCGGAACGTTGGTGTCAACCTGCAGGTGATATTTACCCACCTTATGGTCAATGTTAAACATCGAATAATAGGTGGCCACACCGTAAGCCCTGCTGTGCGTAACCCCTATTATATCAGCGATTTCACGCACCAGTTCTTTGGTAAGGTTATTCCCGCTGGCTTTTTGAATGTAGGTGAGGGCGGGCAATAGCGCAGATTCCTTTTTAGGATATCTGGCCATGAGTTCTTCTGTTTTTTTTATCAAGTCAGCTTTCATTGATAGATAATTTAGAGTTTGACCGGGAATCAACTGATTTTCTCCAGTTTAACAGAGCACACCTTGTATTCCGGGATTTTTGCAACCGGGTCTAAAGCGTCGTTGGTGAGTATGTTAGCAGCTGTTTCGGCAAAATGGAATGGAATGAAGACAACTCCCTTCATGATCCGGCTGGTAACTTTGGCTGGAATCTGGATAGAGCCTCTTCTTGACGAAACTTTTACCAATTCACCATCGGCAACTTTCAGCCTGGCAGCATCGGTTTCGTTGATTTCAACCATTCCATTCGGTTTAAGGCCGTGCAGAACTTTTGATCTGCGTGTCATGGATCCGGTATGATAGTGTTGCAACAACCTGCCAGTAGTCAGTGTTAACGGATACTCTTCATCATTCATCTCAGCCGGTGGGCGATATTCGATGGCTTTAAGAAGCCCTTTGCCACGGGCAAATTTGCCAACATGTAAAATTGGTGTTCCTGGATGCTCTTCGGTTGGGCATGGCCATCTTAAACCAGGCTCTTTCTTGAGCCGTTCATACGAAATTCCCTGGTAGGATGGAGTGAGTTTCCTGATCTCGGTATATAATGCGTCAACAGTTTCGGGGAAGTCGCTGCAACCAAGACGTTTGGCTATTTCAGCTATAATCTGGTGGTCCTGCTTTGCGCCTTTTGGTGGTTGTATGGCTTGACCGGAGTACTGAACCCTTCGTTCGGTATTCGAAAAGGTTCCTGTTTTTTCGGCAAATGCGGCCGCAGGAAGAACTACGTCGGCAATTTGTGCCGTTTCGGTGAGGAAGATATCCTGAACTACGAGGAAATCAAGCTTTTCAAATTGCTTTTTGGCATGTCTCAGATTGGGGTCGGAAACCATCGGATTCTCGCCCATAATGTATATTGCTTTGATGCTTTCGCCGGCATTTTTTACCATCAGGGTGATTGTCTGACCGACCTTATCATCCATTTCTTCCGGTTTTTTACCCCATGCATCCGCAAATTTTTTCCTTGCATCTTCGTTGATAACCGGTTGATAACCAGTGAAAACGTTGGGTAATCCGCCCATATCGCAGGCTCCCTGAACGTTATTCTGGCCACGAAGCGGATTTACACCGGTTCCTTCCAACCCGTAATTGCCAAGGATCATCTGCAGATTGGACACAGCCATCACATTATCAACACCATGCGAGTGCTGTGTGATTCCCATGGCATAAAATACGGCTCCCCGGCCAGCAGTGGCGTACAACCGTGCTGCTTCGATCAGCTGTTCTTTTGGAATACCGCTGATCTCTTCTACCTTTTCAGGAGTGTAAAACTCAAGGCTCTTTTCGTACTCGTCCCAGCCTTCGCAGCGCTCTTCGATAAATGCTTTATTGTGCCAGTTATTTTTGACGATGATGTGTTGTAAACCCATCAGCCAGGCATTGTCAGACCCCGGATTTTGTTTCAGATGGATAGTGGCGATTTTTGCCAGGTCAATATCCCGTGGATCCACCACGATCAGCTTTACACCTTTTTGCTTAACGGCTTTTTTTATTATACCCCCAAACACAGGGTGATTCCAGGTAGTGTTGGTACCCGTGATTAAGATGACATCAGATTTATCGGCTTCCTGCATACTATTTGTCATAGCGCCTGAACCTAACGTGGTTGCCAGTCCCGCAACCGTAGAGCTGTGTCACAGCCGGGCACAGTGATCGATGTTATTGGTACCAATAACACCTCTCGCCAGCCTCATTAATGCGTAATTTTCTTCGTTGGATACACGTGCAGATGTGAAAAACCCTATGGAACCAGGACCATATTCTGCTTTGATAGTTCCAAGTTTTTCGGCCACAAGGTTGAGTGCTTCATCCCATGATGCCTCCTCCAGTTTGCCATTTTTGCGGATCAGAGGAGTCTTTAACCTGTCGTCGCGATTGAGAAAGTCAAACCCAAAACGGCCTTTTACACAAAGCATTCCCTTGTTGGTCTGATTCTCCCAGTTCTCTTCAGTTCCCATGGAATACACCCACTTGTCATCTTTCACATACATATCAATAGAGCAACCCACTCCGCAATAGGTACAGATCGTCTTTTTCTTTTCCAGTTCCCAGAACGGACCCTTTCCTTTGGCATTTTTAAACGTCAGTGCACCAACCGGACAAACCTGAACACACTCGCCGCATTGTACGCAACTTGATTGCCCCATCGGAAGGTCGTCGTCGCAGATAACCCTTGTGTGGCCGGAACGCCACCCGAAATCGAGCACTTCGTGCATTACGTTGTTATTGCAGGCCACAATACAGCGCCCGCACTGAATACATTTGTTTGCGTCGCGGAGGATTCCCTCTGACGAATCGTCAATGGGAAAATGTTCATGAGCAATAGGGAAGGAAGGACGTTCGATACCCAGGTGATAGGCCATATCCTGCAATTCGCAGTGACCGTTACGCTCGCAGGCAATGCAGTTGTGCTCTCCGTTTGATAAATGCAATTCGACGATCATTTTCCTGACTTCTCTGATGGCTGGTGTGTCGGTTTGAACCGTCATACCATCTTTAACCTGCAGCGCGCAACTCTCTTTCATGTTGGCAAACCCTTCCACCTTCACCAGACAGGCACGGCATTTCCCGGCTTTTCCGGTTCGGGGGTGGTAGCAGAGTGTAGGGATGTAAATGTTGTTCTCACGGGCAACATCGAGCACTGTTTTCCCAGGAACAGTTTCGAAGGATTTCCCATTAATGTTTACTTTGATAGTATTTTCCATATTAATATGTTGAATGAATTAATATTTCGATCCGAACTTCTCGTAGAACAGGTGAAGGAGTTCTTCGGTGTTATCGAAAACAATGTAATGGTTTTTGCAACCTACACGTGAACAGATACTTACCTTTCCACCTACATTGATGTAAAAACCAATCATAGGGGCGCCGCACTCCTTGCAAAGGGTGTCTCTTACAAGACTTTGGTTGCAATGCGGGCAGGAAAGTTTCACGATCTCATCTTCGACAAGAACTACGGTACTTTTGTGCTTGTAACAACCGTATTTTGCACATAACCAGATGGTTCCCCTTTCAGTGGGTGTTTCAATAAAAGCTTTGATCCCCGGTTCGCCATTAACCTGATTGTTGTCATCCATGAACGAGGTGTTGCAATGGGGACATTTAACCGAAAGTGATAAATACTTTTCCATAATGTCTTGATTTTTGTTGATTCAAATAAATGAAGTTCCTGAAAATCTGAAAATCAGCTACTTAAAAAAATTGAATCAGATTTCATAACCTGGATTCTTAAACTGTTAATCCATTAACATTGCAAAACTAACTATTTACTTATTTATGGAAAAAATAAAACTGTTATTTAGAAGGATCATAAATAATTTCAGTTTTTAGCCGGTTCGTTTGTCAGGAAATATTAGTTTTGCCGGGAATCGTTCATTCACAGAGAGGATGGGACTGGTGTCCCGGTTGGTCTTCAAAACCAATAGCAGACGGATAACACCGGCTGTGGCAGGTTCGATCCCTGCTCTCTCTGCCATTTAAATTCTATGATCCACACTATCAATAAGATATGAGTTCAAACCGGGAGGTTCTCAAAAACCTTCAAGCAACTTGTTTCTCACTACAAAAGTGGTGTACAATTTCTTTTCTGGCATCAACGTGGAAACATTTAACTTCCTCTTTGTCAGGCTGTTTGAACTTTTTTACACGAATCTGCGCTCATCTTTCTTTTTCCCTGCGGCTTACGGATGTTGTGATTGTAAATCCAGTTTTTCAAGTGTCTCGCCAAGATAAGTTCCTATTAATAAGTCTATGGAAATGAGGCATATAATCATCGGGACAGCCGGACATATTGACCACGGTAAAACAGCGCTTATCAAAGCGATTACAAATATTGACTGCGACACTCACAAAGAAGAGAAACAGCGCGGCATCACCATCAACCTGGGTTTTTCCCATCTTAATCTCTCCACCGGCGAGTCTGTCGGAATTATTGATGTTCCGGGTCATCAAGACTTTATCAACACTATGGTTAGCGGCGCCAGCGGGATTGATTTGGTTTTGCTGGTGATTGCTGCAGATAGTGGTGTTATGCCACAAACCATTGAACATGTGAATATTATCACTGCTTTGGGAATTAAAAAGGGCGTTGTTGCGCTCACAAAAACCGATCTTGTGGATGATGACCTGCTGGATCTGGCCAAGCTTGAAATTTCGGAATACCTGGATAAAACATCCCTCGTAAACTCACCTATTGTAGGGGTTTCGGCGCTTACAGGAAAGGGTTTGGATCAACTTGTCAGCTCAATTGAAAAGGTAATTGCTGAAATTGATGAGTCAGAAAAAAGCAATCTTTTCAGGATGTACATTGATCGGTTATTCACTGTCAGAGGCTTCGGAAGTGTTGTAACAGGTTCGGTTACAGGAGGTTCGATATCAGCAGGACAGGATGTTTACCTTTTGCCTGGTGACAATCAGAAATACAGGGTTCGCTCTATTGAACGGCATGGAACTCCTGTGGAGACCGCAATAGCCGGCGACCGGGCTGCAATCAACCTGATCGGGCTTAAAAGCGAAGATTTTGAGCGGGGAATGTTGATTGCTGAAAAACCGATTCCCGCTACTGAAATGGTGGATGCCTACATTCAACTTTTTGCTGATAAACAGGGGATTTCCACCTGGTCGCAGGTTACTTTTTTGTCGGGCACTTTCGAATGTCAGGCGCGGATGCACCTGCTCAATGAAGATGAGGTGCGGCCGGGCGAAGTTGGCATCGTTCAGCTCCATCTCTCCAAACAGGCCATTTTGATGAACAAGGATAAATTCATCCTCCGCAATTCATCGGCGGATGCCACGTTGGGCGGAGGTTTCATCATTGATGCTTCGCCGCTGCACCACAAAAGAAAGACAACCAAACTCGCTCAGTACCTCACCCAAATTGTCACAAACATCGTCAGCGACAGCAGCCTGAAGCAGTTGATTGCCATCGAGCTGAAAAAAGAATTCCGACCTTTTACAGTATTGGAAATTGCTGATAAACTCAATATTCCGGTTGCTGAACTGATTGCCGAAATTGGAACTGCCGAACTAACCTTCATAAGATATTTTTCCAAAGAAGCTGATATCCTGGTAGATACAGGTTATGACCTCTCTTTCGGCGAAAAAATTCTCAAAGTGATTGCCGACCATCATCTTAAAAATCCTCTCTCACCCGGCGGATTGGATTTGATTGAGATCAACGGTAAAATGGGTTTTGGCAAATTGAAGCATAGTAAATTATACCTTGAATTCCTGCTTCAAAAAAAGAGAGAATCCGGAGAGATTGATTTTCGCAACAATTCATGGATCATCAAAGGCCACAAACCTAAGCTCGACAAGAAAACTGCCGGGGAGTTAAGCTGGCTTGACCAATTGATCCTGAATTACGGAGACGAAAAACCTGTGCTTCAGGAAATTGAAGAAAAATGCCTGCAACAAAAAATCCCTCAGCACAAATTGAAGACTTATCTGGGTTTGATGGCTGATGGTGGTAGTATCCGATTTTTTCAGGGCGAATTTCTGCACAGCAGTATTTTGGATAAAGTGAGAAAATCCCTTTTGTCCCGACTAGCTGAAGCACCCGAAGGTATTGAAATACAAGAATATAAAGAAATTATTGGCGGAACCAAGCGGTTCCGTGCCTTGGCCGGCGACCTGCTTGAAGCAGAGAAAAGTATTCGTTTCCAGCGCGGCGAAGGTGTGGAAACCAGAATTTTTATCACCGAAAAGGGTAAAAAAATCATTGATGAAAGTCTATCTTGACAATGCAGCTACTTCGTGGCCTAAGCCTCCGGGGGTAGTCCGTGCGATTTCGGATCATTTGCTATATTCCGGGGCCAGTCCCGGACGTTCGGGTCATGTGATGTCGTTGAAAGCTGCCAGAGAAGTCTTTGAAACCAGGGAGCTGATTGCCCGATTTTTCAATTTACCGGCCAGCGAGCGGGTCATCTTTACCAATAACGGAACCGCAGCGCTGAACCAGGCTTTCCATGGATTGCTGAATCCTGGCGACCATGTGATTATCAGTCATCTGGAGCACAACTCGGTTTACAGGCCTCTGAAATATCTTGAATCCAGAGGAGCAATTGAGATTACTGTGGTAGGAGGTAATGAAGAAGCTGACTTTGATTTCAATCAGTTTCAAAATTCATTCAGGCCAAATACACGGTTGGTGGCCACTTTGCACGGTTCTAATGTTTCCGGCGCTGTTTTGCCAATAAATCAAATTGGTGAAATCTGTCGCTCAAAAGGAGTGCTGTATCTCGTGGATGCAGCTCAGACAGCCGGTTTGATCTCAATTGACGTAGATCGTGACAGTATTGATATTCTTGCTTTCAGCGGGCATAAGAATCTACTTGGCCCCACCGGTATTGGTTGCCTTTGTCTGAAAGAAGATCTTCCGCTCAAAAAGATTTTCCGGGGAGGAACCGGCAGCCGTTCTGAAATGGCTGAACATCCAGATTTCTATCCAGATCGCCTTGAAGCTGGAACCTTGAACACACTGGGGATTGCCGGGTTAAAAGCAGGTCTGGAAACCATATTAAAATTGGGAGTTGACAATATCTGCCGGCAACAGATTCAAATGACCGATTATTTAGTCGGTCAATTGAGTAAAATTGAAGAAGTGACACAGATCGAAGTAGCAAACCAACAGTTGCGATTGCCGCTTGTGTCCATTATTATTAAAGGTGTGCCTCCCAGCGAAACTGCTTTGCAACTTGATACAGATTTTAAAATAATGACCCGCGCGGGATTGCATTGCGCTCCTTTGGCGCACAAAGCTTTTGGAACTTTTCCAGAGGGCGCTGTAAGGCTAAGCCCGGGCATTTTTACTACCAGGAAAGAAATTGACTTTACCGTTGAAGCAATAAGGAAATTATGCACATCATGATGAAAAGTGGATATGCTGTCCAAAAACTGAAAAAAAACACCGGAAACGCGAGTTTTGGCAACTTCTGATGATTTTCCATTTATAACTATTAAAAACAAATAGACCTGAATACTATGAAGATTGTTGATGCAAAGGGCAAACTTTGCCCTACACCTCTGATAATGACTAAGAAAGCACTGAACGAACTTTCCGGTGAGGATAGCCTTGAAGTGCTGATAGACAACGAAACCTCGGTGAAAAACGTAACCCGCTTCCTGGAAGACAACGGTATGAAAGTATTGACAGAGAAGCGGGAAAACGTCTTTCACCTGTTTGTCAATAAAACCGGTGAGATCCCCGAAAGTGCCAAAGTTGAAGACTACTGCGAAGTGGATCTACCCAAAAACTCAAATGTTGTCATTGCCATCCAGCGAAACCGGCTGGGTGACGGCGCTGAAGACCTGGGAGCATTACTCATCAAAGCTTTCATCAATACACTTCCTGAGGTTTCGGTAAAACCAAAAACCATCGTTTTTCTCAATTCCGGGATTTTCCTTGCAGTTTCAGATTCAGCCCTCCTTGATGCATTGAAGCAAATGGAAGGCATCGGAACCGAAATTCTTGTTTGCGGCACCTGTCTTGATTATTATCAAAAGAAAGCCGAACTTGCAGTGGGGAAAGTTTCCAATATGTACGACATTCTTGAGCGCCTTACCCAGGCCTCCCATGTTATATATCCATAATTTTCAGCTAAACCGGCATGCCGATAAAATACTTCGTATTCATCTTCGAGTCAACCCATAAAGTGTTGAAAGCAGAGAAGTTAATGGTTGGCGCTGGGTTGAAATTTGATATCATTCCAACCCCAAAAGAGTTTTCATCTGAATGCGGCATATCCATTAGAATCAATCCTGAAGTAGTTGATATTATGATAGTTAGATTAATTCTTGAAAAAAATGGTATCCGGTACCAAATGCACGAAAAAAATTCGAAATGAACCCTTTTGATTTGTTACAGACGATTGAATATGGTGGCTGTTCGGCAAAATTACCGGCAAAAGAGCTGGACAATGCCTTGGCCGGATTACCAAAAACGACACATCCTGACCTGCTTGTGGGAACTGAAACCCAGGATGATGCCGGCGTTTACAGGATCAGCGATGAACTGGCGCTGATTCAGACCACCGATTTTTTCCCGCCGGTCTGTTCCGTTCCTTACGAGTTCGGACAGATAGCCGCTGCCAATGCCTTGAGCGATGTGTATGCGATGGGTGGCGAGGTGCTCACAGCGCTCAATATTGTTGCTTTTCCGGCCTCTGTTCCACTGGATGTCCTGAAAGAAATCCTCCGCGGAGGGATTGATAAAGTGAAGGAGGCCGGCGGAGTGATTGCCGGCGGGCATACCATAGTTGACGACACGCCAAAATACGGCCTGGCGGTAACCGGGACAGCTCACCCAAAGAAAATTATCACCAACGCTGCAGCACAACCCGGAGACGTCTTGATCCTCACAAAACCTATCGGCGCAGGAACGATAATGGCCGGCCATCGGATTGGTGAAGTGGATGAAAACCACTATCAGACTGTGCTTGAAAGCATGAAACAGCTCAATAAAAACGGGGCAGAGATCATGCAGCGGTTCGGGGTAAAATGCGCTACCGACATCACCGGATTCGGACTGGCAGGTCATGCATTGAAAATGGCTATGGGCAGCAACGTTTCCATCGAAATTGAAGCTAAAATTGTTCCTCTGTTCGATGGCGCTTACGATCTCATCGAACTGGGATGCATACCCGGCGCATGTTTCCGAAACCTCGAATATGTTGAAAATGACTGCTTTTTCGATAAATCCGTGGACTACAACCTCAAAATGCTGATGCTTGACGCACAGACTTCCGGTGGATTACTGATGTGTTGCAAAGAGGAAAATGCAAGTGACATATTGCTCGCTCTGCAGCAATCAGGCTATTCAGGATCAGCTATTATCGGATCGGCTAAAGCAAAACAGAAAGATTTTATTTTGATAAAATAAGCAACCTAATTACAAACTAACAGTAATCGAATTATGGGCTATTTCTTTTTTTTTTGAGGTTGTTTTTAATGGCAATTTGTATGTTTTTTTGAACAATTTGTAAATCGTGCGTTAATATCATCCCCCTTTATGCTGGCTATCAGACAATAACAGGCTTTCCGGAGAGCTTCCTGTCAGCGACGGCACTTAGTCCTCAATTCCGAAAAAATAGGTCAGGATTTCATCCGTTCGTTCGCGCCAGTTCGCCCACTGGTGACCATCGTTATAAATACTAAACCTGTGAGTTATTCCCGAAGAATTCAATTCACGACTGAAACTCTCATTCGCCTCCTTAAAAGACATGAATTTGTAAGGACCTGACGCCAAGTCATACTGACCGACATCGAAATAAAATCGTAACGAAGGAGCGTTTTTTCCTTCCGACAAAAATTCACGCAGCACTTTAAACATACTATCTGTTATGGTGGAAGATTGTCCGGCGCCGCAAAGGAAAACATCAGGTCTTTTCAATACCGCAGTTAAAGCGAAATGTCCACCGCTACTTATACCGGTAATTCCTCTTTTTTCGGGAACAGGATTGGTTTTGTAAGCGCTGTCAATAACTTTTACCCACTCGTCGCAAAGTGTGGCAATGAATGCTTTTGAAATTTCTCCCATAAATTCATTGTGACGATCACCTGGTGGGATAAAAACAGCAATCACCGGTTCAAATTTTCTATCTGCAATAAGATTGTCCAGTACGACTGAATACGACATGAACTCGATTGCTTCAATGCCATCCATTACATAGATTACGGGCAGGTTGTTGAGGTTTTCATATCCATTAGGAAGATAGATTTTCGCCTTTCGCTCGGTAATGGATGAGTGTTGGCTCTTCAGCGCTATACTGTCGAATGTACCATTGGGTACATCCTGTCTGATATTCCGCACAGGATCAGGCTGAAAACCAGGCATGGCAATCTGAGAATGTTTCCCATAACCACTCGGAGTAATGGTTGGATTCCGCTCATCTGTGGTGAAGATCGAATCTATCTGAAACTGATAATCAACCCTTGCATCCGTCGGCAAAATGAAAGATCCATAAAAAAAGCTACTGTCTCCGCATGATACTGCTTGAAGTAAAACCTGCTTTGACCAACCATCGAACAGGTCGCAATACATCAATACTTTACCTGCTTTGCCGTACCAGTAAAAACTTGCTACGGTATCAGACTCAATGATGGGCGTAGTAGAATTTTCCTGAATAAAATCTATTACAACCGAATCACGCTCATTTTCTGGGAAATTCTGGAGCGCCAAACCGAAAGCGCTTAATCTGCTTTCATTAAATAAGTAAGTATTGTCAATGCTGTTGTCGGTCCCCTGCATTGTGATATTAGTACATCCCAAAACGCAGGTTAAAATCAACAACAAAATACCGGTGATCAACTTTGGATAGATTTTTTCTTGAAACATGGATTGCTATTATTTGGTTATCAACTAATTACAATTTAATAATCTTATCCGTTCTGAATAATTTCTCCTCACCAAATTCAACATATCCTAACTGGTTTGTCAGTATTTTGGTTTTACCGATGTAATATTCCGGAACATTATGATGCAGATGGCCGTAAATCCAGCAATCGGCATTACTGCCTGCAATGAGATCCGATAATTCCGTAGCAAAAGCACCATTTAGTGTGCTGCCGATGTACTCTTCGTTGTAATGCTGAAAAGTTGGTGCATGGTGTGTAACTACTACGGTTTTGGCGAAGTTTTTCTCCTGCAATTCTGATTTTACAAATCCCAGGCAATCTTCATGGAACTGGTTGTAAAGGTCTGAATTTATGCGGTTTCCCTTGTATTTTATCAAATGGAAATCGCTCACTCCCTTTTCAATATCCCACTGGTATCCCGGATTGATTTTTGACCAAAGCGTGGAAAAGATGAATCGCACATTATTGTGAAATAGCGTCAGGTTGTTTACCAGGTGGACGTTGGAGCGGATTTTTTCCTGGAGGGTTCCACTTCTTTGCGAATAGTCCGACCGGTAATATTCATGATTCCCGGGCAGCCACCACGTTTGCCTGAAGTTGGCGGCAAGATAATCGAAAAAATCCTGGTGTTTATCCATTACCACAAAAGGCACAATATCACCGGCAAGGATCAGAAGATCACCGACAGGTTTCAATGGATTCTTTTTGAGATATTCCTTATTCAAAGGGAATTCGAGGTGAAGATCGGAAGTGAACTGGATTTTCATTATTACAAGGGAATTTTTACCATGAATTTGCTGCCCACACCATGATCGCTTTCAACTTCAATGGTTCCATTATACAACGTCACGATTTTCTTTGCGATGGATAGCCCCAGGCCACTGCCGGTAACAAATTTAGTTTCACTGTTTTTTATCCGCACAAAATCCTGGAACAGCAGTCCGATGTCCTCCTTACTTATACCAATTCCGGTATCTTCAACATCAATCAGCAAAAGTTCATTTTTTTTCCTGATAGTTACATACACCTGGCCGTTCTCCCGATTGTATTTTACTGCGTTGGAAACCAGGTTGTTAAGAATGATCTCCATCTCATTGATGTCGGCAGTAACATACAGGTGTTCATCACAATCGAGATGAACTTTAATATTCCTTTGAATTGCAAGGGGTTCCACCGAGTCGCACACGCTTTTGGCCACATCGTTTATGTCCACTGATCTAAGGTCGCGTTTCTTTTTGCCCGATTCTATCCTGGTCAAATCGAGCAGGTCGAAGATAAGCGTGCGCATGCCTTTGATCCTGTCGAGCGAACGGTTAATCATTTCGCGGTAATCGGCTATTTTCTCACCCACCTGTTCTTCTTTCATGATTTTGAGATACCCTTCGATGGCGTTGATCGGCGACTTCAACTCATGCGATAACACTGATAAAAACTGGAACCTGACCTGTTTGCCATCTTCCTTCATCTGGCGTGTCATCCGTTTCAGGTAAAGGTTTTTGGTTATGTTTTCCACCGAGGTTTTTAGCTCCTGGGGAGTGAAAGGTTTGGGGACAAAGTTGAAGGCGCCGTTGTTTGTGGCTTTTACTGCAAGATCAAGGGAAGCATGGGATGTTATCATCATCACCGAAATGTCGTATTCTTTGGTTTTGATGTACTCGAGGACTTCAATTCCGTCCATTCCCGGAAGTTTGTTGTCGAGCAGGATGATGTCAATTGGCATAGATTCGATCATTTCGATCGCTTTTTCGCCGGTTTCAGATTCGAAGATTTCGAACGAAAAGTCTTCATCCATAAATGGATATCCTACTGTGTAATTCCTCAACACTCTTTCCACACCCGACCGGATACCGGGTTCATCGTCCACGATTAATAGCTTCAATTTGCTCATAATCAATTATTTATTTATGATGTTTCACTAGTTGATCCTTGGAAGTGTAATGATGAATTCGGTTCCCGTCTGACCATGGTCCGGATCGTTGTTCGAATTCACGGCCACTTTTCCCTTGTGCATTTTGATAATTCCATAAACCAGCGGTAAGCCCAGGCCGGTTCCTTTACCGGGTTCTTTGGTGGTGAAAAAGGGAGTGAAAAGCTTTTCGATATTCTCTTTGGCAATTCCAGTTCCGGTATCGGCAATCCTTACCTGGACGTTTTCCTTGTCGCCGTCAATGGTGATCTTGAGCTTCCCGCCGTTCGGCATGGCTTCAACCGCATTTTTCTCGAGGTTAGTGATGGCCTGCAACATCTGGTCGCTATCCATCATGATCATCTGATCATCAATCTCACACTCGAAAATGACCTGAACATTGGCCGGAACTACAACATTTTGAATGCTTTTCTTCATAAACTCAACAATATCAATCTCTTCTATTTGAAGCTTGTTTTTTCGTGCAAAATTTAGCAATCCACTAACTATGTTTTTGCATCGAATGGCCTGCTCTGCAATCAGCTCGATATCTTTTCTGGTAGGATCGTCCTCCTTCAGCTCGTCGAGCAGGATGTTGCTGTACATAGTGATTACTCCCAGGGGATTGTTGAGTTCGTGGGCTATACCTGCTGAAATTTGCCCCATGTTGGCCAGCTTCTCCGAGTGTTTTAGTGCCAGTTCAGCGCTGGCCAGCTTCTTCTTCGAAATCTGCCATTCGCTGAAATAGCGATACAGCCTTTCGGTAGTAAACCGGTAGATCAGCGCCATGAGCAGAAGAATTGTTACCACCCCGACGGTTGCAGCACCTCTGATGGCCTTCTGAACAAATTCCTTGTTTTCATTCCTTGGAATGATAAGTGCCGCAATGTACAGCTCAAATTTGTCGAAGTATTTGTAAGCCACTGTTTTGCGATTGTTGTCCTTGGTGTATTCAAACATCCCGCGCTCGGTTCCCTTCATCTGCTTGAAAAATGAACTGTCGCGCCACGAGCCGCCCTCGAGATAAGGGTGAATCAGCATATTACCAACATTATCAAAAACAAAAGGATAGCCGCTTTTTCCAATTTTAAGGGCTGACAGTATTCGCTTCAACTCCTTCATATCTTTCTCTTTATCACCCACATAGAGCATCCCTTTCAACTTCCCGTTGATGATGATCGGTTCGTAGGCTGTGGTGTACCACTCATCCACCACGAGAGCCCTTCCAAAATAAATCTCGCCTTTGCGGATGGCCTCAGCAACTGGCGAATTATTGGGAATGAATGTCCCCACTGCCCTGCTGCCATCCACTCGCCGCACATTGGTCGAAATCCTCACAAAACCGCTGTCAATCTCCTGAAAAATGGTGATTGTACCACCAATGATCTCCTCTAATTTATCAACAAAATCGCTGCTTTCAACAAGCAACTTGTCGTCAAGTTTCCATAGGCTAATCCTGGCCGCATGTTTTGCTCCCGTTTGCTGGTTTTCGACTTCGATATCAATGGTCTTGTCTTGGATTTCAAGTTTCTCATCGTAAAAATGCGCATGAGCCACTTTAAGGTTGGTCTGCACTTTTTCGAGCTTGAGCGAGGCTTCGCGCTCAAACATCTTCGAAATGGTCTGCACCTCAAGTTGCAAATTGTTGGATATCTGTTCGTTGAAGGTTCTGATTGACCGGTTGATAAAGAGAAGGGTAACTGAAGTTACAACGATGATGATGATCGCAGAAACTGGTAAAAACAACTTTAATTTCAGCGGTATTCTGATGCGAATTTTCATAAAAATTACTTCCCGTAATTTACAATTTGATAGAAAAAAATAAAGTATGAATTGGGTTCATACTTTATTTGGGATGATTTATGCCATCGGTAAGACTTTGCATGTTGATCGTAAAATAAATTTCTGATCGGGCTAAAGTTTAATTAAAATATTATATATCAGCGTTTTGTGGATGCCATGAACAACGAATAAAAATCAATATGAGGTTGACAGGAGGGACTATTTGTCAACAGGTTAATTGATGTGTTTGGCAATTTCGGGAAGGATCTTATGAGCATCCACGGGTTTTCTGATGAATCCCCGAACCGGGAAAAAATGGGATAAACCGTCTTCTCCTTTATAATCAATCCCTGCCGTGCCGTCTTCGATATTCTTGATCAGAATTACCTGCAAATCCTTGAAATTGGGGTCTTTCCGGAATTCTCGAGCCATCTCCTGAATCGCCGGTTTGTTGGTCATCAGGATATCAATGGACGATTGCATGAGGAAGGGAATGGATTTGAACTCCTCGCTTTGCAAAATCTGCTGCGCCAGTTCGAAACCTTCGTACTGGGTGGTCATCATAACATCGAGGATGGCGAGATCAGGTTTGATGCTGCGCAATTTCTGGATGCCCTCTTTCTTGTTCATGGCTGAGTGCACTTCGTAGCCTTCTTTGGTCAGGATTGCCTCCAACACGGTGATCACATCAATGTCGTCATCAACGATGAGAATTTTTTTCTTGTTTTCCATGATTTATGAAATAAAAAAGTTTCACTTATTTTGTTAATAGCTGTAAGTCAATGAAATATACTTTTGAAGCGTCAATGAATCCTTTCAAATGGCAAAAAGAACACTCAGTTTGCACCCGCAAAAGTAGGAAATATTCGGCCAAGTGATTTGCCGGATAGGATTGTTTTTCCCATTTTCCTGCGATTAGAATATTTTTGCCGGTCAAAAAGCGAAAGATGAGGTATTTCATCGAACTTAAATACGATGGTTCAGCCTACTGTGGTTGGCAATTGCAGCCGGGGGCGCCTTCGGTTCAGGAAAAAGTTGAGCTCGCGCTTCGCTACAGAGCCTCCTTAGTCGGGCACATCACCGGCTGCGGCAGAACCGATACCGGGGTTCATGCCCGGCAGTATTTTGCTCATTTTGACGTTGACAAACTTTTTGATACCGATAAACTTGTAAATCAACTCAATAGCTTCCTGTCAAAAGATATTGCCGTACTCAGGATTTTCCAGGTAAACAGCGCTGCTCATGCCAGGTTTGATGCCATTTCGAGAACCTATACCTATCACATCGAAACACGAAAAAATCCTTTCACCAACGATTATTCCTGGTTTGTGCACCAACGGCCGGATGTAAATGCCATGAACCATGCTGCCGGGATCCTTCAACAATATTCGGATTTTACCAGTTTTTCTAAATTGCACACCGATGTCAAAACTAATAACTGCATGGTCTCCGCAGCATTTTGGAAGGAGGAGGGCAGTCAGCTTGTTTTTACGATTCAGTCAGATCGTTTTCTTAGAAATATGGTCAGGGCTATTGTTGGTACTTTGGTTGATATTGGAAGAGGTAGAATAACACTGGAGGATTTCAAGTTCATTATCGAAAGCAAAAACCGGCAGAATGCCGGGATGTCGGCTCCTGCTCATGCTTTGTTTCTCGAAAGTGTTGATTATGATTGGAGTAAAATTCTTACATTTTAAAACATCCGCTTGCTTAAGCCAAATTTGAAATCACAGATTTTGAATTTGTTAGCAGATAAAATTCTTAGCTATCGGACTGATTTGTGCAATTTTTTTTGAATTGTAATGTTAAAAGCTTGTTTTTATCGGGCATAGTCTGTTATTTTGCCCGGTAAAAATTTCTTGTTAAACGAATTTAGTAGGCTGATAATCAGCGCATTAAATATAATATTTAGATCATGATACAGAAAAAACGTGTCATAAAAAGCATTGAAAACATTTCTGATGATGTGATGGAGGCGATCAGAAAGAAATACCCCGATGGATGGGCAAATCATGTTCAGCGCGTTGATAAAGGAAACGGCGACTTTATGCATGTGATCACAGTAGATACCGATGATGCCTCTTACCTGGTTAAGGTCAAGGTGAAAGTGGATTCGATCGAAGAGGTCGAAAAATTCACCAAGCAGGTTGATTCAGGCGATGACATTGAAGCACCAGCCGAAGATGCAGTGGAGGATGTGGCTGAAGCCGAAGAGCCGGAAGAGTAAAATATCTGGCCTACCAATTATTAGACCGACAGCGTTGTTTTGTTAAATTTCCCAAAAATCCTATCAAAACCCTGGAATGTTGGTTTATACCCTTGATTTTTCATCAGGCTAAACCATCGCAATGTTATTAGTTCGCCGGCACTCAACAAATCCCTATTTCAATATTGCTGCCGAGGAATATTTCCTCAAATTCTTTCAGGACGACCTCTTTATGCTCTGGCAAAACGAGCCTTGTCTGGTGGTTGGAAAGCATCAGAACACACTTGCCGAGGTGAATACTGACTTTGTTGATCAGCAACAGATCCCGGTAATCAGGAGAATTTCAGGAGGAGGAACTGTTTATCATGACGAGGGCAATCTCAACTTTACCTTTATATCTAATGGTGAGAGAGAGAAATTGGTCAATTTCCGAAGATTCGTTCAGCCGGTTGCTGATGCTTTGAGAAAATTAGGATTAGCTGCGACTTTGGGAATCCGAAATGATATCAGGATCAATGATTTGAAGATATCCGGTAATGCAGAGCATGTGCACAAAAACCGCGTGCTCCACCACGGCACTCTGCTCTTTGAAACAAATCTCGAAAATCTTGAAGAAGCGATAAAACCCGGCAATGCAAGTTTCATTGACAAGGCAGTTCAGTCGGTGAGGAGCCGGGTCACAAATATCAGGGATCACTTACCGGTAAAAATGGAAATGGTTGAGTTCAGGCTTTTCCTGGAAACCCAAATCGCAGGAAATTTTGACAATCCCGGTTATTATGATTTAAACCAACACGATATTCAAAAAATTGAACAACTTGTGCAAAAGAAATACAAAACCTGGGAATGGAATTTTGGCTATTCACCCGTTTACACTTTTTCAAAAAGCATTCTAACTGGAGATGGGAAAGTTAATCTTCAACTGGAAGTTCGAAATGGAATAATTGAAAATGCCGCCATACGACCGGAATTTGCAGTATCAGCTGAAATCAGGCTTCTGGAGAATTCATTAACCGGTCTCCGCCACACGCCGGATATTTTCAGGGATTTGTCTCAAAATCCGGATTTTGCTGAAATATTTAAAGAATTGAGAATCCGAAGTTTACATAATTAACTATTATAAATCATTCAATATCAAATAAAAACAAATCACGCAAATGAATAAAGAGCAAATTTTTGAGAAGTTGTGGCAAATCTATGCCACTCAAAATCCTTCAGTTCAGCGCATCCACGATCTCTTTGTTGCCTCCGGCGAGGTGGTTTACAACGATCATATCGCCTTCCGCACCTTCAACGATCCTCGCATCAACATCGAAGTGTTAGCAAAACCTTTCCTCAAAGCAGGATATGTGGAGAGAGGTGAGTACGTCTTTGAGGAGAAAAAGTTGTTTGCAAAACATTACGAACACACCACTGACCCTCTCGCACCGAGGGTTTTCATCAGCGAGTTGAAAGTGGAAGAGTTCAGCGACTTTTTGCAAACCACCGTAAAAGCTGCCATTGACCAGATTCCGGAAGATATGTTGACATCAGATGAACTGATTTTCTCTGGAAATTTGTGGGGTACACCTTCATTCGAAACCTATGAAACGCTGCGCCAGGAATCCGAGTATGCCGGTTGGCTTTATGTTTATGGTTTCTGCGCCAATCACTTCACTGTGAGCGTAAACGGATTGAAGAACCTCAATTCGATGGAAAAAGTGAACTCCTTCCTCAAGAAGAATGGCTTCCAGATGAATGATTCAGGAGGTGAAATTAAGGGTACTCCGGCTGAGTTGCTTGAGCAGTCGAGTATCAAATCTGAGATGATACCGGTGGATTTTGAGGAAGGTTCGTTTGAAATTCCTGGTTGTTATTATGAATTTGCCCGTCGTTACGCTGATAGCGATGGTCAGCTCTACTCGGGTTTTATTGCAAAGTCAGCGGATAAAATTTTCGAGAGTACAAATTTCTATGCAAAGCAGTAGGGAATAAGCGCTTAATTTGCAAGTTGCTAGTTTGAAACTTCTGCAAGAATGGGGCGATGGGTAAATGGGGTGAAGGGTAATTGGAGCAGTGGGTAATTGGGTAAATGGGGTGTTGGAGTGTGATACTGCTGACTTTTTTCATTGGAATTATTCCCCAAATGGCTTGTCTCAAAAAGGAGAGATTTTGCTTAGAGAAAAACCGCCATCTCCAACCTTGTTCCTTTTCCCACCTCACTTTCGAGCTTAAATTCGTCGGTATTTTTCTTGATATTTGGCAATCCCATACCCGCCCCAAAGCCCATTTCGCGCACTTTTGCCGAGGCCGTGGAAAATCCGGGTTCCATAGCTTTTTCGATGTCAGGTATCCCTGGTCCTTCATCCTCGAGGGTGAGTCTGATACTGGTGGTATCAATTTCTGCTGTAATCCAGCCCCGGTAAGCATGTGCTACAATATTGACCTCTGCTTCGTACAGTGCCACAACAACTCTTTTAATTACCTTATAATCAACGTTTAACTGGTTGAGAATTTTTTTAACCTCACTGGATGCGGTGCCTGCTTTACTGAAATTACCACCTTCTACTTCAAAATCGAATTGCATGACTTAAAAAACCGGTTTTACTTGATTTTGGTACAGAATTCCGCAAGATCTGAAAACTGAAAAGGGAGTTTCGATCAGGATGATGTTACTCTCCATGGCCAGTTGAATCATATCTTCGGTTACTTTCTTGCCGCGGGCAATAACGATAACATGAATATCGGCCATTTCGGCTGTGCGTATGGTTTGGAGGTTGCACAACCCGGTGATCAGCAATGGACTGATATTGTCGAGTGTCAGTACATCGCTCATCAGGTCGGAGGCAAATGCAGCATGAATGGTGTATTCTGATTCAGGGTTTCCACAAACCAATTTCCCATCAATTAACGAAATTAACTCTTTGATATTCATTGTGATATTTTCTATTATCTCAAAAAATTTTACATGACAACCGAAGCTGATTTCAGCTTTTACAAACTTTTGCAAAGGTAATACCTGCAATTTAACAGTGTTAAATTTATAATCAATTGTTTATCAATAGATTATCGAATTGTATTTTTAAAAGAGGGTAAATTTCGCGATACCTGGTTATTTAACTTCATTCTAATTTACTTCGAATTTGAATTTGTAAGGTTCATCACCGGACATTTCTTACTAATTTAGCCGCACGAAACTTTTAAATTTTTGAGAGATGATGAATATTGACTGGAAAAACCTGCCATTTGGCTACTTCAAGACCGACTACAACGTGCGTTGTTACTATCGGGATGGCAAATGGGGCGAGGTGGAGATCTCTTCGTCCGAATACATTAACCTGCACATGGCCGCCGGCTGTCTTCATTATGGACAGGAAGCTTTCGAAGGAATGAAAGCCTACAGGGGTAAAGATGACAAGATCAGGATTTTCAGGTGGACTGAAAATGCAAAGAGGATTCAGCGCTCGGCTGAAGGGGTGATGATGGCTGTTCCGCCGATAGACCTCTTTGGTGAAATGATCTTCAAAGTCATCAAGTTAAACCAAAAGTATGTGCCGCCCTATGGACATGGCGCTGCACTTTATCTTCGTCCGCTCCTTATCGGATCGGGGCCTGAAGTTGGTGTAAAACCTACTAACGAGTACTTGTTATTGGTATTTACAGGTCCGGTAGGGCCATATTTTAAAGAGGGTTTCAAACCAGTAAGCATACAGGTAATCAGCGATTATGACCGGGCTGCGCCGTTTGGAACCGGACACATCAAAGTGGGTGGAAATTACGCTGCCAGTCTCAGGGCGCTCGACCGGGGCAAGAAGGAGGGTTTCTCGTCTGTAATTTTCAGGAGTTCGGCTGACCGGCGTTATATTGACGAAGCTGGCCCGGCCAACTTCTTTGCCATCAAAGGCAATACTTACATCACGCCGGATTCGCCGTCAGTATTGCCATCCATAACCAATATGAGCCTTCGCCAGTTGGCAAAAGATATGGGGATGAATATCGAGTTGAGGCACGTTGCTGTGGATGAACTTGGTGATTTTGATGAGGTTGGCGCATGTGGAACAGCAGCCGTAATTTCGCCGATCGGAAAAATCGTTGACAGGGATTCCGGAAAGGTTCATGAATATTGTAAAGATGGGAATGCTGGCCCGATCAGTACCAAATTGTACAACACCTTGAGAGGTATCCAGGAAGGAACCATCGAGGATATTCACAACTGGAACACTGTAGTGGAATAAGTAAGTTTAATTGTCAGGAAATTCCCGTCTGGAGCCATTCCTAACGGGAATTTTTTATTCCTGCCAGTTTTTATCAGCAATAGGGTAAATGGTGTCAATCCAACGATCTTCGGTGATGAAGAATTTTCCATAGCTTTCCCATCTGCCTAAGATTTTCGCTTCCTTTATTTGCTCAGCAGACTTTCCTTTTTCCTTCTCATCGGCGATTATGTCAATGGTCTGGGTCAGGGTATCAATATAATTCCTGAGTTGATCCACGGTGTAAACAGGGCCATGTCCACCGACAATGATATTTGCAGTGCCGAAAGTATCCACTATCCACTTCAGATTTTTGATAAATGTAAAAGGATTTCCACCATTATTCATATCAATGAACGGAAAGTTGTCAGCAAAAAGAAGATCCCCCAATACCAGGACTTTTGAAACCGGAAAATATACAATAATATCTCCTGTAGTGTGACCACCAGGCAGATGATACATTTCGAGTGTTTGTCCATTGAACTCCAAATTCATCGTGTTTTCAACAAAAATGGAGGGCAGCGCGAAATCAGGCATTGGGCCGGGAACTTTGTCGCCTTGTTTTCGGTCAGAGGCAAGCCAGTATCTAACCGATTGATGTGCAATTACTTTTGCATCTTTACCAAACTCAATATTACCGCCGGTATGATCGCCATGAAGGTGAGTGTTGACAAGGTATTTCACCGGTTTGCCAAACATGCGGTTTATGGTATCTCTCATCTGAGGAGCTGTCTGCTCGTATGCAGCATCAATAAGGATAAGCCCGTCTGGTCCATCATAGGCCACAACGGTCACTACATTTCCAACAAACAACCTATGCACGCCGGGTGCAAGCTCACTGTGAAAAATTTCCATTTTGGAATAATCACGCTGAGCAATAGATATAAAAGGAATACTGATAATCAGTGATAAAAAAAGGTTTCTCATACTTTTTGATTGTTGAATTTTACAGAGTAACAATTCCGGTTGAGCATTTGTTTATCTGGCACCATCAGGGATTAAGATCGAATAAATTGGCAAAATGCAGGAATTTCTGAGATTGCAAACTGTCCTCAACAATTTTTTGATCGGCAAATTCATCAGCCTTTTAGAACAAATAATTCAACCCCACATAAAACCCGCTGGTTCCATCGCGCTTATCGGCTGCTTTGCCCCAATCGAAGGCAACAATGAAATTTTGGTTCATGGCAATCCGAAGTCCCAGTCCATAGGTAACATGAATGCTTTCGCTCCCAAAATCAAAATAATCGGATTCATCAGGGAGGTTCAGGGCTTTCACTTTTTCTTCGATATCAATTTTTTGGATTACCTGACCAGCATCGGCAAAGCCATTCAGTCCAAAGTAAAAATTCTGGTTAAACAACCGGGTTCGGTAAAATTTCCATCTCAGCTCAGCATTGCCATAAGCCACACCGGCGCCAACAACCCTGTTACGCGGGATGCCGCGCAGGTTTCTGATTCCTCCCAAACCCTCTTCAGCAGTGCTTCGCAGCATGGCAGTTATCATCAGTGGTTGTATCCAGAATGGGGCATCGCCCGAAAGCGTGGTTTGCATGGCAAAACGGGCTGCAAGGGTAAGATTGTCTTGTAAAAGTGTGAAATATTGCCTGTGTATTAAACTCATTTTCAAATACCCGGATTCGATTGATCCCAGCGGAGCCGGGGCGCCTTCAAAGGCTATTTCCGACCAAACTCCCTTCATAGGATTTGGTCTGTTGTCTCGGGTATCGTAAATAGCACCGGCACTCAACAATGTTATATTTCCGCCTTTGGCTTCGCTTTCATCAATCAATCCCCATTCCCTGTATTGATCGTAAAGCAAAGGTTGCTCTGAAACCGGAGGTAACTTTTTGTCGTCCTTTTTCCCTTTGTTAAGCCGGTCAATGTCAACAGTTCCAATATTATAGTCGTACCATTGCAATCCTGCCTGCCACTTCAAATTCCTGGTGAGTTTTCCCTGAAAATGTGATTTAAACCGAAACATTTTGTTCTCGTAACGATAGAAGACTGCTGTGCGGTAAATGCTGTCCGGCAGGTCACGGTTTTCCCAGTCCATGTTGTAAACCGACTCATAGCCGTTCCAACCGAAAAAATTGTAAGCCTGGTTCGGCAGGTAGCTAACATCAACAAATAATTCAGTATTGGGAATAAGGCGATCAGTGTGATAAGCAAACCGGTAAACACCACTGCCGAGCGTGTATGCCGAAATTTCAAGGTACAATGAGTGGTCGTAAATGGGATAACGGCTGCCATCTCCAAAATGATAAAGGTTAATCAACCCACCATATTGAAATCCAAGATCTTCATCATAAGAAACCGCTGGTAAGACCCCAAAGTTCCAGCCGCTTTTAACAATCTCATGATTATTATTGTGAGCACTATCGGGCAGGTTTTGCCCCATCACCAGAGCAAGAAAGATCAAGTGGATGAAGACTAAGGGGATAAATCTTTTCATGGCAGAGAGAAGTCCTTTTTCAATTATTTATCCAGTAAACTCTTCTTTTCCGGTATTTTACCACTAAGAATTATCTGATTGATTTCTTCAACTGCGTTTTCGAACTGCCCCCGCCTGCCAAAATCGTACATCTCTATAAACGGATCGTCATCCAGAATGTAATTCAGCAGGCGCTCAGCAGTCGGGATGTTATCCATATTATAATAATCTTCGTATGTAAATTTCAGGAATGCCGTATTTTGGTTAATTCCCCTGTTATCAAGCAGGTAGCCATGTTCCAGCACATCAGGATAGGTGAATTTTCCGTTGATACGCAGGTCAGATTGTGCAGGGAACGAAACAACCATTTTCTTATCGGCAGATAAAATCACCGGAACCTGCCTGGAATAGTCGCCCTTTGTTTTATACACAATTGCCGGTGGAGAAGGAACTCCGGCTGGTTTGATTTCATGGGTCATGGTGGATGAACTTTTATTTGATTTCTTTACAGAACATGAATTTACCAGGCACAGAGCGCTGATACAAATACTTGCGATGAAAATGCTGGACCGAAGCATAATTTTTTTGTGTTGAAAGTTTGGCCAAAATTAAACAATGCAGAGAAACATTTTTTTCAAAACTTGCGTTTCAATGAAGTTTCTTACCTTTGTGGCAATAAAAATCACTCAAGTTCAACTTTAAATCAAAGAACAATGAAAAAGATGCTTTTACTGTCAATCGGGATTTTGTTCTCGTTTGCAATGGTCGCACAGGAAGCCCAGCCTCAGGCACAACCGGCTCCCAACCCTAATGCCCCGGTAATCACCTTCGAAAAGACGCTTCATGATTACGGAACTGTTCCTTTCAAAGGTGACGGAAAATGTGAGTTTAAATTCACCAACACCGGTAAAGAGCCGCTGATTCTCACCAATGTACGTTCATCTTGCGGATGTACCGTTCCCAAATGGCCACGTGAGCCGATCCTCCCAGGAGCAAGTGAAGTTATTCAGGTCGAATACAAAACCGACAGGGTGGGAACGATCAATAAGTCCATCACAGTTCAATCCAATGCCTCCAATAACAACGTAGTTTTGAGAATATCGGGACAGGTGCTTGCTGAAACCCAAAGCGCAGCTCCCGAAAAACCCAAATCCGTTGGTGAAAAATAATTCCATTACAATTTGTTGAAGATCAAATATTTAATATGCCGGCTTTAAAAAGCCGGTTTTTTTGTTTAACATTAAAAAAATTGAAATGCCAAGAATTTCAGAAAAAGGTAAAAGGATGCCGGCTTCGCCAATCCGTAAACTCGTTCCCTTTGCAGAGGCTGCAAGGAAAAGAGGAGTAAAGGTTTATTACCTGAATATCGGTCAGCCCGATATCAAAACCCCGGAAATTGCTATCGAGGCGGTAAAGAATTACAGCGAAAAACTTGTAGCTTACAGTCATTCTGCTGGTTATGCAAGCTACCGTGAAAAGCTGGTGGAGTATTACGCCAAAAACAACATCCACATAACAGCGGATCAGATCATTGTGGGCGCTGGCGCCTCCGAAGCATTGTTGTTTGCCATGCAATCCATCATGGATCCGGGTGATGAGGTAATTATCCCCGAACCTTTCTATGCTAACTACAACGGATTTGCCATCAACGCCGGGATCAATGTGATTCCAATCAATTCCTCCATCGAAACCGGTTTTGCTTTGCCTCCGATTGCCGAGTTTGAGAAAGCTATTACCCCCAGAACCAAAGCAATACTGGTTTGCAATCCCAACAATCCGACCGGTTATCTTTACACCGAAGAGGAGCTGAAGGTGCTAAAAGAGATTGCCCTAAAGCACGATCTTTTCCTGATCGCAGACGAAGTTTACCGTGAATTTTGCTACGATGGCAAAGTGCATCATTCCGTGATGAATCTGGAAGGCCTGGATCAACATACTATTCTTATTGATTCAGTATCAAAACGTTACAGCATGTGTGGCGTTAGAGTAGGAGTGATGATAACCAAGAACCAGGAAGTAATAAATGCTGCGATGAAGTTTGCCCAAGCCCGACTCAGCCCTCCATCGTTTGGGCAGGTTGCTGCCGAAGCCGCCATTGCTACAGAGGCTGATTATTTTGCCGAGGTGCTTGAAGAGTACCACAAACGCCGCAATACCGTGTATGAGGCCATAAATAAGATTCCAGGAGCCTTTTGCCCAAAACCATCTGGTGCTTTTTACGTTGTAGCGCGGCTTCCGATTGATAATTCGGATAAATTTTGCCAGTGGCTTCTCGAGGACTTCAACTACCAGAATGAAACCGTAATGATGGCCCCGGCAACAGGCTTCTATTCAACTCCAGGTCGTGGTCTTGATGAAGTAAGAATCAGTTATGTGCTTAACGTGAGCGATCTGAACTATGCTATGAAAGCCCTTGAAGAAGCGCTTAAGGTCTATCCGGGCAGAACGGTTTAGCCTGAAAAATCCATTGATCATAGCACAGATTTGAATAACAACAAATTGTTTTACCCTGACCTTAAGGTCGGGGTTAAAGGAAGAAATAGAGAGGTACCGGGCTTCAGCCCGTTACCTCTAAGTTTATGAATAATACAAGGTTAGAACAAACGTGCGCACTCAATTTTGGTTGAACCAATTCTCTGAACTTTCTGTTTTGGAAATTAGTTAAATGTAAACCAATCCAACTCCAGCATTTCTCCATCCTCGCCATAGAAGTGTAGCCACAAAGCATGCACCCCTCTTGCTGATTCGATGGGAAAAGTGAGGTTTTGCCATTCATCTTGTCCCTCCGGTTTGACTTCCAGGATTGCCAGCCGGCGATGCCAGGGCTTGTCAAGCGAAACCACCATCCTGCCGCCCATGCTGCCGGTTTTCATCCTGAATGTAATGTTATCCACGCCTGCACCGAAATCAAGATATTTCCAGGCTGCTTTGTCACCGCTGTAAATTTGGGTGAGTTTTTCGTTGTGCGGATCAAACTGTTCAATACGAATGTTTCCGTTGAGAATACAGGCCCATTCTGCTTCGATTTTTTGAGTAGCAATGAGGGGTGGTCCGGCACCCTGCGAAGTCATTTGCACTTCGGGGATAGAACCATCGGCGAAGATTTCGATGGGTTCCAAGCAGGCCTTGCGCATTTTGTTGCAGCCATGCGTGGAACGGTGGTAAAACACATACCACTGCCCGTTGAACTCGGCTATTGACCCATGGTTGTTCCAGTTGCGCGGGTTGCTGTGGTTGTTATCAATAATGACGCCGCGGTAAGTGTAAGGTCCGAAAGGAGATTTTGAAGTGGCATAACCCAGACAGGTTGGAATATTACCCCGGCTGATGTCGGCATACACCAGGTAATAAAGGTCATTGATTTTGGCCATGAACGCGCCTTCATGGAAATGATGCCCGCCTTCAGTCAGGATGCTGTCTTTGACGGTTTCCATCCGGAGCTCTATCATGTTGGATTTCATGACGGCCATTTTCAATGTGAACTGTCCCCAGAGATAATAGGCTGTGCCATCATCATCAATAAAAACGTCCGGATCAATTTGGTTGTAACCTTTCAGGTCAATCGGTACACCGCCGGTAAATGGTCCGGTTGGACTTGCTGAGGTAGCCACGCCTTCGGCAAATTCGCGGTCGGGCTGGCAGTAATACATATAATAGATACCGTCTTTGTATGCTGCTGATGGAGCAAAAAGAACAGTTTCGTTGTAAGGCACGCCATCGCCTTCGCCTTTGGATGTAAAAATGTTCTCCACCAACTGCCAATTCAGCACATCATTGGTCACCAAAGCGTGGTGGCGGTGAGAGCAGTAATAATCGCAGCTCTCATCCACCGAGCCATAAATGTAAAGTTGGCCATCTTTCCAAACCCTTGCAGTCGGGTCGGCAAGGTAAACACCGGGAGGGGAGATGGGGTTTTGCGCTTTGGAGCACGTCAAAATTATGATCAGGACTATAACTCCTGCTGATTTTTTCATCATTATCTTTTTGCCAGCAAATTAAGGCATTTTGAACGAACAAAAAAAGCGATTGCATTGTCCCGCGATCTGTATTGAAGGTATACTATTGTCAGAAGCCAGATAAAGGTTTAACAGCAGAAACGAATCATTTTATCCGAATTATTGGGCAGAATTTTAAAATTTAAAGAATTGCTGTTTTTTTCAACTCCTTTAAAAAAATCGAACCCCAGTAGTCTGTCAATTCTATGCAAATAAAAAACTTTTTACATATCCATGCATTTTCTTGAAAACAATTTATCTTTGTCGGTAATTAAGAGAAGTAATGCACGAAATCAATATGATACGGCTCTTCAAGACTAAATATTTGGTACTTAAGCTCGTATTCTTCTTTTTGGTACTTGCATCCGGTTTGCGGAACCATTTCTGTCTTTTCCCCAGGTTTTTAGCGCTTAGGCTATAGTGTATCCTTTAGCCACAAAACATTACCCCTATTGACATGTGTTTTATGTGGCAACCGAAGCTGAGTTATTATTGCAAGCCACTTTAAATAGTAATTTACACCTGAATAGTAAAAAGTCCTTGTTGATATTTGCTGAATTTCAGTTGTTAACGAACGGGATTTATCTCAAACTTTATGAAATTCGATTAATAGAGTACCTTTTAACCCAAGACTAAACATTATGATTAAACTGGAAAATACCAGGGAAATGCTGGAGAAAGAAATTGAGCAGCTCCGAAAAGCATACAGTGAATTGCAAATCAAAGAAGAACGATACCGGTTAATAGCAGAACATGCTAACGATGTCATCTGGACTCAAAAGCTTGACGGCACAATTAGCTACATTAGTCAGGCCGTTGAGAGAGTGCGGGGACTTACCGTTGAAGAGGCAATGAATCAGCCAATAGATCAGATACTTACACCTGAGTCCTTGGCCATATCTATACGGTATTTCCAGGAACAAATTGCCGCTTTCGAAGCCGGATTACCTTTGAAAAGTTTTCGCGGAGAGATTGATTATTACCGCAAAGACGGCACTATTCTGAACACCGAAGTTATCACTTATCCCATTTCCGGAAGTGATTTTGATAAGGTGTTAATCCTTGGCGTAACCCGCGATATCACTGAACGTAAGCAATTTGAATCTCAGATTTTAGAGCAGGCAAACCAATTGAAAGAGCTCAACGCAACGAAAGATAAATTCTTTTCTATTATTGCTCATGACCTTAAAAGCCCTTTCAACGCAATTTTGGGATTTTCCGAGCTTTTGAAAATCGAAGCACTTAACACTGATTCTGACGTAATCCTTGAATACGCCAGTATTATCAATTCATCGGCCAGGCAAACCATAAGTTTGCTGGATAATCTCCTTGACTGGGCTAAAACCCAGCAGAATAGTTTTCCTTTTATGCCCAAATCATTGTCTATCAATAATCTGATAAATCATGAAATAAGAAGTTTAAGATCCAATGCAAGCCAAAAAAGTATCTCATTGCTAAGCATGGTACCTCACGATATCATTGTCACAGCTGATGAAAAAATGATTAGCTCGGTGATCAGAAATCTGATTTCCAACGCCGTAAAATTTACTCACAAGAATGGATCAGTCAAGGTGGAGGCTTCTCTGAAAAAGGATTGGGTGGAAGTATCGGTTTCCGACAATGGAGTTGGAATGAGCGCTGAAGCTGTTGATAGGCTTTTCAGAATTGATAAAAGCCTTTCTAAACCAGGCACGGAAAACGAGAAGGGTTCTGGTTTAGGGTTGTTGCTTTGTAAAGAATTCGTTGAGAAACACGGTGGGAAAATCAGGGTGGAGAGCGAACCAGGAAAAGGAAGCAGATTCTCTTTTTCAATACCTTTAGTGGATTCCACGGCCGATTAGTTTTAGATCCCGAAGATGCTTGTAAAACCTGATTTAATCAGGCAACAAATCTCAAAAATATTGATTTTGAATAATTTAATGAAATAGGGAGATTCAGCAGATGTGGTGGTTTCAATGTCCTCGCAAAATCGGATATTGCAAAATATCACCAAAATCTAACTCATTATATCCTGCGTAGGTTTAAAACTATGACCATTAAGCTTAATGATAAAAGTAAACTATCGGTTGATTGTAAAGATCCGATGATTTCCTTCCATTTCTTTTATAATCCGCAGTACTGCGTCGTCAACTAAATATGAACCACACACTCCGCTTCAATCAGGCAGCCATAGTGAAGTTCGCCAACCTTAACCACGCACCGTACCGGTTTGTATGCTCCGAAAAACTGCGTGTAAACCTCATTCACTTTGTCCTACAATGCAATATCGGAAAGGTAAATCCGCATCTGGATTACCGACTCCCGTGAGCTTCCGGCTTCTTTTAAAATCAGATCAATTTTTTCGAGCACCAGTTGCGTTTGTGATTTGATGCCGGCAGGGATTTGTTTTGTGTCAGGATCAACCGGCAATTGCCCCGAAATGTAGAGCGTGCATTATAGAATAGCTTAAAAAGTGATCTCTACGAACATTTTGAAAAATATTGTTTCTAATTTTGGAAACTAATTTTATCTTTGCGGCGTTAAACAAGAAAATACCGTATGAGATATTTTGAGTCGATATTTTTGGAAGAAGCGGACAGGTTTATTTCAGGACTGGACGCAAAGACAATAAGGAAAATCTTTTACAGTATTGATCTTGCCGAACAGACAAATGATCCAAAGCTTTTTAAAAAACTACACAATGACATTTGGGAGTTTCGAGCCAAATTCGCCGGCCTTCAAATCAGACTTTTAGCTTTTTGGGACAAATCCGATAATAAACAAACCCTCGTGGTAGCAACACATGGTGTTATTAAAAAAGTTGACAAAGTTCCGGCAAATGAAATTGTTCGTGCAGTAAGTCTCAGAGAAAAATATTTCAACAACAAAGAAACAATGTAACCTTATGGCAACTAAAGAATTAAAGACATACACGCTTGATGAGATGAAAGACAAGTACATCGGCAAAGTTGGAACTACGGAACGCGACGAGTACGAATACGAGCTTCGTATGGACGTGTTGGGCAAAATGATTAAAACTGCCAGACAGCAGCAAAACATGACACAGGAAGAACTCGGGCGCCTGGTTGGGGTAAAAAAGGCTCAAATTTCGAAACTTGAAAGTAGCGCCAACAGTGCAACCATTCACACGATAATTAGGGTTTTCAATGCATTGAAAGCCGAGATTAACTTCAATGTAAAACTGGAAGGGAACTTTGTAAAACTTGCCTGACAGGTTTTATGCCGTATGCATAAGTTTTTCAACCAATCTGACCTATTAAACTGTTGATTTTAAATTCTGTTTGATAGTGATTTCAATTACAACTTTGCTTTCAAGCTACCAATTCAATGTCAACCGCTCAAATACTTGCCACACACTCCGCTTCAATCAGGCAACCGTAGTGAAGTTCGCCAACGGGAACCACGCATCTCACCGGTTTGTGCGCTCCGAAAAACTGCGTGTAAACCTCGTTCACTTTGTCCCACAGAGCAATATCGGAAATGTAAATCCGCATCTGGATTACCTTCTCCCGCGAGCTTCCGGCTTCGGTCAGGATCAAATCAATTTTTTCAAGTACCAATTTGGTTTGTGCCTCGATGCCATCGGGGATTTGTTTTGTTGAGGGATCAACTGGCAACTGTCCTGAAATGTAGAGTGTGCCGTTGTGCTCAATGCATGGTGAGTAGTGGCCGTTTGCGGGAGGAATTTTGGTAGAGGTGATGATTTTCATGGTTCAGATTTTCTTATAGTGAACTTAAATTTTGATATGGAACAACAAAATCAATTGTCCACTGCCAATCAAGAGTGGTGATCGGATAGGATGTTTTGTAAGCAGCTTTAATTATGATTAATGTAATGTAGAGTACACGCTATCAATTTTTTAGGTACAAAACTATAAAGTGATTTGGACAAACAAACTAATTAAATGTGAAATTTCCCGGAATGATACCTGCCTGGTAGCTGCCTTTCAAAGTTCCATGAGCCGAGTAATGATAGATAATCCCTTGTTGCTGATAATCAATTGCATCGCTCAACAATATATCTGAAGTACCCGGAGCAACGGCAAGGCTGTAGTAGTATCTGCCTTCACTTTGCAGAATGGGCGTTTCAGGCAGATTCGCAGCATTGACGTGCATTCCATATATATCCAGACTGAGAAAAAAGAGCGAATCCCCGGCTTGGTTTTTACAAAGGTGGGTGGGAGAGGTGTAAATGTCAGGAAAGGTAAGTTTCTTCAGGATTTCATGAGAATTTGGATCTATCTGCCATAGCGTGGGGAATTCATCACCCATAAAACCTCCGCTGCAAAGTACCCAGATCTTACCGTTTTTATCCAGAACCATTGAATTGGGTTCTTTACCAACCTGGATAGAATCTGAAAGGGCGTCTGTTTCTGCGTTAATAACCAGTAATTGGTTGTTTTCCAGCGAGGGGTAGGGGAAGTTGGACCAGAAAGCCACAAACACCTTGTTTTCGGCTAAGAGCATTTGTTCCGAGCATCTTCCAATCGAAATTTGACGGGTGACCTGCAGTGTTTGCGGGTTTACGACAGCGACTTTATCGCTGTAGAAATCACTGATGTAAACCTTTTGCCTGCTTAACGGAAGCACATACCTGGGCGAAACAAACCCCGTCAATGTATCGGTAGATTTCATGTCGGTCAGGTTAATGATCTCGATTTTTCCGGAATTGTTCACCACCACCCACGCTTTATCATTCATGATGGTCATGGAGTAGGGGACGTCACCAAGCGGGCGGTTGTTGGCCATTTGGAAAACGCCGTTGTAGATTTTCAGGCTGTCGAAATTAAGAAATGACAGTGAGCCATTACCGGCGCCATAATTCCCTTCATTAATGATGAAAACGCCGGTACCATCCTGAAACATGCTCTTGGTTTTGTTCACTTCGCCAAATTCATCTTCACAAGACCCAATCAAAGTACCGGCAAAAAGGAATAAAACCAGTCTGAAAACAACACGATTTCGTTTTTTAAAAGTAAAATTCTTCATTGATAAAAGATTGAAATTCATTTGTATAGCTTTAAAAAGTATTATTTGTTGAACCTGTATTGAAGCGAGAAACTGAAGTTGCGTCCTGGCATCGGTTGCCAGGCAATCACCTGGTAATACTTATTTGCCAGGTTGTTCACCTTCAGTTGCATGCGAAACGCAGATCTGGACAATGAAATAGTTTTCGACAAAGCGATGTCCTGAACTAAATAACCGGGCAGATAGCGAGAATTGTCAGTAGTGGTGTACCTCTTGTCGGTGTAGTTAAGCGTGTAGTTGCCCGAAAAACCCATCCAGGTTATCCTGAGGGATTGATTGACGACAATGCCTGGCATATAAACCAGTTGCCTTCTTTCTGAAAATTCATCATTGGCAGACCCGGCAATGTTTTCGGCCAGTGTAAATGTTGACTTTAACTGATAATTCCATGAAACCTGTTTAATGGTTGAAGCCAGGTTCCCATCAAATTCCAATCCCCGGCTCACAACATGCCTGAGGTTGAATGGCCGCCAGTAACTGAACAGGGAATCAGGTTGCCAGGTAATCCAATTGCTGATGTCGGCATAAAAACCTGTTATTGAGGCTGTTACTAAAGTATTTTTTATTGATTTACTTAAACTTGCACCAAGTTCATAGTTTTTACCCCTCTCTTCGGTAAGGCCAGGATTTCCACCTGGGACCCAGTACAAATCGTTGAGTGAGGGTGATTTAAATGCCCTCGACATTGATCCTTTTAGAAGAAATGGCGAGGCTTTCCTGATTCGGTAACTGAATCCAAAAGATGGTATGAAGGGAGCAAAATTCTGGTCTATAAAATCCTGCCTCAGGCTTAGTTGTAATAAAACTTTATCTTCTAGATTATAATTAATTGATCCGTTGATATTTAATTCTTGCCGTGTTTGTGTTTTTTCATAATTCTCTGAGGCTGCTTTGTGATAATTAATTCCACCACCAGCCGCCAGACTCAGATTTTTAATACCCTGAAATGAGTAATTGACAATATTGTAGGACGAAAGAGTGCGATTATCGGTATTGATGCCTGCCAGGATGTTTTGATAATTCATCAGGTTGTTAAGCATGCTGGTTTGAATGATTAGTCCTGAATTATGGTTCTTCCTTTCAAAACCCAGTATAAATCTGACTGACTGATCATTAAGTTCCTCGTTTTCAGGGATATTATTTGCCACGATATTTGAAGGTATTCCACGCCGGTCATCCTGGATCCAGAGTTTTGCATAAAGCATCGAATGCAAGCCTGCGCTAAAGTTGAATTCCTGAAGTAGTCCTTTTTGATGGTAAGATGCACCTGTCCGGGTTTTCATTGGTGGATTCTCCGCGCTGACCGAATTGTCGGGGTAAGAGAATTTGTTCTCTGAATTTGCCATCAGAAACCTCGTTGAGGATTGAAAAATACGGTTACCCAGGTTGACTTTGCCAAAAGTCCGGAAGGTTTCAAAACTCCCTATTTCCTGAGCCAGATCAATTGCAAGCTTGTTATGAAAGTCGGCTTCGGTTTTCATGATAATATTACCACCCAAACCTGTATGTGCCGTATTGCTTGATGAGGTTCCACCGGAAATGCTCACCTTGTCAATAAAAAATATCGGAATCAGCGAGAGATCTGTTTGCCCTGACATGGGTGAGTTCAGATTGATGCCATTCCAGATCAGATGTGTATGAGATGCTGCAGGCCCCCTGAAACTTACCGATGCCAGGCCGCCGGGCGAATAACTTTTTACAAAAAGCGGTGTGACCCCGGCGATCAGATCTGCCAGGTTGGATGCGAAATAGTCGGCAAGGACGGCCGAATCTACGGTAACCAGTTTTTGAGGTAAAATCTTTTCGTAGCGCTGGCTAAAGATTTCAATCCCCTGCAAATTGAGAGTATCGAAAATATCCTGTCCTATTGCGTTTAAGCTCACAGCAAGAACTAATGATATGATAACCAGCGCTTTGATAACTATTTCGAGTTAGATTCCGGAAAATTAAAAATTGCACATTGCGATCCTTGAATCAAAAGCTCAGGGAGAGATCTGGGTCGGGGGATTAAACGGTAGTTTGATGAAAAATTTACAATCAATTGTAAAACAATTAGATAGAAGTTAATACCAAAAGCGGCTCTTTTGACTTTTCTTCCGATCCGGTGAATACGATCAACCTTTTTCATCGTTACAGTTTTAAGATTAAACAATTGAATTTGAACTGTTTTGATCAACCTTAAAACTTTCAAGAAATAACCTGGAATAAACAGATGTGTATCCTTTATCCTAAGCCTTTATCCCGAAAGCCTTGATTCGTTTGCAACGGCAGGTCTTCTGACTTGCTCCCTCCTTGGCGGCCTTCCCATTCCTTCTTCCGAAACAGTGGCATTAAGGTTGCCGGAGTTGTTAAAGAGCTTACAGCAGCGGGTACTGTTCCCGATTTTCACGAGATTCCCTATTACGATATAGCTTTGAGTTCAAAGCAATAATCACCGTTTGCGGTTGCAAATATAGTGGATTTTTATTACCGGCATCATTCACAATTGGTAATTTTGCTGCAGGTTATAAATAAGAGCGATGAAGATATTTTACACAATTGGCCTGCTGATACTTTCCAATGCATTTATGACTTTCGCCTGGTATGGTCATTTGAAAATGAGAGAGTTCAAATGGTTCGAATCGCTGGGTTTGTTTGCTATAATATTGATATCCTGGGGAATAGCTTTTTTTGAATACATCTTCCAGGTTCCTGCAAACCGGATTGGTTTTCGGGGTAGCGGAGGGCCTTTCAGCTTGGTTGAACTCAAGGTAATTCAGGAGGTTATCACCCTGGTTGTGTTCATGATCTTCACATTGCTCGTTTTTAAAAATGAGTCGTTTAAATGGAATCACCTGGTTGGATTTCTTTTCCTTGTACTGGCGGTCTATTTTGTTTTCAAAAAATAGCAGTTATTCAACTCTGAATCAATAGCTTGAATTTGAGAGTAAACGCATGAAAAGTGAGTGATACTATTCAGATCGTGATCAAACTTGCCGGATGTACCTATATGATATCCATGGTCATAACAATGAATGATGTTTACTCCGTTCCACTTTTTACCAGATAAAGGGTGATTGTGGGAATTGTAAACCCACATCTCTTTTGCGTTACTCACCAGCATGGGAGCCAGCACCGAAACAAACTGTTCAAACCCTCAGTAATGGTTGGGGATTCCACGTGAACCTAAATTTCCTATCTTCATTAGACATAAACTCTGATTGCCTTTTGAATGGTCAAACGATCGGTGAAACCTTCCAAGTCGCAAAGGTAATGGCTAAATTTTATACCCATCTGAAAATTACCCATTAGGATAGCCACGATTAAAATGTTAAACAAACATAAAGCGCATTAGTATCACTATAAAATATGTACTTTTGCCAAAAAATTGAGACTATGCAAAAATATGCTGAAGTGACCTTCGATGAAGGTATGTCGTTTGAAGTGGAAGTAAATGGCCACAAATTTATGATTGATGCCGATGAGAGGGTTGGCGGAACCAACAAAGGCCCCAGGCCAAAACCTTTACTGCTGGCCGGTCTTGGCGGTTGCACAGGAATGGATGTAATCTCCATTTTGAAAAAGATGCGTGTTGAACCGGAATTTTTCAATATTGTTGTTTCCGCCGATGCTACAACCGAGCATCCCACGTATTACCACAAAATCCACATCGAATACCAGTTTCGGGGAAAAGACCTGCCAATTGATAAACTGGAGAAAGCGGTCAATTTATCGCAGGAGCGCTATTGCGGAGTATCTTTCATGCTTGGAAAATCGGCCGAAATTACCAGCGAAATCAGGATACTGGATTAGCAATTTGGCCACCTTTCGGTTTTATTTTCCAAAATCCGCGATTCTTTTCGCTCAGGAAACTGCTGAGGAATTAATTAATTCGAGCAATTCATTCAGAATCATGGCAGTAGCTCCCCAGATCATCCTGTTTTGGGCTATAAAACAGGGGACATCAATTAATTTGGTTTTGGTTTGAATGGGTTTAACCTGGAAAGATCTTTCATTCAGAAGTTCTTCAACCGAAAGGTCGAAAACCTCTTTAACCTCTTTTATATCAGGATTATAAACAGGTTTTTCCGGAATAAATCCCAAATAAGGCTGCACCAGAAAATTGCTTGGCGGGATATAAAGCTGACTCAATGCACCCACTATTTTGATTTCATTTTCCGGGATGCCAATTTCTTCAAAAGTCTCTCTGACAGCGGTTTTTTCAAAATTTTCGTCACTCTCTTCAAAGCCACCGCCGGGAAACGAAATTTGTCCGCTGTGAACCCCATTGTAATTCTGGCGAAGGATGAAAGTAATCCTTGAATGCGTGTTGTCAGGAGAAAGCAAAGCAAGCACAGCTCCATATTTCACCTTAGAAAAATCCAGTGGAGGGTACTCCGGTCGAGTAGGAGGAACCATCCGAAACTGGGCTTTCACACCTGGCAAAGGAAGTTTAAGGCTGTTTTCCAAATGTTGAATCAGACTGTCGAAATGATTTGTTCCCATTGAGTTGCAAAAATAATTCAATGAAATTAAGTCCATTACAAATTTATTCTGGACAATTATTCTGTAATAATTTAATTTTCACTAATATTGCTGCCTCAAACCCGAGTAAAAACATGGTTAAAGAACGTACTAAATCATCGGATCGATGGGAAGAACAACTCACTGAGCAGCGAGAGCTTATTCTTTACAATGATGAAGTCAACTCATTTGATTTTGTAATCGAAACCCTAATCGAGGTTTGCGAACATGACCCACTTACAGCGGAGCAATGCACGCTAATTGCGCATTTTAACGGGAAATGTCCGGTAAAAGCCGGTGATTTGGAAGAGCTCATTCCCATCTCCACAGAAATGACCAATCGTGGTCTCACTGTTTCAATCAAATAAATCATAATCTCATGTCCTGGACAATAATTCTTGTTCTCATAATTGTAGGTCTGCTCTTCCTGGTTCTGGAAGTTTTGGTCATTCCGGGCACTACGGTTGTAGGCGTTGTAGGGTTTATTCTTATTGCTGTCGGAATCTGGCAAAGTTATGCCGTTCACGGGTCTCCCGCAGGTCACCTGGTTCTGGCTTCAACCATTCTTCTGACAGTAGGTACGCTATATCTATCACTTCGTTCTAAAACCTGGAATAAAGTGATGCTGCATACATCAATCGACAGCAGGGCAAATGTTGTGGAAGAGGGTTCGGTGAATGTCGGTGACATAGGTAAAACCATATCGAGGTTGGCTCCTATGGGGAAAGCTCTGATTAACGATAAGTATTTCGAAGTAACCTCCACAGGTGATCTGATTGACCAGGGAACTGAGGTGAAAGTTGTAAAAATTGACGGAACAAAAATTTTAGTAAAATCAAACACATAGAATTATGGAAGGAAATGCATTAGTTATTATTGCCATTGGCGTAGCATCGCTATTTGGTTTATGGATCATCTTTTACTTTGTACCTGTTGGGCTGTGGTTTTCAGCACTCGTTTCGGGAGTCAGGATTTCGCTCCTGCAGTTGGTTTTGATGCGCTGGAGAAAAATTCCACCATCAATCATTGTCAACAGCCTGATTGCTGCAACAAAAGCAGGCCTGAAACTCAACCGTAACGACCTTGAAGCCCATTACCTTGCCGGAGGTAGACTTAAATCGGTTATCAATGCGCTGATTTCTGCCGACAAAGCTAACATGAACCTCGATTTTAAATCTGCCACAGCCATTGACCTCGCTGGTCGCGACGTTTTTGAAGCTGTGCAAATGTCGGTTAATCCTAAGGTAATCAACACCCCGCCTGTAGCGGCAGTTGCAAAGGATGGCATCCAACTGATTGCAAAAGCGAGGGTTACCGTTCGTGCCAATATCCGTCAGTTAGTGGGTGGAGCCGGCGAAGACACCGTTATTGCCAGGGTCGGCGAGGGAGTCGTTTCGGCAATTGGCTCTGCTGCTTCACACAAAAGCGTTCTCGAAAACCCGGATTCAATCTCCAAAGTGGTGCTCGATAAAGGGCTCGATTCCGGAACAGCATTTGAAATTCTATCTATCGATATAGCTGACATTGATGTGGGGAAAAATATCGGTGCAGTTCTTCAGATGGATCAGGCCAATGCAGACAAGAATATTGCGCAGGCAAAAGCCGAAGAGCGTCGTGCTATGGCTGTTGCCCTCGAGCAGGAAATGAAAGCACGCGCTCAGGAAGCCCGGGCTAACGTTATTCAGGCTGAAGCCGAAATTCCGAAAGCCATCGCCGAAGCGTTTAAAAACGGGAACTTGGGGATAATGGACTATTATAAGTTCGAAAATATCAAAGCCGATACCCGGATGCGTGATTCCATTTCAGGTGCTCCGGAGCAGCATTCAAAACCAAAAAACAAGCCGGACGAGAAATAGAGTTTCATTATCACAAAAACGAATTTTTAAGCACCCGGCCAAACTTGAGCCGGGTGTTTCGTTTTTCGCATTTTAACAAAATGTTAAAGATAGCTGGAATGATACTTACCACCGCTTAACTCCGTTTAAAGGAGTGATACGATGGTAAGCCGGCATTTAAACAAAAACCTGAATCATTGAAATCCGGACCAAATTAATGATAAAAGAAACAGAAATAGCTGAAATTGAGAAACAATTCGAGGAACTGAAGCAATCCTGTGTGACCTTTTCAGAACAGGATTTAAAGAAATTGGATGCCGCGTTCAGTTTTGCTGGTCGTCTTTACGAAGACAAACGAAAACCCTCCGGCGAATTACTATTGGAGCATAGCCTTTCGATCGCCAAAATTGTGTACACTGAAATCGGGTTGCATACAAGTTCAGTAATCGCTGCGATCCTGCATGATGTAATCAGCTCGCCTGACGAGAATATCTCTCAGATTGAAGCGCAGTTCGGTAAGGACGTCGCTACGATTGTCAAGGGATTCAAGAAACTATCGGTCTTCAGTTCCGAAAAAGTAAAACTCCAGTCGGAAAACTTTCGCAGTCTCTTTTTGAGTATGATAGACGATGTGCGCATCATATTTATCAAAATGGCACACAGGCTGCACGACCTCCGTCATTTTGATTCGCTGCCCGAAGTTCAGAAGAAGAATTTTCTCAACGATGTTCAGTACCTTTACACGCCCATAGCGCACCGCATGGGACTTTACGACATCAAGGCACAGTTTGAAGATCTCACATTTCGATATACTTCACCGGCTGAGTATGCCCAAATTGAGTCGAGGCTGAATGAAACCCGCGAGCAGCAGGAAAATTTTATTAGAAAATTTATCCAACCAATTACAGATCAGCTTAATAGTGCCAATTTGAAATATGAGATCAAAAGCAGGGCAAAATCCATCTCCTCGATCAAAAAAAAGATGGAGACGCAAAATGTGCAGCTTGATCAGGTGTACGACCTATTTGCAGTCCGGGTTATACTTACTGAGGTGTTGACCCCGCAAGACGAGGAATTTGTCGAAAATTTCATCACCGATCTGGAAAAAACCGGAGATCCACGAAACCTGAAACGCCGGAGAGTTAAAGAAAAAGAGGACTCAGGCTCATCCAACGGAAATAAAAAGTTGCCTCTGGCCGAAAACGAGGAAGATCAGTTGATCCTGGAAGAGATCAGAAACCAGGAAATCAAAAAATTTGAGTGCCGCCGTAAGCGATTTCTCGAGCTACTCAATCGCGAAAAGACTGCCTGTTGGCAAACTTACTCGCTGATTACCAATATTTATCAGCCAAATCCAAAGCGACTCAGGGATTGGATTACCACGCCAAAAGTAAGTGGATATGAATCGTTGCACACTACAGTGCTTGGCCCCGATAACCGTTGGGTTGAAGTGCAAATCAGAACCAAACGAATGGACACTGAGGCTGAAAAAGGGAGTGCAGCCCACTGGAAATACAAGGAATCGGCATATGGGAAAAATATTGACCACTGGATGGTAGACGTCAGGAATATGATCGAAACCATTGGCGCTCAGGGATTGGGCGAGCTCAAGTCAGCCAGGATTGACATTTCAAACAACAACATTTATGTATTTACCCCCAATGGCGACCTGAGAGAGCTGAAAAATGGCGCCACCATTCTCGATTTCGCATTCGATATTCATACCGATGTGGGCTCCAAATGCATTGGTGGCAAAATCAACGGCAAAATACATCCTATCCGTTATCAGCTCAAGAATGGCGACCAGGTGGAGATTATCACCACCAAAAGCCAGCGTCCGCATCCCGACTGGCTGAACATTGTGGTTACTTCGAAGGCCAAAAATCGCATCGCCCGCTCGCTCAGGGAAGAGAAGTTCAAAGAAGCTGAGGTAGGAAAAGACATCCTTTACCGAAAGTTTAAAAACTGGAAAATTGATCTAAACGAACGGGAACTTACCAAAGTTCTGAAGTTTTACGGATTTAAGAAACCAGTTGACCTCTATTTCAACATTGCTACTGAAAAAATTGATCTTCAGGATGTTAAAGCTATCTTTAAAACTACCGAGGAGATCGAGGAGAGAATTGGGAAAGAAGAAAAAACATTTGATATAGATGAGCTGATCGAAACCCAGAGCGAGAAAGATCAGGGTTTTATCACAATCGAATCGGGTGTTACGAACCTCAACTATAGCCTGTCAAAATGCTGTAACCCCATTGCCGGTGACCGGATTTTTGGATTTGTTACTGTAAATCAGGGAATTAAAATTCACCGGTTGGATTGCCCTAATGCCGAACAAATGATTAACCGATATCCTTACAGAATGATAAAAGCACGTTGGAAAGAATCGAAAGCTATGAAGTTTTTCATCACCAATCTCCGGATTGTCGGAATGGACAGGGTTGGATTGGTAAACGACATCACCAAAGCCATCAGCGAAGATCTGAAAGTGAACATGAAAAGTATCAGCTTTCAGTCGTTGGGATCGAGTTTTGAAGGGTTGATAAAGGTGCAGGTCCGGGATGTTGAACATCTGGGCTATCTGCGGCAGAAACTGCTGAAAATCAAGGGAGTGATTAAGGTAGGGCGGTTCGATTAGTCGGTGCCTTTGCCTGGCAGCATCGGGACAAACACAAATCCACCATGGGTTTCCACAACAAAATCATATTCCCCGGTCTTTATTAGCCGGGTCATGGTTTGATGCCCGTGATGACCAACCGGCGCCACCAAAATTCCACCAATTCTGATTTGCCTTTTCAATACCTCCGGTATTATTGGTATTGCAGCTGTTATAATGATCCTGTCGAAAGGAGCGAAGGTGGAAAGCCCTTCATAGCCATCCCGGTGAAAAACCTTTATTTTATAGTTGTACCGCTCGAAAAACAGTTTTACTTTTTTATAGAGATTGTATTGCCTCTCAATGGAGTAAACTTTGGCTCCCATTTCATAAAGTACGGAAGCCTGGTATCCTGAACCTGTGCCGATTTCAAGCACTGTCAGACCGGGTTCAATCCTGAGTAATTCCGACTGAAAGGCCACCGTGAAGGGCTGCGAAATGGTTTGACCGGAGCCGATGGGGAATGCTTTGTCCTGGTAGGCATATTCCAGAAACGAAGAATCCATAAATAAATGCCGTGGGACTTTCATCATAGCCTCGAGTACTTTTTCGTCAGTAATCCCTTTGATTCTTAATCCGTTAACCAACTGCTGCCGCAATCCCCTGTGCTTGTAGCTGTCTGTCTGTTCCATTGTTTGATTTTGATAAATCCTGTTGAGCCTGCAGACTGCGAAAATACGCTTTTGGCATGCATAAATCCCTTATTTTTGCCAAAAATTTGACTATGTTAAAAATTGGAGTTCTTGGCGCCGGTCACCTCGGCAAAATTCACCTGAAATGTATCGCCCAGTTGGACAAATATCAACTGGTTGGTTTTTACGATCCTAACCAGGCCACTGCTAATGCGGTTGCAGCAGAGTTTAACCTGAAAAGCTTCAGCAATATACACGATCTGATTGATGCTGTAGATGTTGTGGATATAGTAACCCCGACCATTTCGCATTTTGAATGTGCATCGGATGCCATCAAAAAGTCGAAGCATGTTTTTATCGAGAAACCAGTGGTTACTACGCTGGATGAAGCTCATGAGCTGATCGAGCTGGCCGGCGAAGCCGGAGTTAAAGTACAGGTTGGTCATGTGGAGCGTTTTAATCCTGCATTCCTGGCTGCAAGAAGTCTGATCAGAAACCCGATGTTTATCGAAACACACAGGCTTGCTCAGTTTAACCCACGGGGAACCGACGTACCTGTTGTGCTTGACCTGATGATTCATGATATTGATATCGTGCTCAGCGTTGTAAATGCTGAAGTCAAAAAAATCAATGCCAGCGGTGTCGCCATTGTGAGCGACACACCTGATATAGCCAACGCACGTATTGAGTTCGACAACGGCTGCGTTGCCAATCTTACTGCCAGTCGTATTTCTTTGAAAAACATGCGCAAGTCGAGATTTTTTCAACGCGACGCCTACATTGCAGTAGATTTTCTGAAAAAGGACATCGAAATTGTAAGGATGAGAGATATTGACACCGAACCTGACGATCCATTTGCCATGGTTATTGACCTCGGAACCGGAAAGGGCAAAAAAGAAATCATCCTCGACAAGCCTGAAATTGTCCCTAATAATGCCATATTGAAGGAGTTAGAGAGCTTTGCTGATGCCATCCAGCTCAATATTGCCCCACCTGTTACCATTTACGATGGCTACAAAGCATTGGATGTCGCTTACAAAATTCTGGAAAAAATCTCTTGCTAATTCAATACCAGGCCACCATTTCACCGGATATTCCATCTTTTTAAAAGATAACATCTTTCATAATCAGAATCGCTTTGAACATCTCTCTATTGAATAAAGCTACCATCTTAGGTTTTTTGTCAGCGATAATGCTGCTTAGTTCCTGCCAGGAGGAAAACCTGCAGCCTGGTATTCCGTCGTTCATCAAAGTGGATCAGTTTAGTCTGACTACCAGTTATTCCACGCAAGGCACTAACTCTCATAAGATCACTGACGTGTGGGTTTTTGCTGACGATCAGACAATTGGCGTATTTGAATTGCCTGCCATGGTGCCAGTGTTGAAGGATGGAATAAGTAAACTTCGGTTGGAAGCAGGGATCAAGCTTAACGGGATAAAAACGACACGCGCTAACAATCCCTTCTTTGAACCTCTGATAATCGAGCAGTTTAATTTTGTTCCGGATAGCACGATTACCGTTAATGCCGGTACCACCTATCGCGCTCAGACCGTATTTGTTTGGTTGGAAGACTTCGAACTGGATGTCATTTCGCTGGATACTGCCCGGTTGACTTCCGATGTGGCTGTGGTTAAATCTTCACCTGAAATGGCATTCGAAGGGTCTTATTCCGGAGTGATTGCACTTAACAAGCACAATGACGTCTTTGAAGCCGCCACTTATGAAGCATACTTGCTGCCAGTCAGCGGAAAACCCGTTTTCCTGGAAATGAATTACAAAAACGATTACTATTTTACAGTTGGAATTTTTTCGCAATCGTCCACTCAAATTTTGAAGAAAGAGGTTATTTACCTTAATCCTCAGTCAGAATGGAATAAAATTTATATCAATCTTACCGAAAAGTTAACCGAAAGCCAGGATGCGGTGGATTTCAAGATTTTTTTCAGAACTGCTCTACCAGCAGGAGTGGATACCGCTACTATTTTTCTGGATAATATCAAATTGATTTACAGATAATTCGAGAGGATAATGAACAACACTTTGCAGTTAGCTAAATATCTTTTTGCGGATTGGATCGCAGCCGTTGTTACATGGTTGCTATTCTTTAGCTATAGGAAGTACGTAGTTAACCCGGAGGTTTTCAGTAACTTATGGGAAATTTTCGGGGATGGTAAATTGTATCTTGGTATGTCGGTGGTGCCGTTTTTCTGGATCATACTTTACATCATCGCCGGTTCTTATCGCAATGTTTATCGGAAAACCCGGATCCGTGAAATGGCCATCACGTTTTCTACATGCTTCATCGGGGTTCTTATTCTTTACTTTACTCTTTTGCTTGATGATGTAATGATTTCGCATACAAGTCATTACGAATCTTTTCTCGTGCTTTTTGCGTTCCAGTTTGTTTTTACTTCTGGTGCGAGATTGTACATAACCACAAAGACTGTAAAAAGAATACACCGCAAAATCATTGGATTCAATACGATCATAGTCGGGGGTGGTCAAAATGCTGTAGAATTGTATCAGGCGTTGGACAAGCAGTTTCCTTCATCAGGAAATAAGTTTATAGGATTTGTAAGCGTCAGAGAATCTGATCATTACCCTCTGTCGGCACATTTACCAAATCTTGGATCCTACAAATTGCTTTCGGATTTGATTCAAAAGTATAAAGTCGAAGAGATCATCATTGCAGTCGAGCGCACCGAGAGCAAACACATGGATAAGATTCTCACTGTAGTTGAGGTAACAGATGCCATCATAAAGTTGTCACCCGGAATGCAGGATTACATGCTTGGCAAAGTGAAAACCACCTCCATCTTTACTGAGCCGCTTATTCAGATTTCGCCGACACTACTGCCGCCCTGGCAGGAGTCACTCAAACGGTTGATTGATGTCGTTGCGTCGCTGATTGCAATCATCATTCTGATACCGCTCTATGCATTCCTGATTATCGAGGTGAAACTCTCGTCCAAAGGCCCGGTCTTTTATCAGCAGGAGCGTATAGGTTTACATGGGAGACCATTTATGATCCCAAAATTCAGATCAATGTATGTAGGCGCCGAGAAAGATGTCCCGCGTCTCTCCTCTAAAAATGACAGCAGAATTACACCTTTTGGACTTCTGATGCGCAAGCTTAGACTTGATGAGATACCTCAGTTCTTCACGGTGTTAAAAGGTGACATGTCGCTGGTGGGCTATCGTCCTGAAAGGCAATATTTTATTGATCAGATTATCGAAAAAGCCCCACACTACCGGATGTTATTTAAGGTAAAACCCGGAATAACTTCTTGGGGACAAGTCAAATTTGGTTACGCATCTACGGTCGAAGAGATGATTCAACGCCTCAAGTATGACATTCTTTATGTCGAAAATATGTCGCTGGCAATGGATTTCAAAATCATGTTCTACACCGTACTGATTATTATTCAGGGACGCGGAAAGTAAACATTATCAATGTTTTAATAACCAGCGCTGATTGTCAGCCATTGACAGCCCGATGTTGATTGCCCACTAACCTTGCTTCTCTTGAACCAGTAACTCAAATCCCGCAGGCAGAATCTGGTTTAACTTCTGAAGAGTCGGTCCGCTTTGCACTACGTCAAGATGGCCATCTGCATTGATGTCGGTGTGAGATGATCCAACCAGGATGCAACCCAGCGTGTGGGTGTGATAATTGCCGCTGTGAATCAGAATCATCGAGCGCCCCGGCACATCAGTGAGATGAAAATGATCTTTGTTTTTTTCGCTGAAACGTTTTACAACCTTGTACTTGCCTGCTGGAATGCAACTCGTCTGTTTTTCGTTGTTTCGCCACGGAAGCTCAAGGGTTTTGCATCGGAATATTTCGGTGCCGTCTTTGTAGATAAAGAGTTCGCCAAGGGTTTGAACGGTTGATTTAGATGTACGGATCAACCTGGCGGCAAAGCCTGTGTTTGGTAAAGTGATTGAATCGGCCATATGTTTAAGAATTTAATGAGTAATTGATTTGTTTTCAACACTTTTAACAAACAGTCGGGGAGCAATAAAGTTTTAAAAAAGAATCCCTGAAATGAAAAAGCTCATCCAGGGATTTAAAAGTAAGAATCTTTTCATGGTCAATAATAAAGCAGAAGGAAAATGGTGGGAATGATGATTCCGGCAATTGTTATGATTGCGCCCCGGCGGGTAATCCCATTTTTGCCTTTCAGAATGAAAAGTCCGCTGAAAGCAAGAACTATTAAACCGATAGCAAAAGCATCCGAGAACCAAACCCACCATTTTTTCGGGTTGTAGTGCAGATAATTGACTGCGTGAAAGATAGGGCGGCGTTTTACTCTTTCGATTGTACCAACTCCGGTTTCGATATCAATATAAGCACTTCCACCATCGAGGAAAATTCGCAGTATTTCCGAATTTACTATCATGTGGTGCTTGTAGCTATCTTTTTCACCTGCTTTATCAAGAATTTCGAGTACTTCGGCTTTGGTAATTTTTCGGTCAATCGAATGGCCGGTTTCAATACTTTTATTTATATAAATGTAGTTGGGATTCCAGTCGCTGATATGATTGATGGCGATTCCTGAAAGCCCGTAAATTACTGTCATAGCAAAGAAAAAATAGCCAAGGTCGCGATGCGTTGCCCGGTTCCATTTTCGCCACTTAAAATTTATCATGATCGTTTGAGTTTAAAAAAAAGGCCGGCTGTTTACCGACCTTAAGTGACACCAAAACATTTGAAATTACTTTACTTCTACAAAACTTTTGCAGATTACCGAGTAGAAAGAGAGATGATCTTTTCCTGACTCAGCAAGCATTTCACGGTAATTAGCAATCTGATCCCATTCCGCCTGAGGATCATCCTCACCATGTTCATGACCTTCTTCACCTCTGTGGATTTTCAATTCCGACTCTGGGTTGTCAGCTTTCAACTCGTTTTCCCAATTTTGAAGATAGGCTTCATCAATCCTCAATTCATCCACGAGACCAATAACCTCAACCAAACTTCCTTCAACTTCAACCGGAAAGGCAGCAATTTCTTCACTGGCTTTAATCTGAAGCCTTTCATCAGGGTTATCTCCAACAATGAACATTCTTTTACCACCATGCTGGCAAACATGCACCACTACGCCTTTCATATTCACTTCTTTGCCAACAAATTCATCGGGGTTGGCCAAAAATTCATCAACTGAGGCCTGGACAATTTCAACTGCCTGTTCCTGCTCCGTTGCTTTGTTGGTCGAACTTCCGCATGACGCAAAAATCATTGCAATCAATGCAAAAAAGAAAAGATTCTTAATCATTTTTTCTCCTGATTTAATTAATAAATTATTAGTTAGATGTTTACAAAACTTAGGGCAAAAATATTGTTTTTCCTTAAAATGCCGTTCATTTAGCTCGATTAGATTCAAATAACAGGTATAATAAATCAAGATTTTTAGATATGGAAGAGCAAACATTAGGAATTGGATCCAGGGTAAAGCACCCTGATTTTGGGGTTGGAGTGGTGATTCAGGCATCATCGGAATATTTCGAGATCGTTTTTGTGGAGCATGGCTGGCGCAGGATCAAAAGAGATTACGGTCAGCTTGAGGTGATCGAAGTGATGGAGCCAGACCGTGACCTGGTAAGCCTCGAGCAGGTCGAAAATATGATTGTCAAGGTGTTGCGCCGCTTTTCGGATATTCAGGAAACGGTTGAGATGGGAGAGAAGTGGATTGGAGGAAACATGATTCTTGAACCTGGAAGAAAAGACCTGGCAGCTAAAGAGATTCCAATCGAAGCATTTTTTCACAAGATAGTGATGGTGCGCGACCGCTTGAGGGTGATGGAACAGCGGATCAATAGCAGCAACCTCGATGATGAGGAGAAGGTGAATCTTCAACAGTACATAACACGGATCTACGGAAGCCTGACCACTTTTAACGTCCTTTTTAAGTACAAGGGAGATTATTTTACCGGGGAAAAAACTTCCTGACCCGGAGATCAGGGCAAAATGCTACTCTGATGCCGATTTTCGGATAACCTTTATTCGCCAGGCTGCAATGAAAAGTACTCCGGGTATCAAAAATGGGATACCATAATAAATAATTGCGGTAAACCCTGGAATGCCTTCAAAAAAGTAAACAAACGATGGCAGCAATATAGCGGATAGGGTTAGCAATATGCCGCCAACAATTTCGGCTGACCAGCTGACAATGTAACTAACGAAGCAAAGGGAACACAATATCAGAACTATCGTCAGATCGCGGGTTCTGGATTGCATGGTAAAATCTTCAATTCCTTCGGCGGTAAAGTAGGACATAAAAAACACCAATCCAAGTATCCCTAAAAGCCTTGCAGCCCATCGGTACTGGCGGTATTTGATCATCAGCAGGAACCTTTTCATGCTTGCAAAGTTAGTTTAAAGTTACGGTTAGGGGATTTTTTACCTGCTCAGCCAACAGTGCATAATTCAGAACATCGAGCATGGTGTTTACGTATTCAAAACGAAGCCCTGTAATATACTTTTCCGGAATTTCTTTTACATCCTTTTCGTTTTCTTTCGATAGAATTATGATTTCAATTTTCGCTCTCTTGGCAGCGAGGATTTTCTCTTTGATACCGCCAACCGGCAAAACTTTCCCGCGCAAGGTTATCTCACCCGTCATGGCAATTTTATCCCTCACTTTTCTTTGTGTAAACGCCGAGGCAATGGCCGTCATCATTGTAATACCTGCCGACGGTCCGTCTTTGGGCGTTGCACCTTCAGGGATATGGATGTGAAGGTTGTGTTTGTCGAAAATTTCAGGATTTATGTTGATGTAATCTGAGTGCGCTTTAATGTACTCATAAGCAATTGTCGCAGATTCTTTCATCACGTCACCGAGATTTCCCGTCATAGTGAGTGTGCCTTTGCCGCGACTGAGACTTGCTTCCACAAAAAGGATCTCACCGCCGACAGCAGTCCATGCCAGCCCGGTCACAACTCCGGCAATCTCATTTGAAATTCGCTGATCTTTCTGAAATTTAGGCGCCCCCAACACCCGGGCAGCATCCTCCGGAGAAATTTTTCTTTCGTACTCCTGATTTTCAGCAATAAAGCGTGCCCTGCTACGAATCAGTTTGGCGATATTTTTTTCCAGAAGCCTTACTCCTGATTCTCTGGTGTAATCTTCTATTAAAGTCTGGATAGTTTGTTTTGGAAAAGTTAAATGAGATGTTTTAATACCATGCTCTTTCATCTGTTTAGGAATCAAGTGTTTTTTGGCGATTTCCATTTTTTCTTCAAGCAGGTAACCGCTGATCTCAATCACCTCCATGCGATCGCGTAATGCGGGATGAACCGTGCTCAGTGTGTTGGCTGTCGCCAGAAACAGTACTCTTGAAAGATCGTATTCAAGTTCTAAAAAATTATCATAGAAGGTTGTGTTCTGCTCAGGATCAAGCACTTCGAGAAGCGCCGCTGAAGGGTCGCCGTTAATGTTGGCCCCGATTACTTTATCAATTTCATCAAGTACGAAAACAGGGTTCGACGATTTAGCCTTTTTGATGCTCTGAATAATTCTTCCAGGCATTGCGCCGATGTAAGTTTTACGATGACCGCGAATCTCCGCCTCATCTCTCAAGCCACCAAGCGACATACGGATGTATTTCCTGCCCAACGCACTTGCAATGGATTTGCCCAACGAAGTTTTGCCAACTCCCGGAGGGCCGGTAAGGCAAATGATCGGTGACTTCATGTTGTTTTTAAGTTTGAGCACAGCTAGGTATTCGATGATTCTCTCCTTCACTTTTTCAAGCCCAAAATGATCTTTGTCCAGAACCTTTTGCGCGTGAGCGAGATTAAAATTATCGTCAGTGTATTCATTCCAGGGCAGTTCAACAAGGGTTTCCAGGTAATTTACCTGAATCGAATAATCCATTGAGTTGGGATTGATTCGGTTGAGCTTATTTACTTCTTTATCAAATACTTCCTGAACTTCCTTGCTCCATTTTTTTTGCTGAGCCAATTTTTTTAACTCATCAATTTGTTGCAGATGACTCGATCCGCCTAATTCTTCCTGGATGGTTTTTAATTGTTGATTGAGTATATAATCCCGGTGCTGTTTATCCAGTTCATGTTTTACCTTATCCTGGATCTGATTTTTTAGCTCGAGCATTTGCAATTCTTTACTTAAAGCAGCTAAAACATTGGTAGCGCGTTGATTAACATCTGAAATTTCAAGAAGGGTTTGTTTTTCGCCTGTGGAGATATTCAGGTTGCTTGAAATAAAATTCACCAGAAAAACCGTACTTTCGATATTTTTGATTGCAAATGCTGCTTCTGATGGAATGTTTGGAGAAATGTTGATGATCTGAATCGAAAGATCTTTGAGCGAAGAGATGAGTGCCTGGAAGTTCTTATCATGAACGACCTTTTTGCTTGAGTCAAATGCTGAGACTCTGGCCAGAAAATAAGGATCTTCTGTGATAACTTCGATAAGTTTGAACCTTTTCTTGCCCTGTATAATGACAGTGGTGTTTCCATCTGGCATTTGAAGCACTTTTAGAATAGTTGCAACAGTACCCACCTCAAAAAGGTCGGCCGGTTGTGGATCCTCAATCTCAGCCTGCTTCTGGGCTATGACTCCAATCGGTTTCTTTTTATTGTAAAACTCTCTGACCAGCCTGATGGACTTATCTCGGCCAACAGTGATTGGTATAACAACTCCCGGAAACAACACAGTGTTGCGCAAAGGCAGTATAGGCAGCGTTTCCGGGACTTCTTCTGAGTTTATCAGTTCCTCATCTTCCTGCGAAAGTAGGGGGATAAATTCAGTTTCGCCTTCAACGATTTCACTAAAAAGCAGATTATCTTTTCCTAAAGGTCCAAACATATTAATTGTATGTCAAAGTGGCAAAAAATGGTTACTAACAAACAATGCGTCATAATTGATCGGTTTACTTTTTGAATAATATTCAAAAATGCGCTACTAACACAATGAAAATCAATTTAAAAATATAATTCAAGCAGTGCTTGCTGCAGGGTTGTCAACAAACATGCCATCAATGGCGAACCTGAATGATTGCGGGAAAATTTTCTCAATTGAATGTGTTGCAGAGATACTTATTAAACGTTTTGTCAACCAGGTGAAATTAGTACCGTCGGTTAATCTTGGTCATTTTGTGGATGTGTCGAAGGATAAATTCCTCAACTTCTGAGAACTCAATTCCCCTGCGTTTGTAAACCAGGCGCGCAACATCAATTGCTTTGTCAGCGTCATAGTGCGTAAAACCAGCAGTCCCACCCCAGGAGAAAGAAGCTATAAAGTTCCGGTGAAATCCTGTGCCAAAGATATTTGCACTAACACCAATTACTGTTCCTGTGTTGAACATAGTGTTGATAGCACATTTAGAGTGATCGCCCATAATTAAACCACAAAACTGTAGCCCGGTAGAGATGAAAGTCTGGTTTGGATAGTTCCATACTTTTACTTCGTCGTAGGTATTTTTTAAGTTTGATGAATTGGTGTCGGCACCAATGTTACACCAATCGCCCAAGACCGAATTGCCCAAAAAACCGTCATGTGCTTTATTCGAGTAATTTCCAATCACAACATTGTTCAGTTCACCACCCACTTTTGAAAATTTTCCGATTGTAGTGGCGCCATAAATTTTTGCTCCCATTTTTACCACGCCGCCTTCACAGAGTGCAAAAGGGCCTCTGATGTTAGCTCCTTCCATTACCTCCGCATTTTTACCAATAAAAATAGGACCGGTAGAGGTATTCAGCGTTGCGCCATTTACATGGGCAGTTTTGTCGATGAATAGTTTTCCATTTCCAATAATCGTATTGGTAGAATTGGGCTTCTGGTTATGGCTGCTATGCGTTGCAGTATCGAAATCCTGTTCGATGGCATCACTATTCATCGTAAACAGATCCCAGGGAAAGTTCACCTTATTATATTGCTCTTCGTATTTGATGCTCGACATTTTCTCAAAATCCTGCTCGGCAGAAGCTTCAAGATCACCGGAATCAATGCGCTGTGCGATGATGCTGTCGTCTTTGATCAACGATTCGTTCTTTTCCAGGCGTTTGATTTTCCTTACCAGGTCTTTATTTGGGGCTATCGAACCATTAATCAGAATCGTATCCTGCGACGGTACCATAGGATATTTTCCACTGAGGTAATCTTCTGTTAAACTCGATGTTTCTTCTCTTAGAAAGGCTTCCCACTTTTCCCTGATCGTTAGTATCCCAACTCTGAGATCTGCCACTGGTTTTGTGAAGGTTAGAGGCAACAAATTGTTACGTGCCGAGTCATCAAACAATACGTAATTCATAGGAATGATTTTTTTGGCAAATTTAGAATTTTAACTTTTCAGTCAGACCTTTTAATTGCCCAAATTGACAGTAAAAAACACGGAACATTTACAATTCCCTGAAGATTAAATACATGGAGTAAGGGATTGAGTGTTGGATTCTTTATTCTGCTTTGCCGGATTTCCGGGTTTTGTTAGTAATAGCCGTTGGATATGAACTTCACCAAAACAAAAAAAGCCCTCAGTGGAATGAGAGCTGAATTTTTTCCGATAGTTACCAGAGAGTCTATTCTTTACCTTCGAAATGCTTCTTGTACCTGTTTCTGAATTTGTCAACGCGGCCGGCAGTATCAATCAACTTCATCTTACCAGTGAAATATGGATGCGAAGTGTGCGAAATTTCGAGTTTGATGAGCGGGTAATCCTTACCATCTTCCCATTTTATTGTCTCTTTGCTGTTAGCTGTTGATTTGCTTAAAAATGCGTAGCCGTTGGAAATGTCCTGAAAGACTACAAATTTGTATTCTTTTGGATGAATGTCTTTTTTCATGATAAAATCTTATTAATTTGGGGGTGCAAAATTAGTATCTTTAATTTGATTCGCAATATCAGCGACAAAAAAATTATTTCAGACCAGTCAGAAATTCCATAGTATCAACATTATCAGCATAATCCCAAAGTGCTGGCAATTGAGTTTTTCCGGGCTGGATATTCTTTTTTAGGTAGTTGATGTTGCTACTAGAGACCACGCATTGAATTCTTTCACTGTTGATTTTGATTACCTCCCTCAGTTCGTGTATGCTTTGATAATGTTCGTAAAACAACACTGAAACCGGAGAACTAATTCCGGTGTCTTCCTTCAGGATGAGAAATCCGTTATCAAGATGAGGTGTTTTATTGACAAGATAAACTGCCTTAACATAGTCGTAATTGTTTCTGTATTTGTGATGATTAATCACCTCAACGAAATCCTGGGCTGCTTCAAAAAAACGATCAAATTTATAATTCCGTGGAACAAAGAGTTTTGATACGTTCCTGCATCCAAGGCCAAAATAGCTGAAAATGTCGATGCATAGCGAATGCAGTTCTTCGCCGGTCTCAATTCCACCGATCACAGCAACCGAACTGCGATTTTTTCTGATTAAATGCGGGTATTTCCCAAAATAAAATTCAAAATACCTTGATGAATTGTTGCTGCCAGTGGCTATCACTGCGTCAAATCCGGAGATCGTTCCCTCGGCAAAGATTACCGTGTTCTTAAAAGCGGGCTCAATCTTAACTAGCAAGTTGTGAATTACCGGAAGCAGGATATTGTCGTCTGATGAAAGTTTTGCAATGAGCTTATGTCCAGATATCAGAACTGAAAGGTAATCATGGAAACCAACCAGCGGAATATTGCCTGCCATGATAACACCTATTGATTTTGACTTTTTCTGTTCAAAAAGCTTTGGATCGTATTTTTTAACCCATTTCTCAAGCGTTGGTACTTTCAGAGTGTGTCCCAGGTTTTTCATGGCTGAAAGAACAGATTCCTCAGTAAACCAGCTGTTCTTCAAGTGAATGGTTTTTACCGTTTCATTTAATTTCCGGATCTCACCTGCCAAACTACGGAAATGCTCAGGATCGGGATTTCTTAAAATCTCGCCCAATTTAGCCATGGCATTTATCCTGTTGATGAGATTCACCTTCGAATATTGTAAATTGATTTCAGGCTGCAAATCTAATTCAAAATCTCTTTTGCCCATCGCTTTGTTTACGAATTCCCGGAGGGTTGAAAGAAAATCCCGATTTTTTTTTGAAAAATGTTTGTCAAGTAAAAAATAGTTGTACTTTTGCCGCCGCTTTTAAAGTGAAAAATTTCAGTATTTTCATTTATTGAAGCGATAAGTTTTTTGAAGAGAAATTTTAAGGAAACCTGATAAAATGAGGTAGTTAAAGGTTTCTAATGGCTTCCGGAAAATTTGTTTCCACGTCATTTTACCTCGACGATTTTTTTTGTCCTTCCTTACTATTTCCCTCCTTTTAATGTTTTGATTTTATCCAGCTATCGAGAAAATTTTAAAAAATTCTCGTGTTGAATAAGAAAATTAATACTTTTGCACCCCCAAAAATCAGGGGCTTAACGTAATGAAATTAAAACTAAAAGTCTGATTATGCCGACTATACAACAGTTAGTTCGTAAAGGACGTAAGAAATTGACTGCTAAAAGTAAGTCTCCCGCGCTGGACAGTTGCCCTCAGCGAAGAGGCGTTTGTGTTCGCGTGTACACTACAACACCGAAAAAACCTAACTCTGCGATGCGTAAAGTAGCAAGGGTCAGGTTGACCAATGGTAAAGAGGTGAACGCATACATCCCAGGTGAAGGTCACAACCTCCAGGAGCACTCCATTGTGATGATCCGTGGTGGTCGTGTTAAAGATCTTCCGGGCGTAAGGTACCACATCATCAGAGGAGCCCTTGACACCTCCGGTGTTGATGGCCGTAGGCAAAGAAGGTCAAAGTATGGCGCTAAACGGCCTAAACAGAAATAAACTGAATTAAATTCATCTCATAATAGTTTTTCAAATGAGGAAAGCGAGACCAAAAAAGAGAATTGTTCTGCCTGATCCAAGGTACAACGATCAGCATGTTACAAAATTTGTCAATAACATTATGCTTCGCGGTAAGAAGGAAACTGCTTACGGCATTTTTTATGAAGCAATGGATATCGTTGAAGAAAGAACTAAGGAGAATGGCCTGGAAGTATGGAAAAAAGCGCTTGCCAACGTTACACCTTCCGTTGAAGTAAGAAGTCGGAGGGTTGGGGGAGCAACATTCCAGATTCCTACAGAAATTCCGCCATCACGCAAGCAATCAATCGGAATGAAGAATCTGATTTTGTTTGCCCGCAAAAGGAACGAAAAATCCATGGGTAGGAAATTGGCTGCTGAGATAATTGCCGGATACAAAGAAGAAGGTGGCGCATTTAAAAAGAAGGAAGATACCCACAGAATGGCTGAAGCAAATAAGGCCTTTTCCCATTTCAGATTTTAATTAAACAAGATACTGCTAAGCCAGTCATAATTGATGATCAACGATTTAAAACATACAAGGAATATTGGTATCATGGCTCACATTGATGCGGGTAAAACCACTACAACTGAGCGGATATTGTTTTATTCGGGCATCAATTATAAACTAGGCGAAGTGCACGATGGCGCAGCCACCATGGATTACATGGTGCAGGAACAGGAGAGAGGAATTACAATTACCGCCGCTGCTACCACAGTCTTCTGGAGTTTTGACAATCAGGAATACAAGATCAACATCATCGACACACCTGGTCATGTTGACTTTACCGTAGAAGTTGAGAGATCACTGCGGGTTCTTGATGGTGCAGTTGCTGTTTTTTGTGCAGTGGGAGGAGTAGAGCCTCAGTCAGAAACCGTTTGGCGCCAGGCAGATAAATACAGAGTTCCCCGTGTAAGTTTCATCAATAAGATGGATCGTTCCGGGGCTGATTTTTTTAATGTCATCGGTCAAATCAAGGATAAACTTGGCGCAAATCCGATTCCATTGCAGATTCCAATTGGAGAAGAAGATAACTTTTCCGGCATTGTTGACCTTATCACCAACAAAGCCTACCAATGGGACGAAACCAGTTTAGGAACTACAATCAGAGAAATTCCGATTCCAACAGATTTAACCGAAGTAGTGAGAGAATACCGCACGCTTTTAATAGAAGGTGTTGCTGAAGAGAGCGATGAACTACTCGAAAAGTTCCTTCTTGATCCAACTTCCATTACAGTGGATGAGATCCGGCAGACGGTTCGTAAAGCCACACTAGAAATGCGAATTACCCCTGTTTTGTGCGGAGCTGCATTCAGGAATAAAGGAATTCAAAAACTACTTGATGCAATTGCTGCTTATCTTCCAGGTCCAATGGACCTTCCGCCTGTGGTTGGGATAAATCCTTTTACTGAAAAAGAAGAAACCAGAAGTGCTGATCCTGAAGATAACTTCGCAGCTTTGGCCTTCAAGATTAAGTCAGATCCTTACGTTGGGAAAATTGCTTTCCTTCGTGTTTACTCTGGTTCCATCAAACCTGGTGAACAGGTTTTAAATGTAAATACAGGGAAAAAGGAGCGTATCACTCGCCTGATGCAGATGCATGCAAACAAGTATCACCCGCTCGAAAAGGTTGAAGCAGGCAACATCTGTGCATTGGTAGGTTTTAAAGAAATTCGCACCGGTGATTCACTCACATTGTTGAATCATCCTATTATACTTGAGACTATCAAGTTTCCTGAACCAGTCATCAACATGGCTGTGGAACCTAAGACCCAGGATGATGTTGAAAAACTCCAAAGTTGCCTGATTAAATTAACTGAAGAAGACCCAACATTTAAGGTAAAGGTGGATGAAGAAACAGGTCAAACGATAATAAGCGGTATGGGCGAGTTGCACCTGGAAATCAGACTGGATGAGCTCAGACGCGATTATAACATCGAATGCAACCAGGGGAAACCCCAGGTTTCCTATAAAGAAGCCTTCCGTAACTATTTCACTTACCAGGAAGTTTATAAAAAGCAAACCGGTGGAAAAGGCCGCTTTGCAGATATTACATTTGAAATCGGACCAGCTGACGACAAGGATATCAGAGGTCTTCAGTTTATTGATGAGATCAAAGGCGGAGCGATCCCAAAGGAGTACATCAATGCTGTAAAACGTGGTTTTGAGATGTCGATGATGAATGGGGTACTGGCAGGTTTTTCGGTTTACAATATGAAAGTTGTGCTGAAAAATGGCTCTTATCATCAAATTGACTCTGATCCGCTTGCATTTGAAATTGCGGCAAAAATTGGTTTCCGCAATGCTGCCCGTATGATGAGCCTGACACTTCTCGAGCCCGTAATGCGACTTGAAGTAATAACTCCAGATCAATATCTTGGAGAAATCAGCAGCGATCTCAACCGTCGTCGCGGACAGATTGAAGAAGTCTCGACCAAGTACAACGCACAGGTTTTACATGCAAGAGTTCCTCTGGCCGAAATGTTCGGATATATCACACAACTTCGGTCATTAACGCAGGGACGCGCACTCTATACACTGGAATTTTCTCACTATGCTGATCTTCCAAATGATCTTCTGGAGCAGGTTCTTTATAAAATCAAAGGATACACAGTTAAAGTTTAAAGAATAATATCAAATCATTTAATCATATCTTACAGTGAGTCAAAGGATAAGAATTAAGCTAAAGTCATACGATCACAATCTGGTTGATAAATCAGCCGAAAAGATCGTAAAAACTGTAAAGACTACAGGAGCTGTTGTCAGCGGTCCTATTCCGTTGCCAACCAACAAAAAGATCTTCACGGTAAACCGTGCGACTTTTGTTAACAAGAAGTCAAGAGAGCAATTTGAGCTTTCATCTTATAAAAGGCTGCTTGACATTTACAGTTCAACCACAAAAACTATTGATGCTTTAATGAAACTCGAGCTTCCCAGTGGAGTAGAGGTAGAAATTAAAGTGTGATAAAGCAGTAATTGCAGGATTAATTTGACAACATAAATCATTACAGATAATGTCAGGAATAATTGGAAAAAAGATTGGAATGACCGGAATTTTCGATGAGAATGGCAAAAACGTTGCCTGCACCATCGTCGAAGCCGGGCCATGTGTGGTAACCCAAGTAAAGACCAAAGAAACAGATGGTTATGATGCTATTCAGCTAGCCTATGACGAGCGCAAAGAAAAGCACACCACCAAAGCTATGGCCGGTCATTTTAAAAAAGCCGGTGTTTCGCCGAAGCGCATAGTCAGGGAATTTACCAGGTTTGAAGCCGGGCATCAAAAGAAATTCGGAGAAGAGGTTACCGTAGACGTATTCATTGAAGGGGAATTTATTGATGTAGTTGGCATTTCAAAAGGTAAAGGATTCCAGGGCGTAATTAAAAGACACAATTTCAGCGGCGTTGGTGGGGCAACCCACGGACAGCACAACCGTTTAAGAGCCCCCGGATCAGTTGGTGCATCCTCATGGCCTTCCCGCGTTTTCAAAGGGATTCGCATGGCTGGTCAAACCGGACGTAACAGGGTGAAAATGATCAACCTTAAGATCATGAAGATCATACCTGAGAAGAATTTATTATTAATTAAAGGAGCGGTTCCAGGACCCATTGGATCATATTTAATCGTAGAAAGATGGAGCTAACAGTTTATAAAATTAACGGCGACAAAACCGACCGTACGATAAGCCTTGATGATTCCGTTTTCGGAATAAACCCAAACGATCATGCCATCTATTTGGATGTAAAGCAGATCATGGCCAACAGGCGTCAGGGTACTCACAAGTCAAAACAAAGAGGAGAAATTGCTGGAAGTACACGCAAATTGAAGCGTCAGAAAGGTACCGGCGGCGCACGTGCCGGTGGTATTAAGAACCCATTGTTCAGAGGCGGTGGACGTGTATTTGGACCACAACCACGCGATTACAGCCTTAAGCTAAACAAAAAATTAAAACGCCTTGCGCGCAAATCAGCATTGAGTTACAAAGCCGATGGCGGAAAGATCATGATCGTCGAGGATTTCAACTTCGAAAAGCCTAAGACAAAAGATTTTCTCGCAATCCTGAAATCACTCAACCTCAGCGAAGCAAAAGTACTAATGCTCACTCCAGGAGTTGATCGGAATGTTTACCTTTCGACACGTAATCTGGGTAATATAACTTACCTAAACGCCAAAAACCTCAACACCTATGATGTGCTGAAAGCTAATCAACTGGTGATTCTTGAAAGCTCATTAAAAGACATCGAAGAGATGTTCTCCAATTAATTGAAGTAATTATCCAAAACAGGAACAGTACAATGAATATCTTAATCAGACCGATAATTACCGAAAAGATGACCGAACTCGGCGAAAAGCTGAACAGGTATGGGTTTATCGTGCAGAAAAATGCCAACAAGCTTCAAATTAAACAAGCAGTTGAAGAACTTTACGGTGTAAAAGTTGAAGCTGTTAATACCATCATAAATTCTGGTAAAAACAAATCGAGAAACACCAAATCAGGTGTGATCGTTGGCAGAACTGCAACAAATAAGAAGGCTATTGTGACCATAGCTAATGGTGAAAAAATTGATTTTTACAGCAATATTTAAGATAAATGGCTTTAAAAAAATTCAAACCGACAACATCAAGTCAGCGCTTTAAATTAATAAGTGCATTTGATGATATTACCACCGACAAACCTGAAAAAAGTTTGCTCGAACCGCTGAAGAAGTCAGGTGGTAGAAACAACCAGGGCAGAATGACCATGCGTTACATCGGTGGCGGTCATAAACAAAAATACCGCATCATTGATTTTAAGCGTGAAAAGGAAGGTATGCCTGCCGAAGTTTTGACCGTGGAATACGATCCCAACCGCAGTGCACGTATCGCACTTGTATCATACTCTGATGGTGAGAAACGCTACATTTTAGCACCGACAGGTATAAAAGTTGGCCAGACCATTATGTCTGGATTTGGCGCTACACCCGACATTGGAAATTCTCTTTACTTAAGCGAGATCCCATTTGGAACGCTGATCCACAACATCGAGCTTCGCCCCGGACAAGGTGGAAAAATCGCTCGCAGCGCTGGTTCCTACGCACAGCTGATGTCGAGAGATGGTAAATTTGCCATACTCAGGTTCCCATCGGGTGAAACCAGAATGGTACTGCAAACCTGCAAAGCTACTATTGGAACCATTTCGAACCAGGATCACAACCTCGAGATTTCGGGTAAAGCCGGTCGCAGCCGCTGGCTTGGTCGCCGACCACGCACAAGAGGCGTTGTTATGAACCCGGTTGATCACCCAATGGGCGGTGGTGAAGGTAGAGCATCAGGAGGTATTCCAAGATCAAGAAAAGGTATTCCTGCAAAGGGTTACAAAACCAGGTCGAAGAAAAAAGCTTCAAACAAATACATTATTGAAAGACGGAAAAAGTAATTCTTAAACTACAGATAAGATGAGTCGTTCGCTTAAAAAAGGTCCATATATCCATTTCAAACTGGAAAAAAAAGTTCTTGACGCTCAGGAATCCAAGAAGAAGAGTGTGATCAAAACCTGGTCCAGAGCTTCTATCATATCTCCGGATTTTGTAGGACTAACCATTGCAGTGCACAACGGAAACAAATTCATCCCCGTTTACGTAACAGAAAACATGGTAGGTCACAAATTGGGCGAATTTGCCCCAACCCGTCAGTTCAGAGGTCACTCAGGTAAAAAGGATAAAGGCAAAAAATAAAGGAAACTAATCATGGGTACACGAAAACATAAAATGGCAGAAGACCGGAAGATGGCAAGAAAAACGCTTTACATCGCAAAGCTTACCGATTGCCCTACTTCACCACGTAAAATGAGACTTGTTGCCGATCTTGTAAGAGGCAAAGATGTTGAATTAGCCCTCAACATCCTCAAGTACACCCAAAAGGAGTCGTCGTTAAGGCTCTATAAATTGATGCTCTCCGCTATTGCCAACTGGCAGGTGAAGAACGAAGGTGTAAGGATGGAAGAAAGCAACCTTTTTGTAAAATCAATCATGGTTGACAGTGCAAGGCAGCTAAAACGCATCAGGCCTGCTCCGCAGGGAAGAGCGCACAGGATTAGAAAACGTTCAAACCACGTTACCTTAATCCTCGATAGCCGAAACAAACCGGAAGTTGCAGAACAAGTTGAAAACCAATAAGAAATTAAAGTAATCATCTATATTTCATTATTTAATGGGACAAAAAACTAATCCAATAGGTCTTAGGTTAGGCATCATCAAGGGATGGGACTCCAACTGGTATGGCGGAAAGAATTTCAGCGAAAAGCTGATAGAAGACGACAAGATCAGAAAATACCTGTTTGCCCGTCTGTCAAAAGCCGGCGTTTCCAAAATTCAGATCGAGCGCACCCTTAAGCTGGTTACAGTTACCATCAATACTGCCAGACCCGGCATCATTATCGGAAAAGGCGGACAGGAAGTTGACAAGCTGAAAGAGGAACTGAAGAAGCTCACAGGAAAAGAGATTCAGATCAACATTTCTGAGATTAAGCGCCCGGAATTGGATGCTAACCTGGTTGCCAACAACATTGCCAGGCAAATCGAAGGCCGTATATCATTCCGTAGAGCCATTAAAACCGCCGTCGCTTCAACAATGAGAATAGGCGCCGAGGGAATCAAGGTTCTTATCAGCGGAAGATTGGGAGGCGCCGAAATGGCCCGTCGCGAGATGTACAAAGAAGGTCGTACCCCTTTGCACACGCTTAGGGCAGATATTGATTACTCGCACGCCGAAGCCCATACAACCTACGGTAGAATAGGTATCAAAGTATGGATTTGTAAAGGCGAAATATTTGAAAAAGTTGATCTTGTTCCAATGGCTGGTGCAGAGAAGAAATCAAAAGGCATTTCCCCGGCACCTCCGCAAGGTGGCCGTCGCCCACGAGCAAGACAACGTTTTAACGAAAAGAACTAATATAACAAGCTGACAATCATAAAACTAAGGAATAATGTTACAGCCAAAGAAAACAAAATACAGGAAGCAGCAAAAGGGCAAGATGAAAGGGAACGCCCAAAGAGGACACGAGTTGGCTTATGGCTCTTTCGGTATCAAGACGATGGAAGAGGCATGGATCACAGGTCGTCAGATCGAGGCTGCACGTCAGGCGGTTACCCGTCATATGAAACGTGAGGGCCAGATATGGATTAAGATTTTCCCCGACAAGCCAGTGACCAAGAAACCTGCTGAAGTACGTATGGGTAAAGGTAAAGGTGCTCCCGAATATTTCGTAGCTCCTGTAACACCTGGCCGCATTTTGCTCGAAGCAGATGGAGTACCTTTGGCAGTTGCCAAGGAGGCATTGAGGCTGGCAGCACAGAAATTGCCGGTGGAAACCAAATTTATCGTCAGACAAGATTACGTAGAATAATATCCGAACAGCAATGAAACAAAGTGTTATCATAGAATTATCGAATGATGATTTGCTCGAGAGGTTGGAAGAGGAGCAAAAGCAACTCACCAAACTGAAACTCAATCACGCAGTATCAGATTTGGAAAACCCGCAGAAAATCGTTTACTATCGCAGGACAGTTGCAAGGCTGAAAACCGAGTTCAGAAAAAGACAACTTGAAGGAAAATTATAACAAGGCAGTACAATGGAAGAAAAATTAACAAGACCGTTGCGCAAAGAAAGAACGGGACTGGTGGTGAGCAACAAGATGGAGAAAACCATCGTCGTTCAGGTTGACCGCAGGGTTAAGCACCCCATTTATGGCAAATTTGTCCATAAAAGCACCAAACTCATGGCACACGACGATAAAAATGAATGCAATATCGGTGACACCGTGCGCATCATGGAAACCAGACCATTGAGCAAAAATAAATGTTGGAGATTAATCGAAATCATTGAAAGGGCTAAGTAGTCATGATACAGAAAGAAACAAGATTAACAGTTGCCGACAATAGCGGAGCCAAAACCGTGTTATGCATCAGTTTGCTCGGTGGAACCCACCGCCGCTATGCATCCATTGGCGATACTATTGTAGTGAGCGTTAAAAGCGCTATCCCTTCCGGCAATATAAAGAAAGGGACAGTTTCCAAAGCTGTGGTAGTGCGTACCAAAAAAGAAATTCGCAGGCCTGATGGAAGTTACATCCGGTTCGACGACAACGCAGTTGTTCTGCTGAATAACGCCGGTGAAATGTTCGGAACCCGTATTTTTGGACCAGTAGCAAGGGAATTGAGAGAAAAACAATACATGAAAATCGTTTCACTTGCACCCGAAGTGCTTTAAAATTTTGATAAACGATGAAAAATCAAAAACTTCATATTAAAAAAGGCGACAATGTTCAAGTACTTTCAGGCGACTCAAGAGGCCTCAAAGGCAAAGTCCTTGTAGTAAATCCTGAAAAGCAAACCGCAATCGTTGAAGGTGTGAAAATGGTTAGCAAGCACACTAAGCCAAACAAAGAAAACCCACAGGGTGGCATAGTTAAAAAAGCATCACCCATTCATGTATCCAACTTAATGGTGGTTGACAACTCCGGTAAAGCCACACGCGTTGGCCGCAAGCTGGATGAAAAGAAAAATAAACTGGTTCGCTATTCTAAAAAATCAGGGGAGGTAATTAAATAATGAGTTACGTACCAAGACTTAAGGAAAAATTCACAAAGGAAATTCATCCTGCACTCCTGAAGCAGTTTGAATTCAAGAGTCCCATGCAGGTGCCCAGACTGCTCAAAATAGTAGTTAACCAGGGACTTGGCGATGCAATTGCCGACAAAAAGCTGATCGAGTTCGGATTAACAGAGATTACTCAGATCACTGGTCAAAAAGCAGTAGCCACCAAATCCAAGAAAGACATCTCCAACTTTAAACTCAGGAAAGGGATGCCCATCGGAGTAAAAGTTACCCTGCGCGGTAACCAGATGTACGAATTCCTCGATCGCCTCATCTCAGTTTCTATCCCACGTGTAAGAGACTTTAAAGGAATCAGCGACAAGGGATTTGACGGAAGAGGAAACTATACCCTGGGTGTTACAGAGCAGATTATATTCCCAGAAATCAATATTGATAAAGTGAATAAAATCAATGGCATGGACATTACCTTTGTAACCTCCGCAGCCAATGATAAAGAAGCTCACGCTCTGCTGAAAGAATTTGGATTACCATTTAGAAATCAACAATAAGAACTGATCTATGGCAAAAGAATCAATGAAAGCCAGGGAAGTCAAGAGGAAAATGCTCGTTGACAAATATGCTGAGAAACGTGCAGCTTTGAAAGCAGCCGGCGATTATGAAGCATTGCAAAAGTTGCCCAAAAACGCATGCCCAGTGCGCCTTCACAACCGTTGCCAGCTTACTGGCCGGCCAAAAGGTTACATGAGAGAATTCGGAATCTCACGCATCAATTTCCGCGAGATGGCCTTAAAAGGCCTCATCCCAGGCGTGAAGAAAGCAAGTTGGTAAAAATTGGAATTGAAAATAAATAATTAATCAAGGAAATATGTTAACTGATCCCATTTCAGATTATATCACAAGAGTCAGGAATGCCATAATGGCGGGCCATCGTATTGTGGAAATTCCTTCTTCAAAAATGAAAAAAGAGATCACCAAGATACTTTTTGAAAAAGGATACATCCTCAATTACAAATTTGAAGATGAGAAATTTCCCCCTGTGATAAAAATCGCATTAAAGTATCATCCGGTTACCAAAATGCCGGCCATCAACTCCCTCAAAAGAGTCAGCCGTCCCGGGTTGCGTAAATTTGTAGGTGTTGATGAACTCCCACGCGTCCTGAACGGCCTTGGAATCGCTATCATCAGCACATCCTCAGGATTGATGACCGATAAAGAAGCACGGAAAATGAATGTTGGTGGTGAAGTAGTTTGTTACATCAGCTAAAAAGGAGAAGAAATGTCACGTATAGGAAAATTACCAATAACAATCCCGGCAGGAGTCGAAGTAAAGGTTTCAGAGAAAAATCTCGTAACTGTGAAAGGCAGCCTTGGTTCACTTCAGCAACAGGTTCATCCTGATATGATTGTGAAAATTGATGGTGGAATACTCACCGTTGAGCGCCCCACTGACCAGAAGAGACATAAAGCCATGCACGGCCTTTACCGTGCACTGATCGCCAACATGGTTCATGGCGTTTCAAAAGGATACCAGATTAAACAGGAACTGGTAGGTGTTGGATACAAAGCTTCAGCCACCGGTAAAGCTCTTGAACTTTCACTGGGTTACTCACACAACCTCGTTTTCCTGATGCCCGATGAGGTGAAGGTTGAAACAGTTACCGAAAGAAGTAAAAACCCTGTGATTACCCTCACATCGCACGACAAGCAACTTGTTGGTCAGATCGCTGCAAAACTCCGCTCGCTGCGTAAGCCAGAACCATACAAGGGTAAAGGTATCAAGTATGTGGGTGAAGATATCAAGCGCAAGTCAGGTAAGACTTCAGCCAAGTAATAAATTGAATTAAACAAGTTTATCAATAAGATAAAACCCATTGAGAAAATGGCAATTAAAGACAAAAAGAAATTCAGAAGATTTCGGATCAAAATGCGGATCAGGAAAGGCGTTTTTGGCACAGCCACAAAACCCAGAATGACCGTTTTCAGAAGCAACAAAGAGATTTATGCCCAGCTGATTGATGATCTGAACCAAAAGACATTGGTTTCTGCTTCCTCCTTAGGCAAAGACTTTGACACCGAAAAGATGACAAAGATCGAACAGGCCAAACGGGTTGGTAAACTCATTGCCCGCAAAGCTACCGAGGCAGGTATCGAAACCGTGGTATTTGACAGAAATGGATATTTGTATCATGGCCGCGTAAAAACTCTCGCCGATGCAGCAAGAGAAGCAGGTCTTAAATTTTAACTAAACTATGGCAAACGTAAACGTAAAGAGAGTTAAATCAAGCGAAATCGAGTTTAAAGACAGGCTTGTTCATATTCAGAGAGTTACTAAAGTTACCAAAGGAGGTAGGACATTCAGTTTTTCGGCCATCGTTGTGGTTGGTAACGAGCAGGGTGTTGTAGGTTATGGCCTGGGAAAAGCCAAAGAGGTTACTGCTGCTATCGCCAAGGGAATTGATGATGCAAAGAAAAACCTAATCAGCGTACCCATCCTCAACGGTACCTTGCCGCACGAAGGAATTGGCAAATACAGCGGCGCTAAGATTTTCATGAAACCTGCCGCAGCCGGTACCGGAGTTATTGCCGGAGGAGCGATGAGGGCTGTTTTGGAAAGTGTCGGTGTGAAAGACGTACTTGCCAAATCAAAAGGGTCATCCAATCCTCACAGTGTGGTGAAAGCTACTATTGACGCGCTGATGAAGATGCGCGATCCATACACCGTTGCCCAGGTAAGAGGCATAAGTCTTGAAAAAGTATTTAACGGCTAAAAGCGACAGAAAATGAGTAAGATAACAGTAAAATTAGTAAGAAGTGGAATCGGTCGCCCAAAGAGGCAGAAATTAACTTTGTTGGCTCTTGGTCTTACCAAAATGAACAAAGTTGTTGAGCATGAAGCAACCCCCCAGATTTTAGGGATGGTTGACAAAGTGAAACATTTAGTGGTGATTGCAAACGTATAAACCTCGCAAACAGTTTAATAAGATGGATTTATCAAATCTGAAACCAGCAGAAGGTTCAACAAAAAACAGGAAAAGAATTGGCCGTGGCCAGGGCTCGGGTAGGGGAGGAACCTCTACAAGAGGACACAAAGGCGCCCAATCAAGATCAGGCTATTCATCCAAAGCCGGTTTTGAAGGTGGGCAGATGCCTTTGTATCGCCGCATTCCCAAAGGTGGATTCAAGAATATCAATCGCGTTGAGTACCGGGGCATTAATCTCGATGCCTTGCAAAAACTCGCCGACGATCATAAATTAACCGTCATTAATCTTGATGTTCTGATCAATAACGGTCTCGCTCAGAAAAAAGACCTGATTAAGGTTTTAGGAAGAGGAGAACTGAAATCAGCAATTCAAGTGACTGCCCACGCTTTTTCAAAATCAGCGCAACAAGCCATTGAAGACAAGGGGGGTGTTGCAACCAAAATTTAATTTTGAATGAAAAGATTTATAGACACCATAAAGAACATCTACAAGATTGAGGATCTGAGAACCAGGATCGCCTACACCTTAGGTATCATACTTCTCTATCGCCTTGGTTCATTTGTAGTGCTGCCCGGAGTTGACCCGGCGATGCTCAGCTCTTTACAACAGCAGGCTTCAACCGGATTGCTGGGATTACTGAATATGTTTTCAGGTGGCGCATTCTCCAATGCCTCCATTTTCGCATTGGGTATTATGCCCTACATCTCAGCTTCCATCGTTGTCCAGTTGTTGGGTATGGCTATTCCCTACTTCCAGCGGTTGCAGAAGGAAGGCGAAAGCGGACGAAAAAAAATCAATCAGATCACCAGATACCTTACGGTGATCATTCTGATTTTCCAGTCGCCTGCCTATATTGCCAACCTCGTAATGCAACTCCCGCCCGAGGCTATCTATCCGTTTGACCCTGCCACCACATCCCATTCAATATTCTCATTCTTCGGTATTTCATCTGTAATTATGCTTACCGCAGGATCAATGTTTGTTATGTGGCTTGGCGAAAAGATCACCGATAAGGGCATCGGTAACGGTATTTCGCTCATTATTATGATCGGTATTATCGCAAGGTTACCCTTCTCTTTGTTCGCTGAATTTATTTCCAGACTTGAAGAACAAGGTGGCGGTCTGATCATATTCATTGTCGAAATCATTGTTCTCGTGGGTGTTATTCTTCTCACGATTCTTCTGGTACAGGGTACCCGCAGGATTCCGGTTCAATACGCCAAGAGAGTAGTCGGAAACAAACAATATGGCGGCGTTCGTCAGTATATTCCGTTGAAGGTTAATGCAGCAGGTGTAATGCCGATCATTTTTGCCCAGGCAATCATGTTCCTTCCACTCACCATCGCTCAGTATGCTCAAACTGATGCCCTCACAGGTTTTGCATCAGTTTTTACCGACTTTACAGGCTTTTGGTACAACTTCACTTTCTTTGTGATGATTGTGCTTTTCACTTATTTCTACACTGCCATCACGGTTAATCCAAACCAGATGGCTGACGACATGAAGAAAAACGGCGGCTTCATTCCAGGCATTAAACCTGGTAAAAAGACTGCTGAATTTATTGATAATGTTATGTCGCGGATTACACTTCCCGGATCGTTGTTCCTCGGGTTTGTAGCTATTATGCCTGCCTTTGTTACAATCGCAGGAGTAAGCCAGCAATTTGCGACCTTCTACGGCGGTACATCCCTCTTGATTCTGGTTGGGGTTGTGCTCGATACATTAGACCAGATCAACAGCCATCTTTTGATGCGTCACTACGATGGTTTAACCAAATCAGGCAGGATCAAAGGAAGATCAGGATATTAATAGGGGAAAACTCCTGAAAAATTTCCGGAAATGATTTTGATCAAGTCAGAGGAGGAGATAGAATTAATACGCGAGAGTTCTTTGCTTGTTGGTAAAACGCTTGCTGAAGTTGCAAAACTGATTGCACCTGGTGTAACCACCCGTCAGCTCGACAAAGTTGCCGAAGAGTTTATTAGGGATAATGGCGGAACACCCGGATTTAAGGGTTATCACGGATTTCCCGGATCGCTCTGCACCTCTGTAAATGAAGTAGTTGTTCATGGGATTCCCGGTGATTATGCTTTGAAGGAGGGAGACATTGTTTCGATTGATTGTGGAGTGAAGAAGAACGGTTATTTCGGCGATTCAGCCTACACTTTTCCGGTTGGCGTGGTGGATAAGGAAACCCTTCTTCTCATGAAACGAACCATTGAGTCGCTCTACCGGGCAATAGATGTTGCCATCGAAGGAAACAGGGTTGGTGATATTGGTTACGCCGTTCAAAGTTATGTGGAGGGCTTCGGTTATTCTGTGGTCAGAGACCTGGTAGGCCATGGCTTGGGTAAGGATTTGCACGAAAAACCTGAAGTACCTAACTACGGACGAAGAGGAAATGGAAAAGAGCTACGCAGCGGAATGGTGCTGGCAATCGAACCTATGATTAACCTCGGTGTGAAGAATGTGTACCAGGAACGCGACGGATGGACCATAAGAACCAGGGATCACCGCCCATCCGCTCATTACGAGCACGATGTGGTGATAAGAAAAGGCAAAGCGGAAGTTTTATCAACCTTTGATTTTATTGAAGAAGTAACCAAAGTAAGTATTTTAAACATTAGTATATAGAGCGAATGGCAAAACAGGCACTCATCGAACAAGACGGCACAGTGATCGAATCGCTGGGCAATGCAATGTTCAGGGTCGAACTTGAAAACGGGCATGTCATCATCGCACACATTTCGGGTAAGATGAGGATGCACTACATCAAGATTCTGCCAGGTGACCGCGTGAAAATTGCCATGTCGCCTTATGATTTATCGAAAGGTCGAATAACATTCAGATATAAATAATTGATAGCGATGAAAGTAAGAGCATCAGTAAAAACAAGAACACCGGACTGCAAGATTGTCCGCAGAAAAGGCAGATTGTACGTGATCAACAAAAAGAATCCTAAGTACAAGCAAAGACAAGGTTAACAAATCATTAAACAGATAAATTACTATGGCACGTATTGCAGGTATTGACTTACCAAAAAATAAGCGGGGCGTGGTCGGTCTGACATACATCCATGGCATTGGCCGCAACCTTGCAAAAGAGATTCTCGACAAGGTGGGAGTGGATGAAAGTAAAAAAGTGCAGGATTGGTCTGACGAAGAACAAAACAATATCCGCGCACTCATCAGCGACGAATACAAAGTAGAAGGTGCGCTTCGTTCCGAAACCCAGATGAACATCAAACGACTGATGGACATCGGTTGCTACCGCGGAATCCGTCATCGTCTTGGATTACCATTGAGAGGACAATCCACCAAAAACAACGCCCGTACACGTAAAGGGCGCAAAAAAACCGTTGCTAATAAAAAGAAAGCACCAAAAGGTTAATCCTGAATCAAACCTCTTTCATTGGTTGTTTTCATTAATCAAGTCAACAAGTAAATTTCAATATGGCAAAAACAGCAAAAACAAGTAAAACCACAAAGAAACGGATCGTAAAGGTAGAACCTATGGGAAAAGCTTTTATCAGCGCTTCTTTTAACAACATCATCGTTACCCTTGCCAACAACGATGGTCAGGTAATTTCCTGGTCATCAGCCGGAAAAATGGGTTTCAGGGGCTCGAAGAAAAATACACCTTACGCCGCTCAGACTGCCGCTGAGGATTGCTCAAAGGTTGCTTACGACCTGGGCCTGCGCAAGGTGAAAGTTTATGTAAAAGGCCCGGGAGCAGGCAGAGAGTCAGCCATCAGAACCATTCACTCAGCCGGTATTGAGGTGCTCGAAATCAACGACATCACCCCATTGCCCCATAACGGATGCCGCCCTCCGAAGCGCAGAAGAGTTTAATAATTAATTGATTATCAAATTAAATTATAGATAAAATGGCAAGATACATTGGGCCAAAAACAAAGATTTCCAGAAAATTTGGTGAAGCACTCTTCGGATCAGATAAGTATTTCGAAAAGAAAAACTATCCTCCGGGACAACATGGCTTGAACAAAAAGCGCAAGAAGCCCACTGAATATGGTATTCAGCTGGCCGAGAAACAGAAGGCAAAATATACTTACGGCATTTTGGAGCGTCAGTTCCGCAATACATTTGAGAAAGCCAGCCGTAAGAAAGAGGGTATTACCGGTGAAGTATTGCTCCAACTGATCGAAACACGACTCGATAATGTAGTTTACCGTCTTGGCATTGCGCCGACACGTGCAGCAGCCCGTCAATTGGTTTCCCATCGTCATATCGTGGTAAACGGCGAGGTGGTGAACGTGCCGTCCTATCACATCAAGCCCGGCTTTACTGTTGGTGTTCGTGAAAGGTCAAAAACACTTGAGGTCATTACCGATTCTTTAGCAACACGCCGCTCTTTGTTGCCCTGGCTCGAATGGGATCAGGAGAAAGTTGCCGGTAAGGTGCTAAGCTATCCGCAAAGAGACGAAATTCCGGAGAACATAAACGAGCAGATCATCGTCGAGCTCTATTCTAAATAACAACCCATTACTTATTTGCAAACCTAAAGGTTTAATTATGGCAATTTTAGCATTTCAAAAGCCTGAAAAAGTAATCATGCTCGAAGCGAGCGATTACAAAGGTAAATTTGAATTTCGCCCTCTGGAACCCGGATTTGGAATCACCATCGGCAATGCGCTTCGCAGAATTTTGCTCTCCTCTCTCGAAGGCTTTGCCATCACAAGCATCAAAATAGAAGGCGTTGACCAGGAATTTTCCACTATCAAGGGCGTGGTGGAAGATGTGGTCGAGATAGTTCTTAACCTCAAACAAATTCGTTTCAAACGGCTCGTTGAACAGGAAAGCTCTGAAACCGTAAAGGTCGTTATTAAAGACCAGGAAGTTTTCAAGGCTGGTGATATCAATAAGTATTTATCAGTATTTCAGGTGCTTAACCCTAATTTAGTGATTTGCAATATGGAATCTTCAGTCAAATTGACAATGGAGATGACCATAAACAAAGGAAGAGGTTACGTTCCGGCAGATGAAAATAAAGATCCAAACGCACCCATCGGAACCATCGCAATGGATTCTATCCATACACCGATTGTTAATGTGAAATATGATGTTGAGGATTTTAGGGTTGAGCAAAAAACCGACTATGAAAAACTGACCATCGAAATCACCACCGACGGATCCATCGAACCAAAAGGCGCTTTGAAAGAAGCTGCAAAAATTCTGATTCACCATTTCATGCTCTTTTCAGATGAAAAGATCGCAGTGGAAAAAGAAGACAAAACGGTTACCGAAGAATTTGACGAAAATTCACTCCATATCCGCCAGTTGCTCAAAACTAAACTTGTTGACCTCGATCTGTCCGTGAGAGCGCTCAACTGTTTGAAAGCTGCTGATGTGGAAACTTTGGGAGACCTGGTAACTTTCAATAAAAATGACTTACTCAAATTCAGGAATTTCGGAAAAAAATCGCTCACCGAACTCGAGGAGCTGGTTAGAAATAAGAACCTTGAATTTGGAATGAACGTTTCGAAGTATAAATTAGACAAGGAATAATTGAACAATGAGACACCGCAAGAATTTTAATCATTTAGGCAGGACAAGCAGCCACCGCAAGGCTATGCTGTCGAATATGGCTACATCCCTTATCCTGCATAAGCGGATTTCCACAACGGTTGCAAAAGCAAAAGCTCTTAGAACTTATGTAGAACCGCTGATTACCAAATCGAAGGAAGATACTACACATTCGCGCAGGGTCGTATTTAGCTACCTGCAAAGCAAAGAGGCTGTTACCGAACTCTTCAGAGAGATTTCACCTAAAATCGCCGAACGTCCGGGTGGATATACCCGCATCATCAAAACCGAATACCGGTTGGGCGATAATGCCGATATGTGCCTGATGGAGCTGGTTGATTTCAACGATGTGTATGTAGCCAAAGAAGGCGCAGCAACCGAAAAAGGTGGTCGCCGCAGAAGAAGAGGATCAGGAAAAACCCGTAAAGAGGAAGTAGCTGCTCCGGTGGTGGAAGAAACAAAGCCGGAAGTTGTTGAAGAGGAGACCCCGGAGGTTGTGGCAGATGAACAACCCGTTGATGAGCAGGTGGTTGAAGCTCCAGCTACATCAGCCGATGAAGTTGCTCCGACGGCCGATGAATCCGAAGAAAAAAAACCTGAATAAATCTTCGTTTCATAAATAAAACTTTTTGGGATAAGGCATGATAAACTATGCTTTGTCCCTTTTTCATAAATAGTAACCAATAACAAATCACTATGAGTACAATAGTAAACATCCATGCACGTCAGATTCTCGATTCGAGAGGAAATCCGACCATCGAAGTCGAAGTTTTGACCGATAATGGCGTTGTAGGCCGCGCGGCCATACCTTCCGGTGCCTCCACCGGTATTCACGAGGCAGTTGAACTCCGCGACGGAGAGAAAATCCGCTATATGGGTAAAGGCGTTTTGAAGGCTGTCAACAATGTAAACACAGTTCTTAACGAAGAATTACAGGGCTTTTTTGTTACCGACCAGATTGAGATTGACAAGAAAATGATCGAACTTGATGGTACACCTAACAAAGCCAATCTTGGAGCAAATGCAATTCTCGGAGTATCGCTGGCTTGTGCCCACGCCGCTGCAACTGAAACAGGGCAGACCCTTTACCGTTATATCGGTGGAACCGGAGCCAACACACTTCCGATCCCTCTGATGAACATCCTGAATGGTGGTTCACATGCTGATAACAGCATTGACTTCCAGGAATTTATGATCATGCCAGTAGGATCACCAAATTTTGCTGAAGCCTTACGGATGGGCGCTGAAGTATTTCACAACCTGAAAGCTGTTCTGAAAAAAGGCGGTTACTCCACAAATGTAGGCGATGAAGGTGGTTTTGCTCCCAATCTCAAATCCAATGAGGAAGCCATCACCGTTATCCTCCAGGCTATCGAAAATGCCGGTTACAAACCCGGCGAAGATATCTATCTGGCTTTGGATCCCGCTGCTTCTGAATTTTTTATCCCCGAAGAAAATGTTTACCACCTCAAATGGTCAACCGGTGATAAATTAACTCCTGCTCAAATGGTTGACTATTGGAACGGATGGGCAACCAAATACCCGATTATATCCATCGAAGACGGTATGGCAGAAGATGACTGGACTGGATGGAAACTGATGACCGAAAAAATGGGAGGCAAAATACAGTTGGTAGGTGATGATCTTTTTGTTACAAATACCGAAAGGCTAAAAATGGGTATTGATAAAGGAATTGCAAATTCAATTCTTGTTAAAGTAAACCAGATTGGAACGCTCACCGAAACCATCAACGCAGTGAACATGGCTTACCGTAATGCTTACACGGCAGTGATCAGCCACCGCTCAGGCGAAACCGAAGACACTACCATCGCCGACCTTGCAGTTGCGCTGAACACTGGTCAGATTAAAACCGGATCAGCAAGCCGCACCGACCGTATTGCCAAGTACAATCAGCTGCTCCGCATCGAAGAGCAGTTGGGAACCGCGGCTGCCTATCTTGGCAAAGAATTCAAATACGCACGTTAATCGTTCGTTCAATATTGATAATAGAGGCTGTTTCGTATAGAAACAGCCTTTTTTTTTCCGGTAAGAGGTGTCATTGTGAATATGTTAGGTCATCGTACTTCAGCTCATTTGTCAAAATTGTCTTCATCAGAAATGGATAAGGCTGAATTGGCTATTTTTGCCCCGAAATCACGCATAGAGATGTGTTTTCTTTTTGATACCAATTAACTGATTTGATTTTATGTCAAACCTGGAGCAACATTTCAAGCCATTCCGCGAAAATATAATAGGAATTGACCAAACGTTTGATTCGCCTTTTGGCAGACAAAAAATTATTTACGGCGACTGGATAGCCAGCGGACGGCTGTATCGTCCAATCGAAGAACGTCTTACCAATACTTTCGGGCCTTTTGTGGGTAACACGCACACCGAAACCAGCGAAACAGGTACGTTGATGACCAACGCTTATCACTATGCTCACAAAAGGATTAAGGAACATGTGAATGCCGGGCCGAAAGATGTAATTATTACGGCCGGTTCAGGGATGACAACCGTGGTTAATAAGTTTCAGCGCATCCTCGGATTCAGGACGATGAAAAGCATGGATGCACACAACTGCCTGCCGGAGGTTGAGCGCCCTGTAGTTTTTATAACCCACATGGAGCACCATTCCAACCACACTTCCTGGTTTGAGACTATTGCCGATGTTGTTCAGCTGAAGCCCGATAAAAACCTTCTGGTGGACATTGACGAACTGAAGCAGGAATTGGAGAAGTATAAAAATCGAAAAATGAAGATCGGGAGTTTTACGGCTTGCTCCAATGTTACCGGAATTTCTACCCCTTACCATGAAATGGCCAAAGTGATGCACCAAAACGGCGGGATTTGTTTCGTTGATTTTGCTGCCTCTGCTCCATATGTTGACATCAATATGCATCCGGAAGACCCTTTAATGGCGCTGGATGCTATTCTTTTTTCGCCACACAAATTCCTTGGTGGCCCCGGCACACCCGGCGTATTGATCTTTAACTCCTCACTTTATAATAACCCTGTGCCCGACAACCCTGGCGGCGGAACGGTGGATTGGACCAATCCCTGGGGAGAATTTAAATATGTTGAAGATATCGAAGTGAGGGAAGATGGCGGAACCCCACCTTTTTTACAAACCATTAAAGCAGCATTATGCATTGAACTGAAAAATAAAATGGGGGTGCACAACATCGAAATGCGTGAAAAAGAGCTGGTTAAAATTGCTTTTGATGAACTAACCGAAATCCCCGGAATCAGAATCCTGGCCGATAATGTTACCAATAGGCTCGGAGTTTTCTCTTTTTATTTCGACGATATCCATTTCAACCTCGCCGTCAAATTGCTGAACGATAAATTTGGCATTCAGGTAAGAGGAGGCTGCGCTTGTGCTGGTACTTATGGTCACTTTTTGCTTGATGTAAGCTATGACAAATCCAGGCAGATCACCGACCTGATAAATCACGGAGACTTGTCGCAAAAGCCTGGATGGATAAGACTTTCACTTCATCCCACCATGACAAATGACGAACTCTACTATTGTATTGACGCTATTAGAAGCCTGCAGAAACACCACAAAGCGTGGGGCAGCGAATATATTTACAATAGCAAGACCAATGAGTTCCATCATTATCTTCAGCCGGAAGACAAATCGGTTTTAATCAAGGACTGGTTTGAATTATAATCATTCGTTGTCGAAAGTCAAACTGACATTTTTCAACTGAAAAAATTGCAATGTTCTGACAATGTTGCAGTTGGCAAAGTCGTTGATACAATTTTTCCGAAAAATCATACCAGAGGTCCATTTTAATTTTATCTCATTTTATTTCAATACATTACATTTTGTTGTCCGACATCATACTGAAAATTTCCCTTTCTCACGAGCTTTCAGAATTCTTGTTGGTATTTTTTTTGTCCAACCCAGAAGGTCAAAATTAATGTTTAACCTTAAAATTATAGGAGGACAAAACAATGGCACTGGTAAAATTCAGAAACAGAGATTTGTTCCCTACATTGTTCAGGGAATTTTTGGACAGAGACTTGTTTGATGCGTCAAACATGGGTTTCAACGACTCAACAATGCCTGCAGTAAACATCAAAGAGGGCAAGGATGATTTTACGGTTGAGGTGGCAGCTCCGGGGATGAAGAAAGATGACTTCAAAATCGAGCTCGATAATAACATATTAACCATCTCTGCCGAGACTGAGAGCAAACGGGAGGAAAGTAAAGAGGGGCAATACACCCGCCAGGAATTCAGCTATCAGTCGTTCAAAAGGACCTTCACCTTACCCAACACAATTGACGAAAAGGATATCAAAGCCTCCTACAACGAAGGCATATTGAATATTATACTGCCGAAAAAGGAGGAAGCAAAAGAGAAGCCAAAGCGTATGATTACTATCGGGTAATATTGATTTGAGTCAATTTTTTGAGCCGGGAGATATGGAACATTTCCCGGTTTTTTTTATGCTGTCAGCTCGATCAGGGTAATTTCAGGTAAAATGCCAACCCGGCCAGGATAACCGACCGTTCCAAGCCCGCGGTTAACATAAAGATATTGTTCCCGCCCGTCTGCTAACTCTTTGGAATAGAGTCCAGCCCAGTGCTTATAAGCATATTGAGCCGGCGACCATTTTACATATTTCGTTTCGACACCAAACTGGAAACCATGTGTGTGGCCGGATAGTGTGAGATGGATGTCAGGATGCCCTGTACTGATTACCTTTTCCCAATGCGAAGGGTCGTGCGAAAGTAAGATCCTCAGGTCAGCTGATTCGGCACCGGATTTGGCTTTTTCAATATCGCCATATTGCGGAAATCTGGCGATTGCGCCCCAATTTTCAACTCCGATAATTGCAATTTTTCCTCCTTGTTTTTCGAGAATTGCGTGATTGTTTTTCAATAACTTCCATCCAATCCGGCGGTAAAAAGCGAAGAGATCAGTCATATTTTTTGACTTGGCTTCAGGTGATGACCAGCGGGTGTAGTCACCATAATCATGATTACCCAAAATTGCAAAGACACCATATTCAGCCCGAAGCTTTGATAGGGTGCTTTCAAATTCCAATGCTTCATCAGTTTTATAGTTAACAAGATCACCGGTGAAAAATACGACATCCGGATTCAGTTCATTGATACGGTTAATGGCTGTTTCAAGTTCACCACTTGCCGACCAGCTACCAAGATGAAGATCAGAAATCTGAACTATCCTGAATCCATTAAAACTATGTGGAAGATTGGCGAAATTGATGGAATGACGGTGTATCTTGAAGTCGTGCACCCATTTCATCATCCCAGCTATCAAACCTGAAAATAGCAATCCTCCGCTCACAAGTCCTATCTGCTGAATAAAAAGGCTGCGAGTGATTGGCTGACCGGGTAGTTTGTCTTTTGCTGTTTGATGTTTCCGGTGGGAGAATTTTATCATCAACTTTCCTCCTTTTATCAGGTCGGCGATGATAAGAAAAACCACAGGCAGAAGTTTTGATGCATAAGCGCTGAAAATGAATCCCTGCATCAGAAGCCCTGCCCTCTCATCAGCAATAAGTTCGATATCTGCCATTCTTGTTCCAATCAGTAAACTCAATAAGATCAGCGGACTCCAGTATAGTAAGCTCAAACCGATTTTTATCGCAATCTTTTGCCTTTTCATCCATGTTCTGAATGAGTTCCAGAGGTATAAATCACTGAGAAACAGGGCTACTATGAAAGGGAAACGACCGGCTTCTTTGGGGAATTGACTAAGGATAATCAGGTATGCAATGACCAGTAGGAGGATAAGTGCTGTTACTTTGAGTAAACGTTTCATTCACATCAATTAATAATGACCAGTAATAAACAGAGGGAGGGGGAAATTGTTGCGCCGTAAAGAATTTGAAATATTTCTTGGAAAAGTTTGTCGGTGCTACTTCTTTTTATATTTTTGCACCCCCAAATTTTAGTAACGATAGTTCGTTGAGATGATGGAGAGATGGGTGAGTGGCTGAAACCAACAGTTTGCTAAACTGTCGTACCTAATCACGGGTACCGGGGGTTCGAATCCCCCTCTCTCCGCAGAGTTCTTTTATTAATTCGGGGTATAGCGTAGTCCGGTTAGCGCGCCTGCTTTGGGAGCAGGAGGTCGTAAGTTCGAATCTTACTACCCCGACGGAGTAGAAGCGGGTTTCAGCGTCCTTGCTGATTCCCGCTTTTTC
>DAIRGA010000022.1:0-88668 GCA_036794825.1 Bacteroidales bacterium | reverse complement strand
TATCCTGAACCCAATACCTTAGTAGAAAATGTATCCCGTTGATTTTCATAACCTTTTAACCTTATTTCCGTATTTATCTGATGTTCTTGGAGCAAATAAGGTAATAAGGTCAGATAGCTCGTTGGTGGCTCATTTCTACTAAGGTTTGAAGATGGAGATAAGGTTTTCATCTTTTAAAGCTCATTTCTCGGAGAAGGAAAACCTTATCCTGAACCCAATACCTTAGTAGAAAATGTATCCCATTGATTTTCATAACCTTATTACCTTATTCTAACAAAAATGAATGGGATTTCAATCATCCCAATACCCTCTTGTCGCTCACAATTCATCCGCTGCTCTGCATTCTGACCTCCCGCCGGATAGGCTCATTTAACGGTTAAGCCCATTCAATAATAAGGCCTTGCTTTTGGCGTTTGCATGCATATTTATGCCGATGGTAAAACTTAATATTTACGCGAAAAAGAGACAATGGAAGTTGTTTCTGTTTGCTCTGGCAGTTGCAATTGTAGCCGGATCAATGTACTACACCAGCATCATTGTCCGCAAGGTAGCCGAACAGGAGCAGATGAACGTAAAGATATGGGCTGACGCTATTTACCGTAAAACTGAACTGGTGAAATACATCGAGCAGTTTTTCCAGCAGATACGCGAAGAGGACCGCAAGCGGGTAACCCTCCTGGCCGAAGCCTACAAACAACTGATCCGGTCGGATGATCCCAATATTGACCTGACTTTTTACGTGGATATCATCCGCTCCAACAACACCATTCCGGTAATCCTCACTGATGAAGACGGCCGCATTATCAACACCAAAAATGTTGAATTTGATAAAGATACCGTCACCTTCCTGTCGGGCAGGCTGTTGGACGAATATTCGGTCTATCCGCCTATTCCGGCGAGGTACTTCCAGCAAAAGAAAAACTACCTCTACTACAAGGATTCGAAGCTTCACAGCGAATTGCATGAGGTGCTCAACGACCTGGTGAGGGACTTTTTCTCCGAAGTGGTAATCAATGCCGCCAGCGTACCGGTAATCATCACCGACAGCACCAAGAAAAAGGTGATTGATTTCGGCAACATCGAACCGGACAAGATCATGGATCCGGTGTTTGTTGAGCAAACCATCGCCGAGATGGCCGCAAGCAACACCCCCATCGAGATCGAACTGTCCAACCTCGGCAAAAGCTACATTTTTTACAAAGGCTCCTACCTGCTCACACAACTCAGATTCTTTCCTATTGTACAATTGCTGATTATCGCACTTTTCCTTTTTATCGGTTATACGATGTTCAGCACTGCCAGGCGGTCGGAGCAAAACCAGGTGTGGGTGGGGCTGGCCAAAGAGACTGCGCATCAGCTGGGCACACCGCTGTCGTCAATGATAGCATGGATGGAGCTGCTGAAAATGGAGAACATAAATCACGACGCCATCAATGAGCTTAAAAAAGATGTTGACCGGTTGGAAAAAATCACAGACCGGTTCTCGAAAATAGGCTCAGTGCCAAAGCTTACCGACGAAAACATCGTGGAGGTGATTCACAACTCCATAGCCTACCTGAAAACCAGGACTTCGCGAAAGATATCCTACGAAATTTATCCCGGCCCCGAAAAGGTGATCCTTGCCCCGATCAACCTGCATCTTTTCGAGTGGGTGATCGAAAATATCACCAAAAATGCCGTGGATGCGATGGGCTCAAAAGGCGTATTTACAGTGAATGTTGAAGAGCAAACCGATCATGTGATTATTGATCTGACCGATACTGGCAAAGGAATCCCCAAATCAAAATTCAAAAGAATTTTCAATCCGGGCTTCACCAGCAAAAAACATGGCTGGGGGCTGGGGCTTTCGCTTTCGGAGCGGATCATCCGCAACTATCACCGCGGCAAGATATTTGTCAAATCATCGGCTATTGACAAAGGGACGACTTTCAGGATCGTTCTGCGCAAATATGTAAAGCAATAACCCCGCATGGCAGGGCTTTACATCCACATCCCGTTTTGCAGGCAAAAGTGCCATTACTGCAACTTCTATTCGCTCGCCACAAAAAAATTCCGCCCTGAAATCGTCCGTTCCATCCAGAAAGAAATGGAATTGAACCGAAATTTTTTTGGTGATAATCCATTGAATACCATCTATTTTGGCGGGGGAACACCTTCGTTGCTCAACGCAGATCAGTTGGATGAAATGCTTAAAAAAGCCGGTAATATCTTTGGAATTGCTACGGATGCAGAAATCACCGTTGAAGCCAATCCCGACGATATCAGCGAAGATTGGCTTGCCTCCCTCCGACAAACTCCGGTAAACCGTCTGAGCATTGGCATTCAGTCGTTCAGGGATGAAGACCTGCAGTATCTCAACCGGATTCATTCAGCCAACGATGCCATCAGGGGAATTCACCTGGCAAAACACCATGGCTATACAAACTTCAGTATTGATATGATATACGGCATCCCAACGCTATCCGACAGGCAATGGATCGAAAATATCAGCAGGGCGCTGGAGCTGGAAATACCGCATATATCAGCTTATGCGCTGACCGTGGAAATGGGCACTGCGCTGGATCATTTTATACGAAAAGGAAAATACACTCCGGTGGAGGACGAAAAGAGTGCCGGCCAGTTTCAAATCCTGATGGAAATGATGGGGGCAGCAGGTTATGAGCATTATGAGATTTCCAATTTTGCGCTGCCGGGAAGTTATTCAAGGCACAACACAAGCTACTGGACAGGGGAAAAATATCTTGGACTTGGTCCGTCGGCACACTCTTACGATGGTGCAGCAAGGCGGTGGAATGTGGCGAATATAAGCGACTACCTGGATGGAGTTGAAAAAGGAAATGATTATTACGGATTTGAAACGCTGACCAAAACCCAGCAGTTCAACGAATATATGATGACATCCCTTCGGACACAATGGGGGATAGATACCGAACTGGCCCGGTCAAAGTTTGGCGAAAACTTTCTAAATCATTTGCTGAAAGAAATCAAACTCCCTCTGCAGCAGGGCTTACTGATTATTCAGGACCATAAAATCACGCTTACCAAACAAGGAAAACTCTATGCCGATGGTATTGCAGCAAGGCTTTTTATCGGGGAGTAAGCTTTGAGTTCAGTCTAAAAAGACCCAAACTGCTTATTTTTATCGTTTTTACCCCTGACCCAAATGGGAGAACGCTAAAAATCAGCAGTTTGGAAAAGTTCCCATTTGGGGATTTAGGGGCAAATGGGCTTTTTAGACTGGGCTCATCTTTAAAAATCATCCCCTCCCATATCCATATTTCCGCCGTTCTGCTGGTCGCTGGTGCGCTGCCGCTTGTAGTTGTTTATACGGTAGCTGAGGTTTAGCATCACCACCTGCGAATCGTGCGTCATGACGTCGTAAGAGTAAAATCCGGTTCCTGAGGAAGTACTTTCCCATTTGGCTGTTTTGAAGATATCCTGCATGGAGGCGGAAACGGAGAGTTTGCGTTCGAAAAACTCTTTACGCAATGCAATACTCGACATGAAGAAACCCTCCATCGTACCCTGGGCTGTAACGCTGGGGCCGTTGTAATTTCCGTTGGTCTGAATCCTGAAGTCGTAGGGCAGCTTAAATGTTGCACTCACGCGCGCATTCCAGTTCAGGCTCTCGTTGTCCACTTCGTTGCCCTCCAGATCGCCTTTGATGCGGTAATGGTAAAGATTACCGGTAACATTCAACTCCAGCCATTTCCAGGGCGATGTGTTTACCATAAGCTCTGAACCCAGCGAGTAGTCGTTGTTGACGTTATCAAAAGTGTAGAGGAAAGTTCCGTCCTGCTGAAGTGATCTCAGGCGGGTTATTTTGTCGGTTGTCATGCGGTAATATCCTTCGAGGGAAAACAGCGAGCCCCATTTCCTTTTTTGGTAGGCAAGTTCATAGGAATCAGTGAGTTCTGGTTTCAGGTTCGGATTTCCCTGGCGGCGGTTGTAGGCATCAATATACATCACGAACGGATCGAGCGACCAGCCGCGCGGACGGTCAATACGGCGGGTATAGCTTGCCTGCAACTGATCTTTATTGGAGAAAGTCTGGGATACATGTATAGTCGGGAAGAAATCCCACCGGTCAATCAGCGAAGGCTCATCGGATTTGGCATTGACGATGCTCCGGTAGTTGTATTCGGTTCTTAAACCAAGCTGGTATCCGAAAGTTTTGATCTTATCGGAGTATATTCCATAAATCGAATGAATATTTTCGTCAAAATCCATACTATTGGAATAGAGAGGATTTTCTGTCCACTCGTTCAACGAAACATCCCAGAACATAAATTCGTAATCCTCGGTACTTTGTTCAATTCTGCCCTGGTATCCGGCTTCAAGCCTGGCTGTTTCGCCAAAAGGTTTCGCATAATCAACTTTAAACCGCAGATCCTTCTCAAACCCGGGTTCCAAAGTCCTGATCTGATAGGGATTCGGGTCAACAACATTCCAGTTGGAGTCGGTTAAGGATTCGGTCTGGTTGTCGAAAGAGTTGTCGTCGTCCTCCGAGTAATTAAACATTAGCTCTATCTGATGTCCTTTGTCGTCAAATTTATGCTGCGAATTAAATGAAAGGCGGTAAAATCCTCTTTCACGGTTTGAACTGCTGGTGGTATAAAGGAATTTGTCATAGGATAAGGGTAGTGTATATTCCGTCTGACGTGCTGTAAAACCCCTGTTGAACTCAAAGCTGCCAAACTCGCCATTCAGGGAGAAATAGGTTTTGTCGGTCATATAATACTCCATACCTCCTCTTAGCGTATATCCGCCGCGTTTCATGCTCCGGTCGCCAATTGAGTTGATATACCGGGTAGTGTCGGCGAAATAGGATTCCTGGCGTGACTCTCTGCCTCCGCCAGAATTGAAATCACGGTAATCGGCGCCGCCAAAGAAATTGAATTTCCCCGTCCGGTAGTTGAGCAGGAAATCGGTGCTGAATTTATCCTTTGTTCCCACCGATAGATTGATGATGCCATTCATCCCCGATTCGCGCTTTTGTTTGAGAATAACATTGATTATCCCGGCAACTCCGTCGGGGTCGTATTTCGCTGATGGATTGGTGATGATCTCAATCCTGTCGATATTGCTGGCCGGGATTTGCTGAAGGGCGTCGCTTCCTTTGAGCACACTTGGGCGCCCGTCAATCAACACGGTAAAACTGGAACTGCCCCTGAGGCTCACTTCTCCGTTGATATCTACATTCACCGAAGGTGTATTTTCAAGTGCATTAACGGCTGTTCCACCCTGCGCCATCAAATCCTGCGAAACATTCACCACTTTTTTGTCAATCTGAAATTCGATGTGCTGCTTTTCGGCGGTAATCTCAATGGCTTCGAGGCTTTGCGATGCGCCGTCGAGCTTTATCTGACCCAGGTTGATAAGTTTGTTGTTGGGCATGATGCGGATTTCCTCCAGGGTGAGTTTATTGAACCCGATAAAATGCACAACCATATAAAAACGACCATAGGGAACCTGTTTCAGTTCAAAAGAACCATCGTTACCCGTAACGCCGCCCGTCACCATACTTGAGTCGCGGTGGCTGAACAGGACTACGTTGGCATATTCCATCGGTTTTCCGGAGTAGGAATCAATAATCTGACCTTTGATAACTCCTTCAGGAGGGAGATTCTGCATTCCGCTGCCGCCCTGGCCGCCTGGCCGCTGGGCTATTGCCCCGATGGTGATGAAAACAATGGTTAAGAGGAAAAAATTTCTGATCATTTTTAAAGCTAAAGTAAGATTTGACAGATGTTTAACAGGATTTTGCCTGAATTGTTTTTTAGACACAAAAGCAATCTGCTTTATTCCTGTGATGCAAGATTTTGTAAAGGTTAACGGCGAATTGGCTACTTTTGCTTCGACAAATTTTGATTGAAAGGGGGTAAGGGTTATGGCAACAAAACTTTTCAGGTTCTGGAGGACTTTAGGTCCGGGATTGGTTTTTGCGGGAGCTGCGGTGGGTGTTTCGCATCTGGTTCAATCTACGAGAGCCGGCGCCAGTTATGGTTTTGAGCTGGTTTGGGTTCTTATTCTGGCCAACATGCTCAAGTATCCTTTTATGGAATTTGGCCCCCGTTATGCCAACGCCACCGGTAAGTCGCTTGTCGAGGGATACAAATTACTGGGCAACTGGGTTTTGATTCTTTACCTGGTACTGACCATCGGAACCATGTTTGCCATCCAGGCCGCAGTGACGGTTGTAACTGCAGGAATTTTCAACAGCATTTTCAATATTCACTTATCCCCGGTCTGGATTTCGGCCTTACTGCTTGTTGTTTCGATGGTGATTCTGGGTCTTGGCCATTATTCAGCCCTCGACAAAATCATCAAAGTGGTTATCATAACCCTCACCCTCTCCACGATCATCGCCGTTGTGCTTGCTTTTAATCACGGCTTCTTCGATCATGCTTCGATGTCGGGAAATTTCGATTGGAGCCGGCACGCGGATATTCTTTTCCTGATTGCCTTTGTGGGCTGGATGCCTGCCCCGATTGATGTCTCTGTCTGGCATTCGCTTTGGTCGGTGGCCAAGGAAGACCAGCTCGGATCGCGTCCCAATCTCAGGCAGGCATTGAACGATTTCAACATTGGGTATATCGGCGCTGCTTTTCTGGGAATCTGTTTCCTTGCGCTGGGAGCGCTGGTGATGTTTGGCTCCGGCGAAAATCTCTCTGCCAACGGAACCCAGTTTGCCGGACAGTTGATTTCGATGTATACAGAAAGCATCGGTAAATGGGCCTATCCGCTGATCGCAATTGCTGCGCTCACTACCATGTTCAGCACAGTGATTACCTGCCTGGATGCCTACCCGCGTGTGCTGCGTCAATCCACCGAACTCCTGTTTTCGAAAACCGTCCTGATTTCCAAATATTACCGGCGGCTTTACTGGGTCTGGATTCTGGTGGTGGTCATCGGAACAGTGGCTTTGCTGGGTTATCTCTCGGGAACCATGCGCTTTATGGTTGACCTGGCAACCACCATTTCTTTTGTCACAGCGCCGGTTCTGGCAATCATCAACTACCGGGTAATCATGGACAAGCATGTGCCACAATTCGCCCGGCCAAAGCGATGGCTAAGGATTTATGCCTGGCTGGGAATTGTGTTCCTCTCTGCGTTCAGCATCTTTTTCATTGTCTGGGAGTTTATTTTGTAGCATTTCTTAAAGCATGAACAACAAAATCGAAATAGTAATGGGCGACATCACCCGGTTAAAGGTGGACGCCATCGTGAACGCCGCAAACCGGACTATGCTTGGCGGCGGCGGCGTGGACGGCGCCATACACAGCGTTGCCGGGCGTCAGTTGTATGACGAATGTAAAAAGCTGGGCGGCTGCGAAACAGGACAGGCAAAAATCACCAAAGGATACAGGTTGCCGGCCAGATATGTCATTCACGCCGTCGGACCCGTGTGGCGGGGCGGAAACTCCGGCGAGGATGATCTGCTCGCATCCTGTTATTCGGTGAGCCTTGGATTGGCAAACCAATACCAGTGCGAAACCATCGCTTTTCCTGCCATAAGTACCGGAGTTTATGGATTCCCTAAAGATAGAGCTGCCGCAATTGCAATAAGGGTGGTGAAAAATTATCTCGCCGAAAATCCTCTCCCGGAAAAAGTAATTTTCTGCTGCTATGGCAGTTATGACTATTCGATTTACAAACAACTTTCAGGACTCTCCGATTAAGCGTGAAAATTCTATCCCACTCATTTCTGCTGATCCTTATTTTGATTTCAGCTGGCCAACCTGCATCAGCCCAGAATGAACGCAAGCAGGCAGTTGCAATAAAAACCGATTCGCATCCTTTAATTGATGGCCATCTGAATGATCCGCAATGGCAGTTGGCGCCTCCGGCTGTTGATTTCTATCAGTATGAGCCGGTTAACGGAGGCCCGGCCGGAACGAAAACCGAAGTGCGTTTTCTGTTTGACGATGAAGCCATTTACATCGGTGCAATGATGTACGACAGCAAGCCTGATAAAATCCTGAAAGAACTGGGTTTCAGGGACTCGGACGAACTGAATGCTGACTATATCGGCTTTGAGATCAACCCGTTTGACGACGGCCTGAACGGATTTGGTTTTATGGTCTCCAGCTCCGGTGTCCAGGTGGATTTTAAACTCACTGAGGATGATACCGATATCTCATGGAACGCTGTCTGGAAAAGTGATGTGGCTATTATTGATTCCGGCTGGTCAGCCGAATTTTCGATCCCCTACTCCGCTTTGCGCTTTCCGAAGGTAACAAAAAATGCCTGGGGGATAAATATCTGGAGGTCTGTCAGGAGTACCCGTGAGACATTTACCTGGAATTTTGTGGATAAAAGTATCGAAGGTTCACAAAAGCAGGCAGGATTGATCACCGGTCTGGACGGCATAAAACCTCCGGTGCGGCTATCGTTTAACCCCTATGTTTCAGGCTACATCGAGAAAAAAGCTCTTGAAACCGATTGGCGTTATAACCTGCACTACGGGATGGATCTGAAATACGGGCTTACCGAAAGTTTCACGTTAGATATGACCCTGATCCCCGACTTCGGGCAGGTGCAGTCCGACGATCAGGTCTTCAATCTTACCCCTTTCGAAATCTATTACGAAGAAAAACGACCCTTTTTCACCGAGGGAACCGAACTGTTTCAGAAAGGAAACGTCTTTTACACCCGGCGGGTTGGCGCCACACCTGATGGGTTTACTTCAGTAAATGACAGCCTTGGTGAGGGCGAGTTCATCAAAGAAAACCCTGCAAACACCAACCTGATCAACGCCACGAAACTCTCGGGACGAACCAACAAAGGGCTGGGCATCGGCGTGTTTAATGCCATTTCAGCCGAGACTTTTGCCACCGTTTCTGACTCGGCAGGAAACACCCGCAAAATCACAACTCAGCCATTTTCGAATTACAATATGCTGGTGCTGGATCAGAATCTGAAAAACAACAGCTATGTAAGTTTCTATAATACAAACGTTTACAAAGGGCAAAATTATTACACCGCCAATGTAACCGGAACACAGTTTTTGCTGTTCAACAAATCCTCCACTTACTCCATTTACGGGCGCTTTAATCTTAGTCAGCTATATTTTCCCGAATCCGACAACGAACTTGGAATGCATTACAATTTGCGGCTGAGTAAGACGAAAGGCCAGTTCAGGTTCACCTATTCCCATTTTGCCGAAAGCGACCAGTACGACCCAAATGACCTCGGATACATCCAGTCCAACAATTCGATGTCGAACCGGCTGGAGCTCAACTACAACTTTTACAACCCTTTCTGGAAACTGCTGAGAATGAGCAACTCACTCAGTACCACTTACAAAACCCTTTACAAGCCCAACACCTTTACCGATTTCTCGTTTCAGGGCAACTCGTGGGCTACCTTCAGAAATCACCTCAGCGTCGGGCTCAATTTCTACGTCAAGCCTGTGGATGAATACGACTACTACGAAGCCAGAACCCCCGGCCAGCCCTTCCTCATCCCGCCGGAATGGGAAGCCGGCATTTTCCTTTCGCCGGATTACCGGAAACGGTTCATTGTTGACATAAACGCCGATTACTCTGCAGTACCCCAACTCGGTTATTCATCGGTGCTGCTCGCTCTCGAACCCCGGCTCAGGGTTTCCGACCGGTTGACCTTGAAATTATCAGGATCCTGGAATCCGAAAAACAACGATTATGGTTTTGTAACCAGGACAAACGACAACCTGGTGCAGCCCATAATAATGGGTCGTCGGGACATCGAAAACGTTGAAAATATTCTGCAGGTCACTTACATTTTCACCAACCGTATTGCACTGGATTTCAGAATGCGACACTACTGGCTGAAGGCCGATTATCTGCAATTCTACAAGCTTGAGGGCGATGGCACCCTTGACCCTACCGATTACACAGCAGAGCACGACTTTGAGGTAAATATCTTCAACATAGACATGATTCTGCGTTGGGAATTTGCGCCAGGCAGCGAGTTGGCATTTGCCTGGAAAAATGCCATTCAAACCTATCTGGTAGGAACCGATTACGGAGATTATTTCGGCAATTTGAACCGGACGATTGATTCGCCGGCCGATAATAGCCTTTCGCTGCGACTTCTTTACTACCTCGATTATCTCTACCTGAAAAAGAATAAATACTGATTTTCAGATAGATAGAGCAGATGGATAACATCTGGTAATCAGGCTGAAGGAAAATTTCAGGAAATTTTTGCTCAGAGGATGAAAAAATCTTGGTAGATAAAAAAGTTGATGTATTTTTGCAGCCGCTTTTGAAAGTTCTTTTCTGGTCCGGTAGTTCAGTTGGTTAGAATACGTGCCTGTCACGCACGGGGTCGCGGGTTCGAGTCCCGTCCGGACCGCCAAACACAAAAACAAGCCTCGCAGATTGCGGGGCTTTTTTGTTGAATTTCAGTAGATTAGCAACAATCTCCTCTATAGCCGGAAACCCGGTTGAAGTCAGTTTATTTGTTTGACTTTTGGTTTTTGTGGTTTGTCTAAATCGCTTTCGGGTTTATCCGGATTCCTGTTACAATTGCTTGAAATAGATATCCACATAATCTGTCACATTGTCGCAAGGGCTGACCCATTCCTGCATCCGCCAGTATTGCCGGCCGCTGGTGGATTTGAAATTGAATTCGCCATTGCGCACACATGGATTGCCATTGTTGATATGGGAAATTTTTGTTTCGATGGTACCATTAATTTTGATGTGCAGTTCATTGACGATGGTTAATGTACCGGATACTTTCAGGTAATCATTAGCCTGATCTCCCCGTCCCAACTGTGTTCCGCTTACTTTGATGACACCATTCTCTTTTTGAATATTTATCACCCCTGAATAATCCCAGCTGATCCATTGCAGGGTAAGCGGATGCTTGCCCAGAACCATCTGTTCCAGTTTGCCCTGCGCTGAGTTGCGGTAAGCATTTACCCGCTGGATGCTATCATTTCTTCGGATGGATGCAATGCTGTCGCTGATCTGGATTTTAAATCTGCTCCCGGGGAATTGTTTTAAAAACTCCAGATAGGTTTCTATTTTGTTCGTCCGGATTGCATCGGACAATAACTGCCTTTCTCTTAATGAGTTGATGCTATCCGCAGCCTCGCTGAGATGATCTCCATATGGGTTGTCGTCAATGTATTTCTGGTAAGCTTCGGGCGTATTTTCTGTTGTTGCTGCCTCCCATTCGCTGGATTCACTTAATGTTCCGATGACATAGAGCAGAACCAAAATCAGAAAAAATGCGGCGCCGGTTGTAAGTAGTATTTTCTTGAGTTTGGATGGCTTTTTGGGTTTTTCAATCTTAGGCTCAGGCTTGACGGTACTGAGTTGCCCGATCAGCTTTTGTGCCTGATTGCCGTATTTACCTTTCGGAAACTTTTGCAGGTAGGATTTAATCTGCCCGACATCTTTGCTGTTCTTTACTTTTTCCCAAAGCTCGGTATCGTGGTCGGGTTCGGGACTCACTTTTACCTCAGCAGGAATATCTATCAGGGTTTTATCATTGTCAGTATTGGTACTACCTGATTGACTTCTGTTCAATAAGGCATTTTTAAAATCTCTGCTTTGCGTAAAACGCTGGTTGCGGTCTTTGGCGGAAGCGATTTTTGTGATCTTGTCAATTTCGGGATACTGCAGCAGGTCGGGAATGGGTTCGAAAACGATTTTGTTGAATATTTCGAAATTGGATTGCGTAGTGCTGTCGTAGGGCGGTTTTCCGTTTAACGTAAAAAACAGGGTTACGCCCAGCGAGTAGATGTCGCTGCGCTGGTCAATGTCTTTTTCGCCTTTGACCTGCTCGGGGCTCATATAGACGGGAGTTCCGATCTGTGCTCCGGTGCTGGTGAGGTCATCGGCCGAGCCAACGATTTTGGCTATTCCAAAGTCGAGGATTTTTACCTGATTTTCATCGGTGATGAAGATGTTGGAAGGCTTGATATCGCGGTGAATGATGCCTTTAGTGTGGGCGTACTGGAACGCATCGAGCACCTGTTCGAAGATCGGAATGGCCTGTTCGGGTCTGAGAGCGCCTTTCTGCTTTATGAGTGCACTCAGATCCTGGCCGGTAATCAGTTCCATGATAATGGCCAGCATATCCGGCTGCTCGTCGTAATCAAGCACGCGGGTGATGTTTTTGTGATCGAGTGAAGCCATGAATTTGGCTTCATTCTCGAATCGCATGCGAATCTGCCGGTTGGCGGTAAGCACCGGGTTGAGGATTTTTACCGCTACTTTGGTCCCCAGTTTTTCGTGCGTTCCTTCGTAAACGCTGGCCATACCGCCTTCGCCAATAAAGCGGGTCAGGCGATATTTTCCGACTACTTTGTTCAAATGATCCATAATTCGCTGTTTTTCAGATTATAACTCATACAATAAACGATCTTTTTCCATCCTGCCGGGTGATGTTGAGAACTGCATTCCGCAGGGTGGGGCAAGAGTTTCAAAGTATTCATAATTAACAATCACTATTGACCGATAAAGTTTAAAATTGTGTTTTTTGGATTCCTCACTACCTGGTTAATGCTCATCCGGCTGAATAATATTGGAAAGATTTAGCATAAAAGCCTCAGCATCAATCCTGCTCACCGGTCCGTTGGGAAGGTAGATGAAAGATGTTTTCTTCTCATCGTGATGGATATAGATCTTATTAAACCAGTTGTTAAGCCCGTCTTTCGTTTTTGCTCTGACTTCCTTGCCTGAAAGTTTCACAATATGCCGGAAATCAATTATGATCTCCGGTCGCAGAAATTTGCCCACCACGTTGTTGCATTTCAGCATCACCTGTTTCTGCAAAGTGTCAATGGTTATGTCGTAGGTGGTTGGTGCAACTTTAAAGAAGATGAGCATCGCTGCCATGTAAACAAAAGCACTGATAAGCAACCCTGTACCTTTCACTTCAAGCGACAGATACACCATACTCCCAACAACAATCGCAGACCATATAACTACCTGAAGATAATCGGGTTTGCTGTGAATGACAAACTGTTTTTCGTTGCCGGTGATGGAGAAACGGGCGCCTCTTTCCTTCGACAATCTCACCAGCTCATCGAGGTTGTCTTTTGGGTTTGCTGATATTCTAGCTCTTTGCTGCCGCAATTTCTCCAGTTGCTCCAGTTTTTCCTGATTTCGGACGATTTCAAGCGCCTTTTTAAATTCTTCAGACATGTATCTTTTTTTTGTGCTATTGAATTAAATGGTGATTGCCAAAAAACTCCGCAAAATAGATTTTCAACGATTTATTTACCCCACCCTCCCGAATTCGCGGGATAAACTCCGGGAGTAAATCGTTGAAAATCATTGCTCCCATTTGGGTTGGGGTCAACCATGATTTTCAACAATAGTAGTTTTCTGGTAATCACGGAATATATAGAAATTATATTTGAGGCCAGTTTCCCGTTGAAGGCCAGTATCAGAGTGGCCAAATCACCATGAGCAGGTTGATTTATTGTTGTAAAACGATGGGGCATTTTGAATGTCATAGTTTATGCATTTGCAGGTGAATCAACCAGAAAAATAAGCTCGGTGTGGCCAATTCTGATTTTGTCGTTATGATTCAGGTAAAATTTGTCGTATCGGGTAAGTCGTGTTTCGTTGTAAAAAGTGCCGTTGGTGCTTGGCTCGCCGCTTTCGCTGATGCTTCCGTCGTCGGTCAGAATGCAGTGCAGGTCATGGTGCTTTTCGGCAATTTCGATCAGGCAGTGCTTTCGGCTGATGTAGCGATCGCCGGCAATACTGATGTCGGCATCCCGGCCAAGGATATTCTTACCGGCTTTGAGCTTGTATTCGCAGTTTTCAGCGGCATTAAAAAGTCTCGGATTACTGACTTTTGGTTTTTCGGCAAATTCCGTTATTATGGTTTTATCGGCCTGAACTGCAGGTTTTCGCAACGAGGGCGGTATTTGAAAAACAAGTATCTGCTGGCAGGACGGGCATTTCAGCATAGCCTTTTCCTTATCCTTCGGAAGTTTATCTTCGGAAATGCTGATGATTTTCTGGCACTTCGAGCACTTTAGTTGCATTGCGGGGAAATTTTAGGACCACTCATCTATTTCATTGAAATTGTCTTCAAGGCTCGAAAGTTCATCGCCCATCTGATCCAGGACCTCATCGGGCACATCCTCCGGCATATCTGACGAAACCTCTCCTGAATATTCAATCTCGCCGGATTGCATTCCACCCATGGCATCGGCGTTGAGAATGATTAACTCATTTTCTTCAATCACCTGGTCATTGTTCTCGTCAATGCCCACCACATCAGCCATTTGGTCGTAATTGGCATCACCGAGTGCGATATCGTCAATGCCATCTAAATCCAGATCAGCAGAAATTACCGAGCCGTCGGAAGGCGCTTCCGGATTCACAAGGGTTTCAGGATCATGGATAACAATAAACTCATCTTCGGTGATCTGGCCATCTTCGTTTAAATCGGTGTAGAGAATATCGGCGCTTCCATCCTGATTAACATCAACTACTACCATATCAATATTGCCATCCATCTCAAAATCGGCGGCCATCACATGGGGTTCATCGGTATTTTGCTGCGCATGCGCTTCCTGACCGGCCGGCTGGCCCGTCAGATCTGAATCTGTCTCAATGTCGGAATCCGTTTCAATACCTGAATCAGTCCCAATGTTGGTGTCAGTTTCCTGTATTTCAGGCAGGCCATGATGATCGGTGGTGGGGTAATCCACCAGAGGCTGATTGTCTTCATTCAACTCTTCGGCGTAAAAGGTATTGTAATACTGACCCTGCCAGGCAAATACTCCACCTGGGCCGAGTTCCTCACGGGCAGCAGAAAATGCCTCGGAAAACGACATTTCATCGCTCACCGTACCAGGACTTGCCATGGGCGCTGTATTTGGATTAAATGCCTGGTTAGCGCCGGTATCAACATTGGATTCAGTAGTTATTTCTTCTGCTAAGGTGTAGACTCCATCGGCATCTTCATCGCTTAATACGGCATCCGCAAGGCCATCGCCATCACTGTCGAGAAATATTTCAGCAATGCCCTCTTTTTGAAAACCATCATTCAGCACATTGCCTGCAAGCATGGCCCCGCCGGCAATTACGAAAGCGCGCTTGCGGCTGATGGTCTTGCCGGTTTTCGGGTCTTTTAAGGATTCGTCGGGTTCGGGGGTTACGATGGATAGATCGTCATTTGGTATCATAGTTTTGTGTGTTAGAGATTTATTTATGGTTCTGTTATTTCTGATTTGGCTTTCATTATTACTGTAATTAGAAATCTTTGTGTCTTTGAGCCATTGTGGCAACTTTTTCTTTTCGCCACTAAGACACCAAGGCTCTTAGAATTAAAAAATTGAAGAACTTCATGAGTTTTATAGATTGGATTGATTATTCTGTTGTGATGATTTTACCTCTTCCATTTCGCTTTACAGATCAGGCAAAATCCTCTCTTTTCCATATTTTCGAAGGGTTCGGCGCCCAGAAATTTGAAGCAGCCCGGACAGATGTAATTTTTCTTGAAATCCTCTTCCAGTTCCATCAGCTTTTCCTGAACATTGCCGGTTACGCCGGCGGAGAGGATACCCAGTGCAGACCCGACAAACGGTATGACGGATAATCCGGCCCGCACGCCAGTACTCTTCAATGTGTTGGATTTGATTATCCTTCGCTTATCTTTCTGGTATTGCTCATAGATGCCCTTCAGTTCAGCGAATTTTTGATACATCTGTTCCTGTTTCCTGAGTTCTTCATAGTTGATCCCTGTTTTAAGTGGTTGTTGACTAAAAAGAGAGATGATGATTTTAACATCCACGGTAAAGCCCGCCAGGCTGAGTTCGTCTCCGGGCTTCAGCTGGCATTGCCTGATGCGCTTTCCGTTGACGAAGGTGCCATTGCTGCTTTCGAGGTCTTCGATCACCATCCCGCCGTCAGCAAAAGTCCGTATTGAGCAGTGCCTGGTGCTCACATTGGGGAATTTGATCACCAGATGGTTGTCGTTTCCTCTGCCGATGAATAGGGTATCGCTCATTTCATAAGAGTTTCATTGTGTTATATTTTGTTTACCAATAATTTGAATGTCAATCATTTTTCACCTGTTTTAGCCTTATCAGAAAAGCGGAATAGTTATCTCCCGAGTTACCTTCACAAAGCGACTCAATGAGACTGATCTTTTCGGCATCGCTGCTATCAGAAGCAATGATTTCAGTCAGCTGATTATCACTTATCCCATCCGTAATGCCATCGGTACATAAAAACAGGTAGTCACCCGCTCTTAAATCTTGCAGAAGGTGAATATCGGGGCTTGTTTTTGCCACGTTATTACCTTGCATCGCACGCGTTATCACGTTTGACTTTGGGAAACGCATAGCCTCTTCAAGGCTAATGTTTCCTTTCCTGACGAGTTCGTTGGCCATGTTGTGATCGAGGGTTCGCCAGATCAAATCGTTACCTCTGAAATGATAAAGCCTGCTGTCGCCGCAATGCATCACATGAATTCCCCGATCGCAAATAAAGGCCAGCACCACCGTTGTTCCCATACCTCTGGTATCCCTGTAACGCGAAATGTAGCCATCCAGCGCCTCCTGAACATGATTAAATGCACCGGGAAAATATGAATCGCCGGGAAGTTGAAACGGATTTGCGGAGAAATATTCATCGAAACCTTTGCAAACCAGGTTGCTGGCAATCTCGCCACGCACATGGCCACCCATCCCATCGCAAACCACAAACCATTTGTCGCTCGCCGCTGCCTTACCATGAGCAGGCAGGATACAATCCTCCATATTGTCCCGCACACCCTGTGCAAAGATGGATAGTGGCTGATGAATTTCGATTTTCATGAAATGATCTTTTCTGATAAATAAACCTGGATAGTTCTACCGCAGGATTCCGATGGGCATGTAGCGCGAGGCATTACCCTCGATAATGGGTGTCTGCTTGTTTTCGGTAAAGTTAAGGACGTTACCTTTCACATAAGGGAAGAGTTCTTCCAGGGTTATGATGTTGTCGTTATTGCGATCGGCGCTGCCTTTCAGCCCTTTCAGCAGGTAATAGGTGAATGCCCCCTGCCGCATCTTTGGATTCTCCTGCGAGGTCTCGGTATGGGCCGACGACATCATGATGATTACCGATGTTTCAGATGCAACCTGAGCCGAAGCCGCTGACGAGCCGGGAGCGCCCTGGTAAATGCTGCCTGAAAAGCAGGCATCGGCAAAGACTACTTTGTATTTTGCAGGATATTTTTTAAAAACCGATTTGATTTCGCTGTGCAGCAGCAGCGAACTGTATTGGTTGGTTACATCAGTCGGGCAAAAAGCGCCTTCGGATCCATGACCGGAAAAATAAAAGATCAGCATGTCATCGGGTGAAGCTTTCGAATAAATGTTGTTCATGGTTTGAAGGATGTTGCTTTTGGTGGCCGCCTCATCCACCAGCACCGCCACCTGTTCATCAGACAGAGCGCCGCCCTCAGGGCTTTTCAGATAAGCATAAAACCTGTAGGCATCGTCGTCAGAATAACGAAGGTCGAGGTTGGCCAGCTGGTAATCTGCACAACCCACCACCACAGCGAATTTCCTGAAATTCTGCCCGTTAAGCTGACTGGCAAGCAGTACCAGTAACAAGCATCCCACAAAAACTTTCTTCATGAATGTTCCTCCTGTTGAAAAATAAAATCTGTTTACTGTAATTTTGCCGGACAATGGATTTTACGAAAGATCCGGATGATGGATTTTGCCTGTTCATTCAACTAAAGCAGCAGCATTAAACCTGCAAAATCCGGACATTTCAGCGCATCTTGCCCGAAAGAACTACCCACAAAAGTAAAATGAAATTTTAAGTGGCCTAAAATCCTTTCAGATTCCGAAAATTTTTCTCCGAAATTCTGGCTGGCACAGATCTATTTTAGAAATCCACACAAGGAATCGGTTGGTGATTGGACATCTCCCGTGACTGCACAAGCTTTAAGTAAAGATTTTAAACCATAAGGAAGGAATCACCATACCTGGTTAGACCATAAAGAAAAAATAATCAACACAATCTCAATTTTCAAATGATCAAAATAATGGATGAAACATTGCACCCGCCTGCTTACCAGCGCCATGATAAGTCCATACGGTGGATGAAATCACCGTTTATCTGCTAATCTTCATTTTTCACCAAATCTCTGATCGCCACTGAAGCGCAGAAACAGCCAAACAGAGCCGGCATGTAGGAGATGGTGCCGATGTTTGATTTTTTATTGGCAACCCCGGTGGTGAGAACAATCCGTTCTTTGTCAACAGCCTCGGGGGAAAAAACAACCTTAAAACCGCTTCTGATTCCGCGCTTGTGCAGCCGCTTGCGTATAAAATGGGCCAACCGGCAACCGTAAGAGTCAGCGATGTCAGATATTCTCACCTGCAGCGGATCCATCTTACCGCCCGAACCCATCGAACTGACCAGCGGCAATTGGTTTTCGAGGCATTTCATGATGAAGAAGAGCTTTGGCGAAAGAGTGTCAATGGCATCCACCACATAGTCGAAATGTTGAGAAAGCAGTTCATCAATTTTTTCGTTTTTCAGGTAATCGTCCACGGCAATAAGCTCCAGTGCGGGATTGATATCCTTAAGTCGTTGTGCCATCACATCCACCTTTCGCAGGCCGATGGTGCTGCTCATAGCCGGCAACTGGCGGTTTTTGTTACTTTCGGTAATGGTATCGCCATCCACGATGGTCATTTTTCCGATGCCTGCCCGGCAAAGCAGTTCGGCAGCGTAAGCTCCCACACCGCCCAGCCCGGCCACCAGCACGTGCGCGTTTTTGAGTTTACCCAGGTTTTCCTCACCCAAAAGCAGCTCCGTCCGGCTCATCCATGATTCCTGTTCTATTCCCATTTTCCAAATATCTTGTTGAAATTCCGTTCAACGATTTCCATTAACTCATCAATTTCAATTTTGCGAAGCCCTGCTGCTCCATGGTAAACCGCCTCAATAGTGACTTCCGCATCATCGGTCTCGAGGAAAAACCGGTCAAAGGGAAAGTCGGGAAACATCTGCGCAGCATTGGAGGCAGGGTTTAGCAAGGCCTTTCCGAATGAGCAGTAAAAGCCCTCTTTCAGCAACTGGTCTGCAATCCGGCGGTTGTTGTTGAAACCGTGAAAGATCAGCGGAACCTGTGCATTCGACTTTCTATATATTGCAACGACCTCATTATGAGCCCTTACACAATGCATAATCACGGGCTTTCCGCACTTGCGTGCAATCAGGAGATGCTTTTCAAAAACATCCTGCTGAAGGTTAAAAGGAGTATCAGAAAGCCGGTCGAGGCCTGTTTCTCCGATGGCCCGGCAGCGCAATTCAGCAGCCAGCTTTTCAACCTCTGCCACTTGCTCTTCAACTTTTTCTTTGTCAATGTGCCATGGATGCAACCCTGCTGAGAAGTAGCGCCAACCATCTGAAAGCGCGCTTTCACCTTTTCCCGCAAGTACATTGTACACAGCAACCACTCCGGGCTTTTGCACCAGGCGATGTGTGTGGATATCAATGTAAGGCAACCCCATAGCCGCATTTTTCGGCAAAAGTAGGAAAAGAGCTGCTACAGGTCAAATGATCCCGGTTGATATCCCTCATGCAATCGCTTTCCCAATCCACTGGCTGGCTGATACGTTGCGTCTGTCTTTTTTGCGAAGGCTGCCGTCAGCATCATGAAAAAAGAGATAAAAGTGGAGTTCGTCCCCCGTAGTCGCATCCTGGAGAGTGAGGGTAATTTCGCCCTGATGCCTCAGCACCGACTGTTTTGGGGTAAAGCTGATGCGCTTTCCGGTGTTGTTTACTATCGCCAGAACCACGCGGTCAGTGGCCGACCATTTTTTTCCTTCTTCAGGCTGCCCCCAGGTGATTTTAAAAGTGCCATCCTCAAACTGTTCCAAATGCATCTCTTGTGCGCCTGCCCTGTCGCCTTCGCTGATCTTCAACCACTCTGCGCCGGCTGGTTTTCCTGCCAGTTTGTATGATTTCAGGTTGGCCGAAAGCGCCGAATGGAAAGCAAAACGGCCTTCGGTAACATCATAAAACCCTGTATTGACAACATCTTTCAACCTCTGCATGTATTTCATCACATGCGTAAAATCATCCCGGCTCTGCTGCTGCCCGGGCGTGGCCTTCTTTTTACTCCCGGAAGGCCGCATCCTCATCACCGTTTTCCCATTCAGCTTGTAAACCACAATATTGCCTATCCGGCCGGTGAAATCGCCCAAAATTCCAGTGTCTGATCTTGCCATAAACCAAATGTTAACTTTTTCTACTTGTGAAAAATCCGGTTGAAATACGGAGATAAAAATAATATTTTTTTTATTTACAGCGTGATATAAACATTATTTATTCGTTTTTTATTGTAATAATTACGTTTTACATACGTATTAACTTCGAAGAAACTATATTTTTAGTATATCTTTAAACCAGACCAATCTGCACTTCGTTATGGTTTTCAGCTGGATTTGATAATGATGTTGCAAATTAACAGCCACCCAGGCAGGAGTAACCGGCGCAAATGGTCATGCCCTGCACTGAAGCAGCATCGCCGTATGTCAAATTTAGCGCTGTCTCCGCAACCGAAGAAGCCTTACAGCGATCACTGCGGCAGGATTTCAGGGCAAACATTATCGCCGCTTCAATCTTCAGATTCGGGTAAGCCTCCCTTGCAGTTAACCCCGATGCAGGGTTAAGCCAACCAATAAAAATCTGTAATATTGCAAACAAATCTTCAGTACAAAATTTGATTACATCTGCAATGAAAACTCAACTTAGTCAACCCTCGGTTTATGACACAACGATCCGCCTTTTGGTGCTTTTGCTAATTATCACATGGTGCCTGATGATTATGTTACCGTTTGCCAATATCATTTTATGGAGTATAATTTTATCAATGGCTTTTTATCCGCTTCATAACGGAATTTCGAAAAAACTGGGTGGTAAACCTAAGCTGGCTTCGGCCATTATCATTTTAGCAGCGCTGATCGTAATCATACTCCCCATCTGGTTGCTGATTGATTCGCTGATTCATGAAGTAAAGGAACTAAAAGCAGCGTATGACAGCGGATTGCTGAGAATCCCCCCTCCTTCAGAAGATGTAAAATCCTGGCCGATAATCGGAGAGCAGCTGTATGGATTATGGAAAACTGCGTCGGTCAATATTGCTAATCTTGTGATCAAGTACCAGGATCAGTTGACAACGCTTGCGGGAAAAGTGGCCAAAGGGATTTTCAATGCAGCCGGAAGCGTGGTGCAGTTGGTTGTTGCCTTTGTAATTGCCTGTATTATCCTGGTTTTTGAGCGGGTAAATGAACCTGTAAAAAGGTTTTTCAGGAAACTGGCCGGCGACCGGGGAGATGAATTCGCAGCCGTAACCTTAAAAACCGTTGGAAATGTTGTAAAAGGCATCCTGGGTGTAGCGCTGATTTTAGCTCTTCTACACGGCATTGCCTTCACCGTGGCCGGCGTCCCGTATGCTGCCGTATGGACATTTTTTGTCTTTATCCTTGCCGTGTTGCAAATCCCGTTGTTCATCATCACCCTGCCCGTCATCATTTTTATATTTGTCACCAAATCGGTGTTTGCAGCGATTATATGGACAATTGTGCTTGTTCTGATTGGGTTATCTGACAATATTCTAAGGCCGGTTTTACTGGCAAAAGGCGCCCCTGTGCCGATGCTGGTCATTTTTATCGGTGTGATCGGCGGCTTTATTTTCAGCGGCTTCATCGGGCTTTTTACCGGCGCCATCGTTTTGTCGCTGGGATACATGCTGTTTATTTCATGGATTGAATCTAATGATGATACACAGGAAGCGGCTGAAGGATAATAATTTTTGCAGCCCTGAAAACGTATTTGTTTTCCATCAACAAACCATGTTGATTGCATTTATCAAAAAGAAATTTTATTTATCAAATATTTAGAGTGATGAATATGACACAAAAAATACAGGAACTTACCAACCAGCCTGCGTGGAAGGCACTTAAGAATCATCTGAACAATGGAATCCCCCATCTCCGCGAACTTTTTCAGGGAAATGATCACCGCGCTGGAAAAATGTCTCTTGAAGCAGAAGGCCTTTTTCTTGATTATTCCAAAAACCGGATTACTGATGAAACCCTTGCTTTATTGTTAAAACTGGCTGAAGATACAGGGCTTCGCGAAAAAATTGATGCCATGTTCAGCGGAGAAAGGATCAACCTTACCGAGAACCGTGCTGTTTTGCACGTGGCTTTGCGTGCGCCCAAAGATGCTGTCGTTATGGTTGATGGCCAAAATGTAGTACCCGGAGTACATAATGTTTTAGAAAAAATGACTCTGTTTGCAGACAAGGTGCGTTCAGGAGCGTGGAAGGGTTATACCGGTCGGCGGATAAAAAATATAGTCAACATTGGTATCGGAGGTTCTGACCTTGGACCAGTAATGGCTTACGAAGCGCTGAAGCATTACAGCGACCGCTCGATGACTTTCCGGTATTTGTCAAATGTTGATGGAACCGATTTTGCCGAAGCGGTGATTGATCTCGACGCATCCGAAACCCTTTTCATCATATCCTCAAAAACATTCACCACCCTCGAAACCATGACCAATGCACACACTGCACGGCAATGGTTTCTCAGTAAAACGGGCGGAAATGAAACTGCCATTGCCAGCCATTTTGTTGCCGTTTCCACCAATGCTTCTGCAGTAGCCAAATTCGGAATTGACACCGGAAATATGTTCGGATTCTGGGATTGGGTTGGCGGCCGCTACTCGATGGATTCAGCCATCGGGCTTTCGACCATGATCGCTATCGGACCGGATAATTTTAGGGCTATGCTCAGGGGTTTCCACCTGATGGATGAACATTTCCGCAGTGCGCCATTTAAACAAAATCTGCCGGTGCTTATGGCTTTGCTTTCGATCTGGAATGTCAATTTTCTGGGCGCCGAAACCATTGCCGTTTTACCTTATGAGCAATACCTGAAACGTTTTCCGGCTTACCTGCAGCAGCTAACGATGGAAAGCAACGGAAAGCGGGTAACGCTGGATGGTAAAGAGGTTGACTACCAAACCAGCCCGATTTACTGGGGCGAGCCCGGCACCAACGGACAACACTCTTTTTACCAGCTCATTCACCAGGGTACGCGACTGATTCCCTGTGATTTTATAGCTTTTATTGAGCCGCAACATCCATTGGGTAATCACCATGACATTCTGATGGCCAACATGTTTGCCCAGGCCGAAGCGCTTGCTTTTGGCAAAACGATTGAACAGGTCAAAGCTGAGGGCGTACCCGATTGGCTGGCGCCGCATAAGGTTTTTGAAGGCAACCGGCCATCCAACACCATTCTTGCTCAGCGACTGACTCCGGAAGTATTGGGAAAACTTGTCGCACTCTACGAACATATTGTATTCACCCAGGGCGCTGTATGGAATGTCGGGTCATTTGACCAATGGGGCGTGGAACTCGGAAAAGTGCTTGCCCAGCGCATTATGCCTGAGCTTGAAAGTGAAGTGGAACCTGCGCTAAATCACGATACCTCAACAAATAGTTTAATTAGTCGTTACAGGGCATCGAAATTATAAAAAGTTGGCTATAAGATTTTTTTGCAGGATAACATCCTGGCTTCTAATCAACTTGCACCAGAATGATTAATCCATGTTTATTACTTTTCTTATTTTTGTGCAAATGGATAGTAAAATATTTCAGAAGGAAAAATTAATCAAATACTGGGTTGACAGCTCCAACGATGACTATGTTACCAGCAAGCGTAGGACGACACAACACAGCAAACAGACAAGAACTTAAACGAGAAAAAGTAAACCATTTTGACAGGTGAACACAGACATAAAAACGATACATCAAACGGACCACGAGTAAACCGACACTCATTGCCTACCCTTCTGTGTTTTATTTTTTTCCCCACCGCACAAAATATTTTGAAATACGAAGTATTCACGAACACCATTGAAAACAAAAGTTCTGTGAGTAAATTCTATGCCAGCCCGCAAATGGCACATTTGGTTTTGCCCGACACACAAGCCGACCCTTCGCAAAACCAAAAAGCCTGTCCCGATTTTTCGGGAAGCCATTTCTTGCCACCGCACCAAATGACATTAATGGGCATTAAAAACATAAATTAGCAGACTAAAAACGAATTAAAATTTAATAGAACATAATGGCTAAACAAAAAGCAACAACAGAAGAACCTTTAGAAAAACAACTCTGGAAAGCTGCGGACAAACTCCGCAAGAACATAGATGCTGCCGAATACAAGCATATTGTTTTGGGGTTAATCTTCCTGAAATACATCTCTGATGCTTTTGAAGAATTGTATGCAAGACTAAAAGCAGACGAAGAAAACGGAGCTGACCCCGAAGACAAAGACGAATACAAAGCTGAAAATGTATTCTTTGTTCCGCCATCTGCCCGCTGGAAGTTTCTGCAATCACATGCAAAACAACCTACAATAGGCATCACAGTTGATGCCGCAATGGATGCTATTGAAGTAGAAAACAATTCCCTAAAAGGTGTTCTACCCAAAGTATTTGCCCGACAAAATCTGGACCCGACCAGTTTGGGTGAACTCATTGACCTGGTTGGAAACATTGCCTTAGGCGATGCCAAAGCAAGAAGTGCCGATGTGCTCGGACACGTTTTTGAATATTTCCTGGGTGAGTTTGCCCTTGCAGAAGGCAAGAAAGGCGGACAGTTCTATACGCCAAGAAGCGTTGTGGAATTATTGGTTGAAATGCTGGAGCCATATAAAGGACGGGTATTTGACCCTTGTTGCGGTTCGGGTGGTATGTTTGTTCACTCCGAAAAATTTGTAACCGAACACCAGGGAAAAGTAAACGACATTTCCATTTACGGACAAGAGAGCAACCAAACCACCTGGCGATTGGCTAAAATGAACCTGGCTATTCGTGGTATTGACAGCTCACAAGTGAAATGGAACAACGAAGGTTCTTTTTTAAACGATGCACACAAAGACCTGAAAGCCGATTACATCATTGCCAATCCACCGTTCAATGTGAGTGATTGGGGCGGTGACTTAATGCGAACCGATGGTCGTTGGCAATACGGAACTCCACCAACAGGCAACGCCAACTTTGCCTGGATGCAACATTTCATTTACCATTTAGCACCTAGCGGACAAGCAGGTGTGGTATTGGCAAAAGGTGCATTGACTTCTAAAACCTCAGGCGAAGGCGACATAAGAAAAGCTTTGGTTGAAAATGGCTTGATTGATTGCATTGTAAACCTGCCTGCCAAGTTGTTTTTAAATACACAAATTCCTGCTGCCTTATGGTTTATGAGCCGTAACCGCAAGGGCTCCCAATTCCCCTCCACTGGAGGGGTGCCCGCAGGGCGGGGTGGTCATAGAGACCGCAGCAACGAAATATTATTTATTGATGCCCGAAACTTAGGGCATTTGATAAACCGCAGAACCCGTGAACTTTCTCAGGAAGACATTGATAAAATTACCAGCACTTACCACAATTGGAGAAACCTTGATGGCAAGTATGAAGACGTTGCGGGCTTTTGTGCTTCTGCCCCTCTTAGCAAAGTAAAAGAATTGGACTATGTGCTTACACCGGGTAGATATGTAGGTTTTACTCGATGAAGAAGACGACTTCAATTTTGCGGAACGCTTTGCCAGTTTAAAAGCAGAGTTGGAAGCACAATTGAAAGAAGAAGCCCAACTCAATGAAGTCATTTCCGCTAACCTTTTAAAGATTAAAGTTAATGAGTGAGTGGAAGGAATATTCAATCGAAGATTTTGCGGAAATTCTTAATCACAGAAGAATTCCTCTCAGCTCAATGGAGAGAGCAAAGAAAAAGGGTGACTTTCCATATTATGGTGCCTCAGGCATTATTGATTATGTAAACGATTATATTTTTGATGGAGATCATGTATTAATCTCGGAAGATGGAGAGAATTTAAAATCCAGAAATACACCAATTGCCTTCGTTGCAAGTGGTCAATTTTGGGTAAACAATCATGCTCATATTGTTAAAGGGAAGAAAGATTTTCATAATAAATTGATAGTTTATTATATGCAAAATCTTGATTTGAATCCATTTTTAACGGGTGCTGTTCAGCCAAAGTTAAATAAAGCAGCACTGACATCTATTCCCTTTTTTCTTCCTTCTAATGAAAAAGAACAAACCGCTATTGCCTCCGTCCTCAGCAGTTTAGACGACAAAATAGACCTGCTGCACCGCCAAAACGCCACCTTGGAAAAAATGGCCGAAACCCTGTTTAGGCAGTGGTTTGTGGAGGAAGCGAAGGAGGAGTGGGAATATCAACTTAATTTAGGAGACTTGATAGAAACCGTTTCTATTACCCACAAGTTTCCCTATCCAACAATAGTATTTTTAAATACTTCTGATATTTACTTAGGAAATGTTCTTGAGCACAATCCTTCGGATGTAAAGGGATTACCTGGTCAAGCAAAGAAATCCATTCAAAAAGACGACATTTTATTTAGTGAAATTAGACCAGCAAATGGAAGATGGGCTTATATTGAGTTTGATGCTGATAATTATGTAGTGTCAACAAAACTAATGGTATTAAGGTCAAAAAAAGTAGTTAGCCAAGCGTTCGTATATTTCTATTTAACAAATTCATCTACAGTAGATTGGTTGCAAATGATAGCTGAGTCAAGAAGTGGTACTTTTCCTCAGATAACTTTTGACCAAATAAAAGATTTGAAAATCAGCGTGCCATCAGAAAAAATATTAAATAATACCATTGATTGGTGTGAGGCAACTTTGAAAAAAATCAAATCCAACCAAACCCAAATCCGCACCCTCACATCATTGCGTGATAACTTGTTGCCGAAGTTGATGAGTGGGGAGGTGAGGGTGGAAATGAATAGTTAATGTACTTTTGTAAACAAATGATTTTGACATGAGAGAAAAAGCTGTTCCCAGAATTGAGTATTTGCGCGTCCAGAATTACAGGGCGCTTCAAAACCTTGAACTTAAAAATATCAAGCCGCTTACGGTTTTTTTAGGACCGAACGGCAGTGGAAAATCAACGGTGTTTGATGTTTTCGCATTCCTAAGCGAGTGCTTCTCCGTAGGCTTGCGTAAAGCATGGGATAAGCGGGGCCGTTTTAAAGAATTGCGCACACGCGGATGCACCGGCCCCATTGAGTTTGAGATAAAATACAGGGAAACCCCAAAATCACCGCTTATTACCTATGAGCTTAAGATTGATGAAAACAACAAAGGGCCATTTGTAGCAAGCGAAAGATTATTGTGGAAAAGAAGCCCGGCAGGGAGACCTTTCGCATTTCTGGACTTTGCAAAAGGTGTCGGAAGAGTAATCACGGGGGAATCTCCCGATATTTCAGACCAAAGAATAGAGGAATCGCTTGACAGTTCCGAGATGTTGGCAGTAAACACGCTTGGGCAACTATCAAAGCATCCGAGGGTGATTGCGCTTCGTAGATTTATTACAGGCTGGTACTTGTCGTACCTCACCGCCGATCAAACACGTGGAATCACTGAAGCCGGCCCGCAGGAACGTCTTTCCGCAACGGGCGATAACCTTCCGAATGTGATCCAATTCCTTAAAGAACAACATCCTGAACGTTTGGGGAAAATCCTGAGGATTCTTGCCGAAAGAGTACCCCGTCTCGAAAGAGTTGAAACAGAGCTTATGCAGGATGGAAGACTGCTGTTGCAATTAAAGGATGCTCCATTTGAGCGTCCGGTCTTGTCAAAATTTGCTTCAGATGGAACCTTAAAATTGTTGGCTTACCTCACTGTTTTGTATGATCCTGAGCCACCCCAATTAATAGGAATTGAAGAACCGGAAAATCAACTTCACCCACGTTTATTGCCTGAATTATCAGAAGAATGCAGAGCATCAGCAGAGACTTCACAACTCATGGTTACAACGCACTCTCCTTTTTTTGTAAATGGATTGAAGCCTGATGAACTTTGGGTTTTATACAGGGATGAGAAGGGTTATACAAACGCAAAATGTGCGGCAGCTATGAGTGGGATCAATGATTTTGTGAGTGAGGGAGCTGTATTGGGAAATTTGTGGGTAGAAGGGCACTTCGAGGTAGGCGATCCGCTTGTTAATCAGGGTAGTTTAAAATTTAATCCCAAAAAGAGATAAAATGCATCTGGAATTTTTGGTTGAAGAACTTTCTGCAGAAATGGCATTGCACAATTTGCTGCCAAAACTCATCACCGGCGAGCATACTTATAAGATTATTACCTTTCAGGGTAAACAGGATTTATTAAAGAAGCTGAAAATGGAGCTTCGTGCCTATAAAAATTGGATAACGCAAGATTTTAAAATAGTTGTGCTCGTTGACCGGGATAATCAGGACTGCCACGAACTGAAGAAATATCTTGAAAGTTGTGCAAATGGAGCAGGCTTAATAACAAAATCAGAAGCAGAAGGCGAGATGACTTTTACAGTTATGAACAGGATTGCCATAGAAGAACTCGAATCGTGGTATTTTGGCGACCCCGAAGCAGTCAGTGCAGCATACCCAAGAGTTTCTGCTAACTTTCATAAAAAAGCACAATTTCGTGTTCCCGATCAAATTGAAGGAGGAACATGTGAAGCATTTGAAAGACTATTGAAGTCTAAAGGTTATTACAAGCATGGAATAAGAAAAACCGAACTAGCCAGAAACATATCTGTTTACATGGAACCATTAAGAAACAGATCAACAAGTTTTCAAATTTTCTGGCAAGGAATCACAGATATAGTAAACAGTAATTGAAACCCATAACTGAACATACAATAGAAACCTTTGCCATTGAGTTGCTCGCTCAACTTGGCTATGAGTACATCTATGCCCCCGATATTGCCCCCGAATTCACCTCCCAGGGATTGGCGACTGAAGGCCAGGGTGGTCAGGATACCCGAGAGAGCTACGCCCAGGTTTTGCTGGTAAACAGGTTGCAAACTGCCGTCAAAAGAATTAATCGCAGTATTCCATCCGATGCACAGGCAGAAGCCATCAAAGAAATTCAACGCATTGCTTCGCCTGAATTGCTTGCCAACAATGAAATCTTTCATCGTTTATTAACCGAAGGTATCCCTGTTTCAAAACGTGTTGATGGAGACGACAGGGGCGACCGTGTTTGGCTGATAGATTTTAAGAATCCACACAACAACGAATTTGTCGTAACCAACCAATTTACCATCATTGAAAACGGCAATAACAAACGTCCTGATGTAATTTTATTTGTCAATGGAATTCCGTTGGTGGTTATTGAGTTAAAAAATGCTGCGGACGAGAACACCACAATCAATTCTGCTTTCAAACAAGTAGAAACCTATAAAGCCATCATTCCAGGTCTGTTCACTTACAACGGATTTGTGGTTATTTCTGATGGACTGGAAGCCAAAGCAGGTTCAATCTCTGCGGGATTTAGCCGCTTTATGGCTTGGAAATCGGCAGACGGTAAAGCTGAAGCATCGCATTTGGTAAGTCAGTTAGAAACGTTAATTCAAGGCATGTTGAACAAAGAAACCCTGATTGACTTAATCAGGCATTTTATTGTTTTTGAAAAATCGAAAAAGGAAGATACGGTAACGGGTATTACCACCATTTCTACAGTAAAAAAATTGGCGGCTTATCATCAATATTATGCTGTAAACCGAGCCGTTGAATCCACTTTGAGAGCATCGGGGTTCAATTCCCCTCCATTGGAGGGGTGGCAGACGAAGTCTGACGGGGTGGTAAAAAGAGCCAGCAGAAACTACTTCGAACTTCCTTACAATCCCAAACTCAAAGAACGAGCAAGAAAACTTCGCCAAGCAGGCAATCTCTCCGAAGTGCTTTTTTGGAATCAAGTAAAGAATAAGCAATTCAAAGGATTTGATTTTGACCGGCAAAAAATCATAGGAAACTACATTGTAGATTTCTATTGCAGCAATTGTCAAGTGGTTATTGAAATAGATGGAAGCAGCCATGATGACAAAGAAGAGTATGATGCTCAGAGGGATGCCTACCTGGAGTCATTGGGTTTGACAGTAATTCATATTCCTGTTGAACATGTGATGAATCAACTATATAGTACAATGCAAAGGCTTTTTGACCACCCCGCCCTTCGGGCACCCCTCCAGGGGAGGGGAATGGAGCATCACACTCTATCGGGTACAGCTCCAGAGGAGGGGAATTTAGTGCAGGAGTCTCCTGAAAGCTATGGAGTGCCCGGAGTAAAAAATCAACCTATAGGCGACAGAAAAGGTGGAGTAGTCTGGCATACACAAGGAAGCGGAAAATCATTGTCAATGGTTTTCTACACAGGAAAAATCGTTTTGGTTTTAGACAATCCGACCATACTTGTAATTACAGACCGTAATGATTTGGACGACCAACTGTTTGATACGTTTGCAGCATCAAAACAATTGCTAAGACAAGAACCAGTTCAAGCAGACGATAGAAACCAATTAAAAGACTTATTGAAAGTAGCTTCGGGCGGTGTTGTATTTACCACCATTCAAAAATTTCAACCTGAAGAAGGCAATGTTTATGAAATGCTTTCTAATCGGAATAACATAGTTGTTATTGCAGACGAAGCACACAGAACACAATATGGTTTTAAGGCCAAAACCATTGATTCTAAAGATTATGCCGGCAATTTAATTGGAAAAAAAATCGTTTACGGTTTTGCCAAGTATATGCGGGATGCTTTGCCAAATGCAACCTATCTGGGCTTTACAGGAACACCCATTGAAAATACAGATGTAAACACGCCAGCGGTTTTCGGAAACTATGTGGACATTTACGATATAGCCCAAGCCGTTGAAGATGGTGCAACAGTCCGCATTTATTACGAAAGTCGCTTGGCAAAGGTCAACCTAAGCGAAGAGGGCAAAAGGTTAGTTGAGGAACTGGATGGTGAATTGGAACAGGAAGATTTAACCAACACACAAAAGGCAAAAGCCAAATGGACACAATTGGAAGCCCTGGTTGGTAGTGAGAATCGGATAAAGAATATTGCCAAAGACATTATTGCACATTTTAGCAAAAGACAGGAGGTGTTTGAAGGAAAAGGAATGATTGTTTCCATGAGCCGCAGAATTGCAGCGGATTTGTATCAGGCAATTATTGACCTGAAACCTGAATGGCATTCAGACGATTTGAATAAAGGAGTGATAAAAGTGGTCATGACTTCCGCTTCTTCTGATGGTCCGAAAATTTCAAAACATCATACCACTAAAGAACAAAGAAGAACGCTTGCCGAAAGAATGAAAAATCCTGATGACGAACTGCAATTGGTTATAGTCCGGGATATGTGGCTCACAGGTTTTGACGCACCATGCCTCCACACCCTATACATTGATAAACCAATGAAAGGACATAATCTGATGCAGGCTATTGCCCGTGTAAACAGGGTTTACAAAGACAAGCCAGGTGGTTTGATTGTAGATTATTTAGGAATTGCAGCCGACTTGAAAAAGGCCTTGGCATTTTATTCGGATTCCGGAGGCAAAGGCGACCCAACTATTTTACAAGAGCAAGCCGTTCAATTGATGTTAGAGAAGTTGGAAGTTGTTTCTCAAATGTATCATGGCTTTGAATATGAAACCTATTTTGAAGCCGACACTTCAAAAAAATTGTCGCTGATACTTGCAGCAGAAGAACACATTTTAGGTTTAGAAGATGGAAAGAAACGTTACATCAACGAAGTAACAGCACTTTCAAAAGCCTTTGCCATTGCCATTCCTCATGACCAGGCAATGGATGCAAAAGATGAAGTTTCGTTTTTCCAGGCAGTGAAAGCACGATTGGCAAAATTTGACGGAACAGGTTCAGGCAGAACAGACGAAGAAATTGAAACCACAATTCGGCAAGTCATTGACAAAGCATTGGTTTCTGAACAAGTGATTGACGTTTTCGATGCAGCTGGAATAAAGAAACCTGATATTTCAATTCTTTCAGAAGAATTCTTATTGGAGCTGAAAGGAATGGAACATAAAAATATTGCCTTGGAAGTTTTGAAAAAACTCCTGAATGATGAAATAAAATCGAGAGCCAAAAAGAATCTTGTAAAAAGCAAGTCTTTGATGGAAATGCTGGAAAATGCCATTAAAAAATACCACAACAAGATTCTGACAGCAGCCGAAGTAATTGAAGAACTCATCAACCTGAGCAAAGAAATTGTTGACATGGACAGTGAAGCCAGGCACATGGGTTTGACAGACTTTGAATATGCTTTTTACACAGCAGTAGCCAACAACGACAGTGCAAGAGAACTCATGCAACAAGACAAACTAAGAGAACTTGCCATTGTGCTGACAGAAACTATTAGACAAAATGCATCCATAGATTGGACAATCAAAGAGAGTGTAAAAGCAAAATTGAAAGTTGCCGTAAAAAGGCTTTTAAGAAAATATGGTTATCCGCCCGATATGCAAATGTTAGCGACTGAGACTGTTTTAAAACAAGCTGAAATGATAGCATACGAAATGACGAAATAAAAAGCCATCGCATGGGTGTAGCACATTTATAATTCGTACAAGCCAGCGCTAAAACCAAAGGATTGCAAAAGCGGTGCAGTGAGCTTACCGAACTGAGCTTCCACCTTTGCCACCCAGAAAAGAAATTCAAAAAAATTTTTCCAACCCTTTTAAAAAAAAATTAATAGACGCAACCGCAAAGACCAACACGACATGACAGTGAAACTCAACAACGAAAATGGTTTACAGACACGGTGGACAATAACGCCAGCTGGTAACATGCGTTTGGCGTCATGCGGGGTGACGTGCTTAAATTCAAGTTCAGTTTTTCAATTTGGCTTTAGTGCTGTGTTGACAGTTTTGTCCTCCGAAATCCCGCACGAATGCCAAGCGCAAAAACGATACTATGATGGATATGTTCAATTCAAAAAGATACAGTTGGGCACTATTCATCGGACATTTAATGCTTGAGAAGTTGCTGAAGGCCTATTTTTTACAGGCAAAATCAGATTATCCACCTTACATTCATAATTTATTGAGGCTTGCTGAGAAAGCTGATTTGGAATGCGATGAAATAATAAAAGAACAACTCGTGACTATTACGGCTTTTAATATCAATGCCCGATATGATGATTATAAATTGAGTTTTAAACAGCGATGTACTTCGCAATTTACAACTGAGTGGATTGAGAAACTAATAGATTTAAGAAAATGGATAAAACAGTTGATAGAGCAATCACAGAATTCGTAAAACTGATAAAGGGAAAGTATCTTGATGTTGAGTCTGTGTATCTTTTTGGATCATATGCCAGGGGGAACTATAATCAGGATAGCGATATTGATCTGGCATTAGTTTTTAAAAACCTAGCTGATTCTGACCGTTTTGATACCCAGGTTCAATTAATGCTGCTTGCTTCTCAAATTGATAGCCGGATTGAACCACATCCAATTTCTCTTGAGGATTTTCAATCTGATATTCCTTTTGTTGTTGAAATAAAAAGGACAGGATTCGAATTGCTGGAAAATGCCCGCCAATTCTCATAGGATCAGCTGTTTTAATTTGAAAATTCTACTGATTCAGCCACTTTTTAAACTCCGCCGAACGGTCAATGCTGACAATCGTTTCAAACTCATCATCGGCTCTGGGTTTGAGCTCCAGTTTAACACGACTGCGCGAGTAAGCCACCATATCATTGATTGATGAAATGTTAACCAGGTATTTCCGGTTAATTCTGAAAAATTTTCCGGGATCAAGCATCTCTTCCAGCTTATCGAGAGGAAAATCAATACTGTAGGTATTCCCCTGGAAAGTGCGCAGATAAACACCCTTTTCCATGACATAAACATAAGCAATATCAGTCACTTCCACCATCTTAATCTTCGAACCAATAGAAATGGAAAGCCGTTCTTTGTACTTCTTTTCCTTTCCGGTTAGCAGGTTGTAAAGCGACTGCAAATCAACCGAACTGTGGTGAAGTCCGCTGAATTGCTCGTACTTTTTCAGTGCAGCAGCAAGTTCCTCGTGAACGATCGGTTTCAGCAGGTAGTCAATGCTTTTGAGCTTAAATGCCTTGATGGCATATTCATCAAATGCTGTGGTAAAAATTACCGGACTGGAGATGTTTACCTGGTCGAAAATGGCGAAGCTGAGATCATCCTCAAGATGGATGTCAAGGAAAATCAGATCGGGTTCGGGGTTCGCTTTGAACCATCTGACTGATTCAGCCACCGATTCAAGCTCTGCCATGATCTTTATTTCAGGATCATAATCCAGGATCATCTTTTTCAAACGCAAAGTGGCAAATGCCTCATCTTCAATAATTACGACTTTCATTTTAGTTGCTTTATTTAGTTTCAATTTTGTCAGGCATCAGCAAAGGTAGCTTTGCTATAAATTGGTCGTTGGTTTTGATGAATTCGGGTTTATGATCGGAGACAAGCGCATACCGGCGATTGATGTTTTCCAAACCAACACCGGTCGAAACCAGCTTGGTCTCTCTCAAATTGAGGTTGTTGATGATATTTAACCGCTGCTTGTCATCAACAAAAATCTCAATTTTCAAAGGTTGAACCTTGGAAAAAGTGTTGTGTTTGATCGCATTTTCGATGATCAGTTGAATGGCAATGGGTAGAATCTGGTAGTCGTAGTATAACTTGTCAATATTGATTTGGATGAAAAGCTTTTTCATAAACCTGATTTCCAGGAGGAAAATGTAAGAATTTAAAAACTCCAGCTCAGTGCTCAGACTCACCACATCTTTCTCTTTGTTTTCGAGCACATAGCGATAAACCTTTGAGAGTCTTTCGGTGAACGACTCGGCCAGGTCGGGGTCAATTTTGATGAGAGAGGTCAGCACATTCAAACTGTTAAACAGGAAGTGTGGGTTGACCTGCTGTTTCAGCACTTCAAACTGCGACTGAAGGTTTTCCTTTTGCATTTTAAGCAATTGCGTATTGGCTTCGGTAAGCTGCTTTGTGCGCTCGGTAACGCTTTGCTCCAGGGTATTGTTGATCCGTTCAAGTTCTTCCTTGGCTTGTAACAGTTTTAGCTCCTGCTTTTTACGTTCCGAAATATCAATGATAATTCCCCGGCGCCCCACAACCTGATTATCTCGAACAATCGGAGATCCGTAAATCAATACGGGACAAAGGCTTCCATCAGGCTTTTTTACAGTGTACTCATTAGGACTGGTTTCGTGATTTTCAATTGATTTTTTAATGTTCTGAATAACCCTGGGGATATCCTCTTCAATAAAGAAATTCAGGGCCGATATTTTTTCTTCTGACTCATCGGGATCAGGCAGATTGAAAAATTTCTGTCCGGCTTTGTTGTTGAAGAGGATATTACCGTTGATATCCAGCTCGAATATGGGTTGCGGCAGGAAATCCATCATCTCCTTGTAATTTCGTTCGCTCTCGGCAGCGGCAAGCTCCGCATGTTTCCTTCTGGTGATGTCAGTAATGATTCCATCCAAGTATTCAACCTCGTCCAACGCATTGTAAATGGCCTTTCCATTTTCGTTTATCCAGACAGTTTCTCCGCTTTTGTGCAAGATCCTGTACTCAAATTCGTAGTGGGATTTTTGTACAGCAGCATCCTCAATGTTTTTCCTGCAGAACTCCAGATCGTCGGGATGAATGATGGTTGCAAAAGGGACGGATGAGTTTTCGATTAGTTCGGCCGCATGAAAGCCCGAAATGTCGAAGATTTTTTCGCTGATATATTTCATGGTATAATGCTCGTCGAAATGGCAACGGTAAGCCGCTCCGGCCAGGTTGGAAAGTATGCTGTTGAGCTGGTCGCGACTCTCGTTGAGTTGCCGGGTAACGACCGTTCGTGCTCTGATCTCTTCCTCCAGTTGCTTGTTTAGCTCTTTTTCCTGTTCGATCAGCTTTTGGGCATATTTGTTTTTCTCCTCTTCAATATGAATTTGTGCCTCAACCTTTGCACGATTTGCCGCTTCCATAATCAGTTTCTGTTGAAAACTTTCGGCTGCGCGTTTCGATTTGTCATTTTCATCAAAGTAAATTCTTGCTTCAAGGACCAACATCAGGAAGAGATTTAAGATCACCAGATAATAGGCATTGTTGAGCAGAGTTTGAAAATCGCTCTCCAAACCAAAAAACAGGGTGGCCGGCAGGATAATAACCGGTGTGATAAGTAACCCACCCAGAACAGCAAAAGGAAACTGAATGAAGAAGCGTTTCATAGGATTTCTTTTCCAGGGCCATTTCCGGTTCAATTTTTTGATTACAAATACTCCAGGATACACCAGGAACATACCGGCAACAAATGTTAAAACAGTACCCCGAAACAACCGGATAAACAGATAGTAAGGATCGGCAAACAAATCTGCCCTGAAGAAGTACATTTGTGAGATGACAATCAACTGCATGCCTAATGCTAATAATATCAGCACTTTAATGATCCTCAACAGCGGGATACGCTCTATCAGAATTTTGTCGTCCATCTTGATTTATCTAAAAAATAATATTCAAATTTACAGGAATATTGCCACGCGCACGCTGTTACTTGAATATGTTTTCTGCTAAAACATGTTCTCTAGTGCCTGACCACAATTTCCCCTGATTGATTTTCAACCGCTTATTTACCCCGTCCCTCCCAACTTTGCCGGGATAAATTCCGGGAGTAAGCTGTTGAAAATCTGTGCTCCCTTTAGGGATGGGGCAAACGCTGATTTTCAGCAGGCCAGGTTTATGGACTGGCACTAATCATTGTCAGCAAGATCGTTTCTTCCATGCAGTACATCAGTGATTAAAATTTCCTTCATTCTATCGGGTTCTTCAAAAAGGGGGCCGTGAGCCGAATTTTCAAAGGTGTAAAACCCTTTCATCGGAGCATTAATACGGTAGTAATAATCCGTTGACAAATCAACATTCACCGTTAAGTCGTACCTTCCGCTTACAAAGTATATGGGAATTGCGATTTCGGGAAAAGCTCCGGAAAAATCGGTGGTCAGGGTTTCGTTTTTCAGGTTTGTTTTGGGCAGAAACACCATCTTCGATTTCCAGATATTATATTTCTCCCTGAGCGTGTAAGCCCGACATGTCCATACTGGCAGAAAAATATCCCAGAAAACCGACTTCATGCTTCGCATGGTTCCAATGCCCAGCTTGTGCATCAATTTGTCGCGGGCGCCGGAGTTGTAAAAAGAGATCAAATCTGATTCCGATTCCAAATTTCTAAACTTCTTCAACTCCTTTATTGATTGTTGGTTGTTCAGTTCGGTGAACTTTTTCAACATAAATTCGAAGGCAATTCTTTCCGATTCGCGCTGCCTGGTGATCTGTCCCATTGCGACGTATGCGCGGAAAAGCTCCGGCGCCTTTGAAACTGCAGGCAAAGCAATGGTTGTTCCGCCTGACCATGCCATCATGTAAATCTTATCCTTTTCAAATCGCTCCCGCAGGTATTTGGTTACTTCAATGGCATCGGAAACAAGCTGTTCGAGGGTCATGCTTTCGATGGTTACTTCAGGTGTGTAAGAAAGTCCGCCACCGCGTTGTTCCCAGTAGCAAACCGTAAAGTAATCCTCAAGCCCCGGATTGAATTTTTCGAACAGGAAATAATTCGGAAAGCCCGGACCACCATGAAGAAAGAGCAAAACCGGGTTATCCTTACTTTTGCCTCTGATAATCATTCCCTGCTTCACTCCCCCAATATTGATAAAGATTTTTTCCGAGATGCTTCCTGGCAGGGTGTTCCCCTTTTCATCTCTAAAAGTTTCAACCTTGCCCGGGCTGATAATCAAGAGAATGGCAAACAAAAGGAAAAATATTCCAAGCATTATTATTAGTGCAAGCGAAATCATTTTAGTTCCATTTTTAAGAGTAAAACTTTCAATTGGTTTCATTTCTTTGGACTTAGGTTGCCTCATGATTATTTACGGATGCGATAAAAAAAGCCGGGAAGAGGAAAAATCCACTTCCCGACCTGGGTTCATTTTTTTAGAATCTTTTGACAACACCTATCCTTGCTGAAACATAGCGGTGATCAAGCTGGTAATTCACGCCTTCTATTTCGGTTTCTCCTGATAGAGAATTAAATTTTAATCCTGGCGCCAGACTCCAGTTTTTACCCATAGCCACTTCGATACCGCCGGCTACCTGATAACCAACACCATGTCCCGTGTCGCTGATAATATCACCGTCATTATTTTCGGTTTCGATGTGAGAATATAAAAGGCCTGCTCTTGCGAAATAGGAAACCGGCGAGCTTCCAATCTGACGCATAAACTGCAATCCAAGGATGTAACCGGTTTGTTCAAAATCCATATCCGGGCCGGCGAACGATTCATCGGCGTTAAAGTTGATCCAGCCCCATCCGCCATAAACGCTGGTGTAAGGCATGAATCGGTACTGTAAAATGGTTTCAAAGCCCATACCGGTGTTCAGACTGGCGCCTGAAAGGTCAGATGACACAAACGAAACCTCACCGTTGATTTCGATTCCAAAACGATTTTCTTTTTCCTGGCCAAAGGTTATTACCGTTACCAGAAGACTGAGTGCGATGCTTAACATTACTTTTGTTCTCATGACTTTAACTTTTTAAATGATTTATAATTCGTGAAAATTCACGGAACAAAAGTAGGGTCGGGTTATACCGGATTAAAAATAAGAGTTGCTGAAAGGGTTGTTTTTCTGTCTGAAAGTGGCTTTGTGGTAGCCGTAAGTGCAACTACAATTCAGTTAGTTTTGATAAATCAAAAGATTATCCGGGCTACCAGAAAATATTTTATGCGGTGAATTTGTAGCTGTTATCAAAAGAGGCCTTCATCTTGATGAATCCAGTTCTTAGGAATTGTTTACTTATCAATGGATTAGCGTTCACTCAGATAGCACTGGAGATTTTCAACATATTATAAAGACCAGGCGTTTAATCACATTCACCAAAAGAACAATCGTGGTTTCTCTCAATCCAAACCGAGCAGCACTTTTCCTGAGTCTTTCAGCAGCCCGGCTGACCATTTCATGATGACAAACGAGCTGATGATAGCACCCAAAGCATCGAGCCAAAGGATGTTCCAGAACATTGCGCCTGTCAGCGCCACGATGGCCGTAACGCTGGTTAAAGCATCGGCGATTACATGCAGATAAGCCGCTCTGATATTGTGATCGGCCTCTTCGTGCTTGTGATGCAGTATAAACGCACTGGCAATATTTACCATCAGCCCGATTGACGCCACCAGGATGGCTTCTTTGTACTGAATATCAGCCGGGTTCAATATGCGCTCAATGGCTTCGTAAAGTATAACCAGCGAAAAAACCAGTAACATCAGACCGCTGCTGTAACCCGACAACGAAAGAATCCTGTTCTTATCGCCCTTATACTGCTCGTTGGCCGAAATCCTGCGAACGATCACATAGGCGATCCAGCTCAACCCGATAGCCAGTACATGCGACCCCATGTGAATGCCATCGGCAAGCAGCGCCATGGATTTTGTGGTGAGACCAAAAAAAATCTCCACCACCATCGTTACCGCTGTAATGACAACTACCCAAAGCGTCTTCCGTTCATGATTGTGCGTATGTTCCATGATCTGTCAGAATGTATTCCGGATGCAAACATAAGAAATGCCCGGAAGGATTGCGCCTGGTCAGCAAGGTTTGTTCATTTTGCCGATTCTTTACAATCTGCCTGGAGCGGGGAATTAGCTGGAGGGGAGAGGGATTGATGCCTTTTGGGAATTAATCAGGCTTCAAATAAAGATTGAAAAATCTAAAAAATGGACATTCGGGCAGAATCTCAGGATTGGCCAACCAATAAAGATTCTCCTTACATCATTTACCCAGACAGATGATTTTGGCCAGCCGGTAATTGGCTCTCAGGATCATGTGCTATTTTCAGGGCGCTTGCAAAACAATTAATTGCGAAACTTAACACCCACACCCCATTCAATCCAGTCTGCAGCACCGCCGTCCAGCGTTTTCAGGCCTACCTGGGCAAACCACCTGTCGCTCCAATTGTACATAAGTGCAGGCCGTAAAAACCATGCTCCTTTGGTATCTATTTCTTCCAGGTAATAACCAAACTGCATTCTTACGGCAAGTTTCCAGAAATAAAAATCATATCCTGTATGAATCGCCGGAATAAAATAATCTTTCATATCAGGATAATACTGTTTTAAACTGGCATCATATAAAAGGTCCAGGCCTCCTGTGACACCATGCATCAACGAAATTCTTCGTGAATATTCCAGCAGCATGGTACCATTAAAATACCTTTTTGAAGTACCCATGTCTTCCTTATTCTGGGATGTCCCACCTGCAAAATAAACCTGAACAATACCCTTTTTGATGAGTGAATCGGGCTTTGCCGGCTTTTGTTCCGGCCTGGCATTAACAATGTTTACAGGTATGATGCTGTTGTCTATCCTGCGCTGCATGTTATTGAAATGGTATCGGGCGCCAAGGTTCAACCCAACCATATTCAGTCCAAAATTGGGTTGCTTTGACCGGCCATTGCTGAAATGTGTAATATCAAAACCATAGGTCAGATCCAATTCTCTCGTCAGAAACAGACTTCCCCCCATGTTAAGATTAAAATAAACCGCCAAAACACCACCGATTGCATCATTTGTTGGGTTGTCGGATTGCTGGTATGGCTTAAGATCGTAGGTGAGCCCCACGGCCGGCTCAATCATCCATTGTGCTTTTTTTGGTTTTGAGAGATTAAAACTTACAAAACCGTAAAGTGCATTGGGTTGACCCAAAATGTCAGGATTGCCAATGAATCCCGCATACCATCCCACGCCGTATGCCGGGTAATTATAAACAGGAGCCCATTTTTGCCGGTTTGATTTCCAGGCATAACGCACTTCAACAGCTCCATATCCGTTGTCAACCGTGCTGTTGAGTTGTTCACCTGTGTAAAGATGTCTGCCGCTATGTCCCTTTATCTCGATGAAACGGTATTTATCAGGTGCCGTCTGACCAAAGGTAAACCCCATTCCGGAAACACAAACGGCAATTAATAAACCCACAGCGAGCAGGCTCCTGCTTTTTTGTCCAAAGTCAGAACTACTGTTGACCAATTTGTGCAAAGGGAAGTAAGGATCTATGCGCAATCTGTTAATCATAATAGAGTTGAAAATTGTTCAACAGCAACTCACTGCCTGGTGCTCCTTCGAAAAATGCCCCACGTGCGCTGCTCGAAAAAATGACCGATATGTGAGTTGGTGTTTCATCACCATTACCCCAGGTGCCATTCACAGGGATTTCGTAATAAGCAGGATTTCCGGGCTGGCCGTAAAACAGAGGAAGCTTCAGTTCTGTCCACTCTGGAGTGGCTTCATCGGTGCGGTACCAGGCTGTGGCTATTCGTTTCCAGGGTAAACTGCTCCGGTCTTCCAACAGCACAGCGATATCCACGGAGTCTTTTCCAGCTATCGGATTTCCGAAGCCATTGGTCAATTGCTCTCCGGGAATGTAACGGAACATCACGCTGAATGATTTGGGCCGGGCGATGAACGGTGTTCCGAACCGGGGACTCTCAGGCGGGTTAGCCAGGTTTAACTCAAAGGTGCCGGTGAACAAGGATCCGGCTGCGATACCCTGTCCGACAAGCTGAGCCAGGAAACCCAGTTTAAGGGTTGTAAGCTCTGCAACGGTATCATTACCTGTAAAAAGTGGAAGTGTATTCGCCTGTCCCATGGTAACCACCCCTTCATTTCCGGTGCACCACACGGTATCGTTCGGCCCGCTGCCAATCTGGTAATAGCCGGCATTGGTAAGATACCAGTTGTTGAAGCCTGAATTGGGAATTTGTATTTCCGGCGCATCTGTATCAACATAAACAACGTAATCGGCCTGCGAACCATTCTCAGCAGTAACTGTATAAACTACGGGCTCAGAAAAATCCCTCACCCGATCTATACCAGGATTGACGGTGGCAAAATTTGAAATAGTAAGCGCCGTGGGCTGCATGGCTGTTATATCCTGCTTTTCGGAAACCGTAATCCTTACAATCAGGCTGTCGTGCTTAATAACACTGGCGCCAAGCTGCTGTGGCAACGTAAAACTGTTGATTCTTTTATAGGGCGATTTCCCAAAGTAATCCTCATTAATGCAGGAACTTACTAAAAGAATAGCTGCGATTGAAAAAACGATTGACTTCTTCATAGCTTCTTAAAAATATCCTATAAAACCGAGGTTTAACTGCAACAAATCAATTTTGAGGTCGAGACTGCCGGATTGCACCTTCGTATCCGGTGCATTGGTGCTATTGATCTCAGTGATGGTATATTTGGCGCCGGCAACATTTACTGAGGCTTCGACGGCAAAGTTCTTCATGACAAAAGCCAGCAGGCCAGGCCTCACTCCTAACCCCATTCCCCACTCCCTGGTAAGCTTACGGGTAACAATTTCGTTGGTTGTTGTCTCTTCGATGGATTGATCTATACCAAATCCAAGCTCTGTTTGCACCATCAGATTAAATCGCCGGTTTGCGCTCAGAGGCAGGAGGTTTTTGATGAATGGCCTGAGAGAATAGGTCGTGCCATGATATCTGATATTTGAAATATCACCAGTATTGGGGTCTTCATAATCTCCTTCGCTATTGCTGACACCCCATAAAAATCCCATGCCAGCGAACCAGTCGTCTTTCAACGCATAGGCGCCATCAATGCGAAGATTGAACTTGTCACTGTTTTCGTTGATGGCGGTTCTGAGCAATTGATTTTGATTTTCAGCTTCTTTGAGATCAAGACCTAAAGTGCCACCAATCATGAAATCTCCCTTATTGGTGTTCACTTCGATGTCGGCCCCATGATACCTCTTTGAATTGTCGTCTTGTGAAAAGGCATGATAAGTCAAAAGACTTAATGTCAGGCATAAGCAGAGTGGTTTAACTTTCAGCATAGCTATTTGATTTAATTGAGTAAAAATTCAAACCGTACATTTTCATCGAAAATTTTTAAAATTGAACTGCATACTATTTGTTTAATCCCTGATTTCGGATACTTTCTGACGCATTTACCTTCCCATCCCCGATAGCTGCGTCTGAAAATGAAAATTTTCAGGTTTTTAAAATGCCATTGTCCTCCAATTCCTGCTTTCCCTGTTCGGTGAGGAAAGGCAGAAAAATAAAAACTATGCCTTTCAGGTAAACCGGCTTTGCTTCAGCATACTCCTTATTCACGTCATACAGCTCGAGGTTGATTACCCAGTTAGTGAACAAATTGGTAAGCTGAAAGAGGAATATCTCATAGATGTCGTCGTCAAGAACCCTCGGTTGCAACATACCCACATGCACAAGAGCTTCGATCAATTTTTTAATGTTGTTCCGATTATTCATGTAGGTCTCCTGGAGGTGAATTTTTATCTCATCCCTGGTCATCAGCGACGAAACGATGTACCTCACAGCACACCTGTAATCGTACTGGAGATCCATGACAGCAGAAGCCCGGTCTACAAAAGTATCCATGGTAATCTGATGGTGACTCTTTTGTTTTCTCAATTCCGCCAATTGCATTTCATAATCCTGCGCGATGGCGATAAAGAGCAGATCCTTATTTTTAAAATGATGGGTTAAACGACCCAGCGTTGTATTCATCAATTCAGCCAGTTTTGCCAGAGTGATCTGAATCCCGTACGTATTAAAAATCTCCCGCGCACTGTTAATGATCTCATTTCGAGACTGTTTCCCCTTGTTGTAACCTGTCATACAAAGTTTTTATTTCTTTTTTCTGCTGCAAAGAAACAAAAAAATATTTTTTTTGTTTCTTTGCGGAGTTTAAACAAAACATCGTGTGGATTTTCAAAACAGTTTTTCTTCGGAAAATGAGTAAAGATGTACCGTTAGGCAATAATATGAAAAGTAGGTTATCAGGACAGATTAACACAATCGAAACATCATGCTTTCAGCGAGGTTGGTGGATCAACTTCAACAATGACTTTTACGCGTCAGACAAGCTAACCATGCAATACTTCCTGTTGCCGCGGATTGGAGAGTCGTCAGCGTTTTCACCCTCCTCCGCGACCAGCCTTCATAAAATCAAAGCCGGTTGGGTTGCAGATATAATTAATCACCAGACTAAAAATGTAATTAAAGCACGGATTTATCAATCATAACAACCTTTTTCAAATGTAAAATCATGGAACTTTGTAACCTTTTTAAACTGGACGGTAAAGTTGCAATTGTCACAGGAGGTGGCAATTATATTGGCAAGGCCTGTAGTCTGATGCTGGCCAGAGCTGGCGCTGCCGTTGCAGTAAGTGATCTGAATGTTGAGGATGCAATTGCTGTAGCTTCAGAGATAAAGCAGAACGGGGGAAAAGCCATCGGGATGTTTTGCGATGTGAACAAAGAAGAGGATCTTGTGGGTCTTGTTGAAATGACTGCAATTGAATTTGGCAGCATAAATATCCTTGTTAATAATGCTGGTGCTTCATTTGGACCAGGGAATCAAGGAAATAATTCTTCTCACGATTCTGGTTTGCGTTATGACATGAACATTTTCAGCGCATGGAGGCTTTCACAGCTGTGCGCACCGCATATGAAAAGGGCAGGTTACGGTTCCATCATAAACATTACTTCGGTTAGCAGCATCAATACTAGTCAGCCCAATAGCGCTTTCGGGGCATCCAAAGCAGCCATAAAACACTGGACTGCTAATCTTGCAAAGGATTACGAGCCGGCCAATATCCGTGTGAACGCAATTGAGCCCGGAGCTACCAGACCATCCTCTCCTGCTTCGGTACTTACCAGTGATACAGAAGAAAAACTGCTGGCACATACGTCAATCAAACGAATTGGTGAAGTGGATGATATTGCAGGGGCTGTTTTGTACTTTGCCTCACCTGTTTCGAAATGGGTAAGCGGACAGTTCTTGATTGTAAATGGTGGTGGTATCCAGACTATAGATTAATGCGTTAAACAACTCAAATCGAAATTTCGAATCGCCTTTGCTACTTAACTTACATATCAATCAAAATGCGTAATACAATTGCAATTGTCCTTCTTTTCATGATCTTCCTGCTGCCGGCCAAAGCACAGGATTACAAAATCGGAATAGTTACTGATTTCCGGCAGTCGCCCGAAATGGATTCGATTCTCAGGGTGATGGTGAACCAGATTGACCAGACCATCGGCTCAGGGAAAACAGTAACAGTTTCGCCGGCAGATGTATCCTTCAACAACATCAGCCTTGAAGAGGCTGCCGGAAATTATTCCCGCCTGGCCGCAAAAACCGACCTTGCCATTTTAATTGGTGGCATCAGTGTAAAAGGAGTTTCCGGCCTGGCACGCTTACCGGTACCCACGTTTGGATTGGGTGTGATTGATCCCGTCATTCAGGAAATCCCCTACCAGGATGGAAAATCAGGGATTCCGAATTTTACCTACATCTGGTCAACAAACGGACTGGAAGTTGACCTGGCAGAGTTCCGTAAAATATTTCCCTATCAGAATCTTACCCTGCTTGTAAGCCCGGGTACGGCATTGTCGCTGATTTCGGCAGATCAGAACCAGGGGTTAAGGCTGCTGGAACAGAAGCTGAAAACGAGAATCAACATCCTTGAAGTGAGAGAAGATATCCTTGCTTCAACCGGCCAATTGAATCCTGAAACAGATGCCGTATATGTTGCCGACCTGGGTGTCCGTTCAACAGAGGAAATCCGGCAACTTGCCGATCGTTTGAGCGAGAAAGGTTTGCCATCCTTCAGCGGGTACAAATGGCATGTCAATCAGGGCATACTGGCCTGCTTTGCCGGTGATAACAGTTTTGCCCAGATTAGCCGTAAACTTGGCGTAATGGTGGATGAGGCGTTGTCAGGTAAAGCGCTGGAGGAGATGGATGTGAAAACATTGTATCCCGAGAGCCTTTTTATCAACGAAAAAACTGCCAAAGCCATCAACCTTTTACTGCCTTTCGACGTATTATTCACGGCAAAATCGGTGAAGGATGATGAAGGATTACCGGTTCATTCGCTGGCTGACATCATCGAGCTGGCTTTTAAAAACAACCTGAATATTGCCATTTCCAATCAGGATATCCAACTGGCAATACAGGATGTTAAAGCCGCCAGGTCGTCGGTGTTGCCCAACCTTGATCTGACTGTTAACGGCCGGCAAATCAGCGCCGAAAGTGCCAGTATGAGCGAACCTCAGCGACTTCTGAACGGACAATTGCAACTCGACCAGGTGATCTGGTCGCAAAAGGCTGTAGCGGGAATCAAAATCGCCAAGTATTATCAAAAAGCACAGGAATACCTTACCGAAGCCGAAATCCTTGAGGTTATTCTGAACATCTTTAACGATTACCTGAATGTGCTTGCAGCAAAATCTGTATTAACCATAGAACAGGAAAATCTTGAAAACCTGGAGATCAACCTTAATCTGGCAAAATTGCAGGTTGAGTCAGGCGCTGCAGGCCGCAGCGAACTTTACAGGTGGGAAAGTGAGGTAGCACTGGCCAGGCAGGAGGTTGTGGAGGCATCAACCAACCTGCTTGAGTTGAAAGCAAGCCTCAACAGCAAGCTGGCTTATACTCTCGGGAAAGAGTACGACATTGAGGATATTTCCGTAGATGGTGAACTTTACCAGCAGTTTCGCAACGGAATCATAGGTCAGTACGTCAAAAACGTGCAGGACGTGACCCTCCTGATCAGCTTCCTGGTGGATGAAGCAATTAGCGTAAATCCCAATAAAAAGTTCATCGTCGAACAAATCAATGCGCTCGACAGGAAACGCAAACAGGATAAACGGATGTTCTACTCCCCTGATATAGCGCTTCAGGCTGGTACCACACAGATTTTTGCCAGGGGCGGAGAGGGTTCGGTACCTACCGAGGGCCGCGATTTTATTGATAACACATGGAGTGTTGGCGTAGGGTTGAGGTACCCGCTATTTTCACAGCTTACCAGGAAAACGGATCTCAGGACTTCCATCATACAACTGGACCAGCTGAACAATTCGATGATGCAGCTCGACCAGGAGCTTGAACTCGCTGTCAGGACATCGGTACTCGGAACCATCGCAGCCTCCACAAACATTGACTTCAGCAGAATTGCTGCTGAAAACGCCGAAAACAATTTTAAACTCATGCAAATACGTTACAGCGAAGGCGACATTGACATCACCCAGCTGATTGACGCACAGCGTAACTCAACACAGGCAAAACTGCGCTTTGCCGTTTCGATCTATGATTACATCAGGAGCCAGCTCAACATCCAATATGCGGTTGGGTTCTTTCCGATGCTTTCGCCCGAAGAAAAAATTGAAGATTTAAGAACCAGGTTTTTACAATATCAAAATGTTAATTCCAATGAATAATCAGTATTACCGGATAGTAATTTTTGCTCTCATTCAACTGATAATACTGGGGGCATGCAAACAGCAAAAAGTGGAAAAAGAGGAAATCTTAAAGCCTGTCAGGTATATGGTTGCCGGCTCGTCCGACAGCAGGCAGGTAAGAACATTCAGCGGCTGGGCGACGGTTGGCAGTGATGTAACCCTAAGTTTCAGAACTTCAGGAATCATCATGGAAAAAAATGTGTCGAAAGGCCAATTTGTGAAGAAGGGGGCGCTGCTTGGCCGGCTCGACAACGTTGAAGCGCAGCTGGCCTATGAGAAGGCGCTTTCGGAGGTGGAGAGGGCAAAATCGGAGATGAATACTTCCGAAACCAGCTTCAACCGGATCAAATACCTCTTCGAACAGGGCGCCAAGCCGCTGATCGAATACGAAAATGCGCGCAACCTCTTTACCAGCGCATCATCGCAGTATCAGACGGCGCTCAGGAACAGGGATATCCAGAAAACGCAACTGGATTATGGTTTCATTTATGCCCCCATGAACGGGATCGTACTTAAAACCGATGGAGGGGTGAACGAAAGGGTTGACGCCGGTCATAAATTTGTGGTGTTGAATGTTTCCGACGGTAAGATGGAAGTGAAGGTAAACCTTCCGGAATCGGTCATCAACCAGATTGTGTTAAAAATGCCGGTTGGGATCAAATTTCCGGTCATCCCCGGAACGACTTTCAAAGGTGAAGTTGTCGAAATATCACCTGACGTTTCGGAAGAATCGGCCACTTACCCGGTTGATATTGCGATAATTGATCCTACCAGCGAGATAAAACCCGGGATGGCAGCCAACGTCATCTTCGATTTCACGGATGAAAATCCCGAAGGAGACGGCCATATCGTAATTCCTGTAAAAACGGTCGGTGAAGATGCCGGAGGAAACTTTGTGTTTGTGGTTCTTAGTGATAACGAAAGCATTGGAACCGTACAAAAGCGGAAAGTAAAAATCGGAAGGCTGACCACCGAAGGATTTGAAATAATCAGCGGCTTGTCAAACGGCGAAAAAATAGTTACAGCGGGGCTACAAACCCTTCTTGACGGTCAAAAAGTAAGACTTCAGTAAACCCTGACGAACATGAATCTCACAAAATACTCGATAGAAAAAAACCGCGTCATCCTGAGTTTACTGGTTGTCGCCGTGGTGATGGGCCTGGTGATGTACCAGTCGCTGTCAAGAAACAGCATGCCTCCCTACACAGTGCGGGTTGCCAGCATTGTTACCTCATTTCCCGGCGCCAGCCCCGAACGTGTAGAACAACTGGTTACCGACAGGATCGAAAAGGTAGCCCAGGAACTCCCAGAGCTGAAACTGGTAAAAAGCACCTCAAGAACCGGCTTATCGGTGGTTCAGGTAGAACTAAGGATGGACGTTGCTCCGGATAAATTGCAGCAGGTTTGGGACCGCTTGCGCAGAAAACTCGGCGCTATCTCCGATTTGCCTGCCGAAGCACGCTGGCAGCTTAAAGACGACGGGATCGGGGAAGTATTTGGCGTCGCTGTGGGGCTAACCAGCGATGGATACAGCTTTGCCGAAATGAAGGAATTTGCGGATGAGCTGAGGAATGATCTGATCAGGCTCGACGATGCGGCAAAGGTTGAAATCAACGGCGAACAGGACGAACGGATCTTCATCGAATTCGACAACGTTAAACTGAAATCTTATGGAATTACCTCGGTGGGGTTGAAGAACATCATAACGAGTACCAATATTTTGAACTCAGGAGGAGAGATACTGGTAGACGACGAGCGGATTATTCTGGAACCCACCGGAAATTTCAACACGCTGGATGATATACGCAATATGCTTGTCCCGCTCGGACAAAGCGGGCAGGTGCTCAAACTCGAAGACATCACCACCATCAAAAGGGGTTATGTTGACCCGCCCAAACAGATCATAAAAATCAATGGAGAGAAAGCGCTATCGCTCCATGTTTCGCTTAAGGAAGGGGCAAATATCATCAAACTGGGACAGGATATTGACGCCCTGCTGCAGGAGTGGCAGCAAAGATTGCCCATTGGCCTCGATGCTTTCAGGATATCGTCTCTGGACTATTATATTGATGCAAAGATCAGTGATTTCGTATCCAACCTGCTTCAGTCGGTAGTAATCGTGCTCGCCGTGATGTTCATTTTCCTCGGATTCCGGACTGGTTTTGTAGTGGCCAGTCTTATCCCATTTGTAACCATTACCACCCTGCTCCTGATGGGCGTAATTGACATGGGATTGAACCAGATCACCCTAGCAGCGCTTATCATGGCGCTCGGGATGATGGTTGACAACGGAATCGTAGTGGCAGAATCAATTATGGTGAAAATGGAAAAGGGGACTCCGGTAGCGCAGGCGGCGATTGAATCGGGGTCGGAACTCTTTGTTCCGCTGCTCATTTCAACATTAACCACTTCGGCAGCTTTCCTCTCCTTTTACCTGGCTAAGTCGGTCATGGGCGACATCATGGGGCCGTTGTTTGTGGTCATCACCATTGCCCTGATCTCTTCGTGGATAATTTCGCTTACCATCATCCCCCTGCTTGCCGTATTTTTCCTGAAAATGAAAGGAAAAGACGAAAAGGAGAGCTTCGTAAACAAAATCATCAACATCCTGAAAAAGAGGTACAAAACCCTGATACTATGGTCGCTGGCCTGGAAAAGAAGCGTGCTTGTGGGGATTGTGCTGCTGTTCTTTCTGTCACTTTTCGGGTTTACCAAACTGGCATTTGTATTTTTCCCCGACAGCGACAGAAACATGATTACGGTGGATATAAACCTTCCCGAAGGAACAAGACTAACTGCCACGGAGCAGGTGGTCAGTTCCATAGAAGCCTTTATGGAGCAGGAGTTACTGATAAACCAGGACAGGGAAGAGGGCATTGTGGACTGGTCAGCGTTTATCGGTGAAGGGCCTTCATCCTACGATCTGGGCTACAACCCGGACGAACCCAATTCAAATTATGCCCACATACTGGTCAATACCACTTCTTTCGAAATCAACGGCGAGCTGATTAAAAAGCTGGATGAATATTGCTACACCCATCTGCCCAACGCCGATGTGAAAGTTGCCAGGCTCGGGTCAACCGGCGGAGGCGCTCCTATCGAAGTTAAGGTTTCGGGAAACGATCCGGACAAGCTTTCAGCGATTGCCTCCGAAATCAAGACCAAACTCTTCTCACTGGAAGGCACCAAGAACATAAAGGACGACTGGGGGCCAAAAGGCAAAAAATTCATCATCAAAATTGACCAGAGCCGTGCACAACTGGCGGGGGTAACAAACAGCGATATTGCCATTTCGCTGCAGACGGTGCTCGATGGGTTCAACACCGGTGAGTTCCGCGAAGGCGACGAATCCATCCCCATCATCATGAGGAGCGAGGACAATGAACAACAGACCCTCGAATCGCTCGAAAGCCTGAATGTGTATGCCCAAAATTCCGGCAAAAGCGTTCCTTTCCTGCAGGTTGCCAGTGTGATTCCTCAATGGCAATACCTCAAGATTAAACGGCTTGACCTGAGGAAAACCGTCACCATTTCCTCGCAGATATCCGAAGATGCCAACACATCGGCCATCATGGCCATGATGGTACCCTGGCTCGATGAACAGAAAAAAACGTGGGGCGAAGGCTATACCTATACCGTGGGCGGCGATGCAGAAAAGACCGCCGACAACATGGGGGCGGTGTTTAAATTCCTTCCCTTGTCTATTTTCATCATCGTGTTGCTGCTTATCATTCAGTTCAATTCGTTCCGCAAAATGACCATGACCGTCGCCACTATACCGCTTGGCGTAATCGGGATGGTGCTGGGACTCTTTGTCTTTAGCACTCCATTCGGCTTTATGGCATTTCTTGGGGTTATTTCTCTGGCCGGAATCGTAATCAACAATGCTATCGTACTGATTGACAGGATAGAAATTGAGGAGAATGAAATGAAACGCAAGCCACAGGATGCCATAATCGGAGCCTGTCTGCAGCGCTTCCGCCCCATCCTGCTGGCTACCTTCACCACCGTACTCGGATTGATCCCCCTGTACCTTGGTGGCGGCGAAATATGGGAACCAATGGCCGTTACCATCATGATCGGACTGCTGTTCGGAACCGTTATCACGCTGGTTTTCATCCCCTCCTTTTACAGTGTACTTTACAAAGTCAACTATAAAGGGTATGTTTTTAATGATGAACTAATGGATTGATATGAATGCAAAGCTGCATCAGCGGAGATACTCACTTTTTCTTTTCAGTTTTATACTGATGCTCTTCGGCGACATTGTTATCAAACCGGCGGGAGGGTATGCTATGCAAACCGCACTAATCCTTCAGAACATGCTTTTCAGTCTGCTGCTTTTCAGAAACAAGCACAGAATCAAGGCGCTCATTATATCCGTTTTGATATTACTGGCAGCGTTTTCAAGGATTTACCAGCAGATTCACCCTGATTTCACGGGATATGTATTCCTGTTGATTTACATGGTTTACTTTCTCATGGTAAGTTTCCGGATTTACATTGATCTTTTATTCAACAAAGAATGGGGTTTTGAAACGATTTCTGCTGCATTCAGCGGCTACATTATGCTGGGCATGGTTTTTAGCCTCCTGTTCATTACCATGGGGGCCTCCGGAGCTTTTAAAGGTCCCGAAGGAGTTGTTCCCAGCTCCGACTACCTTTATTTCAGCTTTGTAACCCTGCTCACCATTGGCTACGGCGATATAACGCCGGTTACCGAAACAGCCAAGAAGATGGTCGTGCTGTTGGGGTTGTTGGGTAATTTTTATACTGTATTTGTAATCGGAATCATCATAGGTAAATTTTTACACTGGCAAAAATCTGAACCGGAGGAGGAAAACGACATAGCCGGTAATTAAAAACATATGCATAAGAAACTTCCTGCCTGAATCATTTACCCAACCATATAAACACTGATAACCAATAATGACGACCAATTATGAATCTATTAACTCCCGGTAAATTCAAGTTAATTTTCCTATCAGCCATATTGTTGCTTGCAGAGCTGATTATGAACACTGAGGCCTTTAGCCAGGCAAAAGAGGGAGTTACCGGTGAAAACCGGAACGACTGCACCCAGCAGGACCTTGGCGATTTTCTCAGAGGAGACCGGCCCCGCGAACGTGCTCCCCGCAAAACCATGCTCCTTGTTATGCCGAACATATCCTCCAACCCGGCCAATGGACTCCTTTACGGAATTGCCGGCTCAACAGGCTTTTACCTCGGAAACAGGGAATCAACACATGTGTCGGCCATTGGCTTTAATGTCGCTTATACCACGAAGAACCAGTTCCTCTCCTTTGCCAAATCGAACATTTATACCAGGGGCGACCGTTTCTTTCTGCAGGGCGACTGGAGGTATTACATTTATAATGCGCCCACCTGGGGATTGGGAACCAACGCTCCCGACTCCATCGAGGTATCGGACAACCTCAACTGGCAGGGCGCCGGCCTGGGAGAGACCGAAGATGGGTTCCCAATGTCGTTCAATTACCTGAAATTTCATGAAATCCTGAACTACAAAGTGGCCGAATCCAAATACATCGGAATTGGCTATCACCTCGACTGGTACAACAAAATAGAAGACAAGAAACTGCAACTCGAAACCGAACCTTACGAGCTTACACCGCATTATATTTATTCGAAACTCTACGGATTCGATGAAACAGAATACATACTTTCGGGTGTAAGCCTCAACCTGGTGTACGATTCGCGCGACAACCTGATGAACCCTTACAAAGGGAGCTATGTAAATATCAACTACCGGATGAACCCAAAGTTTCTGGGAAGCAGCAGCAACTCCACCACACTCTGGCTTGAATACCGGACCTTCCTGCCGTTATCCGCAAAGACTCCAAGGCACCTGTTGGGATTCTGGTTCCTGGGCAATTTTATGGTTAGTGGCCGGCTGCCCTACATGACGCTGATGGCTTTGGGCGAAGATCAGCGGTCGCGTTCGGGAAGAGGCTATATTGCCGGCAGATTCAGGGGCGAAAACCTGATGTATGGCGAAGCAGAGTACCGGTTTCCCATTCTGTCGTGTTCCAAAACGCTTGGCGGGGTTGTCTTTGTAAATGCTACCACAGCCTCCAACAACAGCCGCGGTGTTTCGCTCTTCGACTATGTGAAACCCGGCGCCGGCGTTGGCTTGCGCCTTATGCTCAACAAACATTTCCGCACCAACATCACCATTGATTTCGCTATCGGCGCCAAATCCAAAGGCTTCTACCTCTCAGGAACGGAAACCTTTTAAACCTCCCCTCTCCATAACCCTCCTCATCCGGCCGGATTGAGCCGGATGGAACCTCTTTCTAAAAAAGAGGCAGTCCTGAAGCTTACAGGGCTAAAATTCCTATCTGATTTTACTTCCCAGGCGATGGGAGGGCGGCATTACATGAATTTTTTACACCTGGGTCAGGTTTTACCGATAAAATCCTGTTTATCCATTGAACATGCGATTCTACACAATTTCTTTTCTGCTTTTTTCTTTGATTTAATCCAAAGAAGCAGATCAACGTTTTTGAAAATCTTCGCTTGCTATCTGACAATAACGAGCTTTTGGGTTGCCACACCTCCGGCAAATGTTATCCGCACAAAGTAATTCCCTTCCGAAAGATCATCGGCCGGAAACTCAAGCTGATTTTCTCCTTGTAAAAATTGCGAACAGGTAACCTCGCTGACCTATGTTCCGATCAGGTTGAAGATAGCCACATATAAAGCCGACGATGATTAGAGCTCAAAGGAGAGTTTCAAATTTGCAGAGGCAGGTTTGAAAGGGGGATATCCTAATTTCAGCATACATAAAAAAACCGGGCTTTCGAAGCGCCGGCTAAGGGATATAAAGTCTGAATGATGTGACGCTGATTAAAGGGGAAGCAGGGAAATGACCCGTTCCTCTACATTTTTTTCCGGCTTGCAGGTTAATTCCTGCTCCTGGTAGGAAATGTAACTCACCTTGAGCGTATAGGCTCCGGATGCAGGAGCTGCAATGGTGAAATTGCCCAGAATGTCCGTGAAAATTTCGTCACCTGTTTCAATAATTTCGATTCTGGCGCCGGCAAGGCTTTCGCCGGTTTCCTTATCGAGGACACTGCCCGTCAGGGAGATTGTCATAGCCGGAGCGTTAAGGTTTCCTGAATCAGCACTGGCTGTTTTTTCACCGGGAAGATTGGCTGCAAGTGTTCCAGCAACAAATAGGCTTATGAGGAAAAGTATTTTTTTCATGATTTAAATTTTGGCAAAAATAGCCTGTACCCCACTACCGGGTATTTAAGGTAGTGTTAATCTTGTGTTAAGTTTAGGTTAAGAGGAGAAATGGGGGGAGGCTGCGTCGCTTCGCACGCAGGGGCAAGGGTTGAGGAGTTGAAGGGGAAGCCAGTCCATTCCGAAGGAATACCTTTGAACGAGGGAATGCCAATCAACGGTGGCTGAACCTGCCAATCAAGAGTGGCTGAGCTTGCCAATCAACGGTGGCTGAGCTTGCCAATCAACGGTGGCTGAGCTTGTCGAAGCCACCGGTTAGGCCTTTGGCTCAGCCGCAAGATTATGGAGATATGTGGGATTAGTGGCTGAAATTTCGTTTGCTGTATCCAAAGAAAAAAGTCTCTGGCAATGACAAAAGTAACATTGAGTTGTTACTATTGCCAAATTTAAAAATTATGAGACTTACATTCCTGATTATGCTGATAGTGGCAATTTTATCGGCCTGCAATAACCAAACCAGCACTACATCTGATAAAGAGCAAAAACTTGACGAAATCATGAAGCAAATGGATATGGCCAACAAACACATAGCTAAAGTGCTTGAATTTATGCATGCAGGCACATACACCTATGTAAAACTTGACAATGAGGGCAAGGTATTCTGGGCAGCCATCACTGCCAGACCTGTCGAAATTGGCAAAACCTATGCTTACGTGACGGGAATGGTAATGAAGGATTTCGAAAGCGAGCAATTAGGCCGCGTTTTCGATTCGGTGATGTTTATCCAGGATTTTGGTGATATCAAACCCGGAGGTAGCCAAAACACTGCCGACGCTTCCGCTTCGCATAACCACGCTAAAACACAATCGCAGCAAGGCATTCGTGTTGAGCCTGCCAAAAACGGAAAAACGATTGCAGAAATTTTCAGTAACAAATCAACTCTCAACGGCAAAAAAGTAATTTTGAGTGGTCAGGTGGTAAAGATCAACACAGGTATTATGAATCTTAACTGGATACATATTCAGGATGGAACCGAAAGCGGTGGTGATTTTGACCTGACGGTGACATCGGCCATGCCGGTAGATTTCGAGGTTGGAGATGTTTTGACTTTTGAGGGTATATTGAGCACAGACAAAGACTTCGGCGCTGGCTACAAATATAGTGTTATTCTGCAGGAAGCCACCTGGTTTCGCACCAGTTCGCTATAGGCGATCAGGGTTATAACTAACTCCCACTGGGATTGATATTCGGGATAATTGGGCGCCTGGGTACTTAGAGAATCAGAGACAGGGAGACTGCGGGACTGAGAGATTAAAGACTATGGCCAGGTTCTGACAAATTCACCAGTTTCAACATCCCATTGATTTCCAAAAAATCCGGAAACGATCATTCCCTCAAGACCTTCGCTCAGCAAGGAGATGTTAAAGATCAACAGATCGGGAAAACCGGTAATTCCGGAGAAGTAGTCGTTGGCGAAGGCGGCTTTCATCCCATGCGGGCCGGTGCCAGCCACCACGCCAACACTGGCAAAATCACTGTCAGAGCGGGGATAAAGAAAATAAGTACCCAGATTTTCACCTTCCAGGGTATCATCTCCAAATTCTATTCTGTTGTTGAAAACCTGTACCGGAGAATGTTGCAGCAATTTACTCCACGCCATGTTATTGTCGGCATTTCCGTAGATAATGATGTTCCTCTGAGGGAACTTTTCAGGCGAAAACAGGGTGTCGGGAATGAGGTCCACCGAGCCGTTCCCACGGTAAAGGAAGGTTTCGGCGTCGAAACGGGCTTTGTTTTTATACCATTCATTTATTTCCGGCGATCCACCGGTGGCAAATACGAAAAGCATCTGCCTGTCGAAAGCCAGCTTGAAACCGCCGTAGCGTGCTGGGTGTTTAGCTTTGAGGTCAAGAGCAGGAACCTCTTTCCAGCCAATAGCATCCTTTTCAAGGATCAGGTCGTTGCCTTTTTTGCCAGAAAAGAATTTGCCATCCAACTTAACCACAGGATTCCCTTCAAAATCAAGCTTTGAAAGCAACAAGGTGAGAGACTCAACATTGGTTGCGGTTCCGCTGATGGTATCGCCGGAGCGTTGGAAACTGACCGAAGAAAGTTGATAGCATTTTTGTTGCCGGTTGATCCTGATCCAATAGTTGGTGGCAGAAACGCCGGGCGATGCTGTGGTGAATTCTAATTGCCTGACTTCGGTGGTTTTCGGGATTTTATTTTGACGCAGGAAGTCGAACAGCGGCGGCCAGTCCATGCTGTGGTCGCCATACCAGTGCGAACCGCCGGGGTACTCATAATAGCAAAAATTGTTGTGAAATCCGCCTAACAGGTTGCGCATTCCTCTTGCAAACTGCGGCGAAACCACTTCATCGGCGCTTCCGTGCAGCACATAAACACCGGACTGGAGGTAGTTGCGTGCCAGCGTTTCAGTACGTCCGGCGGCAGCTCCTCTCCGGATCATGGCAAAGTGCGGGCTGGAGAGAGATGTAGAATCAGAACCCCGCCGGTAGGTGATGATATCGGGGTAGCCTGCGCACGGACCGATGGCGGCAAAGAGGTCGGGATAGGTAGCGCCGAGGAACCACGAGCCATGCCCACCCATAGAGTGACCGGTGAGGTAGCGGCGGTGTGGGTCGGTGTCGTAGTACCTCAGGGCGTCAATCATCACCTCCAGGGCATCCATCCTGCCCCACTCTTCCCAGTTGAAACCAAAAGGCCGGCGGTTGGTGGGCGCCACAATATGCGCCCAGTCTTTCTGCTTGTAAGCGCGGGTTTGGCTGGTTGCTTCCACCGAAGCACCGTGTGTCGAAAGTACAAAGGCCTGTCCCTTTTCGGTGGAGAGCGATGGAGCAACGCTGTAATACTGCACACTGCCATCAATGTTGCTGACGAAGGTTCGTTCGTGGCGCCGGTCAGGGCGCTGATTTTTGAGTGTGATGGTTGTGGAATCGAGCAGATTACCATCCTTGTCGCTCAACAAAAGCCGGGCAACTATGGTGTCGGAAGTTGGAACTGAGGTGGGTGACGGAATTTTGAAACGGCATTTGCGTGTGATAAGAGAGATGATGTTACCGGTTTCAAAATCAGCCTTTTCGCCTGTTTCGAGAAGGCAGGTGATGGAGAGTCCGGTGAGGTCATTTCCGGTGGTATTCAGCACCCTTATGGCAGCCCATTTTTCTTCGGTTTCGCCAATGATGATACCGGGTAGGGTCATGTCTCTTTTTGAAAAAATCGCCGCTTTGCCTGGTTTGACCAGCTTTGCCTTTACCCTGCCAAACCTGCCGGGGGTGAAAATGAACTCGTTCAGTCCCTTCCTGAGTGTTACAGGAATCAGGGTGTAACCGTAATCGTAGTGGTCGCCTTCATGCGGTAAGCCATTGATAAAAACCCTTGTATGGCCGGTAGCATCAAGCAGAACGGTCATTTCATCTTCAGTAAAAAAGCTTGTGTATAAGTAAGCGCTCTGCATTCCGCCGGTGAATTTGCCTGACGAATCGGCCTCGATAGGTTGCCAGCTCAGCAAAAGGTCTTTGCCATCCACATTCATAATTTGTTCAGGCCTTATTTCCGGTGATTTAAAATTCCCGGAAGCCAGTTGCCAGGCAATGAAATCACGGCCGGTAAAGAGCATTCCCCCCGGGAAAACATCCTTCAGTGCATAACCTTTTTTAAAATGATGAATTACAGTGCCTTCGCTGGTAGTTTCGATCTTTTCCTGGCCGAAATAGGCAACAATGTTGCCGGTTTGCTGCCCAATGGCCATTTGGCCAGCGATCAACAATGCATGAACGAGCGGGAGTATCTTTTTTGACATTGCACGTTTTTTAATCAGAATGGATACTTTTACACCCTACGGAAAGGGTTTTCAGCAAAAGTAGCGGAAATCATTTAACCCAAACGATTCCTACAAACCTTTCGGGTTTGGAATTGCCGGTCGTTTGAAAAATAGATATTTTTGTTTCTGCTTTTTTCACCACAATAGACACAATAGGACACAGTAGAGTGTACCCGGATTAATTTTTAATTGAAAATGATCTTCACTCAATATTTTCCCAGGTCACCAAAGAACACCGATTTGCCCTGCTATGATTGCATTTTATTTTCTTCGTCATGTTGGCGTTAATTAGATGAATAACAATTGTAAATTTTCTGTCATGAAAAATCTGTTTTACCTTCTATTGACTTTCCTGATTTCCTGCTCGACCTTGGAAAAACCAATGGATGAGACGATCCTTCTCAACGATGGGTGGGAGTTTAAAAAATTGGATGCGCAGGAACAGGAGTGGCTGCCTGCAAAGGTTCCGGGTACCGTTCACACCGATCTGCTGAAAAACGGTGCGATTGCCGACCCGTATTATGGTTGCAACGAAAAGGAGCTGCAATGGATCGGTGCTTCTGACTGGATTTACAGGAAATCTTTCAAAGTTGATGAAGCGTTACTTTCCAACGAGCACATTCTCCTGGTTTTTGAAGGACTTGACACTTATGCCGAAGTCCTGCTGAACGGGAAGTCCATACTGGTGGCCAGTAATATGTTTCGCAGGTGGGAGGTGGATTGTAAATCGCTGCTTTTGGATGGGGAAAATCTACTCGAAGTTAAATTCTCTTCAGCCGAAAACCGTTTCCTTGCTGATTCTGCCGCTTACCCCTACCCTATTCCAGGTGGAAGGTGGGTATTTGCCCGCAAAGCGGCTTATCACTTCGGGTGGGACTGGGGGCCAAAATTCGTTACCGCAGGCATCTGGAAACCGGTTTATCTTAAATCCTGGAAAAATCATCTGATCAGCGATTTACATTTGTTTACCAGCTCAGTCAATAATGAAAAAGCCGAACTGATGCTAAATCTGACGGTTAGCTCAGCTGTTGACGAAAAAGCCACGCTTACCATCACCGACCGCGAAACCGGGGAGCGATATCTGAAACAGTATTTACAATTGTCAACCATTACGGGCGAGTATGCGTTTTGGTTCGCAATTGAAGATCCGGAATTATGGTGGTGCAATGGGCTTGGTGATGCACATCTTTACCAGCTGGAAATTGAATTAAAAACCGCCTCCGGTTATTTATGGACAAAAAATATGGATTTTGGTATCCGCACGCTGGAGGTGGTGAGAGAAGAGGATGAATTTGGCAAATCGCTCTATATCAGGCTGAATGGTAAAAATGTTTTTGCAAAAGGCGCCAACATCATCCCTCCGCACAGCTTTGTAACGGAAGTGCAGTATGCTGACTATGAAAAGCTTGTCATGCTTGCGGTGGAATCGAACATGAATATGCTGAGGGTGTGGGGAGGCGGCATCTATAAAGAAGACGATTTTTACAGGCTCTGCGACGAGCATGGGATCATGGTGTGGCAGGATTTTATGTTTGCCTGCGCCATGTATCCCGGCGATGAGTCTTTTGTGGAAAATGTAAAGCAGGAAGCTATTCAGCAGGTCAGGAGGTTGCGCAATCACACGAGCCTGGCGCTATGGTGTGGCAACAATGAGTCGGATGAAGGCTGGCACAACTGGGGCTGGCAAAAGCAATACAATATGTCGGCAGAAGATTCCGCAGCGATCTGGGAAGGATATAAAAAGATCTTTCACCAGGTGTTACCCGGCGCCATTACAACTCATGACCCACAACGGTTCTATCTCTCCACTTCGCCGGTTCACGGCTGGGGGCGCAAGGAGAGCCTTTCTGACGGAAATGCCCACTACTGGGGAGTTTGGTGGGGAAGGCAGCCCTTTGAAATCTACCTCGAAAAAGTTCCTCGCTTTATGAGTGAATACGGTTTCCAGGCGCCGCCGGCCCTTTCCACCATACGGTCATTTCAGCCTGAAGAGGCCGATACCCTTTACTCTCCCGAATTGCGCTGTCACCAGAAACATCCCGTAGGCTACGAAAGCATAAGCATCTACCTCGAAAGAGAGAGGCTGTTCCCGAAAACACTGGAGGAGTTGATTTATTTCGGTCAGATTGTGCAGGCAAAAGGAATCCGTATGGCAATTGATGCTCACCGGCGCGCAAAACCCCGCTGCATGGGAACTTTGTACTGGCAGCTCAACGACTGCTGGCCTGTAACAAGCTGGTCGGGAACCGATTTCCATGGCAACCGGAAAGCGCTGCAATATGCTGTGAGAGAGGGTTATGACGACGTCCTGGTTTCGGTGGTGATGAAGGAGGACTCCGGTTCGGTCTTCCTGGTTTCTGACAGGATGGCGGCTGTTAGTGGGAAATTTGAGCTAACACTTAAAGATTTCAAGGGTAAGCAACTCTGGAACTATGAGAAAATGACCACCATCCCTGCCAACAGCAGCAACGAGCTGTTATCGTTCAGCAAGACCACCATTCCCGGAGGTTTCGACCCGGCAAAATGCTTTCTGACTGCTACTTTCAGCGACTCCCTTCGGACTTATCAAAGTAATTTCTTCTTTGCCCGTTATGGCGATCTTACCTTACCGGCAAGTAGTATATCACCCGAAATCAACGCAAAGGAAGGCGGCTTTGAGGTCAAACTTACTGCAGATGGGTTTGCCGCGTTTGTTCACTTGTGGATAACGGAGAGTCATGCAGTTTTCAGCAATAACTTTTTTCATCTGCTGCCAGGTGAAACTATTTCAGTGCAAGTTGAGAGCAATCTGAGCCCTGAAGAATTCACAAGGCAACTGAAGGTAAAGAATCTGGGTGATTATCTTTTAGAAAATTGAAATCACACTTATCCTACTGCTCTGTTTCCCAAAGCTTTGAGTAATTGGTATAACCCTCGAGCGGGATTTTGATTTGGTAGGTTCGTTTTGAAGCATTGGGGAGAGTTTCCTGTCTCAGCCAGGGGTTGAAATATTTGAGCACTTTGTAGGTAATTTTGTGGTCCCCGGCAAAATCAACCAGGCTTGGGATGGTTTGGGTCACTTCGACCGTGCGGGTGGGAATTGGCGGGAAAAACTCTCTCCTATCCATATAATAGCCATATTGCTGCGGATTTTCGAAAATCGTCTTAACAGCCAGTATCCTGAAGATGTAACGGGCCGTTTCCTGGTTGAGAAACAGATCGTAATAATTGTCAACACGCTGCTCCGACAGTGATTTGGTGATGCGTGCATTGCCAGTGTTGTAGGCGGCAGCAGCCAGCGTCCAACTTCCAAATTTCTCATAGGAACTCCTGAGGTATTTGCAGGCAGCCACGGTAGCTTTTTCGAGGTGATAGCGCTCGTCAATGCCATCGTTCACCTCAAGGCCGTATTCACGGGCTGTGACAGCCAGTATTTGCCAAACCCCGGCAGCACCGGCCGGAGAAACCGTATTTTCGAGGCTGCTCTCTATCAGGGCGAGGTACTTGAAATCGTTAGGAATCTTTTGCTCGGCAAGGATTGGTTCAATAATGGGAAACCAGCGATTTGCGCGCTTAAAAAGCATGATCGTGGAGGAGTGAAAATAGGTGTTGGAGGTGAGTTCACGATCCAGAAACTCCCTCACCAGGAACATATCAATGGGAACCGGCTCATTGCAAAAGGCCATCTTTTCGGGAATAACTACATTGTAAACCGGCGGCATCTGCATTTTTTCAAATGGCTTGATGGTTTCGTCAGGATGGATTTCTTTTTCGCTAAATGCCTGAAAAAGAAAAACATTAAGCAGAACAATGGTCATCAGACCAATAACAATCCAGAGAGTTTTTAAGATTGACATACAGTTTAAATTGGGGTTAGGATAAACTGATAACGCAGGGAGGTGAATTAATATTTGTAAACTTTCAGAAAGGGCTTACAAAATCTGAAAACAGGGGCGCATTCATGTCTTTGTCTGACAGGATGGGCTTTTCAAACTTTCCCCAGTCAATATTAAGCGTAGGGTCGTCCCAGCGGATGCTGCCCTCAGCATCACGATTGTAAACACTGGTACATTTGTAAAAAAAGACGGTGTTGTCTTCGAGGGTGAGAAATCCGTGGGCAAATCCTTCCGGTATCCAGTACATCCATTTGTTCTTGTCGGTGAGCACAATGGATGCCCATTTACCGAAAGTAGGTGAATTGCGGCGCAAATCCACTGCCACGTCAAGCACCGAACCACGCATCACTCTAACCAGTTTTCCCTGGCTGAACGGAGGCTTTTGAAAATGCAATCCGCGCAGTACGCTTTTCATCGAACGCGATTCGTTGTCCTGAACAAACGTAGCTTCAATGCCTTGCGCTAAAAAGTTCTGCCGGTTGTAAGACTCAAAAAAATATCCCCGGTCATCTTCAAATACGCGGGGTTTAATGATGAGCAAATCCTGAATTTCGGTCTTAATTATTTCCATAGTAAGCAAAATTTAAGGCTTCAAAAGTAGCAAATAAAAGGAGTGATTGATAATCATCACCCAAATTTCATCAAGATCAATGAGGGCATACAAGTCACCGGGATGGGTCTGTTTACAGGGATTAAACTATTTGAAAAGCCAGCCGACTTTCAAACCGGCTGAGAAGGTTATAGGGACTGTGCTGCTGGCTGTGGAATATCCATAGTGGTAGCCGCCGTCATTGTTGTCGAAACCATATCCTATTCCGCTGTAAAAGTCAACCAGGAAGGAGTTGTCAACCACCCACTGCTTACCAAAATTCAGGAGCAAAGCTACCGAAAAGATGTCCTTTCTTTCCACAAAGTATTCCTGTCCCGGAGGCTTGGTATAGTCGTACTCTTCGAAATCACGGGAGTAAGCAGCAATGGCTATTTCAGGTTTAAAATAGCCACCTTTGAGGATGTGTGCATAGCGCATTCCCTGAAGATAAAAATCGGGATCTTTAATGAATTTATAGCCAAATTTGGTGAAAACACCCGCCGGGTTATTGTCGTTGGGGTCAATGCCCAGTCCGATTATGCCCAAAGTGGCTTCGATGCTCCGGCTCACCTTCAGGCTGCGCTCGTAGCTAATGGTGAAATTTCCTGTAAGCGGTGCGATAAAATCCGCCTTAACTGCATTTTTATGCTGACCTTCATAATTTCCCGGGTCGGTCATAGACACATTGAATGTCAACTCTTTGCCATCTTCAAAAATGACTTTGCTCACTTTGTCTTTTTCGATCGAAAAGATGACATCGGGTGAATAATCTGTCATTGTGTATTTGATTTCAGCCGACCCGATCTCCTTGATTTTACAGGAAATTACCTCCTGGTTGCGTTTGATGATCTGATCCTGTGCATTGATAACCTGCGGAGCTACAAGCAGAAGGAGAAAAAAGTACAAGATGTTTAAAGTTTTCATAATCAGAAAATTTGATAGAGCAATAGTTCAACAAACATGCCATTTTGGGTAGAAAAAGCTTCTTAGACAACATTAATCTGATCGAAATATCAGGTTTTTGTTTACGTTTGCAAAAATAATCAATACCTAACCGCATTGCCAATCATAGGATCTATCATAAAACGCGCCATCGAGCTCAGAAGCCTGAGTGTGAGCGAGAACCAGAAGAGTTTCGATGGCTGGAAAGCACAACAGGCAGTTCTAAATAGTCTGCTCCGCAAAGCACAGTTTACTCATTTTGGTGAAGCTCATAACTTCCCCGAAATCATCCGGTCGGGCGACATGGTTAAGGCTTTTCAGCAGCAGGTTCCGGTATTTGATTACAATTCGATATTCAGCAATTGGTGGTACCGCTCGCAAAATGGCGAGCCATACGTTACGTGGCCGGGGAAAGTCAAATATTTCGCTCTCAGCTCGGGTACTTCGGAAGCCTCCAGCAAATACATACCGGTTACCGGCGACGTGCTGCGGTCAATTCAGCGAACGAGCGTCAGGCAGTTGCTTTCGTTGGCGCAGTACAATTTCCCTCCCGAATTTTTCGAAAAAGGAAAAGGTATTCTGATGCTTGGCGGAAGCACGCACCTGCAATTCAACGGGAGTTATTATGCCGGTGATCTTTCGGGAATTACCACAGGAAATATTCCTTTCTGGTTCCAGTTTTTTTACAAACCCGGCCGGCGTATTTCCAAGGAGCGCGACTGGACGGTTAAACTGGAAGAGATTGTAAGGCGTGCAAAGGATTGGGACATCGGGGTGATAGTTGGGGTGCCGGCCTGGCTGCAAATTCTTCTGGAAAAGGTCATCGAGCGCTACAGTCTGAAAAACATTCATGAAATCTGGCCTAACCTGAGTATTTACGTGCATGGCGGCGTTTCGTTTGCCCCTTACGTTAAAGGTTTCGAACGACTTTTGGGCAAGCCGCTGATCTACATGGAGACCTATCTCGCCTCCGAAGGATTCATCGCCTACCAGAAACGCCCGCATGTTGACTCGATGCAGATGTCGCTGGATACAGGTCTTTTCTTCGAATTTATCCCCTTCAACAACAACAACTTCGATGATGAAGGTAACCTCAGGAGCCATCCCGAAGCACTAACGCTCAACCAGATAGAAGAGGAAAAAGAATACGCACTTCTGATTAGTTCCAACGCCGGCGCATGGCGTTACCTGATTGGCGACACGATAAAATTCACTTCAAAAAAACTCAGCGAGATCCGCATCACCGGACGCACAAAACATTACCTGAGCCTTTGTGGAGAGCATCTTTCGGTGGAAAATATGAACCGGGCGGTGGAGATGATGAGCCATGAACTGAACATCACCGTCAGAGAGTTTACCGTTGCCGGGATTAAACATAGCTCAATGTTCGCGCACAAATGGTTTATCGGTACCGATGATGTACTGAATCCAGAAACCGCCCGCGATATTATAGACAACAACCTCAAAATCCTGAACGACGACTACCGGGTTGAACGCATAGAAGCAATCAAGGAGATCTTTGTGGAGGTTTTGCCCACCAAAGTATTTTACCAGTGGATGCGCGATCATGGCAAAGAGGGAGCGCAAAACAAGTTCCCGCGTGTGATCAGGGCAAAGCAGCTCGAAGAGTGGGAAAGCTATATCCAAAACTTCTCGTCGCACTAAATCCGGCTTAAACCAGGCTAACCGAAAATGAACCCATTCATCGAAGGCTCAATAGTTGGATTAACCCTGGCAGTGTTGCTTGGCCCGGCTCTGTTTGCGCTTATCCAAACCAGTATTCACAACGGTTTCAGATCGGGAACCATGCTAGCTGTAGGGATTTTTCTCAGCGACCTTGCCTTGGTTTTTATGAGTTTTCTCGGGGCAATTAAAATCCTTAACGATGACAGTCATCGCCTGGTTTTTGGCTTTGTCAGCGGCATGATCCTGATAAGCTATGGAATTGTTGCATTCACCCGCAAAGTCAAAACAACCGAAAACGGGGATCCGGTAATTACGGTTGAATCCAATCGTTTCAAATACCTTTTAAAAGGCTTTTTTCTGAATATCACCAATCCGTTTGTGTGGCTTTTCTGGATGGGTCTTACCGTGGGGGTAACGTCCAATTACGGAGAAGAAACTGGTGCTGCCACTTTATTTTTCAGCGGAACATTGTTCGCAATATTATTCACCGATGTAGTTAAAGTACTGATTGCCAAAGGAATTAAAAACTATATGAAGCCTGTTATTATCCGCAGACTCAACCATTTTGTTGGTGTGCTGCTGATTGGATTCGGAGTTGTGCTGATGATCCGCACGCTGATGAACTATTACATGCTACTTTAGTGAGGCAGGCAGCGGGTAAAAGTCAGGTGGGCGCTGGAAGTCTGAGGCTGAAGGTTGAAGGGTATAAGTTGAAGGCCGAATTAATTCGTTAGCGTCAAACGCCGAACAATTCAATTCGGTTAATAATCCATCCTTTCCCAATCGGGTGCAAGTGGTTTGATGTCCTTGATATTCAACTGCAACGAAACATGCCCGTTCCACTCATTCTCTTCGATGTGGTAGCAAATCGAAAACGGGCGGCCACTCTGCACAATCCCCAGTTTATCACCCTGCTGAAAAGCTATAGCAGCCAGTGGAAACCCTGAAATATCGGGATGGATAACACTCAACTTCAAGTGATTTTTGCCAACTACACAGGCAAAACCGGTATCCACCACGCCTTCGGTCATGAAGATGGGCGCCATATTTTCAGGACCGAACGGGGCAAATTGTTTCAGTATTTTGTAAAACTTGGTGGATATGCTGGTCAGTCTGACTTTGGCATCAATTTCAATCTCCGGTACCCTCATTCTTTCTTCGATGGTATTAGCCACTATGTTTTCGAACCGCTCCTTAAAAGTGTCGAAATTCTCTGGTCTGATGGACAAACCAGCCGCATATTTATGGCCACCGAAATGTTCCAGAAGATCGTAGCACTGATCAATGGCATTGTAAATATCAAAGTCCTTAACCGATCTGGCCGAGCCGGTAATCAACCCGTTGGCCTTGGTAAGGATGATGGTGGGGCGGTAAAAATGCTCGGTAAGCCTTGAGGCCACTATACCCAGAACGCCTTTGTGCCAGTCGGGGTTGTAAACGATGGTAGCGCGCTTTTTATGAAAATCCGGGTCGCGGGATATCAAATCCATTGCCTGCTGGGTGATCTGCGTATCGAGGTTACGCCGTTCGGTGTTGAACTGGTTTATCTGCTCGGCTTTTTCGACTGCCGATTCGATGGTGTTGCTGATGAGCAACTCCACTGAGTTTCGGCCACTCTCCATGCGTCCGGCAGCATTGATCCTCGGACCGATCAGAAACACCAGGTCGCTGATAGTGAGTTTACGGTTAAAAGCAAATTCCTCCTCAACATACTGAAATTCATTCTTTTTCTTGATGTTGCTGTAGTGCAGTATTGCAGTGAAAGCCGGTCGCGGGTTGGAGTTCATCAACTTCAGCCCGTAATAGGCAAGTATCCGGTTTTCGCCGGTTATCGGAACGATATCAGCAGCAATGCTCACCACTACAAGGTCAAGATATTTCTCCAGCCTTTTGAAAGGCATATGATTTTTTTTGGAGAATGCCTGCACCAGCTTAAACCCGAGACCACAGCCTGAAAGCTCGTCGTAAGGGTAGTAGCAGTCGTTACGTTTGGGATCAATAATGGCATAGGCATCAGGTAGTTCATCCCCGGGACGGTGATGATCGCAAACAATAAAATCTATTCCATAATCACCGGCATAAGCGATATTCTCCACTGCTTTAATGCCGCAATCCAGCGCAATAATAAGGCTGAATTTGTTTTCATGGGCATAATCAATACCGGCTTTTGAAACGCCATACCCTTCCGAATAACGGTCGGGGATATAAAAGTCAACTTCGCGGTATAGTGATTTGAGGAAAGTGTACACCAAGGCCACGGCGGTCGTACCATCAACGTCATAATCGCCATAAACCAGAATTTTTTCGTGGTGCCGGATCGCGTTCTCAATCCGGTGAACAGCCCTGTCCATATCCTTCAGCAGGAAAGGATCATGCAGTTGCAAGAGTTTTGGCCTGAAAAACGAACGTGCATCCTCGAACGTGTGTACATCTCTCTGGTAGAGGAGGGTCGCAAGTAAAGTATTGATATTCAATTCGCGGGAGAGCTGCTGTACTATTTCCGGGTCACCTCTTTCTTTGAGAATCCATCGCTTATCCATTAATTAATTTTTTTCGTAAAAATAGAAATAATCAGGCTAACCCACGGATTATTTTTCTTCAAATTACAACCAAATTCGCCACACCAGATTCTAACCTGTTTTTAATCAAATAATTGAGTTGACAGAAAATTTAGAACCGTAACACTATGCCGGATACGTTAAAACATCAAACGCCAAAACGGATAGCCTCCACCGGATCGAGACGGGCTGCCACCCATGCCGGTACAAACCCTGATACAAGTCCTATGATGGTTGAAATGACCAGCCCGATGGTTAGATTTTTGGAGGAGAGGATCAACGGGAACGACATGGCATCCTGAAAAGCAAGCGTACCGATGTAAATCAGCAGCAGGCCGATGATACCTCCAAGCAGCGACAGGAATACGGCTTCGAAAAGAAACTGAAGGAGGATAAAATAGTTTTTGGCTCCTATGGCTTTCTGAATTCCTATGATATTGGTTCGTTCTCGCACCGAAACGAACATGATGTTGGCAATTCCAAAACCACCAACCAGTAAAGAAAAACCCCCGATAATCCAGCCGATGAGCGCCAGCCCGCTGAAAAAAGCCTGCAGCCCCTGGTTGATGACACTCACCTCATTGAGAGCAAAATTGCTCTCCTGGCCGGGTTTCAGCTTTCGCAACGAGCGCATAATTCCGGTTATCTCGTCCATCAGCTGCTCGTTGGAAACGTTGGGCTTCCCCTTCACAAGGATCGTGGTGCCCATATCGCGTATGTTGACGAAGTTCCTGGCAAAATTGACCGGTATGATAACCTGTTCGTCACTTGTATTGCCAAATGCTCCGGCGCCCTGGGGTTTTAAAATACCAATAACATCAGCCTTCTGGCCTGCTATTTTGAAGGTCTGCCCCAGAGGATCGGCCCCGGGGAACAGTTCTTCGGCAATCTTCGCCCCGATAATAGCTACATTGCGCCCTCCGGATGATTCGAGTCGGGTGAAGTATCTTCCATACTGAATGTCCACCGACATCACTTTGTCGTACTCATGCGAAACCGCCATGATGGTAACTTCGTTGTAGGTATTATTCCTGAAACTCAGCGGGCGGCTGAAGTCGAACATTATGGCTGAGGCATCTGAAACATTGCTCCGGCGATGTATCTCTTCCATCTCATGCACCGATGGTTCGGGGCGATTCACATATTTCCACCAGGGATAATCGCCGCCACCCATCATCCAGGGCCATTTCTGAACGAAGAGAACGTTGGACCCCAGGTCATCGAGGCTCTCACGAATACTTCGCTCCAGCGAGTCGAAAACCGACAGAACGGAGATAACCGAAAATATCCCGATGGTAATTCCAAGCAAAGAAAGCAGCGTCCTGACTTTGTTCACAACTATAGCCCCCAGGGCAAAAACCAGACTCTCACGGATCAATTTTATCAGCACAAGCATGAAAAGACAGCGTTTTTGGTTTTGATCTCAAATCCGTTCCAGTAAACTTCGAGTCAAACGTACTATTTTTCTTTCAATTGCCAGCGTAAGGAATAATTTGACCTGCTTTATCAAAATCGAAAACCTAATATTGAGCTTTTCCTGCTGCAATCAAACTTATTACCAGCTTTTACAAATACCAGGTATGCAAGTCATTTCTTTTACAGATTCCTGCCCTGATTTTCAATTGTTTTAGTAAATGATTTGACTTGGGTACAAGAAATTTCTACATTCTGGTAGGCATTTACCGTCATCCCTAATAAATTATCATCTAAAGAGAACCATTAGCATCTTCCTGTCCATTTTTCTATATTTTTGCAGCGCGTTTTTCGCAAACAAAAAGAAGCTAAATCACCAGATAGTGAGCACATTATCCTCCAATAAAATATCCACTGCACTAATATCGGTTTACTACAAAAGCGGGATTGACGCCATCGTTAAATCGCTGCTGAGCCATGGAGTGCAGATCATCTCCACCGGTGGAACCTACGATTACCTTGTAAAGCAAGGCTTTCCGGCCCAAAAGGTGGAAGATATTACCTCCTACCCTTCCATTCTGGGCGGCAGGGTGAAAACGCTGCATCCGCTGATTTTCGGCGGAATTCTTGGCCGCCGCGACCATGAAACCGATCAACAGGAGTTCGAGCAATACAGCATTCCCTCCATTGACCTCGTGATTGTTGACCTCTACCCGTTCGAAACAACGCTCCAAAGCACTGATAACGAGCAGGAAATCATCGAAAAAATTGACATTGGCGGTATCAGTCTTATCAGAGCAGCAGCTAAAAATTTCCGTGATGTCGTAATCGTGCCTTCCATTGAGCATTATGCCGGATTTCTTGAGGTTTATGAAAAGAACAATGGCAGCACTACCTTCGAAGAGAGGAAACTCTTTGCCGCACACGCTTTCAATGTTTCGACGCATTACGATACCGCTATTTTCAACTGGTTTAACCGAGAGGCGAAGTTGCCGGTCTTCAAGCAGAGTATTGTTGATGTAAGTCCAATGCGTTATGGCGAAAATCCGCATCAGGAAGGAAATTTCTTTGGAAACCTTACCGGGCTTTTCGAACAGCTCAACGGGAAAGCCATTTCTTACAACAACCTGAACGACATTGATGCCGCCATAAGCCTCGCCGAAGAATTTGATGAAACCGTTGTAGCCATCCTCAAGCACAACAATGCCTGCGGACTTGCCTGCCGCAACAATCTCTCCGAAGCCTGGAACGCAGCGCTGGCCGGCGATCCGTTGTCAGCATTCGGAGGAGTGATAATTACAAACAGACCAGTAGATTATGATACTGCTTCGGGAATCAGCGAGCTCTTTTTCGAAGTGCTTATTGCTCCGGATTTCGAACAAACCGCACTGGAGCTGCTCAAGCAAAAGAAAAACAGGATAATCCTTCGAAGAAAAGATTTCCAACTACCTGAAAAGCAGTTTAAATCACTGCTCAACGGCGTACTTTTACAAGACAAAGACCTGGTGCAGGAGACTCAGGCATCGTTGAATTTCGTTACCGATGCCAAACCAACGGAGGCTGAGATTGAAGACCTCCTTTTTGCCAACAAAATTGTGAAGCATACCAAATCCAACGCCATCGTCCTGGCAAAAAACAAGCAGCTCATCGGCAGCGGAATAGGCCAGACATCAAGGGTTGATGCAGTGAAGCACGCCATCGAGAAGGCGAAATCATTCGGATTTGACCTGCATGGGGCAGTAATGGCGTCGGATGCGTTTTTCCCATTTGCCGACTCAGTGGAAATTGCACAAAAAGAGGGTATCACAGCAGTGATTCAGCCGGGTGGGTCAGTGAAAGACAGCGACTCGGTTGAGTTTTGCAACAATAAAGGTATTTCAATGGTATTTACCGGGATACGACATTTTAAACATTAAAAAGAGTAGTTTTGCGTTTGATTTTACCAAACATGAATTGAAGATTTTATAACCAGAAAATATGGGCTTGTTTTCATTTTTTACCAAAGAAATTGCGATTGATCTTGGCACGGCCAATACAATCATAATATATAACGACAAAGTAGTTGTTGATGAACCCTCTATAGTAGCCATTGAGCGAAGCTCGGGCAAAATAATCGCTGTGGGCAAGCGCGCGCAGATGATGCATGGCAAAACCCACGAAAACATAAAGACCATCCGGCCTTTGCGCGATGGTGTAATTGCCGACTTTCAGGCCGCCGAATTCATGATAAGGGAGATGATAAAAATGATCGGTATCCGGGGATCATTATTTCCACCGGCATTGAAAATGGTTATCTGCATCCCTTCCGGGATCACAGAGGTTGAAGAGCGTGCCGTAAAGGACTCCGCCGAACAGGCTGGAGCCAAAGAGGTAAAACTGATCCACGAACCTATGGCTGCCGCTATCGGAATCGGAATAGATGTGCTGGAACCCACCGGGAACATGATTATTGATATAGGTGGCGGTACAAGCGAGATTGCCGTTATTGCGCTCGGCGGTATTGTAAACAACAAATCCATCCGCATTGCCGGCGACGACTTCAATGCCGACATCGAGGACTACATGCGCAAGCAGCACAACATCAACATTGGTGAACGCACTGCCGAACGCATCAAAATAGAGGTCGGCGCTGCACTGCCCGAGCTTGATAATCCACCTGATGATTTTGCTGTTCACGGACGCGATATGCTTACCGGTATTCCCAAAGAGATCGTGGTCAATTATACCGAAATTGCTCATTGCCTCGACAAATCCATTTCAAAAATAGAAACCGCTGTGCTGCAGGCTCTTGAGATGACTCCACCAGAGTTGTCGGCTGATATCTTCCGCACAGGCATTTACCTGGCCGGCGGCGGCTCGATGCTGCGCGGCCTCGACAAACGTTTGCACCTGAAAACCAAATTGCCCATTCACGTAGCTGAAGATCCACTGAGAGCAGTGGCACGCGGAACCGGTATCGCACTCAAGAATTTCGACAAGTTTACCTTCTTAATAAAGTAACTCTGCCGTTCACTAAGCTGCACAAATGCAAAATCTTTTCGCATTTATCTGGAGGAATTCGTTTTACTTCCTTTACCTGATACTGATAATCGTTTCGCTGATGCTGATGTCGCAAAACAATTATTATCAGCGAACTATCTTAATCAATACAACCAACGGATTTACAGGCGGTTTGCTATCATTAACCAGTAATTTTTCGGATTACCTGAAACTCAAAAGCGCCAATAAGGCTCTTGCCGAGGAGAATGCCAGACTGCTTTCACGGGCGAAGTATCTTTATCTCAATACAGGTATTGAAAATGTGCCTCCACCCGACAGCGGTGTCATCACAGGTTATTACGCTACCGGGCAAAACTTCCCGGAAAATTCCACACTTACCGACACCAGCAAGTTAATAAGGCAATTTGAGTTTATTGCAGCCAAGGTAATCAGCAACTCGGTGAACCGGCGGAATAACTATCTGAAGCTCAACAAAGGAAGTCTTCAGGGTGTAAGGCCAAACATGGCGGTAATCGCTCCCAATGGCCTTGTGGGGCAGGTGGTGGAGGTTTCAAGCAATTTTAGTTCGGTGATGTCGGTGCTCAACCGTAATTCGCGCGTGAGTTCAAAGCATAAATCCTCCAACCAGGTTGGTTCGCTGCTTTGGGATGGAACAAGCTATCGTATGGGAAAATTGGTTGATATTCCATCGCATGTGCAGATATTTCCCGGCGACTCGATTGTATCCAGCGGTTACTCTCATGTGTATCCAGAGGGTGTTTTAATTGGTACCGTGGAAGAAGCCAAACTCGAATCAGGCGCCAGTTTTTACCAGGTTACGGTCAGATTTTCAGCCGATTTCAACAAACTGTCTTATGTGTATGTGGTGAACAACCTCATGAGGAGCGAGTTAATGAGATTACAGGAATCACAAAGTCAAACGCAATAAGGAAAGAGATGGTTTTGCAAAATGCTATCAGGTTTGTTGTTGTATTGCTGCTTCAGGGACTGGTATTTAACCACGTTTCGGTGGGCGCTTACATCTATCCGGCCATTTATGTCTATTTCATTCTTCTTCTTCCTTACGAAACCAAAGGCTGGGTTTTGCTGCTCTCTTCCTTTTTGCTCGGGCTGGGGGTGGATTTTTTCTCCAACTCGCTTGGCTTACACGCTGCCGCAGCAGTGAGCATGGCCTTTTTGCGCCCCCTGGTTATCCGGCTGCTGACATCAGGAAAAGATTACGAAATTCTGCAATCCCCCGGTATTAAAACTTCCGGGTTTTCCTGGTTTATGTTTTACTCGGCAATCCTGATCTTAATACATCATACTCTGCTCTTTTTCCTCGAATCATTCAGTTTTGCAGAGTTCAGCCAAACTTTGCTCAGGGTTCTTTTTAGCTCACTGGCCACCCTTTTCCTGGTCTTAACCGGGCAGTTTCTCTTTTACAAACCAGAAAAACATTGAAATTCAATTCTTTCATTAATAATCAAAAACCAAAACTATTGTCATGAGAAATTTCATTTTAGTTCTTTTTGCAGGGTTGTTGCTTTTTTCGTGCAGCCAGCCCAAAAACCAGTTCGAAATATCCGGAAACATACCCCAGGCCACCGAAGATTGGGTAGTTCTTGCCAGGTTTGTGGACAACGACCTTCTTCCTGTTGATTCGATGCAGGTGAAAAAGGGGAAATTCGACTTCAAGGGTATCGTTGAAATTCCCGAGATGTACTATCTGCACTTTAAAGCCGATAACAAGTACCTCGGATTTTTCGTTGAGCCGGGCAAACTCAGCATTACAGGAACCTTTGACCAACCCGTTTATGATGGTTTGCCAACGCAGGCTTTGTACGACAAGCTTCAGAACGAACTGCATGCCTGGGACGATGAGTTTGAGATTATTTCGAACCAGTACCGCGAAGCCTCCGCACGTGGTGACGAAGCCACCAAAAAAGCTATTGAAGAACGCGCTGTGGTGATTGAAGCCGAAAGGAACAGCCATATTCTCAGCTTTGTTGAGGCCAACACCAGCAGCGTTGTCGCCCCATTCCTGCTTTATACAAACCTGCAATCCTTTGAAGCAGAAAAAGTTGATGAATTAAGAAACAAACTTGATGCTTCGGTTCATACATCAATTTATTATACTATGCTGAACGAGGAACTGGAAAAGCTGCTTCAGCTCGCCATTGGGCGCGAAGCTCCGGTATTTTCGCAAAACGATCCGGATGGCAACCCGATTTCGCTTGATTCGTTCAGGGGAAAATATGTGCTCATTGATTTCTGGGCTTCATGGTGTCAGCCCTGCCGGATTGAGAATCCCAGCCTGGTTGCTGCTTATGCCAAATACAACCCGAAAGGTTTCGAAATCTTCGGCGTTTCGCTCGACCGCGACAGGGACGCATGGCTAAAAGGCGTTGCCGACGATAAACTGACCTGGCCGCAGGTTTCCGACCTGCAATACTGGAACAACGAAGCTTCCAGATTGTATAGCGTCAGCTCCATTCCAGCCAACTTCCTGCTTGACCCCAACGGGATTATCATCGCCAAAAACCTGCGCGGCGAGCAACTGGAAGCCAAACTGGCCGAACTGATGCCGTAAGATTTCCAATCAGACAATAAAATTTTAGCTCCAGCCTGTTTCAGGTTGGAGCTTATTATTTTCGGGTATATCGTCTGGCCTCTGCATCCAATCATAGCTTGTGGAAAATGACATAAACTCTTGACAAACAATAATCTAATGATAATGATTGGGAATTCCTTATAGGGAGTAAAAAAACTTTCAAAACACAAGGCGATTTACGCGCGCCCGAGACCCTGTTAACTTGCGTCATTATGATTCGATTGTAAATTGAGACCCAAAAAAACAGTTCCCTCTCAATTGATTGACAACCTGCTTTTTTACTGACTGATACCGATAGTCAACTTTTAGAACTCTCTTGCAGCCCTGACAAAACATGCAGCGTTTTTTGGAATTTCCTCTATGAGACATCCACTCGGGAAATCTATTGTCTCAGCCATATTCGCGGCGTAGTTGGTAGATGTCCAGTAATTACCTGCTGAAAATCCTCCAATGATATCCTTAAAAGCACAAATACCTGCGAGAGCATAGGAACTTGGTAAGAACCAGTCATCATAACCATTTAAAACCAGGTCGTGGCAAAGCCGGGCAGCAATGCCGGGTTCATTGCAGGCCGTAACGATAGCCAAAGTGTTTGCGGGACCTGCTGCATTGTCGGGCGAAGTACCATGAATCGGGGTTCCATAACATCCCCAAAGAGCATCTGAAGCCTGGTCGGAAGGAGCCACAATAAGACCGTGTTGTTCACCGGGAACATATCCCGGGTCCATTTCTGTCCAGAAGTAAGCGATGATTCCACCACCATAAGTGTCGCCCAGTGCATGTTGTTTGGTGGTAAATTCAACGTCGGCTCCGTAAGAAACGCCGGAAAAGTTCACTGCGTAGGCTCTGATGTGATAAGTTGTCAGCGGCAGTAAACCTGAAATTGTATCCCAAAATCCCCCCTGGCCAGTTCCCATTGGAAGTTTATTGTTAAAAATCGTAGGGTTGGGTTGCGTGTCCCAGCAAATTCCTCTTTCCGTAACCGGCGCACCTCCGGTATTTGTAACATTTCCGCCACATAAAGCAAAGTTTTTATACACATTACTTTCGGAAACGGCATAGGTTGTAACTGATGCAAGGAAGCTCTCCTTTGTTTTGAAAATTATTTCATCGCCGTAAGATGTCATCTTGGAATTGGTTGCGTAGGCTCTTACATAATAATCTGTCAAAGGATCAAGACCTTTGAGATAGCTCCTGAATTCGCCTGTGCCTGACCCGTTTAATGTAGTGTCATTATTGAAGATGGTCGGATTTGGGGCCCTGCTATAGCAAACGCCTCTGGCAAGTACCGGCAATCCTGCGTCTGAGATAATATTTCCACCAGTTGTAGCCGATGTTTCTGTGATTTGAAATGCGGGAGTAGTTACTATTTCAGGCCTGTTATTTATCAGGCAGTAGTCGCCTCCTGTGTCAAGTGGCCACCAGGTGAGATAGGCTTCGTACCCCGTGCAATTATCTACAATCTGCTCCATGGTCAACAGTTCATTTATGGTTTCAATGCATGTAAAGCCATCAAGAAGGTAATCAAACATGCTCCGGCCTGTACTTTGACCTTTGCAGTTGGAATAAGTCCACCCTATCACCACACCGGCTCCTTTTTTTACCAGGCTTCCTGCAATTTCTCTGTCAGCGTCCATCAAACCCTGACAGGCAACCAGGTAAATCATCGATTTTGGAAAAATCCCGTCAGGAAATTCAGCATTGATAAACTCTTCTGAAAACGAGTAAAAAGGAACTATTACTTCTTTCCCGTTTATTTCTTCTTTACATGAAATAATGGCTAATTTGTTTTCAATCCAATCATTGTAATACTTGTGAATTATTGAATCAATGGGTAATGATCCGGCAACCTCTCCTGTTAGGATCCATGTCAGGTCCAAGAGGTGGTCGTAACCGCCATGGCTGATGTAGAAAATAGTTCCAAAGTCACTTAAATTCTTTTTGATGTAGTCAATGCTCGCTTCCTCGCCATTTCTCACTGTAACTAAAAAGCCTTTATCTGAAAATGACTGGCTTAGGTGTTCGATGAGTTCCAGGTTATGTGGCCGGGATTCGTCACCGTATTGCTGGTTTATCAGGCAAACGTCCTTGTTGCCCACCAACACCGGATTTCCTTTACCTTTTAGCACTCCGGGATTTTCTTTCGGACTACTTTCTGATTCAGGCGTATAAATATCGGTCACTATAGTCCAGCCAACAATTCCGCCATGCTCAAATTTTACAAAAAAAGAGGTGCTGTCATTCCAGGCATTTTCAACTGCGGTTTTGGTCTTAATTGCATCCAATGATTGATAAAAAGCCGTTACAGGATCATCCGAAAGCAGGGCTTCATCGAGGGTAACTGCAACTTCAGTGTATCCGGTTTTTATCGCCTGAATTTGTTCCTGAGTGATAGCAGGTGGATTGTCATCTTTATCTTTTTTACAACTACCAATAAACAATGTAATTAGACCAGAGAATGTCAAAAAATAAAACCAGAATACTTTTTTCATCTTGCCCTTTGTTTTTAGTTCAATAGTTACAAATGTAATTTTTTCGATGGATCTGAGAATCGGTAAAAAAAATTCTTCTGTCTCTGTGAAGTATAGGCGGGTAATCTTACCGTGTTGTTTTTAAAATGTTTACCATTTAACTGTAAAAATGATCCAAAAGATGTCTCATTAACAGCTGATTTACCTTATCCTGATAGTCATCAGAAATGTTTTCCGGGTGAAAAGCCTACCCTGGTGAGTCAAATCCCTGAACTAACCCCGGGGATTAGGGTTTATAATCATAAAAATCACATCAGATGAATAACGGAACTTACTCTTTCGAATCGTTTCAGCAATTACTCACCGACGAAAAAGGCATGCTGGTTTACTTTTACAGCGACCGCTGCGCACCCTGTATCAGTCTCAGACCAAAAGTTCAGCAGATGGTAAGTGAGGACTTTCCAAAATTGAAACTTGTTTTCATCAACGCCGAAAACCACCCTGCCATTGCAGCTCATTACGGGGTTTTTGCCAACCCATGCATACTGGTTTTCTTTGAAGGACGTGAATTTCAACGCTATAGCAAGTATATCTCCATCAGCCAGTTGGGTTATGACCTGGAGAGGATTTACACTATTGCTTTTCAGGAGGATTAGGCGATTTGAGGAGGATTTTATCCCAGGCTTGATGATGGAAGTTCCGGATTTGCTGTACTTTTTCAAGCTCAGCCACTGCTTTTAACAAATCATTAACATGTTTTTTAATTCTTTAAAAGATCACCTGTTTGTCAGGGGTCTTGCATGTGTATTTTTGCACCTTTTTACCTTTATTTTTTTTTCATTAACCAAAACCCAAAAGTTTATGATCAAATTCTACACCAATATCATGAAAATCAAATGCATACCATTTTTTCTCCTAATGACCGCCTTAACCGGATCAGCTCAGAACCTTTCTGATTTCAGGAGTAAAACCAACGGCAACTGGAATACGGCCAGCACCTGGGAAACCTTCGACGGCAGCAACTGGGTAAACGCCAATACAGTGCCCAACAGCGCTTCGGGAGTGATTACGGTGCGTAACGGACACACTGTTACCGTCAACGGTTCGGTTTCTGCCGATCAGGTAGAGGTGGAAGGCGATGGTTTTCTTTCCATAGCGTCGTCATTTACTCTTGCAAACGGCTCCGGGGATGATTTAACGGTTCATGGCACACTTAACTTCCAGTCGGGCAGTATCATAGGCCCCGGAAATGTGGTTATCGGATCAACAGGAATCCTGGCAATAATAACAACCAGTTCCAAAATCATCGAGGCAAACATTACCAATCACGGAGTGATAAACTGGAACGACGGAACCGTGAGCTTCTCCTCCAACCCCGTGATTACCAACCACGGAAACTGGAACATTAATGGAAACTACAATACCTCGACCTGGTTTACGACGGGTTCAGTAGTTAACAGCGGAACAATTCACAAAAACAGCAGCGGGACTTCGCTTTTAGGGGGTTTGAACACATTTGAAAACACCGGCAGCCTTTTGCTCAACAGCGGTATCCTGTCGTTCAATACCGGGACATTCAACAACTCAGGCATTATCAGCTTTAACGGTGGTACCCTGAGCACCTCCAGCAGTTTTGTGTTGAATCACAATACCGGTTCGGTAATTGGTGGCAATGGGATTTATAGCAATGGCGGAACTTTAAAATTGAACATTGATCTGAATCTTCCACCCACGCTGAATTTCAGCAATACCGGCACCATTGACGGCAATGGCAATCTAACCGTGAACAACGACTTTTCATTTTCAGGAACCGTTAAAGGAAACGGATTTCTCCTGTTGAATGAAAATGCAACCTGGAATGGCGGCTCATTGGCCCGTATTACCCAGAATGTGGCCGGTAAAACTTTAATACTCGCTACCAGCAATACTAAAAATCTGGATGCCTCTCTTACCAATAATGGCACCCTTGACTGGCAGGGTGGAAACATAGCATTCTCCAATACGCCTACCATTACCAATAACGGTACATGGATCATAAGCAGCAATAACACCACCACTACATGGTTTACCAACGGTAATATTGTGAATACGGGAACGATCACAAAAACCAGCACTGGTACTACCACATTTGCCGGGATCACATCCTTTGAAAACACAGGAACAGTAAATTTTAATGCCGGTACAGTTTTGTTCAATACAGGAACTTATAGCAACACCGGGAGCTTTCTATTCAATTCCGGAATACTTACGACCGGAAACAGCGCCATCATCAATCATAACTCAGGTTCGGCGATTAATGGAACCGGCAGTTTTACCAATGCAGGAACCTTTAAACTGAACATCGATATGGATTTCCCTTCCTCTCTTGTTTTCAGCAATACCGGCACTGTTGAAGGCAATGGCAATCTTACAATTAACAACGACTTTGCTTTTTCAGGTACCATAAGAGGAAGCGGATTTCTTCAACTAAATGAAAATGCAACCTGGAATGGCGGCACATTGGCCCGTATTACCCAGATTGTGGCCGGTAAAACATTCACCCTGGCCGGAACAAGCACAAAAAATCTGGATGCCAATCTTACCAATAATGGAACCCTGATCTGGCAGGACGGTATGATAGCATTTTCCAATACGCCTACCTTTACCAATAATGCAAGCTGGATCATCAGCGGAAACAACCAAACCTCTACGTGGTTTACCAGTGGGAACATTATCAATAACGGAACCTTAACCAAAACCAGCGCAGGCACTACGACCTTTAACGGAATCGTTTCCTTTGAAAACTCCGGAACCATAAATTTCAATGCAGGTACAATTGTCTTCAACACCGGAACTTACAGCAATACCGGTAACTTGTTATTTAATACCGGGACACTCAATACAGGTAACAGCGCTACTCTCAATCATAACTCAGGATCGGTAATCAGCGGAACCGGCAACTTCAATAATGCAGGAACATTCAAACTGAACATTCACCAGATTTTTCCTGCTTCTCTCATTTTCAATAATACCGGTACAATTGAAGGAAATGGTGATCTGACCGTGAATAACGACTTTTCCTTTTCTGGAACGATAAGAGGCAGTGGATTTCTTCAAATAAATGAAAATGCAACCTGGAATGGCGGTGAGCTAAACAGGCCGGTCACCGTGCTGGCCGGAAAAACCTTTACGCTGGCTTCCGGCACCAATAAGCTCCTCAATGCCAGCCTTATCAATAATGGTACTCTAATCTGGTCCGATGGTAACATTGCCTTTTCGAATACCCCGACAATTACCAACAACGGACTGTGGAATATCACCAGCAACAGCACTACAACAACTTGGTTTACCAATGGCAATATCATTAACGCCGGAACCATTATCAAAACCAGCACAGGAACCACCACATTCAACGGAGTGACATCTTTTGTCAACCAGCCATCGGCTTATATGAAAGGGGTTGGTACCATTGCAATGGGTGCGACCACCTTTGCCAATAACGGCATTATCAAACCGGGAAATTCTCCCGGCATTCTCATTTTCAACAATCAGCAACCTTTGTCGGCTAGCAGTACCCTGGAGATAGAGCTGTCGGATAATTCAGGGCCGGGAACGGGTCATTCCCAACTCCAGCGAAGCGGCAACCTCACACTAAATGGTACCCTAAAAATAGTGGATTCGGGAAATGTTCCCGATGGAACCTATATCATCATCTCATTGTCTTCCGGCACTATCAGCGGAAATTTTACAGATACCGATATGCCGGCCGGGTTCAATTATCAGGTTTCGGGGACCACCGTTTCGGTCGTAAAAAATACAGCTACCATCGCCTGCCCGAATAACAGGACAGTAACCGCACCATCCGGGCAATGTACAGCGCAGGTATTCAATCTCGATCCTGTGATTGACGAAGGACAGCCTTATACCTACACGCTTTCGGGAGCTACCACAGGAAGCGGAAGCGGTTCGGTAAGCGGATTTTCCTTCAATTCCGGGGTTACAACTGTTACCTACACGATGACCAATAATCCGCTGATTTTCTGTTCCTTTACCGTTACGGTGAATACAAATGTAACTCCGTCGGTATTCATCACCGCTTCATCAACAAGTATTTGTCCGGGTGATAATGTGGTTTTCACTGCATTCCCTTCCAATGGAGGAACTCCGGTTTACCAATGGAAACTGAATGGTCAGAATGTCGGGGAAAACAGCAATATTTATGAAAATAACTCATTGATTCATGGCGATGTAGTGACTGTTTCCATGACCTCATCGTTGTTTTGTGCCAATCCAGCTACCGTAAATTCCAATCCGCTGACAATTACAGTGAATCCGGATACACCGCCCACAGTTACAATTTCGGCTTCAACAACAACCGCCTGCCAGGGACAAGCGGTTATTTTTACGGCAACTCCCGGTAATGCTGTTTCTCCCTCCTATCAATGGAAAGTAAACGGCCAGAACGCCGGCAGCAACAGCTCAGTGTTTTCGGTGAACACATTAAATAATGGTGATGTAGTGTCCGTCGTGCTTACCACTTCGGCACAGTGTGCGTCACCCAATTTTGCCCTGTCCAATGAAATTATTATCACGGTTCCTGAACCTGTAATTCCTTCAGTAACCATCGTAGCGACATCCACTGAGATCTGTGCTGGCGAACCGGTGACTTTCACAGCGACTCCGCAAAACGGCGGAGATCCAAGTTACCAATGGAAAGTGAACGGCCAGAATACCGGCGGCAACAGTCCGGTATTCACCACATCCAGCCTGCAGAATGCTGACGTGGTAACCGTTCAGATGTCATCCAGCCTTACATGCGCAGTAAATCCCGCGATTTCCAACAGCATCCAGGTAACGGTGAATCCATTGCCGGTTGTAACAATTTCCGGAGCCAGTCAGTTCTGTGAAGGGAATTCCACAACGCTTACCGCCTCCGATGGCGTTTCATGGATTTGGAACACCGGGGCTACAACCCGGAGTATCACGGTCAATTCGCCCGGAACCTACTCTGTTACCGTGATGAATAGCTTTGGATGCAGCGGAACGGCTTCATTTACAGTTTTGCCTTTTCCATTACCGACAGGCGCTTTAAGTCTTGTGGCGCCTGCCGACAGTACTTACGGGGTTTCGGAGCCGGTTTCATTTTCATGGACGCAAGCCGCAAACGCCACATCCTACGATCTGTATATCTGGAGAACCAACCAGCAGAAACCCACCCAGCCCACGGTAGCAGGAATTACCGCTACTACCTTTACCTACACGGAGTATCTGAACAAGAACTTTATCTACCACTGGCAGGTAACCGCCCGCAATCTCTGTTCACAAAGCGAAAGTCCTGTTCACCTGTTCTCCTTCTATGTATTTACTGATCTGACCTCAGGAAACGTCAATTCGCCTGCAAATGCCTTAGCCGGGACAACCATTCCGGTAAGTTTTACGGTAACTAATACAGGAAGTGTGGGAACCGGTATTATCCCATGGAAGGATGCGGTTTACCTTTCCACCCAACCGGAATTCGATGCCGGATCGGCGATACTGGTTGCCTCGCCCAACAACCTTTCAGCGCTGGCGCCGGGACAGAGTTATACGAATAACCTGAACATCATTGTTCCGCAGTTTATTGAAGGCGAATATTATGTATATGTACGAACGGATGTCAACAACATAATACAGGAAACCGACGAAACCAATAACATCTCGCGTTCCCCGGAGACCATCACAGTTACTCTGCCGCCTTATCCGGATATTGCTGTAACCGGAGTGCAGTCGCTCAGTGGAAACATCATTCCCGGTGAAAGCCTCACCGTTGGCTGGAATGTTCAAAACCCTGGAAATGCAGCAGCCGTTGGTGGCTGGAGCCAAAGGATCGCCATAATCAATGGTTCACAGGTTTTCATCATCGGATATCTTCCATTTAATGGCATACTCGAACCCAACGGAATCATTTCGCAAAGCTCCACTGTTGTCATTCCGCAATCCCCGGGTTTTGACGGTGAGGTATTCCTGCAGGTGAGGCTTACCCCCAATTCCGGTCTGATGGAAAAACCCAACGGAGCTGGCAACAATACTGCTTTATCGGATCAGACTTACCTGATGGAGAAAAGAATGTTCGTTACCCTTCCGGTACAATCTATGCAAGAAAATGCCACCTCACCCATTCAGGCGATGATTTACCGGAGCGGAAACCGTTCCCAGGCGCTCACCGTCAGCCTCACTCCCTCAGAAGATGGACGGATAGCCATCCCTGAATCGGTTAACATCCCGGCCAATCAGTCAGGAGCCATGTTCCAGATTTCAGCCATCAACAACAGCATTTTTGAAGGAAATATTGATGTAAATATTTTGGCGGAAGGCGCTGGTTACCCTGACTCAAACGCCTTACTTACCGTTATTGATGATGAAATTCCGGGACTTACAATGGTCCTGAGCAAATCTTCAGCTACCGAAGGCGAAACGTTTCAGATGACGCTTACGCGCAGTTTTGTGTCGGCCAATCCTCTGACCGTGACGTTGACAGCCAGCAAGCCTAACCAGGTTGATTTGCCCGCGAGTATAGAAATTCCAGCCAATGAAGCCTCAAAAACCATTGATTTGCTCGTAATAAACAACACGATTCCCGAAATTACGGAAGAGGTTACCATCCATGCTTCGGCGGTGGGATATAGTCAGGTTTCGGCAGCCATAACCCTTTTGGACGATGATATTCCACAAATTTCTCTAAGCCTTAACCCCGCTGTTATTACAGAAAACAGCGGCCCTAATGCCACATGGGGAACCGTGCAATTGGCGCAGCCGGCCGCTGGCAATATTGTAATTCAGATTTCGGCCAATGTTCCGGGCCAGTTGATCTTCCCAACTCAGGTTACCATTCCCAATGGACAGGTACAGCGTCAATTCATCATTGGCGTTGTGGATAATGCCCTCCAGGATGGAAACCGCGATGTAGAAATTTCGGCGGCCGTATTTATTCCTTCATGCGGATGCGGAGCGCCATCGGGAACCGGCGGGGCCACGTCCCAAACCCTCTCCATTCTCGACAACGACGGACCGGCGTTATCAGTTTCAGTCAATCCGTTTGTAGTTCCTGAAAATGTTATTAATGCCGGAACGCTTACCATTACCCGTAATACTATCGGAGGCAGCGAAATTATTGTAAACATTGCTCATAACGGTCCAAACGAGATAGCCGTTCAGTCAACGGTAATCATGCCCGAAGGTGTTACCTCTGTAGCAGTTCCGTTCAATACCCTTGATGACGGCCTGGAAGATGGCAGCCAGATTGTTTCGGTAACAGTATCAGCGCAGGATTACAGTTCGGGCTCATGCTGGATAATGGTGAGTGACCGGAATTTGCCTGATTATGTGGTGAAAGAAGTATCGCTTTCAAAAAGCTCAATATTCATCAACGAAACGATGGAAATCAGCGTCAAAGTTGTTAACGAAGGCTTTGCTTTAGCTCCGGATGGCGTTGAAGTAAAACTTTTCAGATCAGCAGATGCCAGTTTGGATAACAGCGATGCTTTAGTAGCAACCCTCTATACGCCATCAGTTATAGGAATGGATGATTTCCTGGTTCTCTCCTCTGATTTTACCCCTACGGATGCTGTCGGCAATTTCTTTATAATAGCCCGCGTAAATGGTAATGGCAGTTTTAATGAATTGATCACCATCAACAACGCCTCTTCAGCAACGCCACTTACTATCATTCCCGATTACACAGCCACAGCGTCGGTAGCCGGAGATGTATTCAACGGTTCGTCTCCAATCATAATTACAGGCCTTACAGCAACCAATTTGGGAACTCCTGCTGCAAATAAAGCTGTGGATGTTTATCTCCTGCTAAACGGCACACGCCGCGTGTTAAATGCGGTTAGCGATAACAACGGTCAGTTTAGCGTGAGTTTTGTTCCGGTAAATGGAGAAGCTGGTTTTTACCAGATTGGGGCATGTTACCCCGGTCAGGGCCTCAGCGAAGCACAGGATTCATTCAAAATACTCGGGGCCCGCGCCAATATTGCCGGAAATATTTTCTGGGATATGCAACTCAACGAAACCCGTGAGTTTTCGTTTGAAATTGAGAATTACTGTGATTTGCCGCTCTCCAACCTGAATCTTGAGGTTGTTTCAGCGCCTCCGGGTTGTACTGTCAATGCCACTTCACTTCCTCAACTGGATGGTAATGGCGTTGCCACGTTGAATTATTCGGTAACTTCAAATCAAATCAGTTTAGGAAATTATTACCATGAAATAGGGTTGCAATTAACTTCTGCCGAAGGCACAAAATTCCGTTTCAATGCCTGGTACTACAGCCACGCCACCAAGGGGAATCTTAAACTTGAGCCTGTTTCCTTAAGTAAAGGAATGGTAACCGGAATAATAAATTACGTTGAATTTGTTGTGAGAAATAACGGCATGGCCGAAACCGGAAACATAACCGTGCAATTGCCACAATTATCATGGTTATCGCTGGCCAATGAGTCAAACATCATTCCTTCGCTTGATCCTGGTCAGGCGGCTGCCATAACGCTCAGGCTTACTCCCGGCGACGATTTGCCGCTCAACAATCCGATAACCGGACAATTAACGCTAAGCGCTCCCAATGCCGATGGCGTTGCATTGCCTTTTGTTTTTGAGCCAATCTCCGTTGAAACCGGCAGCCTGCTGATAGATGTAGTGAATGAATACACTTATAATACTGCCGCAGCGCCGCATCTTGAAGGCGCTACCGTGGTGGTTACTCATCCCTACACAGGGCAGGTTATTGCTCAGGGCGTTACGGATGCCAATGGTCATTTTACGGCTGAAAACATTAACGAAGGGTATTATAATCTCAGGGTTGAGGCGCCACGCCACAATAGCTATTACAATTCCATCTACATCGAAAAAGGCAGGGTGAACACCGAGGAAGTATTCATTGGATTCAATGCCATCACCTACTCCTGGCAGGTGGTTCCTACTTTGATCGAGGATGAGTATGAAATTAACCTGATTGCAGAATTTGAAACCAATGTCCCGGCGCCGGTACTCAGGATTGATAAGCCCAAAAATATGCCTTCGCTCGGCTTTGGCGAGGTTTATCCTTTTATAATCAGCATTACCAATTTGGGACTGATTACGGCACGAGACGTCGAAATTGAATTACCGGTTGATGATGAATACATCTTTATTGTGAATGCCAATATTTTCGATCTGATGCCTCAAACTACGATTCAGATACCTGCCATAATGCAGCGAAATCCGGCGGCAAAAAATAATCGAGCTGCCGGCAAATGTGTTGATTACATGGTATTTAAGTATAAATATGCCTGCGGCCCCGGTGATCAGCGAAGGATTGTGGTTGATGATGTTAAATATGCCGACCGATATTGTGCGCAAAGTACATTGGGTGATCCGATTTGTTTGGACTGCATTGGTTTTCCGGCATATCACGGAGGAGGCAGCGTCGGTTTTTACGACCCATTTCCATTTTCTATTCCAACCACTCCGAATAAGAAAACCATCACCTCCTGCAATCCGTGCTTTATGGATGGGCTGAATTTTTTCTTTGACAACGCTCCAATACCAATGACGTTCGGTTTTTCGCAGGGTAAATCCTCTAATAAAGCATCAGTAGGTTTTAATACAGCGGCAAGCGCAATGGAAGTTGGGGGAGAAATTAAAGAAAAACTTGGAGACATCAGCGATGCACTTGAATTGCTCGGACTATTGAAATGTGAATATGACTTTCAAAAAGGATCAGGCGGAACACCGGGATCGGGCGGAACTCCTGCCGGAGTAGGCAAAGAACCTGAAAAAGGCCTGGTACCTCAGGAGATTATTGTCTCACTGGCCGACATAAACATGTTTATAAAAGGCCTCCAAGCGGCTGATACAATACTCAGACAAGTTTATGCAAATGAAACGCTGCTTTCGAAAGATGCTTTCAGCATATTGCACGACAATATTATTGGCGATCTCACTTCGTTCACCATGATTCCTCAGGACAGAGTGACTTCCTTGCTTAATCTTTTCTCGCAAACCGAAATAACCCAGGACGAGATAACAGGTTTGACCAATCGTTGGAATACCAGTATGGAAGCATGGAGTTTGGGGATTGTATCGCCTTCTGAAGACTATCCTGATATTGCCGATTCGCTTGTAATGTATCAGCAAGCTCTGCATTTTGACACTGTTTTTAATTATCTGGTTGAACGGGGTTTTGTTTTCTTCGAGGAATTATATAACAGTCCGTTCCAAATTATGAAATCCTATACAGAACGGCCTAATTCGTCAGTATGTGCCACCGTTACAGTTCAGTTTTCACAAACACTCACCATGACCCGTGAAGCCTTTGAGGGAACACTCACCATTTTCAACGGCCATGAGACGGATGCCATGGAAAACGTTAAGCTGGATCTTGAAATCCGAGATGAATCGGGAGCTATACAGAACGATTTGTTTCAAATCAACACCAAATCGCTTTCACAACTTACCGGAATTGACGGTTCCGGAACACTTGACGCCATGGTTACGGGCTCAGCGGTGATTCAGTTCATCCCTGAGCGGAGCGCTGCACCTGTTGTTTCAAAATTCTATTCCTTTGGAGGTACTTTGTCATATATTGATCCTTTTACACAGGAACTTATCGAGCAACCGTTGTTCCCGGTCACCCTGCAGGTCAATCCAAGCCCCGATTTGTATATTGATTATTTTATGCAGCGCGATATTTTGGGTGATGATGCGCTTACTACGCCCATAGAGCCAATGATCCCTGCGGAACTTGCCGTAATGATCGACAACCGTGGCGCCGGAACGGCCTATAGCGTGAACATCGAATCGGCGCAGCCCGAGATCATTGAGAATGAGAAAGGACTGCTGATTGATTTCACCATTGTTGGCTCGAGCCTGAGCGGCCAGCCCACACAGCTTGGTTTGCTCAACGTTGACTTTGGAGATATTCCCGGTGGCGACATCAGGGTTGGACAATGGTGGTTCACCAGCACGCTGCTCGGCCATTTCATCTCCTACGAAGTCAGTGTAAACCACCTGAACAGCTTCGGCAATCCCGACTTAAGCCTTATCAGCGAAGTGAATGTGCACGAACTGATAAAGGGAGTGCGTGTTTACGGGCCACTGGACGACAGCATTGGTGATTTTCTGGTGAACGATATCCCGGACACCGATGACATTCCGGATGCTTTATACTACTCAAGCGGAACGGTGGCGCCGGTTTATCAGGCCAACAGTGCGGTGGTGGATGGTCAGGTTACGCTCAACGACCTGGAGACCCAACTCACCGTCACTCCGTTCGTCAGTGGCTGGAACT
>DAIRGA010000051.1:0-18378 GCA_036794825.1 Bacteroidales bacterium | reverse complement strand
GGCCTCCACAACACATGGACTCATGCTTTGGGCTGTTAGGGTCAGGACAACGTTTCCGGCAAGAATGTCGCCGCTTCCCGGAGTATAAACCGCTGATAACGAGCCTGTCGGACTAAAACTGCCGTCGCCGCTGGTTGACCAGATGAAGGAGGCAGCGTTGGAAACCGTTCCCGAAAGCTGGAAACTCTGATCTTCGCAGATGGTTGCATTCTGACCGGCATTTGCCACGGGCAGTGGCTGAATGTCAATGCTGACATGCGACACTGCCTGCACCAGGCACGGACTGGTGGCATATGCCACCAGGGTCAGGGTTACAAATCCGTTCTGCACATCCAGCGATCCGGGAGTGTACACCGGATTCAGGATACCGACACTGCTGAACGCTCCGTCACCGGAGGTTTGCCACAGGATGGAAGCAGCGTTGGCGGCGGAGCCGTTGAGCTGGAAAGTCTGGTTCTGGCAGATCACGCCACCCTGACCGGCATTTGCCACGGGCAATTGCTGTATGGTAAGGATTTTTGACGAAGAAACCGCCACCAGACACGGGCTGTTTGGCATTGCCGTGAGGGTTAGTACCACCGAGCCCGACTGCTGATCCAGGCTACCCGGCGTGTACACCGGATTAAGGGAGTTTGTCGAGCTAAAATTGCCGTCGCCAGAGGTTTCCCAGACCAAGGAACTGGCGTTGACCACCGAGGCGCCGGAGAGTTGGTGGGTCTGGTTGGCACAGATAGAGGCGTTGGGGCCGGCGTTGGCCACAGGCCGTTTCACCAGGTCGATTCGGATGGTGGAGAAAGCCCTGGTGAAGCAGGGGCTGCTGGCTTCGGCAATCAGGAGCAGGGAAACCCATCCGCGTTCGATCTCGTTGGGTCCAAAGGTGTATACCGGATTGAGGATCGTTCGGTCGCTCAGTGTTCCGCTTCCGCCGCCCACCCAGGTTACACTGCTGTAGTTCTGAGCGGTGGCCTGCAGCTGCACGGGCAATCCTTCACAAACCGTCATGTTGGCGCCGGCAAAGGCCGTGGGCAGTCGCTGGATGGTGAGGGTCATGCTCGACGTATCGGCCAGGATACAAGGGCTTAGCGGGTCGGCAATCAGCGACAAGGTAGCAGAACCACCGGCAATATCGGCCGAACCGGGAGTATAGACCGGGGTGAGGATGTTGGGATTGCTGAAGGTTCCGTTTCCGGAAGATATCCACCGGAAGCCGCTGGCGTTGGCCACAGTACCAAAGAGTTGATGGGTGGAATTCTGGCAGATCAGCGCATTAGAACCCGCATTTGCCGCAACAGCATTTTCGATGGAAAGGATCATGGATGCCGTCACCGAAGCGGCGCATTCGTTCAAAGGCTGGGCGATGAGCGAAAGCTGCACACTGCCGGCGGCAATGTCGGCCTGGCTTGGGGTGTAAACCGGAGTCAGCGACTGCGGATCGTCAAAAGTGCCTGTTCCGGAGGTAGCCCACGCAAAGCCGGAGGCGTTCTCGATGACTCCGTTCAATGGATAACTCTCTCCAATACAAACCGTGGCGTTGCTGCCAATGTTTGCGGTAGGTAAAGGAATCTGGCAAACGGTCCACTCAACCGTTTGGTCGAGTAGTCCCGCCTGGCCGGTTTCGCCCAGAATTTCGGTAACCAGAATGGTCAGCGAATAGGTTCCGTCCGCCGAAGCAAAAGGCAATAATCCACTGATTTTAAACAGCACATTATTAAAGCTTTCGCCCGAAATCACCAGCGAACCCGTGGGTACCACATTTCCGACAGGATCGGTAAGCACAAGCTGAGCATTGGTGAATGTGGAGACATTAATCGGCATGTTGAATAGCACCAGCAGGGTGTCGGTCGGGGTGCCATCTTCAGGCAAACCGAAGAAATAATCAATAGCCGGCGTCGAAATCGCCTGAATCCAGGAGGCCTGCTTGCCCACCTGTCCGTAGTTGCCGATCATATCTGCAATGCCGGCAGCCTGAACGGTAAATACGTAAAACCCGTTAGCAGAGGTTTTTGAAGAAATATCCACATTGAAAGTAGTATCGTTCACCTGCGCCACGGTTACCGAAGGATCCACCAGGTTTGGACCTCCCTGATTCTTCAGGGTTAGGTCTTCGTGGTCGAAGGTGGTTGGATCAATAGGTTTATTAAACACTACCTCGAGATTAGCAAGCGGATAGTCAATGATGCCGGAAGCGGGAATACCATTGATGGCAGTGACTTCGGGGAAGTTCATGTCAATGGCTTCCCACACGATGGTATAATTTACCGGATCAGTACCATCAAAAATATCGAGGAAATGGAGCTTGTTTTCATAGTTTGGTTCGCCGCCGTCGGGAATAGTGACATACGTGAGCCAGATGTTTTCCAGTGGAATCTCCTGACCATCTTCGCGGGTGCAACTCACGATCCTGAAAAATCCGTTTCCGGGATCGTTGATTTTCTGGTAGTTCCAGCCACTGACGAACGGAGTGACGGTGAGTTGGGTCTCCAGGTCGTTGAGGGTAACCTGCCCATCCACCACGGCATTGTTGGCCTGGTAAACGGGAGCAACGATTCCACTCGAGTAATATAGTGCATCGGGAATGTCATCCGTATCAGGAATATCGTTCACCAGAAAATCGCCAATGCTGTCGTCCAGCGGGCCGTAAACCTTCACGCCTTTAATCAGCTCGTGAACATTCACTTCGCTGATCAGGCTCAGGTCGGGATTGCCGAAGCTGTTGCTGTGGTTGACGGAGACCTCGTAGGCAATAAAATGACCCAGAAGAGTACTGGTAAACCACCATTGCCCCACAGCAATGTCGCCACCCTCGATGTCGCCGAAATCCACATTCAACAGACCGAGTTGTTTGGGTTTGCCACCCAGGTTTGATCCAACAATGGTAAAGTCAATCTCCAGCCCTTTTTCATTTTCGATGATCTCAGGCTGCGCCGATTCGATGTTCACATTGCGGGCTTTTCCAAAACCCCTGTTGTCAATCATCACAGCCAATTCGGCCGGAATGCTCGGTTCGATGGGTTCGGTCAACGCATCATCACCAAAAATATCCCTTTGCATGAAGTAGTTTATGTAAAGATCCGGGCTGGGATTTACCTGCAGGGTAACGGGGAATAATCGCTGTTCGATTAATTCTGAGGTAAAGGGATCAATATAGGACAGCGTACCGCCAAATGAGTAGAATTTGGAAACCTCAGGCGCCGCGCCCCGTTCTGGAATAAATTGAATCACCGCCGAACCGGTAGCTTCCGGATCGAGGGTTCCGCTACCATCAATTCCTGTTAATGTGGCCAATGATTTGGTATTGATCTGGAACAGGTCGTTGGCGATCACTCCCATTTCGTCCCTGATCTCGAGGTCCAGCTTGATGTTCTGCATGGCTTCTGTTTCGTTGCCATTGAACAGGGTGAGTGTTCCTTCGAATGCTTCGCGGGTCATGGTAAGGGTTTGCGAGAACTGAACGGTTACCGTTGCACAAACGGATGAAGATGGATTCTCATAATACCCCTTCATGATAGTAAATGCGTTGTTATACAGTTCTTCCATAAAAATAAACCCACGTTCGGTCATGTAATCGAAAACGGTGTCGAGGTGCAGCGCCTGCTGGTACATGATGAGTGAATCAGCGATGTCCGGGTATTCTTGCGTGGGCGATACAATTCCCTGATTCCAGGCTTCCATAGTGACATTCCATCTGCCGGTAAAATCGTTGATCTCGTCAGCAGTAATTTCAGATAAACTAAAGAGGTCAGTCAGGTAAGAAACACGCTCAGCACTAAAAGGTAAGAAGCTGCGAAATTCGTACAAAGCTGAATCTGTAAGCGTTATAAAAGCATCCTTCGACCTGAGTATCTCACTGGGATATAATTGACTAAGAATTGTATCTGCTGCTGCAGCCCCTTTAATAAACATTTGCACATCTGCCAAAGAAACGATGACCTCCTGAGAAGCCAATCCCCTTATTGTTTTATTGAAATCGGGTTCCGGACCGCCACCACTGCCACCTGTCTGGAAGTTATACTCACAAACTATTATTTCGACGATATCCTTTGATTCATCATACTTTTCTTTGGCTTTTTTCAATTTTGAAGAATCTTCAATCCCATTTGAAACCGAGCCGAGGGAGTTTGAATTCATCCCGGGGCCTTTAGACTGTGAATAGCTATAATTAAACGGGAAAGGAGCTTTATCGCGGAAACCATTTAGCCAATCCAGGAAACATGGATTGCATTTGGTGATGGTTCCTTTATTGGGTGTAGTGGGAATGCTGAAGGGAAATGGATCAAATCCGCCAGCGCCACCACCTGAATATGCGGGACCCTCAAAACAGGTAATACAAATAGGCTCTCCGGCGCTTGTATTGGTGCAATGCCTGCCTTTGTATTTAACCTCATCCACCACAATTCTTCTCTGATCTCCGGGGCCGCATTCATATTTATACTTGAAAACCATGAAATCAACACACTTACCAATCACGCTGCTGTTTTTTGATGCCGTTTTTTTCTGCATCATAGCAGGTATCTGGATGGTAGTCTGGGGCAGGAGATCAAACATATTGGCATTCACGATAAATTCATATTCATCATCCACAGGAACTACAATCTCGACATCTCTTGCTGTAATAAGCCCTAAATTGGTAATATTGATGATGAATGGATAAACCTGGCCAAAATCAAGTGAAGGCATCTCGTCAGGCATATTGACCTGTAAAACCGGCGCCGGAACATTTGTTTCAAACTCAGCGACCAGCGTGATTTCGTATTCATCTTCGATAAGCGTGGGAACCACCTGCCACGAATAGGTAATCGCATTAAATCCTAAAAATACCTCCTCGTTATTCTGGCGACCTTTCTCGATGTAGATCAATCCGTAGAATCCGTTATGACGCGGCGCCTGAACCCTTAAATTGTAATATCCCTCGTTAATTTCGTTTGCCAAAAAGTGGCCATTGGCATCAGATACTCCCTGAGCAATAACCTGGCCTGTATATGGATGGGTTAATACAACTGAGGCTCCTTCCAGATGCGGCGCTTCGTCTGTTAAGAAGGTGTATTCGTTCACCACATCCACCAAAAGGCTTCCGGTTTCAACCGAAATCGGTTCGAAAACAAACGGCAGAGCAACTCCATTGGCGTTGGGAGCCGTCAGTGCAATTTGTCCGGTGATAGGGTGATTGAGTGGTAATTCGGCGCCGGGAGTTAATCTGAGCGTAACTGCCGCCGTTTGTCCTGGAAGCAAAGAGGGAATAACGTTGGTATCGCCCGCCAGCGAAAGCCAGTTCAACTGGGGCAGCGCCAGGGTGATATCACCGGTTTCGGCCATACCGTTATTCCTTATCACAACATCAGTCAAAGTGGTCACGCCGACCACCATTCCCTTGTTAAGAGAAACGGGCTCAAGTTTCATGTTACCCCGGGTTGCCTGGCAGTAATACCATGCTTTAAATCTGAATCGGGTTCCTTCGGCCGATGTAAGCTGAAGGCCGACTTCAAAATAGTTACTGCCAATACTGATTTGGTTGCCAGTTACCGAATAATTCAACGTAGCAGTTCCATTACCAGCCAGTTGAGCAATTGGAGTGCTGGTAATCACGCATCCGGGAGGCGCTGAGGTCACCTGCAGATTCAGGTTGGTAAGTGGTAAATCGCTGTAGTTCTGAATATCCAGCGAAAACTCACTGGTGTTATCCAGATAAATATCCCAAAGCAGATTACCGGCAAATTCGGCTCTGGCGCCAAGAATTTTAAATGCATCCTGTGCTTCGGTAAGGCCTTGCCCGGGGTAACATGCCCCGATCTCGTAAAAACCTGCTTCACCGTTTACAGGAATAAAACTCACACTGAACTGGCCGTTGTTATCACTCACCGCAGTTAGAACGCGACGGGTACCATTCACTATGATATAGACGTCAACCTCCTTGTTGGGTGCAGGGCTTTTTGGAATAGCTTCCGTTACCCCTGTGATGAGAATGGGTGTGGTTCCGTTGAAAATGTCGCCTGAAACGGAAGCGGTGGCTGTATAATCGGGAACGATAGTGAGCGGTGTGCCTAAAGAGGTATTGTTGATTGGGATCAACTCGCTGAAACCGGCATTGCCGTTTACACGCGCAATAATATAGAAATCACCGACAGCACCTGTCGGGGTGAAATTCGTGGTGAGTTCCTGCGTCTCTCCAATTCCCATAACCGATTGTGTGTAAAGCGTACTGAGCAGAAAATCGCTGTTGTCGAGCGTGGCATCCGTGGATCTGAAAATTCTTACTTCAACACCAGTTGGAGCAAAAGCAAAACCCTCGTTGGCAATTCTGACACCAATCTGCATCTCCTCGTTGATAAAAATGTTGCTTTTTGAAAGCGTTACTTCTTTAGCCACAAAATCGGGCAGGTTGCGGTCGCTCACCATCACCCAGCACGAACCGGAGCTGTAATCCTGAGCCGACACCGACACCGAAACAATCTGGCTTCCGTCCGTTATGCCGTCATCGAGAGTATTGAATGGAACATCAATCGAAGTAACGCCCTGGGGCATGATGACCGGAGATAAGACTTCAATTTCGGAAGGCCGGTCGTGGGTTATTGAAATTGAAATCTCAGGGCCGCCGATGGTGTTCCGGGTAATGGTCAGTACGCCGGCATTTACCACATTTTCAAACACAACAAACGGGTTTACAGCTACGGAGAGCGAAGGTCCGTCATTGTCCAGAATGGTAATGGATTGTGACGTTGCACCGCCGGTTCCCGATGGAGCTCCGCAACCGCATGATGGAATAAAAACGGCTGCAAAAATCTCTACCTGCCGGTCGCCGTCAAGAATTGAATTATCCACAACGCCAATGTTGAACTGGCGCTGCATCTGGCCATTTGGAATGGTGACCTGGGCGGGGAAATAAACCTGCCCCGATTCAACCGTAGACAACTGAATTACCGTGTTGCCCACCGAAGGCTGCGTAAGTTGAATGGTCCCCCACGACGCATGTGGGCCTCCGTTTTCCTGAACAATTCCCGGACTAATGCTGAATGCAATCTGTGGAATGTCGTCATCAATGATACTGATCGTGGCAGAAATCGGGCTAAATCCAATTGCAGAAGCATTGATAACAACATCTTCGGTGATCTCCGGTGTGGTGTTGTTAATTACGGGGATATCAATAGTCGAAGTAGCCTCATTGGCGGGAATTACTAAGCTGGCGGGCAGATTGATCTGATTGGGTTTGCTGGCAGTAAGCACTACATTCAGTGGGTTGCCGGTGACAAAACTGCGGGTGATGGTCAACTGGAACGTCTCCCCTTCGGTGGCTGATGTTTGGCTTAAATCCATCGAAAGACCGGGTATTTCGTCATCAATAATGGTAAGCACAGTATTGGCAACCGGGTAATCAGCGCCGGAGGATTCAATATTTACCTCAATGGTACCTTCAAAAATGCTATTGTTAATGGCTGATAGCTGAATGTTGGCGCCAGACTGATTTGCCGGAATAGTGGCTGTCTGGTTCATATTGATCCTCCCTTCCGGTGATGATGATAAACTGACCTCCAGGGAAGCGTTGCGGCTGCCGCTTCTGAAAATCGTGGCCAGCATTGGGGTCGTTGCGCTTTCGTTCAGGATTGGCTGAGGTAAGGAAACAAAAAGTCGCTTTTCAACGAAAACCGGATTGGCTGAAAGCACCGTATTGTTGGCAGCGCCATTAGGTTTCTCTATCAGTCCTTCATTTGGGGTCAACCGGACTTGAAGTTGCACATCACCCTCAAAACCGAGGATATTTGGCACGATGAAGTTCGCACTCTGCGTCATAAGTCCTGAAGGTGGCAGCGCCTCATTGTTCTGTATAAAACCCAACACCTGCAATTGATTCCCTGAAACCATTGCTACACGTTGACTCCAGCCTCCTACCGCCGGTGCGTCGCCGATGTTCTCCACATTCCAGCCGATGGTTACTGCCTGTCCCGGGATGATATTGCCGCTGAGCGACTGAATGTTGGTCACCGTGATATCCGGATAGGGCGGCAACCCTACCTGCATGGCGTCATCAGACCTGACCGTATTGTTGTTTTCGTTGGTCTCGGGAATGATGCTGTTGGCGTCGGTTTTTACATAAACATAATAGGCGCCTTCGATATAAGCCGGCAGCAGAATATTCACCGTATTGGTGTAACTCTGCCCGGGGCTCAACGAACTGAGATTGTTCACCGAAGCCAGCTTGATGGCATTATTGATGTTGAAAACTGAGGCTGTGGAAATGTAAATATCATCTTTCCAGGGGACTAAACCAGTGCTCACGCTACCATTATTAATTATGGAGAAGGTAACAGGGACATTTTCTCCCGAATTGGCTGAAGCCTGCACCGCAAAAGGCTGAACGGTGAGGTCGGTAAATACAAAGAACGAAAATGTCCTCACGCTGGTTTCGGTCTGATAACAGGCATTCCTTGCAACCACCTGCCAGTTGTAAATATGGCTTGTGTTGAGGAATTGGTTGTAAGTGTGAACTGTTCCGGTAATCCCGGCAACCGTGGGAGTCGCAGGTCTTGTTTGGGTATTTCTCCAGATATATAGGTCATAGGTAATAGCATTGGCTGCTGCAGTCCAGGAGAAAGTGATGGGTTGAACTATTCCAAAGGAATTGTCTTCAGGAAGCAACGCGTTCACCTGCGCAACAGGCTGCGGCGACGGCAATACATTGACCGAGGCTGTGTTGCTGCAACCATTGGCCGCCGTTACCGTAACCGAGTAATTGCCGGGAACGCTGACGCTGATGCTGCGCGTGGTAGCGCCGGTACTCCAAAGGTACGAAACTCCCTGGCTGGCGGTAAGTGTCGTGGGTTCGGTTCCACACAATTGAAGGCTTCCAGAAATAGTTACTACCGGCAAAGGCCTGACATTCATTTCGATGACATTCGAAAATGAAGGATTGATGGCACACGGAACGCTGGAGGTCATCAAAACCACCACCAGGTCGCCATGATTAAGGTTTGAAGACTGAAAAACAGGACTGTTGTTACCGGTATTCTGCCCATTTACTCTCCATTGATAAGATGGATTGGTCCCACCATTGAAAGGCGTTGCAGTAAAGGTAACCTGCTCTCCGGCACATATTCCGTTAGCGGAGGTTGAAATGCTTACTGAAGCAGGAATGGGAGGAACAACGGTCATGGTAATCGAATTGGACACTGCCGTTTGCTGAACCACACACGGCCAGTTGGAGGTCATCACCACGCTAATTACATCTCCATCCACCAAAGTACTGATGCTAAATACAGGACTATTTCCGCCGACATTCTGACCATTCACCTTCCACTGGTAAGAGGGACTCATTCCACCAAACGAAGGGGTTGCATTGAACACCACATTGGCGCCCTGGCACACCTCTGTCGAAGCGGTGTTGATGGTTACTGTTGGGATTACCAACGGATTAACATTTATCGTGATGGAGTTGGAAGTTACGGTGGAAGGATTGGCACAAATCAATGAGGAAGTCATCTCAACATTTACAACATCACTCTGCGACAGGTCGCTGGTTTGGAATATGGCGCTGTTATCCCCGGCATTTACTCCGTTAACTTTCCATTGAAAAGAAGGAACGCCGCCATTGACTGGAGCAGCAGAAAAGATTACACTGCCACCCTCGCAAATGCTTGTGGTTGAAGCGCTGATGCTTACCGAAGGAACCACATTACTGTTCACAGTAACATGGAATGAGCAGAAATCATCCGGATTGTCGGCAAGGGTGTAAGTTACCTGGGTAATCCCTGCATTGAACAACAGCCCGCTGGCCGAACCGCTTCCGGTTCCGGCAGTAGCCCCGCTGAGGGTATAAGTGTAGTTTTGACCCTCTTCAACAGCCGGGTCAATGTTGTTAACCACCACGCTGCATTGGCCGGCGGGAGCGCTCACCACCCTGTCGGACGGACAGGCAATGGAGGGTGCATTTCTGCTTACGGCAACGGTAGTAGAACTTACAATCAGCTCGTAACCGGCCGGAAGTTCTGTGGTGGCAAAGTTGCCGGAAATCGTTCCCGATGTAAGTTGAATAATGATGTAGGTTCCGTTGGGAACATTCCCCGTTTCGATAACCCTCAGGTTGCCGTTCAGGGTGAGGTCGCCGCCACGCAATAGTTGTGAGTGACCGGTTCCGGGGCCGCTATCGTTGTTCATCTCGATTTCGAGCGTGCTGTTGGCCGATAATGGTTGGGCATTGTTGATGTTAAGTATTCCAGGTGAAGTTCCCGGTGCAATGGTTCCGTTGCTGATGAACTGGAAAAAATTGGTGAAATTGAATGTGCCTATACCTTTGATAATACCTGAAGGATTGTTCTGCACATACATATAGTCGAAAGTATTTGTACCGGCGCTGTTTTTAACAATGGTTCCATTGTTTACCAGAAATGCTTCGGCAAACCAGCGCTGGAATATGTTACCGCCGTTAATATTGAAAACACCATTATTGGTAATCGTGGCTGATTGCAGTAGCCTTCCGTCCTGCCAGTTGATGGTTCCGTTGTTGGTTATCGGCGAATTGTGGTTTTTATCATTGCCGCCGGATACCGTCATGGTTTTGCCTTCGTTGACCACCAGCGCCCTGTTGATTGTACCGCTGCTCCAGGTTATATTTCCGTTGATGGTAAGGCTTCCGCTTCCTGAAATTGTGCTCTGGATGGCAAAATCGTTGTTGATGGTCAGGCTGCCGCTGCCGCTGATTTCATTGCTGGAGCTGAAAATAATTTCCTGAGGGATTATTAGTGCGGCATTGAGCGTAATTCCGGTGGTGGAAAAAGTACCTGAACCTGTCAGAGATGCTCCTGCATTGTGGCTAAAAGTGTACCCACTATTCGATAATGTTGCATTGCTTAATTCAATGGTTCCATTTTGCTGGAACTGCCCGCCTGGCTCAAGCCTGAGCGTGCCGGCATTCAGTGTATATGTGCCGTTGTTCTGAACATTCATATAAAGAAAACGCGTTGTTCCTGAACTGCTTTTAACGATGGTTCCGGTGTTGACAAAGAACAGGTTGTTGAACCAGGATTGAATATCATTATTTCCGTTGATATTCATCGTCCCATTGTTGGTCAGAACATTGTTGTAGCCGATGGTTCCGCCGTTCCAGTTAAAGACGCCGTTGTTGATAAATGAAGCATTGAGGTTTTTGGTGCTGCCCCCATTGAGGTCAGCCACCCCGGCAGCAGTCACAACCAAAGAACCAACACCTTGTATGGTAGCAGATTCCAGAATCAACGTTCCTTCAACCACCAGGTCGTCTCCGGGCGCATAACCCAAAGTTAATGTTGAATTGACCACCAGAACGCCATCTGTTTCCACGGTAATCTGGTCGGCTGTAACAGCACTGTTTATGGTTACAGTGTGATCAGCCCGGATGGTAATGGTTCCATTTGCATCTGTGGGAGCTAGTGTTGCGTCAGTCCAGGGTCCGCCATCCGATACTTCCCAGGTGGAGGGAGCACTCCAGTTGCCGGAAGTCTTACTGCGATAGTTCAGGATTACCGGATTCAGAAGGAATTCAACGGCTGCGTAACCCGGTCCGCTGACTTCAGTACACCTGATCTCAACAGTAGAGGTTGCATCCAGATTTCCTAACGGAATATTGAAGTGGCTGTCGCAACAACTCAGGTGTTCAAACACAATCTGACCGTTCACATAAACCCTGATGCCATCGTCGTGCGCAGGGATATTCATCAGGTAATAACCTTCAGCAAAACCCTGACGTTTCATAACAAAAGTAAAATTGTCGTTACTCACCAGACAGCCCTCATAACCGGCTGCCGATGATGGCGAAGCGTTTTGATCCCAATGGTTGCGGGTATCAACATTGACAGTACCGACAGAATAATAACCACGGTAAACTGCGCTGCCCAGATTAATATCATTGCCATTGTAAGCATAAATGTTCCAGAGATTTTCACCAAAAATGGCCGGGTCGCCGGCAAGATAGCTGATGGTGATCTGAATTACATTGCTGGGTAAAGTTTCGCTGCCGTTGATGGCCAAACGGCGATACCATCTGGTTTCGCTCAGTGATGCTGGCTGGTAGGTAGCATTAAGTGCATTTGCAATATTATTCCACGCTCCCCCGGCAATACTGTCCTGCCAATGGTAGGTGATGGTCAGGGTTTCTCCGCCGTAGGCATTTTGGGTGCTGGTGAGCAACGAAGGAGTAAAACTGCCGCAACTGTTCTGGTTTCCGGCAATCGTACCGGGTTGCAGCGAACTTAACACAAAACTTACGGCTGCATAAGCGCCGCCACTGCCTTCAACCGTACGTACCTCCACGGTGGAGTTTGCATCTAAAGTTCCTGCGGTGATATTGCTATGACTAACGCAACATCCGATGTACTCGAACACCTGGATACCATTCACATAAATCCTGATATTGTCATCGTGCCCCGGAATGTTGATGATGTATTGCCCTTCCGGGAATCCACGGCGCTTCATCACAAAAGTAAAGTTATCATTGGGCACGCTGCATCCTTCATAGCCATTGGCCGATGACGGTGATCCATTTTGATCCCACTGGTTGCGCGTATCAAAATTTACGGTCGGAAACGAATACATGCCCCGGTAAACATTACCGCTGCCCAGGTTAATGTCTGTTCCGGTAAAAACATAGCAGTTCCATTCATCCTGTGGGAAAATCGCCGGATCGCCGGGAATTTCAATAACATCCACCGTTACCACATTACTGAAGCCAATGTAATCGCCGATGGTAACCTGTCGTCTGAAAAAGGTGGTCTGGCTCAGGAGGCCGGGCTGATAAGTCAGATTCACAGCTCCGGGAATGTTGTTCCATGCACCATTGCTGATGCTGTCCTGCCATTGATAAAAAACAGGATAAGTTCCATTACCCACGGCAACTGAAACATTGGTCAGCAACGAGGGAACCGATGTTTGACAGATGGATTGGCTTCCTCCGATAACACCGGGGTCACCTTCACTGGTCATACTGAACACGGGAGTTGAAGCAGTGCCGTTGGTAGTTCCGTTCAATGCGCTGCCTGTGGCCAATGCTTTATTTTCCACAACCAGTCCCTGGCCCTGGCCTTCGCGGTTCATATCCCAGTAGCCCACCAGGCCGGTTTCGTTGCCAGTCAGCTGAGTGTTCAGATTATCCTGAATTTCCTGTTGTGTGCGGGCTGTATTCCAGATTCTCACTTCGTCAATATCTCCATTGAAGAACCAGGCATCCTGCCGTTTACCAATGAGCAACGGATTGGTGTTGTGCGATAAAACCTGGGAGGTGGTTTTCTGATTGGCCAATTGTCCGTTGCGGTAAATTTTAAGGGTGGCGCCATCGTATGTTGCAGTCACATGCATCCAACGGTTCAGGTCGGCTGCTGATATTCCAAAGCTTACTCCATCGGCACTGCTGCTGCTCGAAATGGTGAACCCTGCGTTGGTTCCATTATCTAATCTCAACTGAAAGCCATCCCTGTCAATTTGTGTTCCAGCAGTTCCTCCCTTTTGCAGGATTTGGTTAACTGTATTGAAAGAAGATGGACGAACCCAGGCTTCTACTGTTAAAGAGCCCGTGATGTTCAACGCCGGGTCGCTGCCGCAGTTGATGAAATCGTTGCTGCCATTCATTTTTATGTGATTTCCAAACCTGGAATCCACCACAAATTGCTCCATCTCCTGCTGAATTTCTGTGAGCGTCAGGGCTTTGTTGTAGATTTTTACATCGTCAATGGCGCCACTGAAGAAACCAAGTGAATTAGTGAGCGCCCCAATAAATGCGCCGCCTGCCGGAGTGTTGGGGGCGATGTTGGTGGTATTGGGTTGGAGTAATCCATTGATGTAAAGTTTGGAAACGCCATCCTCGCGCACAAAAACCACCCAGTTCCAATCCTGATCTGAAATAATGGGATTGGAGGTGAAATTCACAATTCCGCTGTGATCGCCAAAAAGACGGTGATCAGCGGTGATTCCAATACTGGTTCCGTTATAGGGGGCAGGCGGTGGAACGGGATAACTGTTTTGCCCGTTCATCAGAATAAAACCACCGTTTTCTGAAGGTTTTACCCAGGCCGAAAATGAGTAATTGTCGGTCAGCGTTGTCCAGGGGGATGAAAAGTTAATACGGTGGCTAACTCCGTCAAACAACATCGCTTTGTTGGGATTGCCAAAGCGGTCGGCAGTGGGGATTGCTCCTATGATGGTTCCATGGTTCGAGCCGATGGTGTCCTGGGCGTTGGCATCCAGCGGATACCATGCCGCCAGCACATCATCCTTCGAAGCGCCAAGTATGTATTCCGTGCTCTGACCGGTTGCTGTAAGGGTTTTAGCATTTATGTTGAGGCTTGCACCTGCTCCAAGCCAGGTCGTCTGCGAATTGTCACTTCTTTTAAAAAGCCTGAGCATCGGCTCGTTGCTGCTGTTTACGTGTGGATTGCCATTGTAATTATACACGACAGTGTAGGCCGGCGAGGTCATTCCGGCATTGAAAACGCCGAAATACCGGTCGTTACTGGAAAAATCACCTACACCGATCTGCGAATTCGGTTTTTCATTTACCACATAAAGATGCGTTCCGGCACTTCCTGAGTAAGTTCCGGCTGTGTAGTTCACGGTCAGATTATCCTGGCCATTGTAGCTCAAACTTGCTGAAGGCATGCCCGAGTTTACGTAGTTATGGATACTCTGATTTCCAATAGCCGCTCCGCTGCCAACGCGGGAGGGATCATTCGTCAGCGTGCCGTGAAATCCGTTGGCAGTAGCGTCGAAAGCAGTATTGCCGGTGTTTTCGTCGAAATTGTAATGCAAAACGAGGTTGGGATAAAGCGGATCGGACGAAGTAATTTTGCGGCACATACGATCCCTGATCTGATCCTGCGTTAGCGATGAACTCCAGATTCTGATCTCATCAGCTTCGCCCATGAAATACCCATAGGCGCCGCCACCAATCCCTGCAGATGAGGCGTAAATCAGAGAGCGGGTGCTGGTTAGTCCGGTGGCAACCAATATTCCGTTTACAAACAAAGAGGGCTGCTTTTCGGTGTAAACGATAGCAATGTGTGTCCAGCCTGAAATGGCTCCACTCCAGGTGAGCAATGACGGGAGGTAATTTCCGCTATGCTCAAAAACACAAACACCATTTGTCCCGACCGAGAATCCAGCTCCTGCTGATATACTTCCATTTCCATAGGTGTCGCCATGTTGCGGAAAAATTAGGTATCTGTTGGTTCCCCCTGCTCCTTGCGTGCCACTGGTACTTTGCGTATGCAAGGTTATAGCAGAGGTTGGGTTAACCCAGGCTTCCACGGTGAAGTTGTTAACGGCAGAGGTCTGATTTGCTGCGGTTACCATGTCGTTTACACCGTCAAAACTGATGGCGTTGCCGCTCCCGGGTGCCTGCTGTACCATCACCGGCGAAAAAACGGGAGTGCTGGCTGTGCCAAAAGTGGTTCCGTTTAACGCTGATCCGGTGGCAGAGGCTTTATTATCCACTGTCAGACCTGCACCCTGACCAATCCGGTTCATGTCCCAGTAGCCCACCAGGCCGGTTTCATTGCCCGCTAGTTGACTATTCATACTGGCAGCAATTTGAGCCTGTGTGCGGGCGGTGTTCCATATGCGGACATCATCCATCCTTCCTTTGAAATAGGATGCATTTACTCCACCACCATTTTCCTGCGATGCCCGGCCAATGGTCCATGGCTGATTGTTGGAGCTGATGGTAAAATTACTGCTCCCCGAAGCTGCCTGCACCCCATTGACATATAATGCTGAAGTCCCATTGGCTGTGTAGGTTGCGGCTATGTGATACCATTGATTGATTTGTAAAGGGCTGGATGACAGTATGAGATCGGATGTAAAATCATCCCCTTGCGATAATCTGAAATCCACAGCGCCTGAGGCGGTGATGTTTAGTGTCACCGGAAAATCCTGTTGGTCGGTCGCGAAATAGCTACGCTTGCTGATGATTTCATACAACGAACCCGACGCAGGGAAAGATGATAGGTTCACCCAGGACTCCAATGTCATGGCATTGGTCAGATTCATAGACGACCCTCTGCAGGCAATGTAATCATTGCTGCCATTGAGCAGAACGCTGTTGCCAAACTGGCTGGAGTAATTGGTCAATGCTGCATTCGAGTTATATTCCAACAGCACCTGCTGAGCCGAAAGCGCAGCAGAATAAATTTTCACCTCGTCAATAATTCCGGCGAAGTGGCGGTCTCCGCTTCCCGGTGTAAAACGGCTGTCTGTGCCGATAAGCACATTCCGGTTATTAAGCTCAAGCAGTCCGAAAGTCGGGTATGTATTGCTGCCAACTTCAACACCATCTAAATATAATCGCACAGTATTTCCATCCCAGGTGCCCGTAGCCATATGCCACATCCCGTCATTGTACATCAAATTGCTTTGAACTCCTCCATAAACTCCTGATTGGTTCTGAATCATAAATGACAGGCCGGCATTATTGAAACCAAGACTGAAGGTTCCGCCGTTGGGCGTATCGCCGGCGCTGTACCATTTGCTGATCAGGGTTTTGTAATTGCCAAGTGAGGCTGAAGAGTTAAACCATAAATTTACGGTAAATGCTTCGGTAATTTGAAATGCCGGGCCATTGCCCAGGTCAACATAATCGTTCACCCCATCAAAACTATATGCACCGTTGGCATTGCCAAATCGGTCAGTAGTAAGGGTGGCGCCATTTACCGTGCCGTGGTTGCTGCCTATGACATCATCGGCATTACCGCTGAATGGGTAGTAGGCTATCAAAGCGTTGAGAGCGTATTCTTGCTGAATCTGATCACCGGTCAGGGCAGCGTTGTAAATTTTTACTTCATCAATTGAGCCGTTAAAATAGTTGGCATAAGCCGGCCATACACCTATGCTGATGCCATTTGCATTATTGAAAGGATTAGCGTTAATGACATTCGAAGAAATCAGAACTCCATCAACATAGAGATTAACCATATTGTTGGCATTATCGAAAACCAGTACTGCCTGATGCCATAAGTCATCGTTTACAGCCGGTGGTCCACCAAAATAGAATTCCTCGGTTCCGGTTCCAACTCTTGCACCGACACGTTTATTTGCCTCCGTAATCCATATATTAAAAGGATCATGAAAACCATTCCCAGTAGAATTTTTCGAGATTAGGCTCCAGGCGGTTTTGCCACCGGGACCGGGTGCATTGTACTTAAACCACAGTGAAATAGAATACGAAGTAAAGTTGAAAACGTCATTATGATTTACAGTGATAGCATCATCCACCCCATCAAAACTGTACGCGCTGTTGGCATTTCCAAAGCGGTCGGTGGTGAGGGTGGCGCCATTTACTGTGCCATGGTTGGCGCCTATGGCATCGTTGGCATTGCCATTGAAAGGATAATAGGCCACTAAACCACTATAACTATTAAACTCGCTTAATACCTGCTCAGCCGTAAGGGCGGTATTGTAGACTTTAACTTCGTCGATAGACCCGTTGAAGAAAAAACTGTAAACGCTATTCTCTAATTCGGTGCCAATTGAAAAAGTGCTGTTATCATATCCTAAACTCAAATTAGTTGCAACTGAATTTACTTCGATACCATCTAAATAAAGTTTGGCTGTGTTCGCAGCATCGTTAAATGTAAATGCAACATGGTGCCATTGCGCATTGCTGGCAATTGGTCCCGAAAAAAATTCTACAGCGCCTGAATTACCCCATGCTGCGGAAATATTACCGTTGTAGAAGAAAATTGCATAAGACTCATGCGTAGTACCGGCTAGGTTTTTGGCGGCAATTATCTGCGTTCCAGGCGTGCTGGTGTAGTAAAACCAACCTGAAAGGGTAACATCTGTTGGTCGAAGCGCTGGCGCATCAGGCACTTCAATTCTAGAAGTTCCGCTAAAACTATAGGCGCTATTGGCATTGCCGAAACGGTCAGTTGTTATCGTAGCGCCGTTTACCGTGCCGTGGTTGGTGCCTATGGCATCGTTGGCATTGCCGGTAAAGGGGTAATGGGCGATTGGGGTTTGAGCGTAACTTTCCAAACCCGAAACACTCAGAAAAGCGACTGTAAAAAGCGCAAAAATGTTCCTGAATCTGACGAACGAAAGTAAATTTTTGTATTTCATGGAGATTTGATTTTGAGAGTAAATTCTATTTTAGTAAAACGGTGCAATAATACACTGATGAAAATCAAAGGCAAAATTTAAAAATTTAATTTATCTTAAAATGATTCTAAATAAGCAAATCACACTAAATGAGAAAGCTATGGTCAAAAAAAAGCCCCAGCGACTCGCCGGGGCTTTTTAAAATCAGAAGACTTTAAAAGGGCTATTTTATAATCACCTTTTCGATTTTGGTGAAGTTGCTGCCTTCGATTCTGATAAGGTAGATACCGCTGCGCAGCGGGGTGATGTCGAGCTGGTTGCGAAGGTAACTGA
>DAIRGA010000068.1:0-3243 GCA_036794825.1 Bacteroidales bacterium | reverse complement strand
TGGACGTTTGGCGTTGGGCGTTTGGCGTTTGGCGTTGGTTTAAAGGTTGAAGAGTTTAAAAGTTGAAAAGTTTAGTAGTGACTTACAGATTGTAAACTCCTGGTTTGTAATTGTTTAAATTTTCATGGTTTTTGAACCAATGAATGGTTTCGCTTAGACCTTGCTGAAGGGAAAATTCAGGTGACCAGCCGGTTAACACTTTAATTAATTAATGATCACCCTTTCAGATAGTTTGGTGTTTGATCTGTTATTATTTGGGTTGAAACCGGAATATTAAGATTATATTCAGATCAAGATATTAAAGTAGGTTTGTAATGTTTTAATTTGAAGTACTATGGACGATACAGCCTCAGATTTGGGATGAAATTGAAATCTTTGAGATTGTAAGTAAAAAGTTGTAAATTATATGCTAAGGCAGTTGCTGCAATTATTGCATCCGGGATTAACAATCCCATACTTAATTTGAATGCTACCATCAATTCAACAGCAATTTGAGAAGTCTTTTCATTAAAGTGAATGATGTTATAGTTTTTCAATTTTTTCCGGAATTGAACTAATTCTTGTTTGTTCCTGATTCCTTGTATCAATTCCATAGTTGTAACTGACGGAATAAGAATATTTTCCAGCCCAATGGCTTGCAAAGATGTAATGGTTTTATCATCCCCTGTAAACCAAGAAATAAAAATATTTGTGTCACAAAGTATCAATTCCTTTTCCATGCTTTGCTGCGCAATTCTTCGAGTGAAACAGTATTGTCCTTCCAAAAATCGTTAAAATCACTGATTGAAGGTTTCCCTGAAGCCCATTGAACAGGTGGGTCATTATGGACATCCGTTTTCTGGCTTTTAGCAACGTCTATCTTCAGATCAAGATTGAGTTTATTAAGAAGATTCACAATTAAAGGAATTTTCCTGCTATCGTTTAATTGAATTGTAATTGTCTCCATGCTTATCTGATTAGAGGATATAGATTTTAAACGACATTCAATACTAATTATTTTGAAAGAACTATTAATGAAAGTGGATGTTTGGTATTATCTTCGACATCGGTCAAAGCGAATAGTATTCTAAGTTTGTGCTGAAAGCATTTTTTTAGGAATCTCTTTTGGTGAAAGGGGAAAAGGGTGAAGGGGTAATAGGGTGATGGAAGATTTACAAATTGTAAACTCCGGATTTGTATTTCTTCAGATTCCGAGGATTTTTAAACCAATTGATGGTTTCCAATAGTCCTCGCGAAAGGGTGTACTCTGGCGACCAACCTGTTAATTCGCGAATCAATCTATTATTCCCTTTTAACCGAAAGACCTCAGAATCTTTTGGCCGGAGTCGTTAGTCAATCAAAATTATTCTTTTAATGAATTCCTACTACCTGTGATAATATCTCCAATAATTGTGGCGATTCTCTCTGAAATCCATGTGCTGGCCGGAGGTGAGCCTATCCAGTTGATTTCATCAATTATGCTTATTGGGAATTGCTCAATCATTCGCGCTACTTCAACTACGTTGACCCAAAGATCTTTGTTTTGTGCGTCAGCCATGATTTTCTCCCAATTAAACGCTTGAACACCACAAATATAAATGATGTCGATGACATCTTTTGCGGCAGACCTTCCAAGGGCTGAAATTTTATTTGATAATATGTTTTCGATGTTATCGGTTCTGAGAAACAGATCGGTCGCAACTAAACTTCCACATCGAAAGGTGACATCATTTACAAAATCAAGTTTTAAGGTAGCATTGCCTTCATTAACCTGTAATCGGGCAAAACCTTCGTCAAGGGTAATCGCTGAAAAATTCAATGATGCATTTTTGAATCCTTCCAGGATATGATTCATTTGGATTTTAAACTCTTTGGAATCGTTAACAAAAAAATCGAGGTCATCAGAATAGCGATGATGCAGATAGGCCCTACTTAAGGCCGTTCCTCCAGTAAGATATAAATCAACTGGTAAACCTGAAACAACAGATAATACCTTATCCTGGAGTGGATAGAGCGTATTTTGATAGTAATCTTTTTGCATTGTGATAGTATCTTCTTCGCTGAGCTGGAAAGAGTTTATTAATTGTGGTTTCGGTTAACAAATCATTAAGGTCTTGTTTTCCTAAAAGATTAATCAAGTCATACCATGACAAGCTGTTCATTGCTTTTAGAAAAAGTTGCTCGTTATTTTTGAATGTAATGAAAGGGTTATCCATAATTTCGCGTGCAACAATATCTCTTTTACCGGCTGGCAAATCCCAAAGCATTGCTTTTATTTTTTCGTTTACGGAAAGTTGCATTGGTGAAGAGTTGAAGGGTTGAGATTGAGGCTGCTTCGCTACGCTCGCAGAGTCTGAGGCTGCTTCGCTACGCTCGCAGAGTCTGAGGCTGCTTCGCTGCGCTCGCAGAGTCTGAGGCTGCTTCGCTGCGCTCGCAGAGACAGAGGGTTGAGAAGTTGAAGAGTTAAAAGTTGAAAGGTTGAGGGTGTTTTTGGGTGTTTTTGTTACCTTTGCACACAGCACCGCCCCGTCAGTCACATTTTGCGATCAAACGATTTGCCTTGTTGGACAAGGGTTTCAGACGTTTTTAGTAATTTCTTACTGCAATTTTTCCCAGATCAGCAAAGTCTGGGGGTTTTTGGTCATATAGTTCTCCTTTTCTGTTTCACTCAGGATCAAAAATCGTATTTTACGGTTGATAACCTGTTCTACCTTGCTGATAAGATGGAGCAGATAGTCGGTGTCAATCTCTTCGCCAACGAGCAGGATGTCAATCACGGGATTGTCGAGACCCCTGGCAAATGCTCCGGTGAGCCATACCTGACTGAGTCCGCCGAGTTTTTCGGCTACACGGTCAACGATCTGGTCAATGCCGGTGTGTTTGAGCAGCAGCCGGTGGATGTCGCCGAACAGGGGGTGACTGGTGTTTGCCCGGTAGATCTTCTTGTTGCCGTTCACCTCGGAAGTGAGCATTCCTGCGTCTTCCAAATGCTTAAGCTCGAGACGGATACCGTTGGTGGACTCACCAAATTCGGCCTCCAGGTCGCGCAGCCATGAGGTGGTGCTGCTGTTGAGGAAGAACTTGAGTAACAGCCGTAAACGTGTTCTGGATGTAATGAGTGTCTGTAACAAGTTTATGAATTAATGAGCAACAAAAGTACTCAAAGAATTTAAAAAACCAAGTTTTTAAAAAAAGTTTGGGTTCGGCATTTCGGCAAGCGTTCGACTGAGCGTTCGACTGAGCGCTCACGCCGAAGGCTCACGC
>DAIRGA010000050.1:0-18657 GCA_036794825.1 Bacteroidales bacterium | reverse complement strand
ACTGATTTTGTGATGATTAATTTTTCAAAGTGAAAGGGGGGGACAAGTCAGGAAAAGTAAGGAAGCAAATTACTGATTTATCAAAAAAGACCGGTCAGTTTGTATCGGTTTTCGAAAATTGATACAAATTTGCAGGTATGAGTGAAATTCTCAGATATTTTGAGCAACGAACGCCCCCGGTGAGACTCCTTCAACTTTTTTAAAGGAGGTAAAAAAGGTATTGCGGGTACTGAATCCCGACAACAATCCGATGGCTTCAAGGGTCATTCCCCTGGCTTTTCCATCAAGGATGAGTGATTTGGCAAAATTTACGCGCAAGGCGTTCCGATAATCATGAAACGACTGCTTTTTAACCTCCCTGAAGTAGTAGGCAAGGTGATGCGCAGGCAAATGAACCAGCACCGATAGTTGATTCAGATTGAAATCGGGCTGGAGAAAGGGCTGAAATTCATTCATACAGACATCTATCTTCTGCTCAATGACACTCAAATATTCGGATTCAAACTTTGGGGGTAATTTTTTTGCTTCGCTCACACTGTTATCAACATTTTGGTTTACTTCGGTCAAAATCCTTGCTGATTCAGGTAAGCGCGGCAAGCCGTAGAGAATTTCAGGGAAAAAGAAAGGTGAGATCAGTAGCCCGGTTAATCCAATCGCCGATAAAAGCTGCAGGCTGTTTAAAGTGTAAAACATGATTAAGTTTTCATCGAAAAATGATTTCATCATCAGCAAAATCTGACTGATTGCCAATATCTTAAGAAATCCTAAAAGCATCATCATCCACTTGATCATAAATCGCTGGCTGAAGAACACCCCGCTGTCTTTTTTGCCCGCAATAAACCGGTAAAACATAAACGCCGACCAGAATAAATAACCCAAAACCAGGAGCGGACGACTAAGAAAAACCAAAATCTTCGGGAGCAAATGATAAATTCCGACACTGTTGAACTCCAAGATATTTTCAGAATGACCGGCCAATCCACCTGCAACCTCCAGCTTGTATGACCATGGGGTTATCATGTAGGAGAAGGTTCCGGCCAGGTACAATATCATCGGGATAAAATGCAGCAGGTCACTTTTTTTAAACCGGGAATCATCGTTCAATAAACTCCTGACATACCAATACAACATCGGGCCGGTGAGGTAAGTCAAAAATCCAAGGTTGATAAAAACTATCGCAATCAGCCAAACCGTATTTGAGAAAAGCAGCACATAATGGATAAACCCATAAAGACTGACAAGAAAAAAGAAGCCGCCAAGAAACATGGCCGATGGAGTTCGCCTGTAATTGCTAATCAGCAGAATTAACGACAGAAAAATCCCCACTATTAATAACCCAGGCAACATCACTCAGCAGTTTTAAAGAACAAAACTAAGACTTTCTGCGGAGTAAAGCGGCAGTTTGTGGAATTTTGCATGGGGTGCTGTGGAAATGCCAACAGGTAATTATCAAATTATTGAACCATCAGCATAGCGTTTGCAGGCTGGATTTTAGTATTAGCTGAAACCCTCATTTGATGATTTGAAATCAGGTGACAAAAACACCCTTGATTTTTTATAGGTTGTATTTAATTTTACCATTGTATTTTTAAAGGCAGCCTTTAAAATTACCATTGTATTTTTAAACGTTCCCATCATAAATGGGTTACTTGATATCTGAAATGCAAATCCGCAAAGGAAAAATTCCCCTGCACCACAATAGAATTCATGATGCAAAGCCATCAGCTGATCCTACCAGTCTCTTCCCGACAGCTCTTTGGGAATCCTTCCTGATTTGATGGACTCAGACCTTAACCTGCGGCCAGCAATGCGCTCGAGCGTGTTGCCGATCTGAAGAACCTTATCCACATCAATCCCGGTATCAATGCCCATTTCATCCATCATTACCACCATATCTTCGGTCGAAACCAGTCCGGCCAGCGAGGGGTCTTTGTAGTAATAATCTCCTGTACCAGCCACAGGCACACCATCAACAAAGTTGGCAGGCTGGCCGCCGAGTCCGCCCATTGACGACTCGTAATTGGTCATTCCTGCCTGAAGGGCAGCCAGCACATTGGCCAAACCCCAGCCGCGGGTAGTGTGAAAATGAACAATCTGTTTTTCAGGTCTTCCCACAGCATCCATAAGCATGGAGAAGTATTTGTAAACCCTGTCGGGTGATGCTGAGCCGTCGTGGTCGGCATGTTCCACGTCTGAAGCGCCGATATCGAACCAGCGTTTGGTAAAGTCAATGGCTTTGGACATTTCGGTTGGCCCTTCGATCGGACATCCCCATATAGTGCTCACTGTTCCATTCACCTTCAAACCGGCTTCACGGGCTTTCTTTACCCACTCCTCGCTCATTTTCCAATACTCAGCAAGCGACAATCCTGAGTTCTTCTTTTGATGCGATTCGCTGGTGGAAACCATCAATAAAATCCGGTCGGGGCCCCAACCCTCTTGCTTTGCCTGGATTGCCCTTTCTACAGCCTTTTCGCGGATGGTGATGGCTGTAAGACACACATCATTGATCAGGTGTTTTACTTTTTTACTCTGCCGGATCATCCTGAATAACTCATCAGAATCCTTAAACTGCGGCATCCCCTTCGGATTGCCGAAATTGGTAACTTCAAGATGTTTGAAACCCGCCAGGATCAACTGTTCGAGCATCCAAAGCTTGGCCTCAGTGGGAATGAATTTTTCTTCATGTTGAAAACCGTCTCTTACGGTAATATCGCCAATAACAACTTTTTTAGGATAGTTCATCATAGATTTTTCAATTTAAATGTTTATATATTAAGTACTTAGGATACCTACAAACTGATCGAGGGATTCGGGATTTCTCAGCGCATCGCGATTGAGAACATCTTCGCCGTGAATGATTTTTTTTACTGCCACTTCCACTTTTTTGCCATTTAAGGTGTAAGGAACATCGCTGATTGCCCTGATTATGGCGGGCACATGTCTCGGACTGCAATTGCTGCGGATGGCGGATTTGATTTTGCCAGCCAATGCATCATCCAATTTGAAACCTGCATTCAGCCTCACAAAGAGCACCACTCTTTCATCGCCCTGCCATTGCTGACCAATGATGACCGAGTCGGCGATTTCTTCCAGGTTTTCGACCACATTGTAAATTTCAGCCGTCCCGATTCTCACTCCACCCGGGTTAAGCGTGGCATCCGAACGGCCATACATCGTAACGCCGCCATGTTCGCTGATGACAACGTAATCGCCATGATGCCAGATATTTTCATAGACTTCGAAGTAGGCTTTGTGGTATTTTTTGCCACCCGGATCGTTCCAAAAATAGACCGGCATGGAGGGAAAAGCTGTTTTGCAAACCAATTCTCCTTTCTGATTCACCAGCGAGTTGCCATAACCATCAAAACAATCTACATCCATCCCCAATCCTTTGCATTGGATTTCGCCGCGGTAAACCGGCAGGAGTGGATTTCCCAGCACAAAGCAGGAGATAATGTCGGTACCGCCGGCAATGGAAGAGAGTTGAACATCTGTTTTCCACTCCCGGTAAACGTATTCAAAACTCTCGTTAGTGAGCGGGGAACCGGTACTGGTAATTACTTTTAATTTTGGAAAAGATGATATTTCCTTTGGCTTGACCCCAGCTTCTTCCAGCGATGCAATATATTTGGCGCTGGTTCCGAAAATGGTGATTCCCAGGTCAACCGCTATGCGCAGGAGAGCGTCAGGTGTTGGGTAAAAGGGATTTCCATCGAACAAAACCAAAGTTGAACCGACTGCCAGGCTGCTGACTACCCAGTTCCACATCATCCAGCCACAGGTGGTGAAGTAAAAAATGGTGTCTTCAGGCCTGAGGTCGCAATGGAGTCGCAATTCCTTCAAATGCTGGATCAACGTTCCGCCAGCGGAGTGGACAATGCTTTTGGGTAATCCAGTGGTGCCCGATGAGTACATGATGTAAAGCGGATGATCGAAAGGCAATTGCACGAAATATATTTCTTTACTTTCTGACGATCCGAATTCCTCCCATTTCACGGCATTTTTGACGGACTCCGGTTTACAATTTCCTGCAAAATCAATCAGTACAACCTTTTCGACCGAAGGAAGATGCTCCAGAATCCCCATTAGCTTATCCTGTGAATCAAATTTTTTTCCGTTGTAGAAATAGCCATCGGCGGCAAAAATCACTTTTGGTTCGATCTGGGTAAAGCGATCAAGCACGCCCTTTATCCCAAAATCAGGCGAAGATGACGACCACACCGCACCGATGGAAGCCACTGCCAGCATAGCAACTACCGTTTCAGGAATGTTTGGCGTAAAGCCGGCCACGCGGTCGCCGGATTTTACTCCCTGCTTTTTCAATCCATCCGCAATGCGGGCTACTTCAAAATAAAGTTCCTTTTGGGTTAATCGGCGGTCCACTCCATTTTCCCCTCTGAAAATTATGGCCGTTTTATCGCTTCGATGCTGCAGGAGGTTTTCGGCAAAATTCAATTTTGCTCCTTCAAACCATCTGGCGCCGGGCATTTTATGAGGATCATCCACCACGATTGTAAATTTTTCAGAGTGGAGAATGCCAGAATAGCTCCAGAAACTGCCCCAAAACTCCGCCGGATGCTCCACGCTCCATTGATGAAGTGTTGGGTAATCGGCCTGAGGCAGATTGTATTTTTTGCAGGAAAACTGCAAAAACTCATACATCTGCGATTGTTTACTGGTTTTGGGGTCGGGTTGCCAGAGTAGATGGTGATTCATGGGTTTCTTGTTTTTGAAAACCCTGACAGGGTTTGCAACCCTGACAGGGTTGATGGGTTGATTTTCAAAATTTTACGGTTTCCAGCCTACATTGCGGTGCTGTCCGTCGCAGTAGGGTTTGTTTTTCGAATGGCCGCAGCGGCAAAGGTAGGTGGGGTCGGTTGCCCTGATCTCATTGCCTTTGGAATCCACGATTTTGAAATCTCCTTTTACCATATAGGATCCGGTTTCGGACACTACAATTTCGACTTTGTTCTTTTCTTCCATATTTTTAAAGATTTGAGTGATTAAATGATTTACAATCCCAGGTGGCGTGAAATGACGATCCGCTGGATTTCCGAAGTCCCCTCACCTATCTGCAACAGGCGCTGGTCGCGGTAAATTCTTTCGACGTCGTAATCTTTCATCAAACCATAACCACCGTGAATTTGAACAGCTTCATCGGCTACCTCCTTGGCAATTTCTGAGCAATAGAGTTTGGCCATCGCCGCCTCTTTGCCAAAAGGTTTGTTATTGTCTTTTAGCCAGCAGGTTCGATAAAGGAACCATCGGGCATGTTCAATCTTCATTGCCATATCGGCAAGTTTGAACGCGTTGACCTGGAACTTGGAGATGGGTTGACCAAATTGCCTGCGCTCCTGTGCATATTGCATGGCCAGATCGAAAGCGCCCTGAGCGGCTCCCAGTCCAAGCGCTGCGATGGAAAGTCGCCCGTTGTCGAGTGTCGAAAGCATGATTTTGGAACCTTCACCGCGTTTTCCCAGCAGGTTGGATTCCGGAACACGGCAGTCGTCGAAAAATAATTGGGCGGTATCGGAGGCGCGCCACATCATCTTTCCGTGCATTGGCATCCGGCGGAAACCTGGCGTGTCTTTATCCACAATGATCGTTGAATACTCTTTTTTGCCATCCTCAAAAACCCTCGTAACAGCCTGTACTGCTGACCCAATGGAGATTTCAGCAGATCCATTGGTGATGAAGATTTTCGATCCGTTGATGACCCAATCACCGTTTTCAAGGACTGCGGTGGTTTTGGATGCCCGCGAATCGGAGCCAGCGTCGGGCTCAGTGAGGCCAAAACCCCAAAGGGCTTCTCCGGTGCAGAGTTGCGGGAGATATTTCATCTTCTGCTCTTCTGTTCCGTAATAATAGAGTGGACCGATTCCGAGCGAGTTGTGTGCTGCCAATGTAGCTCCCTGGCTGCCGTCAACCCTGGCGATCTCTTCCACTGCGATGATGTACGAAATCGTATCCAACCCCTGGCCTCCGTATTTCTCGGGCAAATACATTCCAAACAGGCCAAGTTCACCCATTTTGCGAGTCAGCTCAACCGAAAACTGAGCTTTTTCGTCTAACTCTTTGGCAACCGGCCGGATTTCGCGTTCAGCAAAATCACGCACCGTTTCCCGAATCATTTTGTGTTCATCTGACAATTCAAAATTCATTTTTCTTTATTTTTTTGATCGGTAACTTATTCGATTTCAATTAGTGTTGTGGCCGAATCAACCATATCGTTAAGCGAAACCATCACTTTTGCTACCCGTGCATCCTTTTTGGCTGCGATGTTGTTTTCCATCTTCATGGCTTCGATCACAATCATAATGTCGCCTTTGGCGACGGTATCTCCCTCTTTTACATTGATTTTGAAAACCCGTCCCGGCAATGGTGAGAAAATCCTATTTTCGGCGCTCGTGTTGGATTCTTCTTTAACGCTGGCAATTTGCTCGGAAACAAGCAAATCGTTTCTCATCATCTGAAACTCCTTCTTGTTAACAACAACGTTGGCCATCCCTTGATCTCCGGCAGAAATTGCAGCCACAAAGGAATTGCCGCCAATCTTAAAGTCCACTTCATTTTTATCTACTGCGATAAGACTTGCCGGATATTCGGTATTGTTGATTTCGAACCGGTAATCTCCCTTAAAAGTCCTGGCAACCGCAACCTGCACCGTATCGCCATTCAGTACAATGTTTATGGTCTTCTGATTACGCCAGTAGCCAATGGCGCTCCAGACATTGTTAGCGCTCGTGTCAGCGGCTTTGCTGTTCAGGCTGAAAAGCAGGTAACCAACGACAGCCACCGGGAAATCCACTTCGTCTTTATTGTAGGCGTTTCTGTTAATGGAAGGTTTTTCGCTCACGGCAATAGTTTTTTTTGTGGTTAATTTTTCGCGTGCTTTTTCCACCTCTTCTTCAAATCTCTTTTTGGCGTGGCCTGATTTGAAATCGCGGTATTGGGTTTCGTGCATAGCAAATTCGAAAAGTTCCTCATCATCCGGGCCGGTATCCCAGCCATTTTTTACCATTTCAGCCCTGAATTTGTCCAGCTCGTCGGGATAAAGTTCCTGAGGAACACCGTTGTAAAAATCACGGTTTAGCTTTTTGGCCAGTTCGATGATTTCGGGTGCGAGCGGACCGGGAAGTTTGCCCGCTTTACCCAGGATCATAGCCCAGGTATTTTCGTCCATCATCGAGTAGCGCTCGTCGCCTTTGGCCATTTGCACGATGTTGAGCAGTGCCACATTTTTCACATACTGGCTGAAGGGCGTAACCAGCGGCGGATATCCCAGTTTTGGCCAGACATATGCTACCTCGTCGAAAAGATTCACCAGCAGTTCGTCTTCGGTCATTTCGTGTTTACCTGCGGCTTTCAGCGACATGTTAATACCCTGGTGAACGCCTTTAAGATCGGCCATAAGGCTTCCCATCATCCCGCCGGGCAGTCCCGACTCCACCAGCAAAGATGAAAGATAGCGGTTCTTTGGGTCAATGAAAAGACCGAGAAAGTCGTCAATAAAGGTTTGGGTTAGGTGCCTTGCCTCCATATAAGCATTCATGTTGATGTCGGGAACGTCAAAACCGGCGTCCCTGAGCATGCTCTGGATGGTAATAACGTCGGGGTGCACCATTCCCCACGAAAGCGGCTCCATGGCGCAATCGAGATAATCCGCACCGTTGCGCGCCACCTCAAGCATCGAAGCTACTGAAAAACCCGGACCTGTATGACCATGATACTGCACAACGAGATGCGGATACTTTTCCTTGATGTTTTTTACCAATCTGCCAAGTTCAGCGGGGCGGCCAATACCTGCCATATCTTTCAGGCAAATTTCGTCTGTTCCAAATTCCACCGCTTTATCCACCACTCCCATGTAATAATCGGTGGTGTGCAATGCAGAGTGTGTTATACAAAGCGCAGTCTGAGAGATCATTCCGGCCTCTTTGGCATACTTAACCGAAAGTTCGAGGTTACGGGTATCGTTCAATCCGCAAAACGAGCGGGCAATGTTGGTTCCCTGGGCTTTTTTCACCTTAAACATCAGCTTCCTGACATCTGCCGGAACGGGAAACATCCTGATGCCATTGAGCGCCCTCTCGAGCATGTGGGTTTGTATACCGGCATTGTTGAAGGGTTTTGTCCATTCCCGAACAGCCGTGTTAGGGTTTTCGCCATACATGAGGTTTACCTGCTCAAAAGCGCCGCCGTTGGTTTCTATTCTCGAAAAGCAACCCATGTCAATGATGACGGGAGCAACTTTTTTCAACTGGTCAACCCGCGGCACATATTTCCCGGAGGATTGCCACATGTCGCGGTAAACAAGGCTGAATTTTATCTGACGTTTAGCCATTTCTTCTTAATGTTGGGTGTTTAAATTTGTGTCCACTTTGGCGGACGTTTTTCGAGGAACGAAGCCATGCCCTCCTGGCCTTCTGCTGAAGCACGCAAAGTGGCAATCAGCCTGGCGGAGTAATCAATGGAATCGTCAAAATTGAGCTTATTGTATAGGTCGTAAATGAGCTGTTTGCAGACTTTCATCGCTTCCGGGCCGCTCGACATGAGCTGCTTTACGGTGGAATTTATATGCTCTTCCAATTCCTCTTCAGGTAACGATTTGTTCACAAGCCGGTGATATTCAGCCTCTTTTCCGCTAAATCTTCTACCTGTAATCATCAGGTCACGTGAAGCAAATTCACCGATTCGCTTTACGATGTAAGGCGAGATTGTTGCCGGGGCAATGCCTAATTTTACCTCTGCAAAGGCAAATTTGGTGTCGTCGGTGCAGTAAACAAAGTCGCAGGCAGCCAGCAATCCGTTAGCCCCACCGATAGCAGCGCCCTGAACGACTGCGATCGTGGGTTTCTGACAAGTGTAGATCACGTTGAAACATCTGGCCAGGCGCAGGCTGTCGTTGTAATTCTCGTCAAAACCAAAAGTTGCTATCCCTTTCATATAATTTAGATCGGCGCCGGCGCAGAACGATTTGCCGCGTCCTCTCAGCATCACAATCCTGACCTTGTCATTGCTGTTTAGCTCCTCAAAACACTCAATAATCTCAGCGATCATTTCAGCATTGAGGGCGTTGTGCTTGTCGGGACGGTTCAACCAAACGGTTCCGATGGAGTTGGTGAGTTCAAACTCGATGTTGTTATAAGTTTTCATCTTTTTGCGGGAAATTTACATTCTGAATACGCCGAATTTCTGGTCAGCAAACTTGCGGTTGAGCGACATGGAAATACCCATGGCAAGGATTTGCCGGGTATCTGCCGGATCAATTATGCCGTCGTCCCAAAGCCTCGAAGTGCTGAAATAAGCCGAACCCTCCTGGTCATATTTTTCGATGATGCTGTTGCGAAGTGCTTCTTCCTCTTCCTTCGGCATCTCTTTACCTTTGGCGGCGTATTGTTCCTTTTTCACGGTGGTTAACACTCCTGCTGCCTGCATCCCGCCCATTACAGAGATCTTTGCATTGGGCCACATGAAAAGGAGTCGTGGATTGTAAGCTCTGCCGGCCATACCGTAGTTACCGGCGCCAAAAGAACCTCCAAAAATCACCGTAAACTTCGGTACATTGGCATTGGCCACAGCATGCACGAGCTTTGCGCCGTCCTTTGCGATTCCTTTTCGCTCAAACTCCTTCCCCACAATGAACCCGGTAATGTTTTGAAGGAAAACCAGCGGAATTTTTCTTGAAGTACACAATTCTATAAAGTGTGCGCCTTTGAGCGCTGACTCGGAGAAGAGGATGCCGTTGTTGGCCAGGATGCCGACCGGAAAGCCCATTATTCGGGCAAAACCGGTAACCAGTGTGGTTCCGTATCTCTCTTTAAATTCGTGAAATTTGCTTCCGTCCACCATCCGCATGATAACTTCCCTCGGATCAACCGGCTTTCGGAGGTCAGTGGGAGCGATTCCATATAATTCCTCAGGATCGTACAGAGGCTCCTCGATTGGTGAGATATCTAACTCCTGACGGGGTCTTTTTTCAAGATTCTGAAAAATGTTGCGGCAAATCTGGATAGCGTGAATATCGTTTTCGGCTAGGTGATCGGCCACTCCTGAAATAGAAGTATGCACATCGGCGCCGCCAAGTTCTTCGGGAGTTACTACTTCGCCGGTAGCGGCTTTTACCAGAGGCGGGCCTCCAAGATAAATGGTTCCTTGTTTCTTCACAATGATGGTCTCGTCGCTCATGGCCGGCACATAAGCGCCGCCAGCTGTGCACATTCCCATTACGATGGCAATCTGCGGAATGCCCATTGCCGACAACTGCGCCTGGTTGTAAAAGAACCTGCCGAAATGGTCACGATCTGCAAAAACATTGGCCTGTTCCGGCAAAAATACACCGCCCGAATCCACCATGTAAACGCAGGGCAGATGGTTTTCCATGGCAATTTCCTGCGCTCTCAGGTGTTTTTTTATAGTCTCCTTTATGTATGTTCCACCTTTCACGGTGGCGTCGTTGGCAATGATGATGGTCTCTTTTCCATGGATAACGCCAATTCCGGTGATGATACCTGCGGAAGGATGCTCGTTGTCGAACACATTCAGCGCTGCCAAAGGAGATAGCTCCAGGAAAGGCGTGTTTGGATCAATCAGCTTGTCAATGCGTTCGCGGGCAAGCAGTTTCCCTCTTTCTTTGTGAAGCTGAATGAACTTTGGCGGACCGCTGCGGGTATTCTCTGCAGTGATCCGCTTAAACTCCGATAAAATCTTGGTAAAGTCCTCTTTGTTCTTCCTGAATTCCTCAGAATTGACATCAATTTTAGTCTCTAATGTAAACACGGTGGATGATTTTTAGATTTTTCCTGATTGATAAACCGTCATTTTTTTGATAAACAAATAAACACATTTTTTCCTTTTGTCAAGAAGAATAGTGTGATCAATTTTGAAAATTTAGGAAATGCGGGGTAAATAGGATAAAAAACCCGAAATCAGAAGATTAGGCCCGGTACTTGTCTCTTTTAATTTTTTTTGAAATAGGCTGAAGAGAAAAGTCTCAAGGAAGGTTCTGATTTCGGGTGACCCGATTAAGCAATCGTATTAATTGCTGTAAAGCTTTGAGTTGTCAACGAAAATCAGGTAATCTCTGATCTTACCGTTTTCCATCTTGAAAGTGTTGGCAAACCAACAGGGGTAAATCGAGCCATCATGCCGGGTATAGGTCACCTTCCCATTAATCACATAGCCCCCGGGAACTTCCCAGGACTCCAGATGGTCGTGCTTTATCTCTTTAATACTTTGGAAAAATCCCTCGAGGAAAGGAGTAATGTTTTCCTTCCCGACTACTTCAGGAAAATTTGAAAATCTGAAAACCGCATTATCGGTCATAAAATCGGCCAAACCCTTTGCATCAGAGCGATCAACAGCACTGAACACACTTTGAATGAACGAGTTATTTTCCATAAATCTACTTAGTTTTTAATGATGTTAAACTTCCCGGAATCAAAAATCTGTTGATTCCCCGAAACCTGGTAGAGGTAAGTTCCGGCCGGATATTTAACAGTATTAAAAACAATTGGTTCACCGCTCCATGCGGCTTCATCCATCAACTGGCCATTGGTGCTGTAAATTCTTATTTTACAGTTATTTACATTAATGCTTGGGGAAAATTCAACCGTAAAAGTCTGTGTAGCCGGATTAGGATATCCTCTCGAAATGCTTTCACGCCCTGGCTTTTCCTCATTCATCCCCGTCCAGATCAACCATTGGTCGAAAAGAACCTGCAGTGAATCAATGGGTTCAACTCCATAAGGTGTCGAAGGAACTACAAGGTGGCACCAAAGGTTTGAAGGTGGGTCATCGGGTTTGGCTACCCTGATGAAAGCCGACCGCGAGGAAGTCCCTTCATTCAGACAACGGGTATCCGCACCCGGAACATTTGCACCCTGGAGCGCTGCCATCAGTTTTTCGGCCAGTGTACCCTCTGTGTTGAGAAATCTTGCCTCCATGCTGTCGAGGATATATTGACCTAAAAGGATATTTCCCTGGATGGCATAATTTGGGCCAATGATATGATTTTTGTAATTGATGCAATTGGTACCGGTGAAGGCAGCGCTTCGTGGATGGCCATTTTCATCAACATCCACAATTCCGTATTGTCTGACCTGCGGATTATTCTGCACATCATTGGCCACCAGCCATGCAATGATTTCCTGCGGCGACATTCCCTCCAGCATCCGGTTGTGGGCATTGGCCTGGTTTGTGGCATTCCAGTAGGATTGCGTGTGGATACTTCCTCTACCTGGAATGATATCGCTGATAATCAGAACACCACCGGGAATTGCGGATTCGTCAATACAGGAAGCTCCGGCGCCGCCTATCTCCCCGGTGAGGGTATCAACAGCAACGATGGAAAATGTGTCCTGGGCCGAGAGACTTATTGTCAACCAGCTCAACATAATCAGGAAGGAACTTCGGATAGATAATTTTGTTTCCATGGTTTGAATTTTAAGAAAACAGGAATAAAAACAGGTGTCACTGGGAGAATTTAAAGATAGAGATGCTGGTCTCTCAGAAGATCGTTCACGGTTTTTACCGGGTTGAACGTGATAATCGGAACTTCGACAAACACGGTAATCCAGTCTGCCATAGCGCCGTTCCATAATCCAGGGAGTTCCAGTGCCTTCAGATCGCGGCCATCCTTTGATTTGATTGAAATAAAACCGGTACTTTGATCCACATAATTGCGCAGGTCAAATGGTTTGCCTTTATAATCCCTTACGGCACACACCAGGTCAACCGGATTGAAGTGTGTAGCTTCGAGGGCGATCTTTTTCTGCGCTTCATCCTTCATGTTGATCTGTGAAGATTCGACAATCTGCAGCGAAATTTCGCCATTCTGATTTTTAACCCAGAAAGGCCCACCGCCCGGCTCGCCTTCATTTTTCACCATACCACATACGCGCATCGGGCGGTTAAGGCGGCTGAAAAGATAATCGGCCTTTTCAGGAAGCGTCATTTTATCGAAGCTCTCCGAAATTTTGATCATCAGGTCGCGCTCTGCAAATGCGATAATTTCGTTAAGTTCAACAGCATTCACCTTTTTGGTTTCCAGGAGTCTGAGAAAAGCGAAAGTCTTTTGCTGCAACGTAAGCAGAAGTCCGCCGATAACCCGTTTGTAAAGGTAGGTTGGTTCTTTCAGTCGGTCGGGAACCACATTATCAATATTTTTGATAAAGATGATATCTCCTTTCAGATCATTTAGATTTTCGATCAGCGCGCCATGGCCGCCGGGACGGAAAATCAGCCTCCCGTCTGTATCACGGAATGGTTCGTTATCCATATCTACAGCAATGGTATCGGTCGAAAGTTTCTGTTCTGAAAACGCTATATTGTATCGTACTTTGTAGGATGACTCGTAGCCGGATTGCCTGCGTTCGATAAATTGGTTGAATTTCAGGCGGTGCTCGGGCGAGATGGTGAAATGAATGTTTACTTTGGCTGCCTCGTTGCAGGCGTAATGTGCGCCTTCGACAAAGTGCTCGCCAATGGCCATTCGCGAGAACCCATCATACTGATGAAACATCAGCAACCCTTTGGGAAGATCCGCGTAACCAAGGCCTTTTTCGGTGAGCAGATATCTGACTACTACATCGTACTTTTTTTCGTTCAAAAGGTCGGATAGCTGGTATCCATCTCTGGAAAGTGCCTCTTTCAACTCGCGGATAAAAGCAAAACGGCTGATGTTCCTGAGAAAATAATAAACCGAGTTGAAGCTTTTATCGGCTTCCAGCCGGGCGATGGACTCAGCACTGCCATCATACCACTCGAGGAAATCGAAAAGGTGCTTGAACATGCGGCTTGCGGCTCCGGAAGCCGGTACAAATTTGATGATTTCGCGCTGCGGGCTGTTATTAACATAGTGTTCTTTCATCTCATCGAGCAGCATTTCATTGTAAACATGAATTCCCCTGCCCTTACTTGCCGGCGCAATCAGTTCGATATAGGGGTAACCTGTCTTAAAATCAGCAATTTGCTTTTCGACCTGCTTAACGGTCATTCCACGCTGCCTGATTTGCTCTAAGTCCTTTTGCGTAAACATAGTGATTGATGTTTGAGGTTTTCTGAAATCCTTGCAAAACTATAAGTTTTTTTTTGCCGATGTCTGATCATATAAAAATTAAATTTTACTTTTGCAGCCCAAAACAAGCCCAGGTGGTGGAATTGGTAGACACACCAGCTTGAGGGGCTGGCGCCTTCACGGGTGTGCAAGTTCGAATCTTGTCCTGGGCACTCCATTAAAAGCCTTGCTATCTTAACGTAGCAGGGCTTTTTTAATGACCATTTCTTAACGATCAAAAGTCAAACTCCACATTTCCAGCCCTACTATTTTCGGCGCCATACAATTGATAATGAACAACTTTTAAGGCATTTACCACCCTGAATCCCCAGTGCGCTCTGAACAATTGCCTGATTTCCCATACTGCCGCCACTTTTGCATCCCGAAAAGGTTTCTGGTAAAGGATCACAAAATCCTTCAGGTCCTGGTATATGTCGGCAAGGTTATCCGACAGGCTCCCTTTTATCAGGTCGTTGTGTGGGTTGTCATTCTCTACATACCAGTATTCGTCGCTGTTTCCAAATTTTTGTCTGAGATCGTTGAAAACCGTTTGCCATTGCTCCTCAGTAACATACTTCTCGATCAGTTCGATCTCCTCCACTTCCATCTCAGGCAGCACCGAACCACGAACATAAAGCAACGACAATGCCTTTTGCAGGTAATCAAAAACTGAATCACCATCCTGTTTTTCAACCTCCTCGATATAAAGACAATACTTATGAGCCACTGCCAGGAATTCCAGTACCATCGGCGAGTAAACCGGCTCGTGCAAAATTTCTTCTTTTTCCATATTCAAATACCTTAAAATCCAAAACTTAGCCCATCAATAAATCACTCTCAGCCACTCCTCATCATCCCATTCATCCATTTCCCCATCTCTGAGTCTCTCAGCCTCCCAATCTCCCCATACACCCATTTCCACATCTCCCCATTCACCCATCTCCTACCCTCCTGCCAACTTTGCCTTATAGCCCTCTTTTGTTAATATTTCCATAACCTTCGTCCTTGCATCCCCCTGAATCACGATTTCGCCATCCTTTGCAGATCCTCCTACGCCACATTTCGTTTTTAGCAACCTGGCCAGTTCGTCCAAATCCTTTTCTCTGCCAACAAAACCAGTGATCAGCGTTACCATTTTACCCTTTCTTTGCTTGCGATCTAACCACACGCGAAGATTTTGTTGTTGAGCTGGAAGAGTCTCCGTTTGATCTTTTTCGGTAAGGCTGGCCATGAATTGCGGATTGGTAGAATACACAAGGCCGCCGGACAATTTTTTATTCCTGGACATTATGCAATAGTTTTTTGCAAAATTAAAGAAACCTTTCAGCTAAAAAACAATACCGCCAATATCAACGGCTCTTCTTTCATCAAACTCAAGCATGGCATTAATGAGCATGAAATGGGTAAATCCTGTAAGATCTGTAAAGCTAACCCTTTGTTCCCGGATGGTATGATTGTCAAGCAGCCGCTGGCGGCAGGTTCCCCTGAGCAGCGGCGAATCAGGGGTAATCCAGCTTCTGCCGTCAAAAAACAGGATATTGCTGTACGAAGTGTCGGTTACCTGTCCATTTTTGATGATAAGTACATCATCACAGCTTTCCTTTTTCGACAGCAAAACCTCAAGCGGCCGGCGGTCGGCAAATTTAAAGGAGTAATCAATTTTATCATCATTAACAATTTTGAGGCTGCGGATTGGTTTAGGGATGTATTCTGTGAACTCCACCAGCTCAATATCTTTGCTGTAAATCACCCGGCACTTGTAATTTCCTGAATGGGCAAAATCTGGCAAAGTGAACAAATCAGCCAACGCCGGGGATTGAAGCTGGCCGTAGAAACGACGAAAAACCATCGCCATCCGATCCTGATGATAATGGAGATTAAGGAACCCGCCACCCTTTACATTAATCGTTTCGAGGAACCGGTACATAGATCTTCTGGATTAGTTCATTGTACTCCTTGTCAGCCTGGCTCCTCGAGGTAATACCGCCCCCGCTCTTAAACCACAGCTGGCCATCAATCTGCTCGATAAACCGGATCATCACCGCACTGTCGAGGTTTTTACCATCAAAAACTCCGAAAATGCCCGTGTAATAGCCTCGTTGATAGTTTTCCACTCTTTTAATGATCTCGACAGTCTTTTTTTTCGGAGCGCCCGTTATGCTGCCTGCTGGTAAAAGTTTAAGTAAAATTTCACCCAAATTTTCATGAAAGTTCTCAGGAAGTTTACCTGAAATCCGTGAACTCATCTGCAGCAGATCACCTTTGTGGGTGCGCAACAGATCGAGGTAGCGGAAATTCTCCACGTAAACATCTTCAGCAACCATTGCCAGATCATTTCGGATCAGGTCAACAATGGTATGATGTTCGGCGGTCTCTTTCTCATCGGCAAGCAGAATTTCACCGGCATTTGGAATTGAGGCATCAATAGTTCCCTTCATCGGGCAGGATGAGATGACTCCATCACTGATCTCGATAAAAGTTTCCGGAGAAAAAACCACAAACTGGTCTTTAAACAGAAGTTTGTACTTTGCTTTGCTCAAAAGATAGATCTCCTCAAATGACAAGGTCGTTTCGATCCTCGTCTTAAAAGTAAGATTCAAAAGGTAACTGTTACCAGCCTGAATCTCCTTAATTATCTCCCCAAATGCCGGATAATAAGAATCGAAATCAATGGGAAAGGAAACAAAGTCAAAAGTACCTGGCAATTCAGCCACATCTTGATGGTCAGGGTAGCCGGACGTTGAAAACAAAATATCCTTCGGAAGCTGATCCAGTGGACAAACAAAAGGCTTTCGCAGGTCAAAATCAATAACAAACAAGAACGGTGTTCCTGCCTTGGCCAGATTATTTACTTTTGAAACGAAATTCTCAACCATCCGGTAATTCGATGAAAGTACTTGTTTTGGATAATTATGACTCATTCACCTTTAACCTGGTGAATATCCTGCGCAAAAGTAAGCATCTCAGCTATGAAGTGATTAAAAGCGGTGAGATTAAAATGGAAGATGTGGCAGGTTTTGACAAGATCCTCTTTTCACCAGGTCCGGATGTGCCAAAGGTTAATGACGCCATGTGGAGAATTCTTGAGAATTATGGAAAAAGCAAGAATATTCTCGGTGTGTGCCTGGGATTTCAGGCTATAGGAATGTTTTACGGCGCCAAACTGGTAAACCTTCAGGAAGTGTTTCATGGGATAAAAATTCAGGTTGAAATAACGAGCGCTGAGGAGAAGCTCTTTGCCAACATTTCCTCACCGTTTTCAGCGGGATTGTACCACTCATGGGGTCTTTCTGACGAAGGCTTCCCAGTGGATTTGAAAGTAACCGCCAGGTCGTTAGATAGCAGGATAATGGCACTTTCACACAGAAATTTTGCGATCAGGGGCGTCCAGTTTCACCCTGAATCGGTAATGACGCCGGAAGGAGAAACTATAATCAATAACTGGCTGAGCGAATAAAACAAAACCTGCCTGGTTTTGCAACCAGGCAGGTTTAATTGAATGTTTAATGAGTTCCGGTTAAATCGCGCTTCTTATTTAGATGTTTCATTGCGTAGCTGTTTAGGGCAGAAATCTATTCTACCCTTTGCTGCAGCCGCTGTATGTAAACATTTTCCATCAGAAACTTTGATCAAGCCGGACAGGAATTCCTTTTCAAATGTACCGGAAACCACCCAATGGAATGATTACCGGTACACTTAACGGATGTATTCTATTCGGCCAGTTTTCTGCGCAAACTGTAAACCTTTTTTGCGCCATAAACTGCACCAAGTGCAACCAAAAGGGCAATGCCTTCGCCGATTGGGGCTGAACCTCCGGGTACAGTCGGATCAGTGGTTCCATGCCTAGGAGGCGGTGGAGCCTGAGTTTGCGCAATACTCATGGTAGTAATGCACACCAATGCAATTACCAGAAAAATGCCGATGATGCTATTTTTTATTCTTTTCATATTACGGTAAAGTTTATTGTTTCAATTTCTGTCCTGTACAGATCAACAGTACAGCATGAAAACAGTTTCTAGCGGATTAACAATTTGTGTGACTCGATGCCTTCGGAGGTTCTTACCTTAACAATGTAAACAACATTGCGACCAGGAACGTTAACCACAGCTTCGGTAGCATTTACCGGAGTTTTTGAGATTAGCTGTCCAAGCGTATTCACCACTTCAACGTCAAGGATATTACTGTTTCCAATATTCTGTATGAAGATCTGGTTTTGTAAAGCATAAACCTTTGTAAGTTTCTGATCAATCACCGGCACGGATGTAGGTCCGTTGAAATGCAGGAAGAATCTGTTCCTGATCTCACCTGGTTCTGCAATTTGTGCAACATATTCGGGAGTTGTTCTCAGATTGATGATTTTGCTGGCCAAACGATCCTCCAGTGTAATGTTAATGCTTGGATCAAAGTTCTCAATCAGTTCAGCATTGAAGGTATACTGACCTGCGAAACCGGCGTCAACACCGAGCGCAACTTCGTAAGTATCCTCTATGCTGATCATCGGGAATCCCTGGATGGCAAATTCAACACCTTCGAGCATGCTGTAGAAAGCAAGTTTGTCGTTACCCTTTATCTTCTCGGCATCGGTTCTGTCCATTCCA